>CAKVFE010000001.1 GCA_934746645.1 uncultured Clostridia bacterium
TTTATATATATTATATTAATAATTATATTATTTAGTTTTATATATATTATATTAATAATTATATTATTTAGTTTTATCATAAAACAATTTTTTATAATTGATAATCACTATCAACAAGTTTGATAAATACTTCTGCAGTTGCTATAGCATCATGTACTGCTCTATGTGCATTTTCCAAAGATACATCCAATACAGTAGCTACAGTTTTAAGTTTGTAGTTTTTAATACCTTTTAGTTTTTCTTTTGCTAGTACCATTGCGTCTATTTGTGGATTGTCAAAATTATACCCTTGTTTTGTACCAGCTAAATACATAAATTTGTAGTCGAATGCAATGTTGTATGCAACCAATACCGAATTACGAGTAAATTTATAAAAATCTTGTAAAACATCTTTGATTGTACGACAATTGGCTACCATTTCATTAGTAATACCTGTTAAATCAGTTATTTGGTCTGGTATAGGTTGAGAAGGCTTTATAAGCACACTAAATGTTTCTATTATTTTACCATCTCTAACTTTGCAAGCACCAATTTCTATCATTTCACAAGTTGTAGCATCTAGACCAGTGGTCTCAACATCAAATACTACACAATCGTGTTCTTTTAAGAACTTATTCTTATTTTCAACTACAACATCAAACAAAGTTGCTTGAGCTAAATTTATGTAAGGTTCTGGTTCAACGAAAATATATTTTTCATTTTCAGCCTTTTGTTCTACTACTTCTTCCACCTTTTCAGGCAAAACACAAGATGATATTCCCTTTACCTTAAAGTTTAATCTACCATTAAATTCTTCAGCATCGCCTACAACAGCAATCTGCTGTTTATCTTCAATACTTTCAAATTTTTCCAAAGTTTCTTTTGTTGGGAAATAAACACATTGGACTTTTCCATAGTCGTCAATCAATGTAAAGCCATAATATTCTTTTTCATCGCCGTTGCTACTCTTACGCTTAGAGATATAACTTTTTTTAGTTATATAATTTATAGTTCCTGCAATAGTAACATTAGAGGACTCACTTGTAAGAGATTTTGATGCAAGAGCAATATTCTCAGTATTTGTGCCACAAATATGTTCAACATTATTTAATTCGTATGTGATTGGAGCAAATTCCTCTTCGTTGGTATTTTGAAATATTGTAGTGTTATTATCTAGTATATCTTCAAACTCATTTACATTATTTTTAGCAATCAATTTGACATCAAACTGCTGAAAATAATTATCTTCCAAGAAAAGTTTTAAACTTGTTTCAAAGTTTTTATTTTCTAAATATGTGTAAAATACATCTTGGCATTTAACTACAACAGAAACTTGATTATCGGCTATATTTACGACAAAATCATTATCTTGCATAGTAGCTAAAATACTTGCATAGTACTTATTTAAATAATATTTAACTAAATCAACAACAATAGTTTTTTCAACTAAACTCTTTTTGCATTTTAATTCTACACTCAAATTAGGAATAGCTAAAAAGTTGATAATTTTTTCTTTAAGTTCATTCTTATAATTATCTGAAAAATTAAACTCTATCCTATAAACAACTTTAACCACTAACGAATTAGTGGCTTTGTTGTATGATATGTTGACTATTTTTATATTATCAAATAGTTCTTTCATATTAAGTTTTAAGTAATTAAGTAATTTATCCATATCGTAATTCTTTTAATTTAACCTATTAAATGTATAAAATCTACAATCACAACAAATGCAAATAACAATATTAATCCAACAGTATGAATCTTATTTTCTACATCTCTATTAATAGGTTTTCCTCTTATCCATTCTATAAGTACAAACACCATTTTTGCGCCATCTAAAGCTGGAATTGGCAACAAATTAAATACAGCCAAATTTACAGCAATAAGTGGAATTAACAACAACAGATTGTACATACTAATCGCACCTGCATCAGCAATATAACCTATAGTCGTTATTGGCCCACCAACATCTTTTAGTCCATACTTTCCAACTATTAATTGTCCCAATATAACAAGGCATTGCCAAGCCATTTCAAATGTAAATGGCACAGCTTGAAGTAATGCTTTTCCGAAAGATAATCTCACATAAGAATTTTGCATTCCAATAATTCCTACTTCCTTACCTTCTTGAACTGTAGTATACTTTTGTACGACTATCTCTTTCTTCTCGCCATTTCTTATAATGGTCATTTTAATATCTTCACCAATATCAAAATTTTGAGTGATATTACCAATCGGATTAAAGAAAGAGATTTTTTCATCATTGCAATGAGTTATTATATCTCCCACTTGCAATCTATCAACCGAATTATTAATACCTTCAATATTGTTAACCATTACTTGTCCATTACCAATAACAGCTAGAAGTACTACGCTAAATATAATTGCAGATAAAAAGTTGAAAAATGCTCCACAAAATAGTACTATCAATCTTTTCCAAGGCTTTTGAGCATTAAATGAGCCATCTGCCTCATTATTAGTATCTTCACCATCAAAAGCACAATACCCACCTAAAGGAACAAGTCTGATTGAAAACACTTCTCCATTTTTCTTAGTTTTAGTAAAAAGAGCTTTACCAAATCCTATAGAAAATTCGTTTATTTTAAATTTTAAGATTTTGCCAGCAGTATAATGTCCAAATTCGTGAATAGTAATCATTAACAATAAAACTAAAATCGCTAATGCTATATATCCAAGTCTAGCAAATACTGAACCGACACTAAGTATACAACTAATCAAATAACTCTCCTATTAATTAAAAGTATTGCTACAAAACAATACTTTTAAAACATACTCTTAAAAAATATATTAATTATAAATAACAATTATAACTTAAAAGTTATTTAAGAAGGAATAATGCAAAAATTAATACAAAACTTGCATTAAAGATAAGTCCGTCAACTCTATCCATAACGCCACCATGTCCTGGGAATATGGTACCATAATCTTTTACACGAGCACGGCGTTTTAGATAGCTTGCAAACAAATCTCCCATTTGACTTATAACTGAACCTACCAAACCTAAAATGGCTACTGTCCATAATGAAGCTACAGACTCAAACGCTTTTACAAATTCGGCATTAATGGTAAATAAACCATATACAGCAAACGCTGCAGCAACACCACCAGCTAGTCCACCTATAGCGCCACTAATTGTTTTATTAGGGCTTACTCTAGGACAAAGTTTAGGACCTTTAAATGTCATTCCTGTAACCAATGCCAATGAATCAGTAACAATTGTTACACAGAATACTGTCAACAATAGATAATAATCAAATGGTGCGTTAACAACATTTTCACTAATAGACAAATCAAATAAATGGTTAAGGACAAACAAACTAGCAAACATTAAAGCTGGATAAACCAATATAATTGAAGTATTAATAGCTTTTTTAAACGCATACAAACTAACCTTCTCTTCTAATTGGTATTTACTCATTTCTCTTGCTGTTTGTTTTCTTAATATTAGTGTTAGTAAAAAAGTTACAATAAAATATAATACCATCAAGCCAATAACCATCAACAAATAATATTGCCAAGCAAAATTAAATGTGAAAGCACAAACCAATCCTACAAATAAGACTGCAGGAAAAGAGCCTACTAAATATATATTATTGTATTGTTTGCTTCTCTCAAATACTCTACCAACTTCTACAGTACCCACAACAGCTAAAGCACCTATAACAACATCAAATATGTAAGGTGTTAATAATCTAGATACAAAAGCTAATATTAGTCCTATTACAAGATAAGCACTCGTAAGTAATCTTGTTTTCATTTGTTCTCCTTAATCGCTCCAAATCGTCTATTTCTTTTAGAATAATTAATTAATGCTTTATACAATTCTTTTTTATGAAAATCTGGCCAGTATGTCTTTGGAAAATATAATTCCGAATAAGATCCTTGCCATAACATAAAATTAGATAATCTATTCTCACCACTTGTTCTAACAATAAAATCAGGATCAGGTATTGACGCTGTATACAAATATTTATGTACTATATTATCATCAACTTCTTTAATTCCGTCTTTAATAATATTGTTTATTGCTCTTACAAGTTCTGGTCTTCCACCATAATTAATACACAAATTAATAACCATTCCAGTGTGATCTTTAGTTTTCTCCAACGATTCTTCTATTGCTTCTACTAAATCATCAGGAAATTTTTTATAATCACCAGATACCATAAATTTTACATTTTTTTGAAGCAATTCTTGCAAATCTTTTCTTATAAAATCTCTAAACAATTCAAATAATGTATCAATTTCATCTTTAGGTCTATTCCAATTTTCAGTAGAAAATCCATAGATACTAACAAAATTTATACCTAAATTAAAGCATTCATTAATAATTTCTTTACAAGTAACAATACCTGCCTTATGCCCCATAGAACGAGGCAATCCTCTTTGTTTTGCCCATCTACCATTTCCATCAATAATAAATGCTATATGATTTGGAATTTTTTTTGAATCTAATTTATTTTTCTCAAACATTTTCATACTCCAAAATTAAAGTTATACTTATAAGCCATTAACATATTAGCAAACTTTATCTTTTGTATGTAAATTTAGATTTCCATTATTTCTTTATTTTTAGATTCTGCCAATTTATCTATTTTTTCAATAGAGGTATCTAAAGCTTTTTGTACATCTTTTTCTAAACTTGCTAATTCATCTTCTGTAAGTTCGTTGTTCTTTTTCATTTTCTTAAATTCGTCTAAAACATCTCTACGACAATTACGACAACTTACTTTAGCATTTTCAGTTAGTTTGTTAACTTCTTTAACAACTTCTTTTCTTCTTTCTTCTGTTAGTGGTGGGAATACCAATCTAATTACTCTACCATCATCTGATGGATTAACACCTAAATTAGCTGCTTCAATAGCTTTTGATACAGCTTTTACTTGTGACATATCCCAAACAGAAATAAGCATCATTCTTGCTTCTGGTACAGAAATATTAGCCATTTGATTAATAGGAGTTAAAGTTCCATAATAATCAACTACAACTTTATCCAATATCTTTGGGTTAGCTCTACCAACTCTTATAACTCCCAATTCACTTACATAATAATTGATTGCCTTTTCAATTTCTTCTTCATAAGATAATAGGCTTAAATCTACTGATTCATTCATAAATATTTTTCCTTTATTGTATATTTTTGTAATACATTACAATTCATTTTACTAAAATTTTTCTAAATATGCAAACAAATAACTTTAACTTAATATCTTTTAATATATATTAATATATTAAGTTATATATATTTATGTTATTTTGTATTTTTCATCAAAAAAAAATTTACCTATGTTCTAGGTAAATTTTTGATTATATTTAATTACTTATTGCCATTAGCTTGGCTCATAACTTCTTCAGCAAAGTTTTCAGTTCTCTTTTCTAAGCCTTCACCCATTTCGTATCTAACAAAGCGTCTAACACTAATTTTTTCACCGATTTTCAATACTGTTTCGTTGATTAAATCAGTAACAGTTTGTTCTGGATTCTTAACAAATGGTTGATTTAGTAAACATGTATCTTCATAGAATTTTTTAATTCTACCTTCAATCATTCTTTCAACGATCTTTTCAGGTTTACCTTCGTTAAGAGCTTGTGCCTTTAAGATTTCCTTTTCATGTTCCAAATCAGCAGCAGGTACTTCTTCTGGTTTAACATATAGAGGATTAGCAGCTGCTATATGCATAGCAATATCTTTACATAATTGAGCAAATTGTTCACTCTTAGAAGCAAAGTCTGTTTCACAGTTAACTTCTAGTAAAACACCAATCTTACCACCCATGTGGATGTATGATGTTACAAGACCTTCAGCAGCAATTCTGTCTGCTTTCTTAGCAGCTTTAGCCATCCCCTTTTCTCTCAACCATTCGGTTGCTTTGTCAAGGTCGCCATTACAAGCTTCTAATGCGTTTTTGCAGTCCATCATACCACAATTTGTTCTCTTACGCAATTTTACAATATCTTCAGTTGTAGACATAAATATAAATCTCCTTAATTATTATTCTTTAACTTCAGTTTCAACTTCAGCTACTTCTGTTTCAACAGCTGGGGTTTCAGTTGTAGTTTCGTCTTCAACATTAACTACAACACCTTCCTTAGCTTCGATAACTGCATTAGCAATAACACCAGCAATAAGTGCAACTGCTCTAATAGCGTCATCATTACCAGGGATAACATAATCAATTAAGTCAGGATCACAGTTAGTATCAACTAGAGCAACGATAGGAATATTTAATGCTCTTGCTTCTTTAACAGCAATATGTTCCTTTTTAGGGTCTACTATGAACATAACATCTGGTAACTTAGTCATATCTTTGATACCACCAAGGTATTTTTCCAATTTGTCGCGTTCAGCTTGAAGTTTAAGAACTTCTTTCTTAGGTAATAGATTGAATTCACCAACTTTTTCCATTTGGTTAATCTTATTAAGTCTATCAATTCTAGAACGGATAGTCTTAAAGTTAGTTAATGTACCACCTAACCAACGAGAGTTGATATAGTACATTCCACAACGCTTAGCTTCATCAGCGATAGCTTGTTGTGCTTGTTTTTTGGTACCAACAAATAATATTGTCTTACCTTCTTTTGCAGCATCACGAACATAAGCATAAGCTTGTTCTACTAATACTGCTGTATCCTCTAAGTTAATGATATGAATATCATTTCTAGAGGTAAAAATGTATTTGCTCATTTTTGGGTTCCATTTTCTGGTTTGATGACCAAAATGTACGCCAGCTTCAAGCAATTGTTTCATTGAAATTACAGCCATTTTATTTCCTCCTTGTTTTTATTCCTCCTCAATTCGTTATAACTCCATAAACCACCATATAGGCAACAGTTTACAAATAGAACTGAGTGTGTAATTTTCAAACGATTTATTGTATCATATACTTAAATATAATTCAACTATAAATTATCATTTTTTTTAATTTATTTTTAATAATTAATTCCTATATTTCTTACATTTTTTAATATTAATAATTTGCTTTTTAATACATATAATTAACTCAACAGAACAACAAAAATATCTTATAATGACCAAACAAAATATTTAATACTTTAATTTTAAAATTATATTTTCCTGCAATATAAAAATAAAAATTGCAAATTAACCATTTATGGTAATACATAGAATTTTCTATATTTTTAATGAGCAATTTAGTATTATGCAAATATGTCAATTTTGTCCTTATATAGTCATTATTACAAAAAAGAGGTTCTAAAACCTCTTTAATAATTAATCTACATTAATTCCTTCTGCTTTAAGCAATTCGTAGTATTCCTTAAATACTTCATCAACAACTTTTTCGTCATCAACAAGTACAATGCAATCTTCATCATCAATTTCTTCAATACTAAATACTAGTGCTTCATCATCATTAACACCAACGATTTTAGTAACTGGTTTTAAAATTGCATAAATTTTTTCATTTAGTGGAATAACTGCAATTTGTTCAAATTCTGTTTCTTTATTATTTTCGTCATAAAGTTTAAGATTTTCATTATTGTTTTCATCCAATAACATTTCAATTTGACTTCTTTCTTCTTTTTCCATCTACTTTCCCCTTTGATTAAAGTTTAAATAATCCTGTAAAATAATTGTTGCTGCCAATTTATCAATTACAGTTTTTCTTTTTTGTCTGGACACATCAGCAGAAATCAGCAATTTTTCAGCTGCTACAGTGGTTAATCGTTCATCATAATAAACAATTTTTTCTTGTGTATACTCTTTAAGTTTTTCGCAAAACTCATAAGTCTTCTCTACACGCTCACCACTAGTACCGTCCATATTTTTTGGTAGACCAACAACAATCTCTTTAACACCATGTTTAGCAACAAGTCCAGCAATATACTTACAATCCGAAATTATGTCTTTTCTTTCATAAGTTTCTAATCCAGACGCAATTATGCCCATAACATCACTTAATGCTATGCCTATTCTTCTTTCTCCAAGGTCTAAAGCCATTGTTTTATAATATGTACTATCCATAACCAAATAATACCATATCTGGAAAAAATTTGCAAATCAAATCATTATTCTATTAAATTTTTTCAATCTGTTTTTTTACAGCTTTTTTACCTTTTTCTACCAATTGTTCGGCTTTAGTATTATTAGTTACAATTAATGCACCAGCAATTACACCTAGTGCCATACCTATTAATAAACAATCTTTCATAATAATCCTCCTTTGTATTAATTTTATTATTACCAAATTTGGATTATTTATTACAAAAAAAGAGTGTAAATACACCCTTTTATGCTTGTTTAGCCATACGCTTTTTATAATTGTTTACGACACCAACTAATGCTTCTTTTGCAAGAACAGCACAATATGTCTTAATTTCAGGAAGTCCACCAACTAAAGCACTTATTTGTTCTACTTCCATTTTAGCAACTCTATCTACTGACATACCAACCATTTTAACAGTTAATGCAGAAGATATAGCAATAGTTGCAACGCAACCAACACTTTTAAAAGTTGCTTCTGTTATTTTTTTATTTTCATCAACTTTAATAAAAAATTTGATAACATCGCCATATTTTTTACTTTGTGCTTTGCCAATACCATCAGCACCTTTTAATTCACCAACATTTTGAGGATTGTTAAAATTATTCATAATTATTTCATTATACATAATTACTCACCTACTTTTTTAGTTTTTATTGGGCTAATTTCTCTTAATTCGCCTACAATTTCTACCAATTTTCTAACAACATAATCTACATCATCTCTAGTTATATCAACACCAAAAGAGAATCTAATAGCACTATTAACTTCTTCTTGTGTAAGTCCCATAGCTTTTAATACATGTGATTTTGTCAAACTTCCAGAAGCACAAGCAGAACCTGTTGATACAGCAATATCGTTAAGATCCAACTTGATAAGTATACTTTCATTATCAATATTGTTAAATGAAATATTTACGATCCCTGGTGCTTTTTGTTTTGGATTACCATTAAACTTAATATCAGGTATTTCATATTCCATTTTCTTTTCAAAGTAATTGGTTATTTCTTTCAATTTTTTATTAATAGCTTTTAAATCACGCTTAGTACTTTCAACAGCTTTGCCAAATCCAACAATAGCAGGAACATTAAGTGTACCACCACGCTTATTTTTTTCTTGTTCGCCACCAAACATGATTTTCTTAATTGGTGTACCTTTTTTTACATATAATGCACCAACACCCTTAGGTCCATGTAACTTATGAGAAGACATACTCATTAAATCAATATGCATTTCTTCAACATCAATATCCATTACGCCTAAAGCTTGAACAGCATCAGTATGGAAGTATGCCTTAAAGTCTTTAACAATCTCTCCAATAGCTCTTAAATATTGGATAGTACCGACTTCATTGTTAACAGCCATAATTGAAACTAATATTGTATCTGGTCTAATTTCATGAAGCAAATCAGCCATAGATATCAACCCAGTTTCGTCAACTGGCAAATATGTAACTTCAAAACCTTCTTTTTCTAGGTCTTTACATGTTTCTAAAATAGAATGATGTTCAATACTAGAAACAATAATATGTTTGCCACGATTTTGGTTAGCGTATGCAACACCTCTAATAGCCCAGTTGTTAGCCTCTGTACCACCACTAGTAAAATATATTTCACTGCTATTAGCATTAATAGCTTTAGCTACTCTATCTCTAGCCAAATCAACACCATTGTCTGCTTCTCTACCAAAACTATGCAAACTATTAGCATTGCCATATACAGTTGTAAAATAAGGAATCATTTCATTTAAAACTTCACCACTAACTTGTGTAGTAGCTGCATTATCTAAATATATTTTTTTTGCCATTTATTTTATCCTCTAATGTTTTTATTTACTAACTTCAATTTGATTAATTATCAGTTTTTAAAGTTATTAAAAATTATCTATATAAGTATAATGTTTAATTTATTAATTGTCAATACAACAATTTTTATTTAAGTCCAATTTTATTGATTTTTCACGCAAAATCATAATCAAAATCACATAAATTATTAAAAAAAATCGGAAAATAATCCGATTTTAATTTATAAACTTTTTAAGAACATCTTTCATTTGATTAACATTCATATATCCCATAAGTTTTTCCATAACAATATTGTTCTTATAAATCAAAATAGTAGGAGTTGCCAATACAACAAGTTGTCTAGAAAAATCATAATACTTGTTATAATCTAGTTTAACAAATGTTATTTTGTCTTTATACTCATCTTTTATTTCTTCTAATGTATTATCTAGTAAAGTACAAGCAAATGCACCTGCACTATAAAAATGTACTACAACAATAAAATTTTCACTTGTTAATTTATCCAATTTTTCTGGATTAATATCTTCAATCATTATCAACAATTCCTTTTAATAATTCATTAATAACAAATGCCGAAAGCGTACAGCCACACATAGGTGGATAATATGAAATACTTCCCACTATGTGGCTTTTAGGTTGTGAAACAGATTTTGTAAACACTACATTGTGTTTTTCCACTCCAACACTTCTTAAACGTTTTCGTATCAATTTTGCCAAACCATCATTGTATGTTTTATATACATCTGCAACTTCAAATGCAGGTATATCACATCTATTGCCAGCACCCATAGCACTAACAATTTCTATATTTTTATCATGACAAGTTTTTATTAGCAAAATCTTATTATCCAAATCATCAATAGCATCTACAACATAATCATAATGTTTGTTAAAAATCAAATCAATGTTGTCTTCGCAAAATTTAATAGGAAAAACATTTACTTTTAAATTTGGATTAATATCTAATAATCTATTCTTAAATACATCAACCTTTAATTTACCAACTGTTGAAGTAAGAGCAACAATTTGACGATTTACATTACTCATAGCTACTGTATCAAAATCAATAATTGTAATTTCTCCTATTCCAGCTCTAACCAACATTTCGCAAGTATAACCACCTACTCCACCAACGCCAAAGACAGCTATATGTGAAGATTGTAGTTTTTCTATTCCTTGCTTTCCTATTAATATTTCAGTTCTTTCAGTAAATGACATAATTTATCCTTTATAAAAATAATTGTTTAAATAATTAGAAGGTTTACCTGTATACAATAAAGATATTTCGTGTAAAGCTCTAGTTATAGATACATACAATAATTGTCTATCCAACTCAGTAGCATATTCTACATCATTGGCATTGAAAACAATTACAGCATCAAATTCTAGTCCCTTAGAACTAAAAGCATCTATAATGACGCACCCATTGGTATAAGTATCGTTTGTAGAAATTAATTGCATACCATCAATGGATTTACAAATAGAATATAATTCTCTAGCATTTTTACTTGTTTTTGTAATAATACCAATATTGTTATATCCCTTTTCTTTATACTGTTTTAGCTTAGTTTGTATAAAGTTAATAAGGTCTTCTTTAGTTTTTACTTGTTTTAATTCTGGGTCAACACCAACACGCTTAACTGGATCACAATCAGTCCTATCCAAAACAGAATTTGCCAAATTTGTTATTTGATAACTTGACCTATAACTCTTATATAGATACAACTTTTTTAATTCTTTTTTAGTATAATTATTTAAATTTACCAAAGTATGTTCAGCATTAGATATACTAAAGATATCGTCAATTTTATCAACAATGCTATGTGATGTTTCAACATTTAATGATTGACCTATATCTCCAACTATTGTTTTAGTACAATTAAAATAACTATTAATTAAAAATAATTGTATTGCATTATAATCTTGAGATTCATCAATAACTACATGTTTAAATGAAGTATAATCAATGCTTCCATAAACAAAATAATTAATCATCAAAATTGGTATAATGTCTTCATATTTTATTTTACCATTAATAAGTGAAAATGGCTTATTTAATGACTTTAAGAATAGTTTATAGATATTGATTGGGTTATTATTTACAAACATTCTATACAATTTTGCACTCAAAAAATCTTGAATTTTAAATTCCAAATCTTTAAATGATGAAAAGAATGTATCATACAAATTTTCAATTATCCAATCTATTCTTTTAAAAGGCATAAACTTTTTGAAAGAGTTAAAATACATACCACCTATTTTAGTTTCTGGGATATTGTAAGCACCAATTCTTATATTGGTTGGTTTAAATGCTTTTGTACAATATTTAACTAAAAATTTATATAACTCTAACAAAAATTCATAACTATCTTTATCATCATCAAAAGGATGTTTATTAAACAATCTTCTTTCAACTTGTTCTTTCTTTGTTTCAAACTCAATTTTATCACCAAGTTCGTTTTTAACAATAGTTTCAAAAGTTGTATTAAGAGCATTGTCTTCATTTAAGTCTGGTAATACTTCTGATATATAGCCAGAAAACATCTCATTAGGAGAAAGTATCATTACTTCACTACTTTTTAGTTTTCCTTTCAACTTATATAGAAGATAAGCTATTCTATGCAATGCAATAGAAGTTTTACCACTACCAGCAACACCTAGCACCAAAGTATTATATTCTTCTGAGCATCTAATAATTTGGTTCTGTTCCCTTTGAATGGTAGCAACAATGTTTTTCATTTTTTCATTAGTTGTGCCAGACAATGTTTCTTGCAAAATATCATCATCAACTTTAATATCAGCATCAAAATAATATTTTAATTCAGCATTTTCTATTTTAAATTGGCGTTTATTAATAATTTCACCATTGATTGTACCATTAATTGTAGAATATGTGTATTTGCCCTTATCATAATCATAAAACAAACTTGCAAAAGGTGCACGCCAGTCTATAATATACAATCCACCTTTATCATTATTTAAACTTCTATATCCGATATAATTGTAATATGCATTGCCATTATCTTCTCTTACATCAATACGAGCAAAATATGGGTTTCTTTGCATTCTTTCAAGTTGTTTTTTCTCTTTTACTTTCTCATCAAATTCGTTACTTCTTAAATATATATCTAAAAAAGTATCGTCTTTATCACTAGCAGTAGCATAGTTTTCACGCATAGAATACTTTTCTTCTTGAATAGAAGATTGTTCAGTTGCTAAAAAAGCCGATAAAGAATCAATGCTATCCTTTATCTGCTTTTCTACAGTTATTAAGTATTCTTTCTCTTCTTTCAGTACTTCTTTATCCATCTATTTATTCTTCTTCAGCAATATTAAATCCCAAAGGAATCTTTTTCTTAGAATTTTTAAGTCCTGATTCTTCATAGACTTTATCAACATATTCTTTATTAATTGTTACATCTAACATTGGATGTGTACCATCAGCATTAAATGATATATCTTCTAACAATAATTCCAATATAGTATGCAATCTTCTAGCACCTATATTTTCATCATTTTCATTTTCTCTTTCAGCTATTTTAGCTATTTCTTTTAAGGCATCTTCTGTAAATGTTAAATTGATGTTATCAACACTCAACATTTCAGCATATTGTTTAGTTAATGCATTTTTAGGTTGTGTTAAAATGTTGTAAAAATCATCTTTTGTTAGATTGCTAAGTTCAACTCTTATTGGAAATCTACCTTGAAATTCTGGAATTAAGTCTTCTACTTTACTAATATGGAAAGCACCAGCAGCAATAAATAATATATAGTCAGTTTTTATAACACCATATTTTGTTGTTACATTACAACCTTCAACAAGTGGCAATATATCTCTTTGCACACCTTCTCTGCTTACATCTGGTCCTTTAGAATTTTTGCCAGCAATTTTGTCTATTTCATCAATAAATATAATACCTTCTTGTTCTGCTCTGCGTATTGCTTCTGCATTAACATTGTCAGTATCAATAAGTTTGTCACTTTCTTCAGCCAATAATAATTCTTTAGCTTTTTCAACAGTAACTTTTTTCTTTTTCTTTTGTGCTGGGAAGATTGAGCCTAGCATATTACTAATATCAAGTTCTGCACCCATACCAGCCATCATACCTATAGGCTTTGCATTATCCAATAAAGGTATCTCTATGATTTCATTATCAATTTTGCCTGATACAATGTCATCTAGGATTTCTTTTCTTAATTCGTCAACATCTTTATCTGGATTGTTTTGTTTTCTAATAGGATAAATAACATCTAAGATTTTGTTGTTTACAATTTCTTCTGCTTTAACTTGTACTTCGTGCATTTTTTCTTCTTTAACAAGTCTTACAGAAACATCAACCAAATCTCTTACCATACTTTCACAATCACGACCAACATAACCAACTTCAGTAAATTTGGTTGCTTCAACTTTAACAAATGGAGCTTTAACCAATTTTGCTAGTCTTCTTGCAATTTCAGTTTTACCAACTCCAGTTGGTCCTTTCATAATGATATTTTTAGGAGTTATTTCATCTCTCATTTCTTTAGGCAATTTACTTCTTCTATATCTATTACGCAAAGCGACTGCAACTGCTCTTTTACCTTTATTTTGTCCTATAATATATTTATCAAGTTCGGCTACTATTTGCTTAGGTGATAATTCCATAAATTTACTCCTTAATTAAGATGATTTTCTTTTATTATTTCATCTAGTTTTTCAAGTGCTGTATCACTTAATTTTTTATATTTTAGTTTTTTATCTTTAATTCTTTCTGTACTACCAATCAATATACCCATATTGCTTGCCATAGGTTGAAAATGTTTTGGTTCTGCTGTTTCTAAATAATTAGATAGCGCACCAATCATTGTGTAATTAGTAAAATCTACCAATGGTTGATTATTTAAAAATTTGTCCATATTGATTGCACAAGTCAAACCACTTGCTATGCTTTCAACATACCCTTCTACACCACTTAATTGTCCAGCAACAAAAATATTGTTATATTTTTTTACTTGATAATACCTATTTAAAATTGTTGGAGCATTAATAAAGGTATTTCTATGCATAACACCATATCTTAAAAACTCAACATTTTTCAAAGCAGGTATCAATCTAAATACTCTATCTTGTTCTTTAAATGTAAGATTGGTTTGGAATCCTACCATATTAAACATATCTAAGTTATTTGTTTCTCGTCTTAATTGAACACAAGCATAAGGCCAACGACCAGTTTTTGGATCAGTAAGTCCAACTGGTTTTAATGGTCCATAACGCAAAGCATCAATACCACGCTTTGCCAATACTTCAACTGGCATACACCCTTCAAAGACTTTTGAATTTTCAAATTCGTGCAAATGAACTATCTCAGCATTTACTAATTCATTATAAAATAATTCGTACTCTTCTTTATTCATTGGGCAGTTGATATAATCTTTAGTTCCCTTATCATATCTGTCTGCAATAAACGCATTATCAAAATCTATTGTATCATAATCAACAATAGGTGCTATTGCATCAAAGAAATATAAATAATTATCATCAAATATATTTTTTAAGAACTTAGACAAATCATCACTTGTTAAAGGTCCAGTCGCTACTATTGTCGGTTTAGTTGTATCAAAAGAACTAACTTCACCTTCAATAATATTTAAGTTTTTAAAAGATTTTAACTTTTCAGTTATTTTTTGACTAAATAATTCTCTATCAACAGCCAATGCACTACCAGCAGGAACTTTAACACTATCAGCAATATTAATTACTAAAGAATCAAGATGTCTTAATTCTTCTTTCAATAATCCACACGCACTGGTAACATCATTAGATTTTAAAGAATTAGAACATACTAATTCTGCAAAATTTTTATTCTTATGTGCAGGTGAAAATTTGACTGGTTTCATTTCGAATAAATTGACTTTATATCCTCTTTTAAGTAGTTGATAACAAGCTTCGCTACCAGCCAAACCAGCACCTATAACATTAACTTCTTTTATATCCATTTTATATCCTTTGTAAGATACTATGCAAAATTACTTATTTTCGCTTTCTTTAGGTTTCTTTACAATATGTGTATAATCACATTGTTCATTAGAACATTTATATCTAGTATTGCCATATACACTCTTTTTAGTTAAATAGTGTCCACATTTTGGACATTTATATTCTGTAGGTATTTCCCAAGAAATAAAATCACATTCTGGATATCCAGAACATCCATAGAAAGTCTTACCCTTTTTGCTTTTACGCTCATATACAGGCTTTCCACATTTTGGACATTTTGCTATTTCTTTTGTTATTGGTTGTATATTTTTACAAGTAGGATAATTAGAGCAAGCTAAAAACTCACCATACTTACCTGTTCTAATAACCATTTTACCACCACATTTATCACAAATTATATCAGTTTCTTTTGGTGGTATCTTAAACTTAACACTATCTTTATCACAAGCATATAGAAGTTTTTCAAATCCTTTGTAAAAATCTCCTACCATATCAACCCAGTTTATACCGTGTTCTGCAACATCATCAAGTTCACTTTCCATTTTTGCAGTAAACTTAACATTGATAATATCTGAGAAATACTTTTCAAGCAATTCATTTATTTTTTCACCCAACTCAGTAGGTTTTAAATATTTGCCATCTTTTTCAGTATATTTTCTACTTGCTAATAATGTAATAGTTGGAGTATATGTAGCTGGTCTACCAATACCCTTTTCTTCCATTTCTTTAACTAGTGTAGCTTCAGTAAATCTTTGAGGTGGTTTTGTATACTTTTGAGTTGGATTCAATTTTTCAAGATTTAAAACATCTCCTTCAACAAGTACTGGCAAATTAGCGTTAAGACCTTCGTCATTGTCATCTTCAGGTTCTTCTTTCTTTGTTGATTTTTTATCCATATTGTATGCAGCCATAAAGCCATCAAATACTGGAGTTTTACCACTTGCTTTAAACAAATAATTTCCATTATTAATTTCGGCAACTACAACATTATGTGTAGCTTCTGCCATTTGACTAGCTACAAATTTGTTATAAATTAACTTATATAATTTGTAATTATCTGCACTCAAATAAGGTTTTACCTTTTCTGGTGTACGATCTAGTGAAATAGGTCTTATAGCTTCATGCGCATCTTGTGCAGTATCTTTTGTTTTATAGTAGTTAGGAGTGCTAGGTACATATTTTTCTCCATAGGTTGCAATTATGTGCTTTTTAGCCATTTCCATTGCTTCTGGAGCAACTCTAACAGAGTCTGTACGGATATAGGTAATCAATGCTACCTTTCCTTCATCTCCTAAATTAACACCTTCATATAATTCTTGTGCACAAAAGCTTGCTTTTTTAAGATTAAAGCCAAGTTTGTTAAGAGCTTCTTGTTGCATTGTTGATGTTGTGTATGGTGCTTGAGCGTGTGTTTTTTGCAAACTCTTTTTAACAGATTTTACAACAAATGTACCCTTACCAATTTCTTCAACAACCTTATCCATTTCCTCTTTATTAGGGATATTGGCTTTTTTATTGTTTATTTTGGTCAATGTTGCTTTAAATATATCCTTTTTAACCTTTGGATATAATTCTGCGTTTAAAGTCCAATATTCAGTTGGAACAAATTTTTCAATTTCGTGTTCTCTATCAACAACTAATTTTAAAGCAACACTTTGTACACGACCTGCACTCAATCTTGGTTGTATTTTTTTACATAGAATAGGAGAAATTTTGTAACCCACTAATCTATCCAAAACACGACGAGCTTGTTGAGCATTAACCAATTTAATGTCAATACCTCTAGGATTAGCCAAACCCTTTTGTACTGCATTTTTAGAAATTTCGTTAAATGTAATACGAATAGGTGAATTTTCATCTAGTCCTAACACATAGCACAAATGCCAACTTATTGCCTCTCCCTCTCTATCAGGGTCAGTTGCCAAATATATTTTATCAGCTTTTTTAGCTTTTTCCTTTAGCATTTTTACTATTGCTTCTTTATCTGGCATAATCTCATATTGAGGTTTAAAATGATCGTGTAGATTAACTGCCAATACATTGGCTGGCAAATCTCTAATATGTCCCTTTGTAGCAACTACTTCATAGTCACTTCCCAAATATTTTTTGATGGTATCTTGTTTGCCGACACCTTCTATAATAACTAAGTTCATTATTCCTCCGATTATTTGCTATAAAAATTACCCGGCAATTTTTTAATAAGACCTTTTAACTCCAATCTTATTAACATAGTGTTAAGTTCTTTGCTATCCATACCACTTTTAGCCAAAATCTCTTCGTAGTGGACCTCATTAACATCTATTATATCTAAAATTAACTTATCTGTTAAACTATACTGCACAATATTTGTTTTATTTTCTACAAATTTCTTACCTAAAAAATTAAGAACATCATTAGGTTCAAGCGCAATTGCACTTTGACAATTCTTTATAATTTTATTACAACCACTAGAATATGTATCACTTATTCTTCCAGGGATAGCAAATACTTCCCTACCATATTCCAATGCATAATTTTTTGTGTGCATACTACCACTTTTCTCAGTAGCTTCAGTAATAAGCACAGCTTTGCTCAAACCAGCAATAATTCTGTTACGAATTGGAAAATAATATGTTTGTGGTTTTTCATTAGGTTTATGTTCACTTATAAGCAAACCACCAGACTTTACAATATCATTTGCCAAATTAGTATTAGTTGCTGGATATATTTCATTTAATCCGCCACCCAAAACTGCTATAGTTTTGCCACCAGCTTTTAAACAAGATTCATGTGCAAATGTATCTATACCATCTGCTAGTCCACTTACTATTGTCACACCACATTTTGCAATAGCACTACTAAATTGTTCTGTGATATCTTTACCATATCTTGAAGCTCTTCTTGAACCTACTATAGCTAAACAAGTACTATTAAGTAATTCTATATCACCTTTTGCATATAAAACAATTGGTGGTGTATCTATTTCTTTTAATAGTATTGGATAACTATCACTCAATATAGTTATTACACTAATATTTGATTTTTCCAAATTATTTATATAAGCATTGAGTTTATATTCTTCATAATCTTCTTTAAATTTATCTAATTCCTTATTATCGATATATTCACTTATTTGAGATACAAACATATCATAATCATTAAATAAATTATTTAAGTCTACATTCTCAATAATAGCCATTTGTTTCTTATAAGATATAAAACTACAAGTACTTAAATATAATACTGTCTTTTCACTTTTATTTAACATATTAATTATTCCAATATTTTTTATCTAATGTTCTATAAGATATTGCTTCCATTAGATGATCTAACTCTATATTTTCTTTTCCATCTAAATCGGCTATTGTTCTAGCCACCTTTAGTATACGACTATACGCTCTAGCACTTAAACCAAAACTATCAAACGCCAACCTTAATGTTTCTTCACTATCTTTATCTAGTTTACAATACTTTTTCAATTGAACATCATTCATTTTAGAATTGCTATAGTTTTTACTATTCTTATATCTATCAAGTTGTATTTGACGAGCTTTGTCTACTCTAGCTTTTACATCTTCACTGCTTTCTTCCAATGTATCACTATTTAAATCTCCAAATTTAACATTGTCAACTTCTATATGCATATCTATTCTATCCATCAATGGACCTGACAATTTCGCCAAATATTTGTGTATTTGTTGTGGAGTACATTTACAAGGCTTTTCTTTATTACCAAAGTTGCCACATGGACACGGATTCATACTTGCTATCAATGTAAAATTGGCTGGATATTCTACAGTGTTATCTAATCTAGCAACATTGATAACTCCATCTTCCAATGGTTGTCTTAATGTTTCTATAGATTGACGAGAATATTCTGGTAATTCATCTAGGAATAATACACCATTGTGTGCAAGACTTATTTCTCCTGGTTTAGCATTACGGCCACCACCAGTTAATGCAACAGTTGTTGCTGTATGATGTGGCGAACGGAATGGTCTACTGCATACAATACCAACTGAACTATCCAAAACGCCAGCTACGCTATGTATCTTTGTTACTTCTAAAGCTTCTTCAAAAGTAAGTTTTGGTAATATACTAGGAAAACATTTTGCTAATAATGTCTTGCCTGAACCCGGTGGTCCTATCATAAGTAAATTATGTCCACCAGCAGCTGCAATCTCTAATGCACGCTTTGCATTATTTTGTCCTTTAACATTTTTAAAATTGTATGGACTATCATATTGATTGACTGTTTCATTATAATCTATAAAAGGTACAGGCTCTAGTTTGATTTCATTATTAAGAAAATCTATAGTTTCTTTTAATGATTTAACAGCATAGACATTAATACCTTTTAAATAACTAGCTTCGTTGCGATTGTCATAAGGAATAATAATATTGGTGTATCCTTGTTGTTTTGCTGCAATCAGTATCGGCAATACACCATTAATTTTTCTTACAGTGCCATCTAAAGACAATTCGCCTAAAAAGACATAGTCTTTAGATTTATCTATTTTTACTTGATTAGATGCAGATAAAATACCTACAGCTATAGCAAGATCATATATTGGACCTTCTTTTTTTGTATCTGCTGGAGCTAAGTTAATAGTTATTTTATTGGTTGGATATCTAAGTCCACTATTTTTGATAGCACTTCTAACTCTTTCTTTACTCTCTTTTATAGCAGTGCCAACCAATCCAACTATATCATATCCCGGCAAACCTTGATTGATATCAATCTCAGCTCTTACCGAATACCCAGTGATACCAGTAAGCCCAAAACTTTTTATTATTGAAAGCATAATTACTCCTAAATAACAATTGCATAAAATTGTACGCTAATAATGATATCAAAATAATCAATATTTAACAACAAAATGACATCAATTAGCCGTAAATATATTTTATATATAATATATAATTTATTTATGCAATTAAAAAATGTCTTTAAATCATATTGATGCAATTAGTGTTTTTATATGTAAAAGAAATAAAAAAACCGCAAATTATTGCGGTAATTTTATTATTCTTCAGTTTTTGTATTTTGTTTCTCTTTAATCTTTGAAGCTTTACCAGAAAGATTACGCAAATAATAAAGTTTTGCACGTCTAACTTTACCTTTCTTAAGAACTTCAATATGATCGATACGAGGGCTGTGTAATGGGAAAGTCTTCTCAACACCAACACCGAAAGAAACACGTCTAACTGTGAAAGTTTCTCTAACACTAGAATGTTTTTTAGCTATAACAACACCTTCAAAAGCTTGAAGACGCTCTTTATCTCCTTCAACAATCTTAATGAATACTCTAACAGTATCACCAATACCAAATTCTGGTAGTTCAGGTTTTAAATTTTCTTTTTCTATTAAATCGATTAAGTTCATGACTTACAATTCCTCCTAATATTATATTAGTTGTTCATGACTCACATTTGTAAAAATCAGCGGACCAACCGAAGTCACTAAATAATAATAACATATCAATATTATTATTACAAGTATTTTTTGCAAAATATTCGCAAATAATTTAAAATTTTCGCTATTTTAAGTCATATTTAAAATGCGTCAGTAATATGTGTAATTTCTGTTCCTAAAATATCTATAACATCAAATCTTATTGGACTATTAAGGCAATTGTTGGACTGCAAATATGCTAAAGCGACTTGTCTAATTTTGTTTTGTTTATATGTCGTAACACTCTCTCTAGGAAGTCCAAATTGTGTTGTGTGTCTATGTTTAACTTCAACAAACACAATAGTCTTTTTATATTTTGCTATAATATCAATTTCGCCATATTGTGTAGAATAATTAGTTTCCAAAATTTTATATTTATTTTTGACTAAAAATTCTTTAGCCATTCTTTCGCCTTCAACACCTAAATTATTCATGTTCACCTACAAAATTTTTTATAAACGAATTGCGATGTATAGGACATTTACCATATTTTTTAAGATTGTCTATATGTTCTTTAGTACCATACCCTTTATGCTTTTTAAAATTGTATTCAGGATAAATTTTATCTAACTCTACCATTAGTCTATCTCTTGTAACTTTTGCAAGTATTGATGCTGCTGCAATATTATAACTTTTTGCATCACCTTTAATAATACTTTCCGTTTTTATACCTATATCCAATGGTACTGCATCTATTAATACTAGTTCTGGTTGTACATTTAAACCTATTATTGCCTGTTTCATACCCATTTTTGTTGCATTTAGTATATTTATCTCATCAATAACTTTTTCGCTTATTAGCTCTATTTTGTAGCTAATAGCAGTGTTTACAATTTTGTCATACAATTCTTCCCTTTTCTTTTCGGAAAGTTTTTTACTATCATTGATTTCTTCAATAATTTTATCTTTTTCCATAGGCATAATGCACGCAGCAACACATACTGGTCCAGCCAAAGGTCCACGACCAGCTTCGTCAACTCCAGCAATTAATGTTGTACCATTATTATAATACTCTAATTCATAATCAAGCATCTTGGTTTAACCTATCTTTTACCTTTAATCTATTGATATCTGAAACTTTTTCTAAAGATATTTTTCCTAATCTACAGCTTTTAAAATCATTGATTAATGCAAAAGCACCTCTATCATAATCAAGTTCGTTCTTTCTTAACAAATATCCACGACTTTGACATATTTTTTCCAAAATCATAATTGGCTCGTCATCTTCAAGAATAGATATGTTATATCTATTTTCAATAATACTTTTATCTATCTCTAGTATATTTTCAATAAAATCAAGGCTTAAACTTGGTATATCTAAAACTTCTTCTTTAATTGAACCAATATAAGCCAAATGATGTGCTACAAGATTATTGTCAAAAGCTGGCCACAATGTACCCGGTGTATCAAGTATTTCGATACCACTAGCAATTTTTACCCATTGCTTACCTTTTGTAACACCCGGTCTATTGCCTGTAATAGCTTTTGCTACGCCACACAAATTGTTAATCAATGTACTTTTACCAGAATTAGGGACACCTAAAACCATAGCTCTAAGTATAGTATTAACACCTTTAGCCTTTAATCTATCAACTTTTGGTTGTAACGCACTACGAATAGCAGTTTCAACTTTTTTAGCAGTACCACTTTCTGTAGAATTAAGCATAATACAACTAGCACCTAACTTAGAAAAATATGATTGCCATTCTTTTGTGGTTGTCGCATCTGCCATATCACATTTGTTAAGCACATAAATTATAGGTTTGTCACCTATCAAACTATTAAGTTTTGGGTTTACACAAGAATATGGTGCTCTAGCATCAAGTACATAAATAATTGCATCTACTACTTTAATCTCTTTTTCCATCATTCTAAGTGCTTTGGTCATATGACCCGGAAACCACTGTATAATCATAGTATTAATCCTTTTTGTTTAATTTTTCTAATAAATCAGGTCTATATTTTTTTGTTTCTAAAATTTTTTGTTCTTGTTTCCATTTAGCTATTTCCTTATGGTTGCCATTAAGCAATACATCTGGCACTCTTAATCCCATAAATTCTTGAGGACGAGTATATTGAGGATACTCCAACAATCCATCAGAAAAGCTTTCGTCTTCTACACTATCTGAATTATGTAATACGCCATCGACATATCTACTTACAGAATCAACAAGTGCCATTGCTGGTATTTCGCCACCAGTCAAAACAAAATCGCCGACACTAATTTGTTCGTCAACACATAATTGAATAATTCTTTCATCAAGACCTTCATAATGTCCACAAATAATAACAAGATGTTTGATATCGTTAGCCATTTGAATAACTTTATTTTGACTAAGAGGAGTACCTTTTGGTGACATATAGACAACATAACTATCTGGAGTAATAACGCTTTGTATTGCATCATAAATTGGTTGTGGAGTTAATACCATTCCTGCTCCACCACTAAAAGCATAATCATCTACTTTTTTGTGTTTGTCAAGAGAAAATTCTCTAAAATCAACCACATCAATCTGAAGTATACCCTTATTGATTGCTTTACCAATTAAACTTTCTTTTAAAGCATCAAACATTTTTGGAAACAATGTTAATATTGTTATTTTCATACCATAACCTCAGACAAAATATTACCATCAACTACAACAATCTTTTTATCATCATCAACAGAAATAATTAAATTAGGTACAACAGCTATTGTTTTATCATTGTCCAAAGTGTAAATATCTGTAGAACCAAAATTGTCTACTGCAACAATAGTGCCCACAACTTCTGAATTAACTACTATTTGATATCCCAAATTATTATTAATAATATTGGCTATATGTTCATCTACAAATGTATATACTTTTTGTCCACGAAGACTTTCTACTTGATTGATATCTGTAAGTTCTTTTGTTTTTACAACAAAAAATCCACCTCTATCAGTAGTTGATAACACTGTATATTGATTTTTGCCTATAGTAATATTTTTCAAATCTTTAAAAAGTTGAAATGAATCAATTTTATGTTTTATTCTAAATTCACCTTTTAAACCTTGTGGTTTTGTCAATGTCCCCAATTCTATTTGTTTCATAATATTCCTTTCAAATGCCTATATTAAGGATTTTTTAGTTACTTTGCAAAGTACTATACTTTAATATACTTATTTTAGCATATTTATAATATAATTACAAAATAAAAAAGTGCTAAATAAAGCACTTTTATTTTTTTACCCATTATTAATGTGTAAAGTAAATTAAGAAATTTTAACAATAAAGCGTCTACCAGATTTTGCACTAGCAGATTTGATTATTGTACGGATAGAGTTAGCAATTTTGCCACCCTTTCCAATAACTTTTCCTAAATCTGAAGGATCTACAGATACTTTTAAAATAACAACTTTTTCACTTTCGATTTCGGTTGATACTTCTACTTTATCTGGATTGTCAACTAATGACTTAACAATATAACTAATTAATTGTTCCATATTATCCTCCTAGATAACTATGCTTTTTTCTTTTTATCTGACTTAGGAGCTGTTTTCTTTGTGCTTGCTTCCAAAACGCCAGCTTTAACTAAAACTGTTTTAGCTGTTTCGGTAGGTTGAGCACCCTTTGACAACCAATCTTTAGCTTTTTCAACATCAATATTTACTTCTGCTGGATCTTTCTTTGTGTCATAAGTTCCCAATTTTTCGATAACTTTACCATCTCTAGATGTTCTAGAATCAGCAACAACTACACGATAGAAAGGTGATTTTTTGTCTCCTAAACGAGTCAATCTAATTTTAACTGCCATATTTTTCTCCTTTATAAATTTTTGTATATACAATTTTTTTTATTAAAAAAATCTAAAAACCTTAATTAAAACGGCATTCTAAAACGCCCTTTATTGTTGGACATTTGTTTCATAAGTTCTTTTGATTGATAAAAGTTTTTTAACAATGCATTAACTTCTTGAATTGATGTCCCACTGCCCATTGCAATACGCTTTTTCTGACTTCCCTTAATAACATCTGGATTGCGTCTTTCATAAGGTGTCATACTCTGTATTATGGCTTTATTACGAGCAATTTGTTTTTCATCTATCATATTAGCATTAAGTTTAAACTTACTTGCTCCCGGTATCATATTAATGATATCAGCTATATTGCCCATTTTTTTCATTTGGTCAAATTGGGCAAGATAATCTTCAAATGTAAATGAATTTTCTCTAAATTTCTTTTCTAATTTTTTAGCTTCTTCTTCATTAACTGTTGCTTGTGCTTTTTCAATTAATGTTAAAACATCGCCCATATCAAGTATTCTTGAAGCCATACGGTCTGGATAAAATGGTTCGATATCGTCCATTTTTTCACCAGTACCACAGAACTTAATAGGCTTACCTGTAACAGCTTTAATACTTAATGCTGCACCACCACGAGTATCACCATCTAACTTTGTAAGTATTACACCTGTAATATCTAAATCGTTATTAAAGCCTTCAGCTACAGTAACAGCATCTTGACCTGTCATAGAGTCTACTGTCAATAATATTTCGGTAGGATTGATTGCTTTTTTAATTTCTTTTAATTCGTCCATTAATTCGGTAGAAATGTGCAATCTACCAGCTGTATCAACTATAACAACATCATAATTCTTAGATTCAGCATATTTTAAAGCGTTGACTGCTGTTTTGCTAGGTTTTTGTGTACCTTCATCATATACTTCAACATCAACAGATTTGCCTACAACTTTTAATTGATTAATTGCTGCTGGACGATAAATATCACAAGCTACCAACAAAGGTCTTTTACCTTGTTTTTTAAGCATTTTTGCAAGTTTGCCACACATAGTTGTTTTACCAGCACCTTGCAATCCACACATCAAAATAATTGTTGGTGGTTTGCTAGCAATAGTTAGTTTAGAATTAGTACTACCCATTAATGCAGTAAGTTCTTCATTAACAATTTTTATAACTTGTTGTCCCGGAGTAAGACTTTTTAATACTCTCTCTCCACTACATTTTTCAGATATTTTAGAAACCAAATCTTTTACAACGAGATAATTAACATCAGCTTCAAGTAATGCCAATCTAATTTCACGCATTGCATTTTTTATCTCTAGTTCTGTAAGAACGCCATGCTTGGTTAGTTTTGAAAATACATGGGATAGTTTTTCACTTAGTGAACCAAATAATGCCATATTGTCTCCTTTATAAAGTTTCTAATAATTTGTCTATTTCTTTGACAAGTTTTTCATCTGTAACACTTGATTTTAATTTTATAAGTAAACTAGTAATATTGTGATTATTTGACTTAATTTTTAAACAATTTTCATATTTGTGTAATTGTGCTATTGACTTATTAATTGAGTCTAAGACTGCTTGTCTAGAAATACTAAATATTTCTGATATCTCGCCTAAACTTAAATTGTCAAATATGTACTTTTCCAATATTTGTGATTGCTTATCAGTAAGCAATTTTCCATAAATATTGTAAAGGTCACTAATATAGATTGTTTCGTCTAAAGTCATATTAACCTACTTATCTGTAAAGTATTTTTGCTTTACAGATATATTATACCCAAAAATTTTTTATTGTCAATAAAAAAGTACAAACAATTATCGTTTGTACTCTTATATTTTTAAATTATACCTTCAACAAATTCTTTTGCATCAAATTCGACTATATCGTCAATACCTTCTCCGACACCAACATACTTAACAGGTATACCGTATTGTTTGGCTATAGCAAACACAATACCACCTTTTGCTGTTCCGTCAAGTTTGGTAAGAACGATACCATCTATACCGATACATTCGTTAAATATTTCTACTTGAGATAAAGCATTTTGACCTGTAGTCGCATCTATAACCAAATAGTTTTTATACATTCCGTCCCATTCTCTTCCAATTACTTTAGAAATCTTTTTCAATTCTTCCATAAGATTGGATTTGTTGTGTAGACGACCTGCAGTATCTACAAGCACTACATCATCATGTTTTGCTTTTGCACTATTGATACCATCAAATACTACTGCTGCAGGGTCTGCACCTTCAGCGTATTTTACAATACGAACACCAGCACGCTTAGCCCACTCTGTAAGTTGATCACTTGCTGCAGCTCTAAATGTATCTCCTGCTACCATAAGTACACTTTTTTTATCACTTTTAAATTTGTGAGCTAGTCTACCAATAGCTGTTGTTTTGCCAACGCCATTAACACCAACAAAACTTATAAGTGCTGGATAATCCAAAGGTTCATCTTCTAATCCAGTAAGCATATCAATCATAGCTTGTCTTAATATAACTTTAAAATCTTCTGCAGTTTTTACTTTTTGTTTTTTTGCTATTTTTTTAACTTGTTCAATAAGTTCTTCAGTAGCGTCAGTACCTATATCCGAACTTATAAGTATATACTCTAACTCTTCATAAAAATCATCGTCAAGTTCGCCAACAAATATTGCGTTAATTTTGCTAGCAATAGCATCTTTAGTCTTTTTAAGTCCAGAAAATAGTTTTGAAAAGAATCCCATATTAGTTCTCCTCTATAGCTTTAATAGCATCAGTAAGTTTAACAGAAACAACCTTACTTACACCCTTTTCTTCCATAGTAACACCAAACAATGCATCTGCGTGTTCCATTGTTGGTTTTTTGTGGGTAATAACAATAAATTGAGTTTCTTCAGAATATCTTTGTAGGTATGCTGCAACTCTAGCAACATTGGCTTCGTCAAGTGCAGCTTCGATTTCGTCCAACAAACAGAATGGTATTGGATGCAATCTAAGTATAGCAAACAAAATTGCTATAGCTGTAAGTGATTTTTCACCACCGGACAACAATGTAATATTACTTAATTTTTTACCAGGTGGTTCTGCCACAATATCAACACCTGCTTCAGGCATATCTTCATATTGAACTAATTGTAGTTTTGCACTACCACCACCAAATAGTTCTTTAAATACTATACCAAAGTTGGTATTAATTTGGTTAAACGCATCATCAAATCTAGATGTCATTTCATCAGACAAGTCTTTAATAATTTGTTTTAAGTCATCTTCAGCTTTTATCAAGTCTTGTGCTTGAACATACAAGTTACCGTGACGCTCTTCAAGCAATTTGACATCTTCAATAGCATTAACATTGACATTACCTAATTTATTAATTTCTTTTCTAAGGTTGTTTATGTCTAAAAGTCCTTGTTTAACATCAAATTCTGGTAGTTTGTACTCTTGTGCTGTGTTATATGTAAGTTCATATTCTGTCCAAACACGCTCTTGAAGTGCTTCAATATCAGTATCAATTTTACTCAAATTGATATCTTGTTGATGTTTCTTATCTTGAAGTTTTGCAACTTCATTACTTAGCAACATACGCTCTTCTTCAAGTCTTCTAAGTTCTGTTTGTAAACCAGATTTTTTAGTTGTTAATGATTCTAATTCTTGTTTAGCTTCATTTAGTTTGGTTATGTCAACATTAGAAGTTTTTCCATTATTGTTTTCAGTAACAACACTCTTTAGATTTTCTAACTGAGCATCATTTTCGCTAATAGCACTCTTTGTTTCTACAATCATATTGCTATTATTGCTTATAGCAAATTTAATACGCTCAATATCACTTTCTAAGCTTAAAATTTCGCTAGAAATAGACGCAATTTCAACTTTTAAGTTGGTTATTTCATTAGCATAACTATCTCTTTGTGAACGCATTTGGGCAAATTGATTGTTATTTTCTTCCAATGTTTCTGTTGGATTTTCTTCCAAATTTTCACTATTACTAATTTTGTTAACTTCGTTGGTAATAGCTTCAATCATTTGCTTTGTTTTAGCAATTTCACCACTTAAAGAGTTAGATTCAGTTTCTAAGTCTTGAGAAATAGATTTGTATTTTTCCAATCTTTCATTTTCAGTTGCTAAACTAATTTCTACATTTTTAAGTTCGTTGCTTTTTGATTTAATTATCTCACTAATAGATGTTAATTTTGTAGATAATGTATTCAAATTATTAGTAATTTGAGTCTTTTCAGAAAGCATTTTTTCTATTGCTTTTGCTGAAGACTCGATATCTGCTTCTCTAGATAGCAAGTTAGCAACTTGTGATTTTTTACTACCACCAGTAATACTTCCTTGTGGATTGATAACATCTCCATCTAAAGTAACAATTCTAAAACTATATCTACTTTGTCTTGCAATAGAAATAGCTGTATTCATATTGTCAACAATAACTGTACCACCAAGCAAGTTAGATATAACTTTGCTAATGTTGTCATTATAACTAATCAATTCACTTGCAATACCATATACACCTTGAGTCTTTAGTAAAGGTCTATAATTAGAGTCAAAATAGCGTTCTTTTATGGTATTGATTGGTAAGAATGTTACTCTACCATATTCTCTTTGTTTTAAGTAATTAATAAGTTCTTTAGCGCCATCATCGCTATGTGTAACAATATTTTGAACAGCATTACCTAAAGCCATTTCGATAGCCGCTTGATATATTTGTGGTACTTTAATTAATGATGCTAAAACACCAACAATTTTACTCTTTAAATTTGCATTGTTTTCAGCATCTGTCAACAATCTTTTTACGCTACCAGAAAATCCTTCATATTCTCTTTGCATATCTTCAAGCATTTTCTTACGGTGTTGTAAAGAAATAATATTTGAATTGATTGTATTAAAGTTATTTTCGGTTTGCTTATACTCTGCATCAAGTTTAGATTGCTCTTGCAAATGGTTGTTTACGGCAACATTTAATTGATTGCGAGTTGTTTCTAACTTTTCAACTTCTTTTTTGCAATTATCAACATTAATTTTGCTTTCTTGATGTTTAGATTGTACATTAACTAAGTTACTTTCCAAACTCTTTAGTTGTTCAGAATAAGTTGTTTTTTCAGCATTTAAAGCACTAATTTGAGCCTTAACATCACCCAACTTACTCAATGTTTCAAACAACTTTCTTTGAGTTTCTTTAGCGTCGTCTTCACTCTTTGTTATTTCACTATTGATTTTATCATAGTTGACTGTAACTTCTTTTATAGCGTTTTCCAAATGACTAAGTCTAGATTTTTTATTAACAATTTCATTAGATTTTGAAGTTAATTCTTGATTAAATACTTCGTCATTTTTAATAAGTTTTTCTAAATCATCTTTTAATCTTCTAGCTTCTAATTGTCTAGTTTGGATTTTTTCGTTGATTAAGTTGGCTTGTCCTGCTTGTTTTTCAAGTTCTACTGTTATACTTAAAATTTCATCTCTTACTTTGGTAATATCATTATCAATAGTATTAACTTTATCAAAAGTATTGTTATAATCCAAAATAACTTGGTCCAACTTACCTTGTCTTAAGTTAAGTTCTTCCAAAATGGCATTAATTTTTTCTTCAATTTCAGCCTTATTTGAAGCAGCATAATCATATTGGTAAATATAAGCATTTACTTCTAGTGATTTCAATTTTTCCTTTAAATCTAGGTATTTTTTAGCTACTTCGGCTTGATGTCTTAATGGCTTTAATTGTCTATCAATTTCGGATACAATATCAGTGATTCTGACAAGGTTGTCCCTAGTACGCTCCAATTTTCTTTCAGCGTCAACTTTTTTTGCCTTAAATCCGGCAATACCAGCTGCTTCTTCAAAAATTGCTCTTCTATCAATAGGTTTAGAATTGATAATTTCTTCTACTTTACCTTGTCCTATAATACTATAACCACTTTTACCAATACCACTATCGTGCAATATTTCTATAATATCCTTTAAACGGCAGTTGGTATGGTTAAGCATATATTCACTTTCACCACTACGATACAATTTACGAGTAATGCAAATTTCGTCATAGTCAGATTTGAATACTTTATTGGTATTATCAAACAACAAAGAAACTTCGCAGAAAGACATACTTTTTCTTTTTTCTGTGCCTTTAAAGATAACATCTTGCATATTGGTACCACGAAGCATCTTACTACTCTGTTCACCTAATACCCATCTTATAGCATCAGCAACATTACTTTTACCACATCCGTTAGGTCCAACAATAGCTGTTATTCCGTTATCAAAGGTTATTTTGATTGGGTCAGCAAATGACTTAAAACCAACCATTTCTATTTGCTTAAAATTCAAAGTAAATTCCTCCAAATGTTAGATACTAATTAAATAATTTTTCTAATCCATTCTCTACTATATTTTCATATACAACTTTTGCACATTCTTGTTCGGCTATTTTTTTAGATTTGCCCTGTGCTTTTGTAATAAGTTTGTTATTTATCAAAATTCCCATAGTAAAAGTTTTGCTATGGTCAGGACCTGTTTCGTCTATCTCTTTATAACTGATTTCCATTGTATGGTCTAAGCTTGCCAATCTTTCTTGCAATTTTGTTTTATAATCAGCGTCAATAGCATTACTAACCCCACTTAGTATATACTTTTTAACAAAATTTTTCGCCTCATCATAACCAGAATCAAGATAAATTGCTGCAGTAATACTTTCAAAAATATCTGCTAAACTTTTTTTAGGCATATTATGTGCACCCAATATACTACCACCAAAAATAATATATTTTGTCCAGCCATTATCAACAACAATTTTGCTTAATGCATCTGTAGAAACCAATTGACTTCTTAGGACACTCATCTTACCAGCAGGTTTTGATGTAGTGTCATAAAGATTTTCTGCTACAAACATCGAAATTAAACTATCGCCTAAAAATTCCATACGGTCATAGTTTACAGTACTAGATGCCGAACTATGTGTCAATGCTTCAATAAGAAAATTGATATTTTTAAATTTATAACCTATTTGGTCCTCAAATTCGGAATAATTAGTCATTTGTTTCTAACTCAACTTTTCCAATTTCTTCTTCAATAATATGACACAAATTAGCCTTGTCCATATCATAAGCCAATTTAATGCTTTGATATATACTTTCAGCTTTGCTACTACCATGAGATTTAACTACAAGTTTTTTACAACCCAATAGTACTGCTCCTGCTCTCTTGTTATAGTCCATTCTGGTCTTTAATGCTTTGAAAGTCTTTTTCATAAACAATGCACCAAACATTGATGCAGGTCTAGATTTTATATCGCTCTTCAATAACTTCATTAGATTAAGTACTGCACCTTCAGCAGACTTTAGCAATACATTGCCACTAAAGCCATCAGCAACAACTAAATCAACATCTCCATTTAGTAGATCTCTACCTTCCATATTGCCCACGAAGTTGATACCTTCTAGACTCTTTAACATTGGATATGTTTCGTGAGTAAGTTCGTTTCCTTTCTTCTCTTCTGTTCCAATATTTAAAAGTGCAATTCTTGGATTTTCTACATGGTAAACATTTTTCAAATAAGCATTACCCATAATAGCAAAATGTACTAAGTTAATAGGTTTACAATCAACATTGGCACCACTATCAGTAATAGCTACTTGTCCATCTACTCTATCTACTGTAGGCAAAATTGGGCACAATGCTGGTCTAGAAACACCCTTAATACGGCCTATCTTTAAAAATGCACCTGTTAATACTGCACCAGTAGAACCTGCACTTACTAAAGCTGATACTTCTTCATTGTTTTTCAACAAATCATAAGCTTTGTACAATGAACTTTCTGTTTTTTGTCTAATAGCAACAGTAGGAACATCCATATTAGTTATTGTATCAGGAGCATCAACAATCTCAATACGGAACATATCTGTCTTTACTGTGCTCAACACTTTTTCAATTTCTTCTTTTCCACCACATAAAATGATGTTTAAATCTTTTATATTGTCTATGGCTTTTACAGCACCCAAAACCAATTGGTCAGGTGAATAATCTGCACCATTAACATCTACTACAATTTTTGTCATAACAACTCCAATCACATTTTGTCAATTATAATTTTATCATATTTATTTAATTATAAAAATCAAAAAAGCAAAGTTTTTTGCAAAAGTGATAATTTTACAGCCAAAAAGCCATTTTTGACAATAAAAAATCGCACTTAAAGTGCGAATTTTTACTAATTAATTATTATTTTTAACTATTACTTAGTTTCCTTATTTTCCTTGCCAACTTTTTTAACTTCTACGCCGTCATAGTAACCACATTTTGGGCAAACTCTATGAGGGGCGATAAGTTCGTGACAATGTGGACATTCAACAATAGAAGGTGTTGAAGCTTTCCAGTTTGCTTTTCTGGAATTACGTCTAGCCTTAGAAACCTTTCCCTTTGGTACTGCCATATAAATAGCACCTCCTAATAAATTTTTAAATTGCTTACAAAGTATAGAACAATATTATATATTTGTCAATTATAAAATTAACTATTTTTTAATTATTTAATCAAATCTAGTGTTTCTCTTGCAATAACCAATTCTTCGTTGGTTGGAATTACATAAACTTTGATTTTGCTTTGAGCTGTGCTTAATTCGCCAAATTCGCCAAATACTTTAGGATTGTTTTCTTTATCATAATCAACACCCAAGAATTTAACGCCATCAAGAATTTTTGCTCTAACCATTGGGTCACGCTCACCGATACCACCGGTAAATACAATTGCATCTAGACCATTCATAGCAGCAGCATAAGCACCAATGTACTTAATAACTCTATAGCACAACATATCAAATGCTAATTTACAATCAGCTTTGTCAAGATTAGCTTCTACATCACGCATATCGCTAAATCCACAAATACCTTGCATACCACTCTTTTTATTTAAGTAGTTAACAGCTTCTTCTACTTTCATACCTTTCTTGTTGCACAAGTATCCAACAACTGAAGCATCAATATCTCCACTTCTTGTACCCATAACAAGACCTTCTAATGGAGTAAATCCCATAGAAGTATCAAAACTCTTACCATCTAGAACAGCACACATACTGCTACCACTGCCTAAGTGACAAGTAACAATCTTTGTACCTTCTGCACCACCCAAAAGTTTAGCACATTCTTGAGATACATATCTATGACTTGTACCATGAGCGCCATATCTACGGATTTTCAAATTTTCATAATCTTCTTTTGGAATTGCATATCTAAAAACATGCTCTGGCATTGTCTTATGGAAGCCAATATCAAATACAGCAACATTTTTAATCTTTGGAGCTATTGCAAAGCAAGCTTCAATACCAGATATTGCACCTGGTACATGTAATGGTGAAAAATCTTTTTTGTTACGGAAATCTTCCAAAACTTCTGGAGTAACAATAACACTATCAAAATAATCTTCACCAACATTAACGATACGATGACCAAAGCCACTAATCTCATTAACGCTCATTATTACGCCATTTTCTTTATCTGTTAAAGCATCAAGAATATATTTCATAGCTTCAACATGACTAGGCATAACATATTTAGTTGTGATTGATTTTCCATTAGCTTTATAAGTTAAGAAAGAATCATCAATACCTATTCTTTCAGCATTACCTTTAGCAATAACACTTTCGTTTTCCATATTTAACAATTGGAATTTAAGACTGGAACTACCAGCATTTAAAACTAAAATTTTCATAAATATTTTTATCCTTTTTTATTAATCTCGTTAACAATTTTAGCACATTTTAAAATATTTTTCAACCAATCTAGTCGCATTGTAAAGCAGTAATTGCTATTGCTCTTACAACTTCGTTAGCATCTGCTCCACGACTTAAATCATTGACTGGTTTTCTAAACCCTTGTGTAATAGGTCCAATACACTTAAATCCAGCCAATCTTTGAATGATTTTATACGATATATTACCACTTTGCAAATCTGGGAATATGAACACATTTGCACTACCTTTAACTTGACTATTAGGAGCTTTTCTAGCACAAACACTAGGAACAACAGCAGAGTCAAATTGCATTTCGCCATCTACAATAAAATCTGGATTTTTTTCTTTTATAAGTTTAGTAGCTGTTCTGGATTTTATAGCACTATCACCTTCTGCGCTACCCATTGTTGAGTAACTCAAAACTGCAACTTTAGGTTCTTTAAATCCAGCAATTTTTCTAGCTGAGTCCACAGTATCAAAACATATTTGACACAAATCTTCAGCTGTTGGATTGACATTAAGTCCACAGTCAGAAAGCATTATAACTCCCTTATCTCCAATTTTCTTATTTTCACCAATCATAATCATATAACTAGAAATTAGAGATTGTGGTGTTTTGCCTTTAATAATCTGTAATGCAGGTCTAAGTGCGTCAGCAGATGTGTATGTCGCACCACCAGTTTGTCCATCACACAAACCAAGTTCTACCATCATTGTTCCAAAATAAATTGGATTTTTCAATAATTCTTTTGCGCCGTCTTCAGTAAGACCTTTTTCTTTTCTTTTTAAATATAATGCATTAACAAGCATTGGCAATAGTTCGGTATTGTTGATATCAACCACTCTTAAATAACTATTTTCTTTTACATTATATTTTTCCAATAATTTATTATCACTAACCAACATAACAATTTTTGCTATTTTATTTTCTGCACATGTAAGTCCAGCAAGCATTACTTGTTCGTTAATACCAGCTTCTGGAAGAACAATAGTCTTACATTTTTTCTTTGCGTTTGACAACAATTTTTTCTCAAATGCTGTATCTAAGCCCTTAATTTCCATATACTCTCCAAAAATAATTAAATTTTTATGCTTTTGTTTTGCAAAAAAACAAAAACTTATTATATAATATTATAGATTATTAATAAAAACTAGTAAATTAAAACAGGTGATGTATTATGAAAATTTGTGCGATAATAAGCGAATATAATCCGTTCCATTATGGACATTTAAAACATATAGTAGACGCAAAAAAACAAAGTGGTGCTGATGCAGTAATGATAATTTTGAGTGGAAACTTTACTCAAAGAGGCGAACCTTGCATTGTCAACAAATATGTAAGAGCTAGAATTGCTTTGGAAGCAGGTGCAGATATAGTTGTTCAAATGCCAACAGCTTACGCTACAAGTACTGCCGAAATATTTGCTATGGCAGGTGTAAAGATTGCTAACAGTTTTGAAAATGTTACTCATTTAGCTTTTGGTGTAGAAACTGAACACCCTGAACTACTACAAGAATTGGCAAAGTTTTTAGCTGAAGAGCCTAAAGAATACAAAACAAAGCTTAAAAAATATCTTAATGCTGGAAATTCTTTAGTTGTTAGTAGACAAAAAGCTATTGAAGAATTAATAAAGAATGATGAAGTATCATTTAGTCAAATTACTGAAATTGGCAACATACTAAAACAACCAAACAATATTTTAGCAATAGAATACTTAAAAGCACTTATAAAAACTAACAGCAGAATAATACCAGTATTTACTACCCGTGGAGAAAGCGAATATAATTCAGAAGAAGTAGTTGGTAAAAACTCAAGTGCTACAGCAATAAGAGCAAAACTATACAAAACAGGTAAAGTACACTCTATAAAGAAACTTGTTCCTAAATTTAGTTATTCTCTACTTAAAGAAGAGATAAAGACATTTGGTCTACCAGATACTACCCTATTCAATGATTTATGTATGTACGCATTAAAGATGTCTTCTACAGATGACTTGAAAAAACTATTTGATGTAACTGAAGGTTTGGAAAACAGATTCCACGAAGTAAGCAAAAACACAAAAGACCTTAACGAATTTTTATTACAAGTTAAAACTAAAAGATATACATTTACTCGTATCAAACGCATTGTATTAGGTAATTTATTAAAAATCAATGCAAAAACAGTACAATCAATTTATGATTTAGATATTCTACCTTTTATAAAAGTTTTAGCTTTTAAAAACGATAGTGAAGAACTTTTAAAAAGTGTAAGTGCAAATACCAATCTTATTATTAGAGTCAACAATGTTGATAATCAACCTAATAACTTATATAAAGAACTTGCCAATATTGAAGATAGAGCAAATCAAATATATTATATGTTACTTAGAAAAAACAACAGCATACCAGAATACACCCCTGACCTACTTACAAAGAGTATAAAATTGTAAAAAATAAAATTATTAATAGAATTTATTAAAACAAAAAGTCCATCAGTTTTGATGGATTTTTTATTTTTCTTATTATTGTATAAATTTAAATAATTAACTAAAAAGCCCAAACTATAAAGTTTAGGCTTGCCTTTTATTTGTTTATGTTTAATTAATTATTCAATCTCTAATGCTTTCTTTATTTCTGCCATATGTTTAATGGTTTCCATATAACCTATAGAAATAAGTTCGGTAGATACTTTTTTATTAAATATGTATTGACGATAGTCTTTTAATGGTAAGTTTAAACGATAATCCGAATAATTCTTTTTAAGTTTTATTAAATAAGTTTGCATTATAAACCAGCTAAATGCAATAGAATGTACTGCTGTTTTTGGAGTTGTAAATGGTGTAAAATCACTAAGCAAATAAACAGACAATACTTTATCTGCACCCATATTCCTAGCTTGGTCTTCTGGCAAATTGTTAAGCACTCCGCCATCAACATATCTTTTATTACCAATCTTTAATGGAACAAATACTCCCGGTGCACTTATACTAGCTCTAATAGCATTAAGTAAAGAGCCTTGAGTAAACAATACCTCCTCACCCTTTTCCACATCAACAGCAACAGCACCATATTTGATTGGTAAATCTTCTATCATATAATCTTTGTTACCTAAAATATTTTTTATAGTACGCAAAGCATTTCTGCCACTAAGTAATCCAGACACATCTAAATTAAGGTCATACAAATGAGATGTTTTTACTTTTTGTGCTTCTTCAACTATACGCTCTAAAGGTATACCAGCACAATATACTCCACCTACTAATGCTCCAATAGATGTTCCCACAACAATATCAGGTTTAATATTATTTTCTTCTAAAGCTTTTAGTACACCCAAATGAGCCATACCCAAAGCGCCACCACCACTTAACACTAGTGCAAGTTTTTTCTTCATATAACCTCCATTAACTTCATATATATTATTATACATTATATCTAATTATTTTTTTGTAGTTAAGTAAAACATTATGAAATTAAAAAAATCGACAATATTTATCTCTTTATTATTAATAGTTTTAATAATATTCTTAATAATTGCACCAGAAATATCTATATCTGCTTGTCTAAGTGGTATTGAAGTATGGGCGACAAACATATTACCTGCGTTATTTCCTTTTTTGTTATTTACAAAACTTTTAGGAGAATTGGGACTTATAACTTATATTAGTGACTTCATATCTCCTATAACCGAAAAATTGTATAATACAAGTGGCATAAGTGGTTATGTATATTTAATGAGTATATTTTCCGGATATCCTGTAGGTGCAAAAATAACTAGCGACTTAGTTGAAAATAAAATTATTGATAGTGGACAAGCTAGCCGTATAACAACATTTACAAGTACTAGTGGACCATTATTTGTGTTGGGTACTGTTGCTATAGGAATGTTTAATAACAAAACACTTGGATATGTAGTCCTTTTATCACATTTTGTAGGAGCTTTATTAAACGGACTTATATATAGAAAATATAAGTACACTCCACTACAAAATGCAAAAGTAACTATACTTACAGAACAACAAAAAAATATACTAGAAGATAGTATGTTATCTTCCATAAAGTCCATTATGATAGTTGGTGGATATATATCAATATTTTTTATGTTAATCACAATATTAAATAGTTTTAATATATATACGCCTATTCTATACATAACATCAAAAGTCTTGCATATTGCCCCACAAATTATTACTTCTATAATCAATGGAATAATTGAACTTACTAGAGGTTGTCTAGATGTACAAGCTTGCCATTTAAGTGTAAAAACAAGTGCAATGATACTAAGCGGTCTTATATCTTTTGGTGGATTATCTATCAACTTACAAGCATATACATTTTTGAAAAAAGCAAATATCAATATGAAATTTTATCTATTGCAAAAAATAACTCATTCGTTAATAAGTATTGCTTTAGCGTTTATATTTGGGCTTATTATCTTATAATTTGTTTAAACTTACAATAAATACAACATAAAAAAACACTATCTAAATATGATAGTGTTTTATATTTTGATTACTATTAATTATATTGTAATACTCAAGTTATATTAAAGATAATAGAATTGAATTAAACTTTCTTTAAAGTCGTTATAGTAGAATTTAACTTGTTTATTACGACCAATCATATGCTCCAAAGGTATAACTAAAGCATTGATAATATTAAGATTTTCTATTTCAACAGCTTCGTATATAGCACCAATAATTATTTCTAATTCTTCCTTTTCTTCGCTACTTATACGACTTCTTCTAATAACTGATAAAAGTTCGTTAAGTGATTTTGTCAAATTGGCAAACAAAATCTTTTTCTTATGATTAGGTTCGTTAGCAGGAGCTTGAGTTTCTACTTCTTCTGGTTCTTCTTCTGTTTCGATAGGATTGCCTTGTTCGTCACAGCCTAAAAGTTCTAGAACATTCTCTTTAAAAGGTACTAAGACGCTAAGTGCAAAATTGCTATAACTTATATTATAACCTTCTGGACTATAGAAATAATCATTAACAAAATTTTGTAAATTCATCTTTTGATTATCTACTTCTAAAAGCAAGCAAAATACTAGAGCAACTGCTCTTTCTTTATCTTCTGGCAATGCAAAATATCCACCATTAACTTTTGTGTTAGTTTTTGCATTTTCAAATTCTTCTTTAAACTTAAAATCTGTTAAAACTTTTGCAAATAAGTTATATAAAACTTCCGAATTTGCGATTGCTTTTAATATTTTTGAAATTTTTATATCTGATAAAATAAATCTTCCTTGAATCATCTCATTGCAAGCATCAAAAAAGTTCTTAATTTTAATATTTTCAGTTTCAGGATACTTCATTTTGACTCCTTAAAAATAAGAAATATTTACTCCACTAATTAAGTATAGTAAATTTAGACAATTTAAGCAATTAAAATAAAAAGTTAATCAAAAAAACATAAAACTAAAATGTTTGATTGAAGTAATTGATATTTTATGCTATACTCACTATTGCAATATAAAAAAGGATAAAATATGGATAAGACATTAGAATATACTCAAGATAGTACAATAAACAAATTAAAATTATTATTCTTACTAGACAAAATGGAAATTCCACTTACAGAAAACAATATTATTGATATTTGCACATCAAGAAACAACTGGATAAACTATATGGATTGCAAAGAAATATTGTGGCAATTAATGGAAGTAGGCTTTATATACAAAACTGACAATGATGATGGCGAATGCAGATATGGTATTACACTTGATGGTCGAAATTGTTTAAGTCATTTCTTTTTGCGTATTCCACAAAGTTTAAGAGAACAAATTTCACAATTTATTAATGAAAACAAAATGAATCTTAAACGCAGTCAAGAGTATGTATCAGAATATGTAAAAAATCCAGACGGAAGTCATACAGTAACTTTAAAAATAAAAGAACCAGTTATTACTAGTCCCCTACTAGAAATAAAATTGAAAGCTCCAAATAGACACGCAGCAATTATGGCGTGCAAAAAATGGAAGGAAAATGCTGCAAATATATTTGAATATTTGTACGATACAATAATAGATAATCAGGAGTAAAATATGTACAGTTATAAAACAAGTGGCGTTTGTTCAAGACAAATAGATTTTGATGTAGATGATAATGGTGTTGTACACAATGTTGTATTCCACGGTGGTTGTATGGGCAACACAACAGGAGTTTCAAAATTGGTAGAAGGTATGAAAGTTGAAGAAGTAATAAAAAGACTTGAAGGTATAAAATGTCGTCCTACAACATCTTGCCCTGACCAATTAGCAAAAGCATTAAAACAATATTTGGAAAACAAAAACAATTAAAATTTTTAATTTAATATATAAAAAAATCACTAGCAATTGACTAGTGATTTTTTATTGATTAATTATATTTAATATCAACTATTTAATATTATGCAAATCTATAATTATCGGCTTAATATACCAAATATTTTGTAAAATTAAATTTTTAATTGCATAGTACTTATTTAGAATATTTTGCAATAGTATTAAGCAATGTATTTTTAATTTCGTTATACTTAATTAATTTAGCTTTTTCGCCTTCTATAAGTTCCTTAGGAGCTCTAGCAACAAAGCCCGGATTATTAAGCATACGCTCTGCTCTTTCTATCTCAGATTGAGTCTTTTTAAGTTCGTTGTTAAGTCTTTCCAATTCCTTTTCTGGGTCAACCATATCAGAATTAGGAATGTAAACTTTTAACAAATCATTAACTATAGATGTACAATTATCAGTTAAGTTTTCATTAGATTTTATTAAAGAAATTTCTTTACCATTTGCCAACTTCTTTATACATTCTAAGTTTGCTTTAATATCTTTATTAGATGTTTCTACAAACAAGTTTGTTTTTACATTGTCAGCAACATTCATTTCTTTTCTTGCGTTTCTAATAGCTCTTACAACATTGATAACTTCATTCATAGTTTTATGAGCTGTAGTATAGTTAAGTGATTTATCATATTTTGGGAACTCTTGAATCATAATGCTTTCACCGTGCTCAGGAAGTTCTTGATAAATTGTTTCTGTAACAAATGGCATAACTGGATGCAACATCTTTAATATTTTATCCAAAACATATACTAGAACATTAAGTGCTACATTATGTTGTTCGCCTTCTTGATACAAATAAGGTTTGGTTGCTTCAATGTACCAGTCGCAGTACTTATTCCATACAAAGTCATAAATAATACCACAAGCCATACCAATATCAAACTTATCATATCTTTTTGTTATAGAACTAATTGTAGAGTTAAGTTCGGTTAATATCCATTTGTCTGCAAGACTTAAATTTAATTGGTTAAGTGGTTTAACTTCAAAATTAGCAGTTTTATTAACATTGTCAATAACAAACTTGCTTGCATTCCATAATTTATTAATAAAGTTGCTTGCATTTTCTGCTTTGTCATAACTAAATCTTGAGTCAATACCTATACTTGAACCATTAAGTAAAGCAAATCTTAATGAGTCTGCGCCATATTTTTCAATAATATCCAATGGGTCAATACCATTACCCAAACTCTTACTCATTTTTCTGCCTAATTCATCTCTTACTAAACCATGAATTAAGACATCGTTAAATGGTTGTTTATCTGTATATTCCAAGCCACTAAATATCATACGAGCAACCCAGAAGAAAATAATATCATAAGCAGTAACCATTAGACTAGTTGGATAGAACTTTTCTAAAGATTTAGTATTTTCAGGCCAACCTAAAGTACTAAATGGCCATAATGCACTACTGAACCAAGTATCTAGTGAATCTGGATCTTGTGTTAAATGTGTAGAACCACATTTTGAACATACTGTTGGGTCTTCCAATTCAACCATTTCATTGCCACAATCATCGCAAGTAAATACTGGAATACGATGACCAGACCATAATTGTCTAGAAATACACCAATCTCTAATATTGTTAAGCCAGTTGAAATAAATTTTTTCAAATCTCTTTGGGTGGAACTTAATTGTACCATCTTTAACTTTTGCTATAGCACGCTTTGCTAGTCCGTCCATCTTAACATACCATTGTTTTGTAACAATAGGTTCAAGTGCATTGTGACAGCGTTGGCAATGTCCAACATTGTGAGAATAATTTTCAATCTTTTCCATTAGACCTAAAGATTGTAATTCTTCTACCAATTTTTCTCTACATTCAAGGTTCTTTAATCCACAATACTTACCTGCATTGCTATTCATAGTGCCATCAAGGTTGATAACATTGATAACTTCAAGATTATGTCTTTTACCTACTTCAAAGTCGTTAGGATCGTGTGCAGGAGTGATTTTTACCATACCTGTACCAAAATCCAAATCTACATAATCATCTGCAATGATAGGTATAGGTTTGTTGACTATAGGTAGTATAACATTGGTACCTACAAGATGTTTGTATCTCTTATCTTTTGGATTAACTGCAACAGCAACATCACCAAACATTGTTTCTGGTCTAGTAGTTGCTACAACAATATATTTATCACTATTTTCTATAGGATATTTAATATGCCAAATATGTCCTTTATCATTCTCGTAATCTACTTCAATATCACTTAATGCAGTCTTACAAGTAGTACACCAGTTGGTGATACGAGTACCTTGATAAATTAGTCCTTTATGATACAAATCATAAAAAGAGCGTCTTACACTCTTGCAACGAGGTTCGTCTAGAGTAAATGCTAGTCTATCCCAGTCACAAGAAATACCTACTTTTTCAAATTGTTTAAGTATGATACCACCATATTCAGCATACCATTTTTCCATCTCTAATTGGAATGCTTCTCTACCAATATCTTCTTTTTTAATACCTTGACTTGCAAGTCTTTCTACAACCTTAACTTCTGTAGCCAAAGCTGCATGGTCAGTACCCGGCAACAACAATGCTTCGTACCCTTGCATACGCTTATATCTAATAATGCTATCCATTATAGAATCACCATAAGCGTGTCCTATATGAAGTTTACTTGTGATATTTGGTGGTGGCATTATAATTGTGAATGGTGGTTTAGTCGAATTTTCATCGGCTTTAAAATATTTTTTTTCTTTCCATTTGTTATATATTTGTGATTCGTGCTCTGAAGCAATAAATGATTTTTCCATTATAAGTCAATTCCTTTTTAAATTATGCTAGTGTTTGTAAAACTAAAATCAAAAATGCAACAAGCATGCACACGAGTGCCATAACTTTAATTGCGATTAAAGCTGTGTCGTTGTCATCTATATCATTACGCTTTCTTATTATTCTAGTTATGCGTCTTGCTAATACAGTTAAAGCAACGCCTAGCACAGCAAAACATAAGCCAATAATGATATCGACATTTTTAATCATTGCTCCTAGGTTATTAAAATATGTTTTCATAAAATTTGAAAATGCACCTAATAAAATATTCATAATTTTCCCTCGAGGTTTTTATACCTACTAAGTATATCAAATTGCCAGTATAATTTCAAGCATTAACTTATTTATAATGGACAATTTAGAAAAATAATTACTAAGTTTTAACTTAAAATTATCGTTATGAATATTATAGTTTAGGTAGAATTTTTATAAATCGGAGGTAATATGAAAAAATTTACTTACCTAATACTAGCTTTATTTATGACTGCAGGTATTATGCTCGCTGGCTGTAGTTGCTCCAAGACCAACAAAATAAGAGTCAATGAAGTTACTCACAGCATATTTTATGCTCCAATGTATGTAGCTATAAATAAAGGCTATTTTAAAGAAGAAAATATTGATATTGAACTTACCAATGGTGGTGGTGCTAATGTATCTATGACTGCCCTAATATCTGGTTCGGCAGATATAGGTCTTATGGGACCAGAGGCTGCAATATATGTTGCGGCACAAGGTAAAAAAGACCAACCTATTGTATTTGGTCAATTAACTAAAAGAGATGGTTCTTTTTTAGTTGGTCGTGAAAACATAGAAAATTTTGAATGGTCACAACTTGAAGGTAAAGAAATAATTGCTGGTAGACGAGGTGGTGTACCTGCAATGACACTTGAATACGCTTTAAAGAAAAATGATTTGATTAATGGTACAAATATAACACTAAACTATGATATTGAATTTAACAATACCACAACAGCTTTCCAAGGTGGTACTGGTGATTATGTTACTGCATTTGAACCGGCAGCAAGTACTTTAGTCGCTAGTGGTGCATATATCGTAGCAAGTGTTGGCGAAGAAGCTGGCGAAGTTCCATTTACTTGTTTTATGGCTAATCAAAGTTATATAAACAAAAATACTAAAAAAGTTAAAGCTTTCCTTAGAGCTATAATGAAAGGTTACAATTATATAATTACAGCACCAATAGATGATGTAGTTGAAGCGTTAGTTCCTTCTTTTGATACTAGCAGTAAAGAAAGTATTAAAAAATGCATTGAAAGTTACAAACGCATTGATGCGTGGGTTGACACTCCTGTTATGAGTGAAGATGCTTACAACAGACTAATCACAATTATGACTGAAGCCAACGAACTAACAACAGAAGTTGCGTTTGATAAAATAGTTGACAATACTATAGCTAAAGAACTTGTTGATGAATTAAAAAAGTAATTTTGATAAAATTATAACTACCCTAAAAAGTTAGTAAAACATAAATTTAAAGCTAAAATATCAAATATAAAAAAATAGAAGGAATCAAACCTTCTATTTTTCTCTTTCATTGTCATTATTTAAAACTATAACATTATCTTCATTGTCACTATATTCCAATTTTTCTATAGGTGCATTATTCCCTATATTTTTGTTTACTTCATGACTTAAATTTTGGATACCAGATATTATTTTGTCAATTCTTCTCTCATAAGGATATGCTTTTAAAGTTATTTTTTTAGTGTTTGACAATCTTGACAAATAAACACTATCTAATTTTTTAATTTTATATGCGTTTTTTATCATAACCTTAGCAGATGCTTTTAAAATACGATCATACAAAAATTTTGCATTTTCATTGTCTTTATTATACACAATTTCGCCAGACAATTTTTTCTGTAATAAAACTACTGGCTTACAATCATCAATTTTGTTTTTAGTTGGATTTTTAATAATAAAACAAGAATCGCAATAAGGCATAACCTTAACCAAATTATAACTATCAATATAGTACATATAATTTAGTACAGTTTCGTTGAGTTCGACACTAGCAGAACCGTGCCCACCTTCACGCTTACGCTTTAGTACCATTTCTATATTTTCTTTAGGATTATTTTTGGTTAAATAAAGTAAACAAATATTATAACCATATTTTGTCTTCATACTTTTAATAAAATCAGCATAATTTGCATCAAAATTGGCTGACTCTATCATAAAAGACTTACCGTGCTTTAGCATATTGGTCTTAAAAGAAATTTCTTCATTTAGTGATAAAGACATATTAGCATAATGTCTATTAATAAAAGGGACAAAACTTGTAGCCGAATTACCAAAAATGTTTTTGCTATACATATTGGCTATAAAAGTACTTTTACCACTTCCAGATGGTCCAACTAAGACATATACTGTTTTGTCTTCTTGAAAGTTGTGCAAATTGTGATTAAGTCTAGCATAATGCAGTAAAATTTGGGTAGTTTCTGCATTAGTATATGCTTGAAAGTTGTCTATTAAGTTAGAAATTTCCAATTCCTTAATCATACTTTACTCTCCTATTTTCATTGTATCATACACAAACAATTATTTCAACATTTAAATTAAATGTGATGTTATTGGACTTGTTATATTTACAAAACACTTTTACAAAACGCTAAAATCAATTAAATATATCTAACATATTAAAAATGTTATACATACCAACTAAATTGTAATTAACACCCTTTTAATTTTGGTAATTATTAGTCCATATATCATAAATATGCCAATTAACATAAACGAGTTAAAACAAATATAATGAAGTATATTAGATATACAAAATCTAATAAACATTTTGCGAGGAAAATTATGTTAGAACTTAAAAATGTTGCATTGAATTATTACAGTAAAAATGGCGAAACAATGGCACTTAAAGATATAAGTTTTAATATCAAAAAAGGCGAACTTATATCTATTGTTGGACCATCTGGATGTGGAAAAACAACTATTCTATCTTTAATTTCTGGACTTATTAAACCGTCAAAAGGTCAAGTATTAATTAATGGCAACATAGTTAAACCTGATGATAGTGGGTATATGTTTCAAAAAGACCATTTGTTTGACTGGCGAACCATAGAGCGAAATGTTTGTCTTGGATTAGAAATAAAAAAAGACAAAGATAAATCTAAGTCAAAAGAATTAAGAAAACAAGAATATAATAACAACAAAGAATATGCAATTAATCTATTAAAAAAATATGGGTTATGGGAATTTAAAGATAAATACCCTAACCAATTATCTGGTGGTATGCGCCAAAGAGTGTCACTAATAAGGACATTGGCTTTAAAACCAGAAATTTTATTATTAGATGAGCCATTTTCAGCATTAGACTTCCAAACTAGACTTAATTTATGTGATGATGTATACAAAATTTTGAAGTCAGAACATAAAACAGCTATACTTGTAACTCACGACATATCTGAAGCAATAAGTATGTCAGACAGAATAATAGTACTTACAAAAAGACCTGCAGTAGTTAAAGAAATACACGATATTAAATTAAAGGCAGAAACTCCTTTAAAAAGAAGAGATGAGCCTGAATTTAATATTTATTTTAATGAAATATGGAAGGAACTGATATGATAAAAAAGGAAAAGCCAAAATATTCTAACGAATATGCCAATTATTTAAGAAAAATAAAACGGTCAAAATATCTTATTTTAACCATACAAATCACTATATTAATAGCCATATTTGCATTGTGGGAAATACTTGCAATAACTGGTGCTATAGATACCTTTATTATGAGTTCCCCTTCAAGAGTATTAAAACAAATCGTTTTATTGTTTAATAACGGAACATTGTTTTATCATATAGGAGTAACATTGGGTGAAGCAATACTAGGATTTTTGATTGCTACACTAGGTGGTACATTAATAGCAATTATACTATGGTGGAACGATACTATAAGAAAAATATTAGACCCATATATTGTTGTTCTTAATAGTCTACCAAAAATAGCTCTTGGCCCAATATTGATAATTTGGATTGGTGCTGGCACTGGTGCAATAGTTGCTATGGATATATTGATAATGATTGTTATTACTATACTAAGTATGCTTAACACATTTAATAGTTGTGATGATAATAAGATATTATTGTTAAAAAGTATGGGAGCTACAAAACTACAAATATTGTTTAAATTGATACTACCCAACTCATTAATGGAATTTATATCTGTATTAAAAATAAATGTTGGTCTTACTTGGGTAGGAACTATTATGGGTGAATACTTGGTAAGTCGAGCTGGTCTTGGATATCTAATAGTTTATGGTGGTCAAGTATTTAAATTAGACTTAGTTATGGCAAGCACAATTATACTTTGTGTACTTGCTGCATTGATGTATTTTTTAGTTGTTATAATAGAAAAATTTGTTAAGAAACGCCGTAATATTCATTAAAAAATAAGCAGTATTAGTACTGCTTATTTTTTGCTTTATTTCCCAATTTTTTAACATTTCGCATAGCAGTTGGCATAGTACTAGATTTTTTAACTAATTTAAGTATTATAGCACAACTAAACAATATACCAAAGACACCTATTATAGGATACAAATATTCGACAATTTTGCCAAAGCCAAACAAACTAATTATATAAGAAATTGTAATAATAATTAGATTAGTTATCATTGCATTATTACCACCAAAGCAATCAGCCAATATATATGTTATACTTGTTATTGCCGAATATACACAAAACCAAATACAAATTAAAACTACTATACCCCACCAATAATTGATGTTAAATGCTAAAGTTAGCATAGGCATTTGAGAAGAGATGTTCATATCAAGAATTACATTATTAAATAAAAATATTATAACTACTAATATCAAACTACTAATTATTGCCGATACAATAATTTGTCTTTTAGTGTATTTCTTCCCTTCCTTGATAAGTATATTACCTGTAAGCATAAGGTTGATTGACACATAGCATATTGCAGAAAGACTACAAGGCAAAAGTTTATCTAAACTAATTATGATATCTCCACAATATATTCCATTACCTTTAATACAAGCTGATACAATAAGTATAATAATAGTTATTGGAATAAAAATATTATTTATTAAATATATTGATTTCATACCACCAGAGTTTTCTATAACACACAATACTGCTGTCACTAAAACCAATAGTTTTGCTATAACGGGATTGGAGATATTAAGATACAATTCGTATACTCCAGCAAGCATACCTGATAATACTATAGAATAGCTAACAAATACAAAACAATTAATTATTATTGAGCACTTACCAAATAATAATTGATTAGTTTCAAACAAGTTGTTGGTGTTATATTTCTTTCCAAATGTTAGATACAATACTAACAATACAACAAACAATATAAAAGACAATATTATTGCTATAATGCTTATAGTGCCATATCTACTAAAGAACACTTCTATTTCTTTTCCACTAGCAAACCCTGCCCCTATTATTGATGCCAATATTAAACATATTAATGTAAATACTTTTTTCATAACATATGTATATTCTTATTTAATAAAAACTATGTTATTTTATATATACTTAAATTTTATTATTTAAGCTATCAAGAGATAAAAAAATATCCAAGAAATTAATCTTGGATATTTTTTATTTAACTAAAATTGTGTGTAGTATCGTTTAGCCATCTATCATTAACTTTAGTCAATGTAACAGTAACTTCTGCATCAGTTGCAGTAGGAATCAAGTCAATCTCAACCTTGTTTCCATAAGTTTCTTCTACATCAGTAATAGATGTAGTTACTGTATGGAACATTGGGATGTTGACAATCAATACATAATGTCCTCTTGCTATATCGTACAATTTCTTTGTTTGTCCGTCAGTAAGAGTAATTAAGTATGCTGTACCTGTATCAGTATTCTTTAATATTGCAGTTATCATTGTATCTTTGGTTACTACATAACCGTCCAATGCATCAATAACTCCATGAATTGTAAATTCGTAAAGTCTTCTGATAAAGTATACTTCGATTGTATGGTCTGTAGAAACTTTTGTAAATTCAATAAGTTCTCTAGCATCACCAACTTGTTCGATTGTATCAACCTTAACTGTTTCAATTACACCAGTGTCATAAGGAACTACGCTAAAGCCTACATAGTTGTTGTCAAGTACATAAACTTTTTCTGTAACTGCATTACGACTAATTGATCTTTCACTTAAAGAGCCATCACGATTGTAACTGCGTCTTATTACAGCACCATACTCTTGACCATCAATTTCGTATAGTTCGTGAGTAACTGTAACTTCGATTACCTTGTAACTATTGTTGTAATAGAACAATGGATAACCGTCATTTAGTTTGCCTTCAGTGTAATCTATAGCCCAGATAAAGTCATAATCCCAAGTCTTAAAGGTCTTTTCAGTCTTTAATTCTGCCTCAGTCTTACGCTCAGCTCTGTCAGTATAGAATGTAGATGCAAATCCTGTATGTAATGTTGTGTTAGCCTTACCAATACCTTGTGATACTGCTAAGTTAGTACTACTACTAAAGTAGTTGTATGTTACTTTATCTGTATCAGTAACTGCACTTGTTGTGTATGTATCATTGATACCAATGATACCACCAACAGTACCTGTTGCTGTAAATGCAGATGGAGCAACATAAGTAAACTTAACTGTACCTGAGTTATTGCCGACTACACCACCAACTGCAGATGCATTAACTAATGTATTAATTATTCCTCTAAAGTAAGCATTGGTTATTGAACCATTGTTGTTACCAATAATACCACCAATAATAGCATTGGTATTATTACCAATAACTGTAGAGACAGAAGATATCTGGTCAATAGCTGATGTGTTGTAACCAACTACGCCACCACCAGTACCATTGTTAACTTTAACTTGAGCACTGATGCTTACAAATTGTAATGTACCACCTTCTAGACTACCAGCCAATCCACCAATTGTTGAATTGGTATTACTCAATGATTTAATTAGTCCCAAATAATCACTAGATTCGGAATTAATAATTATATTTTCAATTGTAGAATTTGTAGCGTTACCTACTAATGTACCAGCATACAATACATCTTCAACAACATAAGTTGTATTGATATTTGTATCCTTAAATGTAGCATTTTCAGCATAGCCAAACAAACCTACTGCAGAATCATATTCATCACAATATCTACTATCTATGGTTAATCCAGAAATAGCAAATCCGTTACCATTGAATGTACCTCCAAACTTGTGTTCTGAAGTACCAATAGGTGTGAAGTAATGATTAAACATATCAATATTGTTGTTTAGTGTAATAGTAATACCGGTAGAATCTAATTCACCACTATTAACTTTTGCACTAATCCAAGCTAATTGTTTAGCATTGGTAATATTGTATGTACCATCTACTGGAGTGATTTCTTCGGCGAATTGTGACCAATCATCCCAAGTTTCAACATCCCAAATAAATGGTCTGCCTAAATTGTGTCTACTATTAATGTCTAAAGTATTAGAATCAATACCCCAAACATCTACAAAATCAAAATTAGTAAATGTTGAAGATTTTCTCATTTCGGCATCGGTCTTAGCAGTTGCACCACTTTGACTTACATTGCCTGCTGTAGAATCTAAGTAGAATACATTATTCATTTTCTTAGTTAATCTACTATCTAAATAACCATAAATACCACCAGAAGTTGTATTGCCAACTCTTCCACTATTGTAAGCATTGGTAATCTCAACAGCTGTGTCAGCATTATTGTCTTTATAAGCAAATATACCACCTGCATAAGTATTGCCTACTATTGAAGCTACATTGTATACATCACTTAGGCTTCCTCTTGAGAAGTTACCTACTATACCACCAGCATAATCTCCAGAGATTTCGGCAAAGTTGCCTGCTTTTTCAATTATGCTATTAGTTGATGTATAACCAGCAATACCACCGACATAAGATATATCTTCAGTTGAACTATTGGTTATTTTACCAGAATTGTTGGCAACTTTTATAGTTGCATTGTTAATTCCAGCGATACCACCAGTGTACTTGCCATAAGCATCAATTGTAACATTAGATTTAACTCTTTCTATTACACCTTCATTGATACCTACAACACCACCTATAGTACCAGTAGCATTTATTGTACTATCACCAGTTACTTGAACATTATTCAAGTTGCCTTGGTTGACTGCAGCTATGCCACCAATTGTACTATCACTTGAAGTTGAAACTATAGATAAATTATTGAATGTTAAGTTATTGATTGTTGCATCAGGTTTAATGAAGAAACCAATTTGAGATGCAATACCATCAATCTTAATTTCGGTTATTGTCTTGAAGTCACCTTCAATAATACCCTTAAATTGTCTATCATCATTACCTGCAATACCTATTGGATTGAAGTAATATGCTGACAAATCAATACTATCTATTGTGTTACCATCAGTATCCAATGGATATACTTTGAAGTATTTACCACTAAATGTATTGCCATCTAGGTTAACCATATTGGCAATCAATCCTAAATCATTACCATTGGTAATCAAATATGGATCATCTTTAGTACCACTACCTTGTAATGCGTCACTTGGGTGGTCTGTCCATAACTCTCTTCTAAATGCGATATCAATCTCAAATGGACCTTCCACATTTTCGTAAGTTACTTCACGAGTAAATATTTGAGTTACATCCATAATTTCTATTGTGTTAAGAGGTTTGCCTACAGTAGTAATACTTGCAATAGCATAACCAGACTTTGCAGAAACATCAAATATTAATGAATAACCGTGTTTAACTTCAACAGTTAATTTACCTGGGTTGGTTAGATAAATATCTTCTTCTGTTCTGCCATAAATGTCATGAACATGAAGTTCTTTACCATTGTTACCCAATGTAATTGTAATACTATAACCTTTTAATTCAAAGTTAGAATAAATAGTCCTATCATTTTCAATAACGAAAGTTTCTTGACTATTTTGACTCAACAATGTGTTGTCTGGTCTAATACCATCGGTATAATCAATGAAGTTGTATCCAACTTTTGGTTCGGAAACAATCAATAATTTTGTACCATGGTCAATTAAACCTTCACCATCACTATTAAGTATTGCTTCACCTGTACCATTGACAACTGTTGTTACATATCCACCGATATCAGTAGATTGACTCAACAAGCCAATATCAATCCAAGTTACAATAGCAACTTTAACATTGTATTGTTTAATGAATTTAGCAGTATAATCACCCAATGCTGGGGTTACACCTTCATCATTATATGCATAACTGTTAGCTGTAAAGTCAGAAGCTAAGAAGATAAGGTCTACTTGAGTGGTTGAATAGTTAAGTTCGACATCAGTACCATTATTATCTGTTGTAAATAATTGTCTGGTTTCTCTTATAGTATAAACACCATCACTTGAAGTATGTACAAATACATTGCCAGTATCTTCAACTGTAGTATCAATATCTACAATGCTTGAACGAGTTTCGCCATTAACCAATCTATTATGGTCGATTTGTTGTAACTTGAAGTTTGTTAAATTATTAACTCTCATTGTTACTTCTTGACCATATGAGAATATACCATCTAATACTTCATTGCCATCAGCATCTAACAATGTAACATCACCAATGTCAATACCATTGTATTTTTCCGGATCAAGATTCATATTGAATTTGTATTTATCAATAGCAAAGTTTACATGAATCCTATGAGATGAAGAAACAGATTCAAAAGTATATGTATACTCTTTATATGTGTTATCAGGTATACCATCTGTATACTCTGGTTCTAGTTTTGTAATTACAGAATCAACTGATTGGTCATATAAGTGATAATGTGAATCAGAAACAAATTTAATTGCTAAATCCTCACCTGCTAAGATATAAATCTCGCCATTATCATTTACTCTACCATAACTTTCATCAACTTGATATCCACCAAATTCATTAACAGATATTTTAATCATATAAGAATGGAAGAATTTCAAAATTGGTAATGAATAGTTAAAGTTATTTTCAACATCATAGTACTTCCACATATCTACAAAGTCGAAGCCAAATGTAGTAAATGTAGATTGTCTCTTCATTGAATCATAATCGTAAATCATTGTAATATTGCTACAATTATTAGCATTACCGATAGAAGGTACATCGCTAAAGATAATGTTGTCGTCTTTAACAATATATACATATCTTTCGTCACTAGGTATAATTGCAACACCTTTTTCAAGTCCGTCTTCGGTATAACCGATTGTTGTACTTGAAGCTTTACCAATGATATGACCTATACCAATGTTAGATACTGTATTATTTGTCATACTACCATCATAAGATGTAATATCACCAAAACTATATAAATAATTAATTTTAATATTGTCAGTATAACCTGCAATACCACCAATGTTGGTTACACCATATACAAATCCTGTATTGTATACATTCTTAATTGCAATATGGTTAGCATTGTTGGTTGCATAACCAACTAAACCACCTACATTGTTGTATCCAAATACATTGCTTCTACTATAGCTTTCTGTTAAACCAACATATTGTGTTGATATAGAGCCATCAGCTTTATATTTAACTGTAAATACATCATTATAATTGTCAACATTAGAATTAATTAATTTTGCAACAATACCACCGACATAATTATGTCCAGATACTATTGCTTTAGAACCTAGTCTTACTAGGGTTCCTTGGCCATCGGTTTCACCATTAGTTCCTACAATACCAGCAACTAAATCTCTACCCATAACCATACCAGTCAATTCTACGCCATGGATTAATCCATTATTAACATTAACTAAACCTGCAACATTGTTGTTACCAACGACTACTAGATTTGTAAATTTAACATCTCTAATAACACCGTCATTAACTTTTACAAATGCTACATCACTATCTGAATTTCTCTCAACATGTACACCATTAATAGTAAATCCATTACCATTAAAGTTGGCTTTAAATGTATCAATATTGTCAAACTTATATGAACCTAAATCAATATTTGATAATAGTTCATAGTAAATAGCATTATTGTTGTATGCATCACTCTTAATAAGTTCAATAAATCTCTTAAATTGCAATGCATTGTTAATTGTATATGGACTATTAGCTGTACCACTTCCACCTAATTCTTGAGTAGAAGTCAATTGAGTTTCAACTGCAAATACAGGGCTATATTCGTTGGCATCATATCTAAATACATTGTCAAAGTTAAATCCAACATATGATTCTTGGCTATTAACTCTAGATTTGTCTATTTCGTAATCAGAATTATCTTCCATATTACCAACATATCTTTCATCAGCACCAAGTATCAATCCACCATTGTGGTTGGTCATTAATCCAGTAATGAAGTATGAAACTTCTACTTGAGATTTAGATTTAACATTACCAATTAATCCACCAATATTATTAATTGAATCAGTCTTAATTGCGCTAGCACTATAAGACATATTAATTAGTCCTGAGTTAACACCAACCAATCCACCAACAATATTTTCGTAAGTATTTTCAATGCTACCTACATTGTATGAAGCATTAACAATACCATTATTTTTACCAACTAATCCACCAACAATATTATCTGAACCTTTAATATTAATTGTTGCATTAGAACTTACTTTAAATACAGCAGAACTATTGTCGTTGTTACCAACAACAGCACCAACTATTGAATTACTATTAACAACAAATTGTGAATCTGTAATACTGCTATTAAATATACGACCGCCATCACTATTAGCAACTACACCACCAATAGTAAATGATTCGTCAATATAATGATTAATATCAATATTTTCAAATGCAATGTTGCTAACTAATTCGTTATTAGCTTTACCTATGAAGCCTACACCATTAGCAAATTGTTCTAAGTTGCCTATTAATAGACCATTAGCCAATTGAATGTTGTATGGTTCCATATAAATATTTTTAATTGTACTCTTTGAAGCAACTCCGGCTTTATCTTCAGTATCACCTAATGGACGACTAAAGATTGTTCCTCTAAATTCTGTTCCAGCCAAACCAGCTATTGGAGTCCAGAACATATTAGACATATCAAAACTTGAAATATTTATACAATAGTACAAGTCTGCATAGTTGTAAGTTGTTCCATTTAAAGTATAATATGCATCATCATTAATTAACTGCATAGCATAAGCTAATTGGTTAGGAGAATTAATAATGTATGCTGTGTCATTAGTTTGTCCATATCTAACAATACCATTAATATATTGTTCACCAGTATCTTTTACAACAAACTTTTCAGTTCCTTCATAATGTGAATACCAGTTATATTGTGCAAAGTTGATATACAATGTCATATCACTATTTACACCTTCTAATGTGTATTGGAAGTGTTGAGTAGTAGAATCATATATACCAGTATTATTGCCATTGACTTCATATATCTTATCTATAGATACAATCTCGCCAATCTTATCTTCATCTGTAATGTTTAGAATGTAGCTATACATTGTATAATCCACTTTATCTTTTACAGAGATTAATCCTGGTTTATGAATATGATCTTCGTTACGAGGTTCTAATTCTAAGATATCTTCAGTCAAATTAAATTCGGCTAAAGCATATCTATCATTTACAGATACATCAAATGTAATGTCATTGTTACCAGTAACTAAATAATAATTACCCAATGTTTCATCATTGTTTAATGTATACTGTCCACCACTTACGCTACCACCATTAGATAACACTACTTTTATCTTATAATCAATTAACACTAACTTAAATACATAATTACCAGAAGTGTTAGCATTGATTTCTGAGATTGTAAATGTTGCTCTTTGATGATAATATGGACTACTTGAATAATCAATACTTAGATATTGTTCTGCTAAACTACCTGTTGGATAGCCTTCAGAATTAATAACTAAACCATCATTTAAATATACACTATCAATCTTGTAGTTATCAACTGAAGATACGCTAACATCAAGTTTTGCACCTTCAATGTATTTAACGCCAGTCTTTTCTCCGTTGTCATTATAAACATTAATTGTAGCAATACCATAGTAACCATCTAGGTCAATGGTTGCTTCAATTGAAACAATAGTTCCATGTTCTTCTGGATCAACTGAGAATTTTGGATCAAATGTTCTTACAAAGAATGCTCTATAAGAACCTTCGGTTTCGCTGGTTACATAGAAGAATAATTCGTTAGTAACTTCATTGTAAATATATTGACCTTCATTTAATCCTTGTAAAGCAGTATTAAATTTTGCTTCGCTATCAACATAGATAACATTTGGATTACTTAAATCAAAATCAGTAATATCTACATATTCAGTATCAACAAGTTTTTGCCATTTTAATAATCCAGAATTTTCAGTAGAAGTAGCAGCCAACTTAATAAATTCACCATGTACATAGTTGTTAGGCAAATTGTAATCTGTTGAACTATAGTCGGTATTGTCACCTACTAAATCGTTAACTCTAGTTACATTTGTAGCACCTAATGCTGGAGAGTTAGAGCTTACATCTACTCCGTATCTATTCCATCTATAGTTAGCAACAAATGAATAATCTTTTATTACTTCACTGATTGTAAACTCATCAGATGGAAGAGCTTGAGGATTGTTATCAAGCAATGCTTCATACAATGTCATAAATGTTTCATCATTATGAGTTGCAGAATTGATTGTGTATTCTGATTGATGAGGTGCTATGATTTTTGCTGTAACGCCATTAAACTTACCTTCAGCATCTGTTGTTTCTGTAATATAACGCAAATCGCTAATTGGATAGCCATATTTTGTTACAAAATCTATAGCATATTTGTTTTCTTTACTATATACATATCCAAATGGACCTTTTTCAAGGTTAATTGTTATGAATATAGAATGAATATTTTCTGTTTCTTGCAAGATTGGATATCCGTCATTCTTAGCATCATCGTAAGCCCATATTTCAACGAAGTTCCAATTTGCAAATGTACCAGTAGTTGGTTGAGTAAGAACTGTCTTATCTTTCAACTGTGTACTTGTCTTTGTTTCACCATGTAAGTTGTTTAGACTTCCATTGTATGTAGAATCTAATACAAATGCTTTATCAACAGTCAATGTGACATTAGTACCGATTTCGCCTATTGCACCAAGTGAAATAGTTGGAACAGTATTAACACCATAAATGTGTTGTACTTTAGCAGTTGTTGCACTATCTGAAGTGATACCTGCAATAACGCTTGCAAGTTTTGTATTAGAAGAAGTTATACTTGCAGAAGTTGTTATGCTACCTGTAGCATAGTTATCTAATACTTGAAGATTATTAGAATTATTAACAAGTCCAATCAAACCAGCAGTATACAATTTTGTAACAGCATCTGTTGTGATTGAAATGTTTGTATCAGCATAGTTTTGTGAAATCAACATATTATCAGAATCAGTAACTAAAGCTACTAATCCAGATACATACGCAGTACCAATATCTACACTATCAACTACAATGTTGCCATTGAAGTATGATGTATTAATATTTGCATTTTCACCATTTACTTTAGCTGTTACACCACCTACAACAACATTTTTACCATTGATTTGTTGGTTAAAGTGTTTGTTGACAACATCTGCATTAACTTGAATATGTTGTAATGTACCATAGTTGATAGCAACAACCATAGCTTGTTCACCTATAGCAAAACTATTAAAGTTGCCAGAATCTTTCAATACTAAATTCTTAATTGTGCCATTATTGTTAATAAACATAGCTTGGTTATTAACAACTCTAACATTATTAAGAGTAAAGCCTGAGAAATCTAATACAACTCCATTAGGAATACTTACAGGTGTCCATAATGTTGAACTGTAATCAAGATCAGCAACTAATCTTGCTTTCTTAACTGTTTGAGTATTTACATTTGCAAAGAACCATTCTAACTCTGAAATACTAGAAATTCTAAACTCATCACCATTCATAACACTAGGTGCTACTGCAGTTTGAGTTTCATATTTTTTATCTAGTACCCACAAAATTGGATGTTCGTTTTCTCTAATTTCCCAAGGATAATTAGTATTATATGTAGAAGTATCCAAAGTTGAAGAATACTTAATACCAAATGAATTGCTACTATCAGTAGATACATAGAATACATTTGATACATCTACTGCACCGCCAATAACTTTACCAACGATACCTCCAATACTAATTGAAGAACCAGAAGATGAAACATTTCCGTCAACATAGCTATCTTTAATAGCTAATGTATTTGCATCAACTTTACCTACGATTCCACCAAATCCATCAGCCAAGTTAGATACTCTAGATATTTCACTTGCGTTTGTTCTACTTGCACTAATTATTGCAGTATCATTTACTCCACCAACTATTCCACCTACAAATGTTACATTAGATGTATTAGAATTAAATTTATCAGTTAAAGAAATTAATGTTTCAGCATCTTCTCTTGATAATCCACTATCAGAAATATAAGAATTACCAGTAAGTTTTCCTACTAATCCACCAATTAATACTTCTTTGTAATAATGATCATCAATATAATTAGCGTCACCAACATTTAATTTGCCAGTATATTGTACATATTCTAGTGTTGTATTATTAGCATAGCCAATAATTCCACCAACATAAGCATAGTCATTATTAACAACTGCTTTCATCTTTAGTGCAGGTTCTATAAATTTACCAGCATTTTTTGTCGCATCAGCAGAAGTATCACCAATACCATTAGTTACATATTGAACATTACCATTTACAGTTAAATTGTAAATTTTAGCATTTTGAGTATATCCAAACAATCCTAAATCTTCTGTATTCTCGTAGTCATTTTCATTTATATAGAAAATGTTTTGGAATGCATATAAGTTAAGACCAGTAATTGAATATCCATTACCATCAAAATATCCACTAAATGGCCAGCCACCAGTTTGTCTTGTTCCTATTGGGAACCAATAGTGATCAGACAAATCAATGTTTTGGGTAAGTTTATAATATTTATTTAAAGTTGGGTTACTTGAAGCTCTATTGGTAGCCGATAAAGATCTTGCAATATAAGCTAACTTATTAGGACTATCAATAATGTATGGATTGTTTATTGTTCCATCACCTACTGGTGTTGATACAAATTCTTCCATAGCCCAAGATTTGCTCTTAAACTCAAAATAACATTCTACTACATATAGGTCTTCATTGTTATATGTAAAATCTACACTACCATCTAAATTTTTAACAATTGACAATGAAGGATTGTTATTTGAATCTTTAGTTTCTGTAGTGTAATAATAATATACATTATCTTTTAAATATCTAAAGAAACAATTTTCAATAACAACTTCTGCATTATTACCTGGAACAGCTTTTAATTTAACTAATGAAGTTGCTGGATTAAATGACTGGGTAATAATGTTGTTTGTAAAGGTATCATCGTTATATGATAAATATCCATCTCCATATATGGTATAATAAGAACCCTTTGCTGTAAAATGTGCAATAAGTTGATAATCAGTTGTTAAAACTCTTGAGAATATTGATTCATTTTCTGTAGTTGTAATGTAATCATAATTACCTATTGCGGCACCAATAAATGCACTACTTCCATTAACTTCCCATCCATCAAATTGATATGGGACATCAAGGTCAACCTTTAATGTAATATTTGATGTGTAATCATAATATTGACTACCATTTATTTCAGCATATTGCAATAGTAAGCCATCATCTAGATATTTTTGATCAATTACATTAGATATGGTAAATGTAGATGCTCCAACTGGGAGTGCCCAATAATTGAAATAATAAGCTTGAACAAAATTAAATGTATATACATTAAGTTCATCATCTAGTAAAGAAGAATCAACATTTATTGTATATTGATATTTTTCTTCATTATAATTATCTTTAAATTCTAATACTTTTGAATTGTTGGTTTTTATATAGTTAAATCTGTAATGATTTGAATCTAAAGATGTAATAGGTTTCATATCTAAAATAAGTTTTGATTCTTCTTCAATGACAAGGACAACCTTTGTTTTATCATTTTCATCTAAGTAATACATTCTCTCAGAGATAACAAAATCAAATCCGTAAAGAAGTTCTGAGTCTTCTCCTTTACCAACTACTGATAATATATCCTCAAGTTTAGTATCTTGATATGAATTATCTAATTCAAGCAATAATCTTTTATTTTTTGTAAATAGAATTGTAATATTGGTTTTTATACTATCCAACATCAAGTATCCATCAACTACAATATTTGTATCATTATTTTCTCTTAATACAATATATGGATTAATTTCGCCTTCCGCTGGAATATAATCTAATGCTTCAATTTCCATTTTTCTAGGATTAACTTTTAAATCTTTTACACCTTCCAATGGTTTTAAAACATAATTAAATTTTTCATCAACAAATACCCAGAAGATATCACCATTGTAGTATGTATTTTCTTCAAGTAAATACGAATATGCAGTTTTTGCATCTTCATCATCACCTTCGTAAGCAATCATATCTGTTGATATTATACTACCTACTACATCTAGCTGATAATCTAAAGTATCAGATTTATCAACGATTGTTCCATTTGACAAAGTATATATTAATTCAACTTGTTCTCTTTCCCTGTATACTACAAAATAGTCTCCCTGAGAGGTTTGATCTGATTTATCTAATATAAATTTAATAACAGAATTATTATAATCATATTCTACTGTCCAACCACTTGCAGGCCAATAAGAAACGGAATCATCACTATTATTTATTCTTTTATACAATTCAAAATAATGCAAGTTTTTATAATTATAAGTTTTATTATTAGAACCTATAACAGTTTCATTATTATCAAATTTTGTATAAATAGTTGTCATAATTACTTTACTACCAGACTCTACAATGTAACTATTTGAGTTTGGTAGTGATGTGTAACTTGGGCTTGCTGTAAATGTATTCATTCCTTTTATTTCAGGATAATTGCCTACATTTATACTATTAGCTTCGTTAGAAACAACTGATGTTATTGTATATTTTTCTACACTAATTACATAAGTATATACAGTTACAGAATCACTTAGTTGTGAACCAAATGTTATATTTTCACTATCATCTGTTCCAAAATACTCATCCAAATTTTTAGCAACAAATTTGTCTCCATCTAACATATATGATTTTAATAGAACACTTTCTTCATTTATTTCTAAATTGCTTTCATTAAGATCAGATAATGTCAAATCTTTAGTAGACTCAAATAAAACATTATTAGATGCAAAATATTTAGCAATATAAACATCTTCTGGACCTTTTACAGACCAAATGTCATATTCACCAAAATATCCAATTACATAGTGTTCACCAATAAATCCATCTACAACAATTTTATCATCAAAATCAGGCAAATTTTTCAAAGGAGCAAATTCTGTTACAGGTAATGTTCCTTCTGAAGGATCAATTTCTAATGACTCTTCCATATATATATAATCATGATTTACAATATATTGTTTTTCTCTAAATACGAAATAGATAGAAGTGATATCTTCATCTAAAATCAATCTAGATTCTTCAGTAGGAGTTATTTGAGCTTCTGTAAATAATATATAGTTTTCATTAATTAATTTACTTACAAATTGACTGTCGTCAGTAATTTTGCCACTAACAATATTATTACCAGCTGGATTTGTAGATTCGTTAATAATAAATCCTTTATATTTATAACCATCATAAACAGTTACACTATAATAAGCTTTTAGTCCATCATCATATCTATATCCATTAGGTGATAATACTCTATTGCCATCAAGTGTATATGGATTGTCATCATCCCCAATTTTACCACCTTGAGTATCCATACCTCTTGTTGTATATCCTGTGATATATTGAGGAGCTGCAATACTATATGTTTTGATTATTTCTGCAATATATTGACCAGTCGCATCTGCTGTCATATTAGTAATTGACATTGTTGTTATGCCAAAACCTGTATGAGCAGTATCAGAGCTTGCTGATGTTACAACAGATTCACCAAAATCTGTATTATTTGTAGTATTATTTACCACAGTTTTAGAATCTGTAGTAATAATACCAGATACTAAGGTAGACCATTGACTAATTCTATAAATATCAGATTGATTAGTAGAAACAGAAACTTTTACCTCTCCACCTTCTCTAACCAACATTTTGAATATAATAGCATAGTTTCCAGAACTTTCTAATTTAGAAGCATCAGTTGAAGCATCTAATATTAAATACTTTCCAGTAATTTTTGAAACAATCTTTGTTGAAGTTCCATCTAATTGAAGTAATTGTTTTGCTTCATTTATGGATCTATCAACACCAAATGAAACCTGCAATAATCTATCATATTCTGCAAAATAATTAATAGTATCTTGTCCAATTGTACCATCTTTAAAGCAACTATTTAATGATGAAACGAAAGTTAAATCATCCCATTCTAGGTCTTGTATACTTTCTGTAACGCCACTTGAAGTTACACTATATGGAGGATTACCAGACCCATTAGTAATTTTTAATCTATTATTAATATCACTAGTATAGGATCTACTAAATTGTTTAAATACATATTTAGGAATATTATTCTCAATTTTTGGAGTAAGAACAAAACTTATTGTTTCTCCTTCAAGAGTCAAATATCTAGCAAGTGTCGAACTAAATCTTTCTTTAACATTAAGCATATGAGTACCAGCTGGGGTTGCTAAAGTATATACACTAGCAGCTGAACTATCTGGTAATATTGTAAGATTATAGAATAATACTCTTCTATAATCATACTCATATTGTCCTGCATCGTCATTACCATCTAAAGTAATTGTTGTTTCCATAGAGGTTGTTAAATCATTAACATTTTGATTAACAACTGTAGCCTTATTAGGGTTAGGAAGCACAATTTGTCTAAATGAATAACCAACATTTGCTGTACTTGAATAAGTAGATTTAAGTTTTAACTTGGTTCCTTCAACAAACTCTAAAGTTAAACTATTTCCTTCATATTTACCACTATTTGTATCATCTTTTACAAGATAAGATTGAGAATTAGAATCGTATTCAACAGTTATTAGTGTATTCATACCTGTATTAAGTGTTGTAGTATGAAGGTCATCACCAGTATTTGAATAATTCATCATAAATGGATTATGTACTGTTGTAATAGATTTTTTATAAACAGCTATATATTTACCATTTGTCACTAAAGATTGATCATTTCCTGTTTTTACACGAGGTATAAATGTCATACGAACATAATCAATATTTTGTTCGTTCTTATAGTAATTGATTGTATATTCAGCATTTACACTATTAGTTGTTGATCCAGAAGTTGTATATGCTAATACACTTTCATAGTCAACACCTCTATATGTTCTAATATGTACAAAATGATCAAACACATATCTAATATTACTATTATTAGTTGTTAGATATTTATTTACATACAAACTAATAGCAGGTTCACCATCATCTGTTTTTAAGATAACGCCATTAGTATAAATATTGTTATTCTTAAATCCTGATGCACCATCATATTGACTATCGAAGAATACAGTAGGAACACCATCAACAACATTGTTAGTTATTATTTGACTATGATTATAAATATCACCATAGTTATATTTAATTGAGCTTGTTGCATCTAGATTTTCTGCAAAATCATTTAATATATTAGATGCATTGCTATATGCTGCTTTAAGTTCTATCTTTGCAATACCTTGCATTTTCAATGTAATCTTACCAGCAAATCTTGCCGATGAATTATTTTCAAAATCGCCAGATTTATCTCTGAAACTATCAATATAATAATTGCTTGGACCTGTTGTTGGTTGTGCAGGGTCAACGCTTGTATCATAAGAAGAACTTTCATCTAACCAACTTACAATTCTAAAATCTTCAGTTGGTGTAGCTTTTAAATGAACTTTAGTAAATGTACCAGCAATATAATAATATTGGTCTATTGCATCTAATGATTCAATAGTTGTATTTAGTTCATTTAATTTTGTACTAATCTCATCATAAGCTTTAGACTTAAATTCATTGCCTGCCATATCATATAGTTTTAATACATCACCTGAATATGAATTAGTATAATATCCAGATAAATTAGCTACTGATTTTGTATTTAATGCAATATTTTCAAATGAGCTTAATCCATTATCTGGTATTTCAAACCAATACAAGAAATGTTTTTCAGCAAATACTGGAACAATCAAAGTATCTGATTCTACTCTTAATGTTTCCATATTTTCATTTAAGTCATCATTTCTAGCAATTGACATACTAGTACTTTGTGTTAACTGAGTTAACTTGTTAGTTGTTTCATCATAATTGAACCAACCAACAAATGTATATGGAATTCCTTCCTCAGATTGATATTGTGTTAAATATTCAATATTCAAACCATATATAGAATTTACCTTATAGTATCCATTGTTATTGTTTGACATATCAGAAGGCAAACTTAATGAATATCTATTTTTATTAATAACACTATATACTTCATCTTCAGATTCAATTTCAAAATCTTTTGTTATTGTAAAGAATACTGGTTTAGATAATTCTAATCTATAATATCTTTCAAACAACGCTTTAATATCTAATTGATGATCTAAATATGGAGTTTCTATTGTTACACCTGAAATAGTTGTATCAATATATACGGTATCATCATTAGAAGATGCTACTTGATTTTGAGGAACTTGAACTTCCCAAGAAGTACGCTTATAGCGTTTATTTAATAACTCATTAAATTCTTGATTATTAGATACAAACTGATAACTTAAACTTGTTAATTTACCAAATCTACCAATATAGTTAACATTTTTAGATTCATCTTTTACATTGTAATATGGTGTTTCATATACAACATTTGGATCTACAAATTTATATACAAATTGGTTGTTAGTAATGTTATAGAAGTTAGGTTGTGCATTAAAGTTGATATCACTAGATGTAAATGTTAATACATTGCCATCTGCAGTATCAGGAGTAATTGTGTATTCAATCAACTGTTCATAAACATTAATATTAATTGTCTTTGAAATTGTGGTTAAATACTCTCTTGTATAGTTGTTAGTATTTTCACTACCATTCTTGACAGTAAGTGTATATGTATTGCCATCAATCTTCAATCTTGCTATGTATTTATTATTTACAATAGCATCTAGATTATTTTGATTAATAGTAATCGTATTACCTGTACCATCTGGAAGTACATAAGCAATATTAATATCTCTTAATGCAAATCCATCTTTTAGACTAAATCTATAATATGCGTACCCACCTTCATCATAAGTAATAGATATATTGTTAGATTGAATATAGTTATATTCAGCATTATATCCGCCAACTTTTGATAATGTTTGTGTACCACTATTATAATTATTGCCTTTTTCATCTCCACCAACTACGACTAGTTCTTTTAGACCTAAGAACATATTAGTAGAAGATAATGCACTTGCATAAGCAGTTATTGTATTTGCATTAGTGTTAGTCATTGTATAAAGAATTATACGAACTAATCCATATTGATTTCCATCATCAAAGAATGTTCCAAATCTATTAGAATAATCATATGATGGAGTACTTAAACCAGTACTACCATTCTTATACAAATCGTCGCCACAGAATCTAATTTCCATATCACCCATTTTAGAGTTATTGGTAATATGTTGAGATATACTTAAGTCAACATTATATCTATATGGATTAGATGCACCATTAGTTTCATTGTATTTATTTGGTAAATCATTTGAAGTACCCATTCCATAACCAAAGTAACCAAATTTATAAGTACTTGAATCTTTAGGTGTAACTTCAAATCTATAAATTCCTAAAATACCAACTTTAAATTTCTTTATTCCAGAATATGGATATTCTGTCTTATCAGCTAAATTATATGTTTTACCATTTGAAGTAAATGTATAATCAGTAACATCTTCAACATTAACTGTTTTTAAAGTTGCTAAGTTAGTATTGTTGTTAATAACATCATTAGCTGTCAAATCATAAATCTTGATATCTGCCATTTGCTCAAATTCTGAATAATAGTACATATCAGTAGATTTTTCAACTAATCTTAACTCATAATCCTGAGCATAGAATTTAGGACGCTGTGTTGTTTCGTTCATACCTGCATCAGGGAGTTTGTAGCAGAAACGATAAATTGTTGCATCTTCATCGTATGTAACATATTCTGGATTACCATTTGTTAAAACCATTTTTGTATTTGCATAGTTACTTGTGGTATTCTCAGTTTTATAATGTTTATTTTTATAATAAATTACATCACGCAATTGGAATGTTCCATTATCGTCAAAGTTCATTAATGCTTCTTTATTCTCACCTAATTGAGCATCATTAACAGAATACAATCCTTCTATGTCATAATATTTATAAATCTCACTAGGTAATTTAAATGTAACATTAACATATATACTTGTCTTCAATTGTCTTGAAGCTTGGTTAATATTATATGTATTGTTATTTCCTTCTTGATCAGGAACTGCCATATATTTATTAGGTACATCTTCAGCTTCAAACGCTTCAATAGTATATTGAATGTTTTGTATTAATGGATTAGAAACACTACCATTAGCACTAATTGATTTTTCAATACTTGTTGATAAATTAATTTGAATTTTTGGGAAATAAGTAAACTTAATACGCTTAATTCCTGTCAAATGACTAGTATCATTAGTTGTAAGGAATGATTCAATTTCCATACCAACATTTGATTCTGCGTCAGTTAAGTTGGTACCAGTTGAGCCTTGTGACCCATATACATTGCTTTTTACAATTCCAGATGCATAATTATATACTTTTGCTTTAGCTCCTTCAGTAGCATCAATTTCGTTAGCTGCTGTTTCAAAACTATCAGCAGATGTTAATGTAGTATATGTTTTAAAATATGGATTATTTTCTGCACCTAAATCTGTACTTGCATATTTAATATCACTTCTTTCAAAGTTAATACCACTAGTTTCAATAGATGAAGTATCAACACTAAAGTTGTTTTGTTGTGTGTATGGCATATCAAACACTTCAGTATATACATCAACACCTACACTTACTTCATATACTTTTTTAGTATAATAAGGTATTTTTGCATCATTATCTTTAGCTTCTATTAATGAGCTGTCACCTGTTAATTTTAGATAAATTTTTGAATCAGAAGTTAAATTAGAATCAGATTTAACATAATCATAATAAGTTGTTCCTATTAATTGGCTATAATTAGAAATATATCCATCTACGCCAATTTGATTAACAACTTTACCATCGTTATCATCATCATTAATAAATTGGAATTGACCATTATTATTAAGTCTAGTTCTGATATCATTATTAGCATATACAGCTATTTTTGAACCATTTTTATTAATTAGTACCATTGATGTTGGTAATGGAGTATAACTAAATACTCTTAAATTACCTTGAAGTGATACACTAGGAGTAAATGATGCTTCATTGTATACTTCATATATTAATGTTTTTGCACTAATTAACATACCAACATTAATTGTTGAAGTATTATAAGTGAATACTACATTTTCTCTTATTTTTTCATTTTCATTTGCATATATTGTAGATTCTAAATTGTTAGCTGGAGCAAATCTATCTAGTTGTAAATATGAATGTGTATTATGTGCACCATTAGCAACAGAGTCAATATCACTAATATTTAATGTATCTCCACTACTGCCACCTACTTTAATACCTTTATCCCATTTAACACCTAATTGGATAGAAGAACTTGCTCTAACATAGTCAATATATTTTAAAGCATTTTTGCTTCTTAAAGTTAGTTCACCAAATTCTTCAGTTATATTTGAATACTCTCCACTAATTACTAATTGATATCTACTTAATGGACTTGATGGATTGTATCCATATACAAATGGTACATATTCATATTGAGTACCAAAATCACCTTCAAACTTAAATTTAGTATTAAGGCTAACTAACTCTACAATATTAAGAGTTAATAAATGAGTTTTATTAGTAGATTTTAATCTATAACAAACATAATTATATGATCCTGCGTTCTTCGATGAATCTTTAGAATTAAATGAATAATTTAAAGCTGAAACTCTTGATGAAGCTTGATCATTTGTATTAGCATTTTCGCTAACATAATTACCTAACCAATAGAATCTATAATTATGATTACTTTCATCAGTAAAGTAATATTTTTCAATATAATCTGTATTTGCAGATGCATTATCAGCGACATCTTTCAATTGACTATCACTTAAGAATTGATAACCAACTGCAGAATTATTAAATACAGGATATGTTACTAATAAAGTGTTATTTTGTCTAGTAAAATTCAAATTACTACTATTTAAAGTATAAGGTGTTTTTTCATTAGCATTTTTATTGTTATAGAAGAAATTAATCTTTAAATTAGCTTTAATAAAATCAACAAATGTATTAGTAATTTCTGAATCAGTAACATTGTTAAAATCTATTGTAATTTCAGATTGTATAGTAGAAGGAAGGAAATTAAACATTAAATTGTTTACATTTGTAACATCTACAGTATTAGTACTATTATTACCAACATTGATAGGATTAAATTTCAATTTTAATTCATTATTACTATTACCATAGAATTGAGTATTTACTTCTACTCTTTCATAACCAATAAAATCCGAATTATCTTGACTATTGATGTACATTTCACTTTGATTTAAAGTGATACTTTGTAATATATCTGTTGGAGATAATGTATTATCAGCTTGAAACATATTACTATTTGTTTGATATTTTACATTATATTTATAGAAATTTTCATCTGCATTAAATGGTATTGATGTATTAGTTACAAAACATAATGCAAACAACTTAATTCCAACACCAGATTTTATCTGTGAATTATTTAGATCAATTTTAGTTGCACTAAATGTCTGAGCTATATCATTAGTTGCATATATTGAGGCTGAAACACCATTTAAATTATTAGATCCAGTTGAACCAATTGTTAATTTTAATCCAGCAAATACAGCAACTTCGATATTGTAAATTTCTGTACCAACAAACTTTAAATTAAATGTTCCATCATTTAAATCTTGTATTATGTATTTAAATGATGTTAATTCAAATACCGAACCTTCTGAAGGACTTACTAAACCTTTACATATTAACTCGTAACTATTTTTACTTGTATTTTTAGTAAATCCAGTTGAATATGTTACTTTAGTATTATCATTAATATAATTAGAATCAAATTTAACAGAAGCGTAATCGACACCTTCTTCACCTGATATCCAAGTACCATTATCAGTAGCTACATTATAATTGCCAGTTTGTCTTGCTGGATATCTAAATCTAATTTCAGATATAGCATATCCTGCTTTTGGACTAATCAAAACTGTATTTTGTTGTGATAAATCAGTACCGTCATTATATATATCTTCCGAATTGTAATTATCAATAATTAGATTTCTTGATGTTGTTTTGTCCGCATTATTGAAATAATTTGTTCCTGGATAATAATTTATAGTTGCTGCAGCTTTATAGAACTTAAACTTAAACACTGTATCAGCAGTTAGTTCTCTTTCTCCTGTTGTATATTTATCAATATGAGATTGGCTATCAATAACTTCATTATTAGATTGAACGCCCATCAATGTCCATGTATCATTCAATAAATTATCATTTTTAAATTGGTTAACCATAGAAATAACAACTTTAGAGCCCTTTGGTATGTAATACTTTTTGTTAAGTCTTAATTGTCTATAATATGGCTTTGTAGATGAACCAATTAACCAAATTTCACATTTAACTTTTCCACCAACATTACTAAAGTCGGAATTACTAAAATTCCAGCCAACACCTTCATAAAGTGCTGTTGGAGAAGTATCTGTTATCATAGTACTATCATTTTTTATAGCAGTAATCATGTAATAATATGAATTACCTACTGAAGTAATATATGGTGTACCATAATTGTGTTGTTTTAATATAGATATGTTATTTAATTCTGATTGTGAACCATTCCAAGTAGAATATCCTTGAATGTCCCAATCACCATAAGTTTCAGAATCAAACCACAAGAATGTAGGTTTTGCAGATTCTGTAGCTTTAAGTGCGGCATAACCATCTTCTTCAAACATAGTATCTGTTGTAGTTAACTTATTATAATCGTTAAGTTTGGTTGAAGCTGTTGGGAAATTAACAATATATGACCAATAGTTATCATTTTTATAGCTTGAATTAAATCCAATAGAAGTTACATCAGAACCTTTTACAACAAAGTAAGAATAAACAACTAATGGTTTTAATGTATTAGGTTGATTATCAGCTGTTGTAATTCCATTTACACCATTGTAATTATAGTTTAGATAAGTTATTCCAAATAATGGACCACTACTACCTACTATATTAGCTCTATTAGTATTATTGTTATTTCCAATATAAACTTCATTAATTAGACTGCTATAGCTATAAGAATAAGCTATTTGTGTTCCTGGTTGTGCATTAGCATTGACTTTAGTACCATTGCTAAATCCCATTATACCAGTAATACCACTGACGATACTTCCTTCTAGGTAACCATTAGAATAACTACCAGTAACCTTTGATCCATCATGTTGTATACCTACTAAGCCACCTACTATATGGTCGCCATAAATAGTACCATCAAAGAATGAATTTTCTATTTTTGATGTTGTACCTTCAGTATAACCAACAAGTCCACCAATTATATTGTATAGTCTATATAGCGAATTTGCTCTATAATCTTTTACAATAATATCGCCATTATTGCGTGTATTTTTTACATTAGCTGCTTCAGCTGTAGTTTTTGCAAGATTATCATTTGGATTATAAATAGATGGAACAGCAGCTAATATAGCATACTTTTTAGTTTCTTCTTGATAATTAGTATCTTCAGAAGATGATACTCTATAAGTAACACCACATCTAGAGATAGAACCATAAGATATACCTGCAATACCACCTATAAATGTTTTATTATTAATGTTACCAACAGATTGTGCATCAGCAACAGAAACAACTCTATTACTAATAAATATTGGATCTTCCAATACTAATCTTTCTACAGATCCACTAGATCCTATAACACCAAATAAACCTAATGTTGATAAATCATCATGTTCAGCATATAGATTTTTAATAGAATTGCCATTACCATTTAAAACACCATTAAATTGGTTGTCTTTATTTCCTATTGGCACAAAGTTGTATCCATAAGCAGTACTTGCTAATGAAGCGTCACCTGAATCTAAAACAAAGTTATTATTTTCAAGATAAGCTTTTCCTGAAGAACCAACTGTATAATACAAATCGGTAAAATCAATATCATTTAGCAATGTATAATACTTTTTCTCAGAAGCATTAGTTTTTGCTTGTTTTAAGAAATAATTAAATTTAAATGCATTATCAATTTGATAAGGATTACTTTCAGTTCCAGCACCTGTTGGTGTTTGAACTATATCAGCATTATCAGTATAATCTTCACAAGATTCAAATGAAATAGTGATATTTGTATCACTTATTATAAAGAACTCAATCTTAACACCAATTTGTCTTAGTAATTCATCACCTGAAGTTTTTCTTACATTGGTATAAGTTATCGTTGCCAAATTAGTATCTACACCCGATATCTCTTTAAGTTTGTACCTTGAAACTTTTAAATTCGTATTAATTAAAGCATAAATAGTAACTTTACCTTGTAGTTTGTCAAGAATATTAGTATCTTTTGAATTTAATTTTACACCTATTCTTGTAGGATCCGATACATTTGAGGTTGAGTTATTAATAAATTTATAGTTACTTTCAATCTTGTATGATACATACTTTAATGTATTTGTTTGAGTATCCATACCAGTATCGTTTTCAGTAACTTTCAAATTTAAGTCATAAGTACGATAGTTGTACAAAATAGTTACTTTTTGATTAATATATTTAGATGAAGCAAGTTGAACTGTAACATCTTGGTTTTCATCTATATCAGGACTTAGATTGTCAGCAATACGATGATATGAATTTGATGGTGTATTAGTCCAATATGCTAATGCTAAAAATTTATATTGTTTTAAGTTTGTATACGAACTACCATTTTTAATAAACAATTCTGTGCTTGTAGGATATTGAATACGAGTTGTTCTATTACCATAAACGAAATATGTTTTTAAAACAGATGATGTTGCAGAAGCATTTTGATTTGTGTTTTCAAAATTTGTACCATCATTAGATAAACCATATACATTAGCACATTTTAAACTTTCACTAAATAGATAATTGCTTGAAGTATTGTTTTTACTATCATTTTCATAAGACTTGCTATTATTAATATCTGGTTCATCAGTTGAATCAACAGATTTTAATACACCCATGTCTGCTTGAACACGAGTCAATCTTCCATATCTTGGAGAATAATGTACCAATCTTGGATTGCTTGTAGCTTCCTTAAATGTTGCATACTTTGTTGCTGTATCTGGAGTAACTACAAATGAGAATACTGCAGTTTTAGAATCAGCATTTATTGAAGTATCCACAGAATCGGCTACTATGCCACTGCTTGGATTTAATATGTCTGAATCAGTAAATTGGGTTCCTACAATAGCAGTTCGTTTCATCCAGCCCATATTACCCGTCAAACTTGTATTAGAAGCCCACCTTGCGCTCTCGCTTAAAGGTATTGTACTTGATGATGCTTTTGTAAGTGTAATTCTTACAGTATCACCATAATACAATGTAGGTATTATATTTTTGCTACTTCCAACTTTATCATTAAATATATTAAATGACTTCTTTCCTGTTTGATTGTAATAACTAATTAAAGAAATATCACTAGCATTTATGTCAAATGTAGTACCATCTGATCTTATAAATGAGATTTCGTAACTTACATTACCACCACCAGTATAGTTGATATCACTACCACCAAACAATGAGCCTGTATCTTTAACTAAATCAAGTAAACTTGGCACATCAAATTGAACACCATATCGAGTATTACCTACACCAATATTAAGTTGGATATCTCTATATCTTTTTGATAATGATAGTTCCTTAAATCCACCTTGAGTTTTTTGAATATAAGCATAATTTGTGCCATAAACATTATTTACATCCTCATCTTGTAAATATGCTTGTTTTTTATTATTTAAAACTTGATAATCTACTGAATATTGGATATTAACATCCAAAACTTTACTATCTAAGAAATTTGTACCATCACTTTCTTGACCTGGATTAATAACAAAGTACATTTGATAAGTAGATGCAGCAGTATACGATGTTGTTGTACCATTATATGTCAATTTAACAGAATCACTGGTAAACGCGTATGAACTATTTATATCAATATAAAACGAGTCTACAACTTCAGTTGTACTTCCATTAGGACTTATACTGATATTTTGTGTATAAGTTGAGGTGTCATTACTTAAAGGGACACCCTTTCTTACTGCTGTAACATATTTACCAACACCAGCATCACTTGTAGCTGTAACCTTTCTACCATTAACATTATGTATCCACAACAATGGTATTGAAGTATTTGTAGTTTTGTACCAAACCAATTTTGTATCAAATGACGATGGAAGAACTGTTTTAGTAAGTCCATTATTGGTATCTGAAATTTCCTTAACGGACGAATATCTATCAGTCATGCCTGTTCGATTTTTGCGCGTATACAACTCACTTGTTGTACCACTAATAGACTTAGCAAAACTATCTACATAATTTGGAGTATATGATAAATATGTTGTTGATGTATAAGTATAGCAACGACTAATAGTTCCATTAAGTGATCCAGCAAAAACACCCACATAACAACCATTGTTAGTTGAATAAACTAAAAATGTTGTTGCAGCATTGCCATAATAACTATCAATTAATGTACCATTATCCATGTATCCTACAAGTCCACCAACATAAGTGTATGACATACCAGTTCTACCAGATGGCATGCTTACATTAACTAGAGATGCAACTTGAGAAATATTTGATGAAGATGTATATCCAACAAATCCTCCCAACCTTGTTTCTCCATATGCATCACTCTTGTTAGAATGATACATTGTTGAATTACCACTAACTTTAATACCTGTAATAGTGCCACTTACAGAATAAGATATAGCATTACCAACATAGTAAGCTTGAGAGCCAGAAACTCTCGCTTGATAATATGGCGCAAACAAATTAACATCACAATCAATATCCACATTGGTTATATGACCAGAAACTAATTTACCTAATAGTGATACATATGTATTTAAAGCATTAGGAATAGTTGTTCTTGCTAATCCCTGTCTTCTAAGAATATCAACACTAACACTACAATCGTCAAAATTAAGATCAGTAATTGTTCCATTAATGTTAGTAAATAGGGATATAAAATCTTCACTACCATTTTTTAATGCTATATTGTAGCGATTAGTTGTTCCACCAATAAGTTTAATGCCATATATAGTGGAGCGACCTGAGGTTGTGTTATAACTACCATCTATAACACAACCTTCTGGTAAATTTTTACCATAATATGAAACACCATCTAGATCGTATGCAGCAGAATCACTTATAACGATATCTTTAGTAATCAAATAGACAACATTATGGCTAGAATTATTGCTAGGAATATTCTGTAACATTGCTACAAATTGTTGTGGATTTGATACAGTATATATGGTTTTACCCTGATACTTCTTTGTATAATATTGTTGATATGTAGGATCTAAACCTGACTCTGCTAAAGAAGTCAAACTTGAAGTCCCCCAATTCCAATTCTGTCTAGAAGCATAAGATATCAAATACGGTCTAAATGCGCTAGTGCTATTAGTTCCAACAGGAGCTACCCAAGGATAATTAAAATTAAATCCTTGATCAGTAAAATATGCTCTTGTATTTGCACTTGCAGTATAATTATAAGATGTCTTTAAATTTGAACTGGAACCACTATAATAAAAAACTGTATTTCTATATAAATAAGTCCTAGTCATAGATGGTACAGACCATTTATAATCGACAAGACAATTGGATAAAGTGCCTGAATTACTATATGCTATCGCACCAAAGTAAATGTATGTATAAGCTGTTGTACTAGACGGATTGGTTGCAGATTGTCCAGTAACTGTAGATGTAGGAGTACTTGAGATTGTTGTTTGACCAAAATAACAAGAATCCACTATTGAACCTGTTTCATTATTACCTACAATGCCACCAAAATAGAAATAAATAACACCATTATTGTTTCTTACTATGTTTGAGCGTCTAGCTGAAAGAGTCACATTAGAAGAAAGCATAACATTACATTCTATTATTTTTGCAGTTAACCCTTCTCCAGCATTATCAACATTGTCAACATTTCGACCTGCTATAACACCTAAATAAATACTCGCTCTTTTAGTAAAATCATATATCAAACCTAAATGATTTATAAGTGGTCTAATTACAACCGCACTTGAGATAGTAACATTAACATTTTTAATGGTACCATAATTGACATCCGTAATACCACCAACATATTGCGTTATAGTAGAATTACGATTTAAATCTGTCACTACATATGTATATTCTAATGTGCTTGCAGAATAAGTAACATTTAAATTATTAATAATACCATAGTTATTATCTCCAAATAGTGGAGAAAATTTAGTAGTATTAACAGTTATTGTATATCCACTACCATTGTAAACACCTTTAAATATACTATTTCGAGAATAATATTCTGACACAGTAAAATTGTTCATTTGTTTATAGAATGTGGTATTTGATGGTGCATTTACATTAGAAGTATTATATATACCAGCCATTAATTCATGAGCATTATATATTCTATATGGATTAAGGAAAGTTCCACCACCTGACAATGCTGTTTTAAGATTAATTGTAAAAACAAATGGTTCAGAATCGTCATTATTAGATTTATTTTCCGAATCTTTTATTACAAATGAATATGAAGTTTTAATTGCTGTCTCTGTAATACTAGTATTCTTATTAGATGTAACAGAAGGGATAAATCTTCTAATATATGTTCCTGTAGTAGAAGTATCATTAGTATCTCTCAAATCAATAAATACAGATTGTCCTGAATATGTAAAGAAACCTGAATCACTACCTAAAACTGACGAATTACTTTCATTAGTGATAGTTGTACCATTGGTGTTACCTGATGTCCATTGAACAGCCTTTATTATTATACCATAAGTATAGTATGCATCGTATAAACTAATAGAATCGCCATCCAATGTTAATTTTATCTTAATATTCATTAATGAATAATATTCTGGATTATGACTAGATTCACGATTACTCCTTAATAGTGGTCTTTTATAAGTTTTATCCATAAACCAAATTGTTTCAAAATCAAATCCATCATAATAAGTTTTTGAATAACTTTGACTACCTGAAGTATTTGTTGTAGAGCTTGTTCCACCACCACCAGCTCCACCTCTACCACCGCCGCCGCCATATCCACCACAAATATATACGCTGCTTTTCGATGAGCTATATCCCGAAAGTCCTGTGCTACCTTTAGTAGAACTAGTATAATCTCTACCATTTCCACCTGAACCACCTGAACCATATCCAGAATTTATAGACAATCCGCTATGTGATCCTCCAGAGCCAGATGATCCCATTGAACCATCACTCCCTTTACCCCCTGAATATCCACTATAACCCGAATAATTGGTTGTAGAACTTGTTCCATATAACGCATAGTAACTACCGTGATAGCCGCCACCGCCGCCACCGCCGCCACCGCCGCCGGCACCGCCTTCACCACCACCATCAATAGCACTTTCATAATAAGTATGTGTTCCTGAAGTTCCACTTCCCCCATTATAATTGATGCTACTACTAGAAGCACCAGAATAAGATCCAGAGCTTGATCTATTGCCATTTGCTCCTTTCCCACCAGTGCCACCATTTCTTAGATTTGTTCCTGCAGCGACACAACCATACCAACGAGATGATGAACCACCGTCACCGCCGCCACCACCGCCGCCGCCTTGACCACCACCGCCACCAGGACCAGTTTTTAAGGTTTGACTATATATATAATTGTTTGAAACAGTACCTGCATTATAGCCAATAATGCCTCCAGCATTACCGCCACCGCCGCCACCGTAGCCGCCACCGCCGCCAGAGCCACCTTTGCCACCCTTACCTCTTCTTGGTGTAGTATCAGTACCACCAGTTGCTGTGCCATGAGCTCCATAAGCACCACCAGAGCCACCAGAGCCACCAGAGCCACCACCACCGGGTCCACCAACGATAGTACCTGCGTTATAACAAAGTTGGACAGTAGCACCTGAATAATTGTACCCAACAATACCACCAGCATGTCCCCCCATATAGCCAGTGCCTGAACTATTTGTTGACCCTTGTCCACCATTAATAGTACCTGTATTATAACAATTTTGTGTAGTACTACCACTATATTGATAACCAACAATACCACCTGTAGTTGTTGTACCAGTTCTATATGACTTTTCCGCTAAAATAGCTTGATTGGTATTATCATATAATTCTTCTTCAGACAATAAATTGGACTCATCATAGCCAGCACCACCTGTTAAGTTTCCTTCATTAAAACAAGCATCTATGATACCGGAACTATAATCAGCTATACCTCCAAGAGGACTATTTACAGTAGCTATTAAATTAATATTACTAATTGAGCTAGACTTAATTACACCTGTAGAGTTGTTGATTCTAATTATACCGCCATGATTCAAAAGGAGTAAAGAATCATCGTATTCACCATTTTTATCAACAGCACTAGAATAATTAATACCATCCACTGTTCCATTATTTACTATAGCAAGTCCAGGGATATTGTAATATCTAAAGAAATCCTCAATATTGTTAGGTTGAGCAATTGCCAAATATGTAACATCATCTATTACAACTTCTTGCTCTATTTCATCTTCAGGAACAGAATATTTTGCAACTGAATCATTGTCATTAATAACAATATTAAACAAGTCCTGATTTGATAATTTATAATGTGTTAGAGATTCATTAATATTATCCATAAATCTATCATATTTAGCTATTTGATTAGAATAAACAGATATTAATTCTGAAGTAGAATTACTATTTTCCAACTCTTCAAGGTCTAGTTTTAAATCATAATTGGTTTCATATAGAGTTGGATAGTAATAACGAGCAGAAAAGACAGCGTTGTTTTTGCCAACACTATCTAAGCCGTATTCTATTTTTACATTATGTCCACTTATTTCGTTGATTAAATCGTTATGTAAAACATTGTTTTTATACACTGCTTGACTGAATGAAGAGAATGGGTCATACAATGAATCGTTAAACTTTGTTTCGATATTTAAATTTTTAATTGTTGCATTTTCTTCAATAACATTGAATAATTGCATAGAAGAAGTAATTGTTTTTGAGTTACCATCAAATGTACCATCGAAAGAGTCATATACTATATCTTCCAAATTGGAAGCGTCTACATCTGCCATAAGTTTGAAGTTTCTTCTGCTACTACCATAGCCTGCTACCATAGTACGCTTAGAATAATAACTTACATTTTTTAGATCGTCCAAATTGTAGATTAAGTATGGTCTTTCTTCTGTACCATTACCACCGTACGCATCAACAAAGCCTATAGAATTGGAAATAGGCTTAATCAAAAAAACAGATAAAACACTACTCAAAAGTAGTATTATACCCATTAGCATACTGTTAATTAAATTTTGATATGGATGTTTTACTCTAAAATTTGGTCTTTTAGTCTTCATTAGTAACTCTTCCTTATACTTCTTTCGTTCAATACTAAAATATCAACAAATTTTCATCAAAATTTATTGGTATTAGTTTGTACATTTTATAAATATTTAAGCAAAAAATATTAATATTTATTATATATAATATAATATTGCTTTTCTTAGTATAATAAAACAGAACGCAATAGTCAAGAATATAGAGTATTTTCAAGCAAAATATACAAATGTTTTATGAGTAGTTACAAGTCAAAAACAGTATGAAAATGCTAAACAAATACTCATATTGGCATTAATATTGGCACAACAGACAACTAAAGAAATCCCCTAATGTTTTATTTATGTAGAGCGAGATGAAAAGACAAAAACTAAAAAATTGAATTAAGCAAACGAAAAGAAACTTAAATATTTAAATAAAATAAAAAAATAATCGACTATGATAGTTATAAAATAATAACAATAAGTTGATTTGTTAATTAAAATTTTATACAATATTTTATATAATAAAACACAATAAAAACATAGTCCAAAAAATTGAAATAATGTCTAAATCAATATTGCATTAATCTAGCACAGCCCCCTATAAAAGCAGATTAATTTAAGATAAAAGTATTAAAAATTATAGTTATTAAATAATATCTTATTTTGTTATGTTTTAATAACATAAATAAAAGGTAAAATTATAAATAAACAGCCATTAAAATCAAAAATTATTTATATATTTTTATATGATATAATTGTTACTTTTGTTGGATATTTATATTATAAAATGTATATTTATACATAGAAATAATAAAAAATAATTAAAACAAAATATAAAAACATCAACAAAAATCACTAAAAATATGGGATATTTTCATATAAAAAATATTTTATAATTTAAAATATCCATCGTATTTTAATTTATAAAGATACAAAAAAGCACATATAAAAACTATATGTGCTTTAATTTATTTTAATTATCAATGATATTAATTATTTATTTTGATTAAGTTTACTATACAAAGTAAATTTTGTATTAAATAGCGACACAAAATTGCAAGTTATTTATCAAAAATAACTCTACCACAGTTGTCACAAACAATGTATCCGTCAGACTTAATTTTGTCTACCTTACCCATTGGCAACGCCATACGACAACCACCACAATTTCCATTGTTTAGTGGTACAAAAACTGGGAATATATTGTCATGTCTTACTGATTTATACTTAGCAAGAAGTTTTGCGTCAATACTTGGTTCTAGTTTTGTCATTTCGTGTCTTATCTTATCCATTTCTGGATTGATAGTATTAACCAATGCTTCGTATTTTTCTTTACTTTCTTTATGTTTATTTCTAGCTTTAATAACACCATTTTTAGTGTTTTCAAATTCTTTTAGAATTGCCTTAATATTAACTAGTTGAATATTAAGATTACGCTCAATCATATACAAGTTACTTGAAACAAGATTGATTTGGTTGAAAATTTCTTCCATTTGAGCTGTTGTTAGTTCGTCAGAATTTTTAGCAGTAAGTTCTTTGATTAACAATATGTTTTTGTCATATTCTTTTTTCAAATTAATGTATTCGTCCATCATTTTTCTTGCTTTTTGTTCTAACTCTGCACTTTTATTTTGAGCATCTTTAACATAGCCAATCATCTGATTCATAACACTTTTTTCGCTAGATGTAGCCATTTTTTTCTCTAATTGTTGAAGTTTGCTATCAAGTTCTTGATATTTTAATATATTCTCCATACTATCTCCTATTATTTGCACATTCAATTTCGTAATTGTTATTATTGATTTTTTTCTCAATCTCATTTCTTAAATCTAAATTATTGATATTTTGCAATCTATTATTTAGTTTTTGATTTTCTTGATTAAGCATATTAATAAAATCAGCATTAAACGTGCTTAAATTTGTTTTACCATATTCTAATTGTCTTTTTGTTAATTTTTTAATACCATCAACTTTTTTAACTTTTAAAACATTGTAAAACTTATCTCTATCTTCCACCACTATGTCTTTAACAATATAAAAATTGTTATCCATAAGATATTGTCTTAATTTTACTACATTATTTTGTGGTTGCAAAACCAAATTGGTAAGCTTAATATGGCTAGACGACAAAATATCCATTATTTCATATCCACCCATACCTGCAATTACTATCATATCAAGGTCATCTTCATCATTTAATGTAGTCAACCCATCACCTACTCTGACACTAAAGTTGGTAAATCCAATACTATTTAGTAATGTTTCGGCTTTTTTAACACTTGGAGCACTAATATCTGATGCAACCAAATAGCTTGCACCATTTTTTGCCATAGCAGACAAAACATAACCGTGGTCACAGCCAATATCTGCTATACTCTTTGATTTGCCACAAAATTGAATTATTGTATTTAATCTTTTACCAATCATTATTCTACAAAGTCTTCCAATCTTTTACTTCTATTTGGATTTCTTAGTTTTCTTAAAGCTTTAGCTTCTATTTGACGGATACGCTCTCTAGTAACATTAAATTCTTTACCTACTTCTTCCAAAGTACGAGGATGATTGTCATCTAGGCCATAACGCAAACGGATAACTTTTTGTTCACGAGGGGTAAGAGTTTCTATAACAGCCAATAGTTGAGCTTTCAAAATATCTTGTGCTGCACTTTCTGCTGGACTCTTAAAGCTATCATCTTCAACGAAGTCACCAATTTTGCTTTCGTCTTCTTCACCAACTGGACTTTCAAGACTTACTGGATCTTGAGCTATCTTTTGAATTTCATTTACTCTTTGTTCGCTAATGCCCATACGCTCAGCAACTTCTGCTGTTGTAGGGTCACGACCTAACTCTTGCATTAATTGTTTTGAAACTCTAGAAAGTTTATGTATTGTTTCGACCATATGCACTGGGATACGAATAGTACGAGCTTGGTCAGCTATAGCTCTAGTAATAGCTTGTCTAATCCACCAAGTAGCATAAGTTGAAAATCTAAAGCCTTTTGTATAGTCAAATTTTTCAACAGCTTTAACAAGTCCTAAGTTACCTTCTTGAATCAAATCCAAAAATTGCATTGAACTACGATTGACATATTTTTTTGCAATAGAAACAACCAATTTTAGGTTACGCTCTATAAGCTCTGATTTAGCAAATTCGTCACCTTCAAGTATCTTCTTAGCAAGTTCTACTTCTTGGTCACTAGTAAGTAATTGTACAGTTCCGATATCTTTTAAATACATTTTTACTGGGTCATCAACTTTAACTGTACTAATGATTTCTTTTAAATCTTCATCTTTAACTTCTATGTCTTCTGCAGGTATAACTTTAATACCTTCATCTTCAAACATAGATATAATTCCTGCCATAATTTCTGGAGTTAGTTCGTGTTTAACTAATTTGTTAGCAATATCTTCTTCGCTAATTTCGTTTGTTTTTTTAGCAGCTTGTATAAGATTTTCAACATCTGCTTCTAATTTTTTATCCATTTGTTTTCCTTCTTAAATAATTTAGATTTTTAGCCAAAATTTAATACTTTGCATAGTACTTATTTCTTTTTTAACTGTGTCAATTTTAATATAATCAACGACAATTCTTTGCTTAAACTTTTTCTTTTTTCAATATCACTTTCTAACGATATTTTGTTAGCCAAATCTCTTTGTTTTATCTCTAATCCACTTCTTATTAATAACTTTACACAGTCATCATAATACTCAGCATTATCTAGTGATTCGGCAAAATCAAAATTGACTATATCATTAATTAGTGGAGTGTTTTCAACATCAAACATATCGAACACATGACTAACAATTGGTGTGCGATTTTCTTTTTTACACTGGTCTATATAGTCATATAATTTTTGAATATCTGTATCCAACAAGTTATCTTTTACATCATCATTAAGTGTTGCATATTCTTTTTTATGAAGTAATGCACCCATAACAAACTTGACTGCTTTTACATATCCATTTTCTTTAGATACAGCGTTATCGTTATTGGTTGATTTGGTTTCTTCAATACTTACATTGTCAACATCTTCTAAGTCTTTTCTTAATACATCTAATGAAATATTGCTTATATCTTTAACCAATTGCAAATACACATCTTGTTCGGAATTGCTACTAAGTTTTTTAATAACATTAAGTGAAGACACAACAAAACTATTGCGTTCTTCTGCTCGTTTAAGATTGTAGCTACTTGCATATTCATATATTAGATATTCAACCCAATATTTTGCATCAGCAATGCGTTGACGATAACTATCCACGCCATAATTAAGGACATATTCGTCTGGGTCAACACCTGCAGGTAACGATGTAACAAAGACATTAAGTCCTGCACTAACCAAAATATCTAAGCTTCTTAATGTGGCTTTTTTACCAGCACTATCACCATCAAAACAAACAACTACTTTATCACAATATTTCTTTAATTGTTTTGCGTGATTAGGTGTAAGAGCTGTACCCAAACAAGCTACTGCATTTTTTACACCTGCCTTATACAATGAAATAACATCCATTTGACCTTCAACAATAATTATCTCATTTAAAGGTTCGTTATGCTTAAATTTCTTTATCTGATTAATACCATACACACATTCATTTTTCTTAAATACAATAGTTTCGGTTGTATTACGATATTTTGTGTGACTTGCTTGGTCTAATACTCTTGCACTAAACCCAACAACATTATCATTGCTATTGATAATTGGGAATATTAATCTTTTTGCAAATACATCATAAAACTTGTTATATTGATTTTTTTCAATAATACCTGCTTTTTGCATTATGTCATAGGAATACCCTTTCTTCCTTAAATGGTCAATAACTTCGTTCCAACCAAGTGAATACCCTAATCCAAACGCTCTAATCGAGGCATTATCAAGTTTTCGTTTGCCAATAATGTAATCACGAGCAGGTTGTGCTTCCGGTAAATTAAGATTTTTGCAATAATGCAATGCTGCTTCCCTTAATACTGCGTAAACTTGCTCTCGTTCTTTTTTCCTTTCTGCATCTTTTCCGTCATGAGAAAAGTCAGGCATTGTCAACCCAGCATTGTCAGATAATATCTTTAATGCGTCATAGAAATCACAATTTTCCATATGTTGAACAAATGCAAATATGTCACCACTTACACCACAACCAAAACAATGATAATATTGTTCGGTACCATTTACTGCAAAACTAGGCGTTTTTTCGTAATGGAACGGACAATTAGCCCACCATGTTTTACCTTTACGGTTAAGCGTTACATATTTTGAAACAACAGAAACTATATCATTGGCGTCTTTTACTTTTTGTTTAAATTCTTCAAAATTATCCAATAAAAACCCCTTATACAATTTGTATAAAAATACTGTCTCAATTAATTAGTACAATAAAAAAATCCTATTTCCTTTATTTTTATCAATTTTTTTCAAAAAAAATTTTAAATTTGTAAAATTTAAAACAAATTATACTTTTATAAGTAGTTTTTATAGCTAAATTATGTCCAATTTTTATTTTTGTAATCTTATTGAAAGTAACCAGCCTATACGGAAATTATGACAAGGAAGTCCTATACAAGCGACACGGAGTGACATTTGATATAGACTGACGCAGTCCAAATTTATGATACAAAAAGCAAAGCTTTATACCCTGCTTTTTTAAAAACTATTTATAGTTTTTGCAAAATCAAAGATTATTTTTATTTAGTAGTCTTATTGAAAGTAACCAGCTTATACGAAAATTATGACAAGGAAGTCCTATACAAGCGACACGAAGTGGCATTTGATATAGGCTGACGCAGTCCAAATTTATGATACAAAAAGCAGGGCTTTATACCCTGCTTTTTAAAAACTATTTGTAGTTTTTGCAAAATCAAAGATTTTGCGTATCATAAATTACTTTCCACATCTAATAGCTGCTTGAGCTGCTGCTAATCTAGCAATAGGAACTCTGAATGGAGAACATGAAACATAAGTAATACCTGACTTATGAGCAAATTCTACGCTTAGAGGATCTGCACCTTGTTCGCCACAAATACCAATCTTGAAGTTCTTATCTACGGCTCTAGCATTCTTAACTGTGTATTGCATCAAATGACCAACACCCTTTTCGTCAATTCTAACAAATGGGTCATATTCAAGAACTCGCTTATCATAATAATCGCCGATAAATTTACCAGCATCATCACGGCTGAATCCAAATGTCATTTGTGTTAAGTCGTTAGTACCAAATGAGAAGAATTGAGCTTCTTTAGCAATTTCTGCTGAAGTAATAGCTGCTCTTGGGATTTCTATCATAGTACCAATTTTATATGTTAAATCAATCTTAGCTTTAGCGATTAATTCGTCAGCTGTTGTCTTGATAATGTTTTTAACATACAAGAATTCTTTAACATCGCCAACAAGTGGAACCATAATTTCTGGATGAACATCAATTTTGTTTTTCTTTACACATTCAATAGCTGCTTCAATAACGGCTGTTGTTTGCATTTTTGCGATTTCTGGCATAACGATTGATAGACGGCAACCACGGAATCCCATCATAGGGTTAAATTCGCTTAGACCATCAACAATATCTTTAATTTCTTGATATGTCTTACCAAGTTCTTTAGCCAATTCCTTTTGTTCTGCTGCTTCATGAGGTAAAAATTCATGTAGAGGAGGATCTAGGAATCTAATTGTTACAGGTAGACCATTCATAACTTTAAACATAGCTACGAAGTCACCTTTTTGCATAGGCAAAATTTTGTTTAATGCTTTTTCTCTTGCTTGAGAATCTTGAGCAATAATCATTTCTCTAACAGCTTTAATTCTTGAAGCTTCGAAGAACATATGCTCTGTACGGCATAGACCAATACCTGTAGCACCTAATGACAATGCACGCTTTGCATCACGCTCATTATCAGCATTTGCTCTAACTTTAACTTTTGCAAGTTCGTCAGCCCAAGACATAATTGTAGCAAAGTTACCAGTAATTTCTGCTTCACAAGTTTTGATTTCTTGAGCATAAATCTTACCAGTAGAACCATCAATAGCTATATAGTCGCCTTCCTTTAAGATTTGACCAGCTAAAGAGATTTCTTTCTTTTCTTCTCTAACACTTAATTGTTTGCAACCAGCAACGCAAGCTGTACCCATACCACGAGCAACAACTGCAGCGTGAGAAGTCATACCACCAGTAGCTGTAAGAACACCTAGAGCTGCTGCCATACCCTCAATATCTTCTGGGCTTGTTTCACTTCTAACCAATACAACTTTATTGCCTGCTTTCTTTAATTCTTTTGCTTTATCAGGACTTAAAGCAATAACACCACATGCAGCACCTGGGCTTGCAGCAAGACCAGTAGCAACAACTTTAGCTTTCTTTAATGCTTCAGCATCAAATGTTGGGTGCAATAATGCATCTAGGCTCTTTGGCTCAATCTTTAATAGAGCTTCTTTCTTAGTAATCATACCTTCATTAACTAAATCAATAGCGATTTGAAGTGCAGCAGCTGCTGTACGCTTACCATTACGAGTTTGAAGCATATATAATTTACCATTTTCAATAGTAAATTCCATATCTTGCATATCTTTGTAATGTTTTTCAAGTTTGTTACAGATAGCAACAAATTGATTGTACAAATCAACATTTTGTTCTTTTAAATGGCTAATTGGACTTGGTGTACGAATACCAGCAACAACATCTTCGCCTTGTGCATTCATCAAGTATTCACCATAAAGAGCCTTTTCACCAGTTGCTGGGTTACGAGTAAATGCAACACCTGTACCACTGGTTTCACCCATATTACCAAATACCATACTTTGAACATTGACAGCAGTACCCCATTCACGAGGAATATCATTCATACGACGATAAACTTCTGCACGAGGATTGTTCCAAGAACGGAAAACAGCTTTTACAGCTTCAAATAATTGAGTTCTAGGATCTTGAGGGAAATCGTGTTTCAATTCTTTTTTATAGATTGCTTTGAAATCCTTTACAAGTTTTTTAAGATCGTCAGCTGTCAAATCAGTATCTTTTTCATAACCTTTGGCTTCTTTAATCTTATCCATTGCGTGTTCAAATTTAAGTCTATCAACACCCATAACTACATCAGCAAACATAGTAATAAATCTACGATAGCTATCATAGGCAAAACGAGTGTTATTGGTTAAAGTTGCTAAACCTTCAACAACTTCATCATTAAGACCTAAGTTAAGAATAGTATCCATCATACCTGGCATACTTGCTCTAGCACCAGAACGAACAGAAACTAATAGTGGATTTTCTTTACTACCAAATGTTTTACCTGTAACTTTTTCTGTTTTTACAAGAGCAACTTCAATTTGTTTAACAATGTCATCAGAAATTGTTTCGTTGTCCTTATAATATTTGTTACAAGCTTCTGTAGTAACTGTAAATCCTTGTGGAACAGGTAATCCTAAATTGGTCATTTCTGCCAAGTTGGCACCTTTACCACCAAGTAGGTTACGCATTTTTGCATTACCTTCTTTAAATAGATAAACATATTTTTTTGCCATAATTTCTCCTATTAATAATTAATATTTTTGACATCAAGCATATTATAAAACATGCAGTAATTTTTGCCAACTAATTTTGTAACTTTTGCCCCAATTATAACATAAAATTTTAATAAAAAAATAATGGCTAAACTGAATGTTTATAACCATTATTTTTACTAGTTATTAATAAGCAACTCACTTATTCTTAATATATTAATTATTTGTCACTTCTTTTGCAACTTCCCCATCAACACAATACACTATATAATCTGGAGTTCCATAATCCCAATTTGCAGTTTTAATTATATTATTCCATTGTTCAATGGTTCCTAAATAATTAATTTTTGTTAGTTTATCGCACCCGTTAAACATAAATGCTTGCAAATTGTTTTGTTCTGCCGCAATAGTTATTTCTTCTAAATTTTTACAATCTAGAAAAGCATATTCACCTATCGTTGTAATATAATCAGGGATAATAACACTATCAAATGTTACCCTACCTGCAAAAGCATAATCTCCTATTTTCCACAACTCACGATTTCCATTTTCACACGATAGTATATGACTGCACACTTCAGGTATTTTACCAGTTTTATTACCAATGATTATTACTCCATTTCCATCATCAATCAAACATCCTTCTTCAACACAATACTGAACATGGTTAGGATTGATACTTATATTAGATATTGGACAATATGCGAACGCACTTCCCACAATACCCACTTCTCCACTTAAAATAGATAAATTAGATAATTTTTTGCAACCATAAAAAGCTTGAGTTTTAACACTGGCTACATTGCTGTACAAAGTTAATGATGTTAATGAAGTACAATTTTCAAATGAGTATTCATCAAATCTTATTATTCCAGAACCACCCTTAATTTGAGTTAAGTAAATACAATTAGCAAATGCATAATGTCCTATATATTTTACACTACTAGGTAATTCAACCGATGTTATACTACATTTTTCAATTGGTTCTTGTGAAGATTCATCATCTTTAACATAAAATAAGTTACTACACAATCCAACCGTTCCATCTTTAATAATCACATCGCCTAAAGTTGTCTTGTCTTTAACACCAACTGCCCACGAATCGACATACAATACTCCGTCTTTTTCATCATACAACTCTGGGTCACAATTATCAAATGCTTTTTCATACACCCACTCAACACTATCTGGTATATTAATATTTTTAAGTTTTTTGCATCCAGAAAAGGCATTATCATCAATAGACTTTACTGAATCTGGTATTGTAATGCTAGAAAGATAACGACAATTATAAAAGCAAAAACTAGGAATACTGTCTAAATCATCTTGTAAAATTATGGACTTAAATCCAGAATTATAAAATATACCACCACCACTAAATCTAACTCCACCAGGAATTGTTATAGTAGAATTTAAACCAGTATAAGCAAAGGCAGAAGGTCCAATTGTTGTTACAGAGTTAGGAATTGTAATTTCCTTAATTTTATGATTTGCAAATCCACTTTCAGCAATATATGTTACTTTACCCATCTTATAATCATAATTAAAAGTACTAGGTATCACAATTTCGTCAGGAACTTCATCTGCCAATTCATTTTTATATTCATCTTTTAAAGATATTTCATACTCATCATCAATCTCTAATTGAGTTCCCTTATTATCAATTAAAGTAAAATTAAAATATTTCAAATCTGTAGATGTGGATTTTACATTATGACAACGAGTACAAACTCCATCGACATAATCATGCCACAATAACTCAATATCTTCATAGTCTTTAATATATCCACATTTTGAACATTCTTCATATTCCGTATACCCAGAATTAATGCAAGTAGGTTCAAGTCCCGCTTTAACCACAAAATTATGTCCAGTAGGTTCACCAGATTCAAATGTCACAGAATTTTTTTCCCCACAAGCACATGATCTATAATACACAGCAGGTCGTGTACAATTAGCTGGTGATACAAGATATTTATCATTAACTACATTAACAAAAGAATGTGTATGCAATGGATTAGATTCATTACCACCACCATTGTTACCACCACTTGAAACGCCACAACCAGAAAAAATAAATACAGACGATAAAAGTATAGTCGTCACAAGCAAAATAATTTTTGATTTTATTTTAGTCATAAATTAATCCCTTTTTATTAACCAATTATTTTCAATCATTTTATTATCATGTGTTTATTTTGTCAATATAAAATATTGATAAAATTGTATATTATTTTTTCTAATTTTAATTTGAAAATAATTATTATTTTGTTTAGCACATTTTTATAAAATAAAAAAACAAAACATACTTATCTAAATATGTTTTGTTTTAATTTAAATTATTAAGATATGCACTAAATTGATTTAATATTTGCACCAGTACGCAAACACAAGTTTTTACCCAATATCTTTTTTATATTTTCCAACACTTCATCTTTTTGTTTTATAGAAACAAGATTTTCTAATCGAGTAGAATTGATATTATTAAGAATACCAAATTCTTGTCTGCTAAGTTTTAGTGAGTTTAAACTTTTACAAGTTGAGCACTCCAACTCTCCCATTTCTAAATTTATGTATACATCGCCATTAAACTTCATGCCACATTCAGCACAAAAATCAAAGCTTAATCCATAGCCGATTTTATTAAGAGTTTCCAATATAAATTTAATAGCAACAATTATTGGATTTGCATCAGAATATTGCAATGTTTTCAAATAATTAATCAATGTCAAAAACCATTCTTCATCAGGCTCTTTACGCATAATTATACTTGTAGTTTCTAAAAATAAGAAACCGGTAATTGATTTAGAATAGTTGGTAATAAGGTCATAAAAACTTTCTATTTGATAACATTCGGTAATAACAAAAAATCCATTTTTACTGGTAGCAACAAACTCGCCAAAACAAAAAGGCATAGCAGCATATTTTAATTTTGCTTTCTCTTGTCTTACACCCTTTAATGTTGCTGTTATTAGACCAAGTTCTAAACTAAAAATTGTAACCAATTTATCTTTTTCTTTATAGTCTATACTTTTTACTACGATACCAGTAAATTTTATCTGTTCCAATTACTTATCTTCCTTTAGTGCCCTATACAATAAATAATAATTAATTTCGCCAGTTTCATTAAATAATTTCCAACAAGTATCTATCATATCATCCATACACTATCTCCTTATATAAATAGTATGTGTTAGTTACGATAAATTATTTGTCTAATTCTTTAATGTCATACCCCAAATCATTAATAACTGACTGTTTATTACGCCAACCATTTTTTACTTTTACAAATAAGTTTAAATAAACTTTTTTATCTACAAGTTTTTCAATTTCGATTCTTGCTTTAGTTCCAATCTCTTTTATCATAGAACCATTTTTACCAATAATTATTTGTTTGTGAGAGTCTTTTTCACAAATAATATCTGCATCAATGTCAATATGTGATGCTTTTTCGTCAAAAACTGTAACTTCAACAGCAATACCGTGAGGTATTTCGTCTTGCAATAGCCACAATGTTTTTTCTCTTATTAATTCACTTATCATAAATCTTACAGATTTGTCTGTATATTGGTCTTCGTCAAAATATCTAATATCATCTGATAAATATTTCTTTATCTCATTGATGACAACATCTATATTACGACCTTTAAAAGACGAAACTGGAATTATGCTTTTTACATAATCAAGTTGGTTAAGTTGTGCCAACTGTGGATACAATTTTTCATAATTAGTTAAATCTGTTTTAGTAACAATAAGCATAAGATTGTGTGTGGTTTTGAAGTCATTGATAAAATCCAAATCTCTTTGTTTGATACCTTTACTACCGTCAACACAAAGCAACACAACATCAACACCTGCTTTTGCAGACTTTACACTTTGTTGCATATATTCGTCAAGTTTGGTATTAGCTGTATTAATACCCGGTGTATCAGTAAACACAATCTGACTATCATCGTCATTGTAAATACCTATTATATTGTTTCTGGTTGTTTGTGGCTTTGGTGATACAATAGAAACTTTAGTACCAAGTATCGCATTAAGCAATGTACTTTTTCCTGCATTGGGTCTACCCATAATAGCCACGAATCCACTTTTAAAACTCATACATTTTCTCCAATAGTTTTGTATATTTATAATATTTTATGTATTTTTATACTGTAGTAAAAAATTAATAATTTAGACCTATTTCACTCATTACCATTTCTTCTTTTTCACGCATTATCTTTTTGTCTTCTTCTTTTATATGGTCATATCCCAACAAATGTAATAATCCGTGAACGCTCAAATAACAAATTTCTCTAGTCTTTGTTGTGCCATATTTTTTTGATTGTGCAATACATCTTGGCACACAAATTACTATATCACCTACAACAATATTACCTGTTTCTGGATTGATGTCATAAGGGAAATTTTTCTTTGATAATTTTTTATCAATAACTTCTCCATCATCTTGAAGAAGATTAGGATAAGACAAAACATCTGTTACTCTATTAACATTTCTAGTAGTTTTGTTTAGTTTTTTAATAGCTAATCTTGATACAAAAGTTACATTAATTTCTATCTCATTAGAAGATAATTTAAGTACTTTTTCTGCTGACTCTAAAGCATTGGTAATATTAAGCAAATATTTTTTTGCCCTTTGTGGGTTTTTATAATTTATTAACATATTTATCCTTCTATATTTATTGTATATTCTAAATATGTAGTAACATAATAATGGCTATCGGTGTTAGAAATATAAGTTTTTTCATCTCCAACCGTTACACCATTAGGCAACTTTTCATAAGCTATTTTTTTACTTTCACTTTTCAAAACTGATTCATATTCTTCAAAATTATATTCAACAGTTTTTTCTTTAGTTTCATAAAAAATTGTTTTTGAAAGTTTTAATGGTAAAAACATATTATTAAATACATAATTATTATACTCTTTTTTATCATAAGACTCAAACTTTACAGACGGTCTATGTGAAAATATTTTTTTATCTCTAAACTCATAGTCGCTCCATACAACCTTTTTACCTGTCCTAACATACTCTGTTTGTATGGTATCAAACTGAGTTTGTCCAACAGACCAAGAAACAGCTTCTATCTTCGCTATAGGTTTTAGTTTTGTAGTAATACCATTGACTATAATTGATTTAGTATCAACCAAAACACTTCCCTTTTTTACTATATCTCCTACTTTAAATTGAGTTGTACCTTGTGATACTTCAATACTTTTTATCACCAAATCTGTAGTTGCATAGATAGGCTGTATATCTTCTTCTTTTGTTATTTTTTCTTTTATATTTACAATTAAATTAGTACCTTTTTTGATAACCGATGCTAAGCTTATTTTATCGTTGTTTTGTATCAAATATTGTTCTATATCGTCATTGGACATTGTATTTATTTTACCTGTAGTAACTTTAATACTTTTTAGCATATCAATTATTTCTTCATTTTTAATTTGTTCTGTACCCATAACATTAATTTTTAAAGTCATATTACTTACAAATATACTTAAAATTATTGAAATAATCACACCTAATACAATGCCACATTTTCGTATAGAAAACGACAACGCCATACCAATATTTTTTCGTTTTAATATGGTACATTTGTACTGTTTCAATAGTCCCAATTTTTTAATTTTTAAATAATCCAATAACCTAATACCAAATAAACTATTTTTATAATTAGGTCTACTATAATCAAAAATTGTCACATTAAGTCTATTAAGTTCTGAAAAAAATCTATCAAAATTGAGTCCTTCTAAAGATATATAATAATCATACTTTTTCATATATTACCTATCATTAACAATACTTTTTATTTGTCCAACTATGGTTAAATCTGTTTTACCCATTTCTTTTATATTAAAATTGTCACCTTCTATAGTCACAAAGCCTTTTTTGCATTTTAAAACAATTTTTTCTTTTGAATAAACAACTATTTTTGTATAGTTTTCTATCATCATCGCTCTAAACCCAAACAAACTTAGTTTAAGTTCTCCCATAGCACTTGATGCATCTATATCTAAATTTTCCATTAATTGTTTAAATATCATATAATTTACTCCAATAATAGTAACAAACACATATAGATTGTTTGTATTTGCATAATTATATATATTAACAATAAGGCTTAATTATTATAAAAAGGCAATAAAAAAATCAAGGACATTCCCTTGATTTTTGTTTTATTTATCTTGTTTTTTACCAAAAGCATTAGTAACCATCAAAACTTTCATTCTTTTACTTAAATTATTAAATTCTTGTTTAACATCGTCATTGTTATCATCTAAGTCTTCAACAGCCATTACATTGGTATGTTTTTCAGATATAACCCATTGGTCACTATCCGAATCCATATCTTGAAGTATTGAAGTGCTATTTTCGTGATTTTCTTGTGTATCAAGATCATCTAATATATGAACATTTTGTTTTTTTACACCCAATACAATAGCACTATTATCGTCTTCTTCATCATCTTTTTCTAGTTCAGCTTCCGATACTTCTTCAAACTGAACATTCTCAGAAAATTTAGATTTTTTAGGTTTGTCATCTTCTAACAATGCTGTTTTTATATATTGTTCTGCTTGGTCATTAACTTCTTCCATTATTTTCTTTGTGCCAACAGCTTTTGGTGTTGCTGGTTGTGTTGAAGAAGTTTCTTCTTTTTTAGGTTCTTCAGTAGGTTTTGGTTCTTCTTTAGGCTGAGCTTTAATTTTTTTAGTATTTTTAGTATACATAACAATTAAAGCAACTACTACTAATGCAACTACTGCAAAAATAATAATTTCAGGCATTTTACCTACTCCTTTATATTTTAGTCTTTATCTTGTTTTGGTTTTTTAGGAGTTTTATCTCCACCGCCAATTGCATTACGCATATTGGTATCTGCCAAAACATTTTGCATTCTGTAATAATCCATTACACCAATTTGACCATTGGCAAATGCTGTAGAAATAGCTTTTGGAACTTCACTTTCAGCGTGTAATAGATTAGCTCTCATTTCTTGAGTTTTTGCTCTCATTTCTTGTTCGGCTGCAATAGCCATTGCTCTACGCTCTTCTGCTTTAGCTTGTGCTATCTGCATATCAGCTTCAGCTCTTTCAGCTTGAAGTTTAGCACCAATGTTACGACCAACATCGATATCAGCGATATCAATACTCAAAATTGTAAATGCTGTACCACTATCTAGTCCTTTATTAAGAACTGTTTTACTAATCAAATCTGGGTTTTCCAACACATCTTCGTGTGAATTAGCAGAACCGATTGTTGTAACAATACCTTCACCAACACGGGCAATAATAGTATCTTCTCCGGCACCACCAATCAATTTGTTGATGTTACTTTGAACTGTAACTCTTACTTTTACTCTTAATTCGATACCATCTTTAGCAACTGCAGAAATCTCTGGAGTTGTAATAACTACTGGGTTAACGCTTTGTTTAACTGCTGCCAAAATATCACGGTTAGCAAGGTCAATAGCTTTAGCTGTTTCAACTGACAAATCAATCTTTGCACCGTGTGCAGTAATCAATGCATCAACAACTTTTTCAACATTACCACCTGCCATATAATGAGTTTCTAGGTCATCTATTGTAAGTTGAACACCTGCTTTTTTAGCATTAATAAAACAATCTACAACCATACCAACTTCGACATGTCTAAGTTTCATACCAACTAATCTAAAAGCTGAAATATGAGCACCAGAGAACATTGCTCTTATCCATACGCCTACTGGTACGATACCTACGAATACTGCCATTGCTATAATAACAACGCCAAGTATTGAAATCCATACATAAACTGCAGTACTAACTGCATTCAATAAACTTAACATAACTCTCTCCTTATATCCTATTTTTTACTAGATGAAGCAATACCATCTGCAACTTTAACATATATTTTATCTGCTTTTATTTCAACAATCTGAATCTTTTCACCTTGTGAAATAAATTCACCATAACTTGTACCTTCAAAAGTTTCACCATTGTAGTTAAACTTACCTGTAGGTTTAAATTCGGTAGTAGCAAAAGTAGTTTTGCCAAGCATTTTTAAAAGTTGTTTGTTGTCTTTACCATAATCTACAGAAACACTTGTTTTGTTTTCTACCAACGCAGAATGGTTGATAAAACCACAACGAGTAGAAATCATCATAAAGATTATAGTTAAGCATACCAAACTTACACTTACCAAAACCATATATATAATCTGGTTGACTGTAGCACCCATAATAGATCTTGCCACAATACCACCAACACTAAATATTCCACCTAGTATACCAAAAATACCAAATCCTGGAACAAAAACTTCAATTATGCAAAGTAATACACCTGCAAACATTATTATCATTGGTATTACACCATAGCCTGAAAATAATGCAACAAATTCTTCCCACATATTTCCTCCAAACAAGTAAATATTTTTTATCTATACATTACAAATCAAGTATACCATAAGTCTTGCAAAAAATAAATACCTAATTTAAAAATTTTTACTATAATATTAATATATTATTACTATATAATATATATTAACATTAAACATTAAATGATTAAACACTTTCACACATTATATTTAACTTAATTTAATAAAAAAGCAAAAAGAGAGACCGACAATCTCTCTTTTTGCTAAGGTTAAATATTTTGGAAACAAAATTAGGGAAATTTGTTCCGTATATAGGTTATCATAAACAAGCCTATAAAACAAGAAAAATAATAACTATTTAAAATAGAATATTGGCTAATTACAAAATATTATCGCATATTTATCTATGTAACATAATAATTGATTTATAACTATATAATTAGAAAATACTACTTTACACTACTCTATTTTTCTTTAAAATATACTTATTTACAAAAAAATCACAAGCATAAACTTGTGATTTTAATATCAGATTTTAAGATTATAGTGCATTTTTCATATCGTCAACGACATCTTGTAAATCTGTGAAGATTTGACGGATATCTTCGTTGTCACTATAAATACCTTCACCCTTAGAATTTTCACTTTCAATTAAGTTTTCGATATCACGAATTAATCTTAATTTTTCGTTCATATTCTCAGCATCATTACTACTTAAGTCTAGATTATTGTATCTATTGGTAATGTCTTTCAAAACTTCTGACAAATCATAATCGCCATTAACAATACTTTGGTCTTCATCAACATAAGTATTCTTGGTTGAAGCAGCTGGAGTTGGTTTTGTAACTGGAGCTACATCATCAAAGAAATCATCATAATCATCTTCTACAGGAGCAGGAGCTGGTTTTGCTGGTGCTGGACGAGTATATGTTTGTGTTTGAACTGGTGCTGGTTGTGGACGAGGTTGTGGACGACGAGGAGCTGGTTCTACATATTGTGGTTCTTCATAATCATAATCGTAGTCATCTTCGTATACTGGTTCTGGGCGTCTAGCTGGTTGAGCTGGGCGTTTTGGTGCTGGTGCAGGTTTTGCAGCTACTGGAGCAGGCTTCTTAGCTGGAGCTTTCTTTGCTACAGGAGCTTTTTTAGTCTTAGATGTATAAGTTTCTACACCTTTACCAATGCTTCTTAAGTATACATGTTCGTCAAACATATGAGCATTTAGTTCTTGATATTCGGTATTAACATCAATAACAGTCTTGCCACAAGATTTAAGTTCTACCAACAATGGGATTAAATCTCCGTCACCTGCAACGATACAGAATGTATCAATATCAGGTTTTGTATAATTAACTCTAACTGCGTCAACGATAATACGATTGTCTAATTGACTATAACGCTTTTTCAAACGCATAAATGGAGCTGTTTCATAACCATAGTTAGAAATAAAATCACTTAAATACAAATGTTTTCTGTCATTGTATCCATAAAATTTACAATAAACTACTTCGCCGTTAGTATTAAGTTGGTCAAACAATTCTTCAACAGCTTCTTTACCAATCTTTACATTATCAACATCAATGAATAATGCAATTCTTCTACTTCTTGCCATAAAAAGTATCCCCTTAAAAATTTATTTATTTTCTCTTTTTGAATAAAACAAATATTGTTGAGCGTATCCAGACAAATCTCCATATAGTTGTACAAATTCGTTGCGAATCTCTACAGCTGTTTTGTCAGTACCATTTGGATTGTAATCAAGATAAATCTTTTTTATCCAAGTGTCTGTTGGAAATACATCTGTCTTGTGAAAGCCATAAAGCAATATACAATCAGCGACTTTATTGCCTACACCTTTTAACTCACACAAATACTTATTTGCCTCGTTAGATGTAAGTGTATTGACCTTGTTTAAGTCAAAACCATTACATATACTTTGAATTGTACTATATAGATATTCATCTCTATATCCACATTTAATATCTGTAAAAAATTGTTTTGGTATACTTTTTAATTGTTCCAATGTTGGAAAAGCATAGTAACCATCACATTTTTCACCGAAATTGGTACAAATATCTTCTATAATCTTTTTGATTCTAGGTATATTGTTATTTTGTGAAATAAGGAATGAAATTATAGTCTCCAATGGATCTTGTCTAAGTATCCTAATACCTTCTCCGAAGACAATAGCATCTTTAACAAATTCATTTTTATTCAATTCTGACTTTATTGTAGCATAATCTTGTAATAAATCAAAGTATTTTATAAAATAATTTACATCATCACAAATTATTTTAGTACCATCTTTTTGACAAATTATACTTGCTTTATGGTTTAAACTATACACTTCATAGCCAAAATCTGTAACTTTGTATCTAAACACTTGACCACATTCTAGTGTCTGTGAAGCGTCAAAATCTATAGACTTTGGAACAAATATAACATTGTCATTTATGGTAAAATTAAGATAATTTTTCTCTTCCATAAGTACCCAATATTTTATTTAAATTAACTTTTATATTATACCAAAATATGTATATTTTGTAAATACCTGATTTAAAGGATTTATATAAAAATTTAAACAAAATATCTTACTCAAAGTCAACAAAAAAATCGCTAATATATAGCGATTTTTAAATTACTTCTTTTCTGTAGGAACAACGTTAACCTTTTTAGTATCACGATCAACATGACTAAATTTAACGACGCCATCAGTTAATGCGTATAAAGTATAATCTTTACCGCAACCAACATTTTCCCCTGGATGAACTTTAGTTCCGCGTTGTCTAATAATGATGTTACCAGCAACTACTGCTTGACCATCTGATTTTTTAACACCTAATCTTTTTGATTGGCTTTCACGACCGTTCTTAGAACTACCTAATCCTTTCTTGTGGGCAAATAGTTGTATATTAATAAACATAATCTATTACCTCCAATTTGATATAATCAGAGTAACCATTTTGTAAATCCTTTAATGACTCTAGCATTGTCAACATAATGACTTGTGCTTTTTCTAAGTCCTGATTGACCGGCAACTCTATTAATATGTATCCATCAATCTTATTAACAATCTTCACTTTAAGATTTAAGACTTTCTTCAATCCTAAAGCACCACTTTGTAATATACTAGATATTGATGCACACAATATGTCTTTACCACTCTCATCATACCCTGTATGACCTGTGGCTTCTATTTTAAAATATTTGTTATCTTTTTTATAAAATTTTATATCTGTCATATAAATTACTTAATAGAAACTATTTTTAAAGTTGTGTAAGGTTGTCTATGACCTTGAGTGCGACGATAGTTCTTTTTAGCTTTGTACTTAAATACAACTATCTTCTTTTCTTTACCATGTTCTACAACTTCAGCTTCTACTACAGACTTCTTAACATCGTCACCAGCTTTAACTTTGTCACCGTCAACAATCATTAATACTTTAAGATCAACTTTATCGCCAACATTAGCATCAAGTCTTTCTACATTAACTAATTGATCAACTGTAACTTTGTATTGCTTACCGCCTGTTTCAACTACTGCGTACATTGTGTTACCTCCTCTCTCCAGTCTCACTGTTATAGGCGACTTAAACTGATTTAAGCACTTAAAAAAATTGCCCAATCCATGTGGAACATAAATAATATACCAAATGTAAAGTTGTTTGTCAATTAACAATTAGTTTTTTATATATATTTTTTTGTATAAAATCTAATCAAATATACCATAACTACTAAAAAGTTAGAGGAGTAAAATATGGAAAATACAAAATTGATAGACGAACTATACAAAGCATCAAAAGCTGGAATTGTCGGAATAGATAATATCAAAGATGAAGTTGAAGATAAAAGACTTTTAGACTTAATACAAAAGCAAAATAATTATTACGAAAAATTTGCAAAAGATATGCAAAAGATAGCTATTGATTATGACTACCAACCTAAAGATATAAATATATTTATGAAAGCTGGTAGCTTTATGGAATCAAAAATGAAAACAATGATGGACGATTCTAGCCACACTATAGCAGAACTTATGATTAATGGTACTAAAATGGGTATCAATCAAATGAACGAACTTATACACGAATACGAAGATTGTGATGAAAAACTAATAAATTATGCGAAAGAATTTAAAAGCAAACTTGAAGCATTTTTAAACTCATTACACGATTTTGTGTAATAAAAAACAGACCGAAGACCTAGTGAATCAAAACCAGTAAAAAACTCTACTCATCTTTAATAGAGTTTTTTTGTTTTTCTTAATCATTTTTAGTTATCTTATTAGTTATAAAAACTTTCTAAGAGATTTATAAGTTATTCCATTAACTAATAAATACAACCAAATTTCTTCATTATAAGATGCTTGTTCTGCAATTTTCTTAGTTGGAGATTTTGAGAATGAAGCATACCCCAACATTAATCCTCCTAGGAACCCAAGAACTTTACCTGTATTTTTTGCTGTTTGTTTTATTTTTCTTGAGTTTTGGTCGGACTCAATTAATTTCAAGTCCTCTTCATCTTGAGATTTATACCAATATTGAAAAGTTTTATTAAAATATAATGCAGATTCAAGCAAATCTTTATATTGGCACATTAATTTTGCTGACTCCAGCAAATTATATGAGTATTCATCTTTTATAAACTTAATTCCACCCAATCGTAAATCTCCTTATAAAGTGATAATTTAAAACTTCAATAGAAATATTATAACGAACTACAAAAAAAAGAAACAGCCACTAAATTACAAATAAAAATCAAAATCTAGAAAACAACAATCCAAACACCTTTATTATTTTTTTGTTTGTTTTGTTATTAAAATTATCATTAAGTTTAATTTCTTCCATAAATCACTTCTTATCATATTTGCAATTAAGTGCAGTAGACTTCACCTATATATTAATTGGTTTAATTTAAAATGTCAAGTGTAGGTGAAATATTTTTCACTTAAATAAACTTTTCTTAATTGGGAAGTATATAAGTAGGTGTATTATGAATTTAAACAGAGCATTTGCATTAAGATTAAGCAATCTTTTATTAGAAAAGAAAATGTCAAAATATAAACTTGAAAAAGAAACTGGATTAACACATTCAGCATTGAGATATATTTTTAATGAAGTGAATACTGATGTTAAATTTTCTACAATTGTGAAAGTTTGTAACGCATTAAATATTTCTATAGCCGAATTTTTTAGTGATGATTTATTTAATTTAAACAATCTCGATATAGATTAAATATAATTGTATATTTTTCTTAAACTACCCTAATCGATACTAAAAATTACAACTATTGTTTTAATAAGACACATAAAAAAAGAATTAAATGAGCATATTTAATTCTTTTTTTATTTAATTACAATAACACCAATTTACTATATGTTATCATAATATCTATTAAAATAAATTCATATTTATATTACTTTATTTTTTAACCCAAATGATAGTTACGCCACTATTTAAATTGCCGATTTGGTTGTTGAGAATAAGTTCTGGTTCAAGTTCTGTAAGTGGAAGATAAACAGAATTGTTTTCACTCCACTGCTCTCCTTTAATAAAATCAACAATTTGATGTCCACTTTTTAACAATCTCAAATTTTTGTGAATTTCTTTTCTTATCTCTCCACCATATCCGTGAGAACCATATCCGTGAATAGCAATAATCACATTAATATCAGATTTTTTTGCAATTTCTATTTCGTGTCCTAGATTATAGACAGCAATATCTGGATAAATACTTTCTTTTAAATTGATAATTTTAATCATTATGCACCTTAAAATAACTTACTTCTTTTATACCATAAGATTTTTTGTCTACAAGGTCATAACCAGAATAATCAAAAGTTTTACCTTTTGAATGTTCAAAAATAAGTATCCCATCATTTTTAATAATCTTGTGTTTTAATATACTCTGCATAGCTTGTTCGCCATAAGTAGTAGCATAAGGTGGATCAAGAAAAATTATGTCAAAGCTTATACCTTTATTGCTTAAATTTTTTATACATTTATTATAGTCACCTTGCATTATGTTTGCATTGGATTTAAGTAATTGTTGGTTTAGATTGATTATAGCTATACTTTTATCGTTATTATCGCAAATATACACATTATCAGCACCACGACTTAATGCTTCAAAGCCCAAATTACCTGTTCCACCAAACAAGTCCAAAACTACCGACTCAGGAAAATAAAATTGCAATTTGCTACAAATTGCTTCTTTCACCATATCCGAAGTTGGTCTAATATTATCTGCTTCAAATGTACGAAGCACTTTTCCTTTATATTTACCTGCTATTATTCTCATACAAAAATATTAACATATAATAAAAAAAATATAAAGCAAAAATAAAATTGATTATCTAAAATCAAAACAATAATTAATAATAACATTACAAGAAAATAAAAAAGACATAAATCTATGTCTTTTAATTTTATTTTAAAATAATACGATTAAATCTTCTATAATCAAATTTAAGTAAAATTTCGTATGGACTCGTACCCAAACAAGTAGCATAATCTTGTGGTGTGATTCGCATACCAAAACTATCACCAATAAGTACTACATCATCTCCAACATTTACATTAATGTTGGTAACATCAACCATAAATACATCCATACAAATATTACCTACCACATTTACAAATTTACCATTAACTAAAACTTTAAATTGATTGCTTAATCTTCTATCAAATCCATCAGCATATCCTATTGGGACCACACCTATAACCGAATCTTTTTTAGCTACAAATGTTCGGTCATAACCAACCGATTCTCCTTTTTTAATCTTATGCAAAAATACTATTTTACTAGTGATATTTAATACAGGCTTGAAGTCCAAATTAAATTCATTTTGCCAACCATACAAGTTGTATCCACACCTAACCATTCCGTGTTGAAAACAAGGAAATAATAATGTAGCATAACTATTGCAACAATGAACTATAACTTTAGTTTCATCAATAAGAGCGACATATTTTAAAAATTGTCCGTGTTGTTTAATAATAAACTGGACATCATTTGACTTTGTAGCAAAATGTGTAAACAGCCCTTCTAGTATAATATTAGAATGATGTTTGATTAGTTTTAACATACTCTTAAATTGACTTAAACTATCAACACCTATCCTATTAAGTCCACTATTAATTTTGATATGTATTTTCAAAACAGAGCCGTCTAATATATCTATAAGTTCTTTAAGTTCTGCTAGACTTGTTACAGCGACACTAACATTATTTTGACTACACCACAGCGCATATTCGTGATTAAAAACACCTACTATAAGTATTGATGTATCCTTATCAAATTTTCTTATTTGGCTTGCTTCATAGACACTTGCAACACCAAAAAAATCTGCTTCTTTTAATCCCTTACATATATCTTTTATTCCATGACCATAAGCGTCTGCTTTAACCATAGCACAAACTTTTACATTGGGATTAAGATGCTGTTTTATAATATTAAAGTTATGTTTTAAATTAGAAATATTGACTATATAATTATTGAAATTTTCCATATCATTATATATGAAATTATGTTAAATAATTGTTAATTTTATATAATGTATTTATGTATATTTATACTATATGTTGTATATTTATTTAACAACATACTGTACTATGCAATAAAAAAATAAGCACGCATTTAGCGTACTTATTGATATATTTGCATAACACTTAAGTAATACCGAAAATATTAATATATATTAATCTTTTTTCATAACAAAAATTGCATCTGAAAGACTATTTAATCTCTCACCAATGACAACATTGTAGCCAATTTGTTTAGCAGTATTTAAAAGCCATTCTCTAGAAACATAATACATACCGTCACGGTCTACACCAATATCAACTTGGTCTTTTGTATGCTCACGATTGATTGTTTGCATATCAAAAGCATACTTAATATCTTCTTCACTTAGCCCCTTTAGACTATTCCAAAATACATCTTTACTATTGTTGTAATATGTATCTTCCAACTGCTTTCTAATCTGAGCTTTTGTCATACCATCATCAACAAATGTTTCGCCGATAATTAGGTATGCACCACTCTGCATTTTATCATAAATATCTTTTAAAAATTGATACTTAACTTCAACTGGATCAGCAATATATTTAAAGGAATACATAAGCAAAATTAAATTGGCATTTTTTAAATTATAATTGTCAAGCTTGGTAAGATCGCCATTGACAAATGTAACATTTCTAATTTTATTTTTGCTAGAATGGTCGCTACCTATACCAACCATTTTTTCTCTTAAATCTACAGCAACAATACTTGTAGATGGATTTTCTTTAGCTAGTCGTATACTAGTAGCTCCACTACCCGAACCAAATTCAATAAGGTATTGTGGTTTAATAAACGAAACTAGTTTTGAAATAATATTTTGCATATTGTTATATGCTAGAGTTTCGCCCATAAACAACTTAAATTCTTCATCACTATCAAATAAAAATTTTGCCATATTTAACTCCTATTTTTTTGTACTACCAAAGCCACCAGTACGAACACCTGTTGGAGGAACTTCGTCATCAACTACTAAAAATTTAGCGAACCAACATTGTCCAATTTTGTCGCCCTTATTGATAACTATAGTATCTTTGCTGTGATTGTACAACATAAATCCTAAATTACCATCATTGCTTTCGTTGTCAGCATAGTCACTTTCGATAACAGCAACACCTTGTGCCAACATTAAGCCACGCTTTCCCATACCACTTGTTGTAGCCATATATAATACTTCATCATCTTCAAAATAAGCTTTTAAGTTAGAAAAAATAAGTTTTGTTTCGCCAGAAGGTATCTCTACTGTAATTGGAGAATATACATCATACGCAACAGAAGTTCTGGTTGCTCTAACTGGTATTTTTATCTCGTCAGCTTTTACATCATACTTTAAAAATTGATCTTTTACTACTGCAAATTTTCTCATTGTGTACTCCTAATTCACTATTAAATTAACTATAAAAATGATACCATAAAAACAATATTTAGTAAAATTATAATAAGATATATTTTATTTTTAGCAATATTAAAAATTTATAAAAATATATAATACAAATGTTGACAAACATCTAAATTTGGTATAAGATTATATAGTCAAAATTAGATATGGACCATTAGCTCAGTTGGTAGAGCAACTGACTCTTAATCAGTGGGTCCAGAGTTCGAGTCTCTGATGGTCCACCATATCATATAAGAAGTACAATGTTGTACTTCTTTTTTTGTAACTACACCTTATATACTTTATCTAAAAAAAGACGGGATACTCTCCCATCTTTTTTTATAAACTTATCATTTATCAATATTGATATAATCTCCGACTTTACAATCTCTAGCAAGTTTGTAAAGTTCTTTTTGATTTTTTGTAATAACCAAATTTTTTAATTCATCTTTACCACACACTGTCATTTCAACTACTTTAGGTCTATAAAATGGGTGTTTGATAACTCTATATTGTGGTAAATGATATTTTTGTTTAGAAAATACTATATAACAAAATTTTTCATCTTCATAAGGTACATCAGCACTCTTTATTTGCTTTAACAATTTAGTTCTAGGCACTCTACAGCTAAACTGACATAGTCCATTATCCGACATTTTACATTGTTTGTTATGTGTACAAGGTGCAACAATATTGGCATTTTTATCAATAAGATAATTTCTGATTGATTGTATTTGTCTAAAGCCTTCTTGTGTTCCCGGTTCAATGATAACCAATATATTATTGGTACACTGCCATAATTGGTCAACTATTTTTATACGAGTATTGTCGTCCATTTCGTTTAAAACATAAGACGAAACGACCATATCATATTTATTGTCAAAATTGTATGTGACCAAACTTCCCTGTTGCCATTGTACATTGTCTACATACTCAGATATCAAATTCTTTGCACAGTCTATCATACTAGTTTCTCTTTCAAAACAAACAATCTTATCAAAAGCAAAAACTTGAGAACAAGCCAAAGTTGCTGAGCCTGTCCCTGAGCCAACATCTAACAAACTCGAAAAATGTGTATCTCCTACAATGTTATATAATTGTTTAAAAACATTAAGGCACACTTCATAAGTTGCAGGCATACGATAAACACTATACGCTAAACTTTCCAGTTGGGTTGATACAAGCACTTTGTTTTGTCCACTTTCATTATGATACTTATAATTAATATTATGTGCTGAAGCAATAACATCATTTCTGGACTGCTCAAAATTTTCAATCTTATTAAGGATTTCTTTTGGTAGCATATTTATTCCTTTTTAATTGTAATGATTAAACCAAAATTTAATAATTTAGTTATGTTTATAGCTATTGTCGACTGTCCACATACGCCAAATATCACTATCAACATAATTGTTGCTATTTTTCAATATTGCGTATTTCTCCCAGAATTTTAATCCAACAGGATTGGTAAGTCGTGTTTCTATTTTTATCTTTCCATTAAGCATATTTAAGATATTATCAACAAACCATATTGCATTATTGTTTCCTCTAAACTGTGGAACAACATAAAATTCGGCAACGCTATAGTCGTAAGCTTGGTCATCGTGATGTCTTATCATAGCAATACCAGCAATATTATTGTCAATAATCAAGAAGAAAGGATATCTACCATAATCTGTCCAATAATTATCAAACCAGTTATATATAGGTGTACCTGTTTTGTCAAATTGAATATCTGGGTCGTACTGTGACAATTCTAGAAGATATTCGTTTAACAATTTTCTCATAATTGGTTTACTTTCATAATTAACTAATTCTAATTTTCTCATTAATTTATCCTTAAAAATTTATTTTTTATTAAGTAAATACTAAATTGTTATTATTTTTTTAGTAGTATACTAAATAAAGCCCACAATATCAAAGAAAAATAACATTAATAAGAAATAAAAAAACTAAACTATTTATTAGACTTTTTATATTTAAGTGCAGATATGAATATATGCAAACCTATACATATTGATAGTACTCCCAATATAGTTCCGGTAAGTGCATTATAAAAATTGGCTGGAGTTTGAGTTGCTGATAACAATGCAACTTGTGTCAATGTTATAGCGTAGCAACTAGAAACCATACTACACTCTTTAAACGATATTAATAATATATCATTAGATTCTTTTACTTTTACATAATTAAATATAGACAATCCGAGTTCGACAAATGAAAATGTCGCTATAGCAATAGACATAATTATGCCATATTGTTTTGTTTCGGATATAAAAAATAGTCTAGCCATATAAAAAGCAAACAAAGCACTACTAACCATAAGCAATATAGAAATTGTTATACTTTTACCAATTCTTTCGTCAACATCATCATTTTTATAATTTTTTAAATATACTCTTTTTATAAACCCAAACAAAAGTGTACTTGCACCACTGATACTAAAAAAATACAATTGATTAAATACACCAAACAATATTTTACATATAGCCCACACAAAGTTATAAATAAGAGAAATAAGCAAAACAATATTATGCTGTTTTGCTTTTTCTTTAACATTTTTATATAAGTTGGTTATACCCATATTATCTCAATTTTGAAGCTTCTTCGCATATATCTGCCAATTTGTCAAATTCGCTTTCTAATAATGGTTGAATAATAGTAGATTGTTTTTTATTGACTTTTTTAAACAATGGATATGCTAGTGCACAAATACCTGCACCTACAATACCTAATGCTATACCACCAATCATATATCCAACACCAGAAAGTACCATACACATACTCATACCACCACCAAATACTAGAGCACCTGCAATACCTGTAGACAAAGCACCAACAAATCCTGCATTTTTCTTTTTATGTTGTAATGCTTCTATATTAGCAACAACATTATCAGCTTTTTCTTGCAATTTTAATAATTCAACTTTGTTTTCAATCTTTCTATTACGCTTAAAAGACAAATTGATATAAAATATTGAACCTTCTACTGAACTTGTGTTTGTAAGTTCCCAGCCTAAATTTTCATAGGTATCAGTAACCAATGTTTCTATCTCTCTTTTTACCTTTATTGTTTTATAATCGTAACTAACTACATTTTCCATATTTTTTCTCCTTAAAAATTTATTATTTCAACACTTGTGGCGATAATAATTATATGTTACAATTTTGTATCAACCTTTGTTGTCGATATTATTGTAAAACAAAATTTTTCAATTGTATCCAACACTAAAATCAAATTTGTTGGGATAAAGAGGTAAAAATGAACATTACATACAATCAAAGATACCAATCAACAGAAGAAAAGATACAAAAAGCATTGTTTTCTTTACTAAAAATTAGAAAATACAACGATATATCAATTAAAGAAATCTGTTATGAAGCTGGTATCAACAGAAGTTCGTTTTATTCGCATTATTATGATATAAACGATTTAATGATAAAAACAGAACAAAAGTTGTCAAAAGAGATATCAAAAATATTTAATCCCAACCTACTTTGGGACGAAAAAGTATTTGAAAATCTTTTTGAATTTCTACTAAAAAACAGAGATTTTTATAAAAGTTATTTAGAAACAAACGAACAAACTTTTATGGAAGCCAATGATTTTACTAGTTATATTACTTTAATGAACAAACGCACACTTAAGTTAGATTTTAATGACAACGAAAAAATATATCATATGGCATTTTTTGCTGGTGGTATAAAAGCAATGTCTAAAACTTGGTTAAAAACTGGTTGTAAAGAAACTCCAGCAGAAATGGCAAAGATACTTACAAATGAATATAAAATTAATTCAAAATATTTTTAAATTGGATATATCTTTAAGAGTAAAAAGTATGTTTGAATAAATTGGAAAAATATGTTACTATATTAATAGATTTAAAAGGGGTAAAATATGAACGACAATCAAAAAGGTACAGATATTTCTGAGATATACTTTGTAACAATGGACAATTTGGACCATTATATTGAAGATAACACGCTTCCACAATCTGACGAAACAATAATTGAGCGTGCACAACTAGATTTAAGATTGGCAAGAAAAGAAGATATAGCAAGTAAAAAAAGAATGTTGTACAATAATGTATTTATATCTTTAAAAAAGATAGACTCGAACAAGGACAACTTCCCTTATACTTTATATTTAACTGCTTCTTATGAGAGATTTACATTAGACTTACATTATAATGCAAAAGAATTGGTTGAATCTGATATAGCCAAATTAGACGATTTTTACAATCAACTATCTAAAGAAAATAAAGATAAGTGTATTCCACTTTATTGTTTAAGTTTGATACAATATACAGACTATTTAATGAACAACAACGACATTGAAAATGCTGTTGATGTAGCTACAAAAATCATAACTATAGGCAAAGGTTTTGATGATGACAACACCCTACTTGCTAGATGCAAAGCATACTCAACTATTGGTAGTCTTATGTTTTCAATTCAAAATTTTGACCAAGCTAAAGCTTATATGGGAGAAGCTTTACAATGTATATTAAAAGCTTCTGACCAATGCACAAGAAAAACAAACCTAACTGCCACATTAGCATTTAATATTGGTAATGTATATTTTCAATCTAATGAATTGGATTATGCAGAAAAGTGTTTTCAAAGAGCAATAAATATATGCAGATATGAAGATTTTGAAGACAAATTTGAAATATGGCAATATGCTAGCAATTATTATGCTCAACTCTTAGTTAGCAGAAATCAATACAAAGAAGCAATAGATGAGTATCAAAAATTTATAGATGAAACATCACAGTACAATGATGACTATGCAATCAATAGAAAAAGTGAATTTTTATATAGAATCGCATTAATCAATTATAAATTTTTAAACGATTCCGACACTGCCCTTATATATTTAAACAAAGCAAAAGACGAAACTGCAAAAGCTAAGGACGAAAACAGTATTTCTGGGATAAAATCAACAATACAAGAATTGATAGACGATTTAACAAAATAGTCAATAAAAAAGAGTCTTATAATTAGACTCTTTTTTTGTTATATTTTGCTATTATTTTTTTATTTAATTTTACTTTTGTATTTATAACTATATTATTGTTTTGGACACACTAATACAAATACACTTAAGTTGAAATAAAACTTATATAATATTATGCACTTTTAATTTTAGATACAAAACTATATCACTTGTAACTAATTGGTCATATCTAGTAGTGCAAGACTTATCAATATACAAGCCATCAAAAACAAAACCTGTTTTGACTATATCGTCAACGATGATTCTTCTATTATTGTATACATACAAATAATAATTTTCATTATTGCTAGAATCAATTATTTTTACTTTATGATAATTGTTAAGTCCACTTAAAGATGTTTCGTATGGAGCACTTAATTTTGAAAAACCTAAGCAGTTGCCAGCAACCCACAAATCTCCAGTTGATGGATTAACTCTTAAACATAATGGCTCAGCACCACCTTGTATACCTGTAACTATAGAGTTGGTATTGTTGGCGTTGATGACATAAAAAGTTTTACCACCATCACAAGATCTAAAGGTTGAAGCATCTGCTCTATATTTATAATTAGCACCACCAGCATAAACTATGTTAGTATTGTTTGGGTCAACAGCTACAGTAGTAAGTCTATGTTGAAAATATGTATCTGTGCCAAGACCTTCTCCAATATAACTATCTTTATCAATATATGAAGTTGGAATATTGTGAGTTATCTCTTCTACTCTATTATTATCATTAACATATATCTTAAATAAAGCTTTCCATTGGCAAGTAACATAAATGATTTTGTTGACACTATCAAATGCCAAATCACTTATATATGCGTTGTTCCACCAAGGACAAATATCAGTAGACTCTGCTACAACATTCCAAGTTTCGCCATCATCAGCAGAAGTAACAACTTGCCCCAATGTATCATTGATACCATACAATTGACCAGTGATATTATCGTGAGCGTATACACCAGTAACACCTGACATTGGACTCCAATTTTGTCCCATATCACTACTCTTTAAATTAGCACAAAATAAAATATTTTTGTCTTTCATAGATTGATAACTAGAATAACTTGCTTGTTCCATCATTCGAGATACACCATCAGGTCTTATATAACCTTTAGTTATTTTATGGTTATCATCTATAACTATATTATTAGTTTCGCCAGCATCAAACGATACTGTAACATATCTTTCCGAACTATTCCTTGGAGCAAAAACTCCAAACAAAACATTTTCACTAGCACCATATCCACCATAAATATTTGCACTATCATTAAGTGGATTGTCTTTACTTAAATTTAAATATTTCCAAGTTTTGCCACCATCAACAGTCAATGCTCCACAGTAGTCTTGAGAGCCAAAATACATTATATTATTGTTATACAAATTAAAGTTGAATTTGCCACCACACATAATACCATTGATACCATTTGAGTTCCAATAAAAAGATTTGCCTGCATCACGAGAAACACTAAGCCAATCATTTTCAAAATCAAACACAGTATTTTCATCTGCATAAGACCAATAAAAATTCATACGGCGATTGGAATATGGTAGCATATTATAATCTTTATTTTCATCAACTTTTAGTTTGTTTGGTGTAGAAATATTAAATGTATTACCACCATCATTAGAATATAAAACTGTATGTGAAGCACTTTCCCAATATAGTGAGTTGGTCATAACAATAACCATATTATTGGTATTAATTGGGCTAACTTTTATATTATAAACTTTATGTACATCTGATGAGAAATGATACAAACATTTGTCATCACTACCACCTTTTACATAATGCCATTGCCAATTTTCACTTATCAAATGAGTATTGCCTGCATCTGGGTCTAATGATGTACCACCAGTAAGTGTTGTATGCAAATTTAAGTTATTATTTTCATAAATGTATATTTTAGCATATGTAGGTATGTTATTACTATTTGGCTGTTGATTAACAAGAATATATGCTTTATTGTCAATAACATCTAGTCCAGTGACATTATCCTGTAGTATATTGATAAATGTTTCACCTTTATCTTTACTAACAAACAAACCATCACTATTGCCACAATAGACACTTCCTTGATTGTCTACCTTTACAATACTATCACCCAAATCCTTATTAATTTGGTTCCAAGTCACGCCACCATCTGTGGATTTGTACAATCCTTTATTGTCATCAGTAAGCACACTTGTTGTGATGTCAAGTTTTTCAATAAGTGACAAATACAATATACTTGAGCCACCTAATTGGCTTGAATAACTTGTAGGATCATAAGCTAAATCTTCAATAGTATTTCTATGTCCATTAATTGGAAAGTGTTTGCTAAAATTCCAAGTTTCGCCAGCATCTAAACTATAATACATTCCGGTTGTATATGATGTTCGACCGCCATTAACACCAAAAGCAACAACTCTATTACGATTGTTTGGGTCAATCTGAATATCGCATATACCGTGTGAATATAACCCCTTATTGGATTTATACCAAGTGTTGCCACCATCTGTAGATTTAAATATCCCACCTACATCTGTACCATAAAAAATAAGTTTGCCGTCTACATTATCGCCAGCTATACAAAGTGGCCATTGCGCACCTTCACCACCTTTTATTCCACGATCCAACAACTCTTGACTAACAATAGGTATTTCTTCCCAAGAGCTTATATTGCTACTATTGTCAGCATCTACATCTTTAACTTTTTGCAAAGTATAATTTTCTTCTTGTGTATTATCTTCATCATCTCCACTATGGGGTGGCTTGTTATTCTTTTTTATAAAATATATGCCAACACCCAACGCAATAGACAATACTAAAATACAAGAAATAATAATAAATAATATTTTCTTTTTACGCATAAATGTTTTTCTCTTTTGTTACAATTTATTAACTTTGTTAAGTCTACACGACTTTACTTGATTAGTCAAATATTATCCTAAAAAGTTAAAGTCAAAAAATAAAAGCAGTGGTTAGTATCCCCTGCTTTTATAACTATAATACAAATTTAATTATATTTTTTTATTTGATTTAAGATAATCACAGATTGCTTCAACAACTTTTTCATTGCCTACAGAACAGTCAATACTCAAATCAAAATTGTTTTCGTCACCCCATTTGTTGTTGGTGATTATTTCGTAGTAATTAGCTCTTGCTTTGTCACTTGATAATATATGTTTTTTAGCTTCTTCAATACTATCTCCATAGTTATTAACAATATTATTAGTTCTGTACTCCATAGGAGCATACAAGAATATTTTTACCACATTACTATAATTACGAAGTACATAATCAGCACATCTTCCAACAATAACAAACGAATTATTGTCGTCATTAGCCAATGATTTAATAATTTCGTTTTGAGCGATTATGCTGTCTTTTTGAGCGTCAAGTGATAGATACAAATCATAATCATTGTCTTCACTTTCATTAACATAAGCTTTATTCAAACCACGCTTTTTAGCTTCTAACATAGAAGACTGTTTGTCATAGAAATTAATATTCAATTTTTTAGCCAACATTTCGCCAATATGTTTTCCGTTAGTTCCGTGTTGTCTTGATATTGTAATAATCAAGTTTTTATTGTTTATACTTTCTTCTACACTTATTGTATCTATTTTGTTTTTCTCTGCATTTTTTAAGAATATAAATGCAAACACTGATGTCAAAACTTCAGCAATTAAGAATGTCCACCAAACAATATTGATAACATTGTTTGACAATGTAAACAAATATGCAACTGGGAATACAAATACTACCAATCTTAATAATGATAAGATAAGAGGTTTTGTAGCATAACCTAATGCTTGTAATACACCTTGAATAGCTACAATATATCCCATAAAGACAAAACTAATTGCACCTATACGAGTAGCTTTTTCACATACGCTAATTAATGCTGTAGATGCACCACCTGATAAAGCAAATAGTTGCGCCAATGGTCTAGCTATAATCTCAAATACAACAGTAATAACTGCCATAACAATTAAAGTGTCAGTGATACCATATTTTATACAATCTTGAGATCTCTTTTTATCTTTCATACCATAATTGAATGACAATATAGTAATTATAGCGTTAGACAATCCAAAAGCCGACAACAATGCTATATTTTGAATTTTGTAATAAATACCAAACGAACCAACCAATATAGTTGTATCAACTTTTGCTAGTCCCAAAATAGCATTCATACCAGCCATCATTACTGACAACATTGCTTGCATCAATGCAGCAGATACACCTATCTTGTATATTCCTTTGATTATAGAAAATTTTGGTTTGATATATTTGATGTTGCCACTAATTTCGTGATTAGAAAAATAATGGAAACACATAGCAACTATTAAAGATATAAATTGTCCAATTACAGTTGCCCAAGCAGCACCGTTTACACCCATATTAAGTGGGAATATAAACACATAATCCAAAACAATATTAGCGACAGCACCAGAAATTTGTGCTATTGTTGAAAACATTGTTTTACCAGTTGCTTGCAAAAATCTTTCATAAACAGTATATCCAATAGAACCTAAAGACAAACAACAACATATTTTTAAATAAGTTGAACCCATCTTAATAACTTGTTGGTCTTTAGTAAATAATTGTATAAACCATTTTGATAAAAACAACCCAAACAATAAAAAGACACAATATATAACTAAGCTTAAAAATATGCCATTACCAGCAATACTACTTATCTTTTCTTTATCTTTCTCCCCTAAAGATTTTGATAGCATAGCATTGATACCAATTCCTGTACCTACACCGATAGCAATAATTAATATTTGTACTGGAAACGCTAATGTCAATGCTTGATTGGCAAGCACTCCAGTTCCCGGAATATTGGATACAAAAATACTATCTATAACATTATATAAAGCTTGTAATACCATAGATACTATCATTGGTAGTCCCATTTTCCAGAACAATTTTTTCAATGGCTCGACAGCCATTTTATTTTGTTTTACTTCTTCCACAAAACACCGTCCTTATTTTTTTTATGCACACAAAAAGGGTACAAGTCCAATAACTGGACTTACACCCTTTCAAGTTGCGCGTTATGTGCCGATTATATCACAAATTTTTAAAAAATGTAATACAAATTTTAAAAAATTTTTAAATTTTTTTTGAGTAATGATTATTGATAAATTTTTAATTTTATATAATTAAATAAAATATTAAAAGATGTTAAGAATAATTTTTTAATTAAAATATTAAATCCAACTAGGTAATCCTACCGGATTATTTAATGATTCAATTTCTTCATATACTTGTTCTAAAAAATAATCATCATAATCCCAATTTGCATTTTTTGTATCTTCACCAAAATCTTCACGACAAACTTCTTCAAAAAATAGTTTCATATCATTTATACAATCCATAATATATTTTTCATCAATATTCAAATATTTTAAGGCTAAACCACCATTTTCAAATTTATGCTTTTTATCACAAATCATCTCATTATATTTATTATTTAATTGTTCATAAGATTTTTTAGAATTATGTTTTAAAAAATTCCAAACTAAATACGACTTTTCAAATGAGCTATAATATTTATTATTTTCCAAATCATTTCCACTTATTTTTTTTATTATTTTAGCAAAATCTAACCTATTAAAATTTTCTTTATTATAACCCTTTTTTATACATATTCTTAAGCACAAAGAATTAATTTGAGACATTAATTGATGAAAAAATTGTACATATATAGATCGAATAACAAATTGATATTTCCCTTCATACATTAATGATTTTGTTTTTGCAACGAATGAAGCTTCTTCTGGTTCTAAAACACCATCCATCATTTCATTTTGTCTTATATTATCTTCAACTTCTTTAGGAGTCTTTATAACACTAATTGCTTTAGAAAATTTAGTCTCCCACAATCTTTTAATGTTTTCTAATTCGTCAATTATAATATTGTATTCATAATCATATTTTCCTATTTTTGAAGGTAAATAATATACAGTATTTCTATTATTCATTTTTTCTTTAATGAATCCCATTGTTTTCCTATATCGTTTAGTATCTATTCTTGTTCTACCATTTTTTACAAATATTCCATAATATTCTTTTTGAAATTCATTAAATTTATCATAATTTTTTCTTATTACTTTACTATTTCTTTTCATAATTCTCCTTATAAAAAATGACACTACATAAGAAAGTATGCAATGCCATTTTAATACATACACCACTCTTGAAATTTTTGCTTTTAACAAATTAGTTTACCAATATAACATACAACTTATATTATATCAGTTCTAACAATTTCATATAGGTATAGTTTTCAACACACGCGTAGAAAACTTGTATCAATAATTTTATACTTATTTTATTTGTAAAAGTCAAATATATAGACTCAAAATATTATTGCTCACTTACATTGTTATTTTCTATTGGTTCGACATCATAAATTCTTTGGTAGTCAAAATATGCAGATGAAAGGCTTACTACTTTTCCTTTAGCTATTATGGTATTGTTTGCTAACACTTCAAACTTAGTATTATTAGGAATTTTTGGAATGTCTTCATCAACACAATAGATATAAGCGTTGGATTGACAATACCCTGTCCAATATGTAACATATACACACATTTTTAATATTTTATCATTTCCATCAATTTTTACATCAAAAATCTTTTTAGAACCAAATGGTATATCTATATTTGTCTTTTTAAAATCACTCCATTTAATTTTGGTAAGATAAGTTGTATTTAAATTTATTTTTAAATCAGATACTGGATATTCATTTGGGTAAGCTGGAAGTTCTGTATTTAAATCGTTAAGAGCAATATCCATACCACCATAATAACTATTGTAAGAATCAGAAATCCAACAACCATAGTCACACATTAATACTCGGTCATCTTCATCATACAATTCAAAATTATCTCTAAACACTTTTACGCCATTATAATGCCAACGACAAAATACTAATCTACTTGTATAACTTGGATTATATAATATTTTTAATATTGAGCCTTGATATGCTTTAAGTCCATCAAGTTTGTATTCGTCAAAAATTTTTTGCATACTTGAATAGTCTTCTTTTCCTAAACTACTCTTAAGTAACTTTAACATTTTTTCATTTTGATGTTGTTGATTTTCAAATTTAGAAACACTTTTAGCCAATAAAAATATTCCTACAAATTCTACAACAACACCTATAAAACATATCCACTCATAATTTTCTACAAATAACATTACCATTGAAACAATAAGTCCTAAAACAATTATTGCCAACGATAGAATAATCATATTTTTTCTTTTCATACTAGCTCCTACAAAACTACTACATTCTCTAAATTAAAAAAGTTATCTTATATATTCTACTTTTACATACTATTATTAGTAACTAAATTAAGTTTAACATACTTTAGGCTGTTTGTATATTTTTATTTTAGCAATACTTATATATAATAGATTTTTGTTAAAGCAGAAAAACAATAAGATAATCAAATTTGTTTGTTAATGAATAATAATTATAATAAAATAAATTAAATTATTAATGGAGAATATATGAACTCATTCCAATATTTTTTAGAACTAACCCACATACCTAGACCTTCTGGGAAAGAAGATAAAGTTGCTGACTGGCTTGTAAAAACAATATCAAAAATGGGATACAAAGTTTATAAAGATAGTTACAATAATGTTGTAGCATTTGTAGACAATGGTAAAAGCAAAACTGTTATTTTAGAAGCTCATACAGATATGGTTTGTGAAGTTAAAAACAATACAAAATTTGACTTTGATTTAGAGCCAATACACACTTATATACAAGGCGATTTTATCACAGCACAAGATACAACATTAGGTGCTGATGATGGTTTTGGTGTTGCATTGATACTTAATATTTTAGAACACAATTTAAAAAAGTATCCCAACATTATTGCTGTGTTTACTACACAAGAAGAAACCAGTATGGATGGTGCAAAAAATCTTGATTTTTCAACTTTAAATGCTGACTATATGATTGGACTTGATGGCACTGAAAGTAACAATATTATTGTGTCTTGTGCAAGTGGATTATTTTTAAAGTTTGAGAAAAAACTAGAATATGAAATGTTGGATTGTGACACATATACTTTAAGTATTAAAGACTGCTTGAGTGGTCACAGTGGCGAAGAGATACACAAAAACAGAGCCAACGCAATAAAAGAAATTTTTAATATAATTAAAGATGAAGACATAAAAATCATTGATGTATTGGGTGGTACTAGAGATAATGTTATACCAGCCAACTGCACTATCAAATTGGCGACAAATAAGCCAATAGAAAATATTGTGGAAAAATATAAATCTAATTTTTTAAACAGATATCCTGAAGAAAAATTGGCAAATATTTCATTAATTAATAATGGTCGTCAAAAAGTAAAAGTTATTAATAATAGTAACGATATTGTTAAATATATTAATGATTTTGACAATGGTGTTCTAGTTTTTGACAAAAACACACAATTACCACTTACATCTATCAATTTAGCAAATATAAAAATAATTAATGATACATTATGTATAAACGCTATGTTTAGAAGTAATTTAAAAGATAATATTGAATATTATAAAGCATTATATATAGATAAAGCACAACAGTATAACATAGAATGTGTAAGACAAGGATACGCTCCACTATATACATCTACCAACAATGCCGAACTTACTAAAATATGTATGGACACATACCAATCTTTGTTTGAAGTTACACCTATAATATCCAATATGCACGCAGGACTTGAAGGCGGTGTATTTGCAGACAACATACCCAACATACAATGTGTGACACTTGGTGCTGACTTATACGATATACACACAATCAATGAACGATTGAAAATAAGTTCACTTACAAAGTTGGAAAAATGGCTTGATGCAATACTAACAAAAATAAGCAAAAATAATTAATATTAAATTTATGGAGTAACAAATGATAAAAGCAATTATGTTTGATTTTGATGGTACACTCACCTACAAAACTAAGAATACTTGGAAAGCAATTTGGGAAGAATTGGGATATAATATAAAAGACCCTAAAAGTTGTTATTCAAGTCAAATGAAACTATTTAATGATGGACTAATTGATTATCAAGGTTGGTGTGATATAACTGCCCAATCATTTATAAAAAAGAATATGTCAAAAGACACTTTAAGTAATGTAACAAAAGATATTAAACTTATGAATGGATTTGATGATTTTGTAGAAACATTATCAAAACAGAATATAAAATTAAATATAGTTAGTGGCAACTTTACTGAAGTCATTATTAATGTCTTAAAAGATAAAACAAAATATTTTGAAAGTATTAATGCCAACAATTTGATATATGACAACAATGGATACTTAACAAAAATTATAGGTACAAATTATGACTATGAAGGCAAAGCAAAATTTATACAAGAATATGCAATTTCACACAATATAAGTCCACAAGAAATTTGTTTTATTGGCAATGGCAATAATGATGAATGGGCATATAAATCTGGTTGCAAAACAATATGTATAAACCCAGATGACACTAATCACAATGATAAAAATAAGTGGCACAAAAGTATAACTAATATTGATAATATCAACGATTTGTTACCACTTATATTTGAAGATGAAACCCACTAATTGGTTTTATCTTTTTTTCACTCTATATTTTATTTAAAAACTAATTTGTTTATTTTTCTATATCCATTTTTTTATTTTGCTATCCTTTTAGCTTTATATTTCACTACCCTATAATTATTTTTTAACCAAAAACTGATTAGTTGCTTTTACCACACCACCAAAATAAATTATATATATAATTATTATATACTTTATTAAATTTGGGTATTGAAACATTGATAAAGATATGATATAATTTATCAAAATCGGAGGTAGAAATTATGCCAGCAATTATGTTTGATTTTGACGGAACATTAACATATAAAAGCCCTAACATTTGGAAGCGTCTATGGCAAGACTTAGGATATAACACAGGCACAGGTAGTTATTTTAGCTGTCTATTTATCCAATTTATGTTAGGTAAAATTAATCACAAAGAATGGTGCGATTTAAGTTGTGAAGAATTTATGAAAGCCGGACTTTCTAAAAAAGAGATTAGAAACATCACTAAAGAAATCAAATTGATAGATGGTGCTGAAGAAACTTTTAAAAGTTTGAAAGCTGCTGGTATAAGTTTACATATAGTAAGTGGCAACTTTGAGGATGTTGTACTAGAAGTTTTGGGAGACAACGCAAAATATTTTGATAGTATAAACTGCAACAAGTTTGTATATGACAAAGATGGTAAAGTAACCGGTATTATTGATACCAAATATGATTTTTCTGGTAAAGCTGACTTTATTAATGAATATAAAGAGAAAAATAATATTAGTGCTTCAAATATTTGCTTTGTTGGTAATGGCGACAATGATGAATGGGCATACAAATCAGGTTGTAAAACAATATGTATCAATCCTGAAGGTACAGACCATACAGACACAACAAAATGGAAGCGTGCAATACCTCACTGCACTAACCTAACTCAAATTTTGCCAGAAGTTAGACATTTGCAATTAAAATTGCCTAATGTTGTATATCAAATACCAAATGTTGCAAAAACAACTGCAACAGCACATAATCTAAAAGACAATGGTAAATCAAAGTAAAATATAGACAACACTTAAATTAGTGTTGCCTTTTTTATTTTATAAATATAGATAAATTGCTATATAATTGTTGAAAATATTGATACAATAAAAGAAAAAGTGTGGAGTTAAAGTTTATGGTAGAAATTAAAGAAGAACTTGATTTACATAATGATAACGGCGAATTAAATATTGCTGGATACAGCAAAGAAATGTTGCTTAAATACAACAGAGATAGAATTAAAGCTTCAAAACTTAAGATTAAAGAATGGGACTATTATTTAATATACAACAATGATTATGCTGTAGCATTGACTGTTGCAGACAACTCCTATATGGGATTATTGTCAGCATCAGTTATCAGATTTAACGAAAAAACAGAAAAAACCACATCAATAATGACACTATTCCCTATGGGAAAACTTAACACAGTATTAGAAACTAAAGAACATATAAATATGCCATCAACTTCTAAAACTGGAGATATAATTGTTAAAAACAATAAATGCGATATACGATTTATGCACGATGGCAAAGATAGAAAATTGTTTTGTTGTATGCCAAACTTTGACAAAAAGAAAACATTGGAAGTAGACATCACATTATCACAAGAGCCAAAACAAAATATGGTTATTGCTACACCATTTAAAGAAAACAAGAAAGCTTTTTATTACAATCAAAAAATTGTTGGGTTCAAGGCTCAAGGCACTATAAAAATAGATAAAGAAATAATAGAATTTAAAAAATCCGATTCGTTTGGACTTTTAGATTGGGGTCGTGGTGTATGGACCTATAAAAATACTTGGTATTGGGGTGCTGGTATGGGCACAGTCAATGATAAAGTATTTGGATTTAATATTGGTTATGGATTTGGAGATACTAGCAATGCAAGTGAAAATATGCTTTTTTATGATGGAATCGCACACAAATTGAATCAAGTAACATTTAATATTCCTACTAAAAATGGTAAAGATGACTTTTTATCCGATTGGACATTTACATCTAATGACAAACGCTTTGAAATGACATTTAAACCTATTATCAATCGACACGCTGACACTAATGCCCTAGTACTAAGAAGTAATCAAAATCAAGTATTTGGTTATTTTACAGGATACGCAGTACTTGATAATGGAGAAAAACTAGAAATTAACAACCTTTTGGGATTTGCTGAAAAAGTATATAACAAATGGTAAAAATATTTATTATAATATAGACTAAAAAAGGCTTAAAATATGAATTAACTCATATTTTAAGCCTTTTTATTTAAACTATTTTTTTCATTTTTCTTAACATTGATTTTTGTTGTGATGTAATACGAAAACTTTCTATACACTTTTGAATTGTTTTGTTATAAGTAAATTTGTCTAAGTCACAGTCCTTAAATTGGTTTAGTGTCATATCAAAATTTTTAACAAAACACACAGACAATGCCCACGCTAAAGCCATATTAACATAATAGTCGTTACTTTTAATATTTAACAATACATTTAAAGATTTTTGGATATATTCTTCGCCCAAACAATAATCCATAAGTATAACTATACCTGAGCGTCTTACAAATTGTTGTGTTGAGTCGCAAAGTTGTAAAGCCATATTATAAGTTTTGGCAATATCATTTTTCATAAACTTGAAAGTTGCCATAACACAATCACATTCTGACCAATCTTTTATAAGTAATATATAGTCGTTTGCAAGTTGATATTTTTTATCATCAGAGTCTTTTAAATAACCAATAACAAAACCTTGCAACAAAATTTCTTCATAATAATATAGTTGGTTATTTTTTAAAAAATTATATGCATCAGTTTTTGCAATTTGTTTGGCTATTTCTCTTAATTTAGGTATTCTTACGCCTATCATAGGATGTTCGTTTTTTGCAATGCTACTATTAAAATCTCTATATTTTGGCTCTGCTAAAAGTTCAAGAGTTTGTCTAATATTATTTTCCATACAATCATTATATCAAACAAGTTTAGTTATTAAAAGAAAAAAGACGGATTTTTAAACCGTCTTTCGGAATGAATATGATTAACAATGTTGTCATTGATTAATCCTAAAATAATATCTGTTACAATTATTTAATTATAACAAAATACAAATCACGCCACCCTTGCCTTCATTGACAATACGGCCAAGAGTTTTACGCATTTTCTTTTGGACTTCGGTAGGCATAGAAACCAATTTGTTTTGCAATCCTTCATTGACTAAAGAACTCAAACTTTTACCAAACATCTTTGTTTCCCATATTCCTTGAGGATTGGTATCAAACTCAGACATTAAATAATTGACTAGATCTTCAGACTGTTGTTCGCTACCAACAATTGGACTAACTTCGGTATTAATGTCAACTTGCATTAAATGTAAACTTGGTGCACTTGCTTTTAATTTTACGCCAAATCTACCACCTTGTTTTACCATTTGAGGTTCTTCCAACTTCATATCATTAAGTGTTGGGTAAACAACACCATAACCTGTTTCTTCAACTTGTTTTAAAGCATCTTTAAACTTATCATATTGAGTCTTTGCCTCAGTAAGTTGTTTGATATAACTGATTAAATGATAATCACTTGAAATATCACAACCACATTCTTCACTAAGGACTCTATAGAATAATTCTGGCTTAGGAACAATATCAATAACAACTCTACCTTCCCCAGCTATAATTGTTACATTGGTTACTGGTTCAAAATTTTCGCTATTTTCAAACAACATTAATCCATTGTCAAAATCACCGATTTTGCTAGAGTTGTTGGCTACTTCCATAACTGCATTAACAATCTCTTGTATGTATTGGTTTTCGTATGGTAAAGCACCCAACCAACGAGGCATATTGACATCAATAGATACAATAGGAAATTCATTAAGTACACTAGCAAAAATAGTTGTTATATCTTCTTCACTAAGTTTGCTAACATCTAATGGTAATACTTTTTTATCATATTTTTCACTTAATGATGATGCTAATTTTTGACATTCTTCACTATATGGTTGTTTGGAGTTAAGTACAATAACAAATGGTTTTCCACACTTCTTTAATTCTGCATAAACCTTTTCTTCTGCTTTTAAATAAGCAAATCTATCTATGTCTGTGATTGTACCATCTGTAGTTACCATAATACCAATTGTACTATGATTGGTTATTACTTTATTAGTTCCTATTTCGGCAGCTTCACTAAATGGTAATTCTTCATCACTCCACGGAGTCTTAACCATACGAGGTTTGTTGTCTTCAACATGGCCTACTGCACCATCTACAAGATATCCCACACAATCCACCAATCTTACATTGAGATTGATACTATCATTAAGTGTTATACCAACAGCTTCATTAGGTACAAACTTAGGCTGTGTAGTCATTATGCTTTTACCATCTCCACTTTGTGGGATTTCGTCAATTGTTCGTTCTTTTGCATTAACATCAGTAATATTAGGTATAACTAATGTATTGAGTACATTTCTAATAAAAGTCGATTTGCCAGTACGAACTGGGCCTACGACTCCAACATATATATCTCCGTTAGTACGCTTAGCTATATCGGAGTAGATATCATAACTGTTCATATTTCCCTCCACAGTAGTATTACAAAATTGTATGAAAGGAAAATATTATTTATGCAATAAAAAAGAAAGTTTTTTCAAACTTCCTTTTATATTTTTATATTAATTATTATCGTTATTAGATACATTGTTATCTTCAACTACTTCTATAGTATTATCTGTATCTTCGACATTGTCATCTTTGTCATCATTAGGTACACTATTTTCTTCTGTTAGATTAGATTGTTGTGTATCTACAACTTGATCATCTTTTTCTTTATTATGTTTATGTTTGTTTTTAATATTGTTGATACGATCAACATCTTTTTGTGCAACAGCTTTTATATCAATAACATTTTCACGCTTTTCTAAAAGTCTTTTGATATTGGATCTATGTGCCCAAACAATCAAAAACATAACTACATAAATAATTACGAGTCCAACATAGTTGTGTTCTAGACATAGCATAACTGTATCAACTATCAAGTATATAATTGCACAAATCAAACTACACAAACTACCAATACGAGTAATAGCAAACAAAATAATGTATACGCCAAAGATAGCAAGTGCAATATATGGATGTGCAACCATACAGAATCCCATAGTAGTTGCAACCCCTTTGCCACCTTTAAACTTATACCATACTGGGAAGCAATGTCCCACAACTGCACTGATACCTGCGATATAAATTGCACTTCTTGCGACTACTCCGCCATCAAAGCCACCAAATAGGAAAAATCCACATATAGCAGGAATTGCACCTTTAAGAGCGTCTAATGTAAGGTTAAGAATACCAAAGAAAAATCCGTGATTTCTTAACATATTCATTGATCCCGGATTACCACTACCGGCACTAGTTATATCTTTTTTCTGTGTTTTGGTAAGTATTTTTGCAAACATAATACTTCCCATTAAATAAGAACCTATAATTAGTCCTACATATTTTAAAACAGTAATCCACATAATTAAACATCCTTTTCCTTCTTGCTATTAACTAGCAATCTAATAGGAGTTCCTTTAAAATCTACTGCATTGCGTATACAATTTTCTAGATATCTTAAATATGAGAAATGCATTAATTCTTTATCGTTAACAAACAAAACAAATGTAGGTGGATTGGTTGATGGTTGAGTAATATAGTATATCTTCAATCTTCTACCATTCTTTGTTGGAGGTTCGTTGGTAAGAACTGCATTTTGTAATATTTCATTTAAAGTACCTGTTGTTATTCGTCTACTTGCATTAGCTAATACAGTATCAACAGATTCCATAAGTTTGTTGATTCGAAGTCCAGTCAATGCACTACCATATAGTGGTACATAATAATCCATAAACTTTAAATCTTCACTTAGTTTGTCATTAAACTTATTCATAGTATAAGTATCTTTTTCAACTGTATCCCACTTATTCATAAGTATAATACTTGGTTTGCCTTCTTCGTGTATAAAACCAGCAATTCTAACATCTTGTTCGCTAAGGTCTTCAACACTATCTACTACTAGTACAACAATATCAGCTCTTCTTATAGCATCAAAACTTCTAATAACGCTATAAAGTTCAACAGAGTCTTTATCTATACTTCTCTTTCTTCTAATACCTGCTGTATCTATAAGCAAATATTCCTTACCATTATACTTAAATGGTGTATCAATAGCATCTCTTGTAGTACCTGCAACATTGGATACCATAACTCTATTTTCGCCAAGCAATCTATTAACTAAACTACTCTTACCAGCATTAGGTTTGCCTACTACAGCTATCTTAATGCGTTCGTCCAAAGCACTAGCATCAACTTTATGTTCAAATTTGCTTACAATAACATCTAGCAAATCACCAATACCCTTATTAAGTTCGGCTGAAATAGCTATTGGTTCGCCAAGTCCTAAATTGTAAAACTCATAAGTTTTTTCAAGCTCGTTGTTGTCAATCTTATTAACAACTAAAACTATAGGAACATTATATTTTCTTAAAAAGTTGGCTGCATCATAATCTGCTGGAAGCAATCCTTGCTTACCATCAACAAACAATAATACTACTTGTGCTACTTCTACAGCAAGTGCTGCTTGTTTTGTAATGTTTTGTTGGAAGTCGTCTTTATTTTTGACATCTAAACCACCAGTATCAACTATTGTAAAAGCATGCCCACACCATTCGGCATCAGCATATATACGATCTCTGGTTACACCCGGCATATCTTTAACTATGCTTATTTTTTTACCAGCAATTCTATTAAAAAATGTACTTTTACCTACATTGGGTCTTCCTACTACTGCAACTAAAGGTTTTTCCATTTTAATACTCCTTAAAAATTAACAATAATAGTTTATCTAAAATCAGCCCAATAATCAAGTCTATAATATATTTTAATGTAAAAATTTTGTAATATAAAAAATATGAGAAAAAAGAAAAATCTAAATTATTCATTTAGACTTTTTCTTGTTATTAGATATTTTACCTTTGTGATTTTTCATAACAAACATAACCATTAATCCTACCACTCCAGCAAATGTCACTGTTATGATAATTAATGATACTCTACTTGTGGTTTTGTTATTTTCAGTTAAATTATTTAAGTGTCCATTAATTGTAGGAGTTGTTGTAGTAGTATTGCCACCAATAACTATATTATTATCTTTATCATCTACAGTAGTACCATACAAAGCAGTATTAACCACATCAGTTAATGGTGGGACACTCTTTAAGACAAGTTCTTTTTCAACTAAATATGTACCCATTTCAAACAACAACATTTTGTTGTACAAAGCCTGATTATAATGTCCTCTAGCATAATATATATCAGCAAACAACCACGGATATTTTTCTTCTGCAACGCTCAACAAATATACTGCAAACTCTAAATTTTCGTCCATATTAGGATTGGCTTTGCCTACAACAATACGGACTTTACATCTTTCTTCACCATCTACATTGGTCACATAATAACTTCTGCCAACACCATCTCTATGTATATCAAACATTGCATCTGGCGAATATGTATTTAACAAACTTTTTGCAGTAACTTCACTTCTTGCATACGCAGTGCTATTGTGCGGTATATGCAAAGTTTCGTCTAATGTAACATCTATACCTAGATTTTCAAAACTAGATTTAATAGCTCTAGCAACATCGTGTACACCACCAGCACCATATATGCTATCGTATCCATCAGTAGGAACATAACTTTCATCATTGTGAGTTAAATACAAACATATTTTCTTTTTATATGCTCCTATTGGACTTGGTTCATCGGACACATCAACATTGGGTTTCTTAATATCTTTTACATATTTTGCAATAGCTGTTTTGTTGTCTTTATCAATACTTATAATATCATACATCTTAAATTCTTTTGATATATAACTATCGTTGACAGCAACATCACTCTTTTCAAATAGATATTCTCCAGTATCGGTATACACCACAAATGGTTTGTCTGTTTCGCCGTCATAAGCATATACTTTATAACTAGGAACAATACAACACAGCATAAGCATAATTAATATTATGAGTTTTTTCATACTAATCTCCTTTAATATTTAGATTGTTAGCTTTAACTTTTTTAGATTTTATTAATGATGGTTTTATTAATTGAAATACACAAAGTATGAGCATATTGATAGTAAAACCAATTACAAAATTATTGATAAAATACACACTTAAAAGGTTGTTGTAACCTAGCCCAGTTTCAAACAAAAATCCAAACAATGTTATAAACATAATTGAACAAGCATTGTATATCAACATATACTTTACATCGTTAACAAATACCAATGAAACCAAAGCTAAGACAATGATAATTATTGGAGATAATGAAGAGATATATAAGCTATCAATATTGATAAGTACAACATATACTACTCCAATAAAAAAGCTCAATACAAGTGCAAAAAATAGTTGTTTTTGCTGACAATTTTTAAGTTGAGCAATTAGCAAAACAATACTAGCTATCATAAAAAAATAATTGATTGAAAAACTAGAATAATATGATGGTTGGACAATATATCCTAACATTGCAAAAAGTAGTATTGCAATATAAAAAATTTTTGATGGATAAACTTTATTAAACATCAATACAATCAACAATATTAATCCTAAACACATAAATCCTATTGGCATAATTATCTCCAATATTAATGTGTGGATATTATAAAAAAATATGTAATTATCAAAGATGTAATATATTGTTAATTTTTGTCATATAATGAAATAAAACTAATTAGGACTAAATATGGAAATAACATTTTGCGATTTAAGAGCAAAAGAAGTTGTTAATATATGTGACGGCAAGCGTATGGGCAATATCATTGATATTGTTTTTGATTCGTGCTCTTTTCGAGTAACTGGTATTGTAGTCCCAAGTGAAAAAAGTTTTTTCAATTTTTTTAAAAGCAATCCAGATATTTTTATCCCCTTCAATCGAATAAGAAAAATAGGTCGAGATGTAATACTAGTAGAACTAAATCCTGTAACTGCTCAACAACAAGTAAGCACAACATCTAGTGAAGAAATTATTGAAAATATTAATACCAACAAAGAGTCAGTTGACGAAAAAGAAATGGTAGAATAATAATTGATTATTAACCTTTGATTTGGTATACTATGATTACCAAATTAAAAGGACATAAACAATGAAATGTATATATTGTGGCTGTAAAGACAGCAAGGTAATTGACTCTAGATACATAGACGAAACCAACTCTATAAGACGCAGAAGAGAATGTCTTAATCCTGAATGTCAAAAAAGATTTAACACTTACGAAACGATAGAATTGTTGCCAATAATGGTTGTTAAAAATGATGATAGTAGACAAGCTTTTAATCCCCTAAAAATAAAACAAGGTATTATGAAGGCTTGTGAAAAAAGACCTGTATCTGTATCACAAATCAACGAAATGGTAAACGATATTGAAAAGCAAATTCAAAATAGTCTTAGACAAGAAATATCTTCTAGTGAGATAGGCGAAATGATAATGGAAAGACTAAAGAAAGTAGATGAAGTTGCTTATATAAGATTTGCATCTGTATACAGAAAGTTTACTGATGTAACACATTTTATGGACTTTATTAAAGAGTTTGAAAAGATTATTAATAAAGAAAATTAACTATATACCCTATACTATGCAAATAACAAAAAAACCGAGAAATATCTCGGTTTTTTATATTTTGCATAGTAGTCAATAAAAACATTTAATTTTTACTATATTAACTTTATCTTTCTTCATCTAAATATGTAGACAATGTATCAGCCGAATTAAAAATAGCTGCTATTGGGAACTTATAATAAGCATCACTTAAAGATGCTCCACCATTCCTAACTCTTGCATCAAATCCACCCATATGCCAGTTGATAGCTATAGCTTCTTCTCTTGTAAGTTTGACAAAACTACTAATAATATAAACAGATTTTTCGCCGTGTCCATAAGGCAATTCTTCATCGAAAGTATAGTAAGGTTGTTTTGTCCAATTACCATTTTCGTCCTTTACATTTCTGTAGTCTACTTTATAACAATTAACTTTACATACATCGTGCAATAGACCTATTAATGCAATACTTTCGTTGGAAATGACATTGGTATAATTGTCACCATATTCTGATATAATCATCTTTAAAAATCTTTTATATACTTTTAAACTATGCTCTGCCAAACCACCTTCATAAGCTGAATGGAATTTGGTGCTAGCAGGTGCTGTAAAAAAGTCAGATGATAATAACCATTTTAACAATTCTTTATTGCCATCTCTAGTTATATTCTTTTCAAAAACTTCTATAAATTCTTCTTTAACGCTCATAATATTTATCCTTTAAAACAATTAATAATTTACTTCAATAGTTTAGCAAAAACTATAACAAATGTGAAATAATTAATATATTCTTTTTTATAATTAAATTAATAGTTGACTAAAAAAAACATTACCTTTAATATATAAATATATTAATCTTAAAAGGTAAATTTAAATTGGCAAAAACAATACTTTCAAAACTTAAAGAAAGTTCAATAGCAGTACTTCCAATAGCTATTATTGTTATAATATTGGGACTTACTATCTCTCCACTATCGGGATTTGATTTAATAAGATTTTCTATATCTACCTTGCTACTTATATTTGGTACAGCGTTATTTAGTGTCGGTGCTGACACTGCAATGTTTAGTATTGGTAGTAGCATAGGTGCACATTTAAGCAAATCAAGAAAGTTTGGTATTTTTATTATTTTATCATTAATTCTTGGCACAGTTATTACTATAGCCGAACCTGACTTAGCTGTACTTGCTAGTCAAGTTGTATCTATCAACAAATGGTTATTTATAATGGTAGTTGCAATAGGTGTTGGGTTGTATCTTGCTATCGCTGTAGCTAGAATAATATTTCAAGTAGATTTAAAATATATTTTGATATTTTCTTACATAATCGTATTTATACTTATGATATTTACACCAAGTCAATACTTACCTATTTCTATGGATTCTAGTGGTGTAACAACTGGTGCTATCTCTGTACCATTTATTATGGCTTTTGGTATGGGTATAAGTTCGGTAAGAAGTGGCAAACCAGACGAAAATGATAGTTTTGGTATTATTGCTTGCACAAGTATAGGCCCATTAATAACAGCCCAAATACTTTGTATTATCGTAGGCAACAATATGCAATCTACTACTAGTGTAAACATCAACACAAGCACTGGCACTGCTATGGATATGTTAAGTCAATTTGGTATTCAATTTTTGGATAATGCAAAAGAAATTTTATTGGTACTTCTTCCTATAGCAATATTATTTTTCGTATATAACGCCCTATTTTTAAAATTTCATAAAAAACAAATATTAAAAATAGTTATTGGTCTATTGTACACATATTTTGGTATAGTTATATTCCTAACTGGAGTTTTAACCGGATTCTTCCCTGTAGCAAGTGTTATTGGCTATAAAATAGCAAGTTCGGATTATAGTTGGGCGTTGATACCTATAGCTGGCATAATAGGCTTGTTGGTTATTATGGCAGAACCTGCAGTTGGTATACTAAATAAAAGAGTTGAAGATATAACACACGGTATTATAAGTAAAAAAGTAATGATGATATCCATTAGCATAAGTGTGGCATTAAGTATGATACTTGTTGTACTTAGAATAATATATAATATTCCATTTATTTGGCTAATACTTCCAATATACATTGTTATACTTATATGCTCTATATTCTGCACACCAATATTTACAGCAATTGCGTTTGATAGTGGTGGTGTAGCAAGTGGTACAATGGCAACAAGTTTCATATTGCCTTTTGCTATGGGAATATGTGTAGCAAAAGATGTCAATATCCTTAATGGTGCTTTTGGTACAATATCACTTATAGCTTGTATCCCTATCCTATGTATCCTTATATTGGGACTTGTATTTAAATTGGTATCATACAAACAAAAGAAAAAAGAACAACCAAAAAAGAAAACATCTACAGTTATTGTTGATTTTGACTGGGGAGAATAAATATGAAAAAGATAAAATCACCTTTTGAAGTAATGTTTGTCATAGTTGACCGAGGTCAAGGCGACAAAGTACTAGAATTGTTGAACAACAACCATATAGAATATAGTTTAAAATTGTTGGGACACGGAACATCAGAAAACGAAATTGCTGATTTGTTTGGATTTGGCGTAGAAGAAAAAGATATAATAATATCGCTAGTAACAGAAGAAATGAGCAAAGCTATCGTTGAGATCGTGTATACTGACTTAAACCTAAATCTAGAACATACCGGTTTTGTATTTACTGTACAACCTAACAGTTCTACCCTAGACTTATTAAATATGTTAAATATCGAGGTAACCAATGGCAAAAATTAATTATGATGAAGTAAAGAAAATCAACAAATCAGTTGATAAAAACAAAAATAAAGAATTTGATTTAGTTGTTGTAGTTGTCAACAAAGGATTTTCAGATTTTGTTGTAGATGCTGCTAGAGAAGCTGGTGCATCTGGTGGTACAATTATTAGTGGTCGTGGTACAGGTGTACATGAAAACGATTCGGTCTTGGGTATAAAGATTCAACCTGAAAAAGAAGCTGTACTAATTATTGTTTATAGGTCAAAACGCAAACAAATAATGAAACAAATATGTGAAAGAGCCAACTTAAATGAAGAAGGCAAAGGTATATGTTTTAGTCTTCCAGTAAGCGATATTGCTGGTATAAATCATTTATTAAATAAGTAAAGAAAAAAGTTTAACATAATACGGAATATCCATTTATGTTAAACTTTTTTTATATTTACACTACTTTCTTTACATTATACATAGATTTTAAAACAAGCCAGTTTTGTGGGAAGAACTGATTAATTGTCCAATAGCTTACACCACCCAAATTGTAATCAGACACAAACTTTAATCTAGCATAAGTACTACGAGCATCATCAAACCACACTTGATGTTCTTGATTAGGTGTATAATAATTGAAATAAGGCGCTTTTTGCAAATTGTCAAATTGTATAAACGAGCCTACTCTCCTTGCCAAATTAACTGCTCCTACATTGGATATAGTAGACGCTGCTGTACCTTCAACAAAAGGTATATTCCAATCATAGCCATAATTAGGCATACCCATCAATATCTTTGAACTTGGTATTTGAGTTACAGCATAATCCAACACTCTACTTACCTGATTGGCAGGTGCTACAGCCATAGGTGGGCCATAAGTATATCCCCATTCGTAAGTCATAATAATAACATGGTCGGATACTTTTCCGTGGAAAGCATAATCGTGTGCTTCGTACAATAGTCCTTCTTGATTAGAACTAATTTTTGGAGCTACTGCAGTAGTCAAAATAAATCCTAATGGCTGTATAGCTATACTCAATCTACTCAAAAATTGATTGTAAAGTTCTCTATCTTCAGGATATAAATACTCAAAATCAACATCTACACCATAATAATTTTTTTCTTGCATTTTTGCTACTACATTTCTAATTAAATTGGCTTGTGCCAACTCATTGGTCAACAACTGATGTGCAAGTTCGCTAGAAAAAGTAGCATTGTTTTCAATATTGGTTATTACCATCATAGGTGCGACATTACTGGCTCTTGCTTTGTCTATCAGTCTAGTATCACCTGCAATATTGACTATGTTGCCATCTGCCAAAATTTCATAACTAAATATACTTAAATATGTAAGATATGGTAATGTTTTATCTAATACTTCATCACTTATATTGACAAAACAATACCCATTAACTTCAATCTCTCTTTTATTTCCATTTTGATTAGGTATATTGATTATTGTCCCAACTTGCAAATTAAGTGGATTGGTTATGTTGGGATTGGCTTTAGACAATTCAGTCAATGGAACGCCAAATTTAAGTGCAATCTTATACAATGTGTCATTAGCTTGCACTGTATATGTTGAAGGTCTATCATTAACTATAACAATCGTCTGTCCCACAACCAATGGCAAATCTTTATCTATCTCATTCGTTTCGGCGATATAATCTACTGTTGTATTATATTTTTGAGCAATTTTGTATAAAGTATCGCCTTGTTTAACTACATATATTTCCAAATTGTTTCTCCTTAATAAAAATCTATTTTTATATATGTAGTTATAGACCAAAATGTGCTATGGGCTAAATTAAAAAAGTTTATGTAAGTCTTTTATAAAGTAACTATAACAAATAAATCAATATAACAATGGCTTTCATTAGAATATTAGACGAAAAATCCCCACCTAGATTCCAATGTCGCATTGCTCCATTGACTTTCACTATCGTTCAAGGTTCGACTACGCTTTATAAATGACTGGTAAAGATATTTTTTAACTCACTTAAAAATCAACAACTTAAGTAATACAAATAGTCATTTTTATAGATATAAATATGTACAAATAATCAATATCTTTATAGTAATAATACAGATGTTAAGTTATAACAAATATTGGGTTATTTAGTTATAAAATAGTATATTATTAAACACAAAAAAATCCCGTAATAACGGGATTTTTACATTTATTTAATTTAATAATTTGTAAAACAAAACATAAGTAATACAGATAAAATATTATCTTACTACTTTTACTGTTCCGTCTTCTTCAATAATTATTTTGTCGCCAGTTTTTACATATTGCAAAAACTCATCACCTAGTCTATCTATAGCAATAATTTTGCTATTTTCCCAGTTGCGTGCAAGTATAATACCTGAGCAAGCTAGAGAGTCAATGTCTTCAGAAAATAACATTGCAGATGGATTGATACCCATAGAACATATAGTTTGAATAACTAATCCACCAGTTGTACTACCAATAGTTTTTGGTAAACACAAAACTTTGCCAGTAAGGTTAAGTTTGTAAATATCTGGGTTGTTTTGGTCAGAACTAATAACTTGTTTTGCATTTTTCAATGCACTTTTTTGGAATGTTGCTAGAGTATTGACACCTTGATGAGATACTACAGCTTCTCCTTCCAATGTTCCGCCACCAATTACACGGCCTTTAAATACTTTTTCCATTATTTAACCTCCTTACCTACAATTACTTTAAGAATATCTTCATCTTTTAGATATCTAGAACTTGAATAAGTACGAAGTTTGTTAGATGAAGTCAATATTGGCTTTTTACCAGCTATTGGGTTGTTGGTATACATAAGTGGGCATATACTTGATATTTTTGCCCCAGTCTTCATAAGACGAGTATACAACTCAGTCTTTTCAAATTTGGCTCTTACTGCTGGACTTGTAGTAAGAATAGTTCTAACTTTAACTCTTTTTGAACCTGTTTCTTTCAAACCATCAATAATTTTGTTAGCCCAATCTGTAAGTTGATTATAACTTAAATGTGGACAACCAATAAAGCATAGTTTTGGTTTAGCTTCTTTATTTTTCCATAATACAGGATAGCTATTGTATACTCTTTCTAATTCGGCATCATCAATAACATATACTTTTGCATCTGGTTTTACCAAAGTTTCTTTCATTTTTTTAGCTTCTGGAGTTAGTCCGTCAATATGATACAAACCTACTGCTCCATTAGATGCTGTTGCTGCACCAAAATCTTTTAAATAACTCTTTACTTCATCAGTAAGTTCGTTACCCAAAAATTTGTCTAAACCTTTAACATAAGGCACATCTTCCATAACTTTTAGACCGATAGCACTACCCAATACTTGTGCTTCTGGAAGTTTTGATGTTTTAACTTCAACAATCCAATCAGCTTTTCTACCTTCATCAGTTAGCAATCCAAAATAAGGAACTTTTCCAATGATACAACCAAATATGTCTAGCATACCTGAGTTACGATTACATCTAGCTCCCAAAACAGAGTTGGCATATACTACAGCCGAACTTTCTGCCCAAGACAAAATATCGCCATATTTTGGGATATTGCCTACTTCGTCCATATAACAGGTACAAGTAAAGCTACTCTTGTCTTTTAATCCTATTTTTTTAAGTTGCTCTTCATAACGAGCTTGTTGACTATACATAATCTTGCTAAATATAAGTTTGTCTAAAAGATTACATTTAACATTGGTATAGTCAATAGGACGAGGGTCTACTGTAAAAGGCATTTTTGTAGTAATACCTGCGTCAATAATTTCGTCCATTATACGGAACAATGGTTTGATAAGTCCAATACCAAATGAAGTAACCAAATGTCCTTCGTGAGTAACTGGAACCATTTTTTCAGCACCAAAGACATCGCCAAATTGAACTAATGTTTTCATAATTTTGGCTTTTGTTTCGCCTTCAGCACCATCAAGTATAGATTGCTCTTCCTTAGTTAGTTTCATACTTTTCCCCCTTTAAGATTAAGTGATAGTTTTTGCAAAACTTATTAAAGTATCACAATACACTATTATTTTACCACCAATAAATAAACTAACCAAACAATATAAAAAGATAATTAAATTTTTAACAATTAAACATATTCAACCATATTTTCATAGCAAAGTTTGGCTATACTTTCTACTGGTTCGTCAAGGTCGTTGTCTATCCAGTTGATAATAATATTAACTATGCCACCAGCCCAAATAATACGAGCATATTTTCGACTACTGGTCATACCTTCCTGTTGCAAAACTAAATTGTTGATGATAGACAAATATTTATCTCTAAAGCCTGCATTAAATAGTGCTTTAAAAAAATTGACATTAGCTTTTATCTTATTAAACAATTTGAAATACCAATCCAAGGTTGCTACTCTCCTTACTGGACTACTAACCAAATCAACAACAAGTTCGCTATTGTATTCTCTAACCACACTTTCAAGCAAACTATCCAATGTCTTATAGTTAGAATAAAACGCCATACGAGAAACACCTGCTTTTTTGCACAAATCAGTTATGCTTATCTTTGAAAAATCTTGTTGTTGCATAGTTAGGACAAGTGCTGTTTGAAGACTTTCTTTTACCACTTTATTAAGATTTTCGTTGTATGTCTTCAATCCTTCTATATGTTTATCAGTCATTACAATATACCTCCATTTGTCAGTCGTTTAGGTTTAAACTTGAAAAATCAGCCGATATCAAATATAATTGATATTGCTGTGATTACATTTGTAAGTACTGATAATATATCATAACAGCAATTTTTTGTAAACAAAGGAAAACATAATGAAAGATTATTTATTATTTATGGATGTATCTGGCGATATAGACGCATCGTATGTTAATAATGGAGATATACATTTAATCCCAATGGATTTGGTTATAGACGACCAAATAACAACCTACACTGCCGACAACAATGGTATGAATCTTAACGAGTTTTATCACAACATAAAGAGAAATAAGATTGTTAAGACTTCTCAAATCAATCCACAAATGTACGAAGATTATTTTAGTCCATATCTAGAAAAAGGATATTCTTGTCTATATCTTGGCTTATCAAAAGGATTGTCTTCAACATATCAATCATCAGTTATTGCTAGTCAAAATCTTAAAGAAAAATATCCTGATGTAGATATGATAACAATAGACACAGACGCTGTTACTGCATTGCTTGGATTGTTGGCTGAAAGAATGATAGAAAACAAAAAGAATGGTATGACACTAGAAGAAAATGTCAATGACCTTAACCATGTAAAAACCCAATTAAGAGGATTTGCTATAGTTGATGATTTGAAAGCTTTAAAGCGTGGTGGCAGAATAAGTTCGGCTATTGCATTTGCTGGTGCAATACTTAATATCAAACCTATTATTTCTATAGCCAATGGCACATTGTTTATGTATGACAAACAAAAAGGCACTAAAAAAGCAATACTTAAAGTAGCAAACTCTATTAATGACGACATAGACACAAGTTTTGGCAAAACTATATACATAGTAGATGGTTGTGAAGAAGCTAGTGCCAACGAACTTGAAAAAGAATTGAAGACACTTATGCCTAGTCTAACCATAAAAAGAAAATTGTTATCACCTATAATTGGTGCACATCTTGGAAAAGGTGCATTGGTTGTAGCATATTATGGTAAATAATTATTAAAACTTAAAAACAAATAAAAGAACACTACTTTTTAAGTAATGTTCTTTTTATATACAAATATTAACTATCAAATCCATATCAATATTATTTATAATTATTTGACAAAATAAAATTATATTTTAAAATAAAAGTGTAATTATATTACAATTATAACTATGAATTAAAGGAGTATTTTATATGAAAAAATTAGTAGCATATTTTAGTGCTTCTGGCATAACAAAACAAGTAGCAACTAGACTTGCACAAGCTATTGGCGCAGACATATTTGAAATCGAGCCAACAGTGCCATATACTGATGAAGATTTGGATTGGACAAACAAACATAGTAGAAGCACTGTCGAAATGGAAAATCACAATTCAAGACCAGCAGTTAAGACCAAACTAGATAATATATCACAATATGATACAATCTTTGTTGGCTTCCCTATCTGGTGGTATATAGCTCCAACAATAATCAATACTTTTTTGGAACAATATGATTTAAATGGTATAACCATTGTGCCATTTGCAACTTCAGGTGGCTCAGGTATGGGCAAAACCAATCAATACTTATTGCCATCTATAAAAAATGGTAAATTGGTAGATGGTAAAAGACTAGCAAGCAATGTTTCTATTGAAGAACTTAAAAATTGGGCTAGCCAATACTAAAAAGATATAGGAGTAAACAAAATGGAAAAACAAACAGCAGGAAGAAAAGGTCTTGGTGACCTTGCACCAAAATTTGCAGAATTGAATGATGATGTATTATTTGGCGAAGTATGGTCTAGAGAAGACAAATTGTCTACAAGAGATAGAAGCATAATAACAGTAACTGCCCTAATGACAAAAGGTATAACTGACAATTCTTTAAAATATCATATACAAAATGCTAAAAATCACGGAGTAACAAAAACCGAAATGGTAGAGATAATAACTCACTTAGCATTTTATGTTGGTTGGCCTAATGCGTGGGCAACCTTCCCTATTGTAAGAGAAGTTTATGCTGAAGAGAAAACAAATCCACAAGATTCGTTGTTTGGACTTGGAGATGAAAATGTAAATTTTGCAAAATACTTTATAGGTAAAAGTTATTTAAAACCACTTAACACTAAAGGTGTTGGCGTACACAATGTTACATTTGAACCAAGATGTCGTAACAACTGGCATATACACCACAAAGGTGGTCAAATACTTCTTTGCACTGACGGACAAGGCTGGTATCAAGAATGGGGAAAACCTGCTCAAAAATTGATGCCCGGCGATGTCGTATATATAGCACCAGAAGTAAAACACTGGCACGGTGCTTGTAAAGATGAATGGTTTACACATATAGCTATAGAAATACCTGCAAAAGATAGTAGCAACGAATGGTGCGAACCTGTAACAGACGAAGAATATGATAAACTATAAAATATAATTTTTATACTTAAATAAAAAATAACACTAGCCTAGACTAGTGTTATTTTTTCTAATATACATCTTCTACACTATTAAAGTAATCACGAGCAAAAAATTGTTCAAGAGTTATATTTGCTCCTGCACATAACTTTTTTATAGTTATTACTTTTGGGCATTTGCTTTTCCCTGACATAAAGTCAAATATTGTTGACGGTGTTAAATTTGAGTTTAAGCATAATGCTGTAATTGTCGTTTTATTTTCTTTAACCAACTCATTTATTCTTGTTCTTATTGCTTCATCTAAATCCATAATTACTTAACTCCGTAACGAAATATCGTAATAATTTTAAATATAAATAAGATATTGGTCTTACGATGTTCCGTAATAATAATTGTCAAAATGAAGTGTTTATATTATACTATTTACGGAGTTTCGTAAAATATGGATAAAAAAATTTGTTTTACTGGGCACAGACCTAAAGGTTTGCCTTGGGGCTATGATGAAACAAGGGATAGTTGTATTGAGTTTAAAAAAGTTGTGACTTCTATTATTGAAAATGCAATATTAATGGGATATACATATTTTATATCTGGTATGGCTTTAGGCGTTGATATGATTTGTGCTGAAATTGTTTTGGAACTAAAAAACAAATATAACAATATTATTTTGGAGTGTGCTATACCCTGCTTAAACCAAGAGAAAAGGTGGACACTTGTAGAGCAAGAAAGATACAAAACTATACTCTCCACAGCAGATATTGTGCATTATGTGAGTGATAAAGAATATTATGATACTTGTATGAATGATAGAAACAAATATATGATAGACCAATGCGATACAGTAATTGCTGTATGGAATGGCAAACCAAGTGGGACTGGAAATACAATAAAAATTGCAAAAGATGCTGGTAAAAAAATAATAATTGTTAATCCATATACCCTACAATAAAAAATAACACTAGGTTAATCTAGTGTTATTTTTCTTCTTTTTTATATTCTTTCTTATAAATATTGCCCCAATCAGCAAGAGCATTTATGATTGGTCGCATTTTTTCTCCAAGTTCGGTTAGAGAGTATTCGACACGAAGTGGGATTTCATCTGCAAACACTTCTCTTTTAATAAGTCCATCGTCTTCCAATTGTTTAAGATTTTCAGTCAAGACTTTTGCACTTATACCTTTTATACCATATTGCAAATGTTTGTATCTCTGAGTTCCTTGCAAAAGATTACGGATAATTAAAGGTTTCCATTTATTACCTATTAAACTTACAGTTGTAGCAACTGGACATTCTGGCAATTCTTGTTTTGTTAGCATACTTATCTCCTTACTTACAAAAAGTTACCTAGGTTACAAAAAGGTGTGTATGCACAATTTGTAACTATATGTGTTATCATACAACTATCAATCCCATAAATCAAGGGGTTGAAATAAAAAAATAAAAGGAAACTTAAATATGAAAAATAATTTTGATAAAGTAAGTTTAAAAGAAGAAGCTAGAGTTGAACTTCACGATAGTTTAAATTTAAGTGGAGCTGAAGTAAGTATCAATGTATTGCCTGCAGGTGCAAATGTACCATTTGTGCACAATCACAAACAAAATGAAGAAATATATATTGTTTTAGACGGACAAGGTCAAGCACATATAGAGGACCAAATCATTGACTTAACCAAAGGCGATTGTCTTAGAATCTCCCCTAATGCAAAAAGACAATTATTTGCATCAGCAGATACACAATTAAAATATATTTGTATTCAAGTAAAAGAAAATAGTTTGGCTGGATACACTGCTGGTGACGCTGTTATTGTTTAATACACAACACATAAAAATATAATGTTTTTTAAAGTACAATGTTTTTAATAATTTATGATATAATAAATCGATTATATTAAGGAGCAACAAATGATAATTTCAACAGGAATGAGAACAGATATTCCAGCATTTTATAGCAAGTGGTTAATAAACCGAATTAATGCAGGTTTTGTTTGTGTAAGAAACCCATATAACGAACACCAAATAACTAGATATGAACTCAACCCCAATGTTGTGGATTGCATTTGTTTTTGCACAAAAAATCCGACTCCACTACTAGACCATATAGACAAAGAATTAAAGCCTTACAATCAATTTTGGTTTGTGACAATCACTCCTTACGGAAAAGACATAGAACCAAATGTAATAGACAAAGAAAAAGTTATAGAAGCTTTTAAGACACTATCAAACAAAATAGGTAAAAACGCTGTTGGTTGGCGTTATGACCCAATATTTTATGGTAATGGCTGGACAAAAGAAAGACACATACAAGAGTTTAGAAAAATAGCAACTCAACTAAAAGGCTATACTAATTTTTGCGTGATAAGTATATTGGATTTATACGACAAAGTTAAACGCAATGCACCTGGGATTTATCCACCAAATAAAGAAGAACAACTAGAACTTTTAAACGAATTGGTAAAAATAGCAAAAGAAAATGATATAACCATAAAAGGCTGTTATGAAGGTCAATTTTTATCGCAAGTAGGTGTTGACTGCTCTGGTTGTCAAACTCAAGCAACAATAGAAAATGCTATTGGTCAAAAACTTGATGTTCCAAACAGAAAAAATGCTCGTGGTGCTTGTCCTTGTTTGCTTGGGCAAGATATAGGTGCATACAATACTTGTTTACACTTATGCAAATATTGTTATGCCAATGCAGACAAACAAATAGTACTTAACAATGCCAAACTTCACAATCCAAATTCGCCACTATTAATAGGCAATATAGGAAAAGATGACAAAGTAACCAATGCACAACAAAAGAGTTATATCAACCAACAAATATCATTCTTTTAATATAAGAAAAAGGACTATATATGAATGACGATTATTTAATAAACTACTTAGAAAAATACAACGATATTAGATTTAATAATATCCAAAACAAACAAGATAAAGTAAGAGCTTTAATGAACATAACAATGCCCATAGATTTAAGCAATGAATTTTACCAAAAGCAAGATGAATATCTACAAAATTTAAGAAAAGACAAACCACTATTTGATGCAAATGATATATTGAAGGACAAGCAAATTGCTTTGTTTTTAGGCGATATTACTACTATTAAGGCTGACGCTATTGTCAATGCTTGCAATAGTAGATTGTTGGGTTGTCTTGCCCCACTCCACTACTGCATTGACAATGCAATACACTCTTTTGGTGGGCTTCAAATAAGACGAGATATTATGAACATTATGAATGGCACACTAGAGCCAAATGGTAAATGCAAAGTAACAAAAGCATACAATCTACCATCACAATATATCTTTCACACAGTTGGACCAATATATAATGGAGTAATAACAAAACAAATGGAAACTGACCTAACAAATTGTTATTTGTCTTGTCTACAACAAGCAGATAATATGAAATTGGACAACATTGTATTTTGTTCTATATCAACAGGTGTTTTTGGATTTCCGATTGATAAAGCAAGCAAGATTGCTATAAACACAGTAAAAGACTATTTAACTAAACATAATAGCAAAATTAGAGTTATCTTCAATTTATTTAGCCAAAAGGATTATGAAATATATGAAAGACAGCTTGAACATTAGAATAGAAAGCACTAAAAAATTATTAAAAAATGCAGACTATGTTCTAATCGGTGCCGGTGCTGGACTATCAACTGCTGGTGGATTTGAATACAGTGGCGAAAATTTTGAAAAATATTTTAGTGATTTTGGTAAAAAATATGGGTTTAAAGATATGTATTCTGGTGGATTTTTCCCATACAAAACTTTGGAAGAAAAATGGGCATACTGGTCAAGATATATTTATGTCAATAGATATATGACCGAAGCACCCAATCACCTATACAAATCTCTTTTTGATTTGATTAAAAACAAAAATTATTTTGTTGTCACAACAAATGTTGACCACCAATTCCAACTTTCTGGTTTCGACAAAAATAGAATATTTTATATGCAAGGCGATTATGGATTATTTCAGTGTGAAGTACCTTGCCACAACAAAACTTATGACAACAAAGAACTTGTTTTCAAAATGTTATTATCTCAAAATTTTTTAGAAAAGACTCACAATGGATACAAAATAACAGATAAATCTAAGTGGAAAATGGTAATTGATAAAAATCTAATTCCTAAATGCCCTATTTGTGGCAAAAATATGGCAATGAATCTAAGAGCCGATGATACCTTTACTCAAGATGATGGTTGGGAAGAACACGCAAAACTATATGAAAAGTTTTTAAAAAGTTCTAAAAACAGCAATTTACTATTAATGGAATTTGGGGTTGGTTATAATACTCCAATTATAATTAAATACCCTTTTGAAAGAATGACCTATCAAAATAGAAATACTCATCTAGTAAGGTTTAATAAAGATTATGCTATTTGCCCAAAAGAAATAGAAGATAAAACAATTTTGTTTGATGAAAAAATAGAAAATATTTTAAATGAACTAAAATCTTAAAACAAATATTTAATAATAAAAAAGCACTAGCAAAAACTAGTGTTTTTTATTTAATATACCTAATCGGGACACCGATTATGGCTTATACTTCACTTGCGTTTCGTAAAAGGTGGGAATATTTTATAAACAAAAAAAACAAAGCCGTAACGGCTTTGTTTTCGTTTGGTAGGATTGAGTGGACTCGAACCACCGACCCCCACCTTATCAGGGTGGTGCTCTAACCGGCTGAGCTACAATCCTATATAGCGATATACTCGCAGGGCAACAAGTTGTTAAACTTGTAATTAGTAAAGGGGGTTATTTTTTTAAGAATAAATCTTAAACAGAAATAACATTGGTGGAGATAGTCGGATTCGAACCGACGACCCCCTGCTTGCAAGGCAGGTGCTCTAGCCAACTGAGCTATACCCCCAAAAGGCATCTACAGTACGGTTGTGTGGGCAAATGGTGGTGGCCGGCGGCACACAACTATTGATCTGTAAATGCTTTAATATAATAACATTGTAAGGTGCTTATGTCAATAAATTTTTGTAAATTTTTTTACTATTTTTTTATATGTGATACTGATTGTAACAATTAATGAGTTTTTTAAAAATTTGTAATTTATTATAGCAAAATATTATATCTTTAACAACATAATTTTTAATATTTGTTATTAATAAAATATTATATATGGTATAATTGTTTGGTAAAATAAAAATGATATTGTATATTTGTATTTATCTAATAAACCAACAAATATAATAATGGAGTAATTATGGACGCAATTGTTTATGTATCAAATACAGGATTTACACAAAAATATGCAAGAATACTTAGTGATGAAACTGGTATACCCTTTTATGACCTTGTAACAGCCAAAAAACAGGTTAAAAAAGGTAGTCATATAGTTTTCCTTGGTTGGATAATGGGTGGCAAAATAATGGGATATAAAAAGGCTAAGCACAGATACAAAATTGATTGTGTCGCTGGTGTTGGTATGGACAGTCCTAAAAACGAAACTGGCGAATATTTGAAAAAGAAAAATCGTATTAAGACTACCCCAACATATTATCTACAAGGTGGTTTTAATATAAATAGACTTACTGGTGTATACTCTGTCTTAATGAGAAATATGCTTAAATCTTTACAAATGCAAAAGAACAAGTCTAAAGAAGATATAGCTTTCCAAAAGACAATCGCTCGTGGATTTGATAATGTAAATGTAAAAAATTTACAACTTGTTCTATACGAAATTAATCAAGCCAAAAGCAATGAAGAACAATAATAAAATAAGAATGCAATAGTATTAACTATTGTATTTTTTATAACAAACTTAAATATGTTGATATTAGCAACCACACATATTATCAAATGCGAATATGAACAATAATAAAGATATTTAATTTTTGTTTTGTTATTTTTATCACAAGTGATACACTTATACTATGGCAAAAATAAAAAATCAAACAAACTTAATATTTACACACAAATTATTAAAAGCTATTGGCGATAGCATAATAAAAGTATTTATACCTTTATATATACTTAAATCTACCAATGATATTAAATTGGCTATGCTATACTTACTTGTATATAGTTTAAGTACCATTATATATATGGTTATACTTAAAAAATTTATACTTAAATATGGCGTTTTATCAATAATGCTACACGCAATACCACTTATAGTTAATCAGATGTTATTGTCATTTTGTACTATTGATTTGACAATAACTATAGTTTGCGGGCTATTAATTGGGTTGGCACAAACATTATACTCTGTTCCACTTAATCTAATGTTTTCTTATGTAGACAAAAATACAGATGTAGCAAAACTTGAAGTTTCTACCAATATCGGTAAACTTGTATTTATATTGATAAGCGGTTATTTTCTATCTAGCAATTTAAAAAATTCGTTTTTATTTTTAAGTTTGACTGCAAGTGTTATATATATTGCAAGTATAATTCCTATTATGTTTGCTTACAATTTGCTTAAATCAAACTACGACAAATTTAAAAATGCAGAAGCAATAAAAGACCAAAATAATGATGTTAAAATTGATAACAAGACATATATCAAATACAATATTTTCCATATATCTTTTGGTCTATTCCAGTTTGTGATAGACAACATTGTACCACTATATTTGTACATCAATAACCTATCATTTGAAAGCGTAACTATTGTTATTGCACTTATCGAATTATTTAAAGTATTAGCCAACTATCTAGCAAAATTCTTTGTTAAACATAACAAACAGTTGTTGTGTAGTTGCATAAGCACTGTATTATTTTTAGTATCAACAATACTAATAATGATATTTAAAACACCTATTGTATTATACATATTAAGTTGTCTTATTTCAGTTACTTTCCCATTGGTATTTGTGCCAATGTTTCATTCGTTCTGCACTCAAATAAATAAAGATAACAATATAATTCAAGGTCACTTTATAAGAGATTGTTATATCTTTTCTGGTAGAGTTCCTGCCTGCACATTGTTGTACTTCTTCCCTAATTTTTACTTTGGATTTGGGATTGGTATTGGATCAATAATTGTTATGTTTGTTATTGAGTTTTCATTGCTAAAGTCTAAGAAAAATACAACAACAAACGATGTACAACTTCAATCTAACGATATAGAAAATATAAGTAGCACCAACGATAAAATACCTAATAGCAATATAGATACTAACAATAAAACACAAGTAGATAACGAATAATCAAATACAAAATTACACTATTAAACAAAAAAAATCAGTAAGAATAACTTACTGATTTTTTTACATACCTTTATCTCGTGAACAATGAACATAAGCTTCAGATATAATATTGATTACTTTAGAATATACTTGAATTTTGCTTAATTCTTCCTTTGCTATAATACTACCACGACTATAGTTGGTAACAGACACAATCCTTGCATCATTAATTTGTTTACTCATATAGTCCAAGTCTTTTTTAGGAATACCAGTTAATTCTAATTTAAGCTGGCCATAGATATTATTTAGTTTGCTACTAGCTTCTTTTTCTTCTTCGTTTACATTGATAGCGATTGCTTGATTAACAAGCATTAATGCTTTAGAAAGTGCCATATATTTTCCTCCGATGTTTACATAAATATTGTACACCACTAACTATGTCTATGTCAATACTCAATGTTGGCAAAAGCACAAATTATACTTAAATATTTTGACAAATACAAATGTAATGATAAAATATTTTAAATGGTCTATAGAGGTAATTATGGAAGAGTTTTTACATTGGTTTCAAGCTGAAATGCCTAAGCCACAAGTACTAGGTTGGTTTCATATAATGTGGTTGTTGATTACTATAATAGCTTGCACAATCATATTTATATACAGAAAACGAATATCTAAAAAATGTGTAAATTTAATACTTTTGATTGTTGGTATTTTACTAATATTATTTGAGATTTACAAACAGCTGGAATTTAGTTTTAATTACAATGGTGGCAATGGACAATCATATTGGGATTATCAATGGTATGCTTTCCCTTTTCAATTTTGCTCTACTCCAATATATGTTATGGCTCTTGCAGGAATATTGAAAAAAGGCAAATGCTATGACTGTATTATCTCTTATCTCGCTACATACGCATTGTTTGGTGGGCTGGTAGTACTTTTATATCCATACAGTGTATATACAAAAGTTATAGGAATCAACATACAAACAATGTTTTGGCATAGCAGTATGTTGGTAGTAGGCTTTATGCTACTAGCGACAAAATCAGTAGATTTACACATAAAAACACTACTAAAAGCAAGTATTGTGTTTGTCATAATGTTAGCTATAGCCCTTACCTTAAATATTGTATGGCACTATTGTGGCAACGAAGAAACATTTAATATGTTCTACATAAGTCCATATTACGAATGTGATATGGCTGTAATAGGCACAATATACAATGCTGTACCATACCCTATATTTTTAATATTGTACATATTGGGATTCTCGTTGGCTGGACTTATAATACTATACATAGCTATAGGAATAGACAAACTAATAGTATTGATTAATAACAAACAAAAACATAATAATGATAATATTGATACACATAATACCAATGTCAACACAAAATAAAAAAGGCTAAATTAAGCCTTTTTTATTTTATTAACAATATTTAATAATGATTATATTAAATTATTAATAGTACTATAAATATTATTTTTCTGATTCTGATTTTTTAGTTTTGTATTCATCAATAAAAGATTTGATAATTTTATATGACTCGTATGGATTGGTGATATTGGCAAACATAAATAGTGAGCCTTGACCACTCATAGGGCTAGATGTACTACCAAATCTGATAGAACCTGTATTTTTACGCAAAATTTTGTCCAACAAACTTACATAAACATCTATTGCACCAATCATTGACATATCTAAGCTTTTAAAGTCAACGCCAAAAATACCTGTACGAATAATCACACGCTTATTGGTATAAGCATAGAATACATTTTTATAATATAGTGCTATAAACAAAACACTAAGAGCTTCAAACAAAACAAATATTCCTACTGGTAAAAGTACCCAAAGTGGTTCGACAAATTCCTCTGTATCCGGGAATAGAATACTTAAAATTGCAATACCACAGAAAAATAATAGTGACAATGTTGACCACAAAAGTGATCTAAAATACAACTTTAGTTTATTTGGCTTAAATACTTCTTTTATTTCTTCATCTTTATCCAAGATAAGTTCAAATTTAGATTTCATATCGTCCATAATATATCTCCTAATTATGCTATCTTTATAGCAAAATAATTGTTGTCATCACGAGTTAGGAATGTATAATCCTTAGCTCCAATACCTTTTAAACTATAAGCCAATCCATCATTGGTATTATTACCAATTAAAGAATCAACAAATATATCACCTATAATTTTGCTAAATTCTTTAGCAGTACCCAATTTTACAAAATTGTTAACAGTTTTAAATATACTTTCTGTATCTTTATCACTTAAATTGTTGATTGTTAAGCCAAGACCTTCTGTAGTATATTCAAACGCATTAGTGCCTTTATTGACTCTAACAGTTGATGAAATATATAATTGGTCTGGGACTTTTTTAGTAAACCATTTTAGTGGAATACCATTTTTATTCATTAAATCTTTTAATTTTTCCAATTCTAGTTTGACTACAACATTAAAATCAGCATCTCCATTTTCATCTATATTGCTAAATTTTACTTGTGATACTTCAAATCCATAATCAGCCAAATTGATTGTTTTATCATTGGACAATTCAACTTTTAAAATATCTGCATTTTCTTTTATGTAATCACTTATATATGCTGCAAGTTGTTTATCTGTAAATTCTACTTGTACAGTAAGTAGTTCGGTAGAATTTTTAATTGAAATAACAGCATCTTTGTCATTTTCGTCATAAGGATTGGTTATTATCTTTTCAACTTGTGGTTGTTGACTAAGTATTTTTAGTTGTCCCATAACATCAAATACATTGATTTTAAATTTAGCATACAAAATACCACAAATTGTACCTACAATTACAGCTAGTAGCAAAAGTAAGCCAAATATAAATTTAAACAACCCACCTAGCAATGATCTTCTTTTTCTCATACATTACCCCTTTTATCCAATATTAATAATATATGATTAATATTATCATTTATAATATATCAAAAATATTGGGTTTTGTCGATATATCCAATAAAATATTGTAATAATTTAATTGAAACAAAAAATCACTCTAAAGCTAGAGTGATTAATTGATTACATATCTTCTAAAAGTTTCTTTCTCTTTTCATCATACTCTTCTTGAGTAATTAGACCTTCGTCAAGCATACTTTTTAATTCGATAAGTTTTTGTTTGTTGTCTTTTACTGGTTGAGCATTAGTTTGAGCTTGTGCTTCAACTTCTTTTTTATCAATTCTGTCGCCATAATTTTCAATTTGATATTTTTGGCGTTTAAGTTCTATACGCTTAATAATGCTATTAGAAAGTGATACATACGCTAATGCTAATATAGCTATAGGATATACTGCATTAGAAGTTAAGAATGAAAATAATCCTGAAGCAGAATTGAATGCAATATCAGTACCATCAATCTTGAATAACAATAACCAACCTGTTACATACAAGTCAACAACAATGTTGCTTACATACATAATAATTTGGAATACAAGCATTGACTTACCATAACGGGTAATTACTGCACCAATAGTTGTACCACAAATAAATTGTACACTTATAATTAAAACAATTTTGATAAATCTTACTGTATTAGCTAATTCTTTTTCGCTAACAGTATCTCCTTTTCTAATAAGTCCCATAACAACGCATACTGCTACTATCCAAAGGATACAAACCACAGCAATTATACTCAAAAATACAATTGAAACAACTTTTGCTTTGCCACGCTCCAAATTGCGAGCCCAAACAAGACTCATAAGTCCACATAAGCATATAACAGCAATAATACCTACAAATTGAACAAGTCCAGTACCCATATGGAAAGTACCGGTAGCAGCCAATACTATTAGACCTACTGCCAAAAACAAGCCAACAATAGATATTGTCTGAATTATGCCATAAAGACTAAACTTACCGTTTTCTTTAAACTTAAACATAAATTTTCCCCCTTTTTGTCTTTATTTTATAATAACAATTATATTTTAATTTATCAACTTATTTACAAAATTTTGTACAATTTAATTGTAAAACTAACTACAAAAATTATTCTACTTATAAAAACAAACACTTATATAATAATACTATTTAATTATCGATAATATCACACGACATTAAAGATAAAAAAGGTAGCAATAAACTACCTTTTATATTATCGGAAGTTAGACGAAAGCAGTGCGAAGCAATATTTTCGTATAACTGATGTTTATTCAAACTGTGATGACACAAGATATTGTGGAGTTGTACCTAGCAACTTGATTTACGAACATAGTGAGTAAATCAACATCACATAGTTTATATTAACATATTTTTTCCAAATCTATAATTTTTGTAGCGACATCTTTAACAAATGGTTTGCTGTGGCTTACAAATATCACTGTGCCCTTAAATTCGGCTATAGCTTCACGCAATCTATCAATAGCAAATACATCTAAGTGATTGGTTGGTTCGTCCAATATAAGTAAATTAACGGCTTTTAGCGATAGGATACACAATTTAATTTTACTTTGCTCTCCACCACTTAATTGCTTAATTTGTTTTCTACAATGAATACTATTAAGTCCACATCTATTAAGCGCTGCCCTAATTTCTTTTTCAGTCAATTTTGGGTATGCGTTGGACACATAATTAAGAGGTGTTCCTTCATACAAATGAAAATCATTTTCTTGTTCGTAATACCCCACAACAATGTTCCTTGCGATTGTAATACTACCAGATATACTTTCTAGTTGACCAATAATTGTCTTTAACAATGTACTTTTACCTATACCATTAAATCCAGTTATGGCAACTCTATCCCCGTTTTCTACTTCAAAGCTTATAGGTTTTAATAATGGTTTTCCATCGTATCCAACACACAAATTTTCTACTTTCAACACCAAATTGCCAGCAAAATCTTTATATTTAAAAGAAAAAGTTGGTTTAATTTGCTCAGTTGGAGCATTGATAATTTCCATACGACTAAGCATACGCTCTCTACTATGAGCCATATTAGCTGTTGCAGCTCTAGCCTTATTACGAGCAATATAATCTTCCAATTTTTTTATTTCTCTTTGTTGTTGCTCATAATTCTTTTCGTGTTGTACTCTTCTTGCTTCTTTAGTAGCCATACACTTTTCATAATTGCCTACATATTTGGTTATTTTGTTGTTGTCAACATCACATATATGTGTAACAACATTATTTAAAAAGTGTGTATCGTGACTTACTATAATAAATGCACGGTTGCTAGAATTGATAAACTTTGTTAGCCAATCAATATGATTGACATCAAGAAAATTGGTTGGTTCGTCCAATACCATAACATCTGGACTTTCTAGCAATAGTTTTGCAAGCATAACCTTAGCTCTTTGTCCACCGCTTAAAGTTTTAACCTGTGTATTAAGACCAAAAGCAGTAATACCAAGTCCTGCACATACTTTTTCAATCTCACTATCTATAGCGTAAAAATTGTTGGCAGTTAGGTACTCAAAAAGGTCACCACTTTGATTAAGCAATTTTTCCAATTTATCACTATCGGTTTCGGTAGCAAGTCTTTCATTGATATTATTAAGTTTTTTCTCAGCATCAAAAAGTTGTTTGTATGCACCACACAAATACTCTTTGATTGTATCTTCCCCTTTAACTTCAGCGTGCTGGTCAAGATATTCTACACGATAACGAGGATTTTTGTAAAAAGTTCCTTTATCTAGCAATACTTGCCCCATTATTATTTTTAATAATGTACTTTTACCTGCACCATTTACACCTGTTAATCCTATTTTTTCATTAGGATTAAGCACAAATGATGTATCTTCAAACAATAATTTATCGCCAAAATTTTGAGAAAAATTGTTGATTTCTATAATTGCCATTGGTTCTCCTAAAATATTTAACGGAAAATTAAATAAAACTAAAATATTTGAATCAGCAAAAGCCGACTCAAATATTTATGTTATTTATTTAGAATATCGATAAACAAATTTAATTTTTCTTTTACTTTGTCATCTCCTAAAACTTTGCATATTGAATACAAGTCTGGAGAGTTTGTCTTACCAGTAATACCCAATCTAATCAATGCACACGCATCTGCTGTGTTGCCTGCATAAGCATCAGGATTAGCTTTGTACAACTTATTGTCTGTACAGAAATTGTGACGAGTAGCAACTTCTTTTATCTTATTAAACCATTCATCTTTTTCGTCTGCACTACTATATACATTAATATAGTCTTTTAAAAATTGAGATGCTTCTTTAGTTGTAAATTTAGTAAATTGATATTCATAATCTGACAAAGTTGTTGGTTTAAAATATCCAAACATATAGTTATAATATGCAGGTACTTCGCTCCATTTTGCTATATCTTTTCTAGGCTTTGCTGTATATCTATCAATACTTAGTGTATCAATAACATATTGCTTGTTATCTTTTAAATATTGAGCAAATTCGCTAGGTAAAACACTAGGAGTCTTGAAGTTGTCACCTAGTCTTGCTTTAGATTCTTTTTCAAAATCATAGTCATAGTTTGTAGCCCAATCCAAAGTATAATTGTATACTTCTTCAGCTGTCATTTTTGAAATAATATTTTTAGAAACATCTTCCAACTTTACAATATCAAAGAACGGACTTGATGTTCCAATTTTCTTTGCACTAAATGGAAATTCATCTACAGAAGCTTCTGGGTTAGCGTTACGCCAATCTTCAAAATTGCTATTCATAATGTTAAGCAAATATTCGGTAACAGCTTTAGTAGGCAAACCTGCTTGAATATAGAAACGCATATCTGCTTCTGGGTCTTTTGACTTAGAAATTTTGCGTTTGTTGCCATTTTCACCAATCTTACATAATACTGGTGTATGAATATATTTTAATGGTTTAAAGCCTAAAGCATTAAATATCTCAACATGTTGTGGCCAAGTAGAAATCCATTCTTCTCCCCTAACAACAATAGTTGTATGCATTAGATGGTCATCTACTGGGTGAGCGAAAGCATAAGGTGGTATACCATTGTCTTTGATAAGCACAACATCTTTACAGTTAGCACCTATTTCTCTTTCACCTCTTACAAGGTCATAAACCTTTACTTTATCGCCCTCTTTACCATTGGATTTAAGTCTAATACAAAACTTTTTACCAGCATCAATATTTGCCTTTATTTCGTCATAACTTAAATCTCTACAAGGGTCTTTTTCAACCATTTGTTTTTCATCTTGAAGTTGTTGTTCTCTTTTTTCCAAAACTTCTTGTTTACCTTCAGGTTTTTCACAAAAACAAGGGAAAGCTTTACCTTCAGCGACCAATTTTTTTGCATAAGTTTGATAGATTTCGGTACGGTCACTTTGTCTATATGGTCCATACATACCATTGTCAGTACGATTGATAGTAAATCCTTCATCAGGTACAATACCATAATAAGCCAATGTCTTTAATGCGACAATATCACTACCCTCAATTTCACGCTTTTTATCTGTATCTTCTAGTCTAAATAGAAATACACCATTAGGTGTAGACCTTGCCAAACGATAATCTAAGTTTGCACCAAAAAAGTGTCCAATATGCATAAAGCCTGTTGGACTAGGAGCAAAACGAGTAACTTCAGCATCTCCAATATCTCTTGGTTTATATTTATTTTCCCAATAATCAACATCTTTAGTAATATTAGGATATAATAAGTCTGCTATTTTTTTATAATCATTCATATTTTTAATACCTTTTAATATATAAATATACTCTATATATTGTACATTTTAGACAATAAAAAAGCAACCCGTTTAACCGAGTTGCTTTATATTTTATCTCTTTGTATTTATTTCACTTAAAGCATTTAATAATGTAGTAACTGTGTCTTTTTCAAAATTAATCATAACTCTTGCATTAGCAGCATCAACTACACTTAATGAATTTAAATACTGTTCTTCATTATCTTGAATAGTAGAAGAATTATAAGTACTATCTGTATTAAATCTAAATGTATTATATTTTTCCATATCTACTTTATCATAAACTTTGTTGTAAAGTTTGAAGTATCTATCGAACATATTTAATTGAGATTCATAATCTTTAACAGCATTTATATTATTTTCATTACCATCATCTAAGTCATTTAAGAAATCATTATTTAATGTTACACAACCATAATTACCTGTTATGATTATCTTTTCCAAATCCTTATTATTTTGACTAAACAATGTTCCGACAGATTGTTGTGCGTCTAATAAATCTAATACTTTTGCAGTTCCATTTTTAACTAAAGAATTTAGATATCCTTTATAAATGTAATTTGCCATAGACAACAAACCTTCATCATAAACTCTTAGAGCATAAGATTTGTCTATAGTTTGGTCTTCAGAATAGAAATATTTAACATGTAAATCTTTAAAATAATTAACAAAATTTAAAGTTACTTTAATTAAGTTAGTGTAAGAATAATTGAATTTATCAACACTTGCGCCAATAATTGGGCTTTCTGCTCCAAACAATTCGGTTTCTCTTTCCAAATCAAGTTTGTTAGCATTGAATGATGCCAATTCTCTTTGGAATGTTTTTAGTCTATCATAAAGTTCGGTCAATTCTTTAGCATTTGGTTTTTTAGATTCAATATTTTCATAAAATACATTTCTAAAATCAGCGTAATAAGCATAAGCCAAAGACATTGTACGGCCATATACACTCTTTAATTGATTATATCTTTTATATAGGTCAGTACTCGTATCTTTTTCATCTGTACTTGTTTGATAGTCTGTAATACCTTTATTGTATTGAACAATGAAATAATCTTTTTCTTCTGTTTCAGCTGAACCAATCTTTTTAAAGTAAGTATTGGTTGTACCATTGTCATAAGCAGAAACAGTATCAGCGTGTAAAGTCTTTAATTCTAAAGCATTTCTAGTTGTTTTACCACAACCAGCTAAAAACATAGTCGCGACTAATGGTAATGCTAATAATGAATAATATCCTTTTTTCATAATTTATACCCCCTCAGTCTCATTTACTATAGTCAAACCAAAACATTTAGATAATATATTATTGATATACTTTATACTCTCAGAATTAAATTTAGATTTAATTTCTGCATCATTATTTGCAAATTTTACTTTATTTACATGAGATAAAGCAAATATACTATTTTGACCAGTTATAGTTGATGGATAATTATCTTTTAATTCGATATAGTCAGTAACAACATCTGGTTTCTCTTCTTCTTTATTAAAACTACTAATTACTCTAGCAACATCTAAAGAATAATCTACATAATCAGTAATTTTATCTGCATTGTTTGCAACAAATTCTTTATTTCCTTCTTTAACAAACAAATTGATTGATTTACTAGTAAATTCTTTAACTGAATTTAATAGAATGTCATAATATACTGTTTCTTTGTTATAAGCAAAGTCATTATCAAAAGCATACTTAATAACAAAATCTCTAACAGTCATAGTTAAGTTGTTATAATTTTTTACTATGTTAAAATAATCACTATGTAATGTTTTAAATAAGTTTTTAACTTCTGTCATTATTGTATTTGAATTATATTCATCACTTTTAGATGAAAGTTTGTCAAGAAGTGAATCCATATCTGATTTTGTTGAAGCAAAATTGGTATAACTATTGGTTAAAGCTTTTGCCAAATTATTGATTTCTTTAACATCTTTTTTATCAACTTTTTGAGCAAGTTGAACATAAGCATAATAATAATCAAATGCTTTATCTATGTTATCGTACATTTTTTGCAATCCAACACTATTTGTAACACCTTGTAAATAATAAGGATCTGCATTGTGATAATCTTCATTTGTTCCTAAATCTTCACCAAGCATAAAGAATCTATAGTAAACAATATAGTCTTCATTACTATTTATTCCTTCACTTGTAATAGTAGAAAAGTTTAAACCTTCACAATATCTATTAATAGTTTCAGAATCGCTATCTTCACTTTTTTTATGTTTCCAATTAATTAATCCAACAGCTTGAGTATTCTCGTCTACACCAGTTAATGCATACAAATAAGCACCATAACCTTTGGATTTGTTATCTGCTTTTTGAAGGTTGGTTAATGTGTTAAATACTTCTAACTCATTAGTAGGTTTAAACCATATCAACCATACGCCAAGGAATATCAAGCCCAAGATAACTATAGTAACTGCAAATCTTAATATAGTTTTTGTTTTCATTTTATCCCCCTTTATTTAGACAAAATAATATTATATATTTACTTAATAATATAACATTTTTACTATTAGTGTCAATATATATTTCAATTTAGATATAATTTACTTCGACCAACACAAGTCCCACTGGGCCTGCTGTTTTGCCTGCACATCTTCTATCCTTTTTATCTATGAGTTGAAGCATAGATTCTTTTATATGACCTCTAGCGATATCAAAGGCTGTCCCCATAATAATCCTAATCATATTTTTTAAAAAGCCCGAACCTGTAAAATACACTGTATAGACTTCGCCGTGTTTTTCTAGTCTTATATCATAAATATCCCTTACCTTACTTTCTACTTGTGTATCTACACTACTTAAAGTCGTAAAATCATAAGTACCTATAAGTGACAATAATTCTTTTTCCAATCTATCCATATCAAGCTTGTAACCTACTCTTGTTGCAAACTTATCCAAATATGGTTTGGATAGCCTAGACAAATAAAAATTGTAAGCGTAAGTCTTTTTCTTAGAACTAAATCTTGCATTAAAATCATCAGGGACATATTGTACTTTTTCAACTCTAATATCATCTGGCAATATAGTATTTAGATAGCCTAGCAAACTATATTCCTTAAATAAAGTATCACTAAAAAAACTTACTGTTTGACCCAATGCACTTACTCCAGCGTCTGTCCTACCACTTGCAATAGTTTTTATATCTGTCTTAAAAACTTGTTTAAGTGCTTTTTCCAACTCGCCCTGTACTGTGATTTGGTCTGGTTGAATTTGCCAACCAGAATATCTTGAACCATCATAGCATAATGTTAATAAGTAATTCAAAATAAATTCTCCTTATAATATTCTACATATAGTATACAACATTACGAATATAATTCCTATGATTTGACTAAAATTTTAATAAGTAATATACTTAAAATTGATGTTAGAAGTATAAAATTCTTTATCAAAAAATTAATGATTGGAGGTACAAAATGCCCAAGATAACTGTTGACGGAAACACCGCCACAACACTGGTTGCGTATCACCTAAGTGAAGCTGCAACAATATATCCTATTACTCCATCAAGTACTATGGCAGAACTTGCTGATAGTATGGCAAATGACGGAGTAAAAAATATTTTTGGCAATACCGTAAAGGTTGTAGAAATGCAATCAGAAGGTGGAGCTGCAGGTGCATTGCACGGTTCGTTAAGTGCAGGTGCATTGACTACTACATTTACAGCTAGTCAAGGTCTTTTACTAATGATACCTAATATGTATAAGATTGCCGGCGAACTATTGCCTTGTGTTATGCATGTTAGTGCAAGAGCTTTAGCTACTCACGCCCTATCAATATTTGGTGACCATTCAGATGTTATGGCTTGCAGACAAACAGGATTTGCGATGTTGAGTTCTGGTTCGGTACAAGAAGCACACGATATGGCATTGATAGCACATCTATCAACACTACACTCTTCTGTACCATTTTTACATTTCTTTGATGGATTTAGAACTAGTCACGAAATAAACACTATAGAACAAATTGATTTAGCAAAAATTAATCAAATATATCCATTTGATAAAGTTGCTGAGTTTAAAAAGCGTGCCTTAAATTCGACTACTCCACACCAACAAGGAACTGCTCAAAACCCTGACATATATTTTCAAAATAGAGAAGCTAGCAATACACACTACAATAAAGTCCCTGATATTGTTAAAGGTGTTATGAAACAATTTGAACAACTTTTTGGCAGAAAGTATGGACTTTTTGACTATTGTGGTGCAAAAGATGCTACAGATGTCATTATTTTAATGGGAAGTGGTACAAGCACAGCAGAAACAACCATTAATTATCTAAATAAAGAGTATGGTAAAAAATATGGTGTATTGAAAGTAAGACTATATAGACCATTTGATGCAAAAACATTTGTATCTTGCTTGCCAAATACAGTTGAAAAAGTTGCTGTACTTGACCGTACAAAAGAACCTGGTTCACTTGGCGAACCTCTATATCTTGATGTTGTAACTGCCCTAAACGAAATGGGTAGAAACATAAAAGTTTTCGGTGGTAGATATGGTCTTGGTAGTAAAGAATTTACACCAAGTATGGTAAATGCTGTATTTGAAAATCTTCAATCAAAACAACCTAAAAATCATTTTACAGTTGGTATTAATGATGATGTAACCCATAGTAGTTTGGAAGTAAAAACAATTATACATCCAAGTACTCATAGTGTAACATCATGTAAGTTCTATGGTTATGGTGGAGATGGTACAGTATCAGCCAACAAGAGCAGTATAAAAATTATTGGCAACAATACCAATCTTAATGGTCAAGCATATTTTGAATATGACTCTAAAAAGAGTGGTAATGCAACTATATCTCACTTGCGTTTTGGTAAAGATAAAATTGATGAAAGTTATTTACTAGACAACATTGATTTTGTTGCTGTACACAATCAAACTTATGTTAAAAAATATAATATACTTAAAGGTATAAAAGACAATGGTACTCTCCTACTAAACACCAACTGGTCTGAAAAAGAACTTGAAACAATGTTACCAGCTAGTGTAAAAAGAGATATTGCTAATAAGCACATAAAACTATACACAGTTGACGCATATTCAATAGCTAAAGATTTAGGTTTAGGAAATAAAATAAATTTGATAATGCAAAGTGCATTCTTTAAACTTATCAACATATTGCCATTTGAAACAGCTAAAGATGAAATGAAAAAGATGGCATATAAAAATTATGGTAGCAAAGGCGACAAAGTTATTCAAGCCAACTACAATGCTATAGAAAGTGCTGAAAATAGTTTACACCAAATCAACTACCCTGATAGCTGGGCTACAGCAAATATTAATTGTACTACTTGTGAAAACAAATCTTGTAGCAAGTACTATGAAGAATTTATAAAACCTATTGAAAAGTTAGATGGGGATACCCTACCAGTAAGTGCATTTAATCCATCAGGATATGTACCTACAGGAACAACACAATATGAAAAGCGTGGTATAGCAACTAGTCTACCTTGTTGGAATAGTGAAAAATGTATTCAATGTAACATGTGCGCATTTGTATGTCCACACGCAGCAATACGCCCTCACCTACTAGAAGGTGAATTAAAAGATAAACCTGATACATTAAAAACACTTAATGCAACAGCTGAACCTACTAAACAATATGTAATGCAATTAAGTCCGTTGGATTGTACAGGTTGTGGTGTATGTGCTAGTGTATGCCCTGCTAAAGAAAAAGCATTAACAATGGTTGATGCAGAAGATATACTTGAAAAAGAAACAAAAAATTATAGTTATTTAGAAACAGTTAAATCTGTAAAGAGCAATTTATTTAAGAACAACACTGTTAAAGGTGTTGGATTTGACAAACCATATTTTGAGTTTAGTGGTGCTTGTGCAGGATGTGGCGAAACTCCTTATATCAAAGTTATTTCTCAATTATTTGGTGACCATATGGTAATAGCCAATGCTACTGGATGTTCTAGTATTTATGGTGGAAGTGCTCCAACCTGCCCTTATACTTTTGATGAAAAAGGTGGTCCAGCTTGGGCAAATAGTTTGTTTGAAGATAATGCCGAATTTGGTTATGGTATCAAATTGGGACTTAATATCAAGCGTGATAGATTGTTGGAATTGTTAAATACTGTTAAAGAAAATAACTTTAATAGCCACACTAAAGAACTTGTAGATCAATATTTACAATCAACAGATGCTGACACTCAGAGAAATATTAGAAAACAAATTCTTGATGAATTAAATAGTCAAAAAGATATTAATAGTCAACTTGTAGAAGATATAAACACATTGCAAGATGCGTTTATAAATCAAAGTCTATGGATAATAGGTGGAGATGGTTGGGCTTATGATATTGGTTATGGTGGTTTGGACCATGTATTAGCTAGTGGAGAAAATGTAAATATATTAGTATTGGATACCGAAGTATATAGTAATACTGGTGGTCAAGCTAGCAAATCTACTCCTACTGGCGCAGTAGCAAAATTTGCTTCTGGTGGTAAAAAACGACCAAAGAAAGACTTAGGTCTGATAGCTAGTTGCTACAAAGATGTTTATGTTGCTAAAGTAAGTATGGGTGCAGATATGAACCAATTCTTGAAGGCAGTTAGAGAAGCTGAAGCTTATAATGGTGTAAGTTTGATTATTGCTTATGCACCTTGTATTAACCATGGTATCAATATGTCAAATAGCCAACTTGAAGAAAAGAAAGCTTGCGAATGTGGATACTGGACTTTATGGAGATACAACCCTGACCTATTAAAAGAAGGTAAAAATCCATATATTTTGGATAGTGGCGACCCTACAAAAGATTATATGGAGTTCTTAAATGGTGAAAGTAGATATTTCTCTTTAATGAAGAAAAAACCAGAAATAGCAACAAAATTGTTTGAACAATCTAAACAAGATGCTCAAAACAATAGAGAAACTATTAAAAAACTTAGTGAAGAATAATAAATAAAAAAAACAATTATTGAAAACAATAATTGTTTTTTTATGAATATTATTAAAACTATTACACACAATAATAGAAGTAAAGAAAATAAATGAAACTTTTATATTTCAACTTCTTTACTTATAGATATGAGAAAGATGTTTATTCGGTACTTATAGTCTAAACACTTTCTCTTTTTTTATTTTCATCAAAAAACTTTTCCAATATTTTTAAAACATCATCTAAGTTTTTTTCTCTAACAACTTGATTCTTTATTTCTGTACAATTGTGGTAACCTTTTAAATACCACAATATATGTTTTCTCATTGTTTTTGTAACAAGTTCTTCTGGATAGTATTTTCTTAATATAGCTATATGTTCTTTTATATCTGCTAGTTTGTCCACATTGACTTCTTTGCCCAATAATTTAGCAAATATTTCTGGATTGCCTAATGCCCCACGAGCTACCATAACAGCATCTACACCTGTATCTAGCATAGCGTGATAACTATCAATATCCATTACATCACCATTGCCTATTACTGGTATTTTAATTGCTTTTTTCACTTGTTTAATTAGTTCTAAATCTGCTTTACCAGCATAAAATTGTTCTCTAGTTCTTGGGTGTATTGTGATTGCTTTTGCACCTGCTCTTTCGCACATTTTAGCAAATTCGACAGCATTGATATTGTCTTCCCAACCAGCTCTAAATTTGACTGTAATAGGCTTTGTAGTAGCTTTAGCACAAGCATAAACAACTTCATAAGCCAAATCTATATTACGCATTAATGCACTACCATCACCATTTTTGACTATTTTAGGAGCTGGGCACCCCATATTGATATCAATAATATCAAATTTATCCAAATACTTACTTTTCACTATATTGGACATAATAACTGGGTCAGAACCAAATATTTGAGCTACTTTAATGCTTTCACAAGATTCGGTCACCAACAAATCTAATGTGTTTTTATTGTTGTACTTTAATGCTTTTGCACTTACCATTTCACATTCGGCATAATCTGCACCATATTTTATAGCAAGACTTCTAAATCCAACATCAGTAACTCCAGCCATTGGACCTAATATTAAATTGTTTTTTAATTCGATATCACCTATTTTCATACTATACTATTCTATTATAAATTAGGCATATTGTAAATAACTTTTTATTTTTGTATTGCAATATAGTCATTGTAAAAAAATAAAAAAGTTTCACATAATATGAAACTTTTTTCCAATTAAATGTTTATTAAATTAATAATTAATTACTTATTAACTGCTTCTTTAATATTTTTGCTAGGTTTATAAGTAACAGCTTTGCATGCTGGAACCTTAACAACTTCTTTGCTTCTTGGATTGATACTTTCTCTTGCTGCTCTTGTCTTAACAACAAATTTACCAAATCCTGCTAAAGCAACTTCATTGCCTTCTGCTAAGTCAGCAATAACTGTGTCAAAGAATGTATCAACAACAGCATTAACTTCTTTTTGAGTAAGACCAGTTTCTTCAGCAACAACTTTTACTAATTCAACTTTATTCATAAACATTTTCTCCTTTATGCTTTCTACGGATATTATACCATATTAAGCAAGATTATCAAAACAATTTTTGACATATTTCTACAATTTTATTTTAATTAATGACTTTATTAAGCCATTTTTTTAGTCTTAGCCAACCACATCTTTTAGCTGTTTACCTGGTTTAAAAGATGGTACTTTGCTAGCTGGCAACATACCAATTTTTCTTGTCTGTGGATTATAACTTCGTCTTGCCATACGGTGTTTAACTTCAAATTTACCAAAGCCAACTAGATTGATATTATCACCACGCTTTAAAGAATTTTCGATTATTTTTGTTATTGCATTAAGACAATTATTGCAGTCCTTTTGTGTTAATTTACTTTTCTTAGAAATCTCTTTTACAAATTCGGTTTTATTCATACTGATATTCTCCTTTTTCTTAATTATTACACTATTGGAGAATTTTAAACTATTTTGCATTAACAATCTTTTTCCTTTTAAAAGTTTTCATTTCGTTGTAATTGAAGCTTTTAAATGCAAATATAAGCACAAAGTAAACTATTGTTCCTACCCCACCACTAATTATACAATATAGTATAGTGTTAAGTTGAGATAACATAAATTTTAAGAAATACATTACTATACCAGCAACAACAGCCGAAGCTATAGGCGAAACGATTAATTTTAAAAACGAATAACTTAAAGCTACATATTTTTTTATGTAATACAAGTTGATTATTGTTGCTATGGTTAAAAATATTAAGTTACTTATTGCAACACCAAATATATTTATTTTTGGATTACCAACAAATAGAAAAATACAAATTTCTCTCACACATAAAGAAATAAGCAAACTATAAAATGGTACTTTAACTTTATTAATACTCTGTAATATTGATGTAAATGTCTGAAGCAATGCGTAATATATAATACTAACAGAACTAATCATTAACAATTTTGACGCAAACGAATATTCGTCAATAACAATATTTGTTAGTCCCCTTGAGTATAAAATAGAAATAATATCTTCTGCAAATATCATAAATATTAAAAAGAAAAATAAAGATATTATCCAAGTTATCTTTATAAATAAAGAAGTCTTAAATATAACTTCTTTTTCATTGTTTTGAGCGTACAAACCACTAAGATTGGGTATTAATGCTGTAGCAAGTGCACCACACAAAAGCACTGGCAAATTAATAAGTGCTGACACGATACCATTGCTTATACCATACAAATTGGTTGATTGTAGACTAGAAAATCCCGAATTGTTGAGAATATTAATTACTAAAAAACTATCTAAAAATGTTGTTATTGGTACGATTATCGCACTCAATGTTGCGGGATAAGCATAAACCACTATCTTTTTTAATGCTTGCATATAACTTAAATTTGGTGTTTTGGGAACATCAATTTTGTATATAAGTTTTTTCTTATAACATAAATAATTGATAATAATCAGTATAAAAGCAAAAAACTCAGATATGGTTACACCTAGTATTGCTCCAAATACTGCAAACATAACACCTTTACGCATAAAATAATTGGCAAGTATTAATCCTGATACCAATTTAATAACTTGTTCCAATATATTATTAAGTAAAGTAGGAATCATATTTTCTTGTCCTTGAAAATATCCCCTTACAACTGCAATTAATGATGAAAAGATTATTGCAGGTGCAATAGCAATATAACCCACTCTTGCATTTGCATTGCCCTGAATAGCCGAAATATTGTTGCTAAACACAATTAATAACGCACTAAATATTAAACTTAATACAAAAACATAAACCAACGCTACTTTAAAAATAACTAATTCATTATGTTTGTTGTTGTGTATTCTTTCTGTGCTAACAAGCCTAGAAACTGCTAAACTTGTACCAGAGCTAATAAGTACTAGCAGTAAGCTATACAATGGGAAAACCAAATAATAAAGTCCCATTCCGTTAGTACCTAATATATTGGTTAGTGGTATTTTGTATAATGCACCAACTAGTTTTGCTATCATTCCACCAACAGCCAATACAAGTGCACCCATTAGCACTGACTGTCTTCTCATTATTCCACCTGTCTAGCCATAAAACAAGCTACAGTTTGTAGTGTTTTGACATCTGACATATTAAAATTGATACTATCTGGAGTGTTGGTAAAAGCGACAATTCCACCCACAATATCTGAGTTTGCCAAAATAGGAACAATGATTTGGCTATAATATGTATTATCATCATCTACAAACAGTTGTAGCATTTTTGAACCATCTGACACATTGTATAAGAAACTTTTTCTTTCTTCCAACAATTCTTCCAACTGAACACTGATAAATTTACCCAAATATGCTTTTGATTTTGAATTAGTAGCAATAACATTATCTTTATCTAATACCACTACATTAAAATTCATAATATCATTAACAACATCGCAAAATGTTTGAGCAAATTGAGAAATGTCCACAATTGGTGAGTACTTAGTTAAAGTAAGTTCCCCTGTCTTATTAATAAATATTTCGACAGGTGTATCTTCTTTTAATCTTAATGTTCTTCTAATCTCCTTTGGAATAACTATTCTACCCAACTCATCTACTCTTCTCACAATACCTGTATCTTTCATTATTTCCCCCTAAAAGAAACTTTTGTATACAAATATTATTTGAATTTAAAGAAATAATATGCACAAAAAAAGCACTTTAAAAAGTGCTTTTTTCTAATAATTAAAATTATTCTTTTTTCTCAGCAGTTGTCTTTTTAGCTGTAGTTTTCTTAGCAGTAGTTGTAGTTGATTTTTTAGCTGTTGTCTTTTTTGCTGGAGTCTTTTTAACAGGTTTTTCAACCTTTTCTTCAGTTTTTGCAGTTTCTTCAACTTTCTCTTCTTCTACAACAGGCTCTTCAACTTTTTCTTCAACCTTTGCTTCAGTATTAGTTTCTTCAGCTTTAGCTACATCTTCCATTTTAACAACATTCTTTTCAGATTTTAATTGATAATCTGTTACTTCTACTTTTCTTACTACTTCTTCATAGAATACACAGTTAGAAGCATAGAAATACATAGTAATAATTGCAAATAGAACAATAAATACTAATACCAATAAGATTGTTAATACTACACCAAGTGCTAAATTAGAAGTATATAAACTACTAATAAACATTTCGCATACAGCACTTACAGCGCCAACCAATACATAGAACAAATAGTATACAACTTTATAAGCAAATAATGCTGTTTTGTTTCCATTCATTTGTCTTGCTGCAACATTAAGTGTATCTGTTACATTAACAATTTTTTCTTCGTTAAGTACAAATAAACTCATTGAGTAATAACCAATTACTAAAATACCTGGAACAATAAATAGTAGTAAACCTAACATTGTACCAATTGCAATAATAATACCTACCATAATAGCTGGCATATATTCAGGTTGTGCATACAATACTTTAAAACTTGGTTTTTCTCCCTTTAAAGTTTGTTGCATAAAATTGATGTAACCAATAGTCAAATAACCAAATAATGCAACAGAAATTGCCCAACCAGCATAAGGTATCAAACAGAATAATACTAGTGGTGCAACATAAATTAGTGTTGCAAGGAATACTCTACCCCAAGAACCTTTTAATTTATCGGCTGAAATCCTAATTAGGTCAAGACCATTTTTACTTTCTTTTTCCATAAATTAGACCCCCATTTGTTATTATAATTATTATATAACAATTGTAAAAATATTCAAACTATTTTTTTATGTAATAAAGCAATTTGTACTAAGAAGTTGTGCCGACTAAACACAACTTCTTAATATTAAACTGCTATTGTGCGTTGGTAACTTTAAACTCAACTGTTTTAAGTTCATTGTCACCAAGCATTAATTTTAGTTTAAATGTTCTTAATTTAATTGTTGTACCAGCAGTTCCTTTTAATCCAGATGAATTAATTGTTATACCAGTAAGAGATCTACTTTCACCAGTTGCTGGACAATTAATCATTCTTGTTACAGCGTCATTTAAAGCATCTTCTGTGCCATTAAAGTTGCCTGTAACACCTAAATCTGCAAGCATTATGCGTGCACTTACAGTACCATTACCTGTTATTGTTACTGCACTAAAATGATTAGTTCCAGTACCATTATCAAATAATATTGTTATTTGGTCTGTTATGTCACCATGGTCATCAAGATCATAAGTAACATTGTATGTTTCCATTAAGCCACTAACTCCAATATTACATGAGATTGTTAATGTAAATGATTGACTTAAATCTATATCTTTAGTTATTTTATCATCACCTTCACCAATTGTTTCGGTAGCTGTAATATGTAAGTTCATAATAATCTTAACATCTTTTGGAACTTCTCTAGATTTAAAGTAAATTGTTTTTTGATCTTTTGTGATATTAATTATACTACCATCTGTAATTGTAGATAAATCATTACCACCAACACTACTAATGTATTCTTTTGCCAAAGCAAAATCATTAAATGTTAATGCAACATTTAAATTATCTAATTTTACATTATTAGTAAATACTTTAGATATAAATAATCCATTACCAGTTTCATCAATAAATGTTTCATTTCTTTCTGTACCACTTAAATTTGGTGAAATTGACAATTTACTAGAATTTTGTTGCAATCCCACATCAGCGACTAAACTTATAGTACAATCTTTTTCAAACTCTTGCATAGATGCACCTTCACCAAAGACAATACTATTGGTAAATACTAGGGTTTCATCTTTTAGCAATTTTTCAGTCAATGGAGTAAACTTGTCGTTATTTAACCATGTTAATATGGTATCTAAATCACTTACTCCAATGTTCTTTTCTTTATTTAACAATATTACACTTGATTTTGGTTGAACTGATTCTCCAGTCTTAGTATTTACTAATTGAGGTTCAAATGTGTATGTAGAATTTGATTGAATAGCTCTAAATGTGTATCTTACCTTAATTGGGAATATTGAAATTTCTCTATCTGTTGAGAATCCACCACAACTAATTGTAATAGTTATCTTTCTATTTCCATCAGTACCTATATCATTTGAACTAGTACAATAATATGGATTAATTTGTAATTGATTACCATTAATAATAGATGCATAATCCAATCCACTCTTAATGGTATAAGTCAGCTTAATATTTGAAGGTAAATAATAATATCTAACATTTTGGCTCTCACCTTTACTATCAATGTTTCTAGTGATTATTGATAAATATGTAACATTCTTAGCTGTATCAGGATTGTATTCAGATGAATCCGGTAAATTATTGTTACCGTCCATAGTATAAGACTTATCTACAACACCAGTTTCTGCACCAGTTGTTGTTTTTTCTCTAATTAAGTATCCAAATCTAAACAATTCGTCTAAGTTGTATACTTTATCAGATGTTATAGCATTGTCAGGAACAAGACTTAAATCACTATCATAATCAGCAGCGTTAAATGTTAATTCAGATATTTCAAACATCTTTTCTGTATCAATTATTTCGCCAGACTTACCAACACCTTCTGTAATATCTTCATTATTATATTTGTAAGTACCAGAATATTGGAATTCTACATAAATAGTTCTATTTGATGTAGCGCCAGTCTTACCTGGTAATTGAACTTGAATAGTTGCTTTAATAGTATCATAAGTTACAGACATTTGAGGTATAAAGTATATTGTTGTATTATCGGCACTCAATGTATAATAATTTTGAGGGCGCTCAACTACACTAAATGTTGACCCCTTTTTACCCATTGATATAGTTACATTATAAATAATACCTTTTATAACTTCATCTCTATCAATAACAATTTTACTAGTATCAGTCGAATCAAATGTTGCTTCACTTTCTGTAGCAATATTAAACAAGTTAATTATGTTATAACCATGCAAGCCAACACTAGGAGTTGTTGTAAGATCTGTTTCATAATTAAATTCAGATGAACTTTTTGATAATCCATCATCTTTATATAAATCTTTAGCAAATTGATTAGCAATATCTATTGGATTAGATTCAGTTGTTCCAACTGAATTATTATCTTTAAATGCAATAGTATCTAATACAGGCATAATCTTTATTTTTATTGATTTATTTGGATTATAAGCTTCAGTTTCAAAATCTAATTTATTTTCAGTTGAACTAGAATTACTTGAATAATACAAACCGGATTTTTTACCAGATAAATCATAATAATAAGGAATTTCAATTGTAGTAGTTTGAGGAACAGACATAAACTTAATTCTTGGATTAGTATCATCATTAATTAATGTATAATACAAATCTTCTGAACCACCCTCATCTAATTTTAATATAACATTAGCATAAGTAATATCTTTATTCTCTCTTTGTTGCTCACCTTTAACTTGAGCACTATTGTTTGATTGTTTAACAATCAATCCATTATTGAATGTAAGTTCAGCTTCCGAACCAGCATATACAACCAATTCGCTAGTTGACTTGCCTATATACTCAACTGATTCGTTATAAATATTAGGTTTAACAGTTAGACGAATGATTGCTTCATAACTTTCAGTACCACCTTGCCAAGTTATTGTATATTTTACAAATACATTTTCTTCTTTATTGATAGCACCAATAGTTAATGTAAGTTTTCCATCTCCACCTACAGTATTAATAAATGTATAATCTTTATGAACACCATCTACAGTACAAGTATCTGCACTTGTTGTAATTCTTGGATTAGTTGCTGTAAACTCTTCACTTAATGAATTTCCATCATAATCTGTTGGATTAAATAAATTGGTATCATAATTATTAAGTAATATTGTTTTTGTTATTTCAGCACCAGTAGCAGCTGTAATAACATACGCTGTACTTCCAATATAACTACTATTCAAATTAATATCAGGCACTAATACAATATCATAAGTTAATTCATATTTAGTATTAAATGCTTCTCTTGAAACAGCAAATGTAAGGACATAATTTTTACCAACATTATTAGAATAGAATTGAACAACATTACCATTTTTAATAACATACATATCTAAATAAACTTGTTTGCTTACTTCTGTTTCTGTAGGATCAACCATAATTCTATATTTAGATTCATCAGCAATATATCCAATTCCACTATTGTTTGTTCCAGTTGTATTTGATGCCCATACCATATCACCAGATACTACTTTTGTAATACTTACTGAAATGCCTGATAATGAATCATTACCTGAAACAAGCCAAGTATCATTATCTGTTGGATTTTGCCAAGTATCAGAAATTGTTAATATATCAATTGCTTGTCTACCTGACACTAATGTTGTAATATTTGTATTTTCTTTCAATTTTAAGTTTGGATATAATTTAATATTAAGTTGTTTTGGATCTTCTCCACTAACACTATAATTAGTCCAAACACTAAATGATACATTAATACCATTTGTATCAACAATATCTTCAAAGTTGATAATTAAATTACTACCAGTGTAACTAAGAATCTTGTTGCTATCATTTACTGGCATTCCATTAAAGTAACATTGAGGTAAACCTTGAGTATAATTGTATTTTACAGCATACTTAAATCCATCTGGAGGTACTAATCCCAATGATAAATAATCAAGTAGATTGTAATTAGTGTCACCATACATAGTAATTACTTCATTTGGGACATTTGCTTCTATTACACTTAAATCTTTATAAACTTCAAATACATAATCAATATATGCGCCATTAAATAGTGTAGCTCTAACAGTTAGATCTTCTGTTGCATTAACTGGAGATGAAACGATTTGTAAAATATTGTTAGTAATCTTTCCAGTTGTACCACTTACAATACTAAATGATATTGGAAGCATTCCATCTTTTAATGTTACAGTTTTAGTACTATTAGTGAACACTAATCTATATTTGTTTGCTTCTGTTGTCGCTACAATGTTAAAGTTTTCACCTTCACGATCATCATAGGCTTGTATTCTTACATTTTGATTAATATAGTTACTCAATAAATCAATTTGAGTTCCTACTCTTACAACTTCATTAGATGCAGTATCACCTAATGGATAATTGACTGTAAGGATATATGAAGGATCTAATCTAAATTGATAATCATAAGTTTCGCCCGGTTTGTTTATTGATGTTGCAATAGACAATTTGTACAAGACGCTTTCATTTACTGAATTTTTTATATTTAAAATTAATGATTCTAAAATTCCGTTATTAATATTTGCGATAACTTCAACATTATCATCATTCTCTACAGGATAAGCAACACCATTTTCATATCTATAAAGTGTAAATGCTGTATATAGTGAACTCAATAATTCATTACCATCTGCACCTTTTAACGATAATATATTATTTCTTTCATTAATGTTAAATAAGTAAATTGTATATGCTCCTAGAGTAACTGTATCAGAAGAATCTAAAGTATAATTATAATTTTTAAATGATTGTGTATCATTACTTCTTGCACTTTCATTAGGAGCATCACTAATACTAAATGTTACACTTGCTGTAACTTTGCACCAAAATACTCCAATTTCTTGAACAACTGGATTTTCTGGATTACCTTCTTTAAACAATACTTTAATAGGAACAGTTAAATTATTAGGAATTGATCTTGTTGAAAATATTCCTGATGAAATTAGATTCTTTTGTGCTGTACTAGAGAATAATGTTTCAAATATAGCTTGATCATCCCCCAACTTTTCAGTATCATAAGCCAATTGCAATAAACTACCAATAATATTAGATGTGTCTATAGCATTCAAATTAGAATCTGTATTTATATTTTTGATTTTTATAAAATCATTTGTAATTGAAGATGTTGATGTAGAGAATTCTTTGTTAACATAACTATCATTATCAAAGAAATTAGCTTCTTTGCCTGATACTAATGTAAATTTAGTATCGTCTTGATTAGTTATACCACTTTGCAATGTTGCAGTATAACCTGGTTTGATAATAACTGACAATTCATTACCATTGATTGAAGTCATTTCATTTTTAATATAATAATCTTCATCATTTAATACATAGTAATATAATTTTAATTTTATTGTACGATCAGAATATACATTATATGCTGTCAATATTGTACGAGGAATTTCTGGTCCAGTTGAAGTCAAAATTGATGATGCATTCTCTGCACTTGTCAATGATGCAAAACTTGTATTATCTCCAATAAGTTCAAAGCTTGTTGGTAAGTATGTTTGATCTTTTATACTTTTTACTTTGTATATCTCACTTAAATCTAGTTTACCATCATTAACTGTTGTAGAAACACTAATATTTTCAGTTGGAACTTCAAATTTGATTGAACTTAAAACTGTAATATAGTATTCGGTAGAAGTATCACTAAATGGAGAAGTTACTGTAATTTTTGCCATTGTGTTTTCAGATATATATCTAGAATATACCATCAATTTACCATCATCAGGACGAGTAGAATAAGTTATTCCACCAGATGAATCAATAAAGTAAATTGGAGGAACATTACCGATTGATGTTGTTGTATCAATAGTATATGTACAGAATCTACCGATATTGCCATCAGTATCTAAAATAGCTTTAATGAAAGTTCGTGCTTTAGAATTTGATTCTTCATATTGACCACTTAGAGAATTGTAAACATACACATTCTTTTCTTGTCTATCTAGTAATAAGTCTTGATATTTACCGCCATCTAATTGAAGAGAGCGTTCTAATGTTTGACCATTTGCAACAAATCCTAAATAAGAATTTGGATCTTGTTCATTTGTTAAATCACCATAAGGTGAATATGTCTCAAACACCACAGGTTTTTGTATTAATACAATATTAATAGATGCCGATCTTTGATCTATATATCCGTTAGTTGTTTTATATATACTTATAGTACATTCAACTTTTAATTTGACGCCATTAGTTTCACCTTTTATAGGCTTCAACATTCCAGCTATCAAGTTTTGTTTTTCAGCTTCGGTTGGGTTATTGATTATTTCTATATAATCACTAACCTTAGCTGTACTTGATGGTGCACCATCAGCAAATGTTATATTCCAATCAATTGAAATAACATCTGTATTACTTAAATTTCTAAGCATATTAACATAGCTAATTACATAATTTTGTGTACCAATATACTTATCAATTTTTGAATTGTAATTACCATCGGGATCTTGTTTTTGAATATCAAAAGTATAATCTAAGTTTAAATCAAATTGAGTATCAACACCCGGTTCTTTCCATTTAATTTCATCTAAAGATACAACCTGTGGAGATAATGTGAAAGTATCTTTAACTCCTGTTTGATCATCTCCTGTTCCAGTTGTAAGATTAAATGAATCTATACTTGCATAGTTTACAATCATATTTACTGTTGATTTTGAACTATCAAATATATTTCTTAGTGCTCCACTAGCATTTACTTTTAAGTCAAATGCTTCTGGTTTGTAATTATATGATGCATTTTTATTAATTTCCGCATCTACTTCAACATTAAATATAACATTATTAGGGTCAAATTCAGATTTTACATTGACATCAACTGAATCATAGCTAAATGATGAATTACCGATATAACCATTATTGTATGCATTAAGCATTGCTTGTGTTAAATTGGTTTTATAATCAATTATTGCATTATCAATATAATTCTTATTTGCTGTATCAAACTCGCCTTTAGCATTCAAATAGAATGGACTAACTTTCAAATTGTATGTTTGATCAGCCAACAATTGAATAGTATCTGTAGTAGAAGAATCTCCACCTTGTGTTATATTACGCAAAGTATATGTTGTTGGATCTGCATCATTAGTTGTATAGAAATTTAAACTTTCAAGATAATTGTTAACTACAATAGAAATATCATTGGTTGATCTAGCAATAATTTGATAAACACCATTATAGCCTTCTTCACCATAACTTACGCCATTAGTATCAATAGGATTGCCTTTATAGTCTGTCTTAACAACAGCGGCAAATACTTTTAATGGATCTCCATTGGTAATATTAATAGCTTCTAGTGTTAATTGATTACCCACATAATAATTAAGTTCGTATGCTTTTATTTGGGTGGTGTTATATGGCATTGATTTTAATGTTGGAGTAACACCATCAGCTTCAAGTTTAACTTTAAAATATGTTGTATCAGCGTTATTATATTTAGTTTTTGCACTTTCTTCTGTAACAAAGAATTTTACTAAAGAATATGTTGGTTTTTTGTTATTAGCACCTGTTAGTAAATATCTACTAGAATCCAACAATTGTCTATAACTATAACCTTCAATATCTTGTTTGTTGATAATCATTGTTGTGTTAAGTGCATTTGAGCCAGTATCTCTTGTTGTATACAATCTCAATTCTTGTACACCATTTTCCAAAGCTTCTACACCAATATCAACATATTTATCTCCTGTTGTATAGAAGTCTAAATCTGTTTTTGTCTTAGAAGTTGGAATATAGAAACGCAATCTATAATTTCTAGATCTATTAGCGTTAGTAATTGGGTTAATACATCTAATACGCCAAATTGGATTGGTTGTGCTAGATGGATTTTCAATTTCAAAAATATCTGATGTGTCAAATTCATATTGACTTGTACTACCCTCTTGTTTATTCATAATAGATAGAACACGAAGTTCAGTCAATCTATAAGCCAAGTCATCAGAATCAAATTCTTCATCATTTGAAGGAATAAGTGACAATTGGAATTTATTTTTAAGTTCTGTAACATCAAATTGTTGTAATGCACCATGAGGTTCAAATTCAACTTTATCAGTTATAGAAGACTTAACTTCACTTATTTCAATTTCTTTAATATTAAATATTGTACGACTTTCAACATACATATAGAAATATGCTGCTTGTTCGTCAATACGATTATCATTAATCTTTATGTATTTTTCGCCATCTTGATTGGTGTAAGTAACAGAATCTATAAATGCTTGACCATTATCATATAATTTTTGATTATTGTTAGGATCATAAAATTCTCTAGTGTCAGCTTTTATATAATCTTGATAATTAGAAATATAGTTACTTAAATCTGTATAGAAGTTTTGACGAGGCTCGCCTTCAAACTTATTATTTTCATCAAGATACTTAGAATCATTTTTGTCTACATATTCTTCTTGCATAGAATATGTTCTTAATGCTTTAGCTGTAATTATAACTGGTGCTTTTGTACTAGTTATCGCTTTAGCTGTATATTCTACAAATTTTCTTTTCTCTAATCTTCTACCTTGACAAGTAGAACCCAAATAGTTGCCATTGTTATCTTTAAATGGTCCTTTATGTCCGTGTTCAATATAATCTGGACAATAGAATCCTTCTTTCTGTGTTCCGGCTGTTACTATCTGTAAAGCACTTTCATTACCACTTTTTATAGTGATATCTTTATATGACTCAATCAAGTCTGTTTCTTTTCCAGTATTAGAGTTTAATGCTAAGTTAGGATTGGTATAAACATATAATCCAAATTGACTAGAACCAGCATTGATAAGTTTATCATCATCTTCACTATCAAAGTCTGAAGCTAATACAAGTCCGTTGTTAGGAATAGGAACATCAACCAAAATCTTTAATTTAGTCTTAGATACTACCAACTTTGTTTTTGCTTCAATAACAACTTCGCCACCGATATTGTTGCCATTAGCATCTTTTTTAAGTTTGATAGTAAACTCTTGTCCTGCTTTAACGGTGCTTGGTATCTCTACAATATTAGCACCATCTGCATATACAAGTTTAAGTTCGACATCTAACTGATTTGCATTTTCAGGTAAAAAGTTAATGGTTGTCTTATAATCATCAACCACTCTTACCTTATCAGTTTCCCATGACAACTCAGTAATATCTATTTTCTTATTGCTAAATGCACCACTAATAGCTGCTACAGCTGTTGCAATGCCCAACAATCCAAGTATACTACCTAATATTATACCTATAATTTTGAACGCTTTTTTCATTTGTTTTCTCCACTTATAAAATAAACAAACTTTAGTCAATTATTATTTAAAATAATATGTGCTACTACGCATCTTTTTATTTACTAGTAGCATTAAAATAAAAATTAAATATTAATGTTAATTAATCCATTTTTCATATATTAAGCAAAATTAATATTTAACAACTTTTTATTAATAGTAAAACTTATTGATAAAATTAAAATGTCGCAGTTACTATTAAAAGTTTTAAACTTGCAAAATCAATAAACAAAACAAGGTAATATTGATGCAAGTCTATCATACTTAAATTATACTTTTATACATATTAATTGTCAAACTTAATACACAACAAAAGGCTTTATTAAATAGTTTTTTCTAAAGTAGAATTTTAGACTAAAATACAATATTATTTATACTCTAAAATACCATCAATACATAAAATGAAAGTTAATAATTAAAACATTTTTCAAACAAAAAAAGACAACCATATTATGTTGTCCTTTTTTATATTTAGTTATTTGTTAATTCGTATTGATTTACACTATTATGTATAGCTGTAATTTGAGTCGAATCAAAATTTTTGTCTTTATTAGAATAACAATATAAATATGCTTGTGATGTAGAAAGTTCAACTTTAAAATCAATACTTAATTGTACATTATTAATATGGCAAGCATTGTTTTTATATACTACTCCACCGAATTGTATAGTTGGATTTTCAATATCATTTACACATTCAATAGTTATATCAATTTTTATATTACTTATAGAAGATATGATTCCTTTTTCAGTATCTTCTTTAGTTTCATAAATTAAACTACCAATTTGTTGTTTTAATTGACTACAAATAATTGTAATATCCATATCAACATTTTCTATAATATTATAATTACTATATACTAAGCCACCCAATCTGTTAATACCAGCGATACTTATATCACCATCAACATTAGTAATAGTACCATAGTTGGTAGAACAAATTGATGAGTAATAAAAATTATATTTACTTGTAAGTTTTGCATTATTAACTACAACATTAACAAAACTTATGTTGCTAATTATACCATCATTTATACAGCATATTAATGATGTATTATAACATTCATTGCCTTCATCAATAACATCGGTATTGATGTTTAATGTAGCATTTTCAAATTTAATATTGTCAATTAACCCATTGTTTGTGTCACAAACTAATGAGAAGAATGAATTATCGTTATAGTTTGAGTTTAATACTTCAATATTACCACAAATAATTAAATTAACAATTTTAGCGTTATTTTCTATAGTTTTAAACAACTGATAACTTAAATTACTAATCTTATGATTATTAAAATCTATTTCACAATTAACAGTATTAATTGCATTGTCAGATGTGTAATTAGTAAAATCTAAATCTGTTGTAACTATATAACTTTTGTTGTCTTCAATGTTAAGTAAATCTTCTACTGAGTTAATATAATTATATTCTTTGCTATATACAGTATACTCAATAAAAGCAAATTGCTGGTTGTTGACACTTGCAATTATTTTTACTTTTCCATCGCCTACAAATATAATATTGTTATCTTCAATTTTAGCTATACATTCATCACTACTGCTAAAACTCAATATATCAGATGTTGGCATATTTTCTATTTTAGTAGTGACTATATAAGATAATGGTTTTGTATCTGTAACTGTTCTATTAATATCTAATTCATCATCTAAAAATTTGATATCAGTAATTGGATTGGTAAGTTTAACTTTAACTACAAAATTGATTGTATATTCATCGAAAGTAACATAGATTTTATATTCTTTTAATTCATTAAAAGCTATTTTTACACCATACTCTATATTTGTATTATCAACTTTTATAGTTGGTACACATCCCTTTAAAATATGTTCATTGCTATACACAATTGCATCTATATTACATATTGTATTAAGTTCTACAATATTAATAGCATTGTTCTCAACCAACTCAGAATTAAAATAAACTCTCATATCAGTTGGAACATAACTAATATTAAAATTAATTATCTTTGTAATATTACCACAAGTTAATTTTACTTTAGCAATACCACTATCCAATGCTGTAACTTTTAGATTGTCTATACTAATTATTTTACTATCAGTAGTTATTGTTACTATGTTATCAAAACAATATTCTGGCAAAACTTTATAAGATATATCATAAGAATCCAGTCCGTTATCACCATTAAGATATAAATTAACATTGTCTTCTAAAACTTCTATCGCATTTGCGACTATTGGTAAAACATCAATGTAGAAAGTGGTACTAAAATTATTGATATCTGAACAACTAATAGTAATTGAAGATTGACCAACTTTAACAGCTTTTAATACACCATTTTCATAAACTACACTATCGCCCTCAATTGATAAAGAAAGACTATTAGTCTTAGTATCTATGCCTTTTGCAGAATACACTAAATTAGCTTTTACTATCTGATTGTCACTAATAGCTTTTTCTTCCATACCTACTTTAGGAAGATACATTGTATAAACTAAATTGTTAGGTATTAATTCTAAATCATTACAATACAAACCTAGATTGATATCGTTGATAACATTATATACATTGTAAGTATGACTATTACTTCTTGTAACATAACTTATATTACTTGAATCAGTATAACTGATTTTTATTGTATTTGATTTAGAATTATTAAATCTTATTTTAAAGATATTATTTTGATAATACTCATAAGTACAATTTTCTACTGTGAGTTTACTATAATCTACTATATTGTCACTTACATACAAATAGTAAATTGTATTTGTGTAATATTCATCAACTAATTGTTCGTTATATTTTAAAACAAAATCTATAGAATCTATTGGATTAGATATGTTTACTTTTATCTTCTTTTCTAATACACCTAGAGAAGATTTAACTCTAATAGTTATGTCCGTTGAACCAATATGGTTTGCTTCAAATGTGTTATCTGTAATTACTATATTATTATTAGAAGATAATATTTCGACACCCATATTATAATCACTTGGAATTATATCATATTTGATATTTACTGTATCTCCAACAAATATATTTACTTCATCTTCAATATTTATATTATTAAAAGTGATGTTAGAAATATCTGTCGCAAAGATATAATTGGTTATGTCTACATTAAACGACTTAACCAAACTATCGCTACCAGTATCAACTTCAACTGTAACAATATCAGAGCCTACACTTATTGGTGTAATTAACCCTGTAATATAATTATAATCCACATAACCATACTTAGAAGTTACTGTTACAGACTTATTATAATCTACTGGAGTAATTGTCATTATATTGGTAGCAGTATCTTTAATATCAACAAACAAATAATCTTTTTCAAATACAATAGATGATGCATATATTGGTTTAATTTCAACATTAAATGTTGCAGTACTAGTTTTATATGTCTTAGTACCTATCAAGATAGATACAGTCAATTTAACTTGTCCAGTATGTACAAAAGTGATTTTGTTAGCATCTAAAGTTGCTATATCAGTATTATCTATTGAATATGTAGGTTTAACATTAGCGTTGCTTGGTGATATCTCAAGACCTAAAGAATTAAGTTTAATACTATCTCCAACATACTGAGTAAATGTTGTTTTTGTAAAATTGATATCTGTTGCATAGATAATACCACTTTCAGCAACAGCTAATCCAGAGGAACTTCCCTTATCAGTTCCACCACAACCTGATAATAATATCATTGCAAATATTGCAATTAAGAATTTAAAATGTTTCATGACTTTTCTTTTGTTTCTTATATTAATATATATTTAATATAAATTTATCCCTTTAACCTTATTTTACTCTAAAAAAGAAGGGGCAAGAAAAAAGCATTTTTCTTACCCCTTCTTTAAATTTAATAAATAAATTATAAATAATTTTCAAATAATTTACGATATTAAACTAATTCAACAATAGCCATTAGAGCATTGTCACCATTACGAGTTCCAAGTTTAATAACTCTTGTGTATCCACCACCATTACCTAGTTCTTCTTTACGTTTAGCATATTTTGGAGCATAAACGTTGAAAATCTTTTCGATAAGTGGATTTTTGATATCTTCTGTACGAGCAATGAAAGCACTCTTTGCTTCCTTAGGAGCTCTTACTTCTTGAATATCAGCTAATTTAGCCATAATCTTTCTGCGTGCAGCAAGTTTCTTAGGTCCGTCATTAATAACTTCACGATTAGAAGTAACACCCTTATCATTAACAACTTTCTTAGTTGTCTTTACGGTATCTTCATAAGTATTAATTGCAGAAGTTAAAATCTTTTCAGCATAAGATTGAACATCTTTGGCTTTTTCAAAAGTAGTTTCGATTCTACCATACCAAAGAAGATTAGTTGCCAAATTCTTTAATAGTGCTGTACGTTGATCAGTAGGTCTTTGTAACTTTCTCATAATTCCTCCTATTCTTCATCATTGCGTAAAGATAGCCCATAACTTTGTAATTTTTCAGCTACCTCTTCTAGTGAACGTTTTCCTAAGTTTTTAACTTTTGCAAGGTCACTTTCAGACTTCTTTGTTAGGTCTTCAACTGTGCAAATACCTGCGCGTTTTAGACAGTTATAACTTCTTACGGAAAGGTCCATATCTTCTATAGTCATTTCTAGAACTTTTGTTTGTTTGTCTTCTTCACGACTAACCAATGTTTCCATTTGAGCCATAGAATCAACTAATTCAACAAATAGTCCAATATGGTCATTAACAAGTTTAGCAGATAGTGAAATAACTTCTCTAGCTGTTAAAGTACCGTTGGTTTCAACTTCAATTGTTAATTTATCATAATCAATGCTTTGTCCTACACGTGTGTTATTAACGTAGTAGTTAACTTTTTTAATAGGTGTAAAGATACTATCAACTGCAATGTATCCAATTGGAGCATCTTCAACTTTATTTTGGTCAGCAGGAACATATCCTCTGCCACGACCAATATAAACTTCCATTTCAAACTTAGCACCATTGTCTAATGTAGCAATGTGTAAATCTGGGTTAAGAATTTCTACTTGGTCATTTGGTTCAAAATCTGCGGCGGTAACTTCGCCAGCACCATATTTGTTTATGCGTAATACTGTTTTAAAGTCTGAACTTGTGTCTGTAGTTTTTACAGCAAGTTGCTTAATATTAAGAACGATATCAACAACATCTTCCATAACGCCTTTTAGACTTGAAAATTCGTGTTGTACACCATTAATCTTAATACCAACTGCAGCAGCACCTGGTAGAGCTGAAAGAAGTACTCTTCTTAAGCAGTTACCTAAAGTGATACCAAAACCACGGTCTAGAGGCTCAACAATAAAACGTGCAAAACATCCGTTATTGGTTTCTTCACAAGTAATTTTTGGCTTTTCGATTTCTATCATACGAAAATTTCCTCACTTTGATTAAATTTAATTTTAAAGAACATTTGTGTAAAACATTTAATTAGAGATTACTTAGAGTACAACTCGATAATTAAGTGTTCTTGAACGTTCAAGTCAATATCATCTCTTTGTGGTAAAGCGTTAATCTTACCAGTAAGTTTAGAATTATCAAATTCTAACCATTTAGGCATAACAACTTTAACATCTTTAAGATCCTTAAACATTGCTAAATCACGTTTGTTTTCTTTAACTGCAATAACGTCGTCAACATTTACTAGGTATGAAGGTATATTAACATTCTTACCATTTACTGTAATGTGACCATGGTTAACGATTTGACGGCTTTCAGCACGTGAAGCACCGATACCCATTCTGTATACGACGTTGTCTAGTCTACGTTCTAGTAAAGAAAGCATATTTTCACCAACTTTACCACGCATTGTAGATGCTTTTTCATAGTATCCACGGAATTGTTTTTCTTGTAGACCATAAGCACGTTTAACTTTTTGTTTTTCTCTTAATTGTAAACCATATTCAGTGATTTTCTTTCTAGCAGCACCATGTACACCAGGAACATTAGGTCTGCGTTCAAATGAACATTTTTTAGTTAAGCAACGTTCACCCTTTAAAAATAGTTTACAGCCTTCTCTACGACAAATTTTGCAATCTGCACCTGTATATTTTGCCATAAATAATTTCTCTCCTTAATTTTTAATTTAAAATTTTGATCCTTATGTAGATTATACTCTTCTACGTTTAGGTGGACGACATCCATTATGAGGAATAGGTGAAACGTCCTTAATTGAAGTTACTTCTAATCCAGCAGCTTGTAAAGCTCTGATCGCTGTTTCACGACCATTACCTGGTCCTTTAACAAATACTTCAACACTGTTTAAACCTTGTTCTTTAGCAGCTTTAGCAGCATTTTCGCTTGCTTGTTGAGCTGCATATGGTGTGCTCTTTCTTGATCCACTTAATCCAAGAGAACCAGCGCTACACCAAGATACTGCATTACCAGCATCGTCAGTAATTGTAATGATTGTGTTATTGAAAGATGCTTGGATATGTGCTTGACCTTTATTTAAGTTTTTAGTAACTTTTCTTTTCTTAGTTGTTTTCTTAACAGCAGCCATTATTTATCTCTCCTTTACTTCTTTGTAGCGGTTTTGCCCTTAGAAACTGTTTTCTTTGGACCTTTTCTGGTTCTAGCGTTTTGTTTTGTGTTTTGACCACGAACAGGAAGACCTTTTCTATGTCTAACACCACGATAGCAACCAATTTCTTGTAAACGTTTGATGTTTAATGAAACTTCACGTTGTAAATCGCCTTCAACTTGGCAATTCTTTTCAATGTAAGTTCTAATTGCGTTAACTTCATCCTCAGTTAAATCTTTAACACGAGTATCAGGGTTAACACCTGTAGCTTGTAAAATTTTGTTAGAAGTTTGTCTACCAATACCATAAACATAAGTTAAACCAATTTCTACTCGTTTATCTTTTGGTAAATCAACACCAGCAATACGTGCCATTTTGTTCCTCCATTAATAATATTATTATAATGTTATATCTTATTTTTGCCTAGTAGGAACTAGGACTTTATATATTTAACGCAAAAGGGAACACTTAAATATCTTTAAGCGCAGCCGCCCCTCTTACAATTATTTTCAAATTTGAATTTGAAAGTCTTAAATGTGATTAGCCTTGAACTTGTTTATGTTTTGGGTATTTTGAGCAAATAACCATAACTTTTCCATTTCTTTTAATAACTTTACAACTATCACACATTTTTTTAACAGATGGTCTTACTTTCATGTTTTCCTCCTAGTTTTTAGTTTTTAAACGCCAAACAATTCGGCCCTTTGTTAGGTCGTATGGCGACATTTCAACTTTTACTTGGTCACCAACCAAAATTCTTATGTTATTAAGATGTAATTTTCCGCTCAAGTAAGCTGTAATAATAAAACCATTACTAAGTTTTACCTTGAACACAGCGTTTCTTAAAACTTCAACTACTTCACCCTCAATTTCGATTACGTCTGATTTTGACATTAAATATTTCCTCCAGTAACTATAGGGTTAAAATTTCAACACCATCTTCAGTAATCAAAATAGTGTTTTCGTAATGTGCTGCAGGCAATCCGTCTTGGGTTTTGCAAGTCCAGCCATCAGGCATAAACTGTACATATCTTGTACCCATATTAACCATAGGTTCAACTGCGATAACCATATTTTTAACTAATTTTGCCCCTGATCCTGCTTTACCATAATTAGGTACATATGGATCTTCGTGCATATCAGTTCCAACACCATGTCCGGTCAATTCTCTAACAATAGAGTATCCATGTTTTTCAACATAAGTTTGTACTTGATGTGATATATCTCCTACAAAATTACCGGCACGAATATTTTTAATACCTTCAAAAAAACTTTCTTTGGTAACATCAATAAGTTTCTTTAACTTTGCATCAATCTTTCCTACTGGAAAGGTTCTTGCTGCATCACCATGATAACCTTTGTAACAAGCACCAACATCAATACTGATTATATCGCCTTCTTGTAGAATACGATGTTTGCTAGGAATACCGTGTACAATTTCGTCATTAATTGAAGCACAAATTGTTGCAGGATATCCTTCATAACCCTTAAATGATGGTTTAGCGCCTAAACTTACTATGTAATCATAGGCTATTTTATCTAGTTGTTTGGTTGAGACACCCGGTTTGATATGTTTTTCAACTTCCAAAAGTGTATCTCTTGTCATTTTGCAGGCAACTCTTTGAATTTCAAGTTCTGCATCAGTTTTAATTTTAATCATATTTTGCCTTCTATTTTTTAATAACTTCATCTATTAATGCAAATGTTTTTTCGATAACATTAGTAGATTCGATACTATAGAAAATGCCTTTATTTTCGTAAAACTCTTTCATTTCTTTTGAAACGCTTTGTTTTGCTAAACGATTTTTTATAATTTCTGGTTTATCGTCATCTCTTTGATAAACCTCGCCTCCACACTTTTCACATTTGCCATCAACTAACCACTCTAATGATGTAGGTTGATTACATTTTGAACACATTCTTCTACTAGACAATCTATTAATAATAATATCTTCACTGATATTAATCATAATAACTTTATCTAATGTGCAGATTGTATCTAGTGCATAAGCTTGTTTGATATTACGAGGATAGCCATCTAAAATAAATCCGTTTTTGCAATCTTCTTTACTTAGTCTATCTTCCACCATTTCAAAAGTAATATCTTCAGGAACCAGTTCACCCTTATCTATATAAGGTTTTACAAGTTGTCCTAGTGGTGTATTGTTTTTAATATTCCATCTAAATATCTCACCTGTAGATATGTGTGGAATTTTGTATTTCTCGCTAATAAGTGCGGCTTGTGTACCTTTACCGCATCCAACTGGTCCGATAAGAAGCAGTTTCATAATATCTCCTTTATATGATTTACAAAATAGAACTTCTATCAACCCGTCTAATTATAGACGAGTTGATTGAACATACTATTTTAAAAACCCTCTATAATTACGCACTAACATTTGGGATTCTAATGATTTGTTGATTTCAATTGCAACTGAAACTACGATAAGTAGTCCTGTAGCACTAAATGCTGAAACCAATCCACCATTGCCAATTCCTTTAAATATCAAACTTGGTATTATAGCAATAATTGCTAGGAATATAGCCCCAAATAGTGTAATTCTATTAGAAATTCTTCTTAAATAATCAGCAGTTGGTTTTCCAGCTCTTACAGTTGGAATAAATCCACCATTTTGCTGAATATTTCTTGCTATATCATCTGGATTAAATGTAACTTGTGTCCAGAAATAAGCAAAGAATAAAATTAATAAACCAACAGCCACAATATATACCCAACTACCAGCTCCTAGCCATTGAGAATACCATATATAGGCTTTACTATTTGGCCAGAAAATGCTCATTAGTAATTGTGGGAATGTTAGTAAGCTCATAGCAAATATTATTGGCATAACTCCAGTAGAGTTAACTCTAATTGGAATGTATGTGCTTTGTCCACCATACATTTTTCTGCCTTTAATTTGTTTTGCATATTGAACAGGTATTTTTCTTTCTGCTAAGTCCATAAATACAATGAAACCAAATATTAATACCAAAGCAACTAAGAATACTACTAATTGAATAATATTGCCATAGCTACCATTGAATATTTCTTTGATTGTATTGAATATTGATGTACCAGCTGTTGATAAAATACCAACGAAAATTAATAATGATAAACCGTTACTAATACCAAGTTCAGTTATTCTATCACCCAACCAATATGTGAACATTGAACCAGCAATTAATATAATTGCAACTAATGTTCCAATAATCCAAGTTGGAGTATCATAACCAAACATATGTGTATTAAGACAGTCTTTATAAGATATAACAATCGCAACTGCTTGTGCAATAGCTAATACTAAAGCACAAATTTTTGTGTAGAAGCTTATACGCTTTCTACCTTCTTCTCCCTGCTTAGACAATCTTTCTAAACTTGGGATTGCAATAGTTAATAGTTGAATAATGATAGATGCACTAATATAAGGTGAAATACCTAAAGCTAGGATAGCGCCTTGTGAAAGTGCTCCACCACTTATTGAACTAATCAAGGATAAGAAATCTTGACTGCCTATTGCCTCAGAAAATTTGGATAATACTAATCCTGGAACTGGTAGCCAGCATCCAACTCTATAAATGAGTAAAAGTCCCAAAGTAATAAGAATCTTATTTCTGATTTCTTTAACCTTAAAGGCGTTTACTATGGTTTTAAACATTATAGAACCTCAGCTTTTCCACCAGCCTTATTGATTTTTTGTATTGCAGATTCTGTAAATTTGTTAGCTTTAACAGTTAAAGCTTTTTCCAATTTTCCATTTCCTAATACCTTTAATCCATAAGGGGCAAGTTTTTTAATAATATTTTTTTCTTGTAGTAACTCAGCTGTAACAACAGTTTTGTCTTCGAATACATTTAGATCGCTAACATTAATAATTGTATATTCTGCAGCAAATCTCTTATTATTAAAGCCTCTTTTTGGAAGACGACGGATAAGTGGCATTTGACCACCTTCAAACCCAGGTCTAACACCACCGCCACTTCTAGCGTTTTGTCCTTTATGACCTTTTCCGCTGGTTTTACCAAGCCCAGAACCTATTCCACGACCAACTCTTCTTCTTGTTGTTGTAGAATTAAGAGCAGGAGACATTTGATTAAGTTTCATAACTTTTTTCCTCCTTAAATCTCTTCAACTTTAACTAAGTGTTTAACGGTGAAAATCATACCTCTGACAGCATCGTTATCAACTAAGTCGTTGTGAGAATTTACTTTATTTAGACCTAGGGCCTTTACTGTTTTTACTTGGTTAGGTTTGCAAGCGATTGCAGATCTAATCAATGTAACTCTTATTTTTTTGCTACTTTCTTTCTTTGTAGCTTTTTTAGGTGCGTTTTTAACTTCAGTAACTACTTCAGTAGTTTTAGGTTCAACTGCCTTTTTAGCTGTTGTAGCTTTAGCAGTAGTTGTTTTGGTTGTTGTTGTCTTTTTTGTAGTTGTTTTTGCTGCTGTTTTTGTAGTAGCAGTTTTTGTTGTCTTTGTAGCTTTTTCTTCAGCTACTTTTTTAGTTGTTTTTGTTTCAGCCATTACATTATCTCCTATAAAATTTCTTCTACAGTTTTACCACGCAATGCTGCAATATCTTCTTTTGAACGAAGTTGCATTAAGCCATCTAATGTTGCTCTTACGCAGTTGATTTTGTTTCTTGAGCCATAAATTTTTGCAGTAATATCTTTAATACCACAAAGTTCTACAACTGGACGAACTGAACCACCAGCAATAACACCAGAACCTTCCTTAGATGGAAGTAAAACTACACGACATTTACCAAATTTACCAGTTACTTCATGAGGGATTGTTGTTCCTTCAATAGCAATCTTAACCATATTTTTCTTAGCACGAGCTGTTGCTTTTTCAATAGCATTAGGAACTTCGGCAGCCTTACCTGTACCAACGCCTACTTTACCATTTTTATCACCAACAACAATAAGTGCAGCAAAACGCATTGTTCTACCACCCTTAACAACCTTTGTTACACGATTAACATTAACAAGTTTTTTGTCAAGGCCATCGTTTTCAACAACTTTAGGTTGACGGCGTGGATTTAACTTTCTTTCTTTCTTTTCGTTATTTTGTTGCATAACACACCTCTTTAAAACTCTAAACCTGCATTTCTAGCACCATCAGCTAATGCACTAACACGGCCTGTGTAAAGGTATCCAGCTCTGTCAAATACAACAGCCTTAACACCTTTCTTCATAGCAGCTTTAGCAACGCATTCGCCAACAATGTAAGCAGCTTCTTTTTTAGATTTTCCTTCAATTAGTTTAACAACATCTTTTTGCATTGTGTTAGCACTTGCAATAGTTGTACCATTGTCATCGTTAATAACTTGTGCATAGATGTGATTTAAACTTCTATAAACGCTAAGTCTAGGACGTGCTTCTGTTCCGTGAATATTTTTTCTAACACGAAGACTACGCTTTTTTCTAAGTTCGTTTTTATTATCTTTATTAATCATAACTTATACCTCTTACTTCTTACCGCTCTTGATTTCTTTACGTCTTACGGTTTCATCAGCATAATAAACCCCATAAGCGTGGTATGGTTCAACTGGTCTTAACGCACGGATACGAGCAGCAAATTGTCCAACCTTTTCTTTATCTATTCCATGTACGGTAACAGAGTTTTTTTCGCATGATAATGTAATACCGTCTTCAGCTTTAACGATAACTGGGTGAGAAAAACCTAATCCCAATTCTACATCGTTACCTTTCATATTAGCTTTATAACCAACACCGTTGATTGTTAAAGTCTTTGAAAAGCCTTCTGAAACACCGACAACCATATTATGAATAAGTTGACGATACAAACCATGTCTAATATTAGATTCTTTTTCTTTACCATTGTTAACAACTGTAACTACATTATTGTCAACATTAACAGCAATGTCGCTAGTAATGTTACGACTTAAAGTACCCTTAGGTCCTTTAACTGTAACTTCGGTACCATTAACTAATACTTCAACGCCTGCAGGTAAATTAATAATTCTTTTTCCAACTCTTGACATATTAACCTCCTTACCAAACGTAAGCAAGTACTTCGCCACCGATTTTTTGTTCGCGAGCTTGCTTGTCTGTCATTAAACCTTTGCTTGTAGAAACGATAGCGATACCAAGACCGTTAAGAACTCTTGGAAGATCTTCGTAACTAGCATATATTCTCAAACCAGGTTTAGAAATTCTCTTTAAACCATTAATTACTTTTTGGTTGTTAGGGCCATATTTTAAGTCAATAACAATTGAACTCTTAGCACCTTCAGTTACTGAATAATTTTCAATGTAACCTTCATTTTTAAGTAAATCAGCGATAGCTAATTTCATTTTGCTAGCTGGAACAGTAACGGTTTTATGTTTTACTGTTAAAGCATTACGCATACGAGTAAGCATATCTGCTATTGGATCTGTAGTAATCATAATAAAACCTCCTCTTACCAACTACTCTTTTTCACACCAGGGATTTCGCCTTTGTAAGCTAATTCTCTGAAGCAGATTCTGCAGATGCCATATTTTTTAAGCACTGAATGTGGTCTGCCACAAAGTTTACAACGGGTATATTCTCTAGTAGAAAATTTTTGTGTTTTACTTTGTTTTTCTTTTAATGCTTTTCTTGCCATATTATCCTCCCAACAACCTAAGCCTTGAATGGTAAGCCAATCTTTTCTAGTAAAGCTTTAGCTTCCTTATCAGTTTTTGCTGTTGTAACTATTACAATATCCAAACCTCTAACTTTGTCAATCTTCTCAAAACTGATTTCTGGGAAAACAAGTTGTTCGGTTAAGCCCAAAGCATAATTACCCTTGCCATCAAAAGCTTTTGGGTTGATACCTTGGAAATCTCTAACTCTTGGAAGAGCAATAGAGATAAGTTTGTCTAAGAATTCGTACATTGTTTCACCACGAAGTGTAACTTTTGCACCAATCTTCATACCTTCTCTCAACTTGAAGTTAGCGATAGATTTTCTAGATGTTGTTACGATAGGTTTTTGACCAGTAATAGCAGCCAATTCATCAACAGCCTTGTTGAATGATTGTGTATTATCTTTGCAATCACCTAATCCACGGTTTACAACTATTTTTTCAATTTTAGGAACAGCGTTTACATTAGTGTAACCTAATTCCTTTTCTAAAGCAGGAATTACGTTCTTTATGTAATGTTCGTGCAATCTATTTAGTTCTTTTTCCATAACATAACTCCTTATACTTTCTCAGCAGTCTTTCTTACTGCTGTTTTTGTTGTTGTGGTTTTTGCGGTTTTTGTAGCAGAAGCTGTTTTCTTAGGAGCTGTCTTTTTAGCAGGTTTTTCTGCTTTTACAGCTTCAACAACTTTTTTGTCTGCTTTCTTTGTTTCTTTTTTAATAGTTACGGCTTTTTCTAAGCTTGCTCCGCAATGTTTGCAAACTCTAACTTTCTTACCGTCAACTTCTTTATTAGCAATTCTAGTTGCTTTTTTGCAAGCTGGACAAATAACTTGTACATTAGAAGCATCAATTTTTCCTTCCATTTTGATGATTCCACCTTGTTCTTGTGCGTTTCTTGCTTTTTTGTGTTTGTTGATAATGTTTACTTTTTCAACAACAACAGCATTTTCAGAAGGCATTGCACTTAAAACTTTACCAGTTTTACCTTTATCTTTACCAGCAATAACAACTACTGTATCGCCTTTTTTAACATGTAAATTTGCCATAATACCCTCCTATAATACTTCTGGAGCAAGGGAAATAATCTTCATGTAACCCTTATCTCTAAGTTCTCTTGCTATTGGTCCAAAAATACGTGTACCCTTTGGTAATTTTTGGTTGTCAATAATAACTGCTGCGTTGTCATCAAATTTAACATAAGAACCGTCTGGGCGTCTAACACCCTTGCTTGTTCTAACGATAACTGCTTTAACAACATCGCCTTTCTTAACAACTCCACCTGGAGTAGCAGATTTAACAGAAGCAACAATTATGTCACCAATGTTACCGCTTCTTCTAAAAGAGCCACCCAAAACACGAATACACATAATTTGTTTAGCACCTGTATTATCAGCAACTTTTAATCTTGTTTGTGGTTGTACCATAATTTACTCCTTATTTTGCTCTCTCTATAATTCTTAATACTCTGAAATACTTATCCTTGCTTAGTGGGCGAGTTTCCATAATTTCTACTGTATCACCAATACCACATTCGTTTTTCTCATCATGAGCTTTAAACTTTGTAGTTTGTTTATAAACTTTTCCGTAGATAGGATGTCTTTTGTTTTCAACGCAAGCAACAACAACTGTTTTGTCCATTTTGTTACTTACAACAACACCTGTACGAGTTCTACGAGCGTTTCTATTTAATGTTTCGTTACTCATATAATCCTCCTAAGCTTACGCATTTCCTTCAGATTTTTGTGCACGTTCTGTCAAAATTGTGTTAACTTTGGCAATATCTTTCTTGCACTTGTTTAATTGCATTGGGTTAGTTAATTGACCTGTTGCATGTGAAAAACGAAGGTTAAAAAGTTCTTGTTTAAGACTTTTTAATTTAGCATTAAGCTCCTCGTTGGTCATCTCTCTTAATTCTTTCGCTTTCATTATTCAGCACCACCTTCAATAGTTTGTTTAGGTGCAGTTGCTTCTAAATCAGCCTTAGTAACAAATTTAGTCTTGCAAGGAAGTTTGTGAGATGCAAGTCTCAAAGCTTCTCTAGCTGTTTCTTCAGTTACTTCACCTAATTCAAATAACACTCTACCTGGTTTAACAACAGCAACCCAAAATTCTGTGTTACCTTTACCTTTACCCATTCTAACTTCGGCAGGTTTTTTGGTTACTGGTTTGTGAGGGAAAATATTAATCCATAATTTTCCACCACGTTTTGTATAACGAGAAATTGCAATTCTGGCAGCTTCAATTTGATTACCTGTCATCCAGCAAGGTTCTGTAGCAACTAAACCATATTCGCCATAAGCGATTTTGTTACCACGAGTAGCCTTACCTGTCATTCTGCCACGGAACTGTTTTCTGTGTTTAGCTCTCTTAGGCAATAACATCTGCATTTCCTCCTTGTTCATTTGTTTTATCGGTTGCAGGTGCCTTCTTTCCTAGAATTTCACCTTTGCAAATCCAAACTTTAACGCCTAAAACACCATAAGTTGTTTTAGCAATACAGTTAGCGTAGTCAATGTCTGAACGCAATGTTTGAAGTGGAAGCATACCTTCTTGATAATGTTCACTTCTAGCGATTTCAGCACCGTCTAATCTACCACTAATCATAATCTTACAACCCTTAGCACCAGCTTTCATAACTTTTTGCATAGCTTGCTTCATAGCACGACGGAATGCAACACGTTTTTCAAGTTGAGCACAGATAGATTGTCCAACTAACATAGCATCTAGGTCAGGTTTTTTAACTTCTTTAATGTTAACACTTACATTTTTGTTTTCTGTAAGGGCTAAAATTTCTTTCTTTATTTCTTCTACGCCAGCACCTTTATTTCCAATTAAAACGCCTGGACGAGAAGTATAGATATCAACAACAACACGGTTAGCAGTTCTTTCAATATCAACTTTTGAAATACCACAGGTTGCATACTTTTTGTTAATATGTTTACGAATTTGTTGGTCTTCAACTAAAAACTTTGAAAATTCTTTTTTGTTTGCAATCCAAGAAGAACTCCAGTCTTTATTGATACCAACTCTCATTCCGTGAGGACTAACTTTTTGACCCATCGAAAACCTCCTACTTTTTAACGCTGTCTAACACGATTGTGATGTGACAGGTCCTCTTTAGTATAATATCGTGGCCGCCTCTACCTCTCCAAATTCCACGTTTAAGAGTTGGACCTTGGTTAGCGTAGCCTTCAGCTACAAATAAATCTTCTTTGTTTAAGCCTTTATTATGCTCTGCATTAGCAGCAGCAGAATTTAAAACTTTGATAACAGCATCACTTGCTGTGCTAGGAGTTTGTTCTAGCAAAGCAACAGCTTCTGCATAAGGTTTACCAACAACTAAGTCGATAACGCGTTTTGCCTTTGTAGAACTCATTCTAACATATTTGGCTGTAGCGTATGGACGATTGTCTTTGTTTTCAATTCTAGCAGCGGCTTTTTCTCTAATTCTTTTTGCCATAACTTACTCCTTCTTACTTCTTATCCCCACCATGACCTTTAAAGGTTCTGGTTGGTGCAAATTCGCCTAATTTATGACCAATCATTTCACTTGTGCAATAAACAGGAATATGTTTAGAGCCATTGTGAACTGCGATTGTATGTCCAATAAATTCAGGATATATTGTTGAAGAACGGCTCCAAGTTTTGATAACTTGTTTTTTGCCACTTTCGTTCATTTCAACAACACGCTTAAATAATTTTTCCTCTACATAAGGTTTTTTCTTTAATGACCTACTCATATTTCACTCCTAATTAGCACGCTTAATAATTAGCTTATTGCTTTGTTTTTTATGTTTTCTTGTCTTCAAGCCAAGTGCAGGTTTACCCCAAGGAGTAAGTGGTGATTTTCTACCAACTGGAGATTTACCTTCACCACCGCCGTGTGGGTGATCAACTGGGTTCATAACAGAACCACGAACTGTTGGTCTAACACCCATGTGTCTAACACGACCAGCTTTACCAAGTGAAACGATTTCGTGTTCTGGGTTACCTACTGTACCGATAGTAGCACGACATTCACTAGGAACCATTCTCATTTCGCCACTAGGTAATTTGATAGTAGCAAAATTACCTTCTTTAGCCATCAATCTTGCTTCGTTACCAGCAGAACGAACGATTTGACCGCCCTTACCTGGTTGAAGTTCGATATTGTGGATAACTGCACCGACAGGCATATCTTTAAGTTTTAAACAGTTACCTGCTTTAATTTCTACATCTTGTCCGCTCATAACTGTATCGCCAACATTAAGTCCGATAGGAGCTAGAATGTAACGCTTTTCACCATCTGCATAGTTAAGTAAAGCAATGTAAGCAGAACGGTTTGGGTCATATTCTATAGAAGCAACTTTAGCTGGAATATTGTCTTTATCACGCTTAAAGTCAATGATTCTATATTTAACTCTATTTCCGCCGCCTTTATGTCTTACGGTTAATGTACCTTGGTTGTTGCGTCCAGCATATTTTTTCTTTACTGCAAGCAAACTCTTTTCTGGAGTTGACTTTGTAATTTCTTCAAAACTTGCTGTGGTGTAAGTACGACGAGCTGGAGAAGTTGGTTTATATGTTTTAATAGCCATATTAATAATTTCCTCCTTAACTCTTATGACAAGCTGTCAAAGAACTCAATTGTCTTGCTATCTTTAGTAAGAGTTACATAAGCTTTCTTATAATCTGAAGTGTAACCTTGAGTCTTACCTTGTCTTCTTAATTTACCATCAACGTTTGCAGTGTTAACTTTTTCTACTTTAACACCAAACAATGATTCAACTGCATTTTTAATTTCAGTTTTGTTAGCATCCTTTTTAACAACGAATGCATATCTTTTGTTAGCAATATTTGCATATGTCTTTTCGCTTAAAAGCGGTTTAATAATAATATCAAATTGTTTCATTATCCTTTATATGCCTCCTCTAAATATTTAGCAGCATCTTGGGTTAAAACAACTTTGTCATTAGATACAATGTCATAAATGTTAACCACGCTAGCATTGGTTACTTCAACATTAGGTAAATTGTTAGATGCACGCATTACCAATTCGTCTTTTTCTTTTGTTACAAAAACAACTGATTTGTCAATCTTTAAGTTCTTTAGAACATTAGCCATTAACTTTGTCTTTGCATCTTCAATGTTAAGTTTATCAACAACGATAACTTCTTGATTCTTTAATTTTGTGCTAATAGCACTCTTAAATGCTGTACGCTTTGCTTCTTTGTTAACTTTCTTGCTAAAATCTCTTGGCTTTGGTGCAAATACGATACCACCACCTCTCCATTGTGGACCTTTAGTAGATCCTTGACGAGCGTGTCCAGTATGTTTTTGTCTCCAAGGCTTTTTAGCATGTCCGCGTACTTCGGAACGAGTTAGTGTACTTTTTGTACCTTGACGAAGGTTAGCTAAGTATGCAACTACAACTTGATGAATCAAACCTTCATTGTATTCTTGTTTGAATACTTCGTCGCTTAACTTTAAGGTTCCTACTTCTTCACCTGAAATATTTAAAACTTTAACGTTCATATCAACTCTCCTTAATTAGCCTTAACTGCTTCTTTAATTGTTAAAAGGCTTCCCTTAACACCTGGAACAGCGCCTTTAATTAAAAGGATGTTGCGTTCAGGATCAACTTTAACAACTTTTAAGTTTTGGATAGTAACTCTTTCGTTACCCCATCTACCACTCATTTTGTGACCCTTGAATACTTTACCAGGATATGTATTGGCACCGTTACCACCGGCATGGCGGTGAACTGGACCGTTACCATGAGACATTCTCATACGGTTGAAGTTCCATTTCTTAATAAGACCTGACCAACCATGTCCCTTACTTGTTCCTACTACATCAACTAAGTCGCCTTCGCTAAAAATAGAACAATCGATTTTAGCACCTAGTTGATAATCTTCAGCGTTGTCAAATGTAAATTCTTTAACAAAACGCTTTGGTGTGATTTCGGCTTTCTTGAACTTACCCATTTCAGGTTTGCTAACCAAATTTTCACGCTTTTCGTCAAATGCTACTTGTACAGCCTTGTATCCATCTTTTTCCATGCTCTTAACTTGAGTTACAAAGCAAGGACCTGCTTCAACAACTGTTACAGGAACAACTAAACCATTAGCGGAAAAAATCTGAGTCATGCCAAGCTTTTTGCCTAAAATTGCTTTTTTCATAATTTTCTTTAATTCTCCTTACAGTTTTTATAATTTAATATTGATGTCTACGCCAGCAGGCAATTCTAACTTCATTAAAGCGTCAACTGCTTTTGCTGATGGGCTATAAATATCAATAAGTCTTTTATGAGTTCTCATCTCAAATTGTTCACGTGAATCCTTATATTTGTGAGGAGCACGTATTATTGTAACAACTTCTTTATCTGTTGGTAGTGGAACAGGACCACTAACTTTAGCACCAGACTTAATAGCTGTATCAATAATTCTCTTGCTTGCTTGGTCGATTAGGTTGTGATCAAATGCAGCAAGTTTAACTCTGATTTTTTGTGTTGCCATTAATTTACCTCCATGAAAAATTAACTTACCTAAACCCTAAAATTACATATTTTATATATAATTATTACACTTTCCCGTGTGTTTAGTGCTGTACTACAAAAAAAATATGTATGGATTTAGTCATCTGCGATCTCGTCGCAAATACTTGTCAAATGCAAATTATCCCCTAAAATTGGCAGTTTTATGAGTAACTTTGCATTCCACCCCATAATACAGCACAATAATTCTATCTAAAAACCTGACAAAAGTCAACACTTATTTTCAAAATCTTTATTTGTTTTTTGGTTATTTTGCACAAAATTTAAAAACGACTGAGAATTACCTCAGTCGTCTTCATATTTTTTATTAAATTTAGGTTATTTTAACCATATATTAGCCACAAAATCGGATCTATTTAATAATGATTATAAATGTACTATATATATTATATATTATTTATATATTATATGTTTTTTTCAAGTACGCTTTATAATATCACTAATCTAACCTATTAACCTTATAGATTAATAAAACAAAATTATTCTGTAACTTGCTCTATTTTATCTGCATAACGAGCATCACTCATTAAAGCAGTATACAACTCATTACTATCAACCATATTTAAATATATTTTATTAATCTTTGTTGAACCATCAAATACACCAACAAAGGAAGATTGTCCTGGAGCACGAGAGATACTAGTAGCTTTAAAAGTTACAGTTGTTAAATTGGTACATTGTGCAAACATATTATTACTCATAAATACACAATTAACACCAAAAGTAGCTGATCTAAGTTTAGCATTACCAAATGCACGCTGCGCAATAGTTGTTACAGAATCTGGTGCAACAAAATCATAATCAACAGTATCATTAAAATACTTAATTAGTTTTGTTTTTGCAGAATCATATAACACTTTATTTTCTACTGTATAATGAGCAGAATTAGATATAATTTCTGTTAAATTGTTACAGTAAATGAATGCTGTATCTTGAATAGTAGTTACTCTATTACTAAAAGTAACACTTGTAAGTGAAGCACTACCATAAAATGCATTTTCACCAATACTTTCAGCATCTATTGTTAATGTTGTTAGGTTGGATAGATTACTAAATGATCTATTAGCTACAGTTTTTGTGTAACTAGGAGTAGTATAAGTATCCCCTACCTTTTTAACTGGATAGCATATCAACTTACTAAATTGTGTATCAGTATCACTATCTTTGCCAAATAGCACATTGTCTACTATGTTTAAATATTCGCTACCATTAAGGAATCTAAAGGAAGCCAAAGAAGCACATCCTGATAGAGCACCATCTTGAACTTCTTGTATAGTATATGGGAATGCAATCCCTGCTAATGATCTACCATAATTACCGAAAGCACTTCCGATAGCAATAATGTTTTTACCATTATATTGTCTAGGGATTACCAAACTTGTAATATCAGCATAGCTATCTTCTAGTCCAATAATCATATAGCCATTATTGTATTCGGTTAGTTTAAGTGCATCAACTGGAGTTTCGTCTGTTGGAGTTGGAATATCTCCAAATTTAGCATATAAGCTCTTATTTTTATCTTCTCCACTTATTGTCTTATTAAAGTCGTATTGAGAAAGCAATGTTTCGTCAACGAACCAACCCAAGAACAATTTGCCTGTTTCAGGAGTTGGATCATCAGGTCTTGTTATTTTTTCTCCGAACTTAATAGTTTGAGTATTGCCATATTGTCTTCCATTAACATAGAAAGTAATAGTATAAATATATGGATCCCACTTAGCATAGAAGTATTCTATCTTATTATTTAATGTATCAGCTGATGTAACTGGTCTAGTATATTCTTCGTCCCAGTACCAACCACCAAATGAATGTCCTGCCAATGAAGTTGGAGGTTCTACCAATGCGTCTGATGGAACATTGCTACCTCTAACATAAGTTTGGTCTGCCATATGTCCAACGCCCAAACCAGTAACAAATTTGATAGTACTCATTGGCTCGCCCCATACAGCATAATAAGTACGGTCTTCACCAGTGACTCTACCTTCACTATTTAATTCAAATTCGTATCTAGTAGCTGTATTGGTTAAAGCCCAGCCTTTAAGCTCTAAATCATCTTTTACCAATCTACCATCATCATCTGGGAACATAAAGACACTATCATACAGCCCAGTAATACTAGGTATTGAGCCTTCGCCACCATTAGCGTCAAACGAAACAGTGAATGTACCTGGTAAAAAATGTGCGTACAAAACTGTATCACCATTAATTATGTCAATACCCGGTTTTGCCAAATATCTTTCGTTGTAATCTTTAGAATAATACCAGTTATCAAAATAGTATCCATACTTTGATGGGGTTTCTAGTTCAGGCAATACATCACCTTTCTTTACTTCAATTGCTTCGAGCACATTACCGTCAAAAGTAATTTTGGCGTGCTTTGGCATAACAAACACTACAAACAATGCAATGCCTGCACACAATATAGCAATTGCTAAGAAAACTCCAGCATACAAAGTCTTTCTTTTACTTATATAAGCCATACTATCTCCTTTTTTATCATTAAGTATAACATCATCAAAATTGACTAAGTTTAAAAAGTTTTTCTATTATTTTAAAAGTTCGTTTAGCTTAGACAACATAAAATCACAATCAATGCCATGTACTGTACTTGCTTGTTCTAATGTTTCCATCAAACTAAATGGGCAAGTAAAACAATGCATACCAAATCCAGTCAAAACTTCTTCAACGCTATCACACATCTTTAAAGCTTCGCCTATAGTCATATCTTTTTTAAACTTTTTTGTATTCTTTTTAGCATATTTTTTATTATCACTTACTAGTTTAACTTGTTTTTCCATATTTATTTATCCTTTTATAACTTATTATCTCTTTATCTTTTACTATAATATAAAAACATTAATGTCCAATATATTATTGGATTTATTGTTTAAAACCACAATGTGGGCAAAATGCGCAATCAGCGTCAATAGTTTCATTGCAGAACTTACAAACTTTTTTATTGCTCTGTGTAAAAATATCATTAGTGCCAATATTGGTCTTGTATTGTGGAGTTGGTGTAGTATTAGTATCAGCAAGATTGATACTACCACGCCTAATTATTGGAGTGTCAAAATTTTCTCTATTAACATTTTCAGCACTGCTTTCTTCAGCTGGACTTGGAGCACTAATATCTACAGCATTAGGTATAACTTGTTCTGGAGTATACTTAATGCCAGATTTTGCAAATTCGGTATTAACCATATTGCGTTGAGCCATATATTCAGCCACTCTTTTTTGCAATCTTCTTCCAAGCTTAAAACTTGTAACTTCAACTTCCTTAACTCTAACACCATATTTTTCTATCTTATCATTGGTAGCAGGATTAAGTATTGAGTTAAGCAAAGACGGATTGGTAAGGATATCTGCAAATTCAATATCAGATTGTTCGATTAAAGTATTAACTATATCACCTACAAGTTCCATAGTAAGTTGTAGCCCAAGTTTGTTTTTAACATAGTATCTATCAACCAACATATTTTTTAACAATATTTCTGGGTCATAGATTTGGATATCACAAACACCTTCGCTATAGCCTTTTACTTTACCAAACTGTTCTGATTTTTTATGGAATTTGCCACCCGAACAAAACTGTTGTTTTTCCATAAAATTTTTATTTAGATAATAGATATCTGCCTTAAATTTTTTAGGATATTTACCATTTTTATTAGGTTTGTCCAATCTAAGTCTACTAAATGATTTTGGTAGTGTTGCACCACCAATTTTGTGCTTACCACTAGGTAGTATATCACAAACTCTATCATTACATACAAAAGCAACAAAATGTGAATCATCTACCACAATATTAGCACCAACATTGACTACTCTATTGGAACTTGGATACAAATAAATAAAGTGACCAGCTAGTTGTTCTTCACTACATTCAATGTTTTTATTAAACAATTTTTTTAATTTTGCCAATAAGCCCATATTTATCACCTTACAATACTTTATAGGAGTATAGCAAAAAATATAATATTTTCAAAATAATTTAATTAATTATAAATATTATTTATATATATTTAAATAAGAACTTGTCCAAAATTAAAATTAGTTTAGATATATTTTTAATGGTTGTCGCATATACATTTACTAATAAAAATCAGCAAAGTGTTTTTTATATTTGCAACTTATAATTACTAAATCTGGGGGGAATATGTCTAAAGTAAGTAATATAATATCTAGTTATGTTGTGAGCGTATATAATGGACAAATTGAAGGTATCGTTAACAACATATTATTTAACAATAAAAAGCAAGCAAAATACCTTGTTATTAGTCAAAATGACGAACAATTTTTGGTATTAGAAACTAAGGATATATACAAGACTGGCGAAGGTGCCGTAATAGTTAAAAATAGCGATGTTTTAAGTCTTATGGAAAGCTCTGAATTAAAAATGAAAGAATGTTTTAGTCCTATAAATAGCATTGTTGTATCTATAGACGGCAACTACATTGGACATGTATCAGACATAGAACTTGACAACAAATATAATATCAAAAATTTTATAGTCGATGGACAAGTTTTTGAGCTAAATAAAGTCATTAATATTAGCGAATCAGCCATAATAATCAACACTCTTGATATTAAGACAAGCCTATCAAAATTTAAAAGTAAAACAAAGATTGTTATTGGCAATGAGCGTATAACCAATCAAACTGTTAGTGTTATGTCCAACCAAACAATTTTACCTAACAGAACTATGCTAAATTACAATTTTTTAATTGGTAGAAAGGTGTCAAAAGATATACTTAATTTTAATGGAGAAATAATAATAAAAGAAAATCAAACTGTCAATTCTAAAGTACTAGATATAGCAAGAATTAATGGTAAATTGAGAGAACTTATTAAAGTAAGTATGTAGGTAAATAAAACAAAAAAATAAAGTAAAATTTGAAGCAAAATACAATAAAATAAAAACAACAAAAAACCACCTAATAAAGGTGGTTTTTTAATAATCAAAAATTAATTATTGTTGGTCAGTTTTCTTTCTTAGTTTTGGTCCAACTAATTTGGTTTCTGACTCATCTTTTTGCATTTTATTAACTGCATCTAGCAAAGAATCTAATGATGCTTTATTTCTAGGAGCTCTTACTGTTGAAGCAGAAACTGGAGCTTGTTTTTTAGGAATTTCAAGTTTGATTTTTTCAATCTTTTCATTCATATCTAAAGTTGATTTTTTAGCTGGAGTTTCCATCTTTGGAGCAGGAGCTGGAGCAACCTTTTTCTCTTCTTTTTGAGTAGGTGCTACAGTTGTTTGAGCTTGTGTTTGGGCTACTTTAATAGCTGCCAAAGCTTCTTCTGCTTTTGCTTGAGCCATAGATGCTTGTCTTGATTTTTCTAGCAATTCTTCATTAAGTCTTCTTGTATCAGCAACTTCTCTATTGGCAGTATTTATATTTTGTTGCAATAGATTAATTTTGTCTTCATACAATGCTCTATTTTGTTCTGCAAGTTGTACTTTTTCTTCCAAATCTGCAATTTGTTTTACAACATCATCAGAAATTTCAACTTGTCTACCCTCATATTCTCTAACTTCTTTTTTACTTAAGAAACTCTTCTTAAATTCTGGAGAAGTTAAATATGCTTTAAGTTCTTTCATAGATTTAATTTCTGCAACTTTAACATTATATTCTTCATTAAGAGTATTAAGTTCTGCAGATACTCTATTAAGTTCTTCTGTAGTAGAAGCAGCATTAGCTTTTAATTGACTAATTGTTTCTTCAAGATTGTTTTTATCTTCATTGATTTGGTCAATATAAGGTTTACTTTGGTCTTGAACAGTTTTGCTAATTTGACCATAAATCTTATTAGCATAGTTTTTACATTCAGCTTTCATAGCGTCTTCAGTTGTAGCTTTACGCTTAGCAATTTCTTCATTCAAAGCTTCAACTTCAGCTTTCATCTCATCTTGTTGTTTTTGGAAACGAGTAGATGCAAGTTCGTAGTCTTTTTCTAATTGTTGAAGTTTGGTTTGTTCTTCATTAAGACGCTTTTTCATATAGTTGGCTTCAATCTTAACTGTTGTTTGGTTAATTTGGTCGGTCAACTGAGCAATAGATTCCCTACTAGCTTGAGCTTTACGCTCGAAGTCTTTAGTAACTTCATCAAAGTTTTTCTGATAATTAAACATTTCTGTTTCTTTAGATTGAACTTTTGAAGCTAAATCTCTTTTTACATTAATAAACTTTTCACATTCTTTCATAGCACGCTCTAGAAGCAATGAGTTATCAACTCCTAGTTCGTCAAAATCATAGTATTCAAACTGACTAGCATTAAGTTCGGCTTCTTCTTTTTCACGCTTTTCTTCAATAGAACGCTTTTCAAGATAATCTTGTAAAACAGGAATACCTTCTTTGATTTCTTTTTTAGTAAACAATACTTCATAATCAATGAAAGCTGGCATTGTTGTACAAGCTTTGTTGATGTTTCTATCAAATTCGTGGAAAGAATAATATAAGTCAGCATTGATAGATGTATGTCTAGCACGAAGGAATATCACAAATAAATATCCTAAAGTCAAAACAAGTAATGGTAACAATAAAACTTCAAATAAGAAAGTATTAAATCTTACAGCTTCATCAACTGCCATTCTTGCCATACCTAACAAAAATGCTAAAACTGAGATAACTATTGTAAATACTTTTACTGCACTAGCAACATTGCCATAAGCACTTGCTTTACAAGGTTGGTCAATACATACTGTAGGATTCATATATTCGCTAGGAACTTTATCTCTATTAAGCATATATTCTTGCCAACAATAACGCAAAGTCTTAGGAACATTTTTCATACGAGTATTAAGTTCTACAATGTTCTCATCATTAACATAAGGGTTTTTGGCAAAATACTTGTTAAGTTTTGACACACTCTTCAACAACTTAACTTCATAGGTGTGATTGGTCCTAATGATAGCTATAATCATAACCAACACTAGCAAACCAACTGCACCATAAACTATATAATCAAAAGTAACATAATTACTAAGTTCTTTAAAAAACGAGGTTAGTGTTTTAAAAACATTCATATTCCATTTCTCCATATTAATTATTACTTATATGTGTAGTATATCACACCAAAATAATATTTACTAATAAATAAAGTAAGTTTTTAACTTAAATTACCAAAATTTTGTTATTAAAATTGTGCTTAACACGACTAAAAAACTAATTAAAATACAAAAATTAAACAATAAAAATCAGTCTAAATATTGTTTAAAATTTTTTATTACGCAAAAACAAATGTTATCCAAACTTAAATCACATAACAAAAACAAGTAGCATAATAACTACCTGTTTTAGTTTGTGAAAAAATATTAAAATTATGTTTAAACAATCTCTACAAATGTAGAACTTTCAAACAAGTATAATTTGGTACTAGTAACTTTGACCTTATACCCTTTTTCAACTGCTTGTTTGTATACTTCTAGTTGAAGACTATAAGCATTGATAAGTTTTGCAACATCTTTTGTCTTATTGGTTTTAAAGTCAATAAGTATCGCATCACTACCACTAATCAAAATCAAATCCACTACACCTTGTATCAAAATGCTTTGATTATTGTCACTTGTTGTAACAATATCATTGTAGTTGGTTTTTAGTAAAAATTGTTGTTCTTTAAGTATCTTTGTATTTGGAGTTATAAGCTTAACAATATTTTGTTTTGCTTTAAATATTTTTTCAATGTCAATATATTTTAAAATATCATTTTCTATATCACCCACAGCAACTAATTGGTTGATAATAGTTTCAATTTCTTCTTTAGACTCAGTATAATTTAGGTTTTGCATTATCTTGTGATATGCATTACCAATCCTTAAAGAAACATTATCGGTTTCATCAAATGTTACTTGCAATTGTAGTTCGTTACCATAAGTATAATCGTCTTCTTTCATAAGTCCAGTTACACTTGTTTTGGTCGCAAGTTTTTCTTTAATTTTTGGAGTCACTTTTTCAAAATTAGATTTTAATTCGGCTACAACTTTTTCATCTTCACCACCAATAATAATCGGATAGTATTCAGTCATAACATCATCTTTTATTTCATTTAAATTGCTTATATGCACAGATGCCAATTTAGAGCTATCACATACAACATCAAATGAGTTTATCTTATTGGCAAGACCATTTAATGCTTGACTAGGCATACTCTTAAAGATTAAATCTAAGAAACATTTTGATGACAAAGCAGGCTTGTAATAATTGGTCATAACTTTATCATACTCATAGCACCCTGTCATATACAAAAAGTTTTTTGCTCTAGTAAGTGAAACATACAATAGTCTAATTTGTTCTTCTTGTTCTTGATTGGATTTATATAGAATATTTGCCATCTTTTGAATACTTAATTTTTCAGTACGATTTTCACTATCTCGATAATGGATACCCAATCCAAATTCATCAGTCAAAACCACAATTTCTTTTGCTGTTTCATTGTTGAAATTTTTTCCTAAATTACTTAAAATGACACAAGGATATTCTAGTCCTTTTGACTTATGCATTGTCAATATTTTTACAGCGTTTTCACCTGACTCAATATTGATAGCAAAGTTGTTATTATCTGATATAGAATCTAAAAATTCTAAACATTTGCTAATGTTATACTTAAATCCATCATTGTTAAGCAAATACAAAAATTGTTCTATATTTTCAACTTTTTCATTACCATTAGGAAGACTTAAATAATAATCATTTAAGTCATATTTTATCACTACATCACTAATTGTTTGATAGATTGATTTAAAATTAAGTTGATATCTTAACTCTTTTAAAAACTGATTATATTGTTTCAATTTGTCAACAATGTATGAGTTTTTGCCAGAAACTATGTATTTATTAATACATTCGTAATATGATACACAATCTGTTTCTTTTCGTATAGTAGCCATATCATCATAGTTTAAACCAATTATTGGACTAACTAATATATTGCATATATCTATATCAGAATCACTATTGCCCAACAATTTAACGATACTATATAATACTTTAACTTCTACAGTATTAAATATTTGTTTTTTAATTGTAGTGCTTATAGGAACCTTATGGTCTTTTAATACTTTACATAAAGTAGTCAAATAATCGGTAGAATCTCTTATCAAAATTGCTATATCTTTATAGTCAATATTTTTATTGGTTTTGCTAAATCCATCATAATAAGACTTACCATAAACATCTTTAATAATATCTAATACGGTAAGTGCTTCGGCTTGATTTTTTTCTAAATCGTCACTATCTTCATCTTTATTTGCATTGTCTTTATTATTATCATCTTTATTAGTTTCGTAGTCTTTTTCTTTGGTATTAATTAGTCTTAATTCGACTACTCCACTATTGTCACTACCACAAACTAATTGTGCATCTTTTTTATAATCTATACCAATTGTATCTTTAGTAATAATACAATCAAAACACATATTTACATAATCAACTATCGCTTTTGCACATCTATAATTTTTGTTTAACAAAATCAAATTTTGCGAATTGGAACTTATAAAATCATTATACTTATTTAAGAATATATCAGGCTTACATTGTCTAAATGCATATATACTTTGCTTAACATCACCTATCATATTTAAGTTGGTAGAACTGCAAAGTTTTTGAAGTATGTCTTCTTGTATCTGGTTGATATCTTGATACTCATCTACAAATATATATTGATAATGTTCTTTAAGTTCGGCTTGTATTGTAGGGTTATCCAATATCTTATATGTATACTTTTGCAAATCAGAAAAATCCAATTTGCCAGCGTCAACTTTTAGTTGGTCAAAAGTAGTAGAAACTCTACATGTTATCTCAAACAATTTGGAATAATAAGACTTAAAAACATTGGATATTTGAGCAAAATTTTCTTCTGTAAATCCAGTCAATTTTACTTTAAAGTTTTTACAATCACCTATCTTAAAAGCATCTATTCTTTTTTTCACTTGTTCGTACAATTGTATATATTGTGGGTCTTTAGGTTTTGATATTCTTGGGAAAGTCATACTACCTACATATACAATCATTTTTAAGATATCTTCACAATCTACAAGTCCTTTTAAAACTGCATATAGGTTGTCTAAATATGGTGAAAATTTTTCATCATTAACACTATCTTTTACATAACCAATAAAGTCTGTCAAACTAGCAAAATTTTTCTTATAATATTGGTATATAAAAGTTGAACATCTATTTTTTAATATGTCAGATTCCAAACATTCGTTAATGCAAAAATCAATATATTTTTCTGGTTCACTCTTTTCAGTTAAGTAATAATATATCTTAGTTATAATATTTTTTAACTTTTGACTATTACGCTTATCGTTAAGACTTTCGTAAACTTCATAAAATTGTTCATCGTTAGCTTCAATATATTTCTGTATAACTTTATCCAATGCAAGATTAAACAAATTGGAACTTTCTTCTTGACTTAATATAGAAAATCCCGGTTCGACATTGACTTCATAAAAATATTTAGAAACCAATCTTTTACATACTGAATGTAGTGTACCAATATCAGCTGTTGCGACACCAAATAATTGTTCATAAAAATAGTTTAGTTCTGACTCATTAAAATTGGATTCGCTTATTCTCTCCTGCAATTTTAAATACAATTTTTGTTTCATTTCGCTTGCAGCGGCTTCAGTATAAGTTACCACTAGCAATCTATCTACTGGTACTTTTTTATCTACTATTAAATATATAAGTTTTGCAATCATTGTTGTTGTTTTGCCACTTCCTGCAGAAGCAGACACAAGCACATCGTGGTCAAGTGCTTCAACAAACTGTTTTTGCTCATCACTTAAAATCATTGATTATTTCCTTCATTTAAAAAATCGGTTTTTGTTACTTTTTTAAAAGTATTATATTCATTGTGACAATCTTCACTAAATTGACATATTGCAAGATACTTACAATATTGACAAGTGCTTTTTTTATCAATCATTAATGGTTTAGGTTCAATAACACCCTTTCTTATATCTTCAACTGCTTTTAAAACTTTGTCTATAGTAAAATCAATAAGTTTTTGGAATGTTTCTGGGTCAATCAAAATCTTTCCATCAACTTTTCCTTTATCATCTCTTTTTACATTGATGATATTGCTTTTTACACCTGTATTTTCTAAAGACTTATCTACTTTAAATATATCTTCAAGGTTACTAGATATTGCACCTTTCAATTTGTACAATTCTTCACTATTGCCTTTAGAGTATGTATTCTTTAATGGCATATAGAAAACGCCAATAGGAGTTTTACCGGTAAGATTGGACACAATATACGCATATACCATAAGTTGAAGTTTTTTACCACTTACAATATCTGTATAATCGCTAAAATCGCTTTCGCCTGTTTTGTAGTCGATAATAATAAAACTATCTTTATCAAAATCCACTCTATCTATAATGCCTTGCAAAATAATAGAAGTGTTGTCATTGCTTATCTTAAATCCATCACATCTTTTTTCTAACCATTGAGGTTTTAATTGTGAAGATTTTGATATGTTAACCAATGCGTTGTTGATACGCATAATTTCTTTCTTTAACCCCTTTATATCATTAGAATTGTTAGGGTTTAACAATAAATATTTATATTTGTCTTGATTAAGTATGTCATCAAAAACTTTATTAGAGTATTCTTTTAGTCCGGTTTCACCATTCTTATCTATATATTCTACTATAAGTTTGACATATTCGTGCAATATATTACCATATTGACGACCATCAAACTCAGCTTTATCATTTTCTTTTAGTCGCAACCCCCTATCTACAAAATGTTTAAATGGGCAAGAATAATATTGTTCTATCTCACTAACACTTACTTTATCATTAGATAAAAATATATCCGAATTATTTAAGTTAGCCACTACATTATTTTTATCTACATTTTTAATATATTCATCTACTCCGCCATCACTAATAGCATTATATATATTAGATGTATTGGATTTAACAACCAACGAATTGTCCACTTGCATTGTTTTTAAATTGTTGATTAAATTTGTTTTTGCAATACTTGGATTAGGATTGTTAAACAAAAAATATCCATTAGTCAATTCGTTTTGATAATCGTGTTGGATTAAACTACCATTGATAGGTTTTAGACCAGTAAATATTGATGACATATTATTAATCACTTCACTTGGCATTATTGCGTCACCACTTGCACTTACAGAAACATAGCTTAAATACAAATTGGTACACTTAAGTATGTTTTCATAAACTCTAAATTTGCTACGCTTATTAATCATATTGATAGTTGGTGACAACTTATATGAGTTAGTAAGCAATCCTATATCTTGGTCAGTTATCAATCCTAAGTCCATTTGAACCTTAGGTACTTTACCATCTTCCAATCCCAACATAAATGTATATGGTTTTTGGTCTATGGTATTATTGATATCTGTCACAAACAAACTATCAGATATAATTGGTGGCATAGTAACTGTAATGTTTTCAAAATAAGCACTTATAATTGAAAATGCTTCTTTTCTATTTGTCACATAATCACTTAAAACTTCTGACAATTCTTTAAAGCCATTGTTGACTTTAATAACAACATTGTTTAGTTTGTTGTATTCCAAAACATTGTTATGTTGTTTATATTGATTATTTAAATCATTAATAAACTGATTAAATTGGAACTCTGTAGTAAACTTGAATATAGTTTCAATATAATCAAACATTGTTGTACAGTTATTTAAATCAGATGAAAACTTAGCTATAATATCAAGTTTTGAATACACATCTTCAAGTCCTTCTACCAATAAATGTGGTATAGGTTTTAAAATAGAAGCATAGTTATATCCAGATTTAATAACAGTATTTTCATACAAGTTAAGACTATCGCAATCTAGTCCACTATAATTTCTTAAAAATCCAAACAATTCTCTACGGTTAAAATTGCTATTGATAAGGTCAAACAAATCATTGTAGAATCTTACAACAATACTATCGTTTATAGACTGACTCTCATCAAAGAAATATGGAATATTGTAAGCAACAAAAAGTTTTTCCAAACTATTGTGATAATCACTTATACTTGGTACTACCACATTGATATCGCTATAGCTTATACCTTTAGTGATAATAAGTTCTTGTATTTTCTTAATTAAAAATTGTACTTCGTCTTGGTTGTTATTAAACTTGTACATTTGGATATGTTGTGGTTGTTGATTGGTATGTACTGGTTTTAAAGCAAACAAGTTGTTGCTTATAAGTTTGTATTCCTCTTTAAAGTCATCTTTACAAAAAATCCTATTATACTTATATCCATTGGTTGTACACATATCCAATAGATTAAGATAAATATTGTTTAAGAAAATATTTTTATTATTTAGTTCGTCAATAAAATTGACTGCACACGCAACATTGACGCTTGCCGAATTTTTTATAAGAGCACTAATTATTGTATACATCTGTGGAGTAAAATCATCAAATCCTACAAAATAAAAATGAGTGTTTTTGAAATCTTCAGTTTTAATTAGTTTTGCAAACAAATTTAATTTGTTAAAACTATCTGTATAATCGTTTTGTAAAAAGTCTTCATAACATTTGTAAACAAGTTTGATATCACTAAGTTTATAATTTAAATTTGAGTTGCGAGTCATAGTATCAACTTTATCTACAGTAACATTACAACTTTTAAACATAGATATAGTATCAAACAATGTTGATGCAAACCCATTGTAGTTGATAGCTTTTTTAATGGTAGTAAATTTATCTTTGTTTTCTACCAATATCTTTTTTACAAGTGCAACACAAACAGGCTTTGTAAGTACTCTACTACTAGAATTATTTTTAGCAATAATAGTATTGGCAAATCTAGTAAGTGTAGCAACATTGATATCAAAAAAACAATCTTCATTTAATTCGGTAAAAAGTTGTTGTTCGATTTGAAAATTCATTCGGTCAGGAGTAAAAACAACTTGGGATTGTCCCCTGTTGTTTTTTAAGCTATTAAAAATATATTTATTACAGCCAGCGACTGTTTTTGAATAGAATATGTTAAGCAAAATAATTATACTTATCCTTTATATTTAATACACATTAAGTATATCAAATTTAAATAACTCTTACAATTATAAAGCAACATTTATACTCTTTCTTTTAATTTTCGTATCTGGTCTTCCAACTTCACAATTCGCAATGCATTACATTCCAATTCGTTTTGATAATGTGATAGTTCTTTTCTATATTTTACTTCCATATTTTTTTGTGTGTTAGATTTAATGAGATTGACAAGTCCCATAAACAAATATTTGATATCATCATCAGTAAGAACGCTACTATTTTTATTTTTAAATTTTATTACTTTTGGACTGTGGGTTACAAAAAATTTTTGATTGCTAACTACAAGTCTACATTTTATTTTTGATTTTAACATAATATTAACTCCATAAACTCATAACTAATTGTTATCTAAAAAACTCATAGTCAAACTTAAAAATTATGAATATTTTTGTAGTTTTTTAAATATTCATATAAAAAGAAATATGAGAGTTTTATGAGAGAATTTAGTTTACATTTTTATACCAACACACCTTGCAATGTATTTGTTAATGGCGAAATGATAGGGTTTATTGACAATAAAAACAACTTTTTTATCGATATAGTATCATTTAGTGAACAATTAATAATAAGTTGTGAGCCTATTTGTGAAGACAATATATTGTATCTTCCTTGCTCTTTTAGACTTAACTATGTAGGCAACAATTTAATTTGTAGTTCCAATAGCATAGAGATTGTTCCTTTCCCTAATCACAACTTTGATATCATATTGGATTGTAAATTGATGATGGTCAACAGCAAGTCAACACTATTAAGTAAAAAGATAGATGGATACACAATACTTACTATGATTGATACTATCAGCACAATGTCCATATTTTTAGATGATAAAAATTTGTATACTTGCAAATATGCACAACTAAGCAATCTTGAGTATGAAAGGACAAAAGATTTGATGTTGATAAAAGGCAATTCAAATAGCAATGTATTCTTTTTAGCATTTAATACTACGGACAATAAAATTGTTTTGAGTGGTACATACAACAGCATAGAAAAAACTAAAGATAATATTAAAGTGCTTAAAAGTGAAAATAAGACTTTACTTACTGGCACTGTATACTCTTTAAATTTAAGTAATAATGAAGTAGAAAAATACAATGTATATCTAAACAATTATCACGAAACAAAACAGACAAGTCTTATACCATATAGTTTTTTAGAAGCAATAAAAGATAGCAATTACAATCTTGCTATAGGTATGCTTGACAATAATTGTATAAAAGCAGATAAAGATAAGCTTAATGGATATTTTGGCAAGATAGAAAAAATATATTACAACTGTTATAACCAAAACAAAAATGCAGTCAACTACACTATCTACAATGGTAAATACTCTAATTATAATTTTTATATCAACAATAGCAAAATTGTAGAAATAGAAGAAATCGAATTAATTTAATAAAAATTATTGTATTTATCCAATAAAATCACTTATTTAAAATGTTGTTAATTTGTAATAATTCTTGTATAATAAAAGAGTAAAGTATATTATGTACTTCTCAATAATTATAAAAGGGATTAAAATTATGAGTTTACAAGTAAAAATAATTTTAGCGATTGTTGCAGTATTAATAGTTTTACTTGCTATCGTACTAAGCAGTCGTAAAAGAATAAGAAAAGTATATAAAAGATATATGGGAGTTGGCAATCAAGCCAATCTTACAGGAAGTCAGTTTGCTAGTATCGCTATAGAACAGTTGGATCTAGATATATCTCTAGCTGTTACAGATGGCGAACTTACTGACGCATACTCCCCTAAACAAAAAGTACTTATTATGAGTAGAGATGTATGTAACAATGCAAGTCTATCATCATTGACTATTGTTGCACACGAACTTGGTCACGCTTTACAACAAAAGAAGAATGACCCAATGTTTAATTTATCTCAAATAATTGGTAGAATAAATAGATTTATATCTAAGTTCTTTGTTCCAGTTTTGTTAGCTGGCATAGTAGCAATATTCTTTTCTATGAATGTTGGTCTAACATTATTATGGACTGCTCTTGGAATATTCCTATTTAATATCTTTGACAAAATCATAACAATACCAGTCGAATATAACGCAAGTCATAGAGGACTATGGTATTTAAAAGAATATCATTATCTATCACACAACGAATATGGAAAAGCTAAAAAACTTTTAGGAATAGCAGCTCAAACTTACATAGCTTCACTATTTGATGGAATAATAATATTTGGAAATAAATTAAACAGATTATTTAGCAAAAGCAAAACTAGGAGATAACAACAATGTTTGAACTTTATTGGGAATATTATTTAATGGGCATAATATTATTGCCTGCAATTATACTAGCAATTTACGCACAATGCAAAGTAACATCAACTTACAAAAAATATTCTAACGAATTAAGCCAAAAAGGTATGAAGTCACAAGACTTAGCTAGACTACTTTTAGATTGTGCAGACTTGCAAGAAATTCAAGTAATCAGAGTCAATGGCGAACTTACTGATTATTATGACCACAAACGCAAGACTGTAGCATTAAGTAGTAGTACTTACAATAGTTCTTCAATTTCAGCTTTAGGTGTTACAGCTCACGAAGTAGGTCACGCTTTGCAATACAAAAACAATTATTTACCAATCAAATTAAGGTCAATAATTATTCCTATTGTCAACATCTGGTCCAACTTATTATGGCCATTGGTAATACTTGGTATTATATTAAACTTTGCAGTTTTACCTACAAGTGTAGCTGGTAAAGTATTGATGTGGATTGGTATTGGATTTTATGGTTTGATAGCATTGTTAGATGTTATCACACTACCCGTAGAATACAACGCAAGTCATCGTGCAATAAAAATATTGGAGCAATCCGAAATATTGGATAAAGAAGAAACTGAGAAAGCAAGAAAAGTATTAAGTGCTGCTGCCCTAACTTATGTAGCAAGTTTGCTTAACAGCTTACTAAACTTATTAAGATTTATTTTGGTATTTGTAATGCACTCCAAAAAAGACGATTAGTAGAATTAAAGTAATAAAAAAAGCACATATATAATGTGCTTTTTTATTTTAAATTTTAAATTTTGTATAGAAGATTATGACTATTATATTTAACAATATTAATTGTTATAACTAATACATTATTTATGCTAAATATAATAAATAAAATAAAGTATCCAATATAAAATAATTACATTAAACAATATATCTTATTTTTACTTAGAATCTTCTCTTATTGCTGTAGAACAATAGGCTTTATTGATATTGCGTTGGACTGTAATACCATTGCTACAGCAATTGCCGTCTTCATTGAACAAACAATATCTTGCGTCACAATTAATGTCTACATCTTGGTTATGTCTAAAAGCGTGATATTCGGGTGCAATCTCAAACATAGTACGACTAACATTTTGTCTTTGTTCTTCTGTTAAATCATTGTTCTTTTCATAAGTTGCACAATTAAGATTATGCCTAATATCAATACCTTTTGCTTCACAACTAAACTTATTGTTGTGTACACAATCCAATTTTTTACATTTTAAATCCATAAATACTACTCCTTTGTTTTTCTTATAGTATTTGTAAATTTAAATAATTTAAAACATATTAAATTGACAAATTATGTTATTTACATTAAACTCTCTATAGAAACATAAAAGGAAGTTATTATGAAAGTTATTTTATTAAAAGATGTAAAAGGTACTGGTAAAAAGGGAGATGTTGTAAATGTAGCAGACGGATATGGTAGCAACTATCTTATTCCTAACAAATTGGCTAAATCTGCCACAGCTACTAACCTAAACCTTTCCAACCAAGAAAAAGCTAGCGAACAACACAAACAAGAACTTCTACTTGAAGCTGCAAAAGATTTAAAATCAAAATTGGATAATCTAGATGTTGTTCTAACTATCAAATGTGGTGAAAATGGCAAAACATTTGGAAGTATATCAAATAAAGAAATTGCTGACAAACTTTCCGAAATGGGATATGAAATTGATAAGAAAAAGATTGAATTTAGCCCAGTAAAAACAATAGGTTTATTTGATGTAAAAGTAAAATTACACCCAAGTGTTACTGCAAAAATAAAACTTGAAGTTAAACCTTTATAAAAACAATTAAATCAATAAAAAAGACTACAGTTATCGTCTGTAGTCTTTTTTTATATTGATATAAGGTAATATATAAAAATCTATATTATAAATATCTAACTACTATCAAATCTATATTATAAATAACAACTACCCTAGTATATTAAGTTGGGTACATACATATAAAAATAAAAAAAGCGTGAAAATCACGCTTTTTTAAATCACACATTAAATTATAATCCGAATAGTTTAAATTACTTAAGTTCAACTGTAGCGCCAGCTTCTTTAAGCTTAGCTTCCATAGCTTTAGCTTCTTCAGCAGGAACATTTTCTTTAATTGTAGCAGGAGCGCCGTCTACAAGAGCCTTAGCTTCGCCAAGACCAATACCAGCAAGGTCTTTAACTGCTTTAATAACATTAAGTTTAGCAGCGCCAACTTCTTTCAATACAACTGTGAATTCTGTTTTTTCTTCAGCAGCAGCTGCAGGAGCACCAGCAGCAGGGCCAGCTACCATTTGAGCAGCAGCACTAACGCCGAATTCTTCTTCTAATTTTTTAACTAAATCGCTAACTTCCATAACTGTTAGCTTTTTGATTTCTTCAACTAAATTTTCTAAATTTGCCATTTTAATTTTCCTCCAATAATTATTAAACTAAATTAATTACCTTTTTTTGCGATTTCATTTAAAGCACGAGCAAGACTTGAAACTGGTCCTTGTAAAACACCAAGTAACATAGCCACCAAAACTTCTTTTGTAGGAATTTTTGAAAGTGCTTCAATTTCTTGTTTAGATGCTAATTTGCCATTAACATAACCGAATTTAACATCCATTTTCTTTATGTCAGAGATAGTATTGCAAATGATTTTTGCTGCAGTAACTTCGTCTTTAGCAAAAGCAACACTGGTTGTACCTTCTAACATTGCTGGGTCGAAATCTGTCATACCTAATTCGTTAAGAGCTCTAACAATTAAACGGTTTTTGTAAACTTTGTAAATTACATCATTTTCAGTACAATCTTTACGAAGTTTTGTGTCTTCAGCAACATTGATACCTCTATAATCTACAAAAACAACGCTAGCAGAGTTTTGAATATTAGATTTGATTTCTTCTACTAATTGCTTTTTTACTTCTATAGCCTTCATTAAAAATCCTCCTTTAAACTTTTCGTGTTTTGTTTGTAAAAAACTTTTTTGTCGACATATTGTCGAATAATGTGTGAGGATTAAAAAAACTCTTTCGCCATGAAGAGTAAACGAAAGAGTTTTGAATATACATATAAAAAACTATTTGTTTACCTCGGCAAGATTTACTTTATACTTGCTGTCTTTGGCAAGACTTTCTTTAAAACCGAAACTAGTATATATTATTTAGCCCACAATGTCAACATTATTGTTGAAAATATTTGTGATTTGTCAAACAAATTTCATAACTTTTTTAATTTTTTTTTAGATTTTTTGAAAAAGTTTGATTTTCAGTGAGTTTCAGGAGTATTTTCATACATAAATAGATTATCTTTTTGCAAGAAAAAAGTCAAACAAATACAGTTTGACTAAAAATTTATATGCAAAAAGTACTTCCTGTACAGGAAGTCGCCGCCACCTAATATATTTAATTATTTACGCCGCATAAACTTGGCGAATCGTTTTAGTTGTTTTTGTAAACCTTATGCAATACTCTTCTCTATGCTCTTGAAGAACAGCCAGCAAGTCTGCTCTTTTCTGCAAAGGTGTCCACCAAACTCGTTTCCCCTCTCTATTTCTAAGAGAAGAGTGTGGACGATTATTGTATCTTATGTTCCACTTCATCATTTTTGTTTTTAGTTCAGAGATTGTCTTAAACTTAAGAAAATTATAAAAAGCTTCTTGGTCGCTTCTATGAGAACGTTCAACCTTGCCGTTTTGTCTTGGCGTGTAAGCTCTAATAAGTTGGTGCTTTATTTTTAACTTATTAAGCAAAATGTCTAAAGCGTGAATTTTTGGCTCTTTTTGGTTTGGCTTTTTAATATTAGTAAATTCAGCACCGTTGTCTGTTTGAATAATGCTTGGAGCATAGCCGAAATATGCAATAGCACGTTTTACAAAATCAAGCGTAGAAGATATGTTATGCTCTTTGTAGGCGTACAAAAATCTTTCACGTGTAGCCTCGTCAATCATCGTGTACTGATAAAACTTATTATCGTCATAATGTATCATTACGCCTTTATAACACTCTACAGGCACAAACTTTACGTCCATTTGCCATTTTACGCCCAACATTTCAGGTGTTTCATAAGGTTTTGGTACATACTTTTCAAGCTCTTTGTGAGGACGAATATTGTTTCGCAACACAAAATTATAGAATCCACCATAACTTCTATTGTAAGCATACTTTGTGCGTAAAATACCATAAGCCTCGCAATATGTTATGTTGGGCTTACTTTTGAATATCTTTAATATTTCGCTCACTTCAACCTCTGTATGTGCTGTTGGGTGCGGTGTATGCGGACGAGTTGATTTATTTTCCAAACTCTCCAAAGTGCCGTTATACAACGCTTTCCAACGCCATAAAGAACGCTCAGTGCATTTGAATTTCTGACAAACTTTCCAAACAAAAACTTTGTCCTCAAGCCACATTTTTAATGCAGCTCTTTTTTGTCTTGCTGTATATCGCATATTTTTCATCTTACGTTACCTCTTTTAGAGATTATAGTTTATTTTTGAAAAAGTTTCAAGACCTCCCCATTTCTTTCAAGATTGTTTGACATTGTTTGATATTTTGTGTTATTATAATTATGCGACACAATTTAATATACCCAGACCTGTACAGGGAGGCTATTTTTCTGCCTATTACACAAACTCTTCCAACCTGTACGGGTTAAAAATTGTGTCGCAACAACGGAAAGTTTGTTTTGTATATAGGACTGTGCTTTCCGATTCGGGAGGCACTTTTATTTTTGTATAACACGTGCCTAACCTTAATAAAGGAGTATGTGCTATGCGACTAAAACATAGGTGGGAGCGTTATGATTCTAAACTTGCAAATATTGTTTCTTTTCTGAAAGGTGGTTTTGCAGGCTTTATGATTTTCTTAATAATTTTCTTTATTCCTGCATTTATCTGCTTATTCGTCGGAGTTGAGGGCTACATTGTTGGTATGTTATTTGGAATACTTGGTGTTTCGGCAATTATTACATTCGTTTTATTTGTAATTTTCGTTAACCCTGATAAAATTGACAACTTTATGCGTAGTCGTAAAAATAAAAAATCTAAACAACATACAACAGTAAATAAGCCTGTCAATATAAATCTTTACAACGAGGAACAAGAAAGACAAAACTTAGCAGCTCGTGCTTATATTGCTACCGAAGTTTCAGAGGAACTGGAAAAAATCAAAAAAGAAAAATAAAAATTTTTAACTGACCGACCGCCCGACGCACATAGTCTGACAGACAGTCAGTTATTTTTTATTTTATTTAATTTCTTTTTTATTTTATTTAGTTTTGTTTAGTTTAGTTTTATTTGCATAATTTTGCATTGCATTTGCTTAGCAACATTTATGCACTTGCATTGCATTTGCATAGGAATTGCATAGTCTTTGCATACAAAAAAAGACGTCAAAAACTTGGCGTCTTTTTATATTATTTATTCATTTTTTAATATTTGATTTTCTATTGGTTTTATCTCAATAGTTTTCTTTTCAGGCTCTTTTAACTGTCCTACCTCAGACTGTGTTTGAGTATCAATCTTTACGACTTCTTGTTTTTTATCATCAACCGCAGCTTTATTATCTTCTATATCTTTTGGCTGAGGGTTGTCTTCAACATATTGTATAAGTTGATTCATAAGGTCAACTTGGTCGTTCATATATTCAACCGTATCAACGACAATGTTCTCGTAGCCCATTTTATAGCCCATAAAGCCATTTAATACAACAAGCAATACTTTCAAACAACAAGCGACAAATGTTGCCCACGTAGGGTTAATTATTACGTCCAGCACTATAACACCTGTTACAAATGAAGTTATGCAGGTTGAAACAAATTTTATTCCTAAGTGTATTCTTTTCTTTGTTTCAGGTTTTGTTTCTAGTGGTTCACGGCTATTATTACCACGCCCACGTTTCATTATCATTTCAGGAGTAAGTTTTATTGGAGTAATTGAATTTGCCTTGATAATCGCTAAAACTTGCGTTTTAGATAAATCTTTTATTGTTTCTAGGTGTTTTTTATCTTGCCCTAGATATTTTTCGGTATAGACGTCGTAATCTATACCAACTTCAGATAAAACTGACGTTCTTGAGTTTTTTAATTCTTCACTGATATAATATCTGCAAAATTCAGACGAACGAGCTTGATATTTTTTATCAATTATATATTTTTTCTTATCATTATATTTTTCATAAGAATCTATATATAAGTCGCTTTTTCTACCTGCACGTGTACCACTATTTGCATAGTTTACGTACATAGAATAAGAACAAAAGAGAAGAATAAAGAAAACCAACCCAAGCTCAGCCCATTGCATTGCTCCTGTAAGTTTTACGTCTGTTGTAAACACTACAATTACAACAAATATAATAAAGAAGCCAACAATCATACCTGTATTATTTAATATTGTTCTAGCAACCCATTTTTGAGTTTTACTCATACGCTCAATAGTTTGACCTGTCTGAGGTTTATTATCGTTTTTTATTTGTTCCATTTATTACACCTCTTTATTTTCCTGACTACTATCATTTGTACTGTCATCAACTTTTGGTGTATCGGGCAATTTTTCATAGTGTTCGCCTATTTTATAAATACCCTCTCCACAGGCGTTTGAAAGCAAACCAACAAAAGCGATAATGACCATTTGGTCTATAATGTTTCTTAGTGCTATAAAAAGCACTAAGAATATACACCACATAGACCAAGCGGACGGCGATTTTAGATAAGCTTTTATTTGCTTCATAAACGGAATTGACGACAAAAATGCAAATACAAGGAATAAACCTGATATTGTGGCGGCGGAACTTTTATCAACCCACAAAGGAAATTGACTAATGGTTGCGGCAAGTGGTGCAGCAACGTCCACCCCTACGGCAGTTATTTTACAAATTTTGCTTTTTGTAGCGTTCTTCATAACTATACCTCCGTTTCAGATTTTTGCGTTTCCTCCGCACTTACTTCCTCTTTATCACTTTCAATAACCACTTCTTTAATTTCGTTTTTATCTTCAACAAATTTAAGACAGTTTGCGTATTTTAAGTTTACAAGGTCTTTAACCCCTTGAGGAATATTCTTTGAGTTAGCATAAACAGTGGTTAGAATATCTAAAACTGCACGTGTTTGCATAATCAAAGTTTTAATATTGATTCTATCATCTTCAGTTACACCACTATCGGCAAGCTTTTGTTCAATTTCGTTATAACCTTTAATAAGACCATTCACAACGTCAACAATTTGAGATTGTGTATTTGTTTGTTTGTTAACAGAGCTATCGATAGTAAAGAGTTTTTTCTTATTCTTTACATATTGCACAACCATCAATATAAGCAATATAACATTACCTACAGTTGCAGCAATTTCAGGGTAATTTGTTTTTATGTATTCTTGAACCCTACCTATAAAGGTGTGATTTTCTTTTTGTTTTTCGGTTTCATCTACAACGTCTTCTGTTGGAGTTTCCGCTAAAACTTCCACCTGTTCTGCAGTAGCAGCAAGACATACGTTAGGCTGAATTTTAGCCTCAAATAATGAAAAACCAAAAGCAAAAAGCAAGCTAAAGCAAATAATGAAACCAAACAATCTTTTTTTAATTTTAGCCATATATAACCTCCTTATGTTATATCGTAACCCTCAAGCAGCTTGTCTAGTTTTTGATTAAGCTCCGAGAAATTGTCTGTAAGTTGTTTCATATCATCTTTAATCTTTTGTTGTTCAAGTAAAACTTCCACAATTTGTAGTGGAATATTCATATCATTTGGCTTAACAATAATAGTGTCATTTGATATATTTTTCCCCGTCTTTATTTCTTCACATTGCCATTTTTCATTTGATTTGCCGTCTAATACAACCACCGTAACTTTTATTACGTCTTCAAGCAACGGACACAAGAAACGTGCTGGGACACAACACATTCCGTCTTGCAGCTCTCTATATAATGTATCGCCTTTGATTTTGCTTTCAAAGATTACGGTAGCATTTTCAGGAGCTCCTGTGAAAGTTATATATAAGTTTTTATCTATAATCTCAGGCTCTCTTGTTAAAATAAAACCTTTCTTACTATCTAAAAGTTTGTATTCCATATTCATAATCTTTCACTCCTTTTAGTTTACTGCACAGTCAAGTTGACACTTGATTCCGTATAATTTTATTTCTCCGTCTGCATTGTTTCTATTTATCAACACTTTTACTTTTACGGCATAATAATCAACTCCTGATTGTTTTGCTGTGTTGCTAAATATGTGGTTATGTCCACTCAGTGCAGCTGTTGTAATATCGTCCCATACAGGTTGTGTGTCATTTGCATTGTTTGTAGCTAAAACCTGAATTGTTGCGTTAAGCGGTTTTTTCAAATCTAATTGTACGTTTATTGCTTTAGGACAAATTGTTAAATTTGTTCCAAAAGGCGTATAAACAACATTGATTATTCCACCAATTTTATTGAAATGTTTTGTTTGTGTAACTGTAGAGTCATTATCATCTGTAACAACTATTTTGATATAGTTGTCGCCCATAGATAATGCGTTCCACGTTTCAAGGCTAATCTCAAGCGTGTTTTCCTGAGAACCTGTAGCAGTAAACGTTCTTATAAGTGTATCGTTTACATACTCTTTTACAGTAACTGTAGCGTCATCTCCGTCATACACAATATATTTATATTTAATGCGTGTAGCTACGTCGCCTATTGCAGAGTCATCGCCTGATATAAATGGCGGGTAGTTATCTTGTACTACAACAACGCTAGTTGACGCATAATCAGACTCCCCGTTTGAGTTAATAGCTTTTACCCTGTATTGTATGGTGTTTATATTACTAGATATAGAATCCTCATACTCATTATTGTCGCCCTTATAAACCTCAAGCCAACTTCCACCATTTATAGAGCGTTCAAGAATGTAATATGCGTTGTTTACAGCTGACCAAGAAATTTTTGCTTTTCCTCCCTCTATTCCGCCTGCATTATAATTAGCGTCGCAATATACAGGAGTTGTAATATTTATTGTTGGTGCATCTAGTGGTGGGAACATAATATAACAACCGTCCGAATCTACTTCATCAGACACCAGAATATCAGATGGCAAATTACAAAGCGGACGCACGCCGAGGCTACCGCCGTACGCAAGGTTGCTGCCCAGAGTACCGCCCGAGTCGACATCGCGAACGAGGCACGAGCTCGACGAGTTAGGAGTTCTTAACCACCAATACCAAGAGTTGGCAGATGTAAAACTTGTACTTGTATAGTCTGAGTCAGACACACATTCTTCTGTTGGGTAAGCTTTTCTACAGTCATTTGTGTTTGCGGAAAATAACGCCAATAAACTGCCCTCAGCAATGCTGTTTTCATTTGACAAACCAACTTCAGTATTTGAAGCGAAAAATACTTTTCTCACAATAGATTCATAGCTTCCGCCGTCTGTAACAGTATTTAGTGCAACTTTTAAGGTCGTGTCTAACATTTTACTTTTGAATAAGCTTGAAAAACCATTAAGAAAGCCTGCGTCTTCCGTATATGTATTATGAGATACGTGAGTAGTTTTAGTTGTTGGGGCTTGGTCAGCGTTATGTTTTGCCGTGTACCATTCCCCAGCAGCTGCGTCAGAGTTAAGCCATTGGTCTATATTCGATAGAGAATATTTGTTATTGCCATAATTTTTTCTGTCAGAATTTGTATTGTTTGGTTCTTTTGCGTCAACCGCTCTTAATGCAATAATTTTTTCTGTAATCAAGGTTGTACTATTTTCAGGGTAACCGTCGTGATTTGAATCAGCTTTAAGCCAAATTATAGGACTTCCTAAAAATTTGGTGTTTACTTCTTTGATTTTAGCACCGACAGCCAAACTACCTAATGTCTTTGACATTTTATTTCCTCCTTATTGAAAAGATTTTTATATAATTCATTCATTTGTTTAATTAAGTGATAACAATTTCCACGTTTAGCGTGTCCCACCCAGCTTTTGTAAGAACACTCTATACGTTTCATAGGTAATCTGTGTTCAGAGTGTAATTTCTTAAACTTTTTCAATCGCCTACGCATATTGTTTTTAGAAGACTGCCTTACTTTTCTTATGACTTTTCCACTTTCTGTTAGGTAAGTGTGGAAACCGAGAAAATCAATACCATTTTTCAATGGAGATATACACGTCTTGCTGTTTAATTCTAAACCAAGCTCTGTTACATAAGCCGTAATTTCTTTACGGCAGTATTTCAAATACTCTTTGTTCTCGTGAATTAAGTAGAAGTCGTCCATATATCTGCCATAAAATTTTATTCCTAATTTTTCTTTAATAAAATGGTCTAACCCATTCAAATAAAGCAATGCGAATAATTGTGATGATTGATTTCCTATCGGTATTCCAACATTTCCCTCTGTGCTGTCAATAATCATATCAAGCAGCCACAATGTATCTTGACAGGAGATATGTTTTCTAAGTAACTGTTTCAACTTATCGTGGTTTATATTGTAAAAATACTTACGTATATCACACTTTAACACCCAACCGTCAGCGGTCTTATTTATTCTATAATAACGCTCCATAAAGTACTTAAGTCTATCAAGTCCCAAGTCTGTACCTTTACCAACTTGTGAAGCATAATTATCATAAATAAATGATTTTGTTAACAGCGGTTCAAGCACATTATCACACAACGAATGTTGCACAACTTTGTCTTTATAGCTATTGCTCATAACAAGCCTTTCTTTTGGCTCATAAACCTTGAAAACATTATACTCAGATAATGTGTAAGTCTTGGTTCTTATTTGTTTCTTAAGCAACGCTATAGCCTCTAGTAAGTTGATTTCAAATTTTACTGCAGCTTCTTTCCAGCGTTTGCCCTTGCGAGCTTTCCTGTAAGCATTGTAAAGATTTCTAAAGTCAAATATTTTTTCATATTCCTGCATAATTTCAAACTCCTTACTGCATATAGCTCGTGCCTTGATTTTAATGCACTAACGTCAGTAATCTTGTATTTATCGTTTCCGAAAGGATATGCCCTCCTTTGTTGGCGGAGTACTGCTTTCGCTAAAATAGCTACTCGGTCTGACTGTATAACCCACCAAAGCGGACGCACGCCGTTGTTACCGTTGTACGCATTGTTGTTGTTCAGAGTACCGTTCGAGTTGACATTGCGAACGTTGTACGAGTTCGACGAGTTAGGAGGTACAGGGCATACCCTAAATTTTTAAGCTATATTTTGTTGTTTGTCGTTGTTACGCCAAGCAGCCGCCATACGCTTTACTTCAATAACTAAACCACTCCAATACTCAACTTCTTTTATTGTTAGTTCAGTTGATTTTATTTTGCTTGCTAGGTCAATCATTGAATTTAATAATTTGCAAGATACTATTGCGTTTTGTTGACACTCTAGACGTCTTATGCGTTCTCTAGCGTCTTTTAGATTACATTCATTTGCCCTTACCAAGTTTTCGTATATATCAATAGCTAAATTTTCAATTTTTGCAGCTAAAGAAAAACGATACTTTTTAGGAAAATATTTTGTATTTGCTGTCTTCTTAAATGTGTGTTCTATTAAATCTTTAGATTTTGTTATAACACCCATTTCTTTAGGCGAACGTTCGTTACACTTTAACATTGAATACACCTCTCAGAGCTCAACAGAGTACCACTTGTGATTGTTACACCACTTATAGTTAAACTATTAAATATTGCAACAGCGTTGCCTCCTGACAATGTTTGATGAGCTAATTTTATTGATACAATATCTTTTGTTGCTTGAGCAAGTTCTTCGCTTCCTGTGTCAAGATAAACACTTCCATAAGCAAAAGATAAAGCTCCATTATTGTTGATAATATAAAGCTTATTACTCTCTTTAGTTTCTAAGCCGTCATAAGCAGATTTTGTAATAACTCTAAAAGAGATATTGTTGTTTGTTTCGGTATCTTTTACGCCACCTGAATACAAAAATAGACTTCCAAGAGCAATAGCAACCGTTCCATTTTCACTTATTAAATATAAAGTGGTTGAATTTTTGGTTGTAAGAGCGTCATAGTTTGCCCTTGTTATGTTTTTTATATCAAGAACCGTATCGTCATCAAGCTTAATTTTTTTAACGGTTAAACTACCTGTAGTTTCGTCCATAAACAGTGTTTCGCCGTCAGCCCTACCAATAGAACCTATCTCATCTATTCTCTCAAGTAGTTTTATATCGCTTTCAGCTTTAGTCATACGTGTTCCAAGACTTGTAATATCGCTTTTTACACCATTTAGATAAGTACTTTTAACACGAATTTTTTGTTTATAGCTATCGTTGGCGTCTTTATAAACCTCAATACTTTCGCCGTCGCCATAGTAGTAATCTATCAAAGCCGATAAATCAAACTCTACATTTTCTCCATTTGCAACAACCAATGTAACAACGTTTGTTGAAGAATCAAAACTTGCAGATTTTACAAAACTTTCCATAGGTAAATTCACAGCATTGCTTGTACCGTCATTTTTAATCAAGTTAAGCGTACCTGTAGTGTTGTCATAACTTACGTTGCTATAACAATCTTTTAAGGTTGTGTTTTGAGAATCTAACTGAGTTTTTAATACTTTTACCTGACGAGCAGACGCCACTTTTGTTGCGTCATCAGTAGTTAAGTTATCTACAATATCTGTCTTATTTACTTTACCCTCATCTAATTCCTCAAGCTTTGACGTATGTTGCCCCAGCGTAGTACCATAGCCGTCAAGAGTTTGTTTATAAGAATCTTTAATCTTAAATTTTTTCTTGCCGTTTTCTGTTACTAAAACAACAGTACTATCATCGCCATAGTATTCGTCAACAAGACTAGAAACGTCAATGGTTATATCACTATCGTCCATTAAAATTAAATGTAGTGATTTGGTAGAATCGTCGTAATAGCTCGCACCACTTTTCAAAATCTTTTCACTTGGCAAATCATAAGTGATTGTATCGCCATTTGTTTTTGTAAATATAATTACACCTGTGGTCGAATTGTATTCAACATTTTTAATAGCAATATCTACCTTGCCGTCAACGCCATTTATAGAATTATTGATAGTTGTAATAACTTCGTTTAACGCCTTTGCTGACGGAACTTTGGCTTTGTTATTTTTATCTTCGCCAGCAAAAGATTCCATAACGTCCGACTTGTCAAACTTAAGAGCCATTGCCTCTTTATGAGCGTTTATGTTTGTATTGTGTGAAGATATATCATCTGTTATTTTTTGTCTAATATCACTGTGTGCTGCAACGCTAGTATTATGGGCAACAATATCAGAATCAATTTCTCCTCTAATTGCAATATGGTCTAGTATGTTTTCATCAGACTTTTCATTCAAAGAACTCAAGTTGGCGGAAATCTTGTTTAGAACCGCTTGTAGCGTTTGTGTGTCTTTATCTGCAGCCTTTTCGTAAACCTTAACATACCCTGCAAACTTACCGTCCACAAAAGAACTGATAAGGTCTTGTAGGCTATATGCAAAATTTTCATTGGCTTCTTTTTCAGGGTAAAGACCCGTAATATCAAGCTTCATATACCCTGCAGCGTCGTCAGAGCTTAATGCGTCTTGAATTATGTTTATTTTTTCTGCAATAAACTTAGCAAGTTGGTCAAACCATAGCTTTAAGTCTGTTGGAGATAAACCGCCAACACCATAAGAAGATGACAAGTTTGGTTTATCAGCAAGAGCAACTACGCCTTTTGAGCTAAGTTCTGCAGAGGTAATATTTGTAAATCTTTTTAATGCCATATTATACCTCCGTTAATTTTTAAGTCTTCCAACTACTTGATAGCGGAAAGACACGTAATATAAAGCAAATGGTTTCATATATTCATCAGAGTAGATATAATATTGTTTTTCTACCCATTGTTTTTCTTTTTCTTTAATAGCAAACAAGCTTTGTTCGTTTGTATTGAACGTAAAATCAGTAAAATTCATATCTTCAAACGAGAACAAACTATTATTGATACGTGCTATTTGTGTGTATGGTTTTTTATTAGTTCTAACCTTAATTTTAGCTGCAGAAGAACGAAAAGACTTTGTTTTTATAACCGTTGAACGTTTTACAGTGTTTTTGGTTAAATGAGGTATGCCGCAACAGTCCATTTTGGTTGCACAGCCACAATAAATTGTTCTGTCATCAAATGTGTACCACTTAGGGTTAATCTCTCCCTGACTATCTCTTTTATCAAAGTTAAATGAACACACTACACCATTTAATGTTCCAAAGAAAATATTATCAGCTAAATTTTTAATTACGGTTGCCTTTTGAAAAACGCCACCTGTGTAATTTCCTTTTCTATCACATAAATAAGCTTCATATTTAACCAAATTGCCTGTGAAAATGTCATATACTTCGTGAACGGTATAATATACACCTATTGTGTATTTTTGACCGTCTATTGTTACCTCAACACCCTCATTAAAGACTTGAGTGGTTGATTTACCCTCAGAATCAGGAGCGTTTACAACCTCTCCAACAAGATTTTTAGTTTCATTGATATTCATATAGTAAACAGCGTCTGCTAAAGTTATTGGAATCTCAATAATTTCTTTTTCAAGACCACAAGTGCATTCAGCTTCGCTTTTACCACATTTTTTACAATAATGTACTTTCGCAGACTTTAATTCATCATCAAGTCTTGTTGCATATCTATATTCAGGGTATTGATTTTTGTAAAGACCTATATCTTCAAGATAATACCATTCATATTGTGGTACACCTATGGCGTGAGTATATCTCTGGCGACTGTCAGCCATAAATATTTTACCGTCTATAAGAACCAACAAATAGCCGTTCCACTCCTCAACCACAGCAGAACTCAAGTCCATATTTACTATTTTTGCGTCTATAAGACTTGACCTGTGCTCATTCGCACGCTCATTACGTACCGATAATTGACCTACAGCTTCTACACCTAAACGTGATATAAATATCGGGTCGTCTAGGAAGTTAACGCAAGCACCTAAACAGCCTATTCCACTTAACCCTTGTTGAGCTGGGTAAACTTTTGGCTGTAAATTATTGTTTGTTTCGGTGGCGGTATGAAAGTAAGTTGAACCGTCCTGTTGAGTATCGTTTTTTAGCACCATTAAAGTATCGGCAACAGTTATCATTCCTGTAATAGGAGCAATACCTACACCGTCCTGCATATAGTTCATTATTCCAAAGTATGTTGGGTCAATATAGCCTGTATTGTTTCTTGCACAATAGAAGATATGATTTGGAAAGTCAGGGTTTCCTGATAAGAAAACTCTATTATCATAAATGGCGACTATTGTACATTTTGTAATAAGGTCAGATATTTTAGAATTGTCATCTGTAACGCCCGAAACGCTTTTTAGCGTCTTTTTTGCAGTTATTTCAACGCCCGCATAAAATTCAGGGTACATAACGTTTTCGGCACCATTTTCTCCTGCAATTTGCACTGTTTTATTTGGTGCTGTTGGAGCAATCTTAAATTTTACAACCCCATTTGCAAGGTCAACAGTATAATCTGTATCTATAACCTTTGTTTCTCCATAAACTTTAACCTCTGAAATTGCCTCCAACTGATTTTCATTCATAATAAATTCAGTTGTTTCGCCGTCAGCAATAAAAGTATGTTTGAACTTTGGCTGTAAAATGTTTCTTTGCTCGTATTCTTTGCCTATATCGGCATTTGTTCCGCTAGGAACAATATTTATATAAGTTGTTGGAATATAAGCCTCAGATATGGCGTTTTTAATGTTATAACCGTCGTAAACAAGGTAATTTTTACCGTCAACAATATAAAGTTTATTATTAAAAATAAAAGACGCACTTTTGCGAGTATTCATTTCGCTAAATAGGGCGTCTTGTGTTGTTAAAACACCCTCTTTGTATGATAAAAGTAAACTATCGCCCTCAGACAAACTGCTACTAGCATAAGATAAAACGTGTGTGTCTGCATTATAACTTGCCAACAATGTTAAATCTTCGCCATTAGTCTTTGCTAAGGCAACAACAGCTGTAATATTATCAGCTAAAGTTTGCTTAAAAGTGTGGGTGCCGTTTATTGTTGATTCAGGAGCAGGAACTTTAATAGTCTTGCTCAATACAATATTTATTGTGTCTGGGTAATTTTTCCATAAATAAAGTTTATTTCCTGAGTGTATTAACACTTTAGTTGTAGTATTTCCACTACTATTCTTGTGTGAGTAGTTGAAAATACCAAAAACTTCATTTTCTTCAGGTAATACCACTCTTTTTCTAAAACCTGCAATAGTTTCAAGAGCTTGTCCTTGCCCTGATTGATAATCACGGTACATATTTACACAGTATGCAAGACGTTGTTCGTGAACTTGAGTATGGTCGCTTGAGAAGTCAACGCCTCTAAAATCGCCATAGTATCTATTGTAGGTATCTCTTTCCTGAAGAAGATTTTTTGAATTTTTATAAGCCATATTTCTTACCACCTATTTGAACTTTTAATTGTTACAGGAGTAGCAATAATAGCTTTTCGTTCTAAGTCAGCAACACGTTCTCGGTATAAACCCATATAATATTCAGATTTTTGTGGCTCGTCGTCTATCCATACATAAGCGGCAATGAGTATAGGCATAAGAGAACTTAATTCTGCATTTAAGTCAAGCTCTGCGTCATCTTTTGACGGGTCGCCTGAACTTTCTATTGCTTTAGGCAATCTCTCGTACAATACTTTATATGAGCCCTTACTTTCGTAAGGGAAAAGAATTATACTATTATTCTCTATTTCATAGCCCTGATTAAGAATGCTGTTTGTATCTGCTTCCTTAATCGGTGGACAACTTAAAGACATAAAATCATCTACTAACTTTATCATATCATAACGTGTATATGGCTCATAAGCAGGAATATCTTTTTGCTGATTGCTAAATAAAAATTCATACATAGCAACATTTTTTACGCTATACAAATATTCGCCCGTAAACCTTATTCTAACTAAGCCGAGAACAAAACTATCGCCCTCTTTAATAAAACCTCTGTAAGGCATAAAAGTCTTTGTAGATGAAAGTTCTATGGACGAAACGATAACCCAAGATTGCGTATCATTATCAAATTTTTCAATAATTGCAATACCGTTACCGTCTGCCTCGAAATAATATGACTTAGCATTTGTTGCCTCAAAGGTCAAGTCTTCAGTTTTCTCAATAGGGACAAATGTTGATTCTTTTACTAAATTTGACAGCGGTTTATGATTTATTAAATAGTGGCTTATTGCAGGTCGTATTTTGTTGACCTGCAATAAAGCTCTATTTGCCGCATAGTAAAATCTATCATTGTCCTCAAGAGAATCTTCAAAGCCTAACTGAGCAACTTGTTTATATAGCTCAGAAATAGTCATATATTTACCTCCTGTCAGACTTTTTGCTTTACTAGATTGATGAAGCTCCTGTTACAGCTGAGCTGCTGTTTACAGCAAGCAAAATGTGTTTCCAAGAGTTGAAACCAACACCAAAACGACAATAACCGTTCCAATAGAAGTTACGTGTATGGTCGTCAATATTGTTTCTAATATCAAGTGGAACTCTGTTGTAGAACATATTGCCCATTAAGTTTTCGTTTGCTTCAGAAGACATAATCATAAATCTGTCATCTTCAGTTTCCCAACCATTAAGAACAACAACTGTCCAATTTCCATATTGAGTGTTAATATCATTATGGTCGCTACCAACTGTTCTTTCAGAGCCAACAACTTTCTTAACCATTGCTTCAAGTTTTGGTCTATTGCAAGGAATAACAATAACGTCTGCTACGTATTCCATAGTTTCGCCATTTTCGTCCTTAAAGTTTCTAAGTTTATTCGCAAGTACACCCATAGCTTCTTCAAGTTTTGCTGCTGTGCTTGACAAATCTCCATAGAAATAGTTAGATTGTGTTTTGCCTTTCAACTTATCAGTTGCGTATTTGTGTGCATTGCTGAAAAGTGCTAGACCGTCGTTACAAGAAAGGTCAACGACTGCCTTATTGAAAGTACCACTTGTTTTAGTACCATTGATAAGAGCCCACGCTGCAATTTTATTACGAGTTTTGTAATATGCTCTAACAAACTTACGAGGTTTGTTTTTCATATTTGTACCCATACCCATTTTAGCGTCGTCAGCCATTTCTTTTGTGATAGTAAACTCTTTCATAAAAGTAATATGTTCAATAGTCTTTTTGAAAGTTGTTTCTACATTATCATTTTCAGCCCCTTGACCCTCTTTTACGCTTTGGAAAGTATCAAAGTCTGATTCGCCGATGATTGTTTCAGCATATCTGTTTGATTTTTCTACGTTAAACAAGAAGTCTAAAACGCCTTTTTGTTTTTCGCAGGCATTGCTCTCATTTTCAATAAGAGCTTTGATTGGGTGTTCAAACTTACCAAACATTGGGTCGTTTTTACCCGACATTTTACTGTAAATAAAGTTACTCATAGTATTTTCCCTCCTATACTACCCTTACCAAGATTTTATCGCCTGTTGCCTTTTTAGTGTTTGCCTCAAGTGCGTCCACTACGGTAACAACACCTTTAGTAGTTACGTCTGTAACTCCAAGACCGTCTGTTGCAAGTGTCAATTTAGTTCCAACAACAATAGCAACTGCTGTTTCACTAAAAGTAACTCCAACTTCATAAATTTGATTTGCTTCTACTCTACATACGGGAATAACCCTTTTTGTATCAGAAGCACCGCAATCAGCCATAGCAATAAATGCAGGTTTTACATTATCGCCTGTGGCTTTTGTTAATTTTCCACTAGACAAAATCAAAGCTTCGCCAAGAGAAACTGCTTCACTAGCAGTAACTTCCAAATACTCAGGCTCTGGCACGTTTTGTCTAGCATTTTCAATTTTTACTAACTTAAACATAATGTTCTCCTTATTTTTTAGATTGTTTTTTTGTAAAGCTCGATAAGTTCTTTATCGCTCTTGTTTGGGAATAAGTCCCTCCATTCAGCCAATGTCTTTTTAGGCATTACAACTGAACTGTCTTTAGAACCCTTAGGCACCGCAGACTGTAGATGTTCTTTGTTGTTTAATGTTTTTTGCTTAACAGCGTTAGCGACATCTTGTCTAACACCGTCAGGGTTGGCTGCTGCATATGCTTCTTTAGGCGACAAACCCAAATCTCTAAACCTACCAAATTTAACAAAATTATCAATTTCGGTCATTTTGCTATATTTTTTGGTTTCAGGGTAAGCAGCTTGTACTTCTGCAAGGTCTGCAGCCATTTTCTTTTCAAACTCAGCCCTTTGCAACATTTCAAGTGCAGCAGTATTTCTTTCATCTGCCGCTTTGTTTTTCTTGTATTCATCAAGAGGTATGTCGTCAGATTCCGCCGCCAACCTCTCAAGTCCCTCAAGAACGTCATCACTTGAAACACCTAACTTAGATAATGTTTCTTTGCCTTGAGTTTTAAGTGCTTTTAACTCTTGCTCAAGCTTTGCAATCTTCTCATCTCTTTCATCAGGTTTTTTTGTATCAGGCTCAACTACTTCGTCAGACTTGTTCAAACCCTCGTCTTTGTTCTCATCTGTCTTTTCGTCCTGATTGTTTTCGTCGGCTTCTTTTTCTTCCTCATCGTCCTCGTCAACAACGTCAGGAATTATAATATTGCCGTCCTCGTCATACTCGAACTCATCATCTTGACTGTTATCGTCAACATTTTCATCATCATTATCAATGTCTTCGTTATCAGTATCAGGCTCAAGTTCTTCGTCTAACTCTTCGTCAAAATCTTTGTTTTTGTCCATAATCGTTTGCTCCTCCTATTTTTTGATTTATGGTTGGCTATTTGCCGTTTCTAAGGTCGCTGCCTTTAACAACAGTTGACTTTGGGGAATCGGTTACAGGCTTTGGAGCCTTGATGATACCGCCCTTGTTTGTTGCATATCTATTATCTTTACAAGGTTTCATAGACACACCCTCCTTTATTAGATTTTTTATAAAGAAAAGAGCCCAAACTACAAATTGTAGTAAGGGCTCTATCTCTATGGACTTTGGCACAATAATAATTGTTATTCAGTTGTAACTTCAAACAGTTTTCCGCAAGTTCTACACTTAAACGTCAAACCTTTTATCTTGCTGCCTTTTTTTAAGCCAATTCGTGGCACTTTTGTATTACAGTGAGGACATACGATTTTTGTAATTTCAGATTCCACAGTTGGAGTAATTGTAAACATACTCTTTCCCTCCTGTAATAAATGATAACACACAATAAACCGCATTTTGTCATTATTTATTTTTAGAATAAGGCGATTGTGGTATGATTTTACCGTTTTTAACTTCAAAGCCACATAATTGAGCAAGCTCAGACTTTTCAGCCACCGTAGCCGATTTTAGACCCAAAATATAACGCAATAATCTATTTTTAACTTGAGCAGCAGTCCACCCTCTATATTCTCTATCTTTCATTGTGTACCCTTGAAAAGCAAGAATGAGCAATCTTTGTTCATCTGTTAGACTCTGATTTAGTAAATATTTAATTATTCTGTTACGTTTAGAGCCTGTAATAGCCTTTCCTGTACTATCTTTATCGGAACTGAAAGCAGATAAAGCAGCGTTTATGGCAGCAAGTTTTTCTATAGAAATATACTTTGACATTTTCAATAGTTTATTGTCATTTTCAACACCAAGTGTTTCTGACAATGCTTTTGAATAATAAGCGTCATACAGATTTTTGATTGCTTTAGCTTGTTTTTCTTCAGATAAATTTTTATAAGTTCTATCTAAAATCATCTTTTCAACACTTACATTTGCTTTGTTATAAATGTTTTTGAAGTATTTTTGTTGTGAGCTTGTTAACTCTATTGATTCTCCATTATATGTTACGCTGCTACCAATACTCTTTGGCAAAACACTGTAGCCCGCAGAATATAAACGCTTCAAATTGTCAACAACCACTTCGCTATATTCATTTCCAACACGCTTATCAAGTATAATGCTCATAATTAAATTTATCATTGCTGTATCATCATTTTCTATAGCCTTATTCAAATCTGACACGTAATTTTTCTTATACATTTTACTATCTATTAAATAAGCCGTTGTTGGACTAACACGCTTAGTTAAACCATATAAAATGTTGTACATATTTCTAGTTGGTACACCAAGTACTTGTCCAGCAGAAAATGCAAGCTTTTTCAAAGTCTTACCTATATCTTCTTCAGCTATTTTACCTGAAGCTATTTTCTCTACTACCTGATATATATCTTGTACGCTATCTAAAAGGTCATTGATTGCAGAATAAGCATAATTGTCTATATCGTAACCCTCTGCAAACCTGCCGTATATTTCCTTAAGAACAGGTAACCCTCCAAATAAGTTCCCTATAAAATCAACTGTCATTGCTTCTGCGGTATTTTCGTCGTCATCTTTCCTGTATAACCAACGGAATAACTTAGCAACACCAGCCATAAAGGCGGCGGAGGTTATCAATGATATAACAGATTTTCTAACCTTAGTTTTTGCAAGTTTAATTTGCGATAATATTTTTGTTCTAGCTGCAGAATCGGTCGTTACTTTTAATTTTGCTTTTAGTGTAGATAATTCGCCGACAGAATCTATCACACGACCTACAACTTTCATACTATCAGCAGAGAACATTGTTATTGTTCTCATTATTTCGTTTCCTGAACGCATAGCCGCAGACCTTTCTGTCGCCATTGAGTTTTGTTGAGTTTCAAGAATAACTTGTCTTAGCATTTTTCCTGCTTCAATCTTGTTTGCAACCGTACCGATTTTTGCTCCACCATTTTTTTGAACTTGAACCTGACAAGCTCCAAATAAACGTTTAACAACAAACCTGTCCATTTTGCCGATAGGAGCCATAAGAGTATCAGAGAACTTACCTAGCTTATCAAGAACACCTTGAGCCATAGCAACAGTATTGTCTGAGTTTCTTAATTTAGCCAATGAACAATATGTATCTACGTCCTTTGCAGATACAGTCATACCCTTAATAATACAATCAGTATCAAGCATACTTGAAGAAGCAAATAATGAAGATAACTGTGTTACCCACACCTTAGGGTTAGCACCAAGTTGAAATTTTGCATAACCACTACGTAAAAATCTAAGAACTTTCATACCCTCACTTGAAGTTGTTGGTATGCCTTGAATATCAGAAATAAGTTTACTAAAGTATCTGTTCGCTTTAGACCACGTATTTGTGCTTTCTGTAGAAACGCTTACAGGTTTATTTTTATTTCCTGAAATATCAAGATTGTATAAACGGTTAAATGTTTCTATAGCGGGCGATAGATAAGCATATTTTGTTACAGCCTTAATATGTCTATTAAATACAGTATCTGCAGATTCAATAAATAGTTCTTGTTTGGCACCTTTTATTGTATCTTTGTTAAATGATGAGTTGCTAACCCTATCTAACTCAGCAGCAATATCTGAAGTATCAATATTCTTTGCTATATTTCCACGTCTAATTGGGTAATAATAATCTTCTGTGGCGTTTGTAAAACCTAAACGCTGCACATCTCTGTCTGCTTTTAATTTTTTAGCGTCTTTATTAAACGCTTTTTCCAAAATAGAGATATATTGCATATCAGCGTCAGTAAAATTTTTTTCAATCTCTATTTTTGTGTCCGCAATACTTGTTAAAATATCAGCGTCAGTCATAACACTTGGAGCAAACCCTTTTACCCTAACTCTTTTGCCGTCATTATCAACAAAAGCAAAACCATTGAGAACTAAACCCGCGTTAGAGTGGCTACGTTTCATTGTCAAATATAAGCTTATAAGTTGTGCTTTTGGTATATCAACACCATTAAAATTAACTTTTGTATTTTTAATTTCTGCAAGATATTTCTTGTGAGAACTTAAAAAGTCGTTATAGTCAGACTTAACTTCCATTTCTGCAATTTCTGAATCTACTGCAGCATTTCTAAGCTCGGTCATCATTTCGGTATAAAAACCATTGCTTTCATACCTGTCCATACGTCTAGCAACTGTCATAGGGTCGCCAAATGTTTGCATATACGCACTTCCCGTTAATTTCCCAAATATGCCTACTTTGATTTTTTCATTATCGTGAATTGTATTGATATAGCGTTCCGCTTCTGGTATTGCGTCTATCCATTTTCCTTGCTTATATACCCTATTATAATTTTCAACAAAATTTACAAAATAAGACATTACGTCCCTCAACATTTTTAATTCTGTTGTTGAGTAATTTTTCTTCGCTTGAGATAAAGTATCAAGCATAAAAGCAACGTCCTCATTGTAACTGTTTTCTAATAAAGGGTTTTCCATTGTGTACCATTGACGCAAGTTAGCTATAACTCTATGTGTTCCTGCATTATTTAGGTTTCCCCTGTTTTTTATTTTTGCAAGACTTTCAATAGATTGTTTGAATATATCACTTTTGAAATCAGTAGCATTTAGAAATGTGCCCAGTTTTAAGTCTTTCATTTTTTGAGCTTTGTCAAGAATATTGTTTGTTATAGAATTACGCTCATAAACGTCTTTAACTTGTTGTCTAAGACTAGATATTTTTTGAGTATATTTTTCAACTAATTTACCATATTTTGATTGACTTCCTTTCTCGTCGTAAGCCAAAAGTATATCTCGTGCAATTTGTTGTTTAAGGTTATCAAGTTTTGTTTGGTCGCCATATTCTCTTAGCATTTGCTTATCTATTTTTTTATTCAAGCGTTCTCGTGCTGCGTTATAAGCGTCTAGCATTTCAAAGAATTGGTCTGCTTCGTTAACTGCCGTAAACGTATGTAGCCCCATACCCTCCATTTCGTGAGCTATTTGGTCTGCACCAAACCCGCCATTTTTAGCTCCCCACTGCATAAATATTCCGTTTTTAGTGTCGTATTTGTAGTTTATTTCTCCCTTAATACCTTTCAGGTCAAACTTATGTCTTTTGCCGTTAAGATAAGAAACAAGTTCTCTATCAGAATCATCAACTAAATCGGAATAACTAGACCACATATCTTCCATTACAGCATTTTCAACGATATAATCAGCAATTTTTAAGGCAACAGTTCCTCTATAGCCCTCATTTGCTCCGTTTAACTGCTTGAAAAGATAGTCTATCGCTTGCGTTTTAGATTTACCTGTTAAATTTGCAACATAACGCTCGTCTATGTTTAACCTATCTGCAATTATATCATTTATAATTACTTCAGCGTCAGCCTTTGAATAAACCTTTAACTTTGTGTTATTTGCAACAAATTTAGCACGTTGTGCCTTTGACAAGCCACCAACAGCTCTATTATCTTCATCTTCCTGTAAGGCAAACCTAATGTCGTCAGGAAGATTTTTTATTAAAGCACTTCTTTTGTTTGCGTTTTCGTCATACAGCTCAATCTTAATACCCTGTTCTTGGAAGAATTTTATTATTTCAGGACTTGTATTTACAGGGGCAATAACTTCTACAACCTCATTAAAGCCTACCGCTCTTTGTGGTTTTGCCTCAAAGTATTCAGTTGGGTATTCTCTAAAAGTTTGCATATATTCTTGTATTTCTGCAACAAGAGATTGAGTAGGTGTTTTTCCGTAATACTCGTTAAACAATGATATGATTCGTGAGTTTGTTTGTGAAGATTTTGCAATATCAACTAACAAATCTAAAGCAGTATCTGTAGCAATAAAACTATTACTCTCGTTTGACAACTTTGCAATCTGCTCAGCCAATTCAAAAGTTTTTGTATCAGTAACTTTCTTTAATTGCTCCATTGTTTCTGTATTTACCAATCTGTTTGAAGATTTTTTTATGTCTTCAATAGAGGTAAATTGCTTTGATAGCACACTTCTTATACTGCCTGTACCATAATTGTAACCCTCTTCGTTTCTAACTTTTCCTGTCATATAAGAAACAAGATTTTCAAGAGTTGCTTTTGTGTACAAAGAATCAAAAGGACGGCGGTTGCCTGTGTTTGTAAACATATCGTTATTGTTTCTAAAATACTTAGTGTCTTCATAGTATTTATCAACAATATTTTTAACATATTGTTGAAACTCTTTCTCGTGTCCTTTAAGTCTAGCGTCTATTTCATTACTAAACGAAGAAATATCATCAACAATAAAAGCGTCCTTTCCTTTATTATTAAATTCTGCAACGTCATACAAGAAATTATCTACGTCTTTATAGCTAGCACTTTTTTCTTTAGCTAAACCATAATCGGAATACATTTTGTTATATACTTTGGTAACTTCAGGAGTTAGCCTATCTATAACTTCTGTATCGTTATATCTATCTACAATCTCCTTATGCTTATTTGCAAACTCTTCAATATATGAAAGTGGTAAACCAGCACGACCTTGCTTAGATTTTTTCTTCATCTCAATATTTGTGCCTTGTTCGGTTAGATATTGATACTTAACAAAATCTGTGCGGCTTAGTAAATATTCTGCGTTTTCCTTTGTTGTAAATTCAAGGTCGCTTTCTATTGTACTTACAGAAGTTCCGAGCAATCTTGCGGCTTTGTCGTATTCTCTCAATAAAGCATTAAGATTTTTTTCTGATATTTTGTTTACTGTACTTGGAAAACGTTTTGAATAAGCGTCAGAACTAAACACCTTGTTACGTCTGTCTGTTGGGCTTATAGATTCTTTCCTAAATATAAGACTTATATTCCCAAAATTCTCGTGCCCGTAATTTACGTCTGTAATAGCTATAGACGGAACGGCTAGCCCACCTATCTTTATTGATTGTAACAATTTTGATTCAGTTATATTATGTACCGCAACAAGATTTTTAATATCTTCGTTGCTGTCTAAAGCATAACGAATATCATTATCTATTGTTGGGTTAATATTGTTTATTTCTTTTATTTGATTAGAATGAAAAGCCACGAAAGTATCAGAATCTTGCTTTATACCGTCATAACCCCAACCCTCAATTACATCACAAGCATTTTGATAATAACTGTATCTTTTGTAAACAGCATTGGCTAAATCTGCAAATGTAAAACCACCGTCAACTCTTATACCACGTTTATTTGCAAGCTCAAGTTGCTCTGGCGGAATATGCTCAATAACGTCCGATATGTAATCTCTAGACATATTAGTTAAATCTAGATACCCTGTAATATTAAGATACGCTTCAACCACTCTACCTTTGTTCCCTTTGGCTGTTGAAAAGCTTTCGGCAACTTGTTTATTTTTAGTAAAATACAAGCCTCCCTCTACGATTGAGGTTAAACCTTTAGAGTTGTCAAATACAGTAAAATCTGCATCTGTTCCGTGATATAAAATACATAATTTACCGTTTTTATCTATAATTTTGCTATTCTCAAAATATTTTCTTTGAGAATTAGATAATTTATTACCACTTGAATCAACTTCAGGCAAAGCATATCTTATATCGGCAGACTTTGTAGGTTGAGTGTTTTTAATGTCCTTAATTTGGTTTGACTTAAACGCAATATAAAACTTCCCTTTCATATTTACGTCAGGTTGGTCTGTAGCAGGTTTATTTACTATTACTCCGTCGTAATTTTCACGCAACCACTTTCCAAAATCAAAATTTTCTATTTTTTCTGTATAAGTAAAGCCGTTTTCTTGAATTTCCCTACGTGAAGCTTTGTAATAAATATCATCTAAGTCCCTTATATTGTCTATAACGAGTGGGTTTTCAATATTCAAATAAGCAGAAACAACTCTGCCTCCAACAGACTTTCCGTTAACTGATAAGCCGTGTGTGTAGTTGTCAGCATAAGCAATGTCCTCAGTAAAGTACATTCCTGCACCATAAAGCCCACTATAACCGCTCTTAAACGTATTGAAATAAGAGCTTGTCCCGTGATAAACAGGTTTTAGTTTGCCTTGTTCATCAACGACTTTCGTATCGGCAAAGTATTCACGTTGTTTATCAGTTAAAACTGTACCATTTGAATCTGTTTCAGGAAGTGCATAACGTATATTTCCGTCATCATACTTAAATACCTGTTCAATAGCTTTCGCAAACTTCTCACTATTTGCCCTTATTAAGCCTAAATCATACCTTTCATTGTTAAACTGACCTTTAACAGAGATATTTCCGTAACTTTCTATTCCTGTATCATTTACAGGTATAACAAACACGTCTGCATAGGCATTTCCCGCATTTAGTAACGCAGTCATACGATGACGTCCCTCGTGTTCAGTTACGGTTTTGTTTTTTAAGTCTATTTTTAGGTACATAAACTCATCAGCAGTGTTTTTGATATTCTCAACGCCAATTCTCTTAGATATTTGACTAGAACGAGCATTTAATTGTCTTTGAGTTACATAATCTTCTGTTGTCATATCTAAAAATTGCTGAATAGGTATTCGTGTTAAATAAGCGTCAGGCTCATAGCTCATAAATTTTGCCCACCTTTCAGCAGAAATATGGGCGACTTTATCGCTACTTACTATTCTATTTATAGGTTTTTCAACATTTAGTATATCAACAAGTGCTTTTTCGCTTATATTTTCATTTACAATAAGGTTTTTGCCGTCAAAAGAATAAACATTTGCGTCTTTTCCTTTAGGTTTTGCAAAATATATGCTTATATCTTCGTTTTTTGCGTGCCATACAAGATTTTCTTGAGTTTCTGTGTGCGGTTTTGTATAAATTTCAGTAAAAAATTCACTTATTTTTTGGGCTGTTTCGGAGTTTTTAACGATTTCTGATAACGGTCTAGCTGTTCCGTAGTCATTGAAAACGGAAATACCTCGTTTTCCACTATCACTCCAAACGTCATTTCCCCTGCCTTTCTCTGAGTTTGCTGTTTTTTCTGAGTTTTCTTTTCCATTTTCGGCTCCTTTTTGATTATTATAACCATTATTCTCGTCTTTTGCAAGTGCATAGGTGTTTGTCTGCTCGTTTATAGAGGTCATTTCAGTTGCATTATTGCCTTGATTGTGTGCAGAAAACTCATCAAATAACTTCTTGTAACGATTAAACAAAGATTTTGCCTCTTTTGATAGCTTTACGTCTTCAGAATAAGTGCTTGTTGACTTTTTGAAGAAATTTAATATTTTTTCTTTCAGTGTAGGCTTTGTTTCGCACAATTTTTCCAAAAGATTTTTATTTGTAAGTATTCCCTCAGAATAATGAGCATTTATCTCCTCTATAAGTTCAACAGAACCGCCCCTACCTTGTTTTCTATAGCGATTTACAATAGCTTCTTTTTCCTCTTTCGTCATATTTTTGACGCCTTGTTCTAAAATTGTTCCGCCGTCAGCAGTTTTTCTTATAGCGTGGTCTAATTCGTGTATCAAAATTGCTTCGTGAGTACGCTTTGCGTCAGGGTTAACAACAATTCTGTTATTTTTACCGTCGTAAAAGCCGTCAGCGTAGATATTTTCGCCCGTTTCGGTATTCTTACCAACAATACATATCTCTTTATTAAAGACGATATTTAAGCCACTATGGGCTGAAACACGTGCATACGATAAAACGTCTGCTTCCGCTATTCCTGCTGCCCTACCTTGCCTAATAACTTGTCTTACCATACTTTGACTAGGAGCATTAAGTTTGTTATAGTCTTTAATATTTTCTTTTGCGTAAGAATCTATTTCTGCAGCTTGACGTTTTAACTCTGATTCTTGTTCAAGTTGTTGTCTAACTTCGGTGGCTACAGTTTGAGCTTCCGTATTAAGTTGTTTTAATATCTTATTTACTTCACTCTTTGTAAGCACTTTAGATAATCTTTTACTTGTATAATCATAAACACGATAATTGTCGCCGTCTTTAATCACAGCAATTTGATTGTCGCCTTGATAGTATCTAACTATACCGTCTTCTTTCATATTAAGAAGTCTAGGTATGCGTTGAGCTGTATCAGGACTAACATTTTCAGCGTCTTTAACAATTAAACGTTCTTTTTTATAGAGTTCTACTCCGTCATTTTGTACAAACTCAGTAATCTTTTCTTGAAACTCAGAATTTGTAAGAGTTTGCCAATTTTCTATGCCCAGTTTTTCGCCGACAGCTTTAATTTCTGAATCGGTGGCGGTTTCAATAAATCTGTTTAGGTCAACTTGAGAGCTTAGCTTTTCGCCCATAAGAGTTGCTTCTTGAAACTTTGCAGTATTCATCGTTATTTGACCTGTAGCGTCAGCAACAGCTAATGTTCTAAGAATATCATTGTTTTTTAATGCTGTAGCAAAAGACTTAGGGTTGTTTATTTCAATACCGCTACGTATTTGGTCTGCAGTAAATGTAATAGGCTTGCCTTTTGCGTCTGTATAACCATAAGACGTTAATCTTTGTGCAATTAAGTCAGCATTATTTACAATATTTTCTGCACTTTTTGTAACAATAGGAGAAAAGACAGCCATAGTATTAGCTCTTTCAAGAACTCCCAACAACATTTTTTGTTTAAGAGTGGTAACTTGCCCATTTGTCGCATTAAGACTTGTTTCTAACTCATTATAAACATTTTGAACCAACTCAAAGGCTTCTTGACCTGTTTTGTGTTCTTGCTCATATAGGTTTAATTGTTCAGATAGCTCGAGAACGTTATTTACATTACCATTCTGAGCAATTTTATTACCTCTTGCAGTGCTTGCAATGTTTCTGATTGACACGTCCACACCGCCCATAATTGCACCACTTAAACCACCAACTAAAGCTGCGTAACCAACTTCTTGAAAAGTTGCATTTTTAGCATTTGGGTCATAGGTTAAACGAGCCCACACGGGGTCAAGTATTTCAGATAGTCCCTCTTCAAAAGCTTCGCCGATAAAACCTTTAATAACAGCTTTACCCAAAGTTTCTCTTGTTGCGGTTTTTGCGACCTCTTTTCCAAAAGATTCGCTTACTTTCTTGACAACTTGACCTGTACCTGCTCCAATACCTGCAGAAATACCCTCTACAGCACCCTCAGTTATACCAACTAAAGCACCATAACCAAACTCTTTTCCACCAAGTTCGCCTGTTTGTCTATATGCTTCTTTTGTTGCATTGCCTGCAGCTCCTAAGCCTGCAACTGAAGCAGATATTAAACTTGCTGCAACAGGAGATAATGTGCCTCCTGAAGCAACAGTTATAGCACCAGCGGCAGCTACGGCAGCAATAGCAGGTAAGCTTGTACCAATACCACCTGCTACGTCGCCTACAACTTGCCAGCCTTTAGAGGGGTTATACCATTCGTCAGCGTGTCCATAATTGACCCAATCGTTAGCAAATTGTTGTTCAGCCCAATCATCTGCACCAAACAATTTTGCTAAACCTCCAGCAGTATAGTCCCATATACCCTCAAGAGAGCTTAAAATGCCTAAGCCTAGCTTTTCAAAAGCATAGCCTATACCACCAAAGAAGCCGCCATTGTTTTGTGCCCTTGCATCTTCGGTTTCTGCTTCATTTACTTGTTGAGCATAAAGAGCATTGTTTTTAACACCACTCAATTTAGCCAATGTTGACGATGAGCCATTTTTGGCGATTAAATCGTTTGTTTTATTTTCGTTATTAAATTGAGCTAATTTTGAAAGTGTTGACATAATAATTCCTCCGTTATATTCCTAAATATGCGTTGATAGCATTTTGCAAGCTGTAACTATCGTTATCGTTTTCAACAATTACCCAACCTTTAGAGGTGTAGATATACATATCTCCGTATGCAACAATAAGTTTTCCAGCGGTTTCATTACTATTCGCTTTATCTCCGTGTAACCAAGTCCAACCACCCTCACGAGCAGGGCTCTTATTGCTATCGCCTGTAGCAATTCTATTAAGTTCTTTAATAAGAGTTTCATCTCCAATAGAATTACCACATTTAAGGTCGTATTCTTTGCCGTTTCCTTTACGCTTTGAGCTACCGATTGTAATATCAATATCGTCGTTTTTACGTCCAGAGCCAAGACCTTGAACATACCAACCACCATTGCAAGAGCTTTTACTTTTAGCATTAAGAGTTTGTTTGATACTATCATAATCACTCTTAGACAATTTACCTGCATTATAAAGCTCATCAATTTCTTTATTCGCATTGACACAATCTTTAAGTTTTTGAGTATAGTTATCGCCGTAGTCTTTTTCCATTACGCCGCTAACTGAGCTTTTAACGTAATTGTTATATATAGACTGTCTTTGCTCTGTTGTGATTTTGCCCTCACTAAAGTATTTTTCAACATTATCAATAGTTGCTTGAATAGACTCTCCTGTAGCGTCGCCACTAGAGATACTATTGTCCATATCTTCTTTAATCTTGTTAGATAATTGACTCTTAAGTTCTTCATATTGTTCCTTGCTAATTAAGTCCATTTTATACATATTATCAAGGTAGTTATTATCAAGCTGTGAGCCATATTGAGCAATATTGTCAAGAGCATTAGCATAATTCTCTTTATACTTATTGTTCTTATACGCTTCTGCTGCACCTGTAAGGTTGTTAATATCTGCCTCAGATAAACCATACTTATCAGCAAGACTTTTAAGTTGTTCGCTATCATACGTTCCGTTGTTTGCATAGTTCAATAATTCAGAGTAAGCACTCTTCTTCTCTTCCTCTTTTTGTTGTTTGTATTGTGCAAGAGCAGCGTCATTGTTAGCCATATTCTCTGCATAAGTTGTTTCTGCAGATAGATTACTTTGTCCAGCATTTTGCTCAATTTCAAGCTTTGCATTATCAGCAACATAATTTGCATTGTTTTTTGTTTGCTCTGCATTTGCGTTAGCGTTTTGAGTTTCAGCTCTTTGATTTGCATAAGCTTGAGCGTTTATATAATCACTATAACCGCTTCCTGTTAAGCCCATATTTGCAAGAGTTTCAGCCTGAGCCCCATAAGTAGCTTTATTTTGTTCGTAGCTAGACCTTGCGTCAATAACGCTTCTTTCACGCTCTTTTTCGGCGTTTTGTTCTGCTTGTTGACGTTGTAGTTCTGCTTGTTCTAAAGCTCTTTGCTTTTGGTCTTCTATCATCTCTTTTTGTCTATCAAGATTTTCTTTGTACATTTCGCCTCTCTTCCTCAAAAACTCCTCGTAGCTGTCGATAGGAGCACTATCAGTTCCTACAGGAGCGGTTGTACCGTCTTGTGTTTGAGATTGAGAATTGTAAGCCGCCACCTGTGGAGAGTTTGCTGAATATGATTGAACAGTAGGGACAGCACCTTGACTGTTTGCTGCTGTATTCATATAGCTTCCATAAGTACCAACGGCATTTGCATTATTGATTTTGGTATTCTCGTCAATTTTATAACCGTAATAATCAGCCGCTTTACGCACCATATTACGTGTTTCATCACTAGATTGAGAAGAATATTGTTGTTGCCACCAACCAGCGTCGTGTCCGCCATATAAAGTCCCTGCATTGTTTTGATAACTTGTATCTACTGCAGGTTGTGCTATAGCATTTTGCTGAACGGTAGGCGTTTTTTGTTGTTCTAAAGTCAAGTTTTTATCATAACTTGTATCTAACTTAGACTTTGCCATTACTCATACCTCCATTTATTTGAGATTTTAAGTATTCCTCATACTCTCTACGAGTTTTAAGTTCTTCATTTTGACTATCTGACTGAGCTTGCATTTGCTGCATAAATTGCTGCTTTTCAATAGTCATTTTAATACGTTCAACGTTATCGTGAGCAAATGGGTAGTGTGTTCGCTCCATATTTTGCCAGAAGATAAGTAAAGTTTCTAGGTCTTGTGGGTTACCATAAGCACCTGCTTGAAAGTTTTGCCTATTTTCCTGCCACAACGTTTCTCTTTGCTTATCGACGTCAATAGAGGCGTCTGCTGAGAATAAATACTCATCGTTGTAATACCATTCGCCTGCGTCATCTCTCTCTAGGAAATCATATCTGTTAAACATACAGTTTTGAGTTTTACCTTGAGCGTCTTTATATGCTGCAGGTCTAGGTTCATCAGCATAAGCCAAATAATATTGAAATATAATTTGGTCTATTTCGGCATAAGCAGCATTTTTCATTTGACGTTTACTGTCAAGACGTCCCGCCGCCTGTTGAACTTGTATTTGTTTAGCTTTACCACTTTGTGCAGAGCTGTCATATTGCCCTTGATAACTATCTGTAATACCTAAGATACGCTTTGCTTGGTCGTATAGCCTTTCCGCTTCAGCAATATCTCTTGAAATATCAACCTGTAAGTCAATTCTTCCATAAAGCTTTGCATTAGCTTGGTTTGCCCTAAACACTTTCTTGAAAAGACTATTATCAAGTTCTCCATTAAAGTTTTCAGGAACAATAGGAAATACGCCACTACCTAAGCATTTTTGTATAATTCTTGTTTCTATCTTGTTTATGCCTTGTTGCTGAGGGCGTATAGCTTCACAATCTGATTGTCCTAATAAACTTTTTTCTTGAGATATATTTTTACGAATAACAACAGGAAGAAGATTTGGCGTGTAATAAGGAAGTTTTGTTTGTTCCATTTTAGGCACTTGAATCTCAACCATTTTAGGCAATACAACACCGTTTATATTTTCAAGTGCAACGCTGCCGTCCTCATTGATTGCTTGCTGTTGTTTTGTTTCCATTACAACTTGTCCGTCTTCTATAACCTCACATTGAGCAGATATTACACCACCGTCAGATAGGTTTATATCTCTATCAACTTCTTCATACTCATCGTTCTGAAGCTCGTATTTAGGCTTATCGCAATTACAAATTTCTTTACGTTTACCACAATTCTTGCAAACGTATATTTTTCTTGCGTAATAATCTTCAATATCAGATATTTCTGTGTCGCCCGACCAAATGTATTGACAAACTTTGTCATTCTCGTTTTTGTAATAACAAACATACAAAGTTGCTGTCTTGTCGTCAGCGTTTTCATCTGATTCTGTTTCATCTGCAACTGTAGGACGAACACCATACTTACGTACAATATCGTCTTTAGTTGTTTCAAACTGTACAAAACAATATTCCATTTCTGCAATATCGTAAATATTTGGTTGCCCTGTAAAGTCGTTTGGGTTAATACAGCTCAATTTAACGTCGCCCACAGTGTTATGAGTGCGTATAGAGTTGTCCCATTCAACCAACCAAACAGAGCCTCCGTAAATAGGGTTAAACCTTTCGTCAATATCGTTTAATTTTTCAAAAGGCAATTCATCACGTTTATTTTTAAGTAGCGTTTCAATGCTTTTTGCATTTCGTTCATTTTTTTCGCTATACATTTTTACATTTACAGAGGGGTTAGGAATATAGCTTGTAACTTGACTTTCTATCAGCTCATAAGTAACATTTCTTATCTGTTCTGCTGGAGTGTCAGAGCCGTCTATATTTGCGTCGCCCTTGTACTGTTTAATGTTTTGGTCTAGTTTTTCATACATTTTATCTGCACTTGACCTAGCTTCATTATAAAGCTCTTGAAAGAACGCTAACTTTGTTTGATTTTCATACTCTATTTTCATAGTTCAGGTTCTCCATATCTTTTAATAATCAACTGTCTTTCCTCTTCACTACGTGCATTGTAATAATCTTCTAGTTGGTCTGGACGATATTTTACTTTTCTGCTTTGTTTAGATTCAGGCGGTTGTGTCCAATAAATTGCAAAGTATCTCAAAGCGTCAGGTGCGTGAGTTAGTTCGTGTGGCTCTTTAGCACAATCATCAGGGTTTTTCTCATCTATTTGAATTTGAGGCAAAGTCCTAATTAAATTTGGGCAAGTTCTAAATATCTTAAATTTAGAATATTTAGAGCCGTCAGGTGCTGTTAAAACTTTCATAAGTTCTTTAACCTGTAACCACCCCGCAGACCTATCGTTGTTTGACTTAGTGAGCTCAAGACCATTTTCATAGAATACCAAAGCTTTACTTTTCCCCGATTCTTGATTTCTGTTCCATAAGTCAGGAGGAGCAAGCCTTACACGTGGTTTATACCACTCATCTACTGTACCGTCTTCATTCTCAGCTAATTCAGCAACCTTTACTCTAGCAGCTGCGTCAGATATGATTAAGCCGCTTTCATAAATCTCGTGAAATACATATACATTCTTTTCGTTATCTATTGCTACTTTATAATGAGCAAACATATCTAGCCCATAGTCCATAGTGTTGTATATTGACCAATCTTCAGGTATCTTAAATGGTTCGCAAGTATGTAAGTTATAATCAAACTCATTGAAGTAACTGCCACCCAAATTGCTTAATGCTTCTTCAGCTGTTCTAGGGTACTCTTGTTTTACCTTAACACCTAAATCTCTAGCCGTGCTTTCGTACCATTCTTGCGTTCTACGAGGGTCTGAGAACACAGAAAGGAATATTTTATGGAAAGCGTTATCTTCTACCCACAAATTTTCAAAAAGCGTGCCTTTTTTGATTGTAGATAAGCCAATAACCTTACCACCTGTTGGACGGTTAATAGTTGGGTATGCAGAAGTCCATATCTCTTCTGCGTACTCTTGAAACGCCCACTCGTCCAAAAGCAAAATGTTTCCTGTAAAGGAACGTCCTGCAGCAGGCGAAGCAGGAAAAGCTTTGAACGTTGATATAAGTTTCCCCTCGCCGTCTGTAATAGTTACAGAAGTTGAGGTTGCACGCCATATCAAGCCGCCACCCTGCAATATTTCAGGCATATTGTCTAAGATGACACTCATACGCCTTACTAGCTCTTTTGCGTCGTCCTCAGTCTTAGATAGGGCGACAACTGTGTGTCCAAGATTGAATATCAAATCGTGTGTACAAAAGTATAATGCTATCCACGTGATACCCATTTGTCTTGCTTTCAGTATCAGGTTAAGTCTAAATCTCTCAAAATCTAACAACGTTTGATTTTGAGCGTCCCAACCTCTAAACGGAATAATTATCTCAGGAGAGTCTTTATCTTCTATTACGCAATAATTGTTAGCCCAATAAACTAAGTGTGTTTTACAGTATTCAAACTCGGCTTTAAGTATCTTGTTTACATAGTCGTTATAATTGATTACTGAGTGAGGAATATTACTCGTTTTTTTGCTCGGCATTTAGACGCTTCTCCACACGCTCTATAAGAGCTTTTGTTTTATCGTCAATAGCCATTTCTTTGATATTTGTATCAATCTCTTGCTTGTCTTTCTGATTATGATTGTTTACAGCTTCAAATTTTGCATATACAGGGTTGTATAAGCCTGTAACAGCCATTGACGTAAGCTTTCCTAATTGTATTTCTTTCGCACGTGCGTAATAGAACTTAAATCGGGGACTAATCTCAGTCCAATTTCTCACAGTATCTGCAGTTACACCTAAACTTGCTGCAAACAATTCAAATGTTGGGTAAGCCTCTGGAACAATAATAGGTGTTCTGCTTGTCAATTCGCCTTTGTAATAAGTTTCCTTATATTCTACCCTTGTTGCAGGCTTATTAAAGAACTCAATAATCTTATCGCAGTACTCTTCTTTATACTTACAGGCAGCCTTATTATCTTTTTCAAATCTAGTTTCTTTGCCTATGGTGTTGCCTTTTTTGAATTTTGTTGATTTCTTCTTACTTTCTTGACTCATTTCGTTTCACTCCTCATAAAAACAAAATAAGCCCAATTACTCCGTTTTGGAATAAAAGGGCTCTAACCTCAAAGGGTATTTGGCACATTATCTATTATTTATCTTATCACATACTTTAGGTTGTTTTGTCATTATTTATTATGTGATAAGCTGAACTGTGTCTAATATACTTTAATTTATATATATAATAACTCTACTAGAAATAATTTAATATAATATATATATTTATTATTATAATAAAGCTAACTCTTTTGCAATGTCGTAAATCAGTTTTCTTCTTCTCCTGTAGTATGCGTCTTTAGAAATGAGCATTGAAGCGGCAGAAAACTGAAAACCACGCTTTTTACTTATATCACTCAACATATCTTTCCTGATACCAGCTTCAATACATTCAAGAGCTTTATCAATAGCTGTATTTAGGAATATGTATCTGTCAAGTACCTCGCCTGTGATAGAACCAAATTTTATGGCTCTTTCTCTGCGGTTGTAGTCTGAACATACCGCTTTTACCAACTCAACAACGCTTGTTGGTATGTCGTACTTAAAGTACATTTTCTGTCTTGCCATAGACGCCTCCTACAAACGTGGCTCACTTCTTCCGCCACCTGATTTGTTATCTTTTGTTCGTAGTTCGTTGTATTCCTCAAGCCATTCAATAGGTATTGGCTGTTTGTTATTCATATATCGTATCATAGCACGACAAATATCATCTGCCCTCTGCTCATCGTGAATATAGCGTGGCTTCAACCCTAAAGGAGGCTTTATATTGCTCAACTTAATTCTGATAAGACAGTCGCTCAGTGTTCTGTAGTTTGTGGGTCTTGTTATTCTTCCGCTAGGAGATTCGCACGTTACGCAACTCTGACAGAACTCTGTATTTTTATTTAAGCAGTCTTTGCAGTTAATTTCGTTTTCTTGCATTAGATGAACTCCTTTTACTCTTAGTAGGTTTTTGCTCATCTTTTGCTTGTTTCTGACTTCTTTCTTTAGCTGTCAGATAAATTGTAAAGGTGGCGGCTAAAATCGCCGCACCGCCAAATATCAGCCCCACACACAAAGCAATCATCTTGCCTGCTGCAAGTGCAATAATTCCACATACAAAGCTGATACTAACTATTAAAATTAAAACGCACACGTCTTTAATTGTCATATCTGTCCTCCTTGTTTGTCGCAAGATTCATAAACGCTCTCATTTTGCCGCCGTCAATTATCTTCTGTGCCTCTCTGATTGTTTCAAAAGTCTTATCTGTAATTTCCTGTTGTGTTTTCTTAAGCTTTAACCCAACAGGAGCAACACAGGAATTTCTTACAAAAGCAAACAGTTGAAGCTGTAAGTCTTTTACCTTTTTCTCAGATTTACTTAGCTTGTCTGCAAGTTGATTGTTCGCTGTTATAGCTAACTTATATTCGTTGTAAATAGAATCATAATCTTTCTTGCTGATAGCTTCCGCCACCTTGTTTATCTTCTGATTATCAAGACGTTCTCTGAGATTTTTTAACTGTTGATTTTTATCAACAAACTCAACTTTAACTCGTGGTTTAAGTTCTTTGATTTCTTCCTCAGTCCAGCCCGCACCCTCAAACCAAGCACCAACTATACCTTTAGCAAATTCTTTACATTCTTTCATAAGTTCGTCATATTCGTCGTCTTGAGTATTAAAAACAATTTGAATATTTATTGGTAACTTTTTCATTTTGGTTCTCCTTTTAGTTCGCTCTCTGCTTGTTCTAAATACCATTGTTCTTTTTTAGGGATTGCAACCTTTGCACCTTTGCCAACAAGACTTTCAGCAATAATATTTTCGGCTTTACATTTATCTGCAACTGCCATTTTCAGTGCTTTCTTTGCCACATTTAGTTGACGTTGAAGTTCGGCAGTATTTCTTTTCAGTGTAGATACAAATTCATTGTTTATAAGTGTTACAAACCAACACTCGCAACTTTGCCTAGTATTAAATAAATCGCATTTATGGTTTGACCAACTATTAAACCCCCTTTGTCTTATAAGGTCAGTTTTAGGGTCATAATCTACAGCAACAATAGTATAAGGCAGTTCAGCATTAAAATCATTAAAGCTAGGGTTAGGTATTACTCTGTATTTCGTTTCATACTTTTTCATAATTCCTCCGTTGTTGTTTCGGTAAGCTCTTTAATTTTGTCATCTATAATTTCAGATAAACGGTCAATTCTTAAGCCGTAACAATGTTTTTTTGTTAAATGTGATATGTATTCAAGTTTTCTAGATTCAAATTCTTTTTTCAAATTTTCCAACTCTTTAATCACAAGTTGTTTTTGTGTTTCTTTTAAGTCTTTAATTTGTTTGTGTAAAGATTTAATATAAATCACTAATTGATTTTTGGTCGGCTCAATTTCATTGCCGTTTTTATCTCTAAACTCAAATTCATCTATTTGCATTTGTTCTTTCCTCCCTCTTAAGCTTTGTTATTTGCCTGTCTATGAGTTTGTTTATATATGAATAAATACACTCCTCTTTGCTGCCAATTTCTGCTTTTGCCCAAAGATTTTTTGTTATGCAGTTTGCAAACTTTTCTAACTCGTTTATGGCTGTCTGCTTTTGTGACTTGTGTAGCTCATCAATAGTATTTTGATAGATTTGACATTTTACTTGATATTTTGCTTCTAGTTTGCTATTCTCGACCTCAAGCTCATTGATAGTTGTTTCCAAACCGTGCTCATACTCTGTAGAACAATCAACACACCTGCATAATTTGTAATTTTTTAATTCTGTTGTAAGCTTTTTAATCTCTTTGTCTTGTTGGTTGAGTAAATTAGTAACTAAGTCTTTGCGTATATACCATTCATCTAGTTTAGTATCGTGAATTTCACAAAATGCTTCGTGATAACTTTCAAGTTTATATCTTTCTTCCATATTTACTCCTTTTTGACTATTCCAATTAAATCTGCGTCAGTATAACCAAAATCAACAACATAGATTGCTGTATCGCCAACTTCTATTTCGGTGTGTATAAGTTCAGGAAAAATATCTATCTCGATAAAGCAATTTACATAATCATCAAATACATATACACAGCAATCTGTTACTTCTAATATTGTTGCTTCCCTTATACTTTCATTTTCATAAAATTCGATTTTCTCCTGAAGTTTTTTGTTTTCCTGAAATAAAAATGTTGTCCCTATCATTATCAAAAAAAGCATTATAAAAAAGAAACCAACACCAATAAGTACCAATCTTTTATTTTTCACTTTTCTCCTCCAAACTTTCAACATAACACCAACTTTGCGGTGGGCGTCGTACACTTCGATGCGAATAATAGAGAGCCATACAATCATTGTGTTCAAAATCATAACTACTGCAATCTTCACATTTTGTGCCATTATTTTTTCTAGGACATTCATTATTTGGAATATAGTGAGAGAACTCACTTAACTCTTTTGGCTTATTATAGATTTTAAGGTCTTCCACTCCCCAAGAATAACCAATTTTATCGCCGAGATATTTTCTTAAACTTAAACCACCCAAACAAGCTTTTTGCATAAGTTCTTGTGCTTTGTTCATAAAGATAAGGCTTTCAATATCAAAATTAACGATATTTTTAAGCGTAAATTCTGCAACAACTTTACCATTTAACTTTTCGCAATCATCGCCCCAAAATTCAAACCCCTCACACATTTTAACTTTATCTTTTATCTTCCATACAAGCTCATTGCTAGTAGCACCCCAATTTGAAAAGGCGTACCATTTTTTAGGTTTTGTGCAATAAATATAAACTTTGCAAGGCAATTCAATATTTGGCTTTGTTTTACGAATTTCAATAGTTTTTTCTCTATTAAGTATTTTTTCAACCCACTGGGGTTGCACGCTTAGTAAAATCGCTTTCATTCTCACTTCCCTCCTGAGTTAAAGCACATTGTTTTATAAACTCTTCATCAAGTAGCATTTTCTTTTTTGTAAGTTCTTTATAACACGTAGTGCATAAATCTAATGTTTTGCCTGCAATTTCTACCTCTGATATGATTTCCGTTTCTGTATCATCGCTGTAGATAGTTTTTCCGTCCACTACTACTAAATAATCACTATCAACAAGGGTTATAGGCATTGTCTTCCCGCATTTATCGCATTTTGCAAACTTCATACAACAACCTCCTCAAGGGCTTTTTGTATTCTATTGATTGACACTTCGTATGCTGTAAACTTTTTATTGCCGTCATCAGTTTTCTTTTCATAAACACGACTTTGAAATCTGCCTTGTACATTTACTTTTACGCCAACATTTAGGTTTGAAATAAGAGCAGCAGTACGTCCCCAAACAATACAAGGAACATAATCAGATTTTCTTCTTTCTCTGTTTACAGCCAATATAATATCGCAAATATCTCGTCCAAGAGGTGTTGTTCTATATACAGGGTTTTTACAGAAATAACCTGTCAATTCAACCTCATTTAGGTCGTTTATGTATTCTTTTATAGATTGAACAAAAAGAACGATTACAAGCCTGCTTTTACCGTCTTGAGATTTGTTATAAGTTCTAATCTGACCTACTAAGCAAACTTTATCTCCAACTTTTACATTTTTGATTAAAACTTGAGATACGTTAACAGGTATAATATCTTCCACTCCACTATCTCTTTTTACCGCCACCGAAAATGAGTAAAAATTTTCTCCACAGCAGTTATATGTTTCAGGGGTTGTTCTAACTTCCCCTGCAATAGTTACATTATTTGAATAATTTTTCATAATTCCTCCGTTAATTTACTTGCATTTGTGCCTTATTCCATAATGTTGAAATAAGGTAATTTTGCTTATTTTTCACTTCGCCCTTAGCACATTTATCTTCTACTTCATAAATCGCTTGCACGAGTTCATCTTTTCTTTGTTTGTTACTAAAAAACTTTAACAAAGATTCTAAAAACTTAATTGTATCAATATTGCGATTGTTAATCTTTAATGTTTTTTTCTCAGATATTTCATCAAGAATATTATTTATAAGTTCTCTAGCTGTAAACGACATATCAAATTCAGGGCTAAAAGTTGTTGAAGTGTCTGCCCATTCTTGAAAATGCTCATCAATTATATCTCTGTACCATTTAACGGCAGCTTCAAAACTTTCCCATTGTTCTTTGCTTTCAAACTGTTCTTCAGCAGGTTTTTGAGGCAAAACTGTCGGTTTTACAGGTTCTTCGCCCTGTTCCTCATTTTTCCAACGAGCGTCAGCTGCATTTTTTCTAGCTGCAGATATATCAGCACGCTTTTTTATATTTTTCAAAACACGTTCAGAGTAAATTTTACCTTTTTTGATTACAAATAGGTCGTAATTGCGAATTATTGCGTCGCATAGTTCAGGTCTTACTTGTAAATCGTAGGCAATATTCTCAATGTCAGACTCTTTAACATAGCCGCCCTCTTCGTGTAAAATTTCTACAAAGCACCAATAAAAGCCCAGCCCCTCAAGTCCATAATCTTTTCTGACGCCTCTCAGGCTCAACCTCGCACCGTAGTCGTGTGGGAAATATTCATTTGACATTTGTTACCTCCTAACAATACTCATCAAGAGTAATTTTTACTTTAGGCTCCATTGCGTATCGTTTTATGATTGCAAGCTCTACTATTTGTGTATCGTCTTTATACGCCACGTCGTTTAGAGCGTCGCAAATAATCTTTGCTATATTATCTGCGTCAGGCTTTGTTAGAGGGAGTAATTTGCCCTCTAACGCCTGAGATTGTTTAACTTTAGAGAAAGACTTAGGTATTGCGAAATACGCCTCAATCTTCATCTTTATCGGCTTGTTAAACATACTGTAATTATTTGGTTTTACTTGCTGAAACATTATTTTGACTAAATTCTCATAAATAACGTCCTCTTTAGGTTTAAGTGCCTGAGCATAACCGTGAATAGTTGAAAATTTAGGTCGCCTTTTACCTACAGGAGCTCCTACTACTTCAAACTCCATAAACTACTCCTTTTTGTCATCAGCAAAAAAGTCAAACTCTTCGCTTTCAGCAGAACTTACCTCAATCTTGTCGGTATCTTCAGAATCTTGTACAGGCATTCCATTTACGCCGTCTTCAAACTCAACATAACTTACTTCGCCGTTTTCGTTTACAGTTGCATTGTCAAGGTCAATAGCCTTTTGCATTTCAATACTCATAATTCCCCATTGAGATAACAAGTATCTAAGCAATGTTTTGAAAGCCATTTCTGTAAAGTTTTTATACCAAAATGAACTATATTTATATAATTCGTCTTGAGGAATCTTCCCGCTAATATAATCATCATATTTTTGAGCGTTAAAAGCTTGAGAGTATGTATCTGCGTGTCTAATCATCTTGTTTTTAGTCCAATAAACCGTTTTTCTAAAACCGTTTAACAATTCAAAGTAAGCCATATAACCGATTGTAGGTAAGCTATCTCGTTTATCATCATCTTCTATAAACTCAAACAGTTGTTTACCTGTTGCCTTATCACGTCCTTTATACTCGCCCTCTTTAATTTCTATAACATCAATATCTTGATATTGTCCCGAACGCATAGCAAGTTGTTTATAACCCTTTGCCCCTAAGATAAATTGTGCAACATAATATTGTTTTCCTGTTGCTTTATCTTTTTTCTTAAAAGGCACCATATAATACTGACCTAATTGTGGGCTAGGACTAAGTTTAAGAGCTTCGCCCTGTAAGGCTGCAGAAAGTATGGAACCTTGATTACATTGTTGTAAGTCAGGGTTATTGCTTACAGCAGAAATTATCGCCGTTGTGAAGCTTTGAGCATTTTGCCCTACAGATTGTTGCACAAGGTTTCTAATATTTTCCTTGCTCATAAAAACTGAAAATGCAGGTTGTGCATTTGATATACTTCTTTGATTTGTTGTTGTTAAGTTGTTTGCCATTTTACTTTTCCTCCTTTATGGCTGCGAATTTGATATTGTTTTCTCTTAAGAAATGTTGTAAAGCCTTAAGTTGCTCTATTGTTCCCTCAACTTGAAATTTAACAATTTGAATATTGTTCTTTACCTCTGTAGGTTTTTCTTCAACTTTTGGTTCTACAACCGTTTGTATCTCTTGTTCTTGCTTAGCTTTTAACTCAGCGATTTTTGCACGTTCTTGTTTTAATCTTTCATTTTCCATTAAGGCTTCAGAAAGATTAAGTGTTCTGAAGTAAAAAGCTTTCAATATTTCTTCGTCTTCAGATTTAAGAGCTTCTATAGCAGTAACCGCCGCCCTAGCATTTGTAACGATATTGTCAATATCAGCTTTGATAGACTTCATACTTGTACTAACGTTTAACCATTTTGGTTGATGAACTTTCTCATAAGGAATAAAGCCTGAAAATTCTGCTATAGCTTCTTTGTAATATTCAATTACAGCTTGTTGCTTTTCCTCTTGTTTTTTAAGCTCATAAGCTTGAATTTGTGTACCGATTTTTTCAGAAACTTCCTTAACTCTATTCACAACCCCGTCAACTTCTGATTTGAATTTATCATAAGGGGTGTTGTAAATTTTACCAATACGAATACGCTCATCATTAAGTGCTTTAGCGAAAGTATTTAACTGAGCCCTGTCCTTTTTAGCCACGTCTATTGTAGAATCGTCGTATTGAACGTTCTCATAGTGTGTTAATTTTTCCTCTACTTGTGCAAGTAATTGTTGATTATTCCAAGCAAGCATTTTTGGTACTAATTCCTCTACAGGTGTTTCCAAAATAAGTGATAATTCTTGTGCCATTGTTTTTCCTCCAAATATTTAATTTTGTTATTGTTTGTCTAAATTTGGTAGCAATAGTGGAGGTCTTTTTTTATTTTCCACATAGCTCCAAAACTCTTTTTCTTTTAAGTAAAGATATTTTAAGTCTTCCAACACGTCTTCTCTGTTGAAAATGTAATGACGTGTTATAATCTCAATTTCGTTATTTGAGCCCATTGTTTTGATTTGTGCTTTACAAATAGCAAACTGTTTACCTGTTACAATCAAATAGTGAAGAATTTGTGTGTAATAATAATCAGGTATTTGTTTATTCCATTTGTCCATAGCATTATGATTGTAAATCTCGGTAGTTTTACCCTCATAAATGCCATTTTCTCCTGTTTCTTTGTCGGTTAACTCTCCGTCAAGTGAAGCAAACATAAAATTTCTTTTATAAACTGTCTGCTTATCAACTTTTACTTTGTATCTCGGGTAGTCAAGAGCAAATAGTTTTACAAGTAAATCTTCAGCGTGCCTGCCGTATTCAACTTGAGGCTTGTCTGATATATCATCAGGTTCTTTTATTCCGACCTTTTCTTCCCAAACCTGCACGTTAGTTTTGAAAGGGCTAAGTCCAAGTATTGCAGCTGCGTCTGAGCCTCCTATACCTGTTTTTCTAAACTCTAACCATTCAGGAGAATTGTGCTTAAGTTTGATTTTCTCTAGCTCCATTTTTATACTCCTTTTGCTAAGCAAAGTTTGTGATATTCATTCCAAATATCAGATACAAGATTTTCTCTTGCAACGTCGTCAAGCTTAGCCAGAACACTTGCAGCCTTTCTAAGAGTAAACTTTGATAGTAATTTTTTAGCTGTTGGTGTTTTTGCTTTTGTTTTTTCCGACATAATGTTTCCTCCTTTTGTTAAATTTGTTTCTCCGAGATACACTCGTATAAACCTACATTTAAGCTTCCCGTAAACTGTATTGCGGGAAATCATACATTGACAATGTTTTCTGCTAAGACCTAAGTCCTGAGCCATTTGCCTTGTGTTGTCATAAAGTAAAATAGGTAGCTCATACTTGTCGTTGGTTATAGCGAGAATTACATTTTCTCGCATAGTTCCACCTCAGTATCAGATTTCAGAACACAAAGCGGACGCACGCCGTTGCTACCGTTGCACGCATTGTTGCGGCTCAGAGTACCGCCCGAGCCGACATCGCGAACGTCGCACGAGTAAACCAAACTATCTCCTGTTAACGTCCACCACCAATCATCAGCGTTTGGTATGAATTTTCTAAATTTTCTGTATTCTTCACAGCTAATCAAAGAAATGTAATCTTTACATTTGCCATAATCGGTAATGCCGTCATCTGTAGTTAAATCTCTTTCAAACTCTACAAGGTCTTTTTTGTTGATATTTTCTGTATGTTCAAAGCCACGTTGAAAGCCTTGCTCATTAAAATTATTCAACTCTTTTCTAAGGCTTGAATTAGCCCAATCATTGCTTTCGTCGGTATCAAACGCTCTGTTAAACAATCTATGTTTTGCAAGAACCATAACTTTGCTTGCCGTCCTGTTTAATACAACCCACTCAATACCTGCGTATTTAATAAAAGAACCCACTTCAGCTTCTGCTGCCATTATCGTTTTTGGTTCCTCAACGAAAAACTTTCTTGCTGAATCTTCTCCAACAATTTTAGCGATAAAGGCTTGTGCCTCTTGTGGGTTCATTGTTTTTAATCTTTCAAATTTATTCATTTTATAATTCCTCCATTGTTCTTTCTTTCGCAAACTTTTTATATTTGGTTTCTTCTTCTTTCCTTATTTCAGAAGTTTGATAATCTTTTAATTCAGGGTGCTTCGCTTGCACCTTTCTTCTCGCACGTGTTATAGATTTGAAACTCGGACGATTTTTAAGTTTTATCAATTCGGAAAAAGGCATATTTGTATCAATTCCTGATTTACGCATAATTGCCAAAATCAATTCGTTATCATTTGTTCTAGCTAGATAATTAGTCTTAAGTTCTTCTGCAACGCATTTCTCAATGTTTAATAGACGTTCCATTTTTTACCTCCTACTTATTTCTTTCTATGAACTCGTCAACGGCGATTCTGATAATGTCGCTGATTGAATGTTTAACTTTCTTTTCAGCTGTAAGTTTTTTTGCAAGCTTTACAACTGTTTCTTTATCTTCATTTGAGTTGAAGTAAAAGCCAACATAGCAATCTTTGCGTTTCATTGCTTTTTTTTCCATATTTACCTCCAAAATAAAAAATAGGCTCGTCAGTTAAGACGAACCTATTTCGGTTTCTTTTTGGCTATAATAAAAATAGCACTGTCCTATACTGACAGCACTATTATGACATTACAATTGTTGAAAATATTTTCAATTATTTTGAGTAATTGGTATTATGTGATACACTACATAAAAGGTAGATAAAAATGATAAAAAAGACACTTTCTTTATTGATATTAATAATTGGAGTATTTGGCATATTTGGCTGTGGCAAGAAGGTAAAAAAAGTCGTAGCTATGATTGACAATCCAGTAGGATATTTGACTATTTACTCTCAAACACAATCCCAAAAAGATACTATGCCTATGTTGCTTAATTTGGGACACAGTTTTTTATCTTTTGAAAATACCTCTAATAATGACATCATAATAGGCAACTACAGTGTATCTCCTAACGAAACAATTTGTATCGGGACTTGGAGCATATCAAGTCATTTTGGTGTTTGGTTTAATGTTGAATCTACTTATAATAATAAATACAATAGATATGATGGTCGAATTTCGCTAACTAGACAAATATCTGAAAGCAATATAGATGATATCAACGACTTTATTGCAAAACACAATTATTGGAATCCATTAAGAAATTGTTCATATTTTGCTTTAAATCTTTGGAATAGTGTTGCTAATCAATCTGAAAAGTTGGCAAAACCATTGATATACTCTCCTACCCATGTAGTTAACGAAATTAAAAAATTTGATAATTTTGAATACAATAGACCAATGGTTACCACTGGCAATATGGGATATTATAGTAACGCTCAATTTGTAAGTGTTAGTATGAAAGGAGAAGATAAATATGTTTAAGAAAATATTGTTTGTATTGTTATGTCTAATTGATACTTACACAATATATAGCACTATTGGATATGGTATTATGGGCAACAACTCTCCTGCATTGTACGGCACCACTTCGTCAATATTTATGGGCAATTATATTTTGTGTATTGTATTTGGAGTTTTATCTTTAATTTTAACAACTTTAATCATTTTGTTTACAGTAAGATTTTTCAAACATAAAAAACAATAAGTGTATATATGTACATTTATTGTTTTTTTATAATCAAATATAACCAATCAATAAACATATACCTTTTAAGCTCAAAATCGGCGTTTTAACGCATATTTTATATATTATGATAAATTATCAATAAATAACAGATAAACTAATTGTAGTTAAAATATAAAGGTTTAAAGGTTGATTTAGCAATAAAAAAGAAAGAAATATTTCTCACTATATGCTATGAGTTTGTACCTACTATTATATATAAGTCTATAACAACAATCTCAGTTTTTAATTTAGATACAATCGGCTGGAAACAAGCACAACCTTGTTGTATTTGTTTAGAGTCGATTAGTATCGCAATTTATGCGATTAGTGCTTTTTTAAAGCACAGTTGTCTAATGTGTTAGACAACAAAAAAAAGAGCAACAATTTGCTCTTTTTTTTAATCGCATAAATTACATTACTTTATAATCAACTTTAATTCCAGGTCCCATTGTAGAACTTACTGAAACTGATTTAATATATTGACCTTTAGCTGCTTGTGGTTTAGCTTTAACAATAGCGTCCATCAATACATTGAAGTTTTCAAGTAATTTTTGAGTACCAAAGCTCTTTTTACCAATCATAACATGGATAATGTTACTCTTGTCAAGTCTGTATTCAACTTTACCAGCTTTAACATCAGCGATAGCCTTAGTAACATCAGTAGTAACTGTGCCACTCTTTGGGTTAGGCATTAAGCCCTTAGGTCCCAAAATTTTAGCAATTCTACCGATAACTGGCATCATATCTGGAGTTGTAATACATACATCAAAATCCAACCAACCTTGTTGAATTTTAGCAATCATATCTTCAGCTCCTACATAGTCTGCACCAGCTTTAGTAGCTGCATCAGCATGGTCACCTTTAGCGATAACCAAAACTTTAACACTTCTACCAGTACCGTTAGGTAGAACTACAGTTCCTCTAACTTGTTGGTCAGCATTACGACCATCAACGCCAAGTTTGATGTGAAGTTCAACTGTTTCGTCGAATTTAGCACTTGCTGTCTTTTCGCATAAATCTAATGCTTCTTGTGGAGTATAAAGATTTGCACGATTTACAAGTTTTGCACTTTCTAAATATCTTTTACCTTTCATAATTTCCTCCTTGTGGTTGTACCGAATAAATTAAAAATTTTTTACTCTCCCACTTATTCAATAACGGTTACGCCCATACTTCTGCAAGTACCTTCAATCATGCTCATAGCACTTTCGATTGTCTTAGCATTTAAGTCAGGCATTTTTAATGTAGCAATTTCTTTAACTTGTGCTTTAGTAATAGTTGCAACTTTGTTCTTCTTAGAATTTGCAGAACCACTTTCAATTCCGCAAGCCTTTTTAATAAGAACTGCTGCAGGTGGTGTTTTAAGCACAAAACTAAAAGATCTATCAGCGTAAATAGTAATTACAACTGGGATAATGTAGCCAGCTTGATTAGCTGTCTTTTCATTAAATTCTTTAGTGAATGCTGGAATGTTAATTCCGTGAGGTCCTAAAGATGAGCCAACTGGTGGGCCACTTGTAGCCTTACCTGCTTGTAATTGCAATTTAACAACTGCATTAACTTTTTTATTTGCTGCTGCCATATTTTCCTCCTGCCATATTTGGCCAATGTGGTTATTAACAAAGCGCATAACAAAAATTTACGCTTCTCCCACTATATTTTTAAAGCTTTCGCTTATAAAAATCAAAATAATTAATTAATTTTCTTTACTTGGTCTAGTCCCAAGTCAACTGGGGTTTCTCTACCAAACATTTCAACGATAACACGACACTTGTTAGCTTGAGTATCAATACCTACTACAGTACCTACAAAGCCATTAAGTGGTCCGTCTAAGACTTCAACTTTATCATTCTCTGCAAGGTCAACATTGATAACAGTAACCTTTTCTAGATGCATTCTTAAAGTTTCGTCTTCAGTAAGTGACAATGGACGACCTTTTGGTCCTGCAAAACCTGTAATACCTCTTGTACGAGTTACAGCGTGCCATATATCATCTCCGTATATCATTTTAACATAGATATAACCCGGCATAAGTTTTCTTGATACGACTTTGCGTTTGCCATCTTTTTCTTCGACAACATCTTCCATAGGAATAACGATATCAAATATACGCTCTTGAAGATTGTATTTATCAATAACAATCTCTAAGTTTTCTTTAGCAACATTTTCGTATCCAGAGAAAGTATGTAAAACATACCATTTTGCTTCTTTTTTAGCATTTTCAATTCTAATTTGTTGTTCAGAAAGTTCTTGTGTTGGTTCGGTTTGTGTATTTGTTGTAGTATCAACAGTTGTTGATTGTGTGTTGTTGTCAGTATCCAAAGTTGAATTAACTTCTTGTGATACTTCTAAATCTTTTTCGTTTTCCATACTATTAACTTGGGATTAATGTATATAGTAATGATAACAATCTATCAATACCAAACAAAATTAAAGTACAAACCACAACCACTGATATAACTACTAGTGTATTTTTACATACAGTACCAAAACTTGGCCAACTAACCTTTTTTAACTCAGACCAAGTTTCTTTAGTCTTAGTTACAAGTTTGTTAGGACCTTTCTCTTTCTTTTTAGAATTCTTTTTTGCTGATTTAGCAGGTTTAGTTTCCTTAGAGTTTTTTGGCTCATCTGGAGTAACTACTTCTACTTCAGCAGTTTCTTTTTCTTTATTTGCCATAATCAAACCTCTTTAAAAACTACTTTGTTTCTTTATGAAGAGTTGTTTTCTTACAGAATTTGCAATACTTCTTGAATTCGATTCTGTTAGGGTCATTCTTTTTATTCTTTTCTGTTGCATAGTTACGATTCTTGCATTCTGTGCATTCAAGTATAATATTTTCTCTCATTGTTGGCCTCCAACTAATAATTTACGCTTAAAAAAATAGAGCGAAAAGCTCTATTTAATTTTTAACTACAAGTATTATAATATAATATTATAATATTTGCAAGTACTTTTATTAAATTAAACTATATCAAATCGGTATTTTTGTAGTTTTTTATACCAAAGAACAATAATACTGCAGGTACAACAAACCATATAGCAAAACTATAATAATTGACTACTTTAAATCCAGAGCCAACTACATCTGCAAATGATACAGCTAATGGTGTAAAGTATTCGATAAATTGCAGACTGCTTCCACCTGAAGCAATGTTGGCAAATATATAAAATACTACAGCAACTAATACTGATAATAATGTAGTATATTTGCGTCTACCAAGCAATGCCAATGCAAAACTAAATACACCAACTTGTAATGTTGCTACAACAGCAAATATAAAATATCCAAAGAAATTGACAAATTGGAATTGTCCTTTACCCCAAATAGCCAATGCAACAATACCAAATATTGCACAAACCAAATTGAATAAAACAACATTAATAACCAATCTTATTAATTTGTTAATAACAATTTTGGTACGACTAACATTTTGAGTATACAACATCTCATAACTGCCATCTTTAAAGTTGCTATTAATAAGTCTACAACCTAAAAATCCTGCATAGATTGCACCAATAAATACCCACGCTTGAGATGCTTGTGCACTAAAATATGTACCTATTGACATATTGCCTAAAGACTCAATAACTTCTTGCAATTCAGGGTTGCCTTCAAAATACTTTGCCATACCCTTTAATACACTGTCCATCATTGGGAATAATGCAATATTGATAAACAATAATATACCAGCAACCAATGAGAAAATAATTAATGCTTTATAATTTAAATTGCGTTCAAGTTTAAATAATGGAGATAATTTTTTACTATTTGTTGATTTAACTTCACTTAATTTCATCTTAACACCTCCTATTATTCATAGAAATGAAGAAACATTTCTTCAAGTCCTGCATCTTCTATACTAATATTGGTAATATCAATACTATTAAGATATTTAACCAATTTTTTCATTTCGCCATTATAATTAAATTTAAGATAATTGTTTTCTCTTCTTAAATTGCTTACACCACTTAAAGTGATTTCTGGAGAAGAATAGTCTGTTTCGATAGTAACAATCTTTAATCTCTTAGTCTTTAATTGTTCCATCTCTTCTATAGCAATAATTTTTCCTGCTTTAATTATGGCTACTCTATCACATAGTCTTTGAACATCTGTAAGTGAATGTGAGGATATTAGTATACTAGCTCCACGCTTTTTCTCTTCATCCATAAGTTCAAAAAATTTAAGTTTGATTATTGGATCCAATCCAACTGTTGGTTCGTCTAAAACGATAAGTTTTGGACTAGACAACAATGCCATAACTATGGACATTTTTTTCTTATTGCCCAATGACAAATCTTTTGCTTTTCTTGTAAGATTAAGTTCTAGTTTAGTAGCAAGATAATCAATACGATCATAAGTCACATTTTTTAAATCAGCAACCAATTTTAAGTTGTCAGCAACTGACAAATTAGGAAAATAACTTGGTTCGCCACCAGCATATCCAAGTTCGGCACGAGCCACTGCACCTTCTTTAAAAGCATTGTGATTGATTATAGCGACTTCACCACTATTTGGTTTTAAAAGTCCTACTATGGTCCTTATTGTTGTAGTCTTGCCTGCACCGTTAGGTCCAATAAACCCTACGATTTCGCCTTCTTTTACATTAAATGTAACATCTTCGACGCCAACATTTTTACCATAATATTTTTTCAAATTGTTAACTTCGCAAGGAATCATAATATCTCCTTAATAAAATTATTTTTACTAACATATATATAATACTATAAAAATTATCGTTTTGCAATAATTGTTAAAAATAATCAATCAAATATTTTTAAAATCATAATAAAATATATGTTAAAAACTTAATATCAATTAAGTTAAATATGTAGCAAAATCCATACAAAATACACATAAAAAATAAACAATAAATAATAATATTTTTTTCAAGTTAGGTATTTACAAATTTTGTATTTATGATATACTATTAGAGATTAAATTAGAGAGGTGTAGTAATGGCTACCTACGCAGATATTGAAAGATTAAGAACAACTCAAAGACATTATGTAAAGTACGACTACAATAAAATAGATCCTAGATTTACTGATACATTTGATCACACTTCAAAGCGCTGTAGATATTGGGTTAAAAGTCCAGCAACTGGAGTCGAAAAAATTGATGTAATAAAAGCAAATATGAAACAACACGATCTTTATAATGCTGATAGTAAAAAATTATCATTTAAAGATGTTGAAGACGCTTTACTTAATACAATGTTAGATAAAGTTGATGATGATTATTTAGATTCAGTTTTAAGTTATTTTAAAAATTTAACAACATATAATGACAATAGAGATGTAACTTGCAGATGTATGTTAATGGCGTGTGCGAGTATTGACTTTGAAGCCTTAATATCCGATATTAATAATGCAAATGGTAATAAAACTGAAATATCTAGGATTTTACAATCATTAACACTTGAAGCCAATACTATTGCTGTTAATGGTTTGTTCTCTAAATTATTTAGTGTTGTATGTTCATCCAGTAAAGCTAATGGAAACTTTACAGATGTTGATCCTGAATTAGAGAAACTTATCAATAAAATGTACGAAAAAACAATGTTTAAAGGTAAAGACAATAATCATCCTTTATCAATACCACAAGATCCATCTAAAGTATTTAATATGCTTACATCTTTATACACACAATTAAAAAGTGTTGAAAAAATGAAAGGTTTATCTTCTGAAGATGTAAAAAAGCAAATTATTAAACCATTTGATAGTATTATAAATAAAGAAATTGACAAACAATTAAAAGATAGATCAAAAGAATAAAAAAAGATACATAATGTATCTTTTTTTTATTCTTTATCTATAATCTCTTCAACATCTAAAATTAACTTATTACAATTAGACATTGAAGATATTGATATTACTTTACTAGTTCTATCTAAAAATCTTTCAGTAAAACAAACAACATACTTTCCATTTTTTAGAACCTTATCATATGTAAAGACTCTAAACTTTTTTCCGTCAAAAGTAACACATACACAATATGAATCATTTTCTCTAGTTACAAATGCATCATCATAATCAATAACATATAATTCGGCCTTATGCTCTGTATTGTATACTGCTTCTCTTATAGGTATTTCTCTTTTTGCAACTTTATTAACATCCATTATTTCATCACAAGCCCATTTAAAATATCCCAACCATTTTTGTTTTGAGCCTGAAACAACATTAACAAAACTTGCTTTTGTAGCTGTAAAGAAGTCTAATAGTTCCTTACTTATTAATTGGTTATATGTCATAAAACTCTCCTATTTCAATTTATCTTATATTTAATTTATATTACAAATCTATTTCATCCCCACCTTGTGTCAATTCTTCCTCAGCTTCTGCTTCACTGACTTTTACTTTTACATTTTTATCATCTCTTTTATTTGCATTTGGATATTCTGGGATCTCTGAGTCGGTAATATCCTTGCCCTTATAAGGTGACTGAGAATTATCACTTTTTTCATCAGAATCTTCTACATTATCATTTTCTTGTCGTTGGGTAAATTCTGTTTGTGTAGACTTAACCTTGGATGGAACTATAGTTTCTTCAGGAGGATTCTCAACTGATATTTTTCCAGATTCATTATCTAATTTTTTCTTAGAATCTGTATCTAATCTGGTAATATTAGTTTTTGATGTACTATCTGTTTTATCAACAAGTCTTTCAAGTTTATCTTTAATTTCTTCACTAACTTGTTTTTTGTTAGTTTCTTTTACTGTTGGTTCAACAGTTTCTTTATTGGCTTGATTGATATCAATAAGTGGTTCGGTTAGATAATCTTTCATTTTCTTAGGAACTGCATCTAGTACTTTTTTCTTAGCTTCATCTTCGATACGAGCTGCACCACTAATAAACAAACCTAGTATAGGTATCATACGCTCTTTAAAATCTTTTTCTTCTTTAGCATATTCGTCCAAGCCATATAAATCTTCAAATGCCTTATCTAAAAGTTCGTTCATAGCTTTATAATTAAGCACTTTCTTAGTCTTTTTATCCAATAAGAAATAATCTGATATCTTATCAAATTCTTCATTGAAAATACCCAATACTTTTCTAGTATAGTTATTGTCAACAGACTTTAACATATTAACTCTTTGGGTAAAATAATCTTCATAGATTATATCAAAACTATCTTGTGACATTTTGTCCAAATAGCCTAATAGCATATTACGCTTAACAATATATTCATCATCAATTTCTTTTACTTCTTGACCCAAATCTTCTGCATTTAATTCGATGTTAAATTGCTTAAGTGCACGGTCAACAAAGTCAGGTGTCAATTTGTCAGAAAACTTACCTATAGTAGTCTTCTTAACATTCATCATTCTACCACCTTGTTTAGGAATACTTTCCATAACATACAATTCAGCAACAGCAAGTTGGGATTCGGTATTCTTTTTAAAAGTTACACCAAAATCTACATTTTCGCCACTATTGGTAGTGGCACTACAAAATACTTCGTTGTTGTAAGAATCTCTTTTTACTTTTTTCATATTTAATAATTCAGCAGAAACTTTTTTATTGATTACATAAACACCCTTTGCATTATAATCGCCAAAAAGTTTGTTTTTTACAACATCAAGTTTTTCTGTTGTATATTCATCAAATGTTTCTACTTGTTTATATTTTGGAGCCATAGCCATTCCCCCTACAATACTAATTATATTATAACAAATAACTTATATATTTACAATTATAAAACTAAGTAAAATAAAAAAAATTGTTATTATAAAAAAACAAATGTAACAACATAAATATATGATCTTATTGATATCATTATAATACAATTTATGTATCTACCAACATATATCTACAATATTAATTTTGGTTAAAAATACTTATGTATCAATATATGTTTTCTAATACATTTAATTATTTTTTGTAACAAAAAAGACCTAATTATAGGTCTTTTTTTTAATCTTTCTCTCCTCGAAGATAATAATCTGCAACTATTGCAAATGTTTCCCAATTAACTGTAGTAAGTGTACGCAAAATTTTTGGATCGCCATAAAGTTGTTGTTCAAATACTACATATTGCAAATCACTTTTATCTTCTTTTTCAAAATATTGTCTTAATGAAAACACTCTAAAGTTTTGGTCTTTATCAATACAGATAGCGACCATTTTACTATCCAATATTCTAGTAATAAATTTATCTTCAAATGTAACTACTGCCAACAACCAGTTGCCATCTTTTGATCTAGCATATCTTAAATCTTTTACTGGGACTTTAACATCTCTTAAACCATTTTTAAGATATATTTCTCTTGACATTTCATTAGCAACACAATCTTTTAATTTTTGTGGATTAATAAATGTTTCATTACAAAATTTGTGTTTATCACAATAAGTTAGAGTCTTAATAATATCTCTTACAAAAATAAAATTATATGTCATATTAAGCACCTTGCCTTGTCATTGAATAACCACCACGCTCTGCGATTCGTTGAGTTGTAAGCAATTCAACTGCACCACTTGTACTTTGCAATGCTCCAATATTAACAGGAGTCATAGAAATTGTTGTTGCATCTAATGTAACATTAGACAAATCAGATATACCTATATTGTATATATTAGAGTCCAATGCATTAGATTTGATTTCACCATATTGTGCTTTTTCATCACTAATATTGTATTGATTTAAAGTGTTTTGAGAAACTGTTGCTGATGTATCGGTAATTTCTCTATCTACCATTGCAGAATATAGATTTTTAGCTGAATTGACAATATTGTTAGCAACATTGCCTAGTTTGCTTTGAACTTTATCAATAGTTTCTGAAACTTGTTTAACACCTTTACCAATTGTTTTTGAATATAAATCTTGTACTAAATTGTAATTATTATTTGTTTCTCTTTTTTCTTCAGGGGTTAAACCTTTAGAGTCAAATGTAACTTTACCATTAATAATATTAACTGGTGAAGATTTGGTTTGAGGGAAAACTTTTATATTTATTTTTTGATTCTCTGGTATATCGTCCATCTCTTTATCTTTATGTTTTCCAAACAAACTTGAGATAAAATTTAATCCATCACTTTCAGCTCTTCTTTCAACTATAAATTGAAACATATTGCTAATACCTGAATTGGTATAATCTTCAAATTCGGCACGCATTTCTGGATTGTGATCTATGCCCATCATATCATAAATATTATCAAGCATTTTATCTTTTATGGTCTGCATTGCATTTCTAAATTTATCAAAAGGTTTATCTGTTTTTTGATCAAATATTTGGTTACTAACCTTATATTGTGGACAATCAGCATAATATCTAACAGCATTATCCATAGTTTCGTTCATGGCTTTATAGTTCATACCATTTTTATATTTTTTATCTTTTAAAAACATTGCTAATGCTGGATTATCATAATCTTCCTTAATCATATCCATAACATCTTTAGAATAAGTATTATGTTCGTGTTTAAGAACCTTTAAACGACTATTATAATAATCTTTATATGCTTTATTAAATGCATCATAACTTAGTTCGTCTAATTGAGTAAGGAACTTTTTACGATTGTTTATATTTTTATCTTCATACTCTACAACTTCTTGTCCTGCACCAGCTCTTGAAACATTGTAATATTTAAGTGCTTTTTGTGTAAAGTTAGCATTATCTTCGCCTATGTATTTACCAATGACAGTTTTAATCATTTGTACAGATTTTCCACCTTGTTTGGCTACACCTTCCAACACCTCTAAAACGGCTACATCTTCACCTTTTTCAACATCGTTGGTTACAGAGATTTTGAAGTCAACAACTTCTCCATTTCTAGTTTTTGAAGTGCAAAAAATATCGGAATTATATGATTCCTTAATTGTTTTTGGTAATTTAATTAATTCGTTTGTTATTCGTTGTTCGATACAATAATAACCTTTAGAATTATAATCTCCTAAAAGTTTGTTTTGAATAACATCAACATTTTCTGTAACATAATCATCTAATGATTTTATTTTTGACTGCCTCTTAGCCATGACATCTTCCTTACGAAAAACTATTTTTTCATATAGATAGTTTACTACAAACCATATACTTTGTAAAGATATAATCTTAACAAAAAATATATATTTTTTAATTATTTTTTATAGTTAATTTTGTCATATTTTTCTATTATTTATATGCCAAAACAACAAAAAAAGAAGCAATAATTTGCTTCTTTTTTTACTTCAAATGTATTTCTAAAATTACTTAATAATAGAAGAAACAACACCAGAACCAACAGTTCTACCACCTTCACGGATAGCGAAACGAAGACCTTGTTCGATAGCGATAGGAGTGATCAATTGAATTGTCATCTTAACGTTATCACCAGGCATTACCATTTCAACACCTTGTGGAAGTTCGATAGTACCAGTAACGTCTGTAGTACGGAAGTAGAATTGAGGACGATATCCATTGAAGAATGGAGTATGACGACCACCTTCTTCTTTCTTCAATACGTAAACTTCTGCTGTAAATTCTGTATGTGGATGAATTGTACCAGGTTTAGCTAATACTTGTCCACGTTCGATTTCGTTACGTTGAATACCACGTAGTAATAGACCAACGTTATCACCAGATTCAGCTTGATCTAGTAATTTACGGAACATTTCAACACCAGTAATAACTGTTTGTTTACCAGAATCGTTCATACCGATAATTTCTACAGTATCACCAACTTTAACTGTACCACGTTCTACTCTACCAGTAGCAACTGTACCACGACCAGTAATTGTAAATACATCTTCAACTGGCATCAAGAAAGGTTTGTCATTTTCTCTTTGTGGTTCAGGGATATAAGAGTCAAGAGCGTCAACTAATTCGTTAATGCACTTGCAAGCAGGATCATCTGGGTGACCAGCTTGAGCAGCTTCTAGAGCTTTTAATGCACTACCCTTAATAATTGGAGTTGTGTCTCCAGGGAAACCATATTCATTAAGAAGATCACGGATTTCCATTTCAACTAAGTCTAGTAATTCAGGATCATCAACTTGGTCAGTTTTGTTCATGAATACTACAATGTAAGGAACACCAACTTGTCTAGCAAGTAAGATGTGTTCACGAGTTTGAGGCATAGGACCATCAGTTGCAGCAACAACTAGAATAGCACCATCCATTTGAGCAGCACCAGTAATCATATTCTTAACGTAGTCGGCGTGTCCTGGGCAGTCAACGTGTGCATAGTGACGGTGTTCACTTTCATATTCAACGTGAGCTGTATTGATTGTTATACCTCTAGCTTTTTCTTCAGGCGCTTTATCGATTTCTGCATAATTCATTGCAAGTGCCTTACCTTGAGCAGCAAGAACAGTAGTAATTGCAGCTGTTAAGGTTGTTTTACCATGGTCAACGTGTCCGATTGTACCAACGTTAACGTGTGGTTTTGTTCTTTCATATTTAGCTTTAGCCATTATTATTATCCTCCTACAATATATTTTTTTTAATAATTAGGCTTTTGTTCTGTCGCCAATAATTTTATCAGCGATATTTTTTGGAACTTCTGCATAGTGAGAGAATTCCATATTATAAGTACCTCTGCCTTGAGTTAAGCTTCTTAAATCAGTAGCATAACCAAACATTTCCCCTAGAGGAATTTCGGCATTGATAACTTGTAACCCATTTACCATATCGATACCTGTAACTAATCCACGACGACGGTTAATGTTACCATTAACATCACCAAGGTATTCGTCAGGTGTCTCAACTTCAACCTTCATAATAGGTTCTAGCAATACTGGGTCAGCTCTTCTAGCACCTTCTTTGAATGCCATAGAACCAGCAATCTTGAATGCCATTTCTGAAGAGTCAACTTCGTGGTAAGAACCATCATACAAAGTAACTTTGAAGTCAACGGTTTCGTAGCCAGCCAAAACACCAGTTTGACTTGCTTCTTTAATACCATTATTGATTGGTTCGATGTATTCTTTAGGAATAACACCACCAACAATGTTATTAACAAATTCATAACCTTTACCAGGTTCTTGTGGTTCAAGTTTAATACGGCAATGACCATATTGACCTTTACCACCGGATTGCTTAATGTATTTACCTTCAGCTTCTACCGCTTTTCTAATTGTTTCACGGTAAGCAACTTGTGGAGCACCTACATTAGCTTCAACTTTAAATTCACGCAACAAACGGTCAACTATAATTTCTAGGTGAAGTTCGCCCATACCTGCAATAATTGTTTGACCAGTTTCTTGGTCAGTATATGTCTTGAATGATGGGTCTTCTTCAGCAAGTTTGATAAGTGCAAGAATCATTTTTTCTTGACTTGCTTTATCTTTAGGTTCGATAGCAACTCTAATAACTGGTTCTGGGAAGTCCATACTTTCTAGAACAACTGGATGTTCTTGATCACATAGAGTTTCACCAGTAGTTGTATCTTTAAGACCAACTATAGCTACTATATCACCTGCATAAGCTTCATCAATTTCGGTACGGTTGTTAGAGTGCATTCTGATCAAACGACCAACTCTTTCTTTCTTGCCTTTGCAACTATTGTATACATAACTACCAGCTGAGATAGTACCACTGTATACTCTAAAGAATGTAAGTTTACCAACGAATGGGTCACTCATAATCTTAAATGCAAGACCAGCGAAAGGTTCGGTATCGCTACTGTGTCTATCAACTTCTTCACCAGTCTTAGGGTCAGTACCTCTGATAGCTTCGATATCAGTAGGAGCTGGCATATAATCAACAATGGCATCAATCAATTTTTGAACACCCTTGTTGCCTAAAGCTGTACCACAAGTTGTAGGGAAAATATTCATTTTGATAGTACCAATACGGATACCTTTCTTAATATCTTCTACAGTTAGCTCTTCACCAGAGAAGAATTTCTCTAGTAATTCGTCATCTTGTTCAGCAGCAACTTCTATAAGTTCTGATCTATATTTTGCAGCTTGTTCTTTATATTCGTCTGGGATATCTTCTACTAAAATATCAGTACCCAAATCGTTTTGATAAATATAAGCTTTGTTTTCAACTAGGTCAATAATACCTTTGAATGTTTCAGCAGAGCCAATAGGAATTTGAATTGGAACTGCATTAGAACCAAGTCTGGTCTTAATTTTTTCAACTACATTGAAGAAATTAGAGTCTGGTCTATCCATTTTGTTAACGAATACCATTCTTGGAACTTTATATTTGTCGGCTTGACGCCATACTTTTTCACTTTGTGGTTGAACACCTTCACGAGCTGAGAATACAGCTACGGAACCATCTAGTACTTTCAAGCTACGCTCAACTTCAACTGTGAAGTCAACGTGTCCTGGAGTATCAATAATATTAATTTGGTGTCCTTTCCAGAAACATGTTGTAGCAGCACTTGTGATAGTAATACCACGCTCTTGTTCTTGTGCCATCCAGTCCATTGTTGCAGCACCATCATGTACTTCACCAATTTTGTGGGTTTTACCGGTATAGAACAAAATTCTTTCTGTTGTGGTTGTTTTACCAGCATCAATGTGAGCCATTATACCAACGTTTCTATATTTTTCAATTGGAACTTGTCTAGGCATAATTTATGTTCTCCTTAATATTACCAACGATAATGAGCGAAAGCTTTATTACTTTCTGCCATTCTATGTACATCGTCTTTTTTCTTATATGCTCCACCAGCATTATTATAGGCATCCATAATTTCTGCGGCAAGTTTTTCTTTCATTGTTCTTTCGTTTCTCTTTCTAGCGTAAGTAACTAACCAACGGATAGCAAGAGTTTGTCTACGTTCTGGACTAACTTCGATAGGTACTTGGTAGTTAGAACCACCAACTCTTCTAGCTTTAGTTTCCAAAACAGGTTTTAAATTTTCTAATGCTTGCATAAAATATTCGTTTGGCTCAGATCCAGTTTTTTCTTGGATAATATCAAATGCGCCATATACGACACTTTGTGCAACTGATTTTTTACCATCTACCATAACTTGGTTAATAAGTTTTGATAAAACTACGTTATTATAACGAGGATCTGGTAAAACATCTCTCTTAGGTGCACCGCCTCTTCTTGGCATTGAAATGTCCTCCTTAATTATTTAACAAATTTAATTTTTTTTATTTTTAATCTTAATTATTTAGATTTTTTAGCGCCATATTTACTACGTGCTTGTTTACGTTTTGCAACACCAGAAGCATCTAAAGCTCCACGGATTACATGATAACGCACACCTGGTAGGTCTCTAACTCTTCCACCACGGATTAATACTACGCTGTGTTCTTGTAGATTGTGTCCCTCACCTGGAATATAAACTGTACCTTCTTGGCCATTGCTCAATTTAACTCTGCAGATTTTTCTTAAAGCTGAGTTAGGTTTTTTAGGTGTAGTTGTAGTAACTGACAAACAAACACCACGTTTTTGAGGGTTTTGGTCTAATGCTGGAACAGTAGATTTAACAGTTTGAGTTTTTCTACCTTGCTTTACTAATTGATTAATAGTAGGCATTAACTTTCCTCCTTAAAGAGTATAAACAATATTTGCTAAGTATTACTTTTCAACCCAAAAGAATACTTAAATGTAGTCCACCTAGCACACCGACTTAAAAGTCAACGTATATTATATGGCAGACAATCAAAACTTTATTTTTCACACCAAAAACAAAATTTTGACGCTTATTAGAACCTAATTTTCGATATAAAATTAACCAAAAAAAGAACACTTCTATAAGCATACTATAATACGCTAATTATATTATCATTAAAGTCTATAAAAGTCAACAAAAAGCAACAAAAAAGTAGTGCTTAATTTTAATAATTTTTGCACTACTTTTCTAATCTTTTTAATATTTTATACTGCACGATTATTGTCGTCTAGTTTGCTTTCAACCAAAACAACCAAATTTTTTGGATATCTATCAATCATATCACCAAATGGTGTAGGTTCTGGGATATCAATACCATAGGAAAAAGCACACTCTAAGTATTTGTCTAAATAAACTTGAGCTGTATTAACTGCCTCTTCAACTGTCTTTCCTTCAGCAAAGACTTCTATATCAAACATTGCTATTGTATACTGTTTTTCTTCTTCATAATAAAACAATACTGCAGGATATACAAATTTTTTCATATAAACTCCCAAAGTCTTTTTACTTTATAAGTTTAGCATACATAATTGCTTTTGTAAAATATTTGTGACATTTTTATCAACAACTTAAAACAAAAAAACAAGGCATATCAGCCTTGTCTTTTGTCACTACATATTAAATGTATTGTTTTTATTGTTAAAATTAGATTTGTCCATATTTACAGTATTTGCTTTAGACATCATCTTTTCATTAATAGCAATAAGTTCTTTAGCGTGCTTTGGCATATTGTTTTGAACAATCTTACCATTTTCTACTTTAAACAAACCATCAACATTTACTTTATTATTTTGATTGTTTTTGTAATCTTCCATTTTGTTTAATAGATTCTTTGTCATAGTTTATTCCTGCCTTCAAAATATTATTACGGAGTAACTGCTCCAATCAACATTTCCATTTCATTACATCTAGATTATAGCAAGAATAGTACCAATTGTCAATACCCAATTTTCTAAAAACTTCAATTATTTTTGCAATAAAAAAATCCCCTAACTTTAGGGGATTTTTATAATTACATAGCTTCGTTTTCGTCAAAGAATTTTGCTACACTTTCATCAACTTCTGTAGACTTTTCTTCTACTTCATTTGGGTCAACTGGTTCAACATTTTTAAATGCTTTAAATCCAGTACCAGCAGGTATAGCTTTACCAATCATCAAGTTTTCTTTCAAACCACGAAGATGGTCAACTTTACCCTTCATAGAAGCATCGGTCAATACTCTTGATGTCTCTTGGAAGGACGCAGCACTCAAGAAGCTTTCGCAACTCAATGCAGCTTTTGTAATACCTTGAACAAGACGCTTAGCAGTAGCAGGAACACCACCTTCGCTTAGTACTCTATCGTTTTCTTCTTCATATTTGAAGATGTCAACAATATCGCCTGCAAGCAAATTGGTATCTCCAACTTCTTCAATCTTAACATTACGCAACATTTGTCTAATAATTATTTCAACGTGTTTTGTGTTTAGTTTAACACCTTGAGAAGAATATGTTGCTAGAATTTCTGACAAGATATATTCTTCAACATCTCTTACACCACGAGTACGCAAGAAGTCTTTTGGATAAATAGCACCTTCAGTTAATACTGTACCAGCTTCTACTGTATCTCCATTCTTAACTTTCAATACTACACCGAAAGGTATGATGTAATGTCCATCACCTTCTGGATTCTTAACAAATACTTCATAGTATTTACCACCATCTTTACCAGCAGATTGAACTTCTTTAACAACAACCTTACCAGCGACTTCAGCAACAGTTGCAACACCCTTTGGTTTACGAGCTTCAAATAGTTCAGCAACACGAGGAAGACCTTGTGTAATATCGGCTGCGTTCGCAACACCACCGGTATGGAAGGTTCTCATGGTTAACTGAGTACCTGGTTCACCGATTGATTGAGCAGCAATAATACCAACAGCCTCACCGATAGGAATAATATTGTTGTTACTCATATTCTTACCATAACATTTAGCACAAACACCGTGTTTTGAACTACATGTCAATACTGTACGGATTGCTACACTTGTAATACCACAAGCTTCAACTTCATCAGCTTGTTCTGGTGTAATCATAGTGTTAGCAGGAATAATAATCTTCTTTGTCTTTGGATTAACAACATTGTCAACAGCAAATCTACCAACAATACGTTGTTTTAGGCTACATACTGGAGTACCATCTTTAGAAATTGCACTTACAGTAAGACCTCTAATCTTTCCACCATTGTTGGCAAAACAGTCATCTTCTACAACAACTACATCTTGAGCAACATCGACTAATCTACGAGTTAAGTAACCAGAGTCTGCAGTTTTCAAAACCTTATCGGCAAGACCTTTACGACCACCACGGCTACTTAAGAAATATTCGATTGGGGTAAGACCCATACGGAAGTTTGATTTAACTGGAATATCAACTTTACGGCCAGATGTGTTAGCCATAATACCACGCATACCACAAAGTTGTAGTATTTGACCTGCGTTACCACGGGCACCTGAGTTAGCCATCATTCTAACTGGGTTTAATTTATCCATTTTGTTTAGAACGATACCTTCAAGTTGTTTAGTTGCATCTTTCCAAAGTTTAATATTCTTTTCAAGTTTTTCATCTTCAGTAATAAATCCTCTTCTAAAGAATTTATTATTTTCAGCAACTTGTTGTTCTACACTAGCAACAAGTTCGTCTTTCTCCTTAGGAATTTCCATATCGAACACATTGATAGTAATAGCACCAATGGTTGAATATTTATAACCAATACCTTTAATGTTGTCTAGCATTTTAACAGTTTCGGTTGTACCTAATGCATCAAAACATTGTTTAATAATTTTGTCTAGACCTTTTTTACCAACTTCAAAATCAATTTCGTAGTTGTTTACATTTTCTTTTTTAGAACGGTCTACAAATCCTAAGTTTTGTGGAATACCACGGTTGAAGATAATCTTACCAACAGTAGTTTTTACTCTTGAAGTATAAGGTTGACCTTCAAATTCGTTGGTTCTTCTTACATAAATTGGAGCTTGGATATCAACATTCTTTGTTTGATATGCCATAATAGCTTCTTCTTCAGAAATAAAGCACTTACCTTCACCCTTAGCACCTTCTTTTTCAATGGTTAGGTAATATGAACCTAAGACCATATCCTGTGTAGGTGTACAAATTGGGTCACCAGTAGCTGGCTTTAATACATTGTTAGAACTTAACATCAAAATACGAGCTTCTGCAACTGCTTCTGGACTTAGTGGAACATGGACTGACATTTGGTCACCATCGAAGTCGGCGTTGAAGCCACCACAAACTAGTGGGTGAAGTTTAATAGCTCTACCTTCAACTAGTACAGGTTCAAAAGCTTGAATTGACAATCTGTGAAGTGATGGTGCACGGTTAAGCATAACTGGGTGGTCCTTAATAACCTCTTCCAATATATCCCATACACATGGCTTTTGACTATCAATCAAACGCTTTGCAGATTTAAAGTTAAGTGACAAATTACGCTCAACAAGTTTGTGCATAATAAATGGTTTGAATAATTCAAGAGCCATTTCTTTAGGCAAACCACATTGATACATCTTTAGTTCTGGACCAACAACGATAACAGAACGACCAGAGTAGTCAACACGCTTACCTAGTAAGTTTTGTCTAAATCTACCTTGTTTACCCTTTAAGTTTTGGGTTAATGATTTTAATTCTCTTTGTTTTGGACCAGCAACAGCTTTGCCACTCTTACCGTTTTCAATTAAAGCATCAACAGCTTCTTGAAGCATACGCTTTTCGTTACGAATAATAACTTCTGGAGCGCCAATACTCATAAATTTCTTTAAACGGTTGTTACGGTTGATAATTCTACGATACAAATCGTTGATATCACTAGTAGCAAATCTACCACCATCTAGTTGAATCATAGGTCTAACATCTGGTGGAATAACTGGTAAAACAGTCAAAATCAACCATTCAGGACGGTTGCCACTCTTAATAAGAGAGTCAATAATCTCTAAACGCTTGTTAATTTTTAATTTCTTTTGACCTTTAGCTGTAAGACTTGCTTTAGAAAGTTCAGCGTGTTCTTTTTCAAGGTCAATTTCGGATAGCAATTCTCTAATAGCTTCGCCACCCATACCAACTTTACAACATCCATTACCATATTGCTCTATAGCATCACGGTATTCGATATCATTAATAAGTTGATATTTAACAAAGTTTGTTTTACCTGGATCAATAACAATATATGATACATAGTAAATAACTTTTTCAAGTTGTTTGGTATTTAAGTTAAGAAGTGTACCAATACGACTTGGGATACTTCTCATATACCAAATATGAGCAACTGGAGTAGCAAGTTGGATATGACCCATACGCTCACGTCTAACGCTACTCTTTGTTACTTCAACGCCACACTTGTCACAAATAACGCCTTTATGACGAATACGCTTGTACTTTCCGCAATGACATTCCCAATTTTTCTTAGGTCCGAAAATACGCTCGCATAAAAGTCCGCCCATTTCTGGCTTATGTGTACGATAATTAATAGTCTCTGATTTGGTTACTTCACCATAGCTCCATTCTAGGATCTTCTCTGGAGAAGCTATACCAATTCTCATAGACGCTAAATTGTTTAATTCAAACATATTTTACTCCTATTCTTCGTCATCATCATCGCCAAAATCATCAAACAAAGCAGATTCATCAAATAGACTATCTAAATCTTCATCTGTATCTAAGTCAGCGTTTTCATTATTTTCATTATTATTTTCATCAAACTCAAGTTCGATTTCTTTTTGTTCTTCACGAGGTTTTGTAACTTCACTGAAGGACTCAGTACTATCAGCATTTAAGTCAGAAAGTTTAAATTCTTTATTTTGATCAGTAAGTAGTCTTACATCTAGGCATAGACCTTGTAATTCTTTAATCAATACTTTAAATGCTTCTGGGACTGAAGGTTCTGGTAATGGCAATCCTTCTACTATAGCCTTGTAAGTATTGTATCTACCTTCAACATCGTCTGACTTAACAGTCAACATTTCTTGTAGCAACTTACTTGCACCATAAGCTTCAAGAGCCCAAACTTCCATTTCACCAAATCTTTGTCCACCAAACATAGCTTTACCACCCAAAGGTTGTTGAGTAACATAAGCATAAGGTCCAGTAGAACGAGCGTGCATTTTATCGTTAACCATGTGTTCTAGTTTAATGTAGTACATATATCCTACAGTAACTGGATTTTCAAATGGTTCACCAGTACGACCATCATACAATTGAATCTTACCATTTTCTGGGAAGTTGTTCTCTTTTAATAATTCTCTAATATCGCTTTCTTTTACACCATCAAATGCTGGAGTAGCAATATTAATACCTAAAGCTTTAGCAACCAAACCAAGGTGAACTTCTAGTACTTGTCCTACATTCATACGAGAAGGAATACCTAGTGGGTTTAGAACTATATCAATAGGTTGTCCATTAGCCATAAATGGCATATCTTCAACTGGCAATATTCTAGAAACAATACCTTTGTTACCATGACGACCAGCCATTTTATCGCCAACGCTAATTTTACGCTTTTGAGCAATAGTAACTCTAACCATCATATTAACGCCTGTTTCTAGGTCATCTTTGTTCTTTCTACTAAATACTTGAACATCAACAACTACACCACTAATACCGTGTGATACTCTTAATGAAGTATCTTTTACATCTCTAGCTTTTTCACCAAAGATTGCTCTAAGAAGTCTTTCTTCTGGAGTTGGTTCTGTTTCTCCCTTAGGAGTAACTTTACCTACCAAAATATCTCCCGGTTTAACTTCAGCACCAATACGAATAATACCATTTTCGTCAAGGTCTTTTAATGCTTCTTCACCTAAGTTAGGGATATCACGAGTAATTTCTTCATCACCAAGTTTTGTGCTTCTACATTTAACTTCTGCTTCTTTTAAGTTGATAGATGTATAAACATCTTCTTTAACAAGTCTTTCACTTAACAAGATAGCGTCTTCGTAGTTATAACCTTCCCAGTTCATGAAGGCAATAAGCATATTTTTACCTAAAGCCAATTCACCGTTCTTAGTGCTATAACCATCTGCCAATGTTTCGCCTTTCTTAACCTTTTGACCAGTCTTTACGATAGGTTTTTGGTTATTACAGCTTTCTTGGTTTGTTTTTGTAAATTTAATTAAATCATACTTATCTACAAAACCATCATCTGTTGTTACTTCAATATGTGTTGCATCTGAACTTGTAACAGTACCAGCATTTTTAGCTACAATAATTGCACCATTATCTAGAGCAATCTTATGTTCTAGTCCAGTACCAATCATAGCAGTTTCGGTTGTGATAAGAGGAACAGCTTGACGTTGCATGTTTGAACCCATCAATGCACGAGGGGTATCATCATTTTCTAGGAATGGAATACAAGCTGTTGGTACAGAAATAAGTTGTTTTGGGCTAACATCAACATAGTCAACCATATCTTTACTTACTTCCAAAATTGTGTCCAAATGACGACAAGCTATATGATTGTTTACAAATGAACCATCTGGATTAAGAGGTTCGATTGCTTGTGCTATATAGCAATTTTCGTCTTCATCTGCCATTAGGTATACTACTTCATTAGTAACTATACCCTTTTCTTTATCTACAACTCTATAAGGAGTTTCAATAAATCCATATTCATTAACTCTAGCATATGTAGCAAGAGAGTTAATAAGACCAATGTTACCACCTTCTGGTGTTTCTACAACGCAGATACGGCCATAGTGACTATGGTGAATATCACGAACTTCGTCAGTAGCTCTGTCTTTCTTAATACCGCCAGGGCCTACTGCTGACAATCTACGCTTTTGAGCCAATGAACTTAGTGGGTTCATTTCGTCCATAAGTTGGCTTAATTGGTGACTTGCTAAGAAGTCTTTAAATGCTCTATTAATAGGTCTTGCATTAACAACTTGACTTGGAGTAATATCTGTCAAATCATGACTTTGTAAAGTCTCTTTAACAGCATTAACAAGTTTGTTCATACCACTTCTAAAGCTATCTTGTAGAAGTTCACCAGCACCTTTAATACGACGATTGCATAGATGGTCTACTACATCTATTTCGCCAATGCCAGCGTTTAAGTCTAAGAAATAGCTTACACAACCTAGGATATCATCCATAAACAAAGTTGTACCAACTAGGTCTTTTGCGTGTTCTTTAATAGCTTCAACTTTTTCTTCTCTAGTCTTTAAGTCTTTAATAAGTTCCATAAGTGTTGGATAATGAACTTTTTCAGTTATGCCAAGTTCTGCTTCGTTGCATTTAACGATTTCAGAAACTCTAACACGGTTATTACCAACCATCTTATGAGGCTTGCCGTCTGCCATAACAACGATTTCGTTGATACCATTACGAGCAAAAGTACTTGCAACTTCTTTAGTAATTGTTTCGCCAGCCTTAACCAAAACTTCTTTCTTAGTTTTGATATCTTCAGCTGCAACTAGTCCCAAAGAACGAGTAGCTAAGTCAAGTTTTTTATCAACTTTAAAACGACCAACTTTACCCAAATTGTAGTATTGAGTACTAAAGAATTGACTAAATATAAATTGTTTTGTTGCTTCTGCACTAGGAATTTCACTAGGACGGGTCTTTTTACTTAACTCAATCAATGCGTCGTGTTGTGTTTCAACAGCATCTTTATCAAGAGTTGCACGCATAATTTCGTTATTGCCATAAATATCTAGGATTTGGTCACGAGTAAATCCGAAACATTTTAGGAAGACGCCAAGACCGATTTTGCCACCTTTATCTAGGCAAACTCTAATATAGTTAGGGTCTTTTTCTTTTTGTTCCATCTCAAGCCAACTACCTCTAGTTGGGATAAGTGTACAGTTGTAAAGTTCCTTACCTGTTTTGTCTATTGTTCTAGAATAATAAGCACTTGGGCTACGAACTAATTGGCTAACAACTACTCTTTCAATACCATTAAATATGAAAGTTGCTTCATTAGTCATATAAGGTACATCGCCTAAAAATACTTCTTGTTCTATAACTTCACCAGTTTCTTTAATAACAAGTCTTACTTTTACTTTTAATGCAACAGAATAGCTTGTGCTTTTTCTTTTAGCTTCAGCAATAGTAATTTTTGGTTCTGGCTCTAGAGTATAATCAAGAAGGTATACTTCAGCCTTACCGCTATAGTCGGTAATAGGAGAAAATTCTTCCAATGCTTCGCCAATTCCTTCCTTAATAAAGCGATTGTAAGAATCTTTTTGGATTTCAAGTAAGTAAGGTAAATCAATTATTTCTCTTGCGTGACCAAAAGTATAACGAGTTGTGTTACCATACTTAATCTTTTTTATGTTCTCTGTATTAAGCATATTTACTCCTTAAAATTTTTGCAAGTACCATTAACTTTAATAAATATCCCTATTTTGTTGGGGTTTATGTAACAAAATAGTTTTAAATATCTTAGTAAATTTTGGGATAACTTAACTGCTTTGCCATAAAAGTAAAAAAAGGTCTATGCTGTACTCTTTTATAGACAACAAAAAAGTTGTCCATAATTCTAGCATATTTACTACAATTATATTAACCTAGTTGTTACTTTTATTAAGTAAAACCATTAAATTAAACCCCTAGCGTCTGAATTTTGCGCAGTTTCAAACACTACTATGCAAGTATAATTGTAGCACCTACACGATATTATGTCAACTCGTATATAAATATTTTCAAATTTATTTTTCATATTTTTATTTTCATATTTTACAATAATGTTTATTAATAATGCTCATATACTTAAAATTTAAAACAAACACATATATAATTGTTGTCATATTTTAACATTTGTTACACCCCTAAATATTATATAATGTTATATATATTATCTATATATATTTATATAATATATAAACATAATAAATACGAACTATAGAAATTACAAAGCATTAAAAATTTATAAATCAAACAAGTAACTCTAGTTTAAACACAAAAAAACAACTCGAAATTAATCGAGTTGTTTTTTAGGTTTAATTACCTCTATTCCATTTATAGTAGATAACAGTATCTTCTGTAAATGATTTAGCTTGTAAATCAGTTAAAGTTATTTCTGTTTTTTCAGTATGAGTACTATCTGTATAATACCATACGATATCAGAACTATTAACTTCGCTAATGAATTTAATCCAATCAGATTGAGAAACAACACTATCCTTGTCAATTGAAACCGACTTGTTTGGAACCAAACTTGCATCTGCAGATGCATCATCGTAAGGCGCAAAACTAATAGTTATTTGTTTAACCATCTTCGCATAAATCTTAGTGTCTTTAGCTGTGATAATATCTGTATCAAAATCAAATTCACTAGTGAATGTAGAATCTGAATAATAACCAGCAAATCTATATCCATCAACTGCCAAATCGGTATCTGGACGAGTAATTGTTGCTCCATATCGTACATCACTATAAGTTTTAAATACTGTATAGTCACTATCATCTTCTAATATATATACAATTTGTACATCATTAGAAGCGTAATAATACAAGTTAATATCTTCCCTTACAGTGTAAGTATTGAAGTCAACCTCACCAGAATATACATCATTATCTACAAACAACCAACCAGACTTATTAACATTAGTTAATACTTGTGGTACAGAATCTATAGGTATTGTACTACCAGTTCTAACAGTTATAGCTTGACTTGTAGATTCACCACCAGTGTATCTAGCACCAACTACAAATGTTACGGTATAAGTTTTGAAGTATCTTACATAAATAACAATTTGAGATGTTCCTACTGTACTATCAAAATCATACGCTGTATTAAATGAAGTATCAGCATAGAATCCTTCTAATTCATAACCATCAATTGCGAAGTTAGAATCAGTACTACTTGGACGAGTAAGTTTAGAACCACTATCAACCATAGTTTCATAATCTGACTTTCCTTCAATTGTTGCACCAGTAGAATCTACAAATTTATAAGTTACATTAACTTGTACAGTCTTAAACTTAGCATACAATGTCAAGTCTCCAGTTACTGTTCTGTTAAAGTTGTACTTATTATTCAATGTTTCATCTGTGCACCAACAATCAAATTCTTCCAATGGATTACTTGATGTTGGAGGATCAGGTTCAGGAACTTTATCTCCATAGTATACAGTTATAGGTTCAATATAATTAGATCCATTAACTTTAAATACTACAGTATAAGACATCTTCTCATAGTAAGCTGTAATTGTTGTATTAGCTGTAATCTTATAGGTATTATCAAATCCAACAACATTGCCTCTACTATCTTTCCAAGTAATTGTATATCCATTTATGTTAGCCTTTGTTGGTCTATCTGCAGAACCCAAAGTACTATTGTAATCTATTTGTTTTACTTCACTCTTATCGTGATCAAGTCCATAAACAAATGTAACATCTAGTTTTTGTACTTCCCATTTTGCATAAAGGGTTATATTACTTGTAATTGGTGTATTGAAGTTGAAATCTTGAGTACAACTTTGATTTGTGCACCAATTTTTAAATGTATAGCCTGTTCTTGTTGGAGATCTAACTGCATCTACAGTTTTACCAGCATCAACCTTGACTCTTGTTGGACTTTGACCATCTGTACCAGAATCAGTCTTCCAGTTATAATCAAATTTAACTTGATAAACTGAAATATAATAAGCAAACAATGAAATATTTTCAGTAATTGCAGTATTCTTATTGAATTCAGTCTTGTAGTACATAGAATCAGTTTTCTGTGAAGCAGTCCAAGGAGAAGTAATAACTTTAGCCTCTTCCCACTTATCCAATCCTAATCCACCATTACTACTATCAGGATCGCCTTCCAAATAACTTCTTGCACTTCTTCTTTCATCATTGTTTTTATCGCCATTAGCTTTATTTACTAAATCATTCCAACTTGCAACAGAATTAGTATGCCATGACAATACCTTATAACCTTCTTTAGTATCAGTTGGATCAGCAGAAATTTGACTAGCAATATTTGGATCGTCACGGAATGTCCAATCAATTGTTGATCCACTTACTACAGATATAGGACCAATTGCATCCATATCTGCGACATCTCTTTTATCATATTTATTACCCAATGTAACAATCCATTTTTTAGGAGACCATCTAGCATATATTTTTGCACTATTGTTACTATCAAATGAGATTAATCCATTGGTCTTAGTAACTTTATATTGTGAATCAATTTTTGTTCCACCAACAGAACTTGTATACCATTCATCAAGCGTAGAATTTTCACCATCATAAATTGGTAAATACAATGAATCACCTTCATAATATGTTCTAGTAAAGTTAAACAAATTATTGGAGTCAACATATTGAATCTTAAATTGTTCCAAATCAGAGTTTGCTGGGAAACTAGTTGTACTAAATACTGAGAAGTTTACAGTAACACTTACAGAAGCATAATCTATATAACCAAACCAAACACTTCTTTTTTCTGATTTTTTATAGTCTAATTGTGTTGTAGTTAATGTTATAGGTGTTACACCATCATCATTTAATGTTCCATATCTTTGCATTACAGAAACACCAATATTAGCATATCCAATACCAAACCAACCATCTTTCTGACCCGTTGCGACATTAACATAATAATCATAAATTTCAAATGTTGAATATTGAGGATTTATTGTGTTGTTATTATTATTTACACTACTATTTGATTCACCATACAAATAAGCATAATGGTATGTACCATCTGCTTTAGATGACTTACCATGATCACCTTGGTTGTTATTATAAGAATTATAACTAAATGTATTTGTATTATAGTCAAAATCATCTAACTTATAAATACTATAGTAGTTATTATATCTCTTAGTTTGATTTTTGTAAGCTTGTACACCAACATAACCAAGAACTTGTGCACTATCTAATGTTGAATGTGTTAAATATCCTGCAATACCACCAACTCTTACACTTGTACTTAATCCAATTGAAGAAGAATAACCTTTATGTAAACAAGATGTAATATTAGTAGAATCAGCATAGCCGACTATACCACCAGCATCTTTTGTACTAATAACTTCACCATAAATATTATTTACACAAGACTCAATTGACATTCTGTTCAAAGTTTGGCCAACTATACCACCAGCAATTTCACCATTACCGGATGTTTCAACGACTGAGTTGTTATCACCTTCACTAATTACAGATGATCTATTTGAGTAGTTATATCCATCACCATAAGCTTGGCCAACTATACCACCACCAATATTAGTTGTATTGATTTCACTATAACTTGCACATTTTGATACATAGTCTTGTGTAGATTGACCAATTATTCCTCCAACAATACCACCCTTCAAGGTTCCATTTCGTCCTTGGAATTTAGTACTTGAGAATGTCAATGTTCCAAAAGTATTAGAGAAATAATAATATTTTTCAGATAATCCAACTAATCCACCAACCTTATTTACACCATCTATTGAGTAAGATGTATTAGTATCAACACTTACTGAAGAATTAATAATTGATGATATTGGAGATTTATCGCTATCTAATTCTCCTTTAGCGTATCCAACCAAACCACCTAATGCAGTATTTTGGGTTGAAGAGATATTGGATAAGTTGCTACAACTATTTAAGTTAGTATTTGTTATTTCACCAACCAAACCACCTACATAGGTTACACTTGTTGTGCTTAATTTTTGTTTGTTTTTAACACTAACTAATGTAGAAGAATTTAATTTAGTAGCAATTGTTCCAAAATCAGTAATATTTGAAACAGATATTGTATCAACACTACCTTGACTGATTTCTAAATTATTAATAGTAGTTTCATAACCAGTATCCATTAAGAAACCAGAATTTTTATTAACTGAACTAATATTATACTTAACTTTCAAATTACTTATTACAGTATTATTTGATTTAGTTCCAAATACATTACCTAGTATAGATTGTGAATCTAAACCATCAACAAATCCACTAACAATAATAGTATTATTATTACCATTAATGTTGTTTTTCCATGGATATGCACCTTTACCTAAAGGTTGATGTTTATCTAATGTAACATCTTTAGACAACTCAATAGGATATGTGATACATGGTACACCGTAACGCTTTCTATTCATATCAGATAGATAGTTAAAGTGTCCTTGTGTTGTTGGTAAATATCTACCACCAACTGGGTCAAGTTTTGTACCACTAATTTCTTTATTGAATTGCAAATAATAACCATCTGCTGAATCTAATTTCCATAGTAAGTTGTCATTAAACACATCAGCATAAGTAGCATACTTAGAACCATCATAAACATTAGTTGTATACTCATTTAATAATGATTTATTGTTAATGAATGCCTTGTTAATAATAACATGATTATTACCTGTGACTGAAGAATTTGCGCTTGCAACGCTAGTACTTCCGTAAATTATATCTTCTATATCACTTGTAGCCATATCTAGTGCTGTATAGAAGTCATAATTACCACTTAGGTTTCCAATCAATCCTCTATAAGTAACATTGATTGATTGTTGTGATTGGCACATATTAAACAAATTGGAAATTATAGACTTATTAGAACCATTTAATTTACCAATGATACTTGCTATAGCATTAGCACTAGAGCCACAATCAATTTGAGCATTATTGATAACTTCATATATTTCCATATTGTCAATTTCACCAGCTATACCACCAGCTATACCATTAGTAGCATATATCACACCAGTATTGACAACATTTTGTATAGATCCATTAGTACTATAACCAACTATACCGCCAACTTTTTCATAACCAGTTACAGCACCAGTATTAATATTTTTGCTTATAGAACTATATGTTGAAATTGTATTGTCATAGCCATCAATATCAATATTAACACCTGCGTTATAACCAATAAATCCACCAATATTTTTAGCATCACTTGTAGTACTATATACAGCTCCATTATTAGCAAAATTCTTCAATGTTATTTTGTAATTAGATGTTGTTTTTGAATACAAATATCCAATTATTCCACCAACATTTGGTCTTGTTGATGTTATATTACCATTATTAGTCAAATTCTCATAAGAAACATCTTGTGATTGTTTTGCAACTAAATGTCCAATTAAACCACCTACACCATAATTAGATTGTCCGTTAGTAGGTCTATTGGTTTCGGTTGTTGGACTTGATACATTGACCATATTTGTAATATTTTTAATTACTGATTCATCAGCTTTACCAACCAATGCACCAACATTACCAATACCGATAATTCGAGAATTATCACCTTGGGCGCCAAGTTTACCTACGCCACCGGTTGATTGGATGACAGCTTCACTACCTAAATATCCAAACAATCCTAAGCCTTCAACCTTATTGCCTTCAGTTTCAACAACTGTTACAACTTTTTCAGAAACTGTAGACTCTGGTTTTAGATATACACCAGTAATTGTAATACCTTTAATGGTGTGTCCATTAAAATCAAATACACCCTTAAATGTTCTGGATTGGTTATATCCAATTGGAGTCCATATCTTACCTGTAAGATCAATATCTTTAGTAAGAATAATAGTATAACCATCACCAAGTTTATTAGTATTTACCAACTCAGCAATTCTTGCCAATTTTTGTGGAGTATCAATATTGATTTGACTATCAATAATCATATTTTCATCTGTATTCAAAATCCAATAATCAATTTCATTCTTCAATACTGGATATCCGTCGTTGTAACCTTCGGAATTACTTGTAGCACTAATTCTTGTCCAAATATCTCCCCAAGTAAAGTAATCTAAGTCTTTAGTTCTTAAGATTTCAGAACTTGAATAGTTATTGACAGATTCTATATTTGTACCATAAGAATCACTATAGTCTAACGCATAAACGCTTCTAATAGTTTCTTGTTTGTTTGTTGCAAAGTTTCCAAACAATGAAGAATTTGTATAGCTATCAGTAAACTTAGTTTCATCAGAAACAATACCATTAGCATACATATTTCCTGCCATATAGAATTCTTTTACAGGGGCATAAATAGATGAGTTAGTATATGAACCATCAGTTACATTTTTATAATCATTGCCCATATTGATAAATGCACTAGCATAACCATTGTCACTAGTTATCACATTAGAATTTACATAAGAATATGTCATTTCTAAAGCTTTAAAGTTTGAGTTAAATGATAATACATCACCAATCAATCCACTAGCTCTTGTTGAACCATAAACATTAGCTTGTTGTGTACCAACTTTTGTATAAGCATTAAAAGTATTAATTGCATTGTTTAATGTTGGCACAATAATTCTACCTGCTAAGGCACCAGCAACAGCATATCCATTGTCTGATACACTAATAACTGTACTATTAGTTATTAACATTCCTTTCAATATAGAATCACTTAAATTTGTATTTTCTGAAGTGATTGTACCAAACAAACCAACATTGCTATTAACTCCAACCACTGACATATTGGTTATCTTATAACCATTACCAGCAATGGTTCCATTAAATGGATAACTTATTTTATTTACATAAGTTGAATTTTCATTAACAGTTTCACCTTGTCTTAAGATGTAATTGTCATATCCAACACCAATTGGAGTCCATAATTTGCCTGCTAAATTGATATCTTGTTTTAACCAGAAATCTTTATTAGTAATGTCTGCAATACGCTTTTTAGTTGTAGTAACAACACCAAATTTGTATTCCTTTATTGTTAAAATTCTTAAATTATCAATTGTATTAGGCTGATTATCTATGGAATCAAGATAATATACATTACCTGCATTTGTATCTTGTGAAGTTTCTTTTTCTTGAGTAACAGAATCAATATAACCTTTTGTGGTTATACTCATTAATTCAGACAATGTTATATCTTCTGAATTAGCTCCACTTCTATCACCATTAATAATATTAATGTGAGTAGCTGTAGATTTTCCAATTCTAGATGCCAATGTTTTTAAATCAGCTTCACTTAATCCAGTACCCCATTTATAAGTATCGATAATATTTCCATAGAAATTTACATTACCAGAATTATCATCTTTTCCTTTTAACTCAGATTGAAGTATTGGTTGACCATCATTAACACCTTTAATAACAGTCCAATCTTCTACCATATCAAATGAGTTTCTATCAAGTACATTTACTAATTCAATAATATCCTTTCTATCAGAATCACTGCTTACATAATCATATTGATTACCTTTTCTGTCATAATATACATAAGTATAAACTGATGTTGAGCCTGTTCTAACATAAGAATCTTTTATAGTACCTTTACTTGCATTATTAAATCCACCAGACTGAGTAGTCTTTACAACACTTCTATATATAGAACCTGTAGAAGTATTATAAATATGTCCAGAAATATTATTGCCACCTACAACTACTGAATCAATAATACCAGTATTTGTATTAACCATATTGTTTGATGCAGTTGACAATGCTGATCCTGTAGTTGTTACTTGGTAAATAATACCATTATTTGTTTCTACAAGATTATTTGGAGCTAAAGAACTAACAATCAATCCATTATTTGTTTTGATTATAGGTGCATCAAGACTATAAACACCCATATTAATACCATATATAACAGATTTGTTATTTACATTATTAATATTTTTTACAGTATCAGATTTTGTACCAATTTTAAAGTAAATTGTTGAATTTTCAATATCACCTGAAATATTTACATTAGCAACATCAAAAATATAAGTTCTATTTTTTACCCCATTCAAAGTAATAGAAGAATCATAATAATCTGGAGCAACTTTTGTACCATCTGCTTGTAAACTTGAAATGCTTTGACCAGCAATTTTTAAGTTATTAATCCATTTTAGTTGTGGATATTTATTGTTATCAACAATCCATATTTCAGGATTTGTATTTATAAATGAATTATTTACTTCCAATCCATTAAATGTAGATCTAGAATTAAACAACATCTCTTTAGTAGATTTTGCATCGCCATATTCATTGGTATAAGATACAAAATCTCTATTATATATATTGTTATACATAACAATATTTTTAAGTTTGCTTATATAAGATAGAGTATCAATATTAGTATTAAATCCACCTAAGAATCCACCTTTATTTTCTCTTTCTTCATAAGCAAAAGTATTGATTGTACTATAAACAAATTTACCTATTGTATAGTTATTGTTTATATCAACTGTTTTATCAACAGTATCTGCTATGTTTGTTGCTATTGTTCCTACAAACAAACCAGCCTTATGTTGAGTAGAATTGATAAACATTTTAGCTAAATCTATGTCGTTAGTTGCATAACAATCATTAATTGTTATTCTTCTAACTTTTGTATTTCTTAAATATCCCATTTCATTGGTAATATCAGTAATACCAACAAAACCACCGACATTTAAATTTACTTTAGATATATCACTGCCAGTAACTGTAATATCAGATGTAGTAGAACTTTCTGTAATAACACCATTGTATATTTTACCTACAAATCCACCAATATTTCCAGTTCCATTATTTGTTTTGAAAGTTACTTTAATATCGTTATCAGCAACAACTTTGTTGATAGAATAACTATATTCATCACTTCTTGCCATTACGACTTGACCAAATGCACCACCCACATTATTAATACCATCATTTGCATTAAGTTCAATTATACCTTTTGCATACATAGTATCTATATTTTGGGAGTTATTGACATATCCAAACAATCCACCAACATTAAATGTTGCATTGTTATTGTTATCAATATCCCAATTGGTATCTGCATAGACATTACTAAATGTTGCATTTTCAGCATATCCTACAGCACCACCAATATTGGCTGTCATATTGTCACAATTTGTAGCACTAAATCTTTGCCATGCATCACTACCATCATAAAATTGTGATGTCAATATCTGTATATTAGACATATCGTAAATGTTATCAGAAGTATTAGTATTTGTTAGACCTGTAATTCTACCAATTGCTCCACCCATATTAAAACTATTAGAGTAGTTAGAAATTGACATTAAGTTGTCAACTTTACCTTTACTAATAGTGTTATAAGTTGAACCTTCAGCAATCAATTTAGTATTGATTGCACTACCAATAATACCACCAACACTTACATTCTTAATAGCATTGTTATCATTAGCAAAATCTAGGACATAATTTGTATAAACATTAACAGTAGTAGTAGCTATTTTAGCCATCGTTGTATGATCTGAATCATTAACACGACCTACTAATCCACCAATATCAAACAATCTAGATTCAGATGCACTAATGCTATTTGCTCTAATATTAGAGTTATATAAGCAAACGCTACCAGAAACTTTTGCATTGTTAATAATGTTAGAATCTGCAGATGCAGATGTAATCATACCAACAAGTCCACCAAAAGCCAATGTCTTTGCAGAATCATTGTTTGCTTTAGATGTATCACCTAAACCATTAACTACAATTTGTAAACCAGATATTGTCGAAGATTCGATAGTACCTAATCCACTATAACCAATCAATCCACCAATAGTACCAGCCCTATCTGTTTCAATTAAGCAAGTAGTCATATTGACATTCTTTATAGTAGTACCTGCATCACTATAGCCGACCAATGCACCTATAAATAGTGAACCATCTTTCACTGATACATCAGCAGTTGCACTAGTAGAAACATTAATTCTAACTTGGTTAAGATCAAAGTCATAGAATTTTGCTTCAGACGCATATCCTACAAGTCCGGCAAATAATGAACTCATAGATTGTCTATTCATATGCATATTGATTATTGCATAATGTTTACCATCATAAGAATGTAATGAACCTCTAAATGGTTGTGACATACTTCCAACTGGATCCCATGTTTCGTTATCTTTAAAAGTAATGTCATTCATAAGTACAAACTCAGCTGTACGATATGTATTCATTAATTTTAAATCATCAACAGTTCTTACTTCAATAACTGTTCTTTCAGGTTTTGCTTCCAAATATGGGAATACTGTAGCCAAATCTGCAGCAGTTGATTTTTCAACACCTGTCCAGCGAGTTCTACTCCAAATATAATAGATAGAGTAATTGTCTGTACGAGAAATTGGTGTTGCAATAGTATCTGAACCATTAATAAAGCTATCACCTGTTGTTTGAGCAACATATTGATCACCAAAAGCTTTTGCCTCTGAATCAATAACATCTAAAGTATTGATAACTTCTTTTAGAGTACGAGCAGAACCAATATTTTGCATTCTGCTATACAATCTAGACATATATTTATTGTCTGTAGATCCACTAGAATTTGTTTCTGTATATCCTTCAATAGCATATCCAGAAATACCATATACACGATTACTATTAATATAATTTGCATAAGCTGTATCATTAGTATTATTTTTTACTGGATATTTATGTCTATCAGATCCAAAGCTGTTTGCAGATTGTGCAGCAGTAGATCTAATATCATCAGCAAACATTGTGCGATACTTATAGCCTTCAGCAGTGTTATACATATATGCCGAAATTGAACTTTCTTTATTATATTTTAGAACTCCAATTTCAGTCATAACAAAGTTTGTATTATTAACACCAGAAACATTATTTTGAATAAAATAGTTTGTTTCTTTAGCTTGAGATGTTCTCTCTGTTGGCATATCAAATACATCAGTAATTAATGGTATAGATTCAGTAATAGCTACAGCTTTACCAACATAAGCACCAATATTTGAACTTCCCAAAGTTGAAGGAGTTCTATCATTACTTAAATCTTCTTTTCTCCAAATATTAAGAGCATTGACACCATTCAATTTAGTTAAACTTGCAGTTGAAACTTCTAATGTGCGTTGTCCACGACCAATATTACGAGAATTTTCAGTATTTTCAGTTATAAAGTTTTCAGAAATCCAATAAAGAGAATCATCTTCCTCATAATAATTTCTGTTTAGCAGACCAATAAATCCACCAACTGAGTTATATGCCAATACACTACCAGTAGTATAACAGTATTGATATGTACCACTAATATCCCAACCAGTAAATCCACCAGCATATAAGCTATCTTTGTTGATTACATTGATTCTGCTATAGCAGTTTTCAACAGTACCTTTATTGTTAAATCCTATTACACCACCAGTATAGTGTGCATTTCTACCAAACAATGTGTCATAGTTGCTTGCACTACTGTAGGCAATAATATTAGCTGTATTTCTGCTTACTGCATTTTTATATTCAGCATCAATCTTATCTTGAAGAGTCTTTGAATGAGAAATGTAGCTTCTCTCAATACTACCACGGTTTTCACCAATCAAACCACCAGCTATTCTTGTTGCATAGATTTTTGGTGTAGCATTTTCTTCAACAATAAATGTAATATCGCTTACTTTTGAAGTGTAACCAACCAATCCAATTACACCACCAACTATTTCGCCAGATAGTTTTGCATTGCCTGTTACTTTCAATTTTCTTGCTTTAGCATTAAACAATGATAATGGATTTTCTTCATCACCATTTTCTTGTGGGTCATTATCAAATATACCAACAATACCACCGACATAAGATATTTGTGATTTATTGTTAATTCCATCACCTTCAACTGTAGTATCAGCAGTTTTTAATTCTCTATCATATATTTCAAATGTACCATATTGTGAAGAATCAAGATCAGGATTTTTAGAACTAAACAAGTTAGAATATTTAAAGTATGTAGATTGAACATTAATACTACTTGTAATATTAACTATTTGGCTATCACCTGTAACTAGTCCAGTTAGACCACCTACAATGTTTCGTCCTTGTACATAGACAGAATCGCTACTTCCAGAGATATCAATATTAAATACATCTCCATCTTCAACGCTACCTGCCAATACTCCGACATAGGTTACTTTACTACCTCTTACTTCGTCTACAACTAAGTTTAAGTTACGAACGACACCTCTTTGACCTTCTTTTTTATCTTCAGAAGTATAAGAAGTATAAATTCGTTTAAACAATCCCAAATATTCTACAGTTTTTTGACTATTAGCACTTTCATCTGTTTCAAAATCAGTATCACTTAATAATCTTAAATGTTCAATGGTCATTCCATTACCATCTAGGTCACCAGAATAATCCATTGTATATGTCTTTGCAGACAAATCTGTTTTGTTGAATGCAATATCAGATATAAATCTTATTGCAAATTTTCTGTTTGTATTATCTGCACTTGAAGAGTCGTATACCAAATAATTGTTAAATTCTTCAGCTGTACGAATCAATATTGGGTTTTGTATGCTTTCACCAATAGGTGTACTTGCATATACATAACTATTTTCATTAGATTCTTCATCTTTTGAAGTCCAAACCTTAATTGATACTGTATGCAAGTTAGCAGCTACCAATTCTGGACGACCTTGAACATATTTCTTATGTTTCAAATATGTCTTATTGTCACCATACAACTCATTTTGAGATGATGGATTAGGAATAAACCATACTGCTCTTGTTACTTTTTCAACGCTATTGGTTTCAAAATCTGTATTAAATGCATAACTTTGGAATGTATTATATTCTTTAAATTGTGAAGCACCCAAATATGTTGCAGGTTCTTCAGAATCCAAGAATTCTTCTCTATAATTTTTTTCAGCTTCAGAAGCATTATCATCAGAGCCTAATTTTAAGTAGTGAGTATCACTATAACCTGTTGGATTTTCATTGTTGTAATTAGATTGATCACCACGACCAGTAAATGGACTAGAACTATAGTCATTAAGTTTTACACTACTTAAAGTATAAGAAGAAGATATAGTACCATTGGCTTTATTACTAAATACAAATCCACTTGTACTCATAACACTGTTAACCAAAATATTTGCATAACAGTTAGAAACTTCTGCATTGTTTTCAAATATAAATGCACTAGCATTTGATTTTGTATCAATCATAGAGTTCATAGCTCTTAAAACTACAATTGAATCTAATTTATCAGAGCTATTTGCATAATTGTAACCAGCAAATGTATTCTTTATAGTTGGTTTTAATGCAGTCTTATCATAAGTTCCACTAAGTGATGAATCAGCATAAGTAATGCCATTTGAACCTTCACCAGTTCTACCTTGTGTATAAGAATATTGAATTGCTGCATTAGTACCTGTATTGTATATTGCAAAACCACTTGTTGCAGATTCGTTATAGTTTTCAGCTATTCTATTGATGATGTTACCACCTCTATAGAATGATGAACTAATTTTACCATTATTTTCAACAACAAAACCACTTACATATCCAACACCATTGATTGAAATATTGTCAATACTTGAGTTGGTTATACTACCAACAGCACTTTCACCTTCATCTAAGTTGCGAGCAACCAATCCAGCCATATAGTGTGTTTGACTTTCAACAGTTGTTGTTGTTTCAATACGGATAACAGATAAATCTCTACGAATACTACCATTTTTAGTAATATTTGTAGTGTATTTATATTGTTGTGTAATATTTTCTCTTTCTTCTTTCAAACTATCTGCATTATAAACAACTTGGACATTTGTAACAAGTCCTGCGTTTTCAGCAGCTAGTAATCCGAAAGTAACATTCTTATATGCTCTTGCATCTACATACAAATCTACATCTGTACCATCATAGCTTGCAAGTTCAACATTAGAATTATTGTATTTTGGTGCAACTTCAATAATTAAGTTTTTGATTGTTGTACCTGAATTAATCTTACTAAATATACCGATATCTACATTATCAATTAATTCCTTATCATCAGCATAACTTTCAAGATTAAAACTTTCAATTTTGATAACATATCCGTTACCATCTAAACTATTTATTTTTAAATCGCTTCTTAATGGTGTCCAATCTGTTAATGTAATGTCATTAACTAAGATATAATCAACACCATCTTCCATATTTCTTAATTGTTCTGCAGTTTGGATTGGATCAGGATGTTCTTCATCTCTAAATCTATAGAAATTAAATTTAAATTCACATTCTTGAGTATAATAATAAGCATTTTCGTTATTATAAGCGACATCATCACTATCACTCAAAATTGGTTTAATATCTGTAGTATCGTATACATATTTTATACGACCAGCAAGTGTATCCCCACTGCCGAATTTAATATTTTGTACTGTATATACAGAAATATTATCCAAATCTAAATAATTGTCAATAGTATCAATTATGTAAGATTCTGAACTATTTCTACCCATATTTAAAGAAACATATCTACCACTACTTGCATCAGTCTTTGTAGTATCAACTGCATACCAAATATATGGTCTGTTATATTCTTCACTACCAGCCGATATATGAGTAGCTTGAGAATATCTCTTTTCCAAAGTTCTAATCTTATCATTAACCAAAGCTGACAATGAAGAATTGTATTTAGCTTTGCTTATTCTTAATACCAACGCATATGGTTGATTGAATAATCCAGTAATATATCCATTGGACATATTTTCTACAGAAATTTCTTCAATAATATAATCAACAATTTTTACAGTTAATTCGGCTTCTGAAGTAATAACTTCGCCATTAATACTCTTTGAAACTTTACCAATTAACTTAATATAGTTACCATATTCCAAATTAACATCAGTAACCAAATAATATCTATTGTTACTATATCTTACTGAGAATTGTGAATTGATACTTCCTAGTACAATTTCGCTACCAGAAACATTTGAAATACGATACAAGTAACTTTCACTAAAATCTACAACACCATTAAAGTCGTTTGTCTTTACAGTAAATTCTTGTTCTGTACCACGAGCTACAACACCCACGCTTGAACCATCTGTCATAGACATTGTCAATGATGGAGGTGCTTGAACATTAAGAGTTATTGATTGAGTCTTTAATGGAGTATTACTACCATTTTTATAAACTCTAACTGTTAATGTAAAGCTATTAGCATCAGTAACAAAACTATTAATTAATGTTCTGATATATAAGTATCCGTTGTAAACGATTTGATTATTTTGATTAATGTAAGAATTCTTTTGTAGAGTTATACCATTATTAATTGCGACATAATCAGTAACTAATGTTTCATAATTGCCAGTATAGTAAATACCATATTCTGTTTCTGTTGCATTAGCAACCATTTGTTCAAATTGAACAACTGTATTCGCATCTACACTTGATACAATTTCTACTCTGTCATAATAAGCATATTCTGGAGAAATGTATACTTTTAATATACCTACATGTCCCGGTATAATATTGTCATAAGCAATTTCGTTTAAGTTAACATTTGTTATCTTTTTACCATTACCATCTGTTGTAACAGTGATTTCACTATTAGGATAATGTCTAATAATAATTTCATTGATAGGTTGAGGGTTAATTGTTACAGGTATTGTTATGTTTAGTTTTGAATCAACAATACTATGTAATTCAGCATTAACAAAACCGTTTTCATCAGAAGTTACTTCTACACCATCTTTTAATACAAAGAATCTCAAATTCTTAGTATAAGTAGATGTAATATTAGATTTATTGTCATAAGATACATACAAACTGAATGTGTATCTAATAACACCTTGTGTAGATGTATCTTTAGCTGTACATAACAATGTCATATCAGCAATATCTATAGGTGTACCTTTAATAATCTTTCTTATACGCTCTACATAATTGCTGTCTTGATAAGTAATATAAAGGTCTTCATCTGCTTTATATGTTTCTATTTCTACATCAAATGTAGGTTCCATATCAACATTGATATTAATGCTATTAACTGAAGAAACAAGTCCTGTATTAATATCTTTTACATTGATTGTAAACAAATGAATAATATTTTTTAAGAAATCAAGTTGGTTAGAATTTATGCTACTTAAACCACATAATTTATTACCATCAATTTCAATAGTTGAAGATACATCAGATGATAATTCTATTAATGGTTTTTTATAAACATTTCCATTAACATCATAAACATTAACATAAGGTATACCAACAAAACTTACTTTAATTGTATTAGTACCTTTAAATTTTGCATCCATTGAAAGTGGAACATCAAAATATGATACATATGCAATTTCATTATTTTCACCATATACAACACTTTCAGTAGTTAATTGTTGATCATTAACAGTAATTCCTGAATTGGTTGGATCATCACCATTACTACCCCAATAAATACTTGGGATAGTTTCTTCACCAATTGTTGTTGGTTTTAAAATATAATATCTTATACCACCATCATAGTTAGATAACAAATTAAATGTTTTGTTTACTTCGCCATTACCTGATGTGAAATTATAAGTAGATTTCATATCAGATTTAATAGAAACATTTGAAGGATTTGTACTAGAATATTTATTTAAATCGATAGTTTTACCAGACAAACCTTTAATACTTTCTGTTCTACCAGAATTGTTGTAACTTAAATCTAATTGTTGAGAAGCATAAATAATATTAACAATTATTGTCTTTGTTTTGCTTGGATCATAAGCTGAAGTTATTGTTAACTCTACAACACCAGCACCCTTTGCAACAAATTTATACTTACCATCATTGCCTCTTTCAATACTCAATTTTGAAGTATTAGAAGAAACAACTTTAACACTATTAGCATTAATAAACTTAGGAATAGTTGTAATATTTAAAATTTCAGAATATCCATAAGTATTAAGTTCTCTTAATTGTGAAGATAATGTATTAGTATAATTCTTTATAGTTGATTGTGAATATTGATTATTATTACCAAAATCAATAGTTGTACCAGTAGAATCATAACTATCTTGTGATAATTCGTAATAAGAAATAACTGCAGTCTTATCAGAATTAATATTAGCTATAAATGTATCAACATAGTTTTGAGTATAATCAACATTAATAGCTGTTGGTGGGAAGTTTACCAATAAATCGACCCTATTAACAATTGTTTCGGTTCGTTCTTGGTCATCTTCAATTATAGTTCTTGTACTATATATTGCTTTCTGACGACTTAACAATACTGGCAACCCATTATTAACTTGTTTATTTAAATACCAATATTGTCTACTTACTGGTACAACATATCTAAACGAGTCTGGACCTGTCACACCATCAGTACCTTTAACAAGGCCTGTTTCACTAGTCTCATTACTTGCATCATAAGTAATAGATTGAGCATCATTAGCAACCATTACAGTTTTTGCAGCAAACTTAGTTATCACTGTTTGTGCAGCTGCTTCAGAATTATCTATACCATAAGCATTTTCATTCAATATTGTACATGCAGTACCCGTATTTTGATCAATAATTTGTCCTGCAACACTATTTTGTAAATATTCAAAATTTACTTTTAAACTATCTACTTTAGTTAATAAATAATCTGTTGCACCAACATCATTTGCATTTGCACTAGTGCCATCTGATTTAAACCATTGTTTTTCCATATTTCCAGCACTATATGCAGATACCACTTGTTTTATTTCTTTTTTACCCTCTCCTACAAATCCTTTAGAAGTATTGTTATAATACTCCAATTTAAGCATTACTTGCTCAAAATCTGTTTTACCTTCTAAAGTCTTAGAATCAAAAGGTTTTACAGTTTCAATATAGCCACTATTAAGAGTATTTGCCATAAAGTAAGAGTTGGAAATATTGTTATAAATAGTTTGTTTTGGAATCATTGCCAATGAATCTTTAAAAATATTAGATTCATATTGAACAATGTGAATTGGCGATGCAATATAAGTATAGTTTACTTTAGTTGAATCAGATCTATTATATTCACTAAAATAAGCAAATGTTGTTGTTGCATTTAAGGCATCTCCAACAATACCACCTGTAGCAGCAGTTGCATCTTCAGTTGTTCCTGTTGTTTTATTATGAATTAATCCAATATAGCTTGTATTGTTTATTTGAGTAATACCTTCAGTTTTACCAACAATACCACCTAGTCCTGCCAATCTACCTTGAATATCCGCAAATACCTGTGAATTATATACTGCAGCATTTGACATATATCCAATCAAACCACCAGCATAGTTACGATGAGAATTGGAAGCACTTTGGCTATGAGCATCTGAAAGTAAGATGTTACCATAATATCCACCAGTGTATCCTGTCTCATTGATAGGAACTACTTTTAATCCTGTATAGTTATATACAGTATTATAACTAACTGGGTTATAAATAGCATAATTAAATGTTGCGGCAATTTTTAAATTAGAATTAAATGATGAATAGTAATAATTTACTAATGAATAATTACCAAGAACAGCATTATTATCATTATCAGAACCATCACCCAATCCAACTAAGCCAATATATTGACCTATTGCACCACCTACATTATTGTAGCCAATAATTGCTGTATTGTACTCTTTTACAGAGTCACCTAAACTTAAGAATTGTACATCATTATCAACAACTGTATTAATACCTAAATTAGCCAACTTTAATGCTATTGTATAAGTTGTAAATGTGTCATTGTAATAATAAGATTTTAACTTTTCTAATCCTTCTAAGGTTTTATATGTTGTAGCAACACTATAATCTGTAGTTGTTTCTTTACTTAATAAATCAACATAATCAATACGAATAACAGTAAATGTATCAGGAATCATATTATCACTTAAATTATAAAGTGTGTTTATATTTGTTTCTATAACACTGTCTGTTAAATCACCAAAGAATTGAGATTTTAATAATTGTTTAATACCATCATAATCGTAAGATTCATTGCTAAATTTCTCTAATTTAATTCTAAAGTTCTTATTAAAGTTGATTTTATCAGCTTGTAAAAATTCAGAATTTAAAGAATCATTGGTACCAATACCATTGATAAAACTATATGTCTTTTCTTTTCCATTAGCTGTCAATGTAATTGTATTATCAATATGAGCAATTGCAGTTTCTGATTTACCTACAACACCACCGACATTGATATAACCTCTAAGCAATGGATAAGCAGTTGTTCCTTTAATAGTTCCAACATTATAGCCTACAATACCACCAATGTTAGACATATAATATTCTTCATTGTTTTCATTTTCATACTTACCGATAATATCAGCTTTAGCAATAACATTGGATACGACACCATTATTAAATCCAACTACACCACCAAATGCAGAATTAATATTATTAGTGATTTGCTCATCAGTTAAACTTGCATTGATAGATGTTATAACATTAGCACTATCCTTACCAAAAGTTACATCATCTTCATTATCTTCATTAGCAATATAAGATTTATTATTAAATCCAACCAATCCACCAACATAACTTATATTGTTAGATTTTACATAAACATTAAGTTGAGTAGTTGAATAAGAATTATAAATATCTGCATTAGAATACAATTCATAATCATTATTGTTTGCTGTAGTATTAACAACATTAACTGTATCTTCGATATAATTGTTGTTTGTAGAATAATATAGTTTAGTATCAAAATTTCCATTACTTAAATATTTGCTACCATTAGCAAAACCAACTAAACCACCCACAAAGTAATATGATTGTTCGGTTGTGATTGTATTGGCAGTAATATAAATACCAGAATTTGTTCTTCCTTTTTCTAGAGTAGTGTAATAACTACCATTGAAGTTAGCAACTCCACTACCATCGTTAATAACTACATTTCTGATAACACCTTCAGAATATCCTGCCAATGCACCAGCATAAATATTAACAGAACGATTGATATCAACTCTTATTAAGAAGTCATTGATAGTTAAATCATGAATTACTGCATCTTTACCAACAAATGCAAACAATCCATAATAATCTAATTCGTTATCAGTAATAGTCATACCACTAATTGAGTATGAAGTACTTTGTAATACATTACCATTAGCATCATAAATATTATGTGTACCACTAAAGTTACCATTAAATGCACGAACATTACCATTATTGTATCCTATTGGAGTCCAACTATCTAAAATAATGTTGCTAGTCAATACATAATATGCATTTAAAGATGTATTAATTTTAATTAAATCTTCTACATTTTTAATTTCAAATGCAGTTTGTTCGGTTTTACCATTTAATACTCTAACTCTAATTTCTTTATAAGTATCTGGATTATCCATTGGATAAACTTTTACTACAACATTAGCATTAGAATCTTGGAATGGTGATAAAATTCTTATATTTAATACACCGTTAATATTATCAACAGTTGCTTCAATTGAAGCATTATTTACTGAAGCACCTAAATTTTTGTTAAGTGCATCAGATGGGTATACAGTAAATGGTACTACCTTTAAACAATTATCATAATTGGTATAATCTTCACCATCATATCCTAAATCTCTTTCATCAAATACTACTTCAGAATATTTGTCATTTGTACCAGCGATAGTGTATTCAGTAATATTAGTAAAGAAGTAATCACTTACACTCTTTGCTTTTTTGATAATCATTCTTACACTTGCTTGTTTTGGAGATGTTATTGTAACACCATTTTCATTAGTAAATGATTGTTGAACTTTTGCATTAACTTTAAAATACAAACTATCTATTGTACTTTCTCTAATAAAGCATTCAACAGTAGCTTTTCTAAAGTTAGTCATACTTGTAGTCAATGTTACGATAAATGTACTTCTGTATGTAAATGTATAAGTAATAATTTTATTGGTTGTATCAATTTGTTTTGCAACACTAGGACTTTGTCCATAAATATATTCAACATTATCAATTGTAAATGTCCAATCAATACTATTGTAATCAATAGTTGCATTAACTGGAGAAGAATATAATACGATATCATAAGTACCATATTGTGTTCTTTGATTAGCTGTTAATGTTGCTGTATCATATCTTGTAACTTCTGGATTTGTTGTAGTTAGGCTTGTTAAAGGAATAGAAACAGTCAAACTAATTTGGAAATACAATGTTTTGTTTTGTTCTCCAAAATCATTAAAACCAGTAATCGATACTGTAATCATTGATGTACCAGGTGCATTTTGAGTTTCTACGCTATGATAATTAGGAACTTTAACAATTTGAGTATTAGATGAATCTATTGAAAATCTCAAACCTGTGTTATCAAGTGTTGTATAATTTCTACCATTAATAGTAAATGATACAGGAATATTAAGTCCATTTTTTACTACAACAGTTGGAGAATATCCACCGACTTCTGTTTTTGCACTTAATGTTTGACCTGCAATTTTAACTGTTGTTGTATCAGCATTTAAGCTTTCAAACAAAATAACTGTAAATACAACTTCGCTTCCATTTTCTGCAGAAACTTTTACTTTACACTCACCTATTTCGTCACTAATTGGACTTAGTGTAATAGATGTGTTTGTTTGAGTATATTTTAAGAACTTGCTAGCATCGACACCATCTTCATTAACAAGTTCTACTTTTAATGTGTCAAATGCAGAGACGCTTATGCCATCAATACTTAATGGGGTTTCAATTTCTTTATGATTAATATCAATATTTAATTCTGGTTGAGTAGTACTTAATACTAATGGATCTGTTTCAATATTGATTGGAATAGTTGTAACAATTTTATCAAAAGTAGCACTAGTAATAGTTAATGTTATTTTTGCAGTAGGTGCTGTAGTAAATGTGTGTGCCATATAATAATCAGCATTACTAGAAATAGGTGTATTGAATGAAATTGCATTTTTAAATCTATCATATAGTTGAATAAAATTGCCACCACTGCTCAATGTCAATATTACATTTTGATTAGTCATAATACCAGTTTCATTAGAAACATTGATTCTAAAACGGGTACCAAATATGCTTGCACTTTCATTGTAGTTTGCATAAAGTTTGATTTCGTCTAAAGATTGATTGTTAGAACCATTGGTTACTGTGATATTAGTAGGGAAAGCTTCACTTCTAATATTAAGTGTGATTGTTTGTCTAAATGGTTCGTATCCTGGGAAATCTGCTCTTTCAATAATAAATTCGATTTGGGTACTACCATTACCAATAGCTTTAATATCAAAAGAATTGATAGCATTAAGTGTTTTATCAACTTGAACAATACTATTAACTACATTGTTGTCAATAATTGAACCATCATCTTGTAAACCCTTTACAGTTACAGTGTAATTGGTATTTTCACTAACTTTATTGTCAAAATTAAAGTAAATGGTTTTTGTATAATTATCTTCAGCATTGGTTGCTAAAACTAAGTTATATTCACCTTTACTATTTTTAGTCAATGCAACATCATCTTCTGTTGTATTAGGTGTATTGTTGTTATAAATCAAAGAAATATTTTCTTTATCAACAATTGTAACAACTTTAACATTAGCAACTTCAGTAGCTAGTTGATCATTGTATGTAGATCTTGCTCTAACTTGGAATGATGTCAATGTACAATCTGAAGGAACAGTTAAATATTGTCCATCAGTAACAACTTTAATTAATTCATTAGTTTGGTCACCAGAAGTCAATTCTAGTTTGATACCATTTTGGGTAGTACCATTAGGATTGAAACTAATAAACTTAGAAATATCAGTTCTTTCGCCTTTAACTACTGGTATTGTTGTTTGGGTAAAGTTTAAGGATGTAATAGGTTTGGTTACTTTTACGGTTACTTGTTTTTCAAGGTTACCTTCAGTAGTCTTAACAGTTATAATTACAGGTCCACCTTGTTTTTTAGCTTTATAGTATGCAGTACTTACACCATTATTAACTTGTGGTGCAACATCCACTTCTTCTATAAAGTCATTAACAGGCATAGTAAAAGATACTGCTCCGTCATACCCCTTAGGTAACTTTGAAACAGTAGAAGTAATAGAAAAAACATTCTCTTCATCATTATCTGAGAGAACTATCTCTATGTCTGTTTTATCAACATCTAATTTTAAATTTTTATACTTATCCTTTGTACAGCCAGTAAGCAACGCAACTGTGCTAAAAAGTAATAATGTAAAAACAATCAATTTCTTTCGTATGTAACCCATGGTTTTCATCCTTAAAATCTAATTTAGTTTTTGATTTTTTTTGACTTTTAATACTTATATTAAATATATATAATTATATATAATATAATTAGTCCTATAGATATTATAATTTTCTATATATAAATAGTCAAACATTATATAATAATATTCCTAAATTTTGCCGATTTTTTAACTTTAAAAAATCAATAAAATTTATATATTTTTACAACAATTTAAATCATATTTTTATTGAAAAAACATCTCTTGGATCGGAAGTTTTAGCCATACTCTGACACATAAAAAAGACATAAAAATTAATTAAAAAATTAACATTAATTACTATCAAAAATTTGAATAAAAAATTAAATAATTAATATTTTTTGTTTAATTTTTATATAAAAAGAATTATAAATTTTTGTGCAATTTGTACATATATTTTTTATGATTTATAACAATAATTTTACTGATTTTATATAGTTATCGCACAAATTTTTAATGTAATAAATATTAAAAACATAACAATATTTTATGCGATTGACACAACAAAATTGTCTGACAACTTTAAAATATAAATATAAGTATCCTAAAAATAGCTAAAATCCAGACAAAAATATATATTAAAAAAGCAGAATTATAAACTATAAATTACAATAAATTGATATTTGAAGAAACAAAAAAGTGCGTAAATTACGCACTTTTTTGTTATTTGATCATTAATATCCGGAAGAAAATTTAATATTTTGCCAATAATTTTCAGACATTCTACCACCAAATGTCCCCGGACCATCGTATTTTCTTGAACCAAGCTTAGTTTCGGATCCAAGTGTTGCACTTTCAAAAATCATTCCATTATACATACCATAGTCGTATAGATCAAAATCAGTACCTAAACTTTGTACAATCTCATTTATCAGTGCATAGAAATCTTTACCTGATAAAACTGCACTAACATGATAGCCTGTATATTGAGAAGTAAACTCTTTATTAAATTTATCTGTATATTTAATATAGTCATCACTTCCAAGATAGAATTTTTCTTGAGAGTTAATAGTAAAGTACCTAGTTCCTTGATATGTATATCTGCTTATTGTTGCCCAGTTCTGACCAAAATCATTCCAATCATCAACATTAGATCTATATGTTGTATAGGTATCATATACTCCAGTAATTTTAGAATTTGAAGAAGATTTATTTGTTATTGTTGTATTATTAGATACACCAGCAATAAATCCAAATAACAAATTAAATTTACCTTTACCTAATATTTGATTATTAGTTCCCAATTTTGGATCCAGGCCACCATATTCCATTACAAATGAACCTTTAGTTTTATCAGCATTTTGAATATGTGAGCCACCACCACCTAAGCCAAAATACCTATTAAAGTTGTTACCACTCCATGTTGCACCAGTTGTTACACCCATCATAAGTGTATCGCCCATATCGCCATTATGGCCATCCATATCAATGTTGCTATGATAAATCAATTGAGTATTATCAACGCTGACATTGTCAATTGATCCATTAGTTGATGCACCAACTACACCACCAAATAATTTTGAACCATAAATTTTAGAGTTTTCAACTTTAATATTATTAATAGAACCTGCTAAGTTGGTACCAACAACGCCACCAATTGACACATTTTCCATATTTGATTTGTTACCTACATTTGCACTTATAGAACTCTTGGTGCTTACGCCTTCAATTCTAGCTACACTATAAGTATTTTTAGGATTTTTATAGTTAAATCCTACTATACCACCAGTAACAAATTTACCATCAACTATTACATCTCCACTTGTCCATGTACTTAAAGTTGTAGATATAATTCCACCATCATTATAACCAACAATACCTCCAATATTGGCTTGACCAACAATACTGCTTGAAGTTACTTTTGGGTTATTTAGTGTTGCATTATTTAATAGACCAACAACTCCACCCATATTAGAATAACTTGTCGCCAATTTTGAACCACTAGAATTAATTAAATCTTTATAAGCACTAGTCCATGTGTTTTCAATTAAATTCCATGTTCCATAATCACTTTCATTAATACTAATTTGGAACGGATCTAATGTTTGATAATTTACAGTAGAAGATACAACTGAAATATTGGTAATTTCTCCACCATTAGAATATCCCACTGCACCACCTACATTTTGGTATCCTTTTACAGTCGCACTATTAATTTCATCAATATAAGTATTGTTAGATCCTAATATTTTCCCACTATTATATCCAACAAGTCCACCTACATTAACATATCCTTCTACGGTTACACTATTAATCATTTCGTTATTAATAGACGAATTGTCTATAGTACCACTATTATATCCAACAAGTCCACCTACACCACTAGTGGTTGTCGAACTTGTATTCTTAATTGTCGAATTACCATTTACTCTAACATTTGTTATTGTTCCAGAGTTAGTTCCTGCTAAAGCACCAACATTTACCGAACTTACATTAAAGTCAACATTTGCATTTGACAATATTAAATCAAATACTTTACCAGAAGTACTAATGTAGCTAAACAAACCTACATTTTCACGATTTTCCCCTTGCTGTAATGCTTCTACCTTTAAATTAGATATAGTATAGCCACGACCATATAAAGTTTTACTTAACTCTACATTGGTTTCAAGTATTCCTCTATTAGTATCTTTAGCAAAATTAATTTTTGACATATCAATATTAGTTAATAATGCAAGATTTACACTAATAGTACTCTTAATATTTTGTAGCTGTTCTACAACATTAAATAATCCCGAATGAGTTATACCATAGACTAAAACATCACTATATGTTTTTGTTTCATCAATATCAATCATTACCGCAGATATATCATTAAATGAATCTATAGCAAAGATTGTAGGTATAGATTTGGCACCTTTAATTGTTCTATAACCAAAGTTGAAGCCATAATCAGTATCTTGTACACTATAATCCCATGAAGAAGGAACATAGTCTGTAGCTAATGCATACTTAAATGCTTTATATTCATTGTCTTTAGGTACTAAGAAATCAACTGTACTCATATGTTTAACTGTATTGTTATTTGGTACACTTGAGATAGTAGAAATATCTAAATAATCACCTGTACTATTATATTTATTAGTAGCATCTGCATCATAATAACAGTTTCTAATAATTCCGGTCTTGCTATCTATAGAATTCTCTTCTACAAACACATTACCACCAATATTATCTGTTGGCAATGTTCCGGCAAAGTAAGATGTTTCTATAACACCAGCATTGTACTTAGCAAATCCTATCAATTGTACATTACTATCAAATATTGCACTTGAAGAATTTAGTTTAACTAATGAAACTGTTGAATAACAATCTTTTATAAATCCATCTTTCAAATTTTGTCTTACAAAGCCATTAAATTCGCTACCAGATGTTCTAATGTTATAAGCATACAACATTATAGTACTACCAGATTGAACAATATTACCCGCATTGTTATATACAAATGTAGCAACATTATTATTAAATGAAATATATGTATCAACAATAACATTATAAGTAATACAGTTAATGATATTACCAAAGTTGTTGTCAACAATACCATAATGATTATTAGTATGAGTTGTATCAAATTTGAATCTCAAATTAGATAATACACCATAGTTGTCAGATGGCATATTTGACAATGTAACAGTAGGTGTTGAATTTCTACTTGTTGTAGTAACCAATCCTCTATACGCTGTTCCAAATTTCAATGTCTTATTATCAATTCTACTTCCGTCAAAAATATAGAATTTATTTTCATCAATTTCAAAAGTATTTTGATTGTTGCCACTGTTTTTGCCATCATCATTATAATAAGGATTTAATTTTGCACCTTTTGCTAATTTTTGACTATCAAATAATGAAACGGCAGGTATCATACTTATATTATTATCAAGTTTAAATTGTGTTGGTAAGTTGAATATATATTCCGAAACGCCAGATGTCTTAACAAACTCAACTGAACTAGATTCAGTATCAACAATATATTTATTTAATCTCTTATTAAGTACATTAACTAATTGAGCATATTCAATACCACCATAAACACCATTAGTGTTTGTCAAATTTGTTGAGCCATCAACTATTGTCATAGCCCCAGAAGTTTGAGCACTTGCATTAGAGTAGTTAGAATATGGTAAGAAATCAAACACAAAGAACACATTGTTAAATGTTGAAGGGTTAATGCTTTCCATATAAGCAATACCATTGATTGCTTGATTATCTTGGTTTTGAACGCCTAAATATCGTCCATCATACAAAATTCTTGCTAAAGTATATCCACCTTCTAATTGAGAAGCTGTTCCTATTATTCTACCTATTACACCACCAGCAAATCTAGTACTTGATTTAGATGGTTTTATATCTCCAGTTGCAGTAGGTTTAATATTGATATCACTAAAGTTAATAAATTTAGATAACGACAATGTTGTTTGAGATGAATTTGTTTCAGCTTGACCAAATACACCACCTATTGAATATGTTAATGATGGATTGCTACCATTTAAATTCAATTCACCAACATTGTACATTGCATAATATTTACCACCAGATACATTACCAGCAATACCACCAATCATAACACTATTTGCATTAGTTTCAGTGATTGTAACGTCGCCAGTATTAACAACTTTTGACATCTCAGAACTATCACTTGTATTAGAGATACTTCCTGCGATACCTCCAGCATAAATTGATGAACCTGAAGTTAAGTCGCTTGTAACATTAATATTTGAGCCATTAGTCATAGTATATGATGTTACTCTACTACCAGTACATTTAAACTCAGAGCCACTACCAATAATACCACCGACATTCAATATTACTGATTCTCCATCATTTACAGGACTATGTACATTAATATTAATGCTATATTTTTCATTATTAGTTTTTGTTACACTATGTCTTTCAATTGTTGAATCATTTTGAACCCAATAATCATTGACATTAGCTTGTTCTAATGAACTATTAACGCCATATCCGACAATACCACCAATATTGGCATCAATATTGTTTATTTTTTGTGTATTAGCATAATTGATATCACCTTTAAAGTTGACATCTCTCATTTGACCATTTTCAACATAGCCAAACACACCACCATAATTTACTTTATATTTTCCAACTCCATTTACAGAATCAAATGTATAGACATTATTTATTTTTTCTCTATAATCACCAGCCAACAATTGAGTTGAGTTGACACTTGTAAATGTTGAACGAGTTGATTTACCTATTAATGAACCAACATTAATTCTTCTATTCTTATCAGAAGCCAATCTAATATTTTGCAATTTAATTGTTGTATTAGAATTATTAATAATTTCTACATTATCAAAAGTAGAGTTATAAGTTGTACCAGCAACACCACCAAAACTAATTTCTTTAGTATTGATTGTTGAATCGCTAGGTTTAAATATCAACTCACCTTTTGTAATATCAAGATTTACATTAATATTTTGTAATGTTGACTCTGTCAAATTACCTATCATTAATCCAATACCAACATAGTCATTGCTATATGTAACATTACCGTTATTATTGGCTTTCAAAGTAAATCCAACATTAGATAATACAGTGTTGGATACTGTTTTTGCAAAGAAACCTTGATATTCATTTTGAGAATTAGATGAATAAGAATTTTGCAAAGTATCACTATTTGTAGAATACTCAGCGACAAAATCAACATTCATAATTGTTGCATTACTTAATCTTGAGAATATTGATGATGGTTGATTAATATTACCTAAAGTTTTCACTGTAACTACTGGATTCTTATTATCAGTTTGGACACCAATAATTGTTCCTTCAAAAGAATTATAAACCAATGCGTCATTTTTATTCTCAGATATAATGATATCGAAGCTATTTTTTAGTAAATAATATTTGTTACGAGTATTTGTATTATTGCTAATATTGGTATTAAATGTTGTAGCATTTGTAATTTCTGTATAGTTAGAATAAATACCAACTATATACTCTGGCAATAAATCACCTAATTTCCACAATTTACTATCAAGTTCACTTAAATCTGCACTTAAAGAAATTGCATCCCAAATAAACATATTAAACAATGAATTATTTGTTCCGTTAGTGCCAAATATTACATCAAGTTTTAATTGGTTACCAATAGTTGCTTTTGCTTCATTAATACCAGTAGGAGCATTAGTATAATCCCCTTCAACTGGGCTAAATTCAGCACCAACATCTTCAGCAGTATACTTTTCATTATCAGATTTAACATTATATACATCATTTATTAATGTGTTTTGATCATTAAATGTTGTAGAAATAACTGTACTAAATATATATCTTCTTGAAGAGTTTTCACTACCAGTACCATTTACTATATAAACTTTTCTAGTTTCTACAATATTTGGTTCTGAACTTATCCATATAGATGATTCTAAAGATGTGTTAGTATATGAAGCTCCAATCAAAGAGCCAACATAAGCTTTAACAGTACTAGAACTACTGATTTTAATAGCTCTATATTTGTCATTAGACATACTAATTACATTGCCTATTTCTGGCATTGTAACTTTAAAATTATGTTGTTTAGATATATCATTTTCATAAGTATTTAATAAATTGTCATAAACAATTTCTTTTACATCATTTGTCCATTGGTTAACTGCAAAAGCATAATCCAATTGTAAATCATAGTATACATTATTTAATTTTGAAACATGCAATCCAATTAAACCACCAATATACTGAGATGCATAAACTTTTGCTGTAGTAATAACATGTGAATAGTGTGCATAACCAGCAGTTAATCCAACTAATCCGCCTGCTGCTTTTGCTCTATTATTAACAATGTTTACTCTAGAATAACTATCAACAATAATTGCACCAGTATCTGTAGTATTAGGAACAGAACCACTATAACCTGCTATGCCACCTATAGCAATAGATGTTGTAGTTCCAAATAGATTATCAATTTCTCCTTCAGTAGTATTGCCTGTGTTAAAGTTTTTATCGATGTTTTCTTGAATAGAATCAATATATTCGACTCTAACTTGTTCAAGCATACCAAAGTTTTCACCTGCTATACCACCAGCATAGTTGTAACCTCTAATTTCTTGAATAAAATCTTCACTAGCAGTGTCGCCATCTTTAATTATTTCACCAACTAAGTATTTACTATTTTTAATTAGTGTATGCTCATCTACACAACCAAACAATCCACCAGCATGTTCTGCAGCAATGTAACCGCCACCTTGAACTGTAATTTTACTTATAGAATCTTCTCCTGGAGTTGTTCTATTATTTTCAATACTAGATGAATATTTATAATTATCAATTGTATTACCATTATCAAAATCAATTTCTATACCTGTTAAAGTTTTAATAATGTTATGACCTATTAATGTATAATCAGCATTGTCTTTATTTCCATCTTTATTCTTATTAGCTGAAGCAGTAACACGGTTTTCAGCAGATATAATACCAGCCACAGCTCCTGCATAAGACATTCTTCTCATATTACTGATAGTATTAGCTTTGTTTAATCCATAAGAGTTATAGCTTATTGAAGTGCTACCGCCATCATTACTTAATTTACCATCTAAGGATAAAGTTGTAACATCGCTAACATTACCATTAATACTACTATGTGATGCAGTCACACTGATATTTTCAACTGTAATATCTACCATTGTCTTATTATCTGTATTTACAATATAACCTGCAATTCCACCGACAATGTTTTGTCCTCTAATATATACACCATTACCACCAAACAACTTAACATTGATTAATGTTGTGTTATACATAGAACCAGTAAGTGCACCAACTTTTACACTTTGTCCAGCATCAACACCTGCTACACCAATATTAACATTCATAATAGCAGGAGAAACAGTTACATTTTCTAAACTCTTAAGTTGTTCATCACTAATACCAACTTGTTTAAATAAACCAAAGTTTTCATGAATTGTTGATTGATTTTGGTCTACTAGTCTTATACCAGACATAGTCATACCATTACCATCAAGTTTGCCTGCAAAAGTAATATCTGTTATACGCTTACCATCAACAATCATATTATTTAAAGTAATAGCACTAAAATCTAAGTCATTAATTAATCTAATTGATGATGGAACATTAAGTGTTGTACTGCTAGAATTGGTTGTTCCAAATACATATAATGTATCAGTTTCATCTCCAATTTTAACTGTCATTTTTCTTGAGTTGTTGATAATAAATGTTACAAATTCTGTAGCACTATTTACCAACAATGGGTTACTTTCTGATCCATAATAATATAAACTATCATACTCGTAATCATATATAGTTTGACTACCATTAACTGTAGTATTGGTTAATACCCTATGAGAATATGTTGAACTTTCAGTAGCAGAAATAAGTCTTGGACCATATTGGACATCTGAACTAATCATCCATACATTATTGTTGTCATCACCAACTCTAAAGTTAAATCCATTAAATGAGCCAGTATCCCTAAATTCATTATTAGCACTAGCTTCACTTGCACTTACTCCCTCTGTCTTCTTACCATTTAAAGCTATTGCAGGTTCGTCTTCATTTTTAACTTCACCTTCAAGAACCAAATAGAAACAAGATGTATATGTACCTTTATTGTTGTACTCATTTTCGTCATTAATACCAGTAAACAAGCCATGAGCCCAACTATTTAGACCATTTTTAGCAGTAGAGTATGCATTAGTAATACTACCTGTTAATTCGTTTGAGTATACAAATCCACCACTACCACCACTATTGGTTGTAATGCAAATATTTGAATATGCATTACTTATTTTTCCACTATTGGTATATACAAATCCACCAATATATCCTTTACCTTCAAGATATACATATTCGTTAGCTCTATAGTTTACGGTACCCAAACCTTCAACCATACTATTGAATATATTACCATTGGTTTGGTTTTCAACTACAAAACCAGCTGTTTTTGTACCTTCAAATATACTACCTGTATTAGTAACACCAACGCCTAAAACATAGCTATTAGCAATTATTCCACTATTGGTATTAGCAAATGCAGATATTGTTTTACCACCAACTAAGTTAAATGGATATGTTGTAATAGGTTCACTTGAGTTTGCTACATTTATACCATGATTTTCTTGGCTCTTATAATTAGTGTCATCATAATTAGAAGCGTTAAGACCAATATGAGAATTAGAGATTGTACCATTGTTGTTACCAACAATACCACCTACTCTAGCATCAACTAAACTACCATTTAAGTATCCAGTTGTACTTGCAACTAATAGATTCTTTCTACCAGTACCATTAAGTTGAGTACTATATGTATTGACAATCTTTATATTGGTTACAGAACCATTATTTTGGCCAGCTAGAACACCAAAATTGAATGAAGATATACCCATCAAGTCAATTTTTGCTGTAGGAGCATCAGTCTTTTGTTGTAATATCTTGTTTGCATCTGAAGTTGATACCAACATATCAGATACATCGATTGTTACATTTTTAATAATTGTGTTGGCAGATATAGTTTCAAACAAACCTATATTATTTCCACCGCCACCATTTTTATATTTATCTGTATTAAAGTTTTTAATTTTGATTATGTATCCATTACCATCTAACGAACTGAAGTTAGCACTAAATGGATAATAATTTTCAAGTGTTAAGTCATTAACCAAAATGTAATGGCCTTCAGTAACTGCACTTCCGTTGCTTGTTCCGTCTGTATTTAATCCACCTAAAGCCATAAACTCAGCAACAGTGCTTATTGGATTAGGATGATCATAAGTTGAGTTGTCTTTAATAACCAACACAAAACTAAATGATAGTTCGTACAATTGATATCCTGGATCAATACCAGTATACAATCTTGGAACACCTTGTCCGTCATAATAATATCTCATACGATAACTTATAACATCTGTACTACTTACCGATAATGTCTTAATAGCATAATAGTGAGTTCTGTTGTAATCAGACATTGTTAAATCAGCAAATCTGTAATTGGTATAAGTTACATTTGGATATACAGTTTCATACTCGTTAAGATTGTTTAATCTCCACCAGTTGTTTATATAACTTCCTACGCCATCTGGTTTAATGATACCACTAGCTTCACTTTCCAATGAAGAAATCATAGTGATTGCATCTTCGTTGTTATCGTCTTTTTCAACATCTAATAATACTGTTAATGGATGAGTTGTACCATTAAGTGCTTCATATTGATAACGGCCGTCAGCGTATGTTGTGCCATTGACTCTTACACCTGTTATCAAATATTCGACTATATACAATCGAACTTGACTTGATTTTTGTTCTAACACACCATTAATGAATTTAGTTGCCGTAGCTGTAATTATTGCTGTATCACCAGCAACTGCTTTAACATCTACACTAAATGTCCATTTACCAGTTGTTTCGTCATAGTTAACACTAACATAAGTTGCACCATTGTTAAGTGTATTAGCTGTGATTTGGATATCTCCTTCAAAGTTAATCGCACTTACTTCTAGGTCAACAGTAGCACCTTTAGCAATAATACCTTCACTCTTTCCATCAACTGTTAATGCAATGCTTGGTAAAGGTTGTACTTGCAATGTTATTGTGTCACTTCTAATTTCAGTTTCTACTTTTCTACCACTTGCATCTGTATCAGTCTTATAAGATGTTGCTCTAAATGTAATCTCTTGATTTACTTGAGTTTCACTTGATAAGAATACTTGAACATAATACCAGTTGTTAAAGTAGATATCAGAACTATTAACAATAGTACTTTGATTTAATAATTTAATACCTTCAAATCCTGGTAGATATTCTGGTTGATCAATTATTGTACGATAGCCAGTAATATATCCATTGGATTCGCTAGACATAATACCTAATTGTTGAACAAATGAAACTTTAGATTTAAGTTCGCCATCAACTGTAAGTTTAACATATTCTGCATTACTATAATTTGGAGTAAGTTCTAGTTTTAACAATCCAACTCTAGAAGGAACTATATAATTAGAACTATCTTCTTGTGGATAGAATGTACCAGTACCTGAAATTTCAGAGTTAGCATAATATGTCATCTTTATTTCGTTGACATTAAGTGGAACAATCTTTAAGTCAAAGTTTGCATTTAAACTTGAATTAGAACTTGGATAGAAATTAAATCTATATCTAATATCGTTAAGGTTGTAAGATACTCCGTTGGTACGCTTACTATACATTTCGGTATTAAATGATAATCTAATCTTTTTAATTAATTTAATCTTTAATGCATCATTAGTAGCTTGAACTTCTTCGTCTAAAATCTCCACATTAATTAGACTTGAGTTTTGACCACTACCTGTCATATCTACTGTAAATGTACCAACAGTTGTGTTGTTAACAAGGTCAAATATTCTTAAGTTGATTGTTTCGTTAATAGTATAATCTTCACCAATCTTAACAAAATTGCTTGTTACTGTTGTGATAGTTAAATCTACATTAGATACAGGGTCTAAGTTAGCAGATTGTTTGTCAACAGCAATACTTTCTGCTTTTGGAATAATGTTAAATTTGTATGTTTTCTTTAGTTTTTCAACTAATACACAATTGTCAACACTCTTTCCACTTGAAGCAGTTTCGGTTAATGTTGTACCAAATCCACTTACTTCACTCTTTATAAATGGAGTCAATGTTAAATACATCAATCCTTTATAGTTACCTGTAAAGTTAAATTCGCCTAAATTTGAATATAAATATGTTTTTCCTTTTTCTAATTGAACATTATTAAGAGTTGCTTGTCCTTCACCTACTGTATTAACTTCAACTTTTACACCCATATTACTGTTCTTTACATAAGAACCATTGTATGTAGTAAATTCGTCGCCAAATCTTGTAGATGGGTCATTATTAACAACATCAGTCCAATACTTAGTTGTTTCATCAATAATTTGAGTAATTGCTCTTACATAAGCATTATCATCATTTTCATCAACAATATCATATTGAGTATCTTGATTACCTTCTTCAGTATCATCACTGTTTTGTTGTTTTTTATTAACATCAAACAAATCTTGAAGTTGATTGTCATCTGTTGTTAAATTTTTACTCTTATAAATATTAAAGTCACTTAAACCATTAACAACCAAAATATTTAATGATTTTGTAATAGAAGAATCTAATTTACTAGAAATTGTAAGTGTGATGTTACCAGTAGATTTTGTAGTAATAATACCATCAGAACCTACACTTACAATATTTTCATCAGAACTCTTTATAACCATATCTTTGTCATAAATTGCACTAATATTGTATTTAGATAAGTCAACTATATCCAAATCAATACTTATAGCAGTAACAGGATATAATGAAATATCTATGTTATCTTCATCATCAGAAGTTGTTAATTTGTACTTATTAGTTCCAACATAAGGTCTTGTCTTAGAATCCAATAATTCGTTGTAGAACAATATCAAATTATCGCCATCTTTTAAGAAAGTTAAGTTGTTAAAACCAATAGTTGAATATTTTGTATCTAAGATATTGATTGATATGTTGGTTGGCAATACCTTAAATAACAATGTTGTGTTGTTAGTCAAACTAAACAATACTGGATAACCTGAGTTTAAATCTGATAAAATCAACCATTTAGTTGAATATTCTTGAGAAATTGGATTTCCGTCTTCATCAACTTCATCATCTCTTACAGCTTTTGATATATCAAATCCAGCATTTTTAAATGTAGATACATCTTTCAAATCATCATAAATTGTTTCGTTGACAGTAGAAACTGTTGTTTTGTTGGCAGCACTATCTACTACTTTTGTTTCGAAAGTACCCAACTTAAACAATGTTTCATTGCTACCTAAATTTGCTGTATTAAATACAAAGCCATTACCATTAACAACAGAATAAATATGTTTAACTTCAACAGCTGCACCATAGTTAACATTAATGTTGTAACTATAGTGAGTTTTTGTAGTTACAGTATTATTGGTTGTATCATTATCTTGTTCTTCTTGAGTTAAATCATCATAACTTGTATCAATAACGACATTAGATAGTGTCGCATTACCTACAGCTTTATGATAAGGTTTGATAACTCTATAAGTAATAGTATTTACAAAATATTTGTTGGCATCAGCATCAACATATCCGGTTATTGTCATATTGTTTGTAACTTCGATTATGTCTTTGCCATTGATGTCTATAAAATCATCAATATTTTTATTAAAGTATTTTTCACCATCAGTTATGTTGACAATGCTTCCTAATTGATAACTTATACTTGTACCAACTGTTATCATTGTAGCCGAAACTGGTTGTGAAACATAATTAGTAATTGTATATTCTTGTCCTTTAGCCTGACTTATATTTCCATAGAAGTATGAATCAGTGATTAATAATGAGTTTACTTTTTCATCACTTGAATCTACAACATCTACTTTGATATCCATATTAGTTGTTTTACCAATCAAACCACCAATATTGACTGTTCCAGATAGAGTTTGATAATCAGTATTAATATCTGCATTGAAATAAGAATTGATTATTGCTGAAGCTGATGTAGTAGAAACTGTCTTTACATACGCTTCTATATTAAGGCCAGCACTTTCACCAGCAGTTTTTATTTGATTGCTTATTCCATAAGAATCTAATTTACCGATTAATCCACCGATATTCTTTTCTGTTTCTTCACTTTCTAGCAATAACAAATTGCCATAATATGTATCATCTATAGCTTTACCATTAAAGTATGCTCTTACATAGCTATAAGCAATATTCACATCAACACCATAGCCTACCATACCACCAATGTTTTGTTTTGCAGTAATAGAAACTGTATCAATACCAGTTTGACCAAGGTTGGCAAACTCTACAACACTTTGTTGGATAGATGAAGCATAAGCGTAACCAATTATGCCACCAACATTGCTATATGTTTGAAGTGAAACTGGTAATACTTCAACTTTATCAATCAAAGTACTATGACTATAACCAACTACACCACCTACATTGGCTGGCAATAAATTGTTGTCTTTATCTACACTTACAATATTAGGTGCAACAGACAAATTGTAAATTGTCTTAATGCTTTCCATATTGTATTGATAAATACTTACACCTGGTAATTGTTTACCATTGTCTAAAGTAGCACCATAACCAACATAACTTTCGTTGGCATTATTATTTTTATGAGTAGCATAAGTAGTAACTACACCGGCAATACCACCAATATTGGTATTAGGTAAAACTGATGTGTTTTCAAACAAACTATCAAGTTTTTCTGTGCCTTTAAATACAATTGAAATTTCTGAATTATAACCATTGTTGGCAAATGTTGACGTGCTATCTTCACCTGTTATTGAACCAACAACATAAGAATTGCTTTCAGTATCAATATCGTCATATTCTTCAACATAAACATTGGATTGAGTACGACCTGTAAGTCCACCAATATTAACTCTGTCTGTATCAGATACGACATTAATTTTACCATTAACAAAACTATTGTAGATTGTTCCTTTATTAACACCGGTTATAACACCAACATTGACATAATCATTAAATTGACTAGTTGTATTGAGTGTTAAATTGATATTAACATCTGACAATATCAAGTTTTCAATTAAAGCATTTTCGCCCAATGATTTAAACAAACCAAAGTTGTGTTCAGACAACTGTTGTTGACTTAAATCTGTTGTTATATCAAGGGTCAAACCTTGAATTGTATTTTGTTGTGAATAATATATACCATCAATGTTGTAAGTAAACTTACCATTGATTCCACCATTAAAATCTCCAAATGTTGATACAACATCACTATTTATGGAGAATGAATCAGTAATAACATAGAAATATGAATTGTTGCCTTCAGCAATATCTTCTGCAATAGAAACAAATTCGCTAGCTGTAGCAATTTCAAATGGATATTCTTTAGAACCATCTGCTACACGGATAGGGATATCTATATAACTTGAAGGTCTTGCGATACCAGTTGCAGAATCAATAGCATAACAATCTTCTGCACTTACTCTTATGTAAGTACGGCCTGCTGTTGAACCTGGTAAAATTGTAATTGAATTACCAACAATTCTATTATTTTTATCTACTGAATTTGAAGAAATTCTAGCAATGCTATCATTTTCAACAGTAACAATCAATTTTTTATTGTATGCGTCATTTGGCAACACATTAAATGATATTGATTTACCATTGGTATTTGTTTTTTCATTTCTTAAATCAAAATACAAACCTGTTTCGGATATGCTAGGAATAATTTTTTCAACTTTCTTAGCATATTTGATTGTAAGTTGAGTTTTTGTAGTAATTGTAGGTTTGTTGTATTGTGTCAACTCTGCATAAAGGTTGATAACAATGTTGTTGCTAAATATAGTATTTAAAACTGTTGTTGAGTCTATAGATCTACCAGTTGCCATACTATAGTTATTTAATTTACTTTCAATAGATGGATTATTTAGGATTGCTTGAATCTTAAACTTATTGGCTAGATTAATACCCTTTTGTTGAGCAGATTCAATTTCTTCATCAGTATATGTTGTAAGGCTAAGGATATCTGAAACCAAAATACTATAGTCAGTATTACCACTTTTTAATGAATATAGAACTTTATCCTCAATTCTAGGAGTAATTGCACGAGTAGAAATTGTAGCTGTTATTGGGTATACAGTAACTGTATATTCTAGTTTACTTTCCTCTTCTTTTAAAGAACCTAAAGAATCAGCGACATATAGAGTTCTGTTTTCTGGGCTTATAGAAATACTTGTAATAGGTTCGATAATTGTAAGTTTAATAGTCTTTGTAAATTCGACCATATTGCCATCGTTATCGTATCCAGAAATTCTAAAGTCTACATTAATTGGAGTTTGTGTTTTTACTTTCTTAATTGCTAAATAAGGAATTTCAACACCATTTACGGTTTCGTATTCGATATTATAGAACTCTCTATTTTGACTTATTGTAACATTGGAGTTGTAATTAACTTTTGTAATTCTTGGTACACCTTCACTATTTTTTAAAACAATGTAGTTGTACAAATTAAATCCAATACGACTATCAACAGAAACTGTCAATTCGTCCAGAGTTGTATACTTAACAATATCACTAATATTGTCTTCTTCTGATGGTTCAAATTCTCCATCATAGATATATAAAGCGTCACTATATGCAACTTTATAATTTGTCTTTTTAGTAGCATAAATGCTAGAGCCAACTTCTAATTCGTTGTTTATTTCGATATCTGCTTTATCAGCATTTTCCATTGTGTAAGCAATAGGAACAACAATTTCGATAGTAACAGTTTTTACAATGTTATTGGTTGTAGACAATTCCAAAACAATTCTAGCTTGTTCTGGTTGAAGTTCTGGTTCTAAAACCAATCTGTTATATCTTCCAACGATTGGACCTTCTTTATAAACAATACTGAAGTATTTGTTACTCATAGCGTTGATAGTAGATGGTTGACCATTAACATTTAACACTCTAATATTTTCAATAAGTTCTACTAAATCTGCTGGTTGTTCATCTATTGTAGCTAAAACAATTTCAGTAGTTTCTACTGGATCATCATCTGCAAAAACAGAATAATGTGTATTGTTAACATTATTAGCTCCTACTTCTGAAGCTGTGTTAGTTTCTATAGCTTTTCCAGTAACAGCATTAATTTTGATTTCTGCATTGTTTGATGGAATACGAATATCAGTAACACCTAGTTTCATTTCCATAGGAATAGTTTTTTCAATAGTGTATGTTGCATAACCGTCATTAGGAACACCAGTTGGTGCAAGGCTAAATGTATATGTAATAACCAATTTAGGAACAATGCCATTGGCAAGAATTTCATTGGTTATTGTGTCGTAATCATAAATGTGTTTTATGTACAATCTTGTACCAGAATCCAATAATGATCCGTCCAAAACAGATGTACCATTGGCTAAATTTAATGAAATACCACTTACACCATCAACTGCAGGAGCATCTGCAATATTTACTTTAACTTTGTAGTTATTGTCTGGGTTTGGTGACAAACTTAATGTAACACCAGTACCCAAAGAAGAACCACCATACGCATTGTAAATAACAAGTCCTGTATTGAATGCGTCATTGCCATCAGTATCTACAGCTGTTAATTCGGTAGCAAAATCTTTAACAATAATTCTGACTTTTAATGTGATTGTAAACAATCCTTCATATCCAAGTCTATCAACATAAATCTCTAAAACATCTGTACCAGCAGATACTTGAGATACTGTAAAGCTCTTATATGGATATTCTTGTTTTAAGCCAACAAAGTCGTAACGAGATTTTTCTTCTACTTCATTGTCTAATTCGAATATAGATTGTTTTGTTAATACTGGATTGTAATTGGTAGTAATTGCATATTGTTGGTCAATAGTATGGTCACTAGACAACTTTAATGTCAAATTACGAGAATATATAAATGGGTTGGTTGGATTGTTGTGTCCAAGAACAATATCATAATATCCTAAGTTGTTTTTAACCAAATTGATATTACCTGTTTCGGTAGCAGTAACCAATTCAAAATTGGTTTCTTCAACAATCTCTAATACTGGAACTCTAATAACTGATGTTCTAATATCATGATCGTGTTTGGATACACCATAAACACTAACATATTTTTCACCATTAACATTTGGATATGCATTAGAATCTCTTGAAGTTAAAACTCCATTAACTATACGAGCATAAGATGTTTCGGTAATACCTATGTCGTCACGAACAACATCTGACGCTGAATCATCAGAGATATAAAAATCCATTTCTTTTTGGTTGGTACTTTCTGGGGTAAAGTTAATAAAGTTGGTTAGGTCAACATAACTTTTATATTTTACAGCGATTGGTTGGGATTTAAATTCGACACCTTTTACTGGGACATAAACTGTAACTACAATTTCTTCACGCTTATTGCCTTCATTGGTGTTGATAGAAATAACACCTTTACCAGCCTTGATGGCGGATACTCTATAAGTTGCACCATTTTTAGATGTTGTATCATCACTAATAGCTTCAACACTTACTATATCATCTACACCATTGTAAGCGTGTTGTGTAATAGTTATATCTCCACTAACACTTTTACTTGTTCCGGACACCTTAACATTGAATGTTCCTGTTGATGGATATTCGGTATTGTCAGCATCACTATCAAGATACAATACAATCTCTTTAGTCGAAACAGACAATGCAAAATTCTTGTATGGGTCATCACACCCACACAACAACAATACAGAACTTAAAATAGTTAATAAAAATGCGCCTAACTTCTTACCCATGGTATATCTCCAAATCTTTAGTAGTTATGCTGTTTTGATAATTTTAGTATAATCAAAACTCGCAAGAATATTTAATATATTATATATATAAATATTATCTTCCCTAGCCACAATTATATTTACTTTTTTTTGTTATGTCAAACAACTAGTGGCTCTATATAAAAAATAACAAAAAAAGTTGAGCAATTATTTACTCAACTCATTTTTTAATTTTAAATATTTTTGCTTAGTAGCTTCGCCACCTCTAACATTTCTTTCGTTAAAATTATTGTCTAATATTTCTTTTACTTCTAGGTATAATGGCAAATTGATAGTCTTTAGTTTTTTAGAAACATCTATATGTACCGTGCTTTTACTTAAGCCAAACTGAGATGCTGTCCCACGAATAGTTGATTTGTGGTCAACAATATACCTAGCCAACATCTCTGCCCTAGTATCTAATGTCATACATAACTCCTAATATTTTTAACTATGTGTATGACATCTTTTGACAAAATATTACAATATGCGATAAAAAACATATCTACTAATTTTTATATTAACATTTAAAAATTTTACTTATATTACATAATTAGTATCACATAAATTTGGTATAAAAAAAAGTCAACCACAATGGTTGACACTTTTATTTAGATACGCATTAATCACAATTATATTAGATGCGTTGTCCTATTACTTTTTAGATTGTTTAGATTGATTAGCTTCGATAACTTTTACAATATCTTCAACAGTTTTTAATTTGATTGCTTCTTCGTCACTAATAGAAACATGAAATTCGTCTTCTAAAGTCATAAGAAGTTCAACCAAGTCTAAAGAGTCTGCGCCTAAATCTTCAAGGATTCTTGATTTTAATTGGATTCTTTCTTCTTTAATTCCTAATTGGCTTGACAATAAACTTTTGATTTTATCTAGTACCATGGTATTCCTCCAAAATTATTGCTAGCACTATTATAAAAAATTAAAAAGTTATTGTAAAGCAATTAAAGTTAAAATTTGTGTAAAGGTTATTAAAAAACAAACTTTATCAATCAAAAATCATCAATCTTTGATGTTTTTATTTTCCTTCAAGGTTTAAATATGTTGCAGGATCAACTTTAACATTGTTTTCTGTTACTTCAAAATGCAAGTGACTACCAAGGTTAAGTTCGTTGGAAGCTGTGCTACTTACCTTACCAATTACACTACCTCTTTTAACTTTATCACCTTTCTTAACACTAACATTTTCGTCCAAACTAGAGTAGTAAGTTTTTAAATTGTTATCGTGACTAAGCACAACTACAGTACCATTAAGATGATTGGTATATACATCAGCAACTGTACCATCTAGACACGCAAACACTTCACTATTTTCACTAGCAGAAAAACATATACCTTTATGTGCTTCCCATTGTTTTAGTGTAGTATTGTACACCAAATTTTTATCATTATAATCTTTTGCAATTGTATAGCTTAGCAATGGACTATAAAAACTTACTGGTGTTGTATTAGTTGGATTTGTGACATTTTCTTTAGGTTTATTGGCAAAAACAACAATTATTGTGCTAATTACTACTAACATTACGCCAAGACCAACAATATAACCATATTTTCTTAAAAATGTTAAAAATGCTTCCTTTCCACTTTTTTCTTTCATATATATCCTCCAAAATTTATTGTTAAATGATATCCATATTGTAGTGTTTTATACATATATTTTTTAAAAACCTTGCATTATTAATGGATAACCTATTAGGACATAATTTTCATATTGTGCCAATTGAATATTGTATTTTGTATCACCCACAACCACACATTTAAGTCTATCGGTATATCCGTCAATAACCTTACAGTCATATATGTAACTTGTATTTTTAATATCAATATGTAATGTCTTAACTATCTCATTTACTTTCACATTATCAACTCTTAAAGTAATTGATTCTATACTTGATACATTACTTAGGTATTGTTGATAATTATTTTTATTAAGTCTTAATATATATTGATTACCATTTTTTATAGCATTGGTATCATTATCAAAAGTATCACTTGTAGAGATAACACATTCGGAAAAATGTTTAAAATAATCTATAATAGAGTTTTCTTGCATTATACCTAAAGCTATAGTAAGTGAAATAAAAAAAATAAAACCGAGCAATCTTTTCATATAGTCTCCTACATAATGATTAACTCGATTATTATTTTTTATACTCTTTTATAATCTAATTTAGATATTTTTTTAATTTAATAAATTATATTTTATTAAGCAACCCCACATCTCTTATAAATGTTCCAAAACAACTATTATCATAAGTTTCTGGTACACAATTGATTGATGTCAATAACACTTTATCATTAAGATACTTGTTTAAGCTTAGTCCTTTATCATAATACAATTCTCTAAATATTTTTATATGTTTAACCAACATCTCATAATATGTAATAAATACAGCTTTAAATGCTACTTTTACCCTATTAAAATTGTCTATATGTTGAGATATGTCTTTATCACACAAAAAGGATTGTGATATATGTGATAAGGAATAATTGTTTTTATATAGATTGATGCGTTTTTCACAGTCAAAGCCAATATTGGATTTAAGCATATCTGCAGACAAAAGGACATCAAACATCTTATAACTAATAACATTGGATATCATTAGTGATTCGCCTAAATTAATGTTTTTATATTTTGAAAATTGAATAATATTATTAGCTATTTTATAGACAAAACTTTGATTAAAATCAGATAATAACAATATATCTTTTAATTGTAAACATATATCAATAAGCATATTTTTACCCATTGTACTTTTAACAACTATACTTGGCATCATTGTTAAGTCCAATAATAATTGTTCTATTTTTATTAGTTTGTCATTATCTACTTCTTTATAAAATATAGCTTTGTCAAATACCTGCTCTAATAGATAAAAACTTAAACTAGCAATAGTTGAATAACATTTGGCTATATCTCTATATGAACATTTAGATATAACTTTTTCATCAATCACGACATAATCTTGCTTATATAAAAACAATGGCAAATATGGTTCAGTAATAATATTGATTATAGCAACTTGATAGTTATTTAGACATTCTAACACATTAGGATTATCCCCTAGTACAACTATTGCTCCTACATCATCACTCATTTTATAATCAATAAGTCCTTTAACAACAGATGAAGAATAATTGCCTGATGGCACTGTTACTATCTCTAAAGCCTTACATTTTTCACTTATTTTTGATATAAGATCATAAAATTTGTCTTCTTTAACATCGTCTGTAACAACTATTATTTTAAATAGTTTATAATTTTTATCTATCAATTTAAGCAACTTTGAAGTTGCATTCCCTTTAATTATTTCCATATTTAACTCCTTAGCAATATTGTAATATCTATGTAAATTAATGTCATTTTTTAGTTGTAAGTTATTAATGAATATTAAGGAGTAAAACAAAGTATTTTGACGATTTTTAACTAATAAAACTAGATGTTGAAAAACAAAAAAATGACTTAAGAACTTATATTATAATTTTCTAAGTTACATATTTAAAACACTTAGCAAAACTGCCCTAATAAATAATTTAAGATAATTTATACATACTATCTATATCAAATACATAAGATTTTTACTTATTAGGACAAAATTATGATTAAAGAAATTAAAAATATTTTGCTTATTATATATTGTATATTACTTGTCTTATGTGGTATGACTTCCACCACATATTGTTCGCCAGTTAATGCAATAGATAAAGAAAATAATACAATGTACCAATTACAAATAATAGAAAACTATATTGACAGCAAAGATTATAAAAAAGCAATGACTCTATATGAACAAATGCAAATAGACAATACATATCATTACAATTTTAATAATAGTAAATATAAAAAGCTTATCAAAGAGTATAAAAATATTCTTATTAATGACGCCAACGAATATGCCAATAATGGCGATTATGCACAAGCATTAAACCTACTTAAAAGTAAAGTTCAATATTACAATAACGATGAAAATATCTTAAATCTAATTGCTTACAACGAAAATCAAATAAAAAATAAAAGCCTTGTAGCTTACGATGGAGAAATTGAGCATTTGTTTACTCATTGTTTACTTGCCTTTCCAGAGATGGCATTAAACCCAAAGAATAATATGAGTAAAGACTTTGATAGAGATTGTCTTACTCCTAGCGAATTTAAGAAAATACTATTGTCTTTATACAATAACAACTATATTTTAGTAGACATTAACAGCACATACGAAAATGTAGATGGAATATATAAGAAAAAGACTTTATATCTACCTAAGAATAAAAAACCACTTATATTCTCTTTTGACGACTGTAATTATGATAGCAAAAAGCGAAATAAAGGTATGGTAGACAAAATCATATTGGATAGAAACAACAAACTTGCTACTTACACATCAAAACAGACTATAGCTGATAGAGTAAGTTATGACAATGAGTTTATACCTATACTTGAACAATTTGTAAAGACCTACCCTGATTTTAGTCATAACGGAGCAAAAGGATTGATATGTCTTACTGGTTATGATGGGATATTGGGATACAGAACACAAAAAAGCAATGCTACTAGCAGATACGAAATCAAAAAGGCGCAAGAAGTAGTCAATGCGTTAAAAAAATCAGGTTGGCAATTTGCTTGTCACTCATACGGACATTATCATATGACAAAACTAAGCGATATGGAATTTGCAAAAGAAATATACAACTGGCAATCAGAAGTTGAGCCTATTATTGGCAAAACTAGTATTTATGTATATCCGTATGGCGAATGGGAAGTTGTTGACGATAACGGTGACATTACTTACAAACATCAATTATTGTTGGATTCTGGCTTCAATTTGTTTTGTGGTGTTGGAGCAAAAAACTTTTTTGGTTATGTTCCAATAGGAACGACATCTCATAATACTCTACTTATGGATAGAAAGCCTATTGACGGCCGAACTTTAAGGTCTTTTGGTAAATACTACGAGCACTTGTTTAATTGTGAAGAAGTATATGACCATACCAACAGAACTATTCCTTTTCACGAATAAGGCAATATACAAATAATACAATATTGAGTTATTTTGATTGAAAAACATAATGGGTAAAAAAATAAAAAACACAAAACTTTAATTTTGTGTTTTTATATAATCAATATTTTAATAAATTACTAATATTTAATAATTATTTGGTTGATTTTCTAGGTTTTTTATTAATTTGACTTTTTGTAACTTCCATTATTTCTTTATCTTTTTGTGCAAGTTTAATAAGATTAAGTCTATTCTTTTTATTGCCATAAGCAAAATCATAAATCAATACTATTATACCTTGCAATAAGTAAATAAAGTAGTTCATAATACGCCAGAATAACATAGCCCAGAACAATGTACCATCACTAAACAAGCTAGCAAACAATGCTGAGAATGATATTTCTGCCATACCAGAAGCACCCGGTAATGGAATATATTTTGTAGCAAGTTCTACCAAAATAAATTTACTTAATATCTCTAGCAATGCATCTACTGGAGCTTTTGCACTAAATGCCCAATACAACATAAATGGGATAAATGCTCTAATAACAACAATAGCTGCTGAGCATATCAATGATGAAATTGTAACCCAAATATTAGTCATATAGAATTTGGTACTCTTTTGGTACTCCAATATAGTACGCATACATTTGTTGAAAGTTAAATGATAATTTTTAACCAAGTGCATCTTTTGTCCCAATTTTAAGAAGAACATTAGACATTTTGGCATTACTTTTTTACTAATAGCAAATAGAATCAATACAAACAATATCAAGCAAGAGATACACAAGCTTATGATACTCCAAACAATGATAACTGTTTGACTTTCTTTTCCAAATAAATCTGAATTAAATATCAATACAATAATAGAAACAATAATAAACGCAACATTGTTAAACATTGCTTTTGTAAGTGGAACGCTTGTAGCTATACCACCATGAACACCACGACTATTCATATAGAATATTTCAAAAGGTTGTCCACCAGTAGCAAATGGTGTTATACAGTCATAATAACGAGATATTGCTGACGCTTTATAACACAAAAACAATCTTGTTTGTTTTGTTGCTTTATACAACAATATATGTGTACGCAATGTTTCGATAAGCATAATCAATACAAATAATAGTAATGTATAGAACAATATACCAAATTTTGCATTTTGTTTAAGGACATCTAAAGAAGCAACACCAAATGTATTTTTCTGATATACCAAAACTAAAGCTAAAATAGCAATGTTTACTAACATAAATATTAGATTAAACCATTTTGTTTTATTTTGCTTTTGTTCGGTAACTTTTTCTTTGGCCTCTTCTAATGCAGAAATCGTAAAATCTGTTGGTTTTTCAGCTTCTGCTATCTCCTCATCAGTTACTTTTAAATCTACTTTATCCAACATAAACACAGTCGAATACTTAATAGGTTTGTTGGATTTTAAGTTCTTAGTTGCGGACTTTTTAGACTTGTCCAATAAAGGGTGTCTTTCTTCTTGTCGATTAGAAAAGAAGAGCACTCTTTTTTGTGCACTATGTTTTGCCTCATTAAGTTGTTCTTCAGTATTCTTTAGTGGCATAATAACCCTTTCAACTAATTATTTAATATATTAAAAATATATTAACTACACTACACAAAATAATATATCACTACAATATATATTGTGTCAATCGAATAGTACCGATTGCATAATTATTCAATGCAAATTATGTATAAAAATGTATAAAAGCCATTTATTAATATACATAACATATATAAATTGTCTAAATAAAGGAATTTTTCTTATTAAAAATAATCAGTATTTTTCATCTTTTAATTATCATTACAACAACATAAATATTGTATTTTTATTAAAATAATTTTACTATAACCACCAATTAACAATTTTAAATACACAGACATTACTTTTAATATCTATATACCATATCTCTTTAAATAATAAAAAAAGCAAGTACTTAGTACTCGCTTTTTATTAACTATTTACTTTGTTTTAAAAGAGAAAGTATTCTCTTATCCCAATATCTAACTTTTTCTACTCCACCCATAAGGTCATCTGTCTTACTAGACAACACTTGAGATAATCTTGTAGAGTCTGTATTGATAGCGTCATATTCTACATGGAATAGAGTTTTTTCAGAAGATGGTTGAGTCTTAACATTATATAATGTTTCCCAAGTAATATTGTCAATATTTTCATATTCAACAACATTCTTTACAGGACCTAAGTTAAGAATAATATGATAGCCATAATCTGTAAGTATTGGCTTACTCATAGCACCAACACCTTCTTCATTTTGTAGTCTTCTTGACTCGTCAGCAAATGATTTAACCATTTTGTCTGTAACGCTTGTGTCTAGATTAACTACATAAGCAAAATCTTTATTCATAATACCTTCATCATCATTGTATTTGTAGATGTAAGTATTAAATTCTTTTGCTCTTGCTTCAAATTGAATATCTTTGTCATATTTACCAACATTGTTAAGTACATCTTGATAAGCAAGTGCTGCACTTGTTGTTTTGGTTACACCATTTTCTTCATACTTAACAACAGTATTTTCTAGGCTTTGTACTTCTTCCAATCTTGCTTCGTAAACTTCTTTACTAATTGAGTTGGATTGATACAATTTTTTCAAATTAGAAATTGCTGCTGTTTGTTCGTCAGAAAATTTAAATAGGATATGAGTAACATAAATATACTCGTTACCACTATTTGGATGATAATATACTGATGATGCATCTTCGCCCATAGCTGTATGGTAAGCTGCTTCGTCATTAGCATATTTTTCATAATCTCTCTTATATTTTTCTTTGTAGCTTTCTACAGCAGCTTCTGCTGTAATTTCTAGTCCATTGGTAATAGCTGTTTGATATTTTGAAATATATCTATTTTCAACCAATAAATTATATATACGGTCTATTTCTTTTTCAAATGCTTTTTCATCACTATATTTTTTACCTAAGTTTTCGTTGTTGTCTTGTAAAGTCTTCATATAGCGTTTCCAAGCTTCTTTACTAATATCTTCATCAGTAATAGCTTGTTTAAATTCGCCTGGGTCTGTACCATCAATTTCTTCGTCATCTGTTACTCTTTTTAATTCGGTAACAAGTTTGGTTGTACCATTAACTTCTTTTTCTTCAACAACTTTTTCAACTGTAGGTTCGTAAGCTGTATAACTTGCTCTTAAAGATGTACTTTCGTCTTCTTTAGTTTCGTCTTCACTTATTTTTCTATCCCATTCAACTCTAATAGTATCTTCTAAAGATGCTAATTGAGAATTGATACTATCATAAGTTTGACGCTTAATATAGTTCTTTTCTTCGGTAGACAAATCACCAAGTTCTTCTTTTATCTTTTCAACCAACAAATGGCGTTGAACCATAAGTTCGGCTGTTTTAGTAAGAATCTCTTCGCTAGTCATACTTGAAGATGATGAAGAACTACTACTATTGTTTTGAGCTAATTGATAACCATAGTTATTGTAAGCTTGCAACAAGTCTTCCATAGTAAACTCATATTTTTTATCTTTACTATAAACAATTTCAGCTACAGTCTGCTTATAATATTTACTAGCATTAAGTTGTACAAGGCTACAACCTGCAAATACCATAATACATAAGCATAGCGAGAAAATGTAAGTTAATATCTTTTTCATTTTTGCTCCAATTAATAATTTATTATTAAATAATAGACATTATTAGTCATTATAAAGTCTTAGTATTGTAACAAATTTAAAAATATATTGCAACTAACTAAAATTATTTATTTAGGTTTTCGTACAATACTTTCAACAATTCTTTTATATTTCTCATATTAGTTAACAAATTAACATCACTATTTATTGTAATTATTGGTAAATTTTCTAAATTTAATACCACATCATACCTATTACTAGCAATAACAGTAGTCAATGCTTTAAGCAATTGTGGTGTTGAACTATTGAAAGTTATAGAAGTTTCTTTTGTACCTATACTTATCCTTCTAATGTCAAGTCCTGCACTCGAATTTTTAATAACAGCAACATACATTAAGTTGAGTACTTCTTGTGGTACACTACCAAAATTAAATTCCAATTTTTTAGTGTATTCTACTATATCTTCTTCACTCTTTAATTTTGCAATCTCGGTATATATCTCAATACGATTTGAAGAACTTTCAACATAATAATTAGGAAGATTGGCATCAAAATAGCAATCTATCTTAACATCGTTAAGTTCTAGTTTTGGAGTGTCGCCATTTTCTTTTATAGCTTCACTAAGCAAACTTAAATACATACTATATCCGACACTTTCAATATGTCCACTTTGTTCTGCTCCAAAGATACTTCCTGCACCTCTAATCTCTAGATCTCGCATTGCTATTTTATATCCGTTGCCAAGCCCACTATACTCGACTATTGCACCCAATCTTTTATATGCTTCTTCACTAAGCATACGACCTTTATCATACATAAAAATTGCATAAGCTTGTCTATCACTTCTACCTATTCTGCCTTTTAACTGATAAAGTTGACTAAGTCCCAGCATATCAGCATTGTTGACTATCAATGTATTGGCTCTAGGCAAGTCTACACCATTTTCAATAAGTGTAGTACTAATCAATATTTGAGTATCGCCATTATATAATTTAAAAATGGCTTTTTCTAGCGTTTTTTCGTCCATTTGACCGTGTGCTATATCAATAGAAACATCGTTGCCAACAATGCTTCTGATATATGCCAAATATTCATATATACTTTCTACTCGATTATATATAATTAGGACTTGTCCACCACGCTCCAACTCTCTTGATACAGCATTGCCAATGACTGCATCATTGGACTCTGTAACAGTAGTAATAACAGGAACTCTACCATTAGGTGGTGTCTGAATAACACTAACATCTTTAATACCAATCAATGCACTATGGAGTGTACGAGGTATAGGAGTTGCAGACAATGTAAGGACATCAATATTAGACTTAAATCTCTTTATTTTTTCTTTATGTTCTACACCAAAGCGTTGTTCTTCGTCTAGTATCAATAGCCCCAAATTTTTAGGTTTTACATTTTCATTAAGTAACTTATGAGTACCAATTAAGATATCTATATTACCATTAGCAAAATCTTCTAAAATAGCTAAAGTATCTTTATTATTTCTAAATCTATTAAGCACTTCACATTTTACGCCAAATGTTTTTAATCTTGACTCAAAAGTATTGTAATGTTGTTCGCTTAATATAGTTGTTGGACACAATACCATAACTTGATATCCAGCCATAACAGCCTTAAATGCTCCTCTAATAGCGACTTCTGTTTTGCCATATCCAACATCGCCACAAATAAGTCTATCCATTACTCTAGGACTTTCCATATCCTTTTTCATATCTGTTACAGCTTTATCTTGGTCAACAGTTAAAGTGTATGGGCAAGCTTTTTCAAATTCGAGTTGAATTTCGTCATCTGGAGGGAACATTATTCCTTTTATTTGGCTTCTTTCAGCATATAATTTCTTTAAATCGAAAGTAAGTTTTTTAATACTTTCTTTAACTTTTTGTTTTGTCTTTAAAAACTCAGTACTACCAAGTTTGTTAAGTTTTGGCTTATCTCCACCAACATATTTAGAAATAGAATCAATGTTTTCAACAGGTAAAAACAATTTATCATTGTTACGATATTCTATCTCAATATAATCTTTTTTAGCATTTTTTACATTTAATTGTGTAATACCAACACACTTACCTATACCATAAGTAGAATGTACAACAAAATCTCCAACTTCTGGCATAAACACATCATAACTAGATGTAAGTCCACCATTTGTTTTTGGCTTTTGTTTTTGAGATTTTAAACCAATAATTATAAGTTTATCTTCATCGAAACCACAAGATAAACCACTTGATTTTGTAATAAGATTAACACAATTTTTTTGTACTTGACTCAATGAAGAAATAATATTGGTTGACACATTTTTTGGTAAAAACATATCACTCAATTTTTGTGCAAGTTCTTTTGACTCTGCAAAAATAACTATAGTATATCCCAATAAGATTTGGCGTGCCATATCACTATAAAGTGTAGACTTGTTGTAACTATAGTTTATTTGAGGAGTAGTCGGTATAGAAAATACAGCTTTAGGCTTAAATATGTTGTTGGCATTGTTAATATTTTGGAATGCTACAAGTCCACAATTTTTAAATTGAAATAACTCATCTTCGTGAAAATAAAAATCTTTATGTTTGTCCGTAATTAAGCCATTTTTTATATCTTCTTTAAATTCGTTTTTGATATCTTGATATGTATCTACTATGCTTGTCAAAGCCAATTTTGGATTGTCAAAAGCGACAATTCCATCATCAAAAAATTCAAATATAGAATGGTCGTAATCTGGCATATAAACTTTTGCCCAGACAGGCAAAATACCATTGTCTAAAGATATATTAACTTCAGAAATCGTATTGTTAAATGTTTCTTCTGCTTCTCTATCATTAAACTTACTTGCTTTTATACTAAGTTCGTTTTGGTCAGTTGGATTGTCAATAATAAAGTTGGCACTATAAATATTGATTGAATCTAAACTTCCAATAATGCTTTGGTTATCGGGATTGTACTCTTTAATAAACTCTACTTGATCATCAAAAAAAGATATTTTTACTGGATAATCCATATTGATTGGATAAACCATAAGTATGTCGCCTTTTACACTAAACTCCATACTTTCGTTGACAATATCATCTTTTCTATAGCCCATTTTCACCAATTTTTTGGTTATGGAATTGATATCATAACTTTCATCTTCTTTTATAGTTAAAATCAAGTCTTTAACCATCTTAGGACTAGGAAGTTTGTCCAACAAAACTTTAGGCGAAACAACGACATAGTCAACATTGTCTGTAACAATATCCTGTAAAGTTTTTAAAACATTAATTTGGGTAGCAGAAGAAAATTTAGAAACTTGAGTTTCTAAATTGTTAATAAGCAAGTCTACACTTTTGTTTTCGTTGGTTAAAGTTTCATAATAATTGACAGCTTCATCATCGTTGACTGCAACTATTAACTTTTTATCACTAGACTCGTCTAATATTAAGATTTTTTCTTGTCTACCAACACCAAACACACTTACTGGTATATGACTATCAATAGCATTTAATAGTCTATATAAGTTGCCTGATGAAGAAATTAAGTTTTTAAGCATTAGTTAATCCTAATTTTATCTATGTTACCTTTTTGAACAATAAATTGTTCCATTACATCTACTGCTTTATCAAACGCTGGATCAAGTAAAGCCATATTGGTATCACTTACTCGACTTAACACATAATCAGCTAGTCCCATACGCTCATCTCTACCAATACCTATACGAAGTCTTGGAAATTCGGTTGAGTTAAGTTTTTCAACTATATCACGCATACCATTATGTGTACCTGCACTACCACTTTTTCTTAGTCTTAAATGTCCACAAGGTAAATCTATATCATCATAAACTACCAATATTTGACTTAAATCCAATTTTAACATTCTAACAAGTTTTTGGACACTTTGACCACTTGCATTCATAAATGTTGATGGCTTCAACAAAATAACTTTTTCGCCTTCATACATACCTTCAGCAACCATACCATCGTATTTATTTTTATTAAAATTAAATCCATTTTTTGATGCAAAACGGCTAATTGCCATAAATCCCATATTGTGATATGTACGATCGTACGCACTACCCTTATTGCCAAGACCTATAATTGCTATCATTTTATTCTCCTTTGTTAAACAACCTATTATTTTTCTATTTTAGGTTTTAAATAATCTTCTTTATTGACCTGTCTAGCTCTAGCTATTGCTAAAGAATATTGAGGTACATCTAATGTTATTGTACTACCAGCAGCAATAAAACTATTGTCACTAATATTAAGTGGTGCAACCAAATTGGAATTGGAACCAATAAAAACATTGTCACCAACTACAGTTTTTTGTTTTTTCACACCATTATAATTGCAAAATACAGTACCACATCCAACATTAACATTATTGCCTATAGTAGCATCTCCCACATAAGTTAGATGTGCAACTTTACTATTGTTGCCTATTGTAGATTGTTTGGTTTCTACAAAATTGCCAATTCGGGCATTGTCCATAATTGTGCTATTGGGTCTTAAATGGCTATAAACACCTATATTAGCACCATTGCCAACCACGCTACTACTTATGGTGCTATATCGGATATTACAATCATCTCCAATACTGCTTTTATCTATATAACTACCGTCAATTTTAGTTTTTCCAATATTTGAGTCTAATATAGTATTATAACTTTTTACATTAGCATTATCATTAATAACAACTCTATAATCTTTTGTAAAAGTATTGTTGTTATTCATAGTTTTTTATTCTCCAATATTATTAAAACTATCTATTGTAACATTATTACCAATTTTACTAAAAGTCAAATTGTTGTGACTTTTTATAGTGCAACTTTTGCCGATATGGCATTTATTAATTGTATTATAAGGGAATATTATACAATCTTCCCCAATCAAACTTTCTTTTACATTGCTACTTGCAACCACACAATTTTTGCCAATGGTGCTATCTACAATATTGTTGTTTTCTTTTAATATTGTACCGCCACCAATATATGTATCTCCACTTAAAGTATTAAATGGATATATAGTTACTTTAGGTTCAATCTTAACAAAAGCGTTGATTACTACATTTTCTGGACTAATAATATCAACACCATTATTGAGCATTTGTTGTATTATTCTTCTCTTTATCACTTCTGTAGCATAACCTATTTCACTTGGAGTAGATATCTTTAAAAACTGGCTACTATCCCCACCAAAAGTTAGTGGCTCTTTAATAAGATTTTTATCTTTTATATAATCGGTTTCAAATATCGCCCCATAAGGCAATTGAATATATTTTTCATTTTTTAAAGAGATATAATCAATAATTAATTGTATATTATCTCGTGTAAGCAATGGATTAAAGGAATACAACACCAATATATATTGACTGTTGTCCAATCCTTTCTTTATATTATCTAATTCTGTTATTTTTGAATCATATTTTAATATTGAGTACTTTAATCCACTCACACTATCAATCACATATTGAATACTTGATTTTTCAAGTATGTACGGATTGCCACAATCAAAAATTATAACCGAACAATTAATGTCATCTTTTGTACTAGTCTGTGTCTTTGTCATCAACTCTATCAAATTACACCTCTAAAACAACTATTAATTATTTATTATTCTTAATCTTATTTTGTGATTTTTTCTGTCTTAGATTAGAGAAAAAATCAGTTAGCATACTTGAACATTCTTGTTCCATAACGCCACCAACATATTGGGCTTTATGATTAAAATTGTTGTCAACAAGCATAGAACAAGCACCAAATCTATGGTCATAAGCGCCAAACACAACCTTGTCTATTCTTGCACTAAGTATTGCACCTACACACATAAGACAAGGTTCAAATGTAACATACATTGTACAACCACTAAGCCTATAACTTTTTAGTCTTTTACAAGCCTTATTGATAGCTAAGACTTCTGCGTGTTGTAGTGCATTGTGGTGTTTTTCTTTTTTATTGTAACTTTTTGCTATAACAACATCATCTTTTACAATGACTGCACCAACTGGCACATCTCCATACTTTGTTGCCTTTTTAGCTTCTTGTATAGCAATATTCATATATTTTTCCATAATCATCACTTATGATATGTAATATTGTTGATTATTGTATATGCTCTATAAATTTGTTCGGCAAGCATAACTCTAAATAATTGATGTGGAAAAGTAAATTTACCAAATCCCAACACAGTGTCTGCTCTATCATAAAGTTGTTGGCTTACGCCATAACTACCACCAATAACAAATGTTATAGTGCTATATGTTTGTTCCAACTTCTTTAATTTGTCTGCAAACTCAGTGCTAGTATATTCTTTACCACCAACACCACACAATATCACATAACCTTCCAACTGGCTTATTTCTCTATCACTTTCTTGCTTAACAACATTTTTCATAATGTCAGTCAAAGAATAATTTTTTGGCAATTTTTCTTCTTTTACTTCTATTACTTTAAAATTAACAAATTTTGAAAGTCTTTTTTCGTATTCGGCAAATGCATCTCTAAAAAATTCGTCTTTAATATTGCCTACGCATACCAACCTAATATTCATTATAATAGTCCCCATACAAAAGTAAATATTGTGACAAGTCCACCAAGAACACAAGAAGATATCAAGAATAAATTATCTTCCAAATTAGGTTTATAGATATTCTTATCTTTAGGTAAAACTATATCCAATGGACTTTTCATTTCTTCATAGTCCAAATTTAAAGTTGTATTGTTTTCCAACATCTCTTGAATCATCTTGCTCTTTTCAACGACTATAGGGTCATTGGCTTTCATACGCTCTTCATTGGTATACATTGAGTTGATAACTCTTTGCACTTTGCCCAAAGTTTGAATTTTGAATAGTTTTGATATAGAAAATACAAGCAAGACAACCACAAGTGCTAGGAATGTAAAGCAAGATATAAATGTCAAAACTGGGTTGTTGCTTTGTAAAAATTTGTTTAAGTAATTGAAGAAGTTTTTACCAAACCAACCATTACCTTCAGCAAATGTTAAATAAACTGAAATAAAGTTGTTGGTAAAGTGAATAATCATAGCTGGATAAATACTCTTTGATACTGTTGCTACCAATCCTAATAGCAAACCAATAACAAAAGCATAGAAAAATTGGTTGATGTTAAAGTGCAATAATCCAAATAACAATGAACTTATTAATATTGCTTTCTTTATACCAATTTCTTTTGTTCCATTAAGCAATATACCCCTATGCATAAATTCTTCACAAAATGCAGGTAATACTGCTACTGACAAAACTTCAATAATGAAGTTTGCCCAGTTTGGGAACAATGGCGAATAGTTGGGGTCAATAGTTGTAGTTCCCGGTTGGGTGTATCCAAAAAATGATATCAAACCACTAAACAATGTAGAAACAGCAATATTGATAAAGAATGCAAGTATACCAATACCAAATGATAAAAGTATAACCTTAAAATTGACTTTATGATGAAGTTGTGCTGTTTTAAAAGTCCCTACAAATCCCACTTTATCGTGAACTATAAGTGTATAAAGTGCTAATGGTAACATAAACATAAGTCCAATTTGGATAATACAAGTATAAAGTAAATCTGCTATATCTTTATGTAAAAAATTGAACGCACCAAGAGCACTAGCTATTCGCATACAGCAGAAAATAGCCATACTGATAAAATATATTAAGTAAACTTTAAATACTTTTGATTTTTTCATTATTCCCCTTAAAATCTTAAATCGTTACATCAAACCAAAAAATTGCATAATTGTATTGCTTAGCCATAACAATATAGACAAACCTATAGAAGACCACAAATATAGTAATTCTTCTTTAGATAATTTTTTACTACTATCTATTATATTGGCACTACTATCAATACTTTCCTCTTTTTCATTTTTTATTTCGTTTTTATTGTCAATATTAGCATTATCTTCCACAATAGTAGCATTTTCATCAGTTGCTACTACTGTTTGTTTTGCCAAGTTTTTGCTATTGAAACGCTTTAATAGATGTATCAGACCTACCAACAAAACGCCTGCAAACAACAATAGTAAAATAGGATAAATGTATTCCCACGCATTTTGATATACTGGGTCGACATTGGTATCAAGACCTTTTAATGTATACACAAATGATGTGATAACAACTGTAAGATTGTTGACGCAGTGCAATAGCATAGGATAAATGATACTCTTGCCATAATACATAGCATATCCTAGTAAAATACCTAGAATAAATTGATAAACAGTTTGTTGTAGACTACCATGCAACAACATAAACATTGTAGCAGAAATAACTATCGCTTTATGTGGTCCAAGTTTATCTTCTAGTCCTTTGTATATAAGTCCTCTAAACAAAAGTTCCTCACAGAAAGCTGGCAATACTGCCATAGACAATAATCCAATTATAAATCTCCACCAGTTGTTCATAACATAAGGCAAATCATTGCTTGGGTGATAACCTATTTGAGAAAGTCCATAATTAAACAATGTAACAAATGGAGAGATAAAGAAAATAGCAACTACACTCATTACTGCTACAACTAATAACATTTTCCAATCAACTTTAAAATCTATATCTGAAGCTTTAAAGACTTGTATCTTTTTCTTACGACAATATATGTAATATATCAAAAAGAATGTAATCGGTGTAAATATCAAATTAACCACTTTTACAAATTCGGTACTAGCAAATTCTTTATAACTCATACCACATAAAGCAGCAATCAACATAAATGCTATAAATAACACTATTGATGCCAAAAATGGTATAATCAATGCAAATATAAAATTGACGCTACTATCTTTTACATTAAAGCATGAGCGTTCGTATATCATTTTATTTTTTTTATCCATATATAATCCTTAATCCGAATAAATTATGCGAAAAATTTTCGCACTTATCAGTTTTGATTATATCATACAAATAAACATTTTAAAACAAACTTAAACTAAATTATAAATATTTATATAATATATTAATATATTTAATTTAAGACAAAATGATTAAATCAATTAATGTTTAAGATAATGTACACAAATAAAAATTTATGCAATTAAACTAAAAAGTGATTGATGTATTACATTACTACATATCAATCACTTTTTAATTATTTAATTTATAGTTTCAATATCAAATTTATATCAAAAAAGAAAGAATAATTTAAGCAATATGATTTACTACACTTTAAGATTAGCAACAATGTTTTTAATCACATCGATTGGTATTGCAAATCCCAAACCTTCTGCATTGCTTATTTTTAAGGTATTAATACCTACGACTTTTCCACTAGAATTGATAAGTGGGCCACCTGAGTTGCCCGAATTGATACTTGCATCGTGCTGGATAAGCCCATAGAGTCTACCAATGTTGCTATCAACAAGTGTTACTTTTACATCTCTACCTATATAGCTAACAATACCTTTTGTAAATGTATGGTTAAAGTTAAGACTTACAGGACAACCAACAGCATATACTTCATCGCCAATATTTAGATTGTCGCTATCTCCCATATCAATATAAGGTATAGGATAATCTGCTTTAATAATTGCTATATCCATATCCGGATTAGAATACACCACTATAGCACTACAAACACTACCATTGTAAAGGTGTAAACTAATATTGCTATTGTCATAAACAACATGATAGTTGGTTACGACATATCCACCACTTTTTACACAAACTCCACTTCCAATATTGGTATTTAAACTATTGACACTTTCAATACCAACTATGGCTTGTGATATATTATTTAGATATGTATCTTCATTTTGCTCAATACTTATATGTTTACTTTCTTTTATATCAAAATATCTTTTGTTGTCATCACCACAACCACATAAACACATAGAAAAAAGAAGCAATATAATAATCGGAAATATATTTTTTCTCATATTATTAGGTTGCTTCTTTATTAGTTCTTTATACTTTACAATTTATCTAATTATAAACACTGTTCCCAATTTATCCATAGGTGCAACATCTATCTTTATATTAACACCCGGAGTTATTCCAACAGCTTCTAGGTATTCACATACTGTTTGATAACACAAAACTGGAGTATTATTTTCGGGACTTAAATGTGCAAGCACAACTTGTTTAACATTGTTTTGTGCCAAAGTACATACTACTTTTGCACTTGCCGAATTGCTTAAATGTCCTGTCTTACTAAGTATTCTATGTTTTAATATTGGCGAATAGTTAGGGTTGGCGACAAGCATTTTTTCATCGTGATTACTCTCCAAAATAACAAGTTTACAATTAAACAAATTTTTTACAGTGTCTTCACTAGCATAGCCCAAATCAGTAGCATAAGCAAATTTTGATTCGCCATTAGTTACTACAAATCCAACACAAGATACTGAGTCATGAGGAAGTTTAAAACTTTTTATTTTAAATTCATCTATAGAAAAATCTTGATCGTAAAAAGTAATAATTTTTGACTCGTCAACTCTTCCCAATTTTTGCATTAATGCATCTCTATCATCAGCGTGAGTATAGACATAAGAGCCATACTTTCTCATAAATGCACCAATAGATTTTGAGTGGTCAGAGTGCTCGTGAGTAGACAAAATTGCTTTGATGCTAGTAGGTTCAACATCAAGCAATTTTAGCTTTTCTATTAAATTGGATATATTGATGCCAGCATCTATAAGTAGGTTGTTTTTTTCTCCTATTACTAGTACCGAATTACCTCTACTTGAGCTAGCCAATGTGACAACTTTCATCATTAGAAATTTACCTTAACCGACTATTAAATAACAGTCTTATATATGCCTAGTTGATATAACTATAACTTAAATTAGTATCACATCAACTTATGACAATATAAACTATGTGATGTTGTATTGTTCACTTTGCTTACAACACAAGTTGCTAATCGCAATTCCACGATAAATCGTGGCATCACAGTTTGAATAAACATCAGTTATACGAAAATATTGCTTTGCACTGCTTTCGTCTAACTTCCGATAATATAGTTTAGCACACTAAATATATTAAATCAAATCAAAAATATATTTTTACTTTGTAGGTATAATAACAACCTTTCCTTCTATCCAAGTATTGACATAACTTTTCAATTCTCTATTGGTTACTTTTTCAAATACACCAATAAAATGTTCTGGTGTAACATTGGTAAAAGCATAAGTTTTATAATATTCTTTTAATCCATCTAAAAACTTGTTTTTGCCAATAAGTTCTCTTAAATTGTCAAAAAACAACATTCCTTTGACATAAGTCATATACACATACTCTGGTTCGGTATTATATTCGTTAAGGCTACGATTCATACTAGTATCTACACTTCCTAGTACATCTTTATATAATTCTACAAATGTGACATAACTATTATTGGTGTTTTTAATAAGTTCATCTTTGTCTACACCATAGTCAGGATTGGCTTCATAGAATAGTGCTGTTGAGTATTCAGTCAATCCCTCATCAAGCCATGGATATTTAAACGCATTGCTTCCTACAACACCATACCACCATTGATGAGCTGTTTCGTGAATAATAACATTGACATAATCATTACCTTGAGTTTCATCACTAATATACACAAGATTTGGGTACTCCATACCACCGTGTACAAAGTTGGTTTTTACTACACTTAAAGTGCTATATGGATATGTACCAAATAAGTCATTAAAGGTCTTAACACTATCTACGCCAGCTTTCAAATTTTTCTCATAGTCCTCATCATCATAGTAATAGTAAAGTACTGTTGTATCTCCTACTCTATCTGTAGCAATCTCAAATTTGTCTGACAAAACTAATGCAAAATCTCTAACACATAAAGCATTAATTGTGTATACATTTTGACTCTCTAAATTGGTTATATCTTCTTGCACACCTGTTGATGCAACTTTGTATTTATTAGGTACAGTTAATGTTACATTATAATTGGAACATTCACTATAAAAAGGATCACCATTTGAATTGTATGGGTCTAGCACAAATTCACCATTTTCAAACACAGCAACTACTGGATAAAAATTGGCAAGATTGATTGTGTTGTCGCCATATCCAAATCTATGATTAATGTTAGGTATATACACTTTATACTCTAACTCAATAGTGACTTTATCCATTGGGTCAAGATTTTTTTCTAGTCCAACATTAAGAATATCATTGTCTGTTCCGGTAAGTTCAAATTGGGTATCCTTACCATTAATGCTAGCAGACTTAATATCTATATCTCCATAATCAACACCGTGTGGATATGCCTTATCTTGAGTCAATGTCCCTACAGGTTTATTGACTGCACCTTCCGTAAATGCTTTTGGGTACAAATGAAAACTTAAAGTATTTAAGGTTGTGTCAGTCTTATTGCAATATTTTAAAGTTTGTTTAGCTTCTAATGTATGGTCTTCATTATAAGTTAAATCCATAGTATATGTATTTAAGTTTTTGCTTTCTTTTTTTATGTTAAGGTTAACACTCGAACACCCCATCAATAAAAAACAACAAGCAAAAACTACTAGTATTTTCTTCATAGACTCCCCCGATTGTATTTTTAGTATTGTATGGGACAAGTTGACAATTTAGAACAACACCTTGTAACAAAATTGAACCATTTTTCATATATATTTGCTAAAAGTGTTGCAATGGGGACACTTCTTGTGAAAAACTGTTGACTTAATATAGTTATATATGTATAATCTGTATAGTTAATATATATAATGGAGAAGAAATGGCAAGAACTGCTAGACAAATTAGCGAAATTAATTCTTACACAATTATTTTAAAAGCTAATATTGACATACAATTTAATAGTCATGACAAAGATTTATTTTTGGATATTGTCAGCAAATATAGCCCAATACTAAATTACAAATTTTTAGCATACAATCTTAGTGATACAGTACTAACTTTTGTAGTTTATGATAGTGACACAGCTATAGACATTGTTATGCGTAAGATAATGGTAAGCTTTGTTAGTAAGTTCAACCTTTATCACAACCATAAAGGTAAAGTTTTTAAAGATAGATTTTTAAGTTTACCTGCTCACAGCGTAAAAGATGTATGGGATATGGTATATGATGTTCACAATTTAAGCAATTGCGAATACAACAGTGTCAACAATTATTATGACAACCAATATATTAACATTCAATGCGTAAAACAATTTTATGGGTCAGAAGAAAACTTCAACAAAGCAGTTATCAATCGTAACAACCCAGAAAGTTTAAAATCAAAAATAGTTAAGACGAAGATTAATGATGCCGAATTAGTGGCTTACATAACAAAAGAAGTTATGCCTATTGAAGAATTAAAGAAGTTGCCTAAAAACAAACTTACTACTCTTCTAAAAGACATAATTGACAAAACTTCTGCTTCAGCTAGACAAATAGCTAGAATCACAAGTTTTCCACTAAGAATGCTTTGGAACTTAGGTAAAGACAAATCTTCTCAAGAGGAGAAGAAATGAGTCAAGAAATACAAGAAACCAGAAAAAAGATAAGTTTTAGAAGAAACTTTATCAACATAATGCTAGTAGTTGTTATTGGTATTAGTTCGGGATTGTTTTTAGGAAGTTGGTACTCATACAATATGATGGCGTCTTCAGCTGACTATAGTGGTCTTACAGAAGAAGCTTTAGTAGATTCTTTAAGTACCGTTGTTGGTGAATCTATGAATTTAAGAAGACCAACAGATGCCCAAGTAAACGATTGGCTAAATGTTGCAAAATCAAAAGGTATCACCCCTAAAGATGTATCAGGTTACAATAACTTCCAATTAGCAATCGATGTAATCAACAAATCTTCTAGTTGGACTGCTATTGGTGTTGGTAAAGTAGAAACTATAGTTACTCAAACAGTTTATAGTGCAAAATACTTTGACGGTTCGACTTATGCTTTTGAAAGTATAAGTAAAGGTATGGTCAATGTAGCAAGTATGGCTGTATACGAAAAAGATTCTAAAACTGTTACCAACATTACTGGTAATGATATAAAAGAAACAAGTGCTAGTTGGACTGGCAAGCACAGTTCGTCAAGTACAGAAGATTATACCGAACTTAACGGAAACTTACCTAGCACAGCTATACCTTATATAATATCTTCTAAGACAGTTACCAACTGTTCTGACATTGTTGAAAGTGAAGACAATGGTAAAAAGATATATTCATTTACAATTTCGTTGGACCCACTAAAGAGTGTTATTAAATATGTAAAACAAGTAAAACAAACTAGTGGATTGTCCGACTACCCTACATTTAATGACATAACACTTGATGTTGTTATGGACGAAGATTGGAATTTTAGAAAAGTAAACATAGTAGAAAATTATAGAGTTGTGTACTCAGGTCTTAAACCAAAATGTAAAGGCACTTTAAATATTGACTTTACAGTCAATGAGCCTGTTACACTACCAGAACATAATTAAAAGGGAAACAATGAAAAAATTTTTAATGTATTGTGGATTGTACATTTTAATAACATTTTCAACTGCATTTGGTGTGGTTCTTGTTACCAAACCTACAAATGCTAACAACAATCAAAATAATGTACAAGAAGATATCAAAAAAGAAGATAACACAGCATTAACTTACATTGTAGACAACTTTTCCAATCTTCAATCTATGAGAGTTAACGCCGGTATTACATTGGCTACTGGTGGTAAAAATATAACTATTGATGCCAATGTTGGTATGGATATGTCCAACGGATTTGAAAACTTATCCGTTAATGGTACAGCCAATGTAAAAATAGATGACCAATTAATTGAAGCACAATTTACTTATATTGATAGCCAATTATACTTAAGTGCTTTAAATGGCAATTATAAAATAGAAACAACCAATCTTATGTCATCTGTAAAACAAATCATTACCCTACTTGATATTAAAATGCCTGACATTGGTATTGATTTTGAAAATATAGACACTAATAGTCTACTTGCATTATTAGATGATATGAAAGAAACAAAAACAGATACTGAAGTTATACTTACTATCAACTTACCTTATGTTGGTGAAGTAACTTTGGTCTGTGACCTTAACTACTCTATAAAGAGTATTAAGATACCAACAACTGAAGTTAAAGGTATAACACTTGGAGTTGACGCTCAAGTAGACTACCCTAAAGATTATGTTGTTGAAAAACCAGATATCGAACCTATTGATTTAACTCATGTATTTAATCTAGCTGAAGGTCTAATCAACTATATCAAAAATGATATGTTGGGATTGGATATAGCACTTGATTATAACGGAACTACATATACTGGCAACTTAACTGTTGATTTAAATAACAACAACATAAGACTAAGCACATCATATAAAGATTATCCTATCAATGTATATTTGATTGATGACACTCTATATGCTGAAGTTGCTAATCTATATGTTAAGTTTGATTTAAACAATATCGAATCAGTTGCTACACTACTAAAAGACCAGTTTGGTATTGATATTCCACTAGACAAAATTGGTGCAGTACTTAACACAATCAAAGATAAGAAAGTTGATTTAAGCCAATTAAATCTTAACAATATGGACTTATCTAAGATAGATTTAAGTATATTGGAAGATTTTGAATATAATGACGGAATATACGATATCACAATCAAAAATATTGGTAAATTAAAGATTCATTTTGAAAATCACAACTTTAGCAGTGTTAAATTTGAAAGTGAAAAGATAAATGCCAACATCAATTCGTTTGAGCCTAACCCAATCCAATTAACTAAAGATGTAGATAGTTATGCAGATATCAACCTACTTGTACCAGTTGCTAACGCAATAATCAACACAACCAAATTAAAGAATCATTTTGGCACAATACATTTTAGTTATAAAGATTATCAATTTGATATTGATTATAGACTAAACATTGACAATGGTTTAACAGCAAGTATCTCAACAAGCATATATGACATACCTGTAAATGTTGTATTAAACAATGAAAAATTGTACATCAATGTTATGGATGTCAACATTGTTGCAGGACTAAGTGATATAGACTTAATCAAACAATTTGTAACTGACAAATTTAAAGTAGAAATACCAGAATTAAATAGTCAAGAAACAATAGATAAAGTTATGACTATTGTAGATGAAATACTTAAATCTGACACATTAATCATAACTAAGTTGGAATCTTCCGAAACAGGTATCAATCTAAATCTATTGAATAAATACAATGTTAATATTGATTATAGCGACACAATCACAGGTCTTAAATTAAAACTTGATGATATAGACGCTAATATTACATTAAATTCTAACAACGATAGTTTTGATGTAATAATAGATGAAAGCAAATATGTAACAATCAATAAATTAATTACTTTAGAAAATAATATTGAAGAATATATTAAAAATGGTAAATATTATGCTAATTTAACTCTAAACTACAAAGATTATTATATCTATGCTGTAGTTGGTTATGAGAATAATTCTGAAGATTATTTAGATAATCTAAGTTTACAAGCTTACACAACAATCTACAATAAAGAAATTAAAGTTACACTTCTTAACAAAATTGTTTATATAGAAGTTGACGGATTGAATTTAAAATTTGAAATATCAAAATTGAATGAAGTACTAGATTTTGTAGAAAAGAATTTTGGTGTTAAAGTTGATATTAATGAAATGATTGAAAAATCTAAATCATTAACAAAAGATTTTGATATTACTACCCTATTAAATAATCTTAATGTAAAACTTACAAGCAATCAATTATCTATCATTAATGATTGGATAACTGCAAACATTAACCTAGACAATTATAAGTTAAACGGATTGGATATTACTTACAACGACTTAACAGTCAATGCAAATATTATATCTTCAATGCCAGCACTAGAATTAAATGATAATTATTTTGAAATAAGCGATTTGTTACCACTAATTGAAAGTACACTTAATACAATCAATAGTGGAAGACTAGAAGGTCAACTAGAACTTATATACAAGAACTTCTCTTTAAATCTAAAATATAAAGTTCAACTAGACCCACTAACAGTATATGTAAGTACAAGATTGATGGGATTGGATATTAATCTATACTACAAAGACAACAATGTATATGTAATGGTTGGTGAGTTGTACTTCAAAGTAACTCCTAACGATATCGAATATATCATTCAAGTAATTAGTGATAAATTGGGTATAACAATAGACAAAGATACAATTATTGAAAAAATCAAATCTACAAATATTGAAGAATTGTTATCTAAGATACATTTAAGCGATATTAAAGATTTATATGCTGACGGTCACGCATTTAAAGTAAACGCATTTGGTGTAAAAGTTGATGTAACTTATGACACAAAGATTAATTCGTTTATGATTAAATACAACGATGTAAAAGCTCAAGGACAACTAACTAAGTTTAGTGATGATGTAAAGATGCCATTAGTTAATACTAAAGCATTTGAAAGTGTAGATTATCTAATCGAATTGATTAATAACTTATATAACAATTTAAGTGAAAAACACATTTACATCAATGGTTCAATCAACTTAAATGATTTTGAAATTCCAGTTAAAGCTTATGTTGATTTTGATAATCAATTAAAATTGACAGCTCAAGCCAAAATTCTTGGCAAAAATATTGATATCAGTATGTTAGACAATGTTGTATATGCTGATATTGACGGATTGAAAGTATATTATGATTTAGACAATATCTCTTCCCTACTAGATAATTTAAGCGATAATTTTGATATTGATTTAAATACAAACATCAATCTAAATGACATAACCAAAAAGTTATTCTTTAAAAACATAACAAAAACAACTCAAGCCAATGGTTATACTTTAAAAGTTAAAGTTGTATATGATGAAAAAGAAATTGTTATTGATGTCAACTTTAACAATGATAACCAACTTGAAAATATCCAAATTGGATATAACACATTGAATGTAATGTTAAATACTCAATTTGATAAGACATTAGATATCAATGTTAATGCTAGCGAATATAAAACAAATGTAAATGATATTGTTGATATTATCAAACCTATCTCTAATATACTAAATTCTACTTCATTAGAAATAGACGGTATAGTTAAAGTAGATTTGCTTGGAGCTAACCAAACAATCAATATCGACCATATCAAACTAGATTATAGCGATATTAACAATATTATAGTTAATGCTAAATTAACAATGTACAATCAATCAGTAGATGTTATTTATTCGGATAGTACATTATATGTAAAAGTAGACAATGTAAAAGCATATATCAAAATCAATGAATTAAATGACTTAGTTGATTGGATTAATGATACATTTAATGCAAATATTGATATATCATCATTAAATAAGAAATTAACTAAAGATGATATTGAAAATATGTTAAGCAAGTTTGTATTAGGTGAAAAGTTGAGAAGTATAGAAAAGACTCTTAACGGCGTAATGATTAACCTAAATACATATCAAAAAGTAATTGATGAAGTAACTCAAAATATCAGTCAAGAAATTGTTGTTGACTACAACGACACTTTAAATCAAATAATTGTTAACCACGAAAAAGTATATGCCGAAATTAGACTATCTAACTACAACAATACTAAAGTAGTAGTTGGCAACGAAAACGATTATGTACACTACACCAAATACACTCGTATTGTAAGCAATGTATACAATTATATTAAAGCTAAACAATATTCGGTTAATGCAAGTGCTAATGTATATAACGGAGAAAAATTAAGATTTAATGGCAATATAGACTTAGATGTCAATATTACCGATAAGTTGCAAATGGCAGGCTATGCACATCTAGCTGGCGAAAAGACTTTGGATATCTCCTTAAATTATTGGAATCAATATCTATATGTCAACTACAACAACTTAAAATTGAAGATGTGCGAAAATGACTTAAAAGAAGTTATGGTTATCGGTCTTAACTTATTGGGTGTTGACCCTGATATGATACCATTCCTTAAAGATGCAGTAGATGACTTAGACAACATCAATTTTGATAGTTTAAGCACACTAATCCCTGGTATGAATATGTCTAATCCATTAAGTATGATGACAATGATTAAAGGTATTAGTTTTGACAACGATAACTTACAAGTAGTTATTGACGGAAGTCAAATAACCAACAACCCTAATGCAAAAGCTATGACACTTAATATTAATTTTGTTAATGACAATCTTAATACATTAAGTCTTAACAACATATTTACTGGTGTAACTGAAAATGAATACTTTAACTTAGATATTAACTTTAAAGATACTCATACAGTTGAAGCAGTAAATGACAATGGATATATTGATATATCTGGTACAAACGAATTTATAAAAGCTATTATCAATACAGCCGAACTAAACTATTATGAAATAAGTGGTAACTTAAATATCATTGGTAGTCTAGTAGGTATTGATATCAACTGGAAAGTTCCACTAAATGTTAAAGTTAAACTAGACGAAAACAGAATACCAGAACTTATGATGACTATTGGCGAAATACCTACTATGGTAGGCGTAAACAACGATGTTCCTTATGAGTTTGGTGACACAGAAAGTGGTTCGGGCAGAATGTTGTATGTATACTACAAAGATAGCAATGTATACTTCTACCGTACCGAATATGTTGATATTATGTTTGGTGCAGGCAAGCGTCAATATGAAAAGAAGTTAATGGTTGATATAGGCGAAGTTCTTAACAACCCACTAACCTACTTACAATATGGCGTAGGCTTTACAGACACAATAATCGAACAAATCCAAAAGTCTTTAGACAAATCTATTGGTCACACTCCAAATCTTGGTAACATATTTAAACAATTTAGTGTAAGTGAAAACAAAACAAACTTAACTGTTGTACTTAATATGTACGAATTAACAAATGATGAAGCTATGGGCGATATGACAATCGGACTTGGAGTTGTTAATAATGACAGCACTAATAATAAAAACTATATAGGCAATGCTACATTTGGTCTAAATATGCCACTTGCTAGTGTATTTACAATGGACTTAAAGAGCAATGACCTACACCTTATCAATATTGGTAAGGAACTTGATTTTGGTACACTTTACGACTACATCAACAATTACACCTACTTAAAAGGTGAAAGTTGGGAAGCAAGCAAAGGTAAATGGTCAAAATCTAGTGAAATAGTACATACAATTAACTTTGTATCTAATTGTGGAGATAATATCTCCCCAATTAGTGCAAAACCTGATACTCCTATAACATTACCTACTTACACCACACCTATTGTTATAGATGACGGCGAAAAGGTAATAACTCGTACTTTCCTAGCTTGGTGCACAGATGCTGAGTTTAAGAAAGGTAGCGAGTATACAACAGACAAAATGCCAAGTAGAGATATGACTTTATATGGTAAATGGTATGAAGATATACAATACTATCGTTATATTAATTTTGTAACTAATTCTAACGATACATTGGACAGCATTAAAGCACTTGAAAACTCTTCAATCACATTGCCAACTCTAACTCAAAAAGAAGAAACTGTAGGTACTACAACAACTACTTATGAATTTACTGGTTGGTATACTGATGAGGCTACAAATAACGCATTTAATGGCTCTACAATGCCAATTACAGACACAACTCTATATGCTGGTTGGAAAGTTATTAAAGTCGAAGAAACAAGAAAATTGAGCGTATATGACAATGATACATTGCTATACAGTCGTCAAATTAAAGTTGGCGATAATATAGATTTAAGTAGTATATCTAAAATCAACAATAATACCCTACTTTACTTAGATAGCAATTATACTACTGCTTACGACAATAGTTTTGTAATGCCAGAAAATGATGTAACATTATATGTACGCAATCAATATACACTTAAAGTTGTAAGTGCTAAAGGTAACACAGTTGACAAAACATATACATTATGGCAAGGAGAAAGTATATCTAGCCTAATCCCTAGTCAAGAATCAAAATTGATTGTTGATGATGGCACAAAGACTGCTCAATATACTTACACATTTAATGGCTATGACAACTATAGCACTACAATGCCTAATGCTAATGTAGAAATTGTTGCCAACTGGACAGAAAGTGTTAAATATTATTATACAGTAACATTTAATACTGATTTAAAATACATACCTAAGTCTTGTGCTGCTGGTAGTAAATATAAAACTGCTCCTGGTAGTGTAAGTTCTATTAGAGTACTTGACGGCGAAACATTTACAACCAACAACAATCTAACTTGTCAAGTATGGGCAACAGCAATTACTTGGGGAGTATCATACAATTACACTTGCTCTGGTTGGAGCACATCAGTACCTGATGACTATTCTAATGGTGGTGGAAGCAGTAGCTTTACAATCAATGGTAGTGATATGACATTGTATGTTGTATGGAAGAAAAACTAATATATAGTTAAAAAAAGAACGGAATATTATCCGTTCTTTTTTTATTAATTATCGATATTTACACATAAGAGAATCTATACAAACAATCATATTAAATCTATATAAATAATCAATATATACTTGTCATTTCTAAAGCGAAGTCGAACCCGTATGGCAACAACGCAAGTTGTTGGAATCATTGAAGATTAGACAAAAAATCCCCACCTAGATTCCAATGTCGCATTGCTCCATTGCCTTTTACTATCGTTCAAGGTTCGGCTACGCTCAGAATGACAGGTGGGGGGGGAAAAAAAATAAATTTCAGTATTTTTACATTACCTTTTGCAACACTCAAAAATACAAATAATTATTAATAAATTACCATTAATTGAACTTTTTTAATATATAGAAACTATCTTACATCAAAAAAAAAGACAACTACTAGAGTTGTCTTTTTTATCTTTATATAAATTGTAACAATTACTTTAATAATGTTAAAACACTATTATTCAGTAACTTTAACACCGTTTACATAAACAACATTTGGATTATATTTTGATGGTGTATAAACGAATCCAGTTTCTGTACTACTATCTTCGCCATCTTTTAATGTACCACCTTCAATATAAATAGCTGTTGTACCAGTGAATGTGCAATTGTCTTCATATAATGCAGGAATTGGATTGCCTTCGCCATCAACAATGTCTGCACCATTACTATCTTGTCTATTGCCTTCTACACTGTTTTTACCATACAAACCACTAAATTGTGCGTGAGCTTCGCTCTTAACATATAAAGCAGCTGTTAAGTTGGTAACTTCACAGTTTTTGAAAGTAATTTCTTTAGCACCACTTCTATTCCAGCCTAAGATACCACCTAGACTTAATTGTTTATTAGTGCTATATCCACCACTATTAGTAGCAGATACTGTATTAGAATTACCTTGTCCGTCATACATAACATCAAAGTAAGCTTTACCAATAACATTTAGATTGATAACTTTACAATCTTCATATACAGTAACATCTCCACTTTGTGTCTCACCTACGATACCACCGATAGATACTCTATCATGTGTTTCATTAGCATTGTTTACAACTCTACCCCAGTGGCATAATGCAACTTTCATATTAACATCTTCAACTCTTAAATTTTTTCTTAAGAATGATTCTTCATCAGTATTCTTGTTATGTTCAATACCGATAATTCCACCAATATAAGCTTTTGCAACTTTAACATCAATGTTAGAATTCTTTACAGTTACATTGTAAATTGATGTACAAGAACTTACTGTTCCTGCAGCAAATGTAGGGTCAAATTCAGCTCTAGCAAATACTGTACCATAATAAGTATATTTTGTATTTTCATTAGTTAATGATATTGTACGCATATCAAATTTAACATTAACATTATCAAATGTTACATCATGGATTTCTGCACTTGCAACATATCCAAAGAATCCAAGATGAACACATGCATTAGCCTCATTAGGCTTAACAGTTTTTGTTTCACCATTAACATCAAGTGTATAATCAACTGACTCTTCTGTAAGTTTAAAGTTACTAATAGTATGACCATTACCATTAAATTCACTTACGAAATAATCTTTACCGAAATTTACACCAATAGTCTTCCATACTTGACCTTCACAGTCAATGTCATTAAGAAGCATATATCTTAAGTTAAGTCTTTCGTCCATAGATTTAGAGAATACATCTCTATTCATATTAACTAGGTCTTCATAAGATCTAATTTCTACTGTTTTTCTTTCGATATTTACAGTTTTTACTACAGATATAGGATTATGGTTATCATCAGAAACTGTAACTTTGATATAAACCTTATCTCCATAGTTGGTAAGAGTATTAGTTAATGATTTGCTTGTTTCATCAACAGTACCATCAGCATTAAGTTTGTTGTAGAACTCAGTTGTGATGTTGCCGTCTTGAGTAGCACTATTAACACTTATTGTATACTCTTTGTTGATTGCTTCTAGGTATAATGTACCATTGCCATTATCTCTAGCAATAACTGAAGCATCTTGATTTTGATCGTCTTTATATGTTGCTTTAATAGTAACATCTAGACTTGGATAGTCTGCTTTGTTAATGGTCATAACAGCTGACATATCTTCGATTGGATTATGTTTAGCATCACCAGTAAAACTAACAACTACATAATACTTACCAGCATCAACAGTAGATGTAGCTTGTGTCTCGTGAGTTTCGTCTACATAATACTTGTATTCGGCAGTTACACCAGTAGGTAAATCGCCAGTAACTTCCAAAACATGAGAATTTCCGTCATAAGTATAAGTAGCATCTTGTAAAGATACACCACTCATATCGTAGCTGGTCTTTCCACACGCTGTTAGAAGAACACAAGAGAACATACACAAAACAAAAGCTGAAACATAGTACATAAAGTGTTTTTTCATTTTGTTAAAATCTCCCTTTTTTCTTTCTAAAATATTTAAAGTTTTTATCACTTTATAATAGAATTATATATCTAAAATAGGTCTTCATCGTATTATTTTATCCAAATATTTACAAAGTCGTAAAATAGTAGATTTTGGCTAGATTTGTCTAATATAGAGTGACTAAAAATACTACAAATATCACCTTTTTATTATCTTGTGTAATTATTATAATTTAATGCATAACTGCCCCACCATTTTTGTAAGTATTAAAGCATATAAAAAAGATAGACTTATCGTTTTTAGATTCCAACGGCAAGCCGTTGCCCTACGGGTTCGACTCGTTACACTCGCTCAGAATGACAAGTATAAGCTGACTGTTTTAATAACTAGTATAAGCTGGGTGTTTTATAGTTATTCTTTCACGAATTTAGTTTTTAAATGTTTTAATAACATACTAATTTTTTTTATTTAATATTAACCATTTACTCAGAATAACGAATAATACAGACTACTTGTTTTTAGATTCCAACAACTACAATACACCCACCTGTCATTCTGAGTTTACCGAACCTTGAACGATAGTGAAAGGCAATGGAGCATTGCGACATTGGAATCTAGGTGGGATACACTCCCCTGTCTGTCATTATGAGCGATAGCCGAACTTGGGAGTGAAACGAACAAGCGACAAATGAAATGCAGTCGTAATCCAGACAGGGGAAAAAGCAAATTGAATAAAGAATAAAAAAATACAATTATCATTTTTAGATTCCAACGGCAAGCCGTTGCCCTACGGGTTCGACTTCGCTTACGCTTCGCTCAGAATGACAAGTATAAGTCTATATGAATAAGAGAGTAATCAAATTAATATATAATCAGTCTAACCAATTAAAATTAAATTTTATCTATAGGCATTATATATCTAGCAACAATAAATTTAGTTTTAGTAAGAGTATCTTATTATTATTTTTTATTTAAGTAAAGCAACAAAAAAGTACTAGCTAAGCTAGTACTTTTGGCTTTATTTAGTCATTTTTTATATTTAACTTGTTATACCATACTGTCTACAATACGGGTTTCAATGTTGTCATAACTAAAGTTTTCGTTCCAGTCATATCTACTTGGACATATACCCATAACATCTTTCCATTCGTGGACATTGCCCATATCTTTACCATAAGATATATTGTTCATTGTCCAGCCTATTTCTCCCAAATAATCATCTGCGATATCGTGTGAGAATTGGGTATCAATATATTTGTATACATCATAAGCTGGCTTTTGAACTTCCATATTATAAGTATACAATCCAAAGAACGCATTTTCACCAGTATTATCTATCAATCTATAATATATAAGAGCTTTTACACAACTTAAATTTGCACATTTATAATAAATATATGCAACTCCGGCAGCTTGTTGTCTGCGTTGAAGTTCTAATGTTTCTTGTGCTATTGGAGATGAAGAAGAAACTCCACCTTCAGTAATATATACATCTCTTACATTACCAAAATATTTTTTAGCACTTTGTTCTAGGTACAACTGAATAATCTCTAAGTTTGTCCAAGTAAGTGCAAATGATGTAAGTGAGCCACTTACGCTACCACCTGCTACATCATCGTACCAGAAATTAGGTACTGTAAGGTTACGGCCATAAGGGTGAGCTGCAATACCCCAGTTGTAGTTGCCTTCTTTTAAAGTCTTTGAACACAACAAATCTAAGATTTCTTTAACACTATAATCGCCACCTTTACCTGCCCAATAGTGTGAAATAGAAACTAAAATTGTTGTATCTTGATGATATTTTTTAAGTGATATGTTGGCAATACGCATTTGGCGTTCGTATTCTTCAACATAATCTTCTAATGACAATGCTGCTTGTGTTGGTCCAACAATATTGTTCCAAGAACCTGACAAGTCAATCTCATTACCAATAACAAATGTTTGGATTCTGCCGTGCTTGAAGTTGCTAAGTTCGGTACAATATCTGCTACCTATAAATTGCATAAATGCACCCCAATAACCAGCACCATATTCGTTGGAAGTGTTAAGTTGAACATACTTTGATTTAGCTACGCTAGCAGTTGATGGATAAGTCAAGAAATATGGTTGTGTATACTTATTTTCAACATTGTGCATTAGCATAATGATTGTCATTCTAACATTTTCTTGTGTGTATTTTGCTATCAAATTATCATAATATGGCAATAGGCTTTCGTTGCCAACTCTAAAGTAATATGTTTTACCACAATAATTTATTTTTTCTACCATTTCGGTAGTTAAATCTTCACCATTATTGCCAAGTCTATGAATATATAAATTTCCGTTAATTTTTTCTTCTCTATATTGAAGTTTGGTTATTGTTTTTGTTGTTTCACTATAAATCTCATTAGGAACAAACATATAGTCTATAAGGAAGTTTATTTCGGTAAAACTACACCCCAAATCTGCTACTCTATCTGTGTATCTATCGTCACACATTATACCTTTAACATTGGTAGGTTTGATAGGGTCTTCTTCTTTTACTATAGATTCAAGCTTTGTTGCGTACAATGGTCCAGCCAATATTTCGCCAGCGTCATCTAGTATATAATATTTTTTATATGTACCATCATAACCTTCAGAGTCATATCTATCAAAAGTAATTTCGGTTTCTTCATCACCATTAATTACTGCTATATGTTCTGGGTCAAATACAATATCATCGGACAAACCTGTATTGGCTTCGCCATACATATATTGATATGGTTTAAGTGCAACAATATTGCCATTGGTATCAGCTTCAACAACGCCACTAGTCTTTATAGTAATAGTGTCTAATGTTGCAGAAATATTAAACTCATAATCAGGTTCAAGATTGCTGTCATCTTCATCGTCATAACCTGAGTCTATATCCCAATCAATAGGATTGAATGTACAGCCAGTAAGCACAAAAGAAAATGCCAACAACATAACCAATATTAAACTAAAATGTTTTAATTTGTTTTTCACAATTCACCTTACTTTAAGGATATTTTAACACATACTTATATATAATAGTATACAATATATATCAAATTTTATCATTATATACAAAAAAATCCCAAATTTTGCCAAAATTTTTAGATAATTTTTATAAAAAATCAAACTAGCATTGATATAAACTATATTCTTTTAAAAACCTAATATATTTTTCGTAAAATGAAGTAAAATAATCATATAATTGTGAGGAAAATATGCTAGAGTTAATTAATGTATCTAAGATATATAAAACAAAAAGCGAAGATGTACACGCCCTTGATAATGTAAGTTTATACTTCCCAAACAAGGGTCTTGTTTTTGTTACTGGTAAAAGTGGTAGTGGTAAGACTACACTACTAAATGTTGTCGGTGGTTTGGACGATTTTAGTGAAGGCGAAATAATAATAAAAGACAAAAGTACTAAAGACTTTACTAAATCAGACTATGATAGTTATCGAAACACATTTTTAGGTTTTGTATTCCAAGAATACAACTTACTTGACAATATGACCATAGCAAAAAATATAAGTCTTGCTACAGAGTTACAAGGTCTAAATGATGACCCTAACCGAATAGATGAAATACTAAAAGAAGTTGACTTAGTTGGTGTCGGAGATAGAAAACCACAAGAGTTGTCTGGTGGTCAAAGACAGAGAGTTGCTATAGCTAGAGCAATAATCAAAAATCCTGATATTATCTTAGCAGACGAACCAACTGGTGCTTTGGATACAGCTAATGGTATACAAGTTATGAACTTGCTTAAAAAATTGTCAAAGTCAAAACTTGTTATCGTTGTTTCTCACAACCTAGAACTTGCCAACCAATATGCAGACCGTATTATTGAGTTGCAAGATGGTAAAGTAAAAAGTGATATAACCATTGATGTAGAAAAACGCAAACATAGAAATATAAAATCTAGTCGTGATGTTGTTTCTATAAAGCGTGGTGCTGACTTAAAAGAGAAAGACTTACAAGATATTAAAGATGCTGTTAAAAAAGGTAAATCTATACAAGTAATTGACAATATCAACATTGTAAAGAAAAAGACAAAAGTTGATAGAGAAAATATAGATTATAAGACCAATCCATTTGTAAAAACAAAAATGAAATTTTGGGACACCATCAAATTGGGTCTTGCTGCATTTAAAGGTAAAACAGTTAGATTGGTAGTAACAATATTATTGTCTGCCCTTGCATTCTCAGTATTTGGTATGTTTGACGCTATGTCAATATTTGATGAAAACAGACTTACAACCAATACTTTAAAGTCTGCTACTACCCCATCAATAACATTTACAACTACTATAAAAGAAGATGGCGACTCTTATGATATAAAATCTGGAGATTCGGTCATCAACAATCTTGCTGGTCAAACAAAATATAGTATAAAAGGTGTTTATGACTCTTACTACATTGGCAAAAACCCAACACCTAGAGAGATGTCCAACAACACCAAAGACTACAACATAAGCAAATATTATTATTATAAAAACTTGAAAGGTGTTATCGAATTTACGCAAGAAGATGTTAACAATTACAACTTCAAAGTAACTTATGGTCGTATGCCAGCTGAGTTTGACGAAATAGCAATACCAGAATATTATGCTTATTGTATTCTTAACTGGAATTACATTAATACCGAACTTGTAACTCCTACTAAATTAAGCGAAATAGTTAATGAAGAAAATCCATTGACACTTACACTAGGAAGTTCTGCAAGTAAAGCGACATACAAAATAGTTGGTATAGTAAAAACACAAGAAATTGATAGAAAGTTTAATGGATTGTACAAAAACTACGAATCCAATTCAACATTACTACAAAACGAATTTTTAAATTATATCAACAACGGATATTATCTATATGGTTTTGTTAAACCTGGATTTATCAATTATTGTATGCAAAAGTACAATACCCTTACCGAATACAAGAGTGGTTTTGGATACAAGATTGGCGAACTTACCAATACATTTAATCAATTCCACAATTTTGATGATTTAAGTCGTATGACCAACAATTATGTTTTCTTTAGTTCTAGCAAAACAAAATTGGAAAACAACGAACTTATGCTTGATATGTCACTATTTGACAAAGTGTACGCTGAAGAAATATCTGAGTTAAAACAAATTGCTTCTAACACATCACAATTTAATGGATATAGTGAAGAAATAGATTACAACATAACTCAAATAAAAAATAAAAATCGTACACCACAAGAAAAGACAACATATTTTAACGAAACAGTAAAATTGCTTAACGAAATACAAGCAAAAGTTGACCAAGTCAACAATGTTACTAGAAAAACAAGTATATTTATTAAAGATGTAAAAATAAGAAAACTTGACACTTCAAAATCTGTTGCTAAAGAAATAAAAATACCTGATGGCAATTTTAAAATAGTAGGTTTTTACAATGGTGTAACAATATCTACAGGTAAAAGTGCTGTAACTACAATCGCTGGTATGCAAAACATAGCTATCAACATACAACAAGGCAATTATTCTAGTATACTTGCTACCAACCTTGGCAATGGTAAAATAAGTGCTTTATCTAGTATCTTTATGAAAGACTCAGGTCTAACCTACTCTTGCCAAAACAACACAATCGCTATGATAAAGATAAATGCAGACTTCTTCAAAAAATTGTCATATCTATTCTTAATCATTGCCGCATTGTTTGCATTGTTTAGTATTGCAATGTTTGCAAACTTCATCACAGTAAGTATTAGAAACAAATACAACGAAATTGGTATTTTAAGAGCTTTGGGTGCTAGAAGCGTAGAGATATTAAAGATGTTTGTAGTAGAAAGTGTAACACTTGCATTGATTAATGCTGTTGTAGCTTCAATAGTTGGTGCATTTGGTTGTGTATTTATCAACTTCTTCTTATCAAAATATCTAAACTTCTATATACCTATTGCATTGTTTGGTATAAGACAAGTATTAGTAATATTTGGATTGAGTCTTCTAGTTGCAGTAATTTCTGCTACTCGTCCAATAGTTAAAATTTCTAAGAAAAAACCAGTTGAAATTATATCAAGATCATTATAATTTGATTAAAAAAAGTATAGTAATTGACTACTATACTTTTTTGTTTTTTTAATTTTGCCCAACGCTAAAAATCAATATAAAAATATATGTTAAAAAACAAATCTTATTAGTTATATAAATCAATTTTTATTAGTTATATTTTATCAAAATAGACTATCCCAAACACATAACTGACAAATATCTAATATTGACACCACCACATATATGTGTTATCATTAAATAGTTATGGAAGGTAATATTATGACAAAAAGTGAGCTTATCAAAAAATTAGAATTAATGGTTAAACAAATTGGAGTATTTCAATCAACACTTACTGCTAAATACCCTAATCAAGCCAACGATATGCAAATACGCAATTTTATAGATTCTTCTCAATTTGTAAAAAGTGATTGTGTTACAAGAATTGAACAATTAAAAAAACACGATGGAGAAAATCTTCCAAATATGTATTCAGAATTTTTATTAAAGAATATTGATACCAATTTTAAAGCAGTTGAGTTACATTTTAATACATTAATGAATAGCAATGTTATTAAATACAAACCAAGTGACCCAAACAAAACTAAAATAAGATAATAACAAATTTTGAATAACACATACTAAAAGCAATCAAAACTATATTAAAAAGGCAAAAAGTAAATAATACTTTTTGTCTTTTTTTATAAAATAAAGTATACTTAATATACTATTACATAAAGGATAATTTATGAGAAAAAAGCTAATTAGTTTTATAATATCAATATGTTTATTATTACTTCCTACATTTGTATTATCAGGTTGTAGCAATAATGATGATAATTATACTCCAGTAGTTATTATGGCAGGTCAATCCAATATGGTTGGATACACTCAAACCAAATACATAACCAGTCAATATATAGGCGAAACTAGAGCAAATAAGTTAAAAGAAACCAACAACTATGTACTAATAAGTGACGCCAACAACAATAGTGGAAGATTTGATGGCGTTGACTTAAGTTATGGTGGCGACCAATATAGTTTTGGACCTGAAGTAGGAATGGCAGAAAAACTTTCAAAACTATTTAATGCAAAGACCAACAAAAAGATATATCTTATCAAATACGCTGTAGGTGGCACTAACCTTTACAGCGATTGGCAAAGCCCTACTATGGCAGACAATACAGACGGAAGCTATTTGTATAGTCAATTTACAGATTATGTAGACACAATGCTTAATCAACTTAAAAAAACTGGTTTAAAACCAAAAATTGTTGCTTTCACTTGGATGCAAGGCGAAGGCGATGCAATGGTAAAAAATAAAGCTAGTCAATATGGCGAACACCTAAAATTATTTGTAAATGATTTAAGAGAAAAGTACAACCAATACGCATCAACCAGAATACTTAACTTTGTAGACGCTTATATCAATACTCACCCAGAATATCACGAAGTAGTCAATGGACACAAAGAAGATTTTTCACAATTGTCACAATACAATTATTGTCTTAACACTCTATCTCCTAACCTTGTAATTGATGGTATGGACGGATTAACAACATCACTAGAAGATAGTTATACCATAGGACCTGTAGACCCAAACCATTATGACTCATTAAGTATGTTAAAACTTGGCAATATGATGGGAGATAAAATACTAGAGTTATTAAAGAAATAAATAAGCCATAATCAAATAGTCATTAATCTTTCAAAAAAAGGAGTTTAACATTGATTGTTAAACTCTTGTTTACATTTTCAACAACATCATACATTGACACTGACAAAGATTTTGTGTAAAATATTTATGAAAAAAAATAATTAACGAGGTAATTTATGCCTACACACAGTAGCAGAAAAATACTAAAGAAATTAAAGAAAAATAGTGCTGTTAAAGAAGCTAGAGATTTAGATTATAATAAAGATGGTTCAGTACAAATAACTGTAGGATTGAAAGAATCCGATGATTTTTATAGTCCATACTCTTATCTTACTTACGAATTTATGAATCCAGAAGTAAGAAATTATATCGAAATGTATGAGTCTAATATTCCTATTGATGAAAAAGTTACTATAGATATTTATACCGAAACCCCTACAACTCAAGAAGACAAAAAACGCATTAGAAGAACAGTAAAAAGACATTATGCCGAAGAAATAATACCCACCGAAAAGAAATATAAGCGTCAAACAATTAGAGCAATTATGTTTTCAATACTCGGACTTGCGTTATTATTGGCAGAAGCTATAATATATAGTTTCTTTGTAAATATGTATCTTGATACCATAATAGCTGTTATTGGTTGGTTGTTCCTATGGGATGGATTTGAAATACTACTATATGACAGATCAGACTTAAAAAGAAAACTGATACGACAATATAGATTGCTTAATGCAAAAGTTCATGTAAGACAATATAGTCAAAAGATAAAGCGTGAATATGGTCTAGACGAAGAAGATGACGAAGAAGACGATGATTAAAATACAAAATATGTAATGTTCCTTTGCTTAGTATAATACCCCACCTAGATTCCAATGTCGCTTTGCTCCATTGCCTTTCGTTACACTCAAGGTTCGACTAACGCTCAGAATGACAGGTGGGGAAAAGTCGTGTATTAAAAACAATATTTACCTTTTAAAGATTTCAATAACTAGAGTTATTACTATATAAGTTTGACTCGTTACACTTGCTTTAGAAATGATAAGTAAAAACATATATAAATAAGTAGGGAAAATATTCCCCGTCTGTCATTATGAGCCTGTCGAACTTGGAAGTGAAACGAACAAGCGACAAATGCAATGCAGTCGTAATCTAGACGGGGTAAAGATAAATAAAATAAATAATAAAAAAGAAACACTTATCGCTTTTAGATTTCAACAACTAAAGATAACTTAAAACAACAAAAAAGTTCACTTTCATAACGAATGTGAACTTTTTATTTTTTATAATTTTATTTATTAATAAATTTTTATTTATACTGCTTATTTTATTTTTAAATGGTTTTATTTATTAATAATATTTATTTTTTTATATTGTTTATTTATTAATAATATCCATTTTTTCAATGATTTTTATTTCATTTTTTATAATTTTATTTTTTTATAAAAGTTTAAAATAACATCTAATATTTAAAATGACATATATTTAATTTTAATAAGCAATATAATGTAAATTTAAACAATTATTTTTAGGTTACTTACCTGGGTTAGATTCAACAATCAAACCAAAGCCATTGGTTAGCATAAAGTTTAAATAGTTAGCGTCTGCAAATGAAGTACCAGTTGGTTGGTTAGCATTGTATGATTTGCCTGTAAAGCTACCCTTTACACTTTGACCACCCATTTGGAATGATTGAGCATTTTTATCACTACCTATTCTACCACTTTCCATAGAACCACTAGCTAATGCTTCAAAGTGGTCTAATGCAGGTTGTTGAGTATAAACATATCTACCACCTAAAGTTGTGTTATAATCAGCATTTAAGTCATAAGGATAATAATCACTACCATCTGCCAATTTACCTGTTGTAACAAATGATTCGTAGTCTGCTCTATCATTGAAGATACGAACACTACCACGAGTAAATATAGCTTTTTCAGCAAATGATTTTGCGCCCCATTTCATAAGAACAACTATATTGAAGCAATCAGTAGCTTCGCCATAAGTACCTAGATATGGACTACCAGCTTGTTTATATGCAACATTTGGAGATTTAACCATAGATACAGCAGATTCTGCACCAAATGTAGCAAACCAAGATTCGGTACCGACTACATGTGAAGCGATATTAGAATTAATAATATCAATATTAGAAGGAAGCCCCCCCCTCACCAGTATTTGGGTTATAGTCATAACTCCAATTTGGATCTCCGTTACCTGTTACATGGTCAGCAATAATTGCAGGGCCACCACATTCTAAGAACTCACTATTTTCAATAACAAATTTTGGAGCACCCCAAACATACATTAATGTATTGTATGAGTTGTATCCCTTGCTATCTTTAATAGTATACATTGAATTTAGGTCAAGGTTGCCATCATTGATAATATATTTTTGCAATCTAGCCTGTTTGTCTTCTGCACTTACATCTGTAAGTGTATAGTTAGGATAATATTTTGTTAAGTATGCATCTACATCTGTAGGCAATGTACGATTGTAACCATATTCGGTAAACCAACTAATAAAGAAGTCTTTATTGATTGTGTTTTCTACTTCTAAGTTACATAGTCTTGTTTTTGAAAGGATAATACCACCAGACTCTAATGGACTATTAGATCTAGCACCATTACCTAAAAATCTTACATCTTTATAGCTTATTGTAGCTGTATTAACACTTTGTGTTGCATCAACTTTTGTTCTGGTGCCATCAGAATTTAGTACAGCACCATTAGCTCTAAACAAAGGTGTATGCATTGTGATATAGTTTTTAGATTCGCCAGTAACAATACCATTATCGTCACTATCTATAACACTTCTTGAAAGACCTCTTGCAACAATATTGCCATTGCCGTCTTTTTGGTCAGAAATATCAATAGAGAAATAGTTACCATAAACAGTAAATTTTTCGCCAGCAACCAATGTTCTGATATAAATACCATAGTCAGAACTTGTAGCGTCTTTTAAAGAACCTACGATTGGTTGATTGGTACTATTACGCCATTCAGCACTTTGTGCTTCAACTTCTGATTCGGTCCAGAAATTTTTAGCTGGTACTACATTGTCATTAATATAAATGTTGTCTTGAAGAATAATTGAAGAAATACTATTAGAATCTACTTCACTTAGACCCCAAGCATTTTTAAGGCTTGTCCAACCATCATCTACATTTGTATTGTCAAATACAGATAGGTCTTTTGCGTTGTATACATTATAACCATTTACAACATCAACAACCATAGAAAATCCTAAGTTGTCTTTTTTAGCATTGGTAAGTTTAACATTAATTTTAAATGTTTTACCTTCTGCACCTTTAGCAAATTTAATACTTGTATTGTTTACTTTTTCAACATAGTTGTCATAGACATCATCGCCTATAGCACTAAAATCTGTTCCGTTTTTGATAAGTACTTCTACATTGGTTTTTAATAAACTATTGTCCATATAATCCATTGTACCATCTACTTCACCAAAAGCTTTCATACGGAAATCAAAATTGTTGTTGCTACCTGCTTTGATATTGTTTACCATAGCAGTAGTTGAATTAGTAATAGCAAATTGTGTTTCTTTGTTTTCTTTGTTGCTAGCAGAGTTACTTAAAAAGTCAGTAACCAATCCACTAGAAACGCTACCAACATTATACTTTTTGTTGGTGTCTTCTTGTCCTCTTTCTCTTACTTCAAATGTATATGTAAAATTAAAATCGTTGTATGTAATAGCAAGTTCTTTTTCGCCAACTGTGCTTAAATCCAAACTTTTCATATCAAAAGTAAGGTCTTTAGCATCTACATAAGTAGTCTTTTTGTTAGACCACTTAACTACTGCGACAGCGTCACTTGTATCAAACTCATCATTTGTATAGATATAAGTAGGAAGAGTTCCTTCTTTTATGCTAGCACTTTCTATCTTAGCTTTACCACAAGCAACAAGCATAATGCTTGATAGCAAAACCATTAGCATTAAACTAGCATATTTTCCAAAGTTTTTCATTATTTTCTCCTTTTTTATATTTGTATATTTAGTGATTTTTATATCACGCTATACCTAATTAAATTTTGCTACACCAAATTAAAATTGATGTATTTCTTTCTTTACCGTCAATAGATTTGATTTTTACTTCAAACATTGTTTCATCTTTGAAGAATATCAAACCATTTTCACGACCTTTTTCATCCTTATAAAACATAATATCTTCATTGGTTGTGTCATACACAAACTCAACAGATTTTGTAGTAGCGTTATCAGGATAAACTCTATATTTTAATTGCAATTTTGCTACATAATCTACACTATCATAACTTACTTTTTCACTATGGTCAGAAAATGTAACTTTAATAACTTTTTTATTGTTTTTATTTGTTGATACTGTTGAATATTCATCAGTAGTATTGATACACTCTATAGCAGAAACATTGACAACTTCATCATAAACTTTTGCATTTAGTCCGAAGAAGTTGATAATAGGTATAGAAGCAATAAATATAATCAGTATCAATATAAATGTTGATTTTTTCATATTACTTCTCCTTATAAAATACCTTTATTTTCATTATATAGAAATACAATCTTGCTATGAAGAATACTATACCAACTACCATTGCTTTAATCCAGTATGCAGTTACACCTTCGCCGATAAGCAAGAAAGTTATTACTGCAAGCAAAGCTGATATAACTAAAGCATAAAGTGTTGATTTAATTTCGTTAGGATTGTATGTGTGAGTACCTGTTTCGGCATACTGCTCTATTTGTGGATTCATAAGATCCAACTCTGCACTCCACAACAAATGTCCTAAGTAAAAACTTTCTAAGCAAAAGAACAACAATGTTGGATTGATAAACGAGCTTGCGTGATCCTTTAATACCACAACTGTAACAATAAGTGATATTGTCATAAGTACTGCATTAGGTATTAGTCTTACAATCAACGAATTGAAATATGGTTGTGGATTGGTTTTGCTTAAATATGCACTATTGCCATCTCTACTATATACGCTTGCCATAGTAACACTTGAAGATAGAAGTATAAGCATAATAACCAAAATGTTGAACATTATAGTCATATATGCACCCTGCAATCTTGTGTCCATTGCATTGTATATTTTGTTAAGCAACAATATTGCGATAGGCATACCAATTGCTGTACCCAACAACACAAACAATGATGATGGTGTACGCAAATACTTAATTATTTCATTTTTCAATGCTGATATAAACGCTGGATATTTTTTATTGCGTTTAGGTTTTAAATTATAATTGCGTTTGTATTCAAATGGTGAACTTGCAAAATGGAAGAATAATGGTCTAACTATAAAGTAACAAATAATAATCAATGCAATGACTACTAGTATTGAACCTAGCAAACATAACCATTGACGACCATATAGCATAGAGTGTGTTACGCCATATCTTGTACCAATAACTGCTTCCAAAATCCAAGCAAACGGTATAAATATTGTATAAAATTTGTTGATAAAATCTTGTATTTCCCAGAATGTTGTACCCCAACTTTCAATAAGATTGAAGTTGGTTGGGATAAGATTGATAAGTGCTACCAATCCCCAAACTACCAAACCTATAAATGCTAAGGTTATAATATATAGCAATGGTTTTATATTTTTTGTAAGCATACTTATATACATAGCTGGTATAGATAATATTGCACCTACCATAACAGACAACGCTGTCAACCAGATAACTGCCAATATTGACCATACAAAATATAAAAATGTATATCCATTAACCATACCAAATGCTATAAATAGTGGTAGTAAGAAATATATATTTCTAATAAGTTCGTACAAATAATACACTATAAGTTTTGAGAAGAATATATTAACTCTACTTGTAGGCATAGTAAGTAAAAATTGATTATCTTTAGCATAATATAATGATTTAACAAGACCTATTGTACAAGTCAAAAATGATAACATCATCATAATTGTAAAGATAATAAGCAAAAATTTGTCAGGAATACCTGCTGTTAGGTCAACCAGTCTAAGTATAGACAAAACATATAATCCTGCATATATTAGACCAGTAATAACCACAAACTTTATTATGTCAAATATTACTTTAAATAAAGTTTTTCTCCAATTAGCTTTAAAATTAAAGTCTAATTTGTCCTTTAGTTGCATGGCAACTAGTGGAAATAATGTTTTCATTAGTTACCTTTACCTTTTTTCTTTTTATTTTCTGTTTCGTTAGTTAATTTGCTTTCAATTTTTGCTTTACTTTCACTTACTGACTCTGCAGTCATTTTTTCTGCTTCTTCGCTAGAAGTTTCAGTTTCTTTCTCTTCTATTTTTTGTTCTATCTTTTGTTCCAATTTTTCATAGCCACTTGGGTCTATAGTCTTTAGATAAAATTGTTCTAGTCCACATTCTTCTTCAATCTCAGCCATTGTTTTTACGGTCAATATTTGACCTTTTTTAATAATAGCTATACGGTCACATATACTTTCTACAACATCAATAATATGACTACTAAAGAATACTATATTTCCTGCTTTTGCATGAGCTTTCATACATTCCTTAACCTGATAAATACTATTTGGGTCAAGACCTGTAAGTGGTTCGTCTAGTATCCAAACTTTTGGATTGTGTACAAGTGCTGACATAATAGTTATTTTTTGTTTCATACCGTGACTATATGTCTTTATTGGGTTGTCAATAGCATTTTCTAATTGGAACAACTTTATATATTTTTCCAACGCTTTATTTCTATCTTTTTCGCTTACATTGTACAAGTCTGCAATATAATTGATATATTCTCTACCTGTAAGTTTTTCATACAAAGCATAATGGTCTGGCACAAATCCAATATTAAGTTTGGTCATAACAGGTTCTTTATCTACATCGTAGCCACAAACTTTTATAGCACCAGAAGTAATTGGTTGAATACCAACTATACTTTTAATAATAGTACTTTTACCTGCACCATTGTGTCCTAAGAAACCAAATATTTCACCACCATTGACTTCTAGATTGGCGTCTTTAACTGCATAATTTTTGCTTGTGCCATAACGCTTTGAAAAATTGATTAATTCAAGTTTAACTTTTGCGTCTTCTTTCATTTGAATTTTACTCCTTTCTATTTTGGCTATCTCCAATGCCAATCTATCTATGTTGATTTTTCTATTGCGTTCAACCATAACTTTAACGGTATCTTCAAAATCATAAAATTGTTCGTACAAGAACCACATTGCAAATCCCAATGCCACATATACTAAGAAGAAGCATAGTTGGTATAATGGATAGAATGTAAATGTAAGGTTTTTAATATTGAACGACCAAACATGATTGTAGAATAAATTTTGAGCCCATTTGCCAAGTTTGTCAGCAATAAAGTCACTATTGACAAAGAAGTAATCGACTGTTCCATAGTTGCTAAACCAAGCATTAAGAACCAATACCAAAACAAAGTATGCTCCAAAACCAATCATTGAATATTTAAATTGTTTGATTTTTGGTCTAGCATAAACTTTAAGTGCAACCATAAGTAAAGGCATAAAGAATGCAATATAGTGGTTGATATAGAATGTTACAACACGCTGACTTAAAATATTGGCTTCTGCACTATAGTTAGGCATTGCCATAGCTAAAAATGCACCAAGAACATTGATAAAATATGTAAAATAGAATAATTTGTCCCATTTAAATATCAAACACAATGGAACAATGTACATTGCTGTGTTACACAAGTGTATAGGCCAACTTGTGATATGAGTAAAACTCTCAAATCTGTGTCCAACACTAAATGATATAAGTGTACCCAATGCAATATATAGTAATATACCTCTTATTGTTTCGTTGTCTTTTTTATGCAAAACAAAATACATAACAACTGGAATAACAATAGACAAATAAAGTATTATACGATGTGCTTGATGTAGTGATTTAATTTCAGCTGTATAGTTGGCATATCCAAACAATGCTTGAAATGTATAACCCGGCATTGTTGCTAACAGCATACCTACAATGTAAGCAAATACCCACAAATCTTTCTTTTCTACTTTAAAGTAATTGTTGTCTAAAAATACCACTGCACTATAACCAGTAACAATACCAATCTCTAATCCTAGAAGTAATGTTCTGATTTGAAAACCAGAATATGCACTAGTACCTACAATACCTGTAGTCAATATGGTAACAAGTCCCATACTAACTAAACCAACTACAAAACAATAATATTTAACTAATGCTACATATCTTGAAGTTTTAAAGAACGGATATAATGTAACAGCCAATACTGCTGATAAGAATATCCAGTTAAATATGATACTAACAACTGTTAAAGCATTATTATTAAATGGTGAATTGGTTAGTTGAAAGACATTTTGTATAGCATCATCACCTAGCATAAATCTAAAGAAAAATATTAATGCTAGTACAAGCGATGTTATTTTATATGTTAATGTATTAAATTTAATATTTTTATATTTAAGTATATAGTATGTAGCGACAATCCCTATAGCCACTAATACCATAATAAGTATTTGAGCAATTTTCATAATCTTTTCCTTATATATGTTTGGTCGATATCCCCATTTTGACCAAATTAAATTAATCGAAAATTATTTAACCTTTTATTTATCACATCTGTGATTAAATTTAAATAACTTAGTATATGGTTACTCCCTTATATAACCACATACCAATTAAAATTATGTAGTTCCCTTTTGTATCCATAAATCTTAAACTTTTAACCTATATTAACAATATCCATTAGTACTTTGATTGCAAAATTTCAATTACTTGACTCACTACTCTACAATCTTTCATTTTACTAATTTTTATATTGTTAATTATTAATATAATCCCTAATTTTGTTAACCTTTAATAAGCCGACAAAAAAGACGACATAAACTAGGTTTAAGTTAATTTGTGCATTTTTTAAGAGTTTTAGTAAAGTACAAGTAAAAGTTAAGCAAAACTCCTTACACACTAAAAAACTCGCACACCCTTTTTATAATGTCGACTTTCGCAAAAAAGACCTTGCATACCTTATTATGCAATGTCTTTTATATTAAATTTTAACATAAAAATTTTGAATTAATAATATACACTGCACCAAAATCTGCAGGGATATATTTGGTAGAGTTGGTAGGTTTTATAGTCCTAGATTTTCTAACTCTTTTAACAATTTTTACAAAGAATATAAACACTAATGGTAGGATAATCATACCCATCAATAGCTTAAATACTAAAAATAAAAAATTAACAAACTGAACAGACTCAAACAAAGATTTGATTGGTAAACCAAGTTCCAAAATAAATCTGTTGGTATCCTTAATACCAGCAATATTGAGTGCATTACGAAGTTCGTTAATTATACCATTGTCTATACAACAATAAAGGATAGCAATCAGCAAAGCTAATTGCATTAGAAATTTTATGCTTTTTCTATTAAAATATGACTTAATTTCGCCCTTACTATTGAGCATATCTTTTGTTAAAGTCTGCATAACATTCCTTTTTCTAACTATAAAAAGGATATCACATTGGGTTATATTTTTCAACTAAAATACAAAATTTTGACATTTTATAGTATTTTTTAGTGAAAATATCTAAAAAAATGAGAGTATTGACATCAATACTCTCATAATTTTGGTTTTTAATTGTCTTAAATAACAATATCTTTATTAGTTAATTAAAACTAAATCTTTAAAGCAACATCCCAAGCACGCCAAATAACTGTACGCAAATTGCCAACTTCTAAAGCGTCACCTACAATATGTGTATGTTTAGATTTTGGAGCAACTGGGTTTGGATTATAACCAACTGCCATAATAACACTATCTACTTTTACTTCTTCAACGCCATCTTTAGTAGCTACTACTACAGAGTCTTCGTTTATTTGGTTACATCTAGATTCTAGATATACTTTTACATTGTTAGTTTTGAAGAAATCTCTTAAATAAGAGCTATTAGCAAGACACAATCCATTGGATATCATAAGGTCATTTCTGCCTTCAACAATTATTGGAGTTTTGCCTTTTAGATACAAGTCATAAGCTATCTCACAACCAGTTAGACCACCACCAATAACAGCGACTGTGTTGCCAACAGTTTTTTGATTTAATAAGTATTCAGTAGCTTCTACAGCTCTTTCAACACCCGGTATAGGAATATGCTTTGGTTTAGCACCAGTAGCAACTACTATTTCGTCAGCATCTAAAGCACTTATATCTGTAACTTCAGTGTTGTACTTAACTTCAATATTTAGTTTAGCAATTTGTCTACGATACCAATCAATAAGTTCTCTATCACGCTCTTTAAATTCTGGAGCAGCTGCAGCAATAAATACACCACCCAACTTATCTGTCTTTTCATAAATAGTAGCTTTGTGTCCACGCAAAGTAGCAACTCTCGCTACTTCCATACCACCTATACCACCACCGATGATAGCAATACGCTTAGATACCTTAGCAGGTTTAATATCATATTTGCCACCGTCCATAGTCATAGGGTTAAGAGCACATCTTGCCATATGCATTGTATCACTCAAAGAACCAGCTTGTGCAACGCCTTTATAATGTGACATAGCAAAACAAGCATTGTGACAACAGATACAAGGTTGAATATCTTCAAGTCTACCTTCCATAAGTTTGGTAACCCATTGTTGGTCTACTAGGAATTGTCTAGCAACACCCATAGCGTCAATCTTGCCTTCTTCAATAGCCTTAGCACTTGTAACTGGGTCCATACGACCTGCACAAACAACTGGAATATCTACAAATTGACGAATATGTGCAACATCTTCTAAGTTACAGTTGGTTGGCATATATACTGGTGGGTGTGCCCAATACCAAGCATCATAAGTACCATTGTCAGCATTTAGCATATCATATCCAGCATCTTCCAAATATTTTGCTGCTTTTTCACTTTCTTCCATATCACGACCAACTTCAGTATATTGTTCGCCCGGCATAGCACCTTGACAGAAACCTTTAGTTTTGCTTACTACCGAATATCTTAGTGATACTGGATAATCTTGTCCACAAGCTTCTTTAATAGCGTGAACAATTTCTACTGGAAAACGATAACGATTTTCAAAGCTACCACCATACTCATCTGTACGATTGTTGGTGTACTTTGTTGTAAATTGGTCAATCAAATAACCTTCGTGTACTGCGTGTACTTCAACACCATCTACACCTGCGTCTTTACACATCTTTGCAGTTTTTGCAAAAGCGTCAACCATATCTTTTATTTCTTTATGAGTTAATGCTCTAACTTTTACATCTTCTGCCCAACGAGAAGGTAATACACTTGGTGAAGCACACAATCTAGAAACATCAAATATAGGACTAGCTATAGCACCTAAAAATTTGTTTTTAAGCATAGGTACCATTTTGGTTGGAACTGAGAATGCTCTACCAAAGCCAGCTGTTAATTGTATAAACAATTTTGCTCCATATTTATGAATTTCGTCCATAAAACCTTTTAATTGTTTAAAAGCACCTTTTGCTTTATACAACCATTGACCACCCAACACATTACGAATAGGTGCAATACCTGGAATTATAAGACCTACATTGTTTTTGGCTAATTCGATAAAGAAACTTGCTGCGTCCTTATCAAAATGATGAGGTTCCATCCAGCCAAAGATAGATGTTCCACCCATTGGACAAAGCACAATACGATTTTTGATTTCGCAGTTGCCAATCTTCCAAGGTGTAAACAAAGGTTCAAATTGTTTTTCCATTAATTATTCTCCTTATTGTTATTTATTATTAGAAATGCAAAAATCAATAATTTGCATTTTCGTATAACCTATCTATTATTAATTTATTATATCTAAAAATTAATGTCAAATATCTTTAAATTTTTATAACTTTCCGATTTATAATTTTACTAAATAAATATCAATTATTTAACAATCCCCGTATATTCCGCCATCAATTTTTATAACTTGATTATTGATAAAACTAGCTTCATCACTAATTAAAAATTTTACTAAATTAGCAACATCTAATTCGGTACCAGCACGCCTAACCATAATCTTTTCTTCTTCTTGATGTATAAACTCGTCGTCCATATCTTTTATTTCGCTATATGTGGCTATAAATCCCGGAGCAATAGCATTGACATTGACATAAGGTGCAAATTGTACAGCCAAATTGTGAGTTAAAGATATAATACCTGCTTTTGATGCATCATAATCAATACACATAGGATAATATGTATTAATACCATTGGTAGAAGCAATATTGACAATCTTACCATAATGATTGTCATACATTATTTCGCCAACATACTTACTTACCAAAAATGTACCTATAACATTGACATCTAAAGTTTTTCTAAAATCTTCTACATTTTTATCTCTAAACAAACTATCTATAGCAATACCTGCATTGTTGACCAATACATCAATATGTCCATATTTTTTGTGTGCCATATCCACCATATATTTTACTTCGTTTTCATTGGATATATCACATTTACATACCATTGGGTCAGTACCCAAATCTATTAATTCTTGTTCAAGTAATTCTGCATTTTGTTTACTGGTATTGTAATCAATAACAACATTATATCCTGCTTTAGCAAGTTCCTTTGATATTGTATTGCCAATACCACGACCAGCACCTGTAACTATAGCAACTTTTTCTCCCATACATCTCTCCTAAATATATTTAAGTATAACATACAATTAATAATAAATCACTTAAATAAAATCAAGTAAAAATATTTACAATATTATTATAGTCAAAACACAAAAAAAGAACTGGAGTTAATCACAGTTCTTTTTTTATCTTATATTTTATTTTAGATGAGTTTTATTGATATATTAATTTTATACTTTATTTATAATAGTCGCATTTAACTTACAACTATTACATTTATCAATACTAAATTTTAACTGATTAGAAATTTTTTAGTTCGTCACTAACCATTTTCATATCAACTCTACTACCATAGTTTTGTTTAAAGTGTTTCATAACACCTGGGATTGATCTATCTGGTAAAGTCAAAATAATTGCATGAATTTCGTCAGCAGTAAGCATCTTTGGAAGATATCCTTCTAGAGCACCTCTTTGCAATCTAATATTGTTGGCTTCATCAATATGTCCAACTTTTTCATAGTTGCTAGCTTCTTCATCAAGTTCTTTAATAGTCTTTTGGATAATACGAATCATATCATCATCGTTAACTTCTTTTTTAAGAAGTCTAGCTTCTATTTGTGCTTGCATATATTTGTTGATAACAACACTATATATACTTCTTAAATTTTGGTCTTTATTTTTCATTGCTTGAACATTTGCTTTTTTAATTTCTTCGATAATCATAATATTATTCTCCTTTATTAACCTTTATAACTTTTTGATATTTGTTAGGGTGACGCAAATAATAATCCATTAGATTTTCCATCATCATACTTCTCTCGCCACGCTCTATCTCCAACACCATATCATATACTCTTTTGTTGGTTGGTACTGTCATACCTAGTTTTGACGCAAGTTTAACAAAATATCCATTTAGATAATCAATCTCACTTTTCTTGTTGTTTTCTATTGCTCGTTGACAACTTGAAACAAATCTTGAATTTTGCTTACGCATATGTCTAAAGATTTTTTCTCTAATTATGTAAGACCTAAGTCCCGGTTTTACAAATTGATAATAATCAAGCGAACCATAATTTTTTACTTTTACATTAATAGCATTGGCAAGTTGCATTGCTTCTTTTATTATATTAGTAAACAATTTATGTGTGCCCGGCATAAGCATAAATTTGCCTAAGTTGACACCAGTAAGTGCTCCAACACTAGATATACAAGAATTGATTATTGTCCTACACCATATTTCTCCAACAATATTACGAGATATTTCGGTTGGTGCAACATTGGACAAAATCCTTTGAATAACTGCTAGATAAGCATCGCTCTTGTCATCAAAACTACCAATAATCATATTGCCAGTTTTAACTACTTCTATTTTTGCTTTATTAACTTTATTAGCACTCCAGTTGACTATTAGTCCAAACAGTTTGTCTTGACCAACAACCTTTACCATATTTTCAATGTTCATAACATTTTGACTGCTAATAATAATCCCGTTAGGGGTAAGATAATTAAGACATTGCTCTGCCACTTTTGGAGCGTCATAAGCTTTTGTCAAAATAAATATTATATCTTTTTTACTTGTAAAATTGGTAACTCCATTGACTGACTTAACTAATGTATTACGATTGCCAAACAGACCCGTAATCTCAATAGCTGTATAGTTGTCTAAAGTGATTGTCGAATTGTAGCGTTTTGCTATCTCAACATCATAGCCTTTTTCAGCCAGCATAGCTCCAATAACACCACCAACTGCACCTGCGCCGACTACGCCAATTTTTACTTTGTCCATAAATTTCTCCAATCTATATCAGGCTACTATAATTATAATCAATCTTACTACATATTGTCAAATACTTAGAAAAAAAGAACAATTACTTGTTCTCTTTTTTCATTATTTCTTTCATAATCAAATCATTGATTTCTTCTACAGACAAAAGTTTGCCATCTTTAACACAATCAATAATCACCCAACCATACTTATTGGCAACATATTTGCCTGCATTGTATGCTTTGTTAAGATGTTGGACATCAGATTCTAAAATATCTTTTTTGTTGCCAGACTTAAACTCTCCTCTAGCGTCTGCAAGTTTTTTGCTAACTTCTACAGGAACATCTAGGAATATAACCAAATCTGGTTTTGGCAATTTAAGAATACCAAATTCAAAATCATTGACATAGTCTAAAAATTTATCTCTTTCATTTAAGTCATCAATCAAAGCTGCTTGGTGCAACATTGTAGATTCGACATATCTATCAAATACAATACTACCACCATTTTTGATATGCTCTTTATGTTTTTGCATTGTGCACAATCTATCTACGGCATATAAAGAATTGGCTTGGTAAGCATCAAAACAACTTACATCTCCAAAATCGCCATTAAGATACATCTTGACTGGTGCACACGCTGGAGAGTCATAGTTAGGGAAACTTTGAATAATACTATCAACTCCCATTGCAACCAATTTTTCATTAAGTAATTTGGTTTGGGTCTTCTTACCACAACCATCTGTTCCTTCAATTACGATAAGTTTGTTTTTCATATTGATTATCCTTTGTTATTAATTTGATTATAAGATTATTGTTTGTCTATCAATTTTTCCAACTGGTCTACAGCATTTTTTAATTCGCTAAATGCTAAATCATAAGGAGTATCTTGAGTTAAATCTACACCAGCTTTCTTTAATATGTTTGTACTATAATCACTACCACCACTAGACAACATATTAAAGTATCTATTAAGTTCGTTTTGACCACCATTCAAAACCATAGTACTTAGTGCAACTGCAGATATAAGTCCTGTTGCATATTTGTATACATAAAAACTTCTATAGAAGTGTGGAATAACACTCCAAAAATATTGTTTTAAATCATCAGGGGCAACTACACCAAAATATTTCTTTTCAAGTTCTGACCAATAAGCGTTAAGGATTTCTTTACTAATTGGCATATTTTTATTAACCAAATTGTGAGCATATTCTTCAAACTCACTATATTCCATTTGGGCAAATATAGTACCAATAAATAGTTTAATGTACTTATCCAAGAAATACATTTTTTCTTTATCTGTTTTTGCATTTTGTAATAAATACTTATTAATCAAAATTTCGTTGAAAGTACTCGCAATCTCGGCTAAGAATATTGTGTAATCGTGTGTTTCGTAAGGTTGGGTATGGTCTGCTTTATATGAGTGCATTGCGTGTCCCAACTCGTGTCCTAAAGTAAATACATCATTGACTACACCGACAAAGTTAAGCATAATAACTGGTCTTAATCCATATCCACAATTTTCGTATCCACCACTAAGTTTGTTGTCAGTAGGATATACATCAATCCATCTTTCATCAAATGCTTTTTCTAGAAGTCCAACATAGTCATCGCCCAATGGTTTTAAAGCGCTCTTAACTATGTCTTGTGCTTCAGGATATGTGTACTTTTTGTCAAAATCCCCACAGATACTTACAGCATTGTCATAGTTTGTTAAAATATCTAGCCCTAACGCTTTCTTTCTAAGTTGATAGTATTTATCGACTAAAGGTATACTTGCATTAACTTTTTCTTTCAATTTAGCATACAATTTTGGACTGATATTTTCGCCATACAAAGCACTTTCAAATCTGGATTTAAAATGTCTAACTTTACTATAAAAATTGTCTGCTTTCAAATTGGAATAATAATTGGTAAATATAGTATTATTAAAATCTTTATATTTTGTAAAGTATGTTGTATACGCATTTTTTCTAAGAACTCTATCTTGACTTCTCATAAGCAAAGCATAAGTTGCTTGAGTTAAAGTATGCTTTTTACCTTTCTCATCTTTTACATCATTAAACTTAAAATCAACATCTGTTAGTGAATCAAATACATCTCCACTATCACCAGAAAAATTGCCTATACCACTTAAAAGTTTTTCTTCTTTTTCACTTAGTACATGAGGTTTATCTCTAAGCAAATCTTTTAAATAAAATTTGTGATTGCTAAATCTTTTATCTTTAATTAACTGATTGATATAATCTTCACTATAACTTAAAAGTTCGGACTCAACAAAGCTATCTTCTTCTTCAAGTATTGAAGACAGACTTACTAGTTGCCCCATCATTTCGTTATAATCTTTATTGCTTAAATCTGTATTTAGATTATTGGCAACATACATATAAAGTTTGGTTAACAACAAGTCACATTGTTTACTAGCATCAAAGTATTGAAGCAATGTATCTGGGTTATTTAGTTTACCTTGATATTTTGTAAACTTGCCTTTATACTTTTCCAATCTTTTATAGTCTTTGTACCACTCATTGTTATCTTTATAAATATAACTTAAATCCCAAGTATATTTTGGGTCAATCTCATTTCTATTCATACTCACCTACACATGAAACTTTTTACTAAATTCGGTTTTTAGTACACTACCACTAAACAACAACATACCAACTATTGACAATGCACCTTCCAACAAAACAATAATGTTGAGAAGATTGTATGTTGTCGCTTTAAATATAAGTAAACAACCAGATAGTATTATCAATATAATTGTCATTATAAAGAAAGATAATACTCCTTTATGAAATTTTAATGCTTGCGACAAAATAAATAGTACCAATATTGCTACCATAGATATTGATGGTATTACATAATCCACCATCCATTTGCTACCAGCAGCAACCCATTCACAGATAAATAAAAGTCCTACAACAACACCTATCTGCAACAGCATTTTTTCAAATATACTTCTTTCACTCAAAATTGTGTGGCATATAAGTACCCAACAATATACAATGCCTACTATTACCAACAAACTCCACATTGGTATAGCTTTAACCATAAGATTGATAGTTAAGCAAGTAACAGAAGTAATAATTGATAAAAACAAAAATATTTTTATAAGCAACACTCTATGTTTGATAACTGGTTTGACTGGTTTTTCTTTGTACATATCCAAAGATTCAACACCGTCTTTATCTACAAGTTCTCTAAAACATAGTGGACATGTATCGTGAGTTGTTGCTACATCTACATTACAATGTTCACATCTTTTCATTATTCTTTCTCCCAATAATTGCTCATAATTTCTACATTAACACCTTGGTCTGTAAGCAATTTGAAAAATTGACGCTCAAGTCCAGTTTCGATAATGCTACGGCAAAAACTCATATTAAGTTTATCTTTATAAGAACATATACCAAAATTTTTCGCAATGTTATAACTTGCACCCAAATCAAAATGCAAATTTTCAATATATGGTTCCATAGATTTTGGTATACTAACAACTCCCAAATTGCTTACGCTTGTTGTTTGAATCTGGTCGCCCAACATACTATAACCTATACGCATTGCAAGATTTTTTATAGCTAATGGCATAATACGAATAACAAAATTTTTACTCATTCTAACATTGGCATTGCTTGCATTGGCAAGATACTCTTTTGTTGTTTTTTCTTTCATTTGTTTGTCATAGTCAACAATGGTCTCTTCCAAAGTCATATTAGGTTTATAATAAGTTTCCAATCTCAAATACCCTGCATAGTTACGAGTTGTTTCGTCTTTAAAGACTTTTCTCATATTAACAGGAACAAATAACTTAACTGGTTTTTTAATTGGTTTTTCTTCAGAATAAGCATCAAGATACAATGCATAAGTAAACAACGCACTTAAATATGTTGTGATTGTTACATTGTATTTTTTAGCCAAATTTTTAACTGCTTTTACGCTAGCAGTACCAACTATTGTACCAACACCATAATCAAAATGTGTACCTTCAATATGATAAGCCTTTACTTCTTTAGGTGGCCTAGATTTATCTTTATTGTAGTACTTTTCAAAGTTGTCATTAACTTCTGAGTTGACACTAGGAGCGTTAGGCATCATAACTATACCTTCACTATCTATATCCTTACCTGTAAGTTTTAGATATTGATAAACTATAGTCTTTAAAAATTCCATTGCTCCTGTACCGTCTGTTAGGCTATGGAACATAGTTAGACTAATCTTATTACGATAATATGCCAAATTAAACAAATATCCATTTTTACGCTTTAGCATATCATAGTTAAATTGATGAGGATCTTCTTCTTCGACAACATAATCTTTTTTATTTTCTTCAAAATAATACCAGAACAATCCTTTTTTTAATCTTACTTTATAACTAGGGAATCTAGGCAATACTTGGTCTATTGTTTCTTGCAATATAGCTTGATTAATATCTTCCACTAAAAAAGCACTAACACAAAACATATTAGGACGATTTTTGTTAGCTGTACACGGAAATATTAAGGCGGCATTGTCTAGTAAATACCAATTTTTTCTTTTCATTATTATGACCTTATTATTATATTTTTTAAGTTAAATATATTTTAACATCTTTTACCAATTATATTAAGCATATTAAATAATCTTTTGCTAAAAATGTAAAATTGTTTATTTTTTATAAAAAAATATAAATTTACTAGACATAATAAACCTACAAGATACAATTTTAGATTAGCTGTTATACTTAAATTATAAAAAAACATTACCCATATTTTATAGGATAATGTTTTTTAATTACATATCTAAAGTGTCATTTTTTTTAAATGTGATAAGACCTAGTTCTTCATCAATATTATCTTGCAAACAAAACAATTTAAATATGTCCAATTTTTCATTTTTCTCATATACATCTAAACACTTTAATTTTCTAATTGTCCAAAACAATCTTTGTGAATTATTAGCATAATCACATAACGCAGAAGCTTCTTTACCTTTATAGTAATATTGGATATATGGCTTTTTAGCATACATTTCTGTCTTGGACTCTAATGGTTTATGTTCACCACTTAATGTAATAGCATACTTATTATAGTTATCGCTATCAACTTCTTCTTCAAAATGGTTTTTAATCCATCTTCTTGTTCTTGCAGTTGCCATAACAGCAACTTCTAATCTATTATCACTTTCAAGTAATACAAGATCTCGATTATTAAATCTTAAATATTTTTTATCAAAAGCATCACTTAAACTTTCTAATCTTAATGAAACATTTTTACTATTTCTTTTTATATCTTTTTTTAACCCCATTGTTGTCCCTCCAACATTAATATATTAACACAACATAATTAAAAAGTCAATATAGTACATTTCTACATTATACTTACGCAACAAAAAACATTACTAGAGTACTAGTAATGTTTTTAATTTATGCTTTATATGACTCGACGACCTTGTTCCATTCTTCAACATTGACATTGCCAATAGTTGGAGTAGTATTAACAAATTCTTTAACAATATTCTTGCCAGTCTTTAAACTTGCCAAATATCTATGAATACCATCAACAATATATACTTTACCTTCAACCAAAGCAAGTTTGATAGGTTTCATCTTCTTACCCTTTTCCAACTTGGTAGCAATATTGTCTATCTTTTTAGCACTTATATTAGAACAAGACTTGATAGGTAATATTGTTGTCTTACCCAATCCTATTTCGGCAATCTTTGTAACCATATCTAATGTATCTAAATATGCTTCATTTTTAATTACATAATCATAATTAGGTATTTGAGCTTGTTCTTTATGATACAATTTTAATCTATTTTTAATACGCTCTGGGCTTTCACCACGATCAACTAATCTTTGACGCAATACTTTTTTAGATTGAGTAAGGAATACAGCAACTATATCTAATTCGTCACCCAATTCTTCTTTAATATTCTTATAGCCCATAACTGAAATGTCTTTCATAACAACTTGTGCATCTTTTAATCCGTCAGAAAACAATTTTCTGCTTGTGCCATAATAGTTGTTATTGAACATATCATATTCAAAAATTTCGTTGGATTTAATTTTTTCTTCAAATTCCTTAACAGTGATATATTGATACTGGTCTGGAGTATCTACATCTCTACGCTCTCTTGTTGTATATGATGAAATAAATTTGTAGCCGTCTTGATTAAGCATACCTTGTATAATTGTGTTTTTACCAGCACCACTTGTACCAGAAATTAGTAGAACTAAACCCTTAGTTTTCATACTTCCTCCGAAAGATTGATTCTATTAATAGTATACTAATAAATCGTATTTTTTACAACCAAAATAACCGTATTAAGTATTTTTGACTACGCTAGACTATAATCTGTCCTAAGTTCCTGCCAATTATCATATTGATTTTCAAAATCCATTTCATAATATTTTTTCTTTTCTTTAACATATTCTGTATATTCATCTTTAAATTTACTAATTGCTTTATTGTTTATATTTTCATTGTGATGATTGATTTTTGCTTTATTAAAATCTATAAGTTTTACTTTATTGGTAAGTTCTTCTTCAGTAAAATTTAAAATTTCTGGCATTAGATTTTCGTGTGCTATCTTTATCTTTTTAAGCATTTTACTTTCAGACTGATTTTTTGCTTCGTTTAAACTTATATCCGGATACAAATTACAAAGAGATTCCATAAGACTATATTTGCTTGCACTTACGCCATATTGTTTGGCTGTCTTTACTTGCTTTAAATCATTACTTCCTTCTACAATTACACACTTAACCATATTGTTGACTAAGTATTTTTTGATGCTTCTATACACTTTAACATCAAGACTTTGTGTAAGACCCGAAACAATATTGAGTTTGATAGCATTGTCTTCTCTTTCTACATCTATATAATTGGCTTTTACACACAAATCAACAAACTTTTCTACACCTTCTTCAATGCTAATTCCTATAAAATCTTCATTAATAATCAGTTCTTTAGCTTCATCATTGATTGGCATAACTGTAATAATCTTGTCTTTTCTATTTGTTAAAAATTCAACCTTTGGATTGACTTCCAATTTAATATAATTGTATCCACCATTTTTTACACCTGTAAAACCCAATACTACTGCCAAAATAATAAATACAGTTACAGTGGCTATAATTGTTAATATTTGCCCTACTTTACTCATTATATATCACATTCTCCAACATAGTTTTTAATTATTTTAACCATTATAATCACAAATAAACATATATAAAAAATAAACATTGTCTTTAAATTTTTAAGTATTGGCAATAAAAAAAGTCCATACACAATGGACTTTTTAATCTTTATTATTTTTTAATTACATATTTGATAATTAATGGCAATGCTACAAAGAACAATACAAGCACTATACCTACAACTATTATTAACATTGCTATATCTGGAACATAAGGATTAAGTGATTGAGATACATATTTAGATACTGTAGCACTTTCATAACTATCAGCACTATCTAGTGTACCAATAACAACTTTAAATGCAACATTGTATTGACCACCGTGTCTTAATTCACATTCGTCACCTTTTACCCAATCGCCACCAGCAATACTATAATATATGTCGCCTTCATCATCAATATTGTATGCTTTCAATTTGCCAACGCCACTAAATTTACCACGAGTGTCGTATTCTTTACCTTTAATAACATACTTTACTACTGGAGAAGTAGGAACAACTTTAAATTGGTCAAGTTGTTTAAAAGCGCAACCCAAATCATTGGTATAGTCATACATACTAGCATTGGTAGAACTATCAAAATATTCCAATTTGTATTCGCCAACACCAAAAGTATATTCGGTTATTTTTGTATCAGCATTATTGGATATAGTTTTTACCAATTGATTGTCTACTATCTTACTAACCTTAACCATCATATTAGGATATGTTGTAGAATTATAAAATTTAACTTTTGTACTTTTAGCAATAACTGGAGTTACTTTTTCTTCTGCACTTGCATTGGCTTTATAGTTAAGTCCTATGCCTTGCAATCCAAGTTCTAAAGTAATCTTGCCACCTTCTACTGCTGTACTAGAATACATTTCGTCTGCATCTGTAATATTATTGTTAAACAATTCAACATACAAATCTGTATTATAAATTACTCTTGGGAATGTAATATCTGTTATTGAAGTAAATTTGTTAAATCCCAAATATACTTTACCAGCATTGATACCACTAATATCAATACTTGATATCATATTTTTGTTTAAGTTAAGTACTTTCAAATTGGTTAAACTTGAAGGTATTGTAAGTGAAGTAAGGTTGTTGTCATACAAAATAAGTTCTTCCAAACTTAAAAGATTTTTTAAATCATCAGTATTGATAGAACTAATCTGATTGCGACCAACATTTAAAACTTTTAAGTTTTCCAAATTTAAGTTGTTTAGTCCAGACAAATTTTTGATAAGTGAATTAGAATTGGACAAATCCAAAACTTCCATTTGACTAAACATATCTACTTTAATTTGTTTTGCTCTAGCATCACCTGTTAAGCCATAATAATTGTTGTATGCAATCAACAAGTATTGATACAAATAATTGTCATTGATACCACTTTCATCATTGGCAACAGTTCCACCTTGGTCAGTTGGTGGTACTGGAGTAACTACTTCACCAGTTTCATCTTCACTAGATTGAGCATTGACTTTTGATATAGTTGGCACACACAATGCACACAACAATACAGCCAATACCAATACAATAACATATCTTAATGAAATTGACTTTTTCATACATTTCCCCTTATTACTTTTATCAAAATTAATTATATCATAATCTTATTTTTTTCACAACAACAACTATATTGTACATATCAACAAATTTTTTGATATAAAAAATATATTTTTTAGTATTTATTATTCTAAAAATAACTATATAAATATCTTTCATTTATTATTATTTTTTATCATTTTAACTTATTTTATTTTAACAATATTATTTTAATAAATATTTGATTATCCAATTTTGATAAAAAAAGCATTAACATTTTTAAGTAACTATCTTAATGATACATCTAACTTAATGATACATTTAATAATAATGTTTAATAAAAAAAACACTATCAAATATATGATAATGTCTTTTATTTATTATTTAGTTACATCTCTTTTCTATCTTGTATAGCTTTACTTAAAGTAACTTCGTCTGCATATTGCAAAGCACTTCCCATACTAATACCTTGTGCTATACGAGTAACTTTTATATTGAGAGGTTTAAGTATTTGGGCTATATAACTAGCTGTTACTTCTCCTTCTACATCTGTGTCAGTAGCAACAATAACTTCTTTTATATCGCCACTTTGTACTCTTTGTAAAAGTTCTTTTATACGGATATCATTAGGTCCTTTACCTTCCAATGGATTAATTGTACCGTGTAAAACATGATATAATCCATTAAAATTTTTAGCTTTTTCTATAGCCAATACATCTTTAGGTTCTTTAACAACGCAAATAATATCGCTTTTTCTTGTCTTACAAATATCACAGATATCATCATCTGTAAAATTGCCACATATAGAACAAAATCTAACCTTACGCTTAACTTCCTTTAGGCTATTGGCGAAAAAGTCAACATCTTCTTGGCTCAAGTTAAGTATAGAATAAGCATATCTTTCGGCAGTTTTTCTTCCTACACCTGGTAGATAAGTAAAAGCATTGATAAGTCTTTGCATACTTTCAATGTTGTCACTCATATTACATACCACCAAGCAAGTTAGGTTTAACTTCTTTTTCTAGTTCGTTTGCCTTACTAATAGCTTCATTGACACAAGCTTGTATCATATCTTCCAACATTTCTACATCATCAGGGTCAACAGCTTCTGGTTTAATTTTTACAGAAGTTATTTTTTTATCACCAGTAATTTCTACAGTAACCATACCACCACCACTTGATGCACTTAGTACTGTATTAGCTAATTTTTCATCAGCTTCCTTTTGTTGTCTTAGCATTTCTTCTTGCATTTTTTGTGCTTGACGCATCAAATTTTGCATATTGCCACCCCCCATACCACCAAATCCTTTGTTATACATAAAAATATCTCCTTTTTATTATTCCTTTATTTTTATATCGTCCCCAAACTTTTCTCTCAATAGATCTTCTACTGTTGGGGCTTTTTTCTCTTGTGTATATACAACATTGATTTTTGCTCCAGATTGTATACTATCTAATGTTTTGTTAAGTACATTGATATTATCTGGCTTTGACAATGTTTTATATTCTTGTTCGTTGTGACTTGTTAATGTCAACACATTATTTTCAAATGTGAAATCAGTGTGTTCGCCCAATAATGCTATAAGCATCATTTCATTTTGTTTTCTTAATTCAACCAACATTTTACCAAATATTGTTTGACCGGACAACTGCTCTTTTGGATTGTTAAGTACCACTTCAGGTGTGGTTTCTACACTAGCAGACATTGTCTGAGGTCTTTTACTTTCCAATGCTTCTACTCTTTGTTCCAATGTGGTAAAATTGCGAATTTCGTCACATAAATTTAAAGATGCAACTTCCAATACAATGCGTGGATTGGTTGTCAATCTAAACTCATTGTCTAAAGCTGAATAGCATTTTAGAGCTTTTAAAATGATATCTGTACTTACACTTTCAGCTTGTTTTTTCAAACTATCAGCATAAGTAGTTGGATATTTTAATATTTCATTAAAGTTATCACAAGTCTTTACTACAGCCAAATCTCTAAAATAGTTGGCCAAATCTTTTGATATTTGTGCTATGTTTTTACCTTTTTCAATAACTACATTTAAGTCACTCAAAAGTTCTCTAACATCACCTTTAAGGATATGTCCTGCCAAACCACTTAAAGCATTTTTATCTATTGCGCCAACAGCATTTAAAACTGCATCATAAGTAACATTACGATTGGTATAAGCAACACACATATCAGCTATAGACAAAGTATCTCTTACGCTCCCTTCGCCTAGTCTAGCTATAAGGCTGATAGCACTATCTTCGTATTTAATATTTTCTTTATCAAATATGCGTTTTAGATGATTTTCTAGGTCGTTAAGTCCTACCAATTTAAAATCAAATCTTAAACAACGACTAAGTATAGTAGCAGGCAATTTTTGAACTTCGGTAGTAGCCAAAATAAACACAACATGTTTAGGTGGTTCTTCCAAAGTCTTTAATAATGCATTGAATGCTGAATCTGTCAACATATGAACTTCGTCTATAATATAAACTTTATACTTACCATTGACAGGTGGATATTTAACTTTTTCTCTTAGTTCTCTTATTTCGTCAACTCTATTGTTACTTGCAGCATCAATCTCTAATATATCTAGAGAACTTGGGTCACTAAGTGCAACACAAGTTGGACATTTGCCACACGCACTACCATTGACAGGATTTTCACAATTGATACTTCTTGCAAAAATCTTAGCTATACTAGTTTTACCTGTACCCCTTGTACCACAAAACAAGTAAGCGTGAGATATTGTATTGTTTTTAATTTGATTGCGTAAGCTTGTGGTTATATGCTCTTGACCTACCACTTCATCAAAATTGGCTGGTCTATATTTTCTATACAATGCTAGATACATACTAGTTGCGCTCCTTTAAAAATTGTAATTTGTTTTTAATCCTACTTAGTGCATTGTCTACACTTTTTGGAGTAGCTTCTATTTTGACAGCAATATCATTATAGTTAAGTCCTTTCAAATATAGTTTTAAAACTTTCAACTCATAATCACTAAGTACTTTTACTATTTCTTTTGCTATATCTTTAGTACCTTCACTAGACAAAACAATGTTTTCTGGAGTTTCTTTGTTGGAAGGAACTATAAATGTACAATCATCTTCATCATCATAACTTATAAAGCCTTGATTGTTTAAGGCAAAAGATTGGTTGAGTACATGATGTTTTAATGCACTATCACTTTTGATAGCGTTGATTACTTGTCTTTCTATAAGTGTTTTTGCATAAGCAAGAAAACTAGGATTTTTAGATTCGTCATAACTAGATATTGCTTTATACAAACCAATCATACCTTCTTGTATTAGGTCGTCTTGGTCGCCACCAACCAAAAAGTAGTGTCTTGCAACATGGCTTACTAGTTGTTTGTAACTATTGAATATAGTTTCTTGTGCAACTTCATCTCCATCTTTAGCCAACTTTATTAAATTGTCTTCAGTGAGTTTGTCCATTGGTATTAACCTTTTCTTTGTCTTGATACTTCATACAACACTATGCCAGTAGCAACACTAGCATTAAGTGAGTTTATTTTTCCATATTGAGGTATAGTAACTATACCATCACACAATTTTAGAGTAAGTTTGCCTGTGCCACGACCTTCGCTACCAATAACTATAGCAATACCACCTGTAAGATTGGACGAAGTTAAGTCGTCACCACCCAACTCGCAAGCATAAACCCAAATGTTTTGTTTTTTCAATTTTTCTATTTCATTATTGATATTAGCAACTCTTGCTACTTTAACATAACTTGTTGCACCAACACTTGTTTTTATAACTGTTTCGTTGACTTGGCAAGCACGAGTTTTTTCTATTATTACTCCGTGCACTCCCAAACATTCACACACTCTTAGAATACTTCCCAAATTATGTGGGTCTTCAATACCATCTAAGATAAGTATAAATGGGTCTTCATTTTTTTCTTTTGCCAAATTTAAAATATCTTCTGTAGTAGAATATTTAAATTCGCTAGTATAAGCAATAATACCTTGATGATGTTTGGTTACGCTATCATTGTTTAACACATTGACTGGTACAAATTGAAATCTAATTTTCTTTTGTTTCATCAAATCCACAATTTCACTAATAACGCTATCGTGAATATTGTTTTGAACAATAACTTTATCAATAGTGGTATTACCATTAAGTATAAGTTCTCTTACAGCATTACGACCTTCTACTTTCATCTTTATCTCCTTTTACACACAAGTCAAGTACCTTGTTAAGTCTATCATAATCAGCAATTAAATATATATATCCAATAACAGCTTCCAATCCGGTAGCTCTTTTATAATCTATAACATTAGCATTTTTAGCAACCGAATGTGTATGATAATTTCTAGCTCTTTTATATATAGCAAGTTCTTCTTCACTAAGTATGTCCAATATATTTTCTAAAGCATCACTTTGACCTTGCGCTTTTACAAATTCGTTGGCTAAAGTATGAAGTTTGCCACTTTTTACATCAAATTGTTCACAAAGCATTGTTCTGACATACAAAGTATACACACTATCACCAACAAAAGCCAAAACTTGTGGATTTAAGTTTTTTGCTTCAGTAGTTGTTAAGTTTTTCAAATTAGTAAACATTTTTTCCATAATAATTTCCTAACTAAAAGTATACCATATTTGATTTTTTATACCAAACAAATCAAAACAGCATTTATTTATTTTGTATATTAAATATATATTTATATAAATAAAAAAGTCAATCTAATATTAGCGTGTCATAATGACACAATATACTAAATCGACTTTTAATTATTTTATTTTAATTTTTTAATTTAAGTTGTTATTACTTTTACTCCAATATCGTTTAAATAATATATCCATCAGGCAAAACAATATTGCATACACCTTGTTCGGCTTCACACAACGGACATTTATCCCACGCTTCTTTGCCAACGCCTACATAGCCACAGTTAGGACAATACCAGATTGTTTCTACTTTCTTTTTATACATTGTACCTTTAGAAAATTGTTTGTGTAGTTCTTCAAATACTTCAGCGTGTCTTTTTTCAACATCCATAATATTTTTAAACAATGTAGCGACATCAGGAAAACCTTCATCTTGTGCTGTAGTTATAAAACCTTCGTAGATACTTGCTTCTGTTTTTTCATCATCAGCTAGAAGTTTTAAGTTGTTGGCTAATTCCCATTTTTCTTTAAAAGGGAATCCTGCACAAACTTCTATATTGTCTACTTGTTTTAGTTCGGCATCTTGAATAAAAGTATACAACATACGAGCGTGATTAAATTCTTGATAAGCAATCTTATCTATAATAGTGGCTATAGCTTCATAGCCATTATATCTAAAACCATACTCAACAAACTCATAACGAGTACGAGCTTGACACTCTCCTGCATAGGCTCTTGCCAAATTTAAAAATGTTTGACTATCTTTTAATTTCATAATCTTTCTCCTTGTACTTTTTAGTTAGTATTGGTAGAAAAAATTATTATATTCTTTGTCCATTAACACCATATTTAACAAATATTGGAAAAAATATTGTATTCCAGCATTATTACTATTTTTTATTTTTAACAACTTATGACACAACATATTTTTTAATCACTTAAATTTACAAACAGTTTATTTAAGCATTTGTAATAAAAAAAACAGCCACAATATTAGTGACTGTTTTTATTAATTTAGTATCCACAAAGCAGTGTTGAGTGTAGTTGCAATAAAAAGCCAAATTGGATAAATCATTGTTAGATATCCATAAAAACTATTGTACTTAAATATAGTAAACAATAAAGCTAGACCTAAAAGCAAATTGACAACAATAACAACATTACCTAAAAATGTTAGATGTAAAGTAAAGAATACTAGACACCAAAGAATATTAAACACGCCATTGACAATAAACAAGACTAAAGTATCTTTTGGTATTCTGCCGTGATTAATCCATAATGATAAAGTTATGGCAAACAACACATAAATTATTGACCAAACTATAGGTATAACATAATTGGGTATCCATTGAGATGGTTTTGTAAGACCATTAAACCATTGCATACCAAGGTTGACAAACACAGAACCCAAACCTGCAACCAACACTATAGAAACTATTGCGACTATTGTATAAATAATTTTGTTTTTCTTCATACCATAGTTTATGCAACACTACTGCTAGATATTCCAAAAGATTTTTATTTTAAACAAGTATAAAATCAGTTGTTATTAAAAATAAAAAATTAAATCAAATAACATATAAAATCAATATCAAAAATTATTGATATTTAAGTTTATACTTATCATATAATTTTTCTACAACCTTGCGTTGGATTGCAGTTAAATGGTTACCAGCTAAAACATTGAGTACAAGTCCTGCTGTCTTTACATCATCTTTATCACTTTGTAAAAGCATATACGAATATAATATTGCAACATCAATATTGGACTTATCTTTTTGATACAAAATCTCCAATCTACTTACGCCATAATCAAATAATGTTTTTGCAAATTTTTCAAATTGGCTTTCTACTTTATCAAGAGTGTCAACATTGTCTTCACTGACTTCTTCTGAGTAATAAATCAAAAATCTATTAACATCATCCCAAGCCATAAGATAACAAATAGCTTCACTATATAGTTCCCCTATCAAGTTGTAATAAGTACCCATACGCAAACATTGTTTTACAATATAATTGTGATTAAATTTATCAAGTTTTCTCACAAACGGATTGATATCAACATTGACAAAATTGTGACTATTGACAACACTTTTATCTTTACACTTATCTCCTTTCAAAATAGAAAAACCACAGTTTTCACATTCTAAAAAATCTTTGTGCCAAAGATTGTAAATATATTTATCTTCAATATCTATTGATTTAAAAATTGGAGGAACAGTAGCATTGTTTAACTCTGTACTCGCACCACATATATCACATATATTTTTGGTAGACATAATTATCTCCTTATCTTATATTTAAGTTTAACAATAAACACTTAGATAAGTCAATCTGATTGATAATATTTGGGTTAGATATCAACATCTTTACAATATATTCAAATCATACAAAGTATCACTTTTTGACATTATGTATACACTTTTTGTTAATTACCTAATATTTATATCACAATAATTTACAAATAGAATAAAATTGAAACAACTAAATATTAAATTAAAATCTTAATATGTTCGTATCATAACATATACTTTAAGTAACATATAAATAATATATTTCATATTATGCAATAGCGATAATGCAAAGGAGGTCAACTAATGAGTTGTTGTAATTCAAATTGTTTTTGTAATAATCGCTGTAATAGAAATAATAACGATGTAATTGTTAGAAATATTGGAGTTCGTGGTCCAACTGGCCCTACAGGTCCTACAGGACCAACCGGGCCTAGCACAGGCGTAACTGGACCAACTGGTCCAACAGGTCCTCAAGGCATACAAGGTCTACAAGGTATTCAAGGAGTCCAAGGGATACAAGGTGTAACAGGTCCAACTGGAGCGACTGGCCCTACTGGTCCTACCGGTCCTACTGGTCCACAAGGAGTACAAGGAATACAGGGTGTGCAAGGTGAAGTTGGAGCTACTGGTCCTACTGGTATTGCAGGTAGTGTTGGTGCTACAGGCCCTACAGGAGTTACCGGTCCTACTGGAGCTACGGGAGCAACCGGTCCTACTGGACCAACTGGCGTAGCTGGTGCTACAGGTGCTACAGGAACTCAAGGTGTACAAGGAATACAAGGTGTCGCTGGTGCAACTGGTCCTACCGGTGCGACTGGTGTCACTGGACCTACTGGACCAACTGGGGTTACTGGTCCGACCGGTCCTACAGGTGCAACTGGGGCTACAGGTGCAACAGGTCCAGCATTAAATCAAAATGCGACAATATACAATCCTGCTTCACAAGCACTTACTAATAATACAGCAGTGGTCCTAAATACTACCCTTACCAACAATGGTATGACTGTAGCCAACAACGCTATAACTATACCTACAACTGGAACTTACATTGTATCATACCAAGTGGGCGAAGCTACTGGGGCATCTGGTACAGAACGAATTGCTATAGGTGTTAATGGGACTATTAATACTCCAACACAAGTTTCTTTATCTGCTACAGTAGCTACGAGTGGTACATTCGTATTAAACCTAACTGATGGTGACACCATCACATTGATACCAACTATTACTCAAAGTACAACTTTAAATGCAAATGGTGGTTATAGTGCAACTTTAACTATCGTTAGAATTGCTTAAATTAAATATTAACAAAAAAAGGCAGAGATATTTTCTCTGTCTTTTTTATTTTTATATAACTTTAATTTAAATTTAAAACTTATATATTGGTTATTCCATAGCCAAAACAATCTTATTGTCTTTTAGTGATTGTTTAACATCAATCACTCTTTGATTGCTACTTCCCCTAAACTTTAAATTTAAGTTTTTCAAATCTGTCTTAAATTCGCCATCAACCAACACATCAATATAACTTAATATTTCATCAGTATATTGAAAATGTGCTTTGCCACCTTGTCTTAAATCAGTATCAAAAGTATATCCAGAATAACACCAAATATTTTTTTGTGGTAATTCGGATTTAACTCGTCTTAATAGATTGACAAGTTCTGCTTGATTGGACTCTTCCATAGGTTCGCCACCCAATAAAGTCAATCCTTTTATATAGTCCGGTTTAAGTAATTCGATTATATAATTTTCTGTATCTTTTGTGTATGGAGTACCATAATTAAAATTCCAAGTTTCTGGATTGAAACAATCTTTACAATGATGAGTACAGCCACTTACAAACAAACTTACTCTTACACCAGTGCCATTGGCTATATCACAATTTTTTATTGTTCCGTAATTCATACTCCCCACCTTTTTATAAATGTAATACTCTATCTTTTATCTCTTGAGTTCTACCTTGATTCCAGAATTGTGAACCTATATAACCACAGGTTCTTCTAGCAACATTCATTTTTGATTGATCTCTATTTTTACAATTTGGACATTCCCAAACAAGTTTGCCATCTTGCTCAACAATTTGGATTTCTCCGTCATAGCCACATACTTGACAATAGTCGCTCTTAGTATTAAGTTCGGCATACATAATGTTGTCATAAATAAATTTCATTACTTCAAGTACTGCAGGAATATTGTTTTGCATATTAGGAACTTCTACATAACTTATAGCTCCACCTGGGCTTAATGCTTGAAATTCACTTTCAAATTTAAGTTTTGAGAAAGCGTCAATAGGCTCAGTAACATGTACATGGTATGAGTTGGTTATGTAACTCTTATCTGTAACACCTTTTATAATACCAAACTTGCGTTGCAAACATTTTGAGAACTTATATGTTGTACTCTCAAGTGGTGTACCATATAAAGAATAATCAATATTTTCTTCTTGTTTCCATTTTTGAGTATATTCGTTAAGTTTACTCATAATTTCTAGACCAAGTTTTTTACCTTCTGGACTTGTAAGTTTTTCGCCACTAAGAGCATAAACAGTTTCCCATAGTCCAGCATATCCAAGTGAAATTGTTGAATATCCACCATACAACAATTTGTCTATCTTTTCACCCGGTGCAAGTCTACTTAATGCACCATATTGCCATAGTATTGGAGATACATCTGACAATGTGCCTTTTAGTCTATTGTGTCTACATTGCAATGCTTTGTGACATAGTTCCATACGCTCATCAAATACTTTCCAGAATTTTTCCATATCTTGACCAGCAGTAAGTGCAATGTCTACCAAGTTGACAGTAACAACGCCTTGATTAAATCTACCATAATATTTAGGTTTGCCATTTTCATCAACATAAGGAGTTAGAAAACTTCTGCAACCCATACAAGTATAGCAATGACCTTCGCCATTTTTATCTTTCTTTAGTTCTAGCATTTTCTTTTCAGAAATATAGTCTGGAACCATACGCTTTGCTGTACATTTTGCAGCAAGTTCGGTTAGATACCAATAAGGACTATCTTCTCTAATATTTTGTTCTTCCAATACATAGATAAGTTTTGGGAAAGCAGGTGTAATATATATACCTTTTTGGTTCTTGACACCAACAATACGCTGATTTAAAGTTTCTTCTATCATCATAGCAAGGTCTTTTTTCTCTTGTTCGTTTCTAGCTTCACCCAAATACATAAATACTGTTATAAATGGAGCTTGTCCATTGGTTGTCATAAGTGTAACAACTTGATATTGGATTGTTTGAATACCTTTGTTAACTTCTTTTCTAACTTGATTTTCAACAACAGCATTAAGTTGTTCTTCACTAATGTCTATACCTAAATCTTTAAATTCTTGTCTTGTTTCTTTTTTAAACTTTTGTCTACTTACATCTACGAAAGGTGCTAAGTGAGTAAGGCTTATGCTTTGACCACCATATTGGCTACTAGCTACTTGAGCTATAATCTGTGTAGCAATATTACAAGCAGTTGCAAAAGAATGTGGACGCTCTATCATTGTACCTGATATTACTGTGCCATTTTGCAACATATCTTCTAGGTTAATCAAATCACAGTTATGCATATGTTGAGCAAAATAATCTGCATCATGGAAATGTATTTCGCCATTTTCGTGTGCTTCAACTATATCTGTAGGCAACAAAAATCTTTTAGTAATGTCTTTACTAACTTCTCCTGCCATATAATCTCTTTGTACACTATTGACAGTTGGATTTTTGTTAGAATTTTCTTGTTTAACTTCTTCATTTTCACATTCGATTAATGACAAAATTTGTTTGTCAGTAGTATTAGAATGTCTAACTAATGCTCTTTGATATCTGTAAGTAATATAATGTTTAGCCAATTTAAACTTGTTGCGAGCAACTAAGTTTTCTTCTACCATATCTTGTATTTCTTCAACAGATACTGCACGCTTAATAGATTTACATTTATTAGTAACATTATCAACAATTTCTCTTATTTCTGCTTCACTTATACGGTCAATATCTTTTTCTTGATTGTTGTTGGCTTTAGTGATTGCATTATAGATTTTTGAAGAGTCAAATTCTACCTCTTGTCCACTTCTTTTGATTATTTTCATACATTTCCCCTCTTTAATTTTCTAATGGGATTATAAATATATATTGTGTTTAAGTCAATCAACATAACACAATATATTGTGATTTTGCCAAATTTTGGTCACAATGAATAAAGTTTGAAAAAGTCAATATTTTTTAACAAATTTTTAAAATAGTTAATTATTAATCCAGCATAATATTTATGCAAAAAATTTTACAAAAAATTGGAAAATTGCGAAAATACATTGTATAAATAAACTTTTTGTATTTTTGTTCAATAGACACTGTTTTTGAACAAGAAAAAACGACTAAATAAAAAAAGAGAGAGCGTTATACTCTTTCTTTTTTATAGGTTAAATTTAATTGTTTTACTTTTTATAATTACTTAGTTTCGATAGAAACAACTTTGTAGCCAGCTTTTTCAACTGCACTTTTTAATGTTTTATCACTAACATTTTTATTTAAAGATACTATAGCATTTTTGTTTTCTAAACTTACTTCGCAAGTTTCTACACCTTTTACATTGGTTAGAGCATCATTAACATGTCCTACACAATGTCCACACATCATACCTTCAATATTGATAACTTTAGTCATAGTTTTAACTCCTTTTGATTTTACTTGATTAATTTTATTGATATCCAATTTAGGTTTAAACAAATTAAGTCTTAACGCATTAAGAACAACACACACCGAACTTAGACTCATAGCAAGTGACGCAATCATTGGATTAAGTGTCCAACCCAAAATGTGAGAGAACATACCTGTGGCAAGTGGTATACCTATAGTATTGTAGAAAAATGCCCAAAACAAATTTTCTTTTATATCAACTATAGTAGCTTTGCCAAGTTGAATACCACTAACCAAACTCATAAGTGAATTGCTTGCCAATATCAAATCAGCAGACAATCCAGCGATATCTGTACCAGACCCAATAGCAACTCCAACATTGGCTCTTGTAAGTGCTGGCGAATCATTGATACCATCACCAACCATAGCAACCATATTGCCTTGCTCTTGCAATTTTCTTATATATTCTTCTTTATCTTTAGGTAAAACATCAGATATTATCTGGTCTACCCCAACTAAGTTGCCAACCATAGTAGCAGTTGCATTGTTATCTCCAGACAACATAATTGTTTTTATACCCATTGCTTTTAGTAAAGATATTGCAGTTTTGCTATCTTCTCGTATGGTATCAGCTATTGCAATAACTCCAATAAACAAATCATTTTTCTTTACAAGCATTGTTGTTTTGCCCAACTTTACAAGTTGGTTGTAAGTTAAGACTGCTTCGTTATTTGCGTCAATCACAGATTTTTCAAACATCTTTAAATTGCCAATAGTATAACTATCATTATTAACTTTACAACTTATACCTTTACCAGACACTTCTTTATAGTCTTTAATGTCCAACTCTGTAGTCTTTTTTGCATATTCACATATAGCTTGTGCTATAGGGTGATTACTTTTTGATTCGATATTGGCGACAATATTTAAAAATTCTTTTTCATCAATGTTATTATCCAATACTTTTACATCTGTTACAGCAAACTTGCCAGTAGTTATTGTTCCGGTCTTATCTAGCACAACAGTATCTACTTTATGAAGATTTTCAAGAGTTTCGGCAGACTTAACCAAAATACCCAATTTAAACATTTTACCTGAGCCAACCATAATAGCCACTGGTGTAGCTAGTCCCAAAGCGCAAGGGCACGAAATAACAAGTACCGCCACCATATTGGACAACGCATAACCAATATTATAGCCCAAACACAACCACACTATAAAAGTAATAAGTGCTATGCCCATAACCACTGGGACAAACACTCCACTTACTTTATCTGCAAGTCTTGATATTGGAGCTTTAGAGTTGCCTGCTTCATCAACAAGTTTAATTATTTCGTTTAAGGTTGTATCTTCTCCAACTTTTTGTGCTTTGATATGCACAAATCCATTTTTACATATACTACCAGACATTATCTTTTTATTATAGTCTAATTGGACAGGCATAGACTCTCCAGTAATACTAGATAAATCAAATATTCCATCACCTTTTAATATTGTTCCGTCTATAGGAACAACATCACCTGTCTTGACTATGATAATATCTCCTACTCGTATATCTTTTGTTTCAATTATTTCTTCTACATCACTATTAAGTCTTAATGCTGTTTTTGGAGTAAGACTAACCAATCCGTCAATGGCACTAGTTGTTTTTAGTTTTGACAAACTTTCAAAATATTTACCCAATGTAACTAGTGTAAGTATCATTGCTGATGATTCGAAATATAACGAATGCATAAGTGAATGTACTTGCATTGTGTTGCCATTGCCTAAATAATAAACAATTAAAAATGTCACAACCATACCATATATAAATGACGCACCCGACCCAATAGATATAAGTGTATCCATATTAGGAGATTTTTTTAGTAGTGCTTTTACACCTTTGTTAAAGAACTGATAATTGATAACAATAACCGGAATTGTAAGTACCAATTGTATCAATGCAAACACTCCTGCATTGTTGACACCTTTTAAAAATGTTGGTATTGGCAAACCAATCATACTTCCCATAGAGATATACATAAGTGGCAATAAAAATACCAATGACCATATCAATCTATTGCGTAACTGCTTACTTTCTTTTATCTTTTCTTGTTTGATTGTTTCCCAAGAACTGGATTTTTGAGTATTAACTTTATCCTGTTTGACACCATAACCACTATCAACTACTGCCTTGACTATATCATCAATTTTAGTTTTGGTTTCGTCAAACTCTACATAAGCCACCCCACTAAGCAAATTAACATCTGCTTTTACTACACCTTTTACTGAGTTGATAGCTTTAGTAACTGTGTTTTGACAAACAGCACAAGTCATACCTGTAATAATCAATTTTTCTTTTATCATATCTTACCTAGTACTATTTTAAATTTTTTATTACTTCCATTGTTTCGTCAATAATATTTTCATCACCATTTTTTATTTTTTCGACTACACAAGTAGATAAATGATTTTTTAATATCATCTCTCCTACAGACTTCAACGCTTTTTCACAAGCAGACAACTGGATAAGTATATCAACACAATATCTATTGTCTTCCACCATACTTTTTATCCCATTAACTTGTCCATTGATACGATTGAGTCTATTAGTAATAGTTTTTACCAAATTTTCATCTCTATTATCACTTTTGTGTCTAGCACAACAATTTTCATTATTTTCTTTCATAAATATACCCCCTAGTGGTATATATAAGTATAGTCAATATATTTTAAAAGTCAATAAATTTTTAAGATGATTGACTCAATATAATATTAGCAATTTAAACACCACAGCAAAAGACTTTGAATATTGATAAGAAACAGATATACTTAAAATATAAAACAATAAAATAAAAAATAAACATTAAATAAGGATTACAATGGTTAAAACAAACAATTATTTTGGATTGAGTAAAGCAGGAAGACAATGGAATGAAGACGCTTACGGAATAAGTGAAAAATATGGTTTTGTATTAGACGGAGCGACTGTATTAAGTGGCGAACACTACACTTCTAGTGAAAGTGATGCAAAATGGTATTCTAACAAATGGGCTGAATACTTAAAAGAAAACATAAACAATGACGAAAGTATTTTTGACATACTTACAAAAGGTAATGATAAAATAATTGGCGAGTACAAAGCTATAGTCAATAAAGAAGATATAATTGACTACCCAAGTTGTACTTGTGCATTATATAGAGAAGTTGGAGATGAAATTGAGTTTTTTGTAATTGGAGATTCGGCTATTTTAATAGAATCTTCTTCAAATCATTATTTTGCCATTGAAGACACAAGAAATAAAGCCAATGATGGTATAGTAATCAATATGCTAACTCAAATAGCTAGAGATGAACACAAACCACTAATTGAAACAATAAAAAATCATCCGGAAGTAGTAAGAAAAACTAGAAAAAACAAAAACAGTTTGGGACACTATTTTGTTTTATCGGACAATACACAAGCTATATTAAATGGTATATCTTACAGAATGCCTAAAAAGTATATCAATAAGATAATCGCCATAACTGATGGTTATGCACAAGTATACGATACTATGTACATAATGACTTTAGAAAAAATGATATCAAAGATTAATACTTATGATGACGCATTAAAAATATACAACAAACTATACAAAGCACAAGATAAAGACAACACTTGCGACAAGCACCCAAGACACAAACTTAGAGATGACGCAACAATAGTATGTAGTATAATTAATAAATAAGTATTATAAGTAATATATATAACATATAATACACACAATAAAATATACACTTACAAAGTTAAAAACTATTTAACAAAACTAGATTAATTTATAATACTCCCCCTTGAAAACGCAATTTATATGTGATATAATAATTGTAAATTATGAGGTGAAATATGAAAAAAGATAGATTATTAAGAAGATATGTATGGATGTTGAGTGAAGCAAATCACACTAGTGATTATAGACCAAATGCTGTTAAAGAATTTATGTTCCACAACAGATGCAAAAAAGCATTGGCAAAATTGCAAGATGCTGGTATGTCAACAAGAATGTTTATGCGTGAAGAATATAACAATGAAAATATTGAAAGTCATTACAAAATGATATTAGAATTTATTGAAAAAGGAATTATTTGCAGTGAAGATTTAAAATATGTAATGAAAATAGATAGATTTATGGACTGCACTAACGAATTATTAAAATCAAACACTTCCAACGAAGATAAACTTGTTTTGCCTGAGTTAGAAAAAAATGACAATGCAATTTATTTTAATGACAAAATAAACGATGTAGATGGCGATATTAAGTTAAAAAATTATAAAAACATTGATGTAGATGTTATAGCTAGAAATGCTGTTAAATTAGCTTTCAATAAAAATAGTGTTAAAGATAAAAATGAAGAATTACGCAATTATGTAGCCAACAAAAAAGCTAATGCTCAAAGCAAATTGAATAAAGAACAAATTGAAAAAGCTAATGCTCAAAGAGTTTTAAGCGAAACTGAAAAAGAAATCATTCAATCTAACACTAAAAACGATTTAATGATGTAATAAAATAAATAGAAAAAAAGAACACAATATAGTGTTCTTTTTTCGTTTAATAATTAAAATTTATCTTATACACTTTTTGCCAAATTGGTTGGTAATAATATTTAAGGCACTTTGTTCTAAAGTTTTGCTTGTGCTTGAAGCAACATAGTCTTTTAATAATACAGGCACAATGCTATTATCAAACAATTGAAACATAATTGACAACACACACGCATCAATATCTGTACCACAAATATCCATACTAGTTATATTTAATTGTTTCAATTTTTTAATTTGGCTATTTTTTAATCCATAGCCATTTTTAACAAATGTAGTTGAGTTGGGCAAAACATCAACAGCCATTTGTCTTTCTTCTTTATTTATCATTAAATCCCAGTTTAAAAAATTGATATAAAAGCTATTTTTATGATTATAAAATTTTGTGTAAAAGACATTGTCATACTTTTCTGTTTTTAATAAGTTATTGATTTTATCTATTAAAAAACTATTGTTTTCATTGATAAATCCTTTTTGCATATCTACGACTAATAAATTTCTCATATTTTTTATTCCTCAAAATTGTGATTATATATATCTTTAAGACTACTAACCTGCAAATATTTTGCACCAAGTTGTTGAGCAGGTTTAATATCAGACAAATAACTATCCCCAATCACAATAACATCATTATTTTCTACATTTTCTAATTGCATTATTTTTTCATACCAATCTTTTTTGGACACTTGCAAATTTGTTTTTGCATTAAAGAATATATCTTTAAAATACTTATCATCAACCCCATATTTTTTAAGTGCAATCCTTATAGTATTGCTAGGTGTGTTGGACACAATATACAGATGATGTTTTTTAGATAATTGTTTTAAATATTCATTATCTATAAATGTTATATTTTCGCCATTGTATTCGTATGGGTTTTCAATTAAATAATCTATTAATGGTTGTGATGTTCCATTTTCTTTTATCAAACCTTCACAAATATATCTATCATCAAGATATTCTGCATTGACATATTTGTTGATAAAATTGTTTTTAGCTTTTTCAGATACAAAATATGTATCTAAAAATTTAGTCATATAATTATCCCAATCATTCCACACATTGCCATTGTACAATGTATTGTCAAAATCAAATATTATTACTTTTTCCATACATTACTACCCGTTATCTATTTTCTATAGTTATTAAATAAAAAGCCCTTGAAAGTGCCTAAAAGTTAGGGATTCAAGGGATTATAAAATGGAGCTGATGACGGGACTTGAACCCGTGGCCTCTGCCTTACCAAGGCAGTGCGCTACCGACTGTGCCACATCAGCATATACAAATATTTTACGATTTTTATCTAATTTACATTTTTACTATCATAATCTTATATATAAATATAGACAAAAAAATAGTTAAATTAAACTTAAAAACCAAAAATATTATAATAATAGAGATGTCTGTTGTCAAGCATTTGTAATTATTAAATTTATATTGATTATTATCGCTTACAACTTAAAATATATTAAGTATTAATAACACACTTAAATGCCTATTGTTTTTATGGTTTTTTTATGTTATACTATTTATAATAAAATTATGTTTTAATATTGGAGTACTAATATGAGAAATATTTCAAAAAGGAATGTATACGCTCTACACAAAAAGGTTTCACTTTTAGGCCCTAAATATGTTTTATGGGAAAGAGATATGGACCACGGATTTCAAACCTATCACGGTGAAGAACCTACAAATAAAAGTTTTTATAAAAATGTAAGTCTTGACTACAATAGAATGTCTAGAAAATGGTCAATTAAAACTAAAGACAAAACAAAATACACAACTTCTGAAATCTTCACTTTAGGCTTTAACAACACTACTCACTATTTTCAAGATTCAGAAAGCAATTTGTTTTATTTCTTTAGAGATGGTGTGGTAAAAGGTCCTTTTAAAGATATATTGCTATGTGACGAAATTGATAAAATTAATAAACGAGAATACACAGTTGTTGATACAAAAACCAATAGACTATACAAAGTGGACAATGACACATTGGAATTGACTGATATGCAAACAACATACATCAATGACCACCTTCTAAAACATGACAATGGTAAGTATGCTTATATGGAGAACAATGTCAATGTAACTGGTTTTGTATTTGATAGTGACAAAATTAAACGCCATGCATGGGAATCACGCTTTGAAGTCTACTCAGAAAACGATACCGATTTACACATTATTAAAAATGGAAAAGAATGTGCATTTTTAAAAAATTATGGTGTTGAGAATTTAAAAGTATACTCTAATTATTCCGATTATTTTGATCACGGAAATTTATTAGTAGTTACCACTACCAACAATGCAACAATATTGGATCAAACAACTAGAGAAGTACTTTTCTCAACAACATCTCCTGTAGATAAAATATTGAAAGATGACACTATGGTTGTATTTGTTCAAGGCGACAAGAGTATTTGTGCTTGTAGCAAAAAGACAAACGAAGAATCCAAGACATTTAGCACAACAGTAAAAACAGTACCTTATCAAGTTGTAGATATACAAAATGAATCAATGTATGCTAAAGATAAAAATGGTAAATATGGTATAATCTCTATTCAAGACGACAAAAATGTAAAGAGTACCAAATTTATCTATGATGACCCAACAAAAGTAGATAGTAAAAATAAAACCTTCTTACCTATTATTAAAGATGGCAAAATGGGACTATTTAATACTAAAAGCCAACAAATAGAAGTAGAACCTTTCTGTAAAAATATATATTTAAATGAATTTACAACTTTAGACAACTATGTTGGAGGCGACTTATACAGATTTGTGTTTGAAGACAAAAATGGTAAATTTGGTGTAGTAAACAACAAAAATAATATTGTAGTTACTCCAGTACTTGACAGAACAGATGAAAAACACGGTCCTATTTCAGAATTTAGATATAAAGATAGCAACAAAATAGTTTATATTGAACCTGCATCTCAAAATCTATTTGCTAAACCTGGACAAGTTAAGATGTGCGTTGATAGAACTGGTTATTCATATTCGTCTAAAGATAAGTATGGTGAAGCAGACAAATTGTTTGGTGCTACAATGGGTGGACTTGCTTTAGGTCCTGTAGGTGCTGTTTTGGCTTATGGATTAATGTCTGAGCAAAAAACAACTTATGCATCTTCTTACCCTTCTAGTGATTATATTTCGCTTGATGTTTCACTACCAGAAGAATTTAAAACTCATATACATCTAGACGCAGCAAATATGGAATCAACCGAATTTGTTGAAGATGATATTCCACTAGACACATTAACAATGAAACAATACCTTGAAGTTGTAGACAAAATTGAAAAAACTAATAGTTTAAATAAATCTAAACAAAAAACAACTTCTACTAAAAATATCACAAAAGACAACGGAAAAAGTATGTAAATAAAAATCCACTATTTCTAGTGGATTTTTTATTATTAATAATCATTATAGATAACTTTTAAAATCGTTTTATAAAAAAGATTTATATATTTTTTAAGCAATTAACTAACAAAATAAATGGAACTTTTTAATTGGAACTATTAAACATAAAAATATTATTATAATGGCTTATATAATTAACTTATATTAATGATTAATTATTGTTATTTATATTAATGATTTTATAGAATAAAAAAAGGACTATGATGTCACAATGCATTGTGAAAGTTGCAATGAGCAACTTTAAAATTTAACTGGAAAGTTAAATTTTAACATCATAGTCTTTTTTATTATTTACTTAAATCTTCATCTTTAAGTAAAGTCTTTACCATTTTCTTTAGATGTTTTAATTGGATTTGTTGTTCGTCATAAAGTTGTTCGCTAGTACGAGCTTCTCTATATTCTTTTGCGACAACTTCGCCATCATAATCTCTAGTAGGAGCAAACTCTAGTGATAACATCTTTAAATTAGGACATTTAGGTAAAACATATTCTAGACACTTATAATCTTTGTCTTCTGCCATAATATGTCCATCATACAACTTACCATCATGAGTCTTGCCTAAACCTGAGAAATGGATTTCCCATACTCTATCAAATGGGAATTGATCTACATAATCTTTAAATGGCATACCAAAATGTTCGGCAGATATTTGTGCGTGTGGAACATCTAACAACATTTTTAAGTCATACTTTTCCAAAATATGGTTAAATACTTTTGGATCAGAACACCAACTCTTTATATTGTCAACAGGTGGCAAGTTTTCAAGCAAAATTGGAATATTTGGGAAATATTCTCTTATAATTTTTAGATTGTCTTCCAATGTAGCAACAAAGTCTGGTTCGCCATACTTGTCTTTATAATCAAAATGGAATGACAACCATTGTTGATTGGTTGATTCGATATACTTGCTAAAAGTTTCAAAGCCACTCAACAATTTTGGGTCAAGGATAGAACCACTTGAAGGTATAACACCGTGCAATATTACTTTAAAGTTTCTATTGCATAATTGGGACAATGTTTCCAAATCCCATTTACCACCGGGATACTTTATGTACACTTCATTTGGAGTGGACAAATCCATAACTTCTTCATTAATATAATTTACAGCAAATTTCATTTTAGCACCTCTCTTTAGTTTACAATTAAGTATACCATATTATTTATTGATTTTGCAACTTGTTACCCCCACCCCCAACATAGGTTGCACACTTACAATAAAAAAAGAGATAGAAAATCTCTATCTCTTATTCTTTATCTTTTAAAGCTTCTGCCATATTGATACGCTTATTTTTTCTAGAAACCAACAAGCTTACAATCAATGACATACCGACTGTTAATGCAAAACCTACAAAGTAACTTAAAAATTTGACTGTTACCTTCAATTCGTATTCTGATGCCAATGCTTTTACAAGAACATACAATGCACCATATCCTAAAGGTAGTCCCAACAATACACCCAATACTGTAAGTCCAATATTTTGACCTACCATCATTTTGGCAATTTGTTTATCTTTAAATCCAACTACTTTTAAAGTAGCAAATTCTCTATATCTTTCTGTATAACTCATTACACCTAGATTGTACAATACAACCACTCCAAGTACTAAGGCAGCAACAATCAATATAAGAACCATAGCGTATAGTATCTGCATAAACGAATCATAACTATCTATAACTTGTTTTTTTGTTTGAACACTAGCTATTATATTAGAATCAGATATATTGTCACTTTGTACTGTTGTAAACAATGTTGTTGGTTTAAACTGTAATCCCAATGACTCAGCATATTGAGAAGTCATTGTTATTGTTTCGCTTAAAAGTGACCTATTGATACCTACAACTTTAACATTGTATGTCTTACTTTCGCCATAAGGAGAAAAACTTATCATATCTCCAACTTTAACACCTTTATCAGCCAATCGTATACAAATATATACACCATCATTGTTAAGTTGGATATCTTTATTGTTTTTATCAACAAACTTTACTAATCCATTGTTGACATCATATATTTCTAAAAGAGTTGATTTGTCATTATACTTAACACTTATTTGAGATACACTATCAGCAGAATATTGTTCTTTTAAAGTGTCAATATCAGCAACAGTAGCTGTTTGGGTAAGATTGATTTTGCTGGTATAGTTCATATTATTATTAAGGATATTCATAAATCCATTCATACTATCGCCCATACCCATACTACCAACGATAAGTATAACACAACCAACTACACCAATTAGTGTAACTATAGATCTAGATTTGTTACGAACAACATCTCTATAATTCCACTTAAATCCAAATGACATTTTGTTCCAAATTTTAGTTTTTTCCAACTGTGTTTTCTTAACATTCTTTGGTACATAAGGTCTTAATGTTTCTGCAGGCATACCTTTTAGTATATTTTTAACTGTCAAATATCCTATAAATGTTAGCAACAACAAAATTCCGATAATTACCAATGGGCAAAACCATGGCATATACAAAGTCCAATGTGGCATATCAAAATATGTGCTTAACATACCGGACGGACTAACAATAATTGCAGTGATTATATATCCCAACAATATTCCTAGCACTCCACCCAATACACCTATCATAAGTCCAAATGAAGTATAATGAGCTAAAATTTTTCTATCTTTAAATCCCAAAGCTTTTAATGTACCAATCTGTACTTTTTCGTTTTTGGTAATACGATGCATAGTTGTTATCATTGTCAATACTGCAATCAGCAAAAACAATACTGGCAATATAGCACCCATAGTCTTACCTTCTTCACTTTCGCTTTGAGCAGCCATATAAGAAGAGTTTTCATCTTTTGACAATACCAAAAGTGTCTTAGATAAAGTATCTGTTATTTTTTGTTCTATTTCTTTTTTATCCAAATTGGACTTGATAACAACTTGGTTATAGAACTCCAATCCAAATTTTTCTTTTACAATTTTTGGTGACACATAACCAAATCCATAATCTTCATATTTAGGCATAACTTGATTTTCGTCAACACAAACCATATATTCGGCAGATTTGATAAGTCCAACAATCTCAACATCTACACTCTTTTTAGAATATACAATTTGGATTGTATCATTTAGTTTTAAATCATTAGCAGAAGCAAACATATCAGATAGCCAAATACCATTGGATTCTTTGTCATAATCTAGACCACTAACGACTTTAAACTGAGAAATACCATAATCTTCTACAGCATTAAGAGCAATAGTTGAATCTTTACCACCAATACCAACTTTTACTGACAACCATCTTGTAGCCTTATCAACTCCGTCCAAATTGTTGATATCGTCTATCTCTTTACTGGTAAAACCATCTTGAGCATATATTCGATAATCAGCAAAATTGGAAGAAGAGAAAAAGTTGTCAGTGTTTTTCTCAATACTATACCATTCCATATTAAAACCAAGAAAAACACCAATACCCAACGCGATCATCAATATCATAGATATAAATTGTGCTTTATATTTTCCTATGGTTCTCCACAATTTTTTAAATAGAATCATTACCAATCCACCTCATCTACATTTAATGGGTTGGTTTGAGTAGTAACTTCATCAATCTTTCCATTTTTTACATGTATCACAACATCTGCCATTTTTGCGATGTTTTGATTGTGAGTAACTATAATAATAGTTTTCTTATGTTCTCTTGCCAATTTTAACAACAATTTAAGAACCATTACACCAGTAGTTGAATCCAAAGCTCCTGTAGGCTCGTCACACAAAATAATATTAGGATTTTTAGCTATTGCACGAGCGATTGAAACTCTTTGTTGTTCGCCACCAGACAACTCACTAGGAAATTTTTTCAAGTGGTCTTCAAGTCCGACTTCTTTTAATATCTCTACAGGGTCTAAAGCGTCTGGAGCAATCTCTTTTACTAATGCAACATTTTCATAAACAGTAAGTGTAGGGATAAGATTGTAGAACTGGAACACAAAACCTACTCTATCTGCTCTATACTCAGCAAGTTCGTTGCTAGTTAAAGTTGCTATATCTTTATCACATACTTTAATAGTCCCACTTGTTGGTTGGTCAAGTCCACCCAATAAGTTAAGCAAAGTACTCTTGCCTGCTCCACTTGGTCCAAGCACTACTACAAATTGTCCTTCTTCTATACTAAGATTGATGTCGTCCAATGCTTTTTGTTCGACATCTCCAGCCTTATATATTTTGGACACATTATTAATATCTATTATTGCCATACATTCTCCTTATATGAAACATCTTTCACATTGCACATTATATTAAATGATATGCTATCCGTCAAGCAATATGAAAGATTTTTCATATTGCTTTGACAAAATTTTTAAAATTAGGTAGACTATGATAGTCAAATGGTTGGATATGACAATATAAAATAAATTATTTATCTAACTTATTAAACAAATTAAAACAATAAAAAATACTTTAGTGCATTATAGTTTAAGCTAAGGAGTAAATATGGGACAAGTAAGAGAACCTATCAAAACAGCGTCTATAGAAAAGAAAAATAATATTATTAGTGCAGGTCTAAACCTTTTTTGTGAAAAAGGTTATTACAATACTACAACTCCAGAGATTGCTAAAAAAGCCAATGTTTCTACTGGTATAGTATATAGTTATTTTAAAGATAAAAAAGATATATTTCTTCAATCATTACCATTGTATTTTGACAAACTTTATAGAAAGTTGTTGTCACACATTAAAGAAGAAAAATTTGACAATCTAAAAAATACTATATCATCTGTCATCGACCTTACAACTGCATCTCACACAGCCAATGCTAATGCACACGAAGAGATGATAGCTATGAGTCACTTAGACGAAGATGTCCATCAACAATTTATGTTGGCAGAACAAAAACTAACCTTTACAATCAATGACGCTTTAACTGCCAATAATATCCATATCAACAACGCAATAGAAAAAATACACATTGCATACAACTTAGTAGAAAACTATTGTCACGAGTATGTATTCCATAGACACGATTTTATAGATTACAAAAAAATGAAAGAAGTTGTTATAGACGAAATATTGCATTTGTTGGAAACTAAATAAGTAAAATGTTAATATAAAAAGTAAAAGAGTTTTACAAATAATGTATTACTCTTTTTTATTTTTTTAATATAATACAACTTTTTAATTTTATTAATATTAACTTAAAAATGTACATATATTGACATTGTATAAATGTTAATGTATTATTATTAAAGACTATAAATATAAAAAATTAAACACATAAGGAAAAATTTATGGATAAAATAAGAGTTGCTATATGTTATGATTTTGACAAAACACTATCACAAAACGATATGCAAAATTATAACTTTATAAAAGCATTAAATATGGATATTGATGACTTTTGGAAAGAGTGTAATAACTTTGGCAAGACACAAGGTGCTAACAATATAATGGCATATATGTATATGGGCTTAAAAAAATGTAAAGAGCGTGGCATTGCTCCTACCAGACAATTTTTCTATTCTTGTGGAAAAGATATCGAATACTTTGATGGTATTGATACATATTTTGACAACATTAACGAATTTGCAAAATCTAAAGGTGTTGAACTAGAACACTACATAATATCATCTGGTGTAAAAGAAATTATTGAAGGTTCCAAAATAGCAAAATACTTTAAAGAAATATATGCTTGCACTTATTGTTATGATGAAAATGGCGAAGCTTTTTGGCCAGCAATAGATATCAACTACACTAGCAAAACTCAATTTTTATATCGTATCAACAAAGGTATACTTTGCCCTACTGACCCTAGAGTTAATAGTTATATGCCTTACGAAGAAAGAAGAATACCATTTGAAAATATTATATACATTGGTGATAGCGAAACAGATATCCCTTCTATGAAATTGATTAGAGCTAAAAAGGGTTATGCTATTGGTGTATACAATGATGAGAAATTGCCTGATTATTACAAGTCACTTATCAATCAAGACCGTGTTGATTATATAGCAAAAGCTGATTATTCTAAAGATAGCGAATTGACTAGTATACTTAAAGAAATCATAGAAACTATATATCACAAAGACAAACTAAAACAAATCAATCGCAAACAAAGAAACAATCAATAATCACTCAATAGCTTTATAATAGTACAATTATCAATAATAAAAAAGACCATACTTGATATTAAAGTATGGTCTTTTTATTATATTTATTAAATGTTAATATTAAAGATATATGACAATATTAGTATATTTTTTGTCATAAACACATATTTAGCAAGTCAATAAGTTGATATTAACTAACTACTAGATTATCGTCTTTAACATCAACAACTATCTTATGTCCAACTTCTAAGTCGTTAGCCAATATCAATTTGGCTACAGCTGTTTCTACATTGTCTTGTATATAACGCTTCAATGGTCTAGCACCATAAGCTTCGTCATATCCATTTTTAACAATATAGTCTTTAGCACTATCAGTAACTTCCAATGATAGTTGTTTTTCACTAAGTCTTGCACTTAATTTTTGTAGTAGCAAATCAACAATCTTACTGATTTGGTCTTTTTGTAAAGGTTGGAAGAATATTATATCATCTAGACGATTTAAAAATTCTGGTCTAAAGTGATGTTTTAAAATATCCTTAATTTCTAAGTTGGCTTCTTCAGTAATACGATGGTCATTTTCAATGCTTCTCATTATTACATCAGCACCTAAGTTGCTTGTCAAAATAATGATTGTATTTTTAAAATCTACAGTCTTACCCATAGAGTCAGTAATACGACCATCATCTAGGATTTGTAACAAGATATTAAATACATCTGGGTGTGCTTTTTCTATTTCGTCAAACAATACTACCGAATATGGTTTTCTTCTTACAGCTTCTGTAAGTTGTCCACCTTCTTCATATCCAACATATCCTGGAGGTGCACCAATCAATCTAGATACTGCAAACTTTTCCATATATTCGCTCATATCAATACGGATTAGGTTTTTCTCATCATCAAACAATGCTTGGCACAATGTCTTTGACAACTCAGTTTTACCAACACCTGTTGGTCCTAAGAACATAAAGCTACCCAATGGTCTATTAGGGTCTTGAACCCCTGCTCTAGAACGCATAATTGCATTGGCAACTTTTTGGACTGCTTCATCTTGTCCAACAACTCTTGCGTGCAAAATATCTGGCAATCTTAGTATCTTTTCCTTTTCGCTTTCTTGCAAATTGGTTACTGGGATACCTGTCCATTTAGAAACAACTTGCCTTATACCTTCTTCAGTAACTTTGTTTTGAAGTAATCCGTTTTTAACATTATCAACTTGCTTTTCAGCTTCGCTTAATTGATTTTGTAATGTTATAAGTTTAGAATACTTTAACTCTGCTGCTTTGTTAAGGTCATATTCTCTTTGAGCTTTTTCAATTTGAGCGTTAACTTCAGAAATTTGTTCTTTTAAAGAATGTACTTTTTCAATATTCTCTTTTTCTTTCTTTAGTTTTTCACTCATTACATTAAACTTATCTTGCATATCGGCAAGTTCTTTTTGAATATCTTTTAAATGTGCTTGAGATAATTGGTCTGTTTCTTTTTTCAATGCTGTTTCTTCAATTTGTAATTGAATGATTTTATGTCTAATTTCGTCCATTTCGGTAGGCATAGAATCTATCTCAGTCTTAATAATAGCACAAGCTTCATCAACTAGGTCGATAGCTTTATCTGGTAAAAATCTATCAGTAATATATCTATTAGATAATACTGCAGCACTAATCAAGGCATTGTCACTTATCTTAACACCGTGATATACTTCATATCTTTCTTTCAAACCACGAAGAATTGCTATTGTATCGGCAACACTTGGTTCGTTGACCAACACTGTCTGGAATCTTCTTTCTAGTGCTGGGTCTTTTTCAATATATTTGTGATATTCGTTTAGAGTAGTAGCACCTATACAATGAAGTTCGCCTCTAGCAAGCATTGGTTTTAACAAGTTGCCTGCGTCCATTGCACCTTCGGTTTTACCTGCTCCAACTATAGTATGAAGTTCGTCAATAAATAGTATAATTTTACCATCACTTTTCTTAACTTCATTAAGAACAGCTTTCAATCTCTCTTCAAATTCACCACGATATTTAGCACCTGATACCAATGCACCCATATCTAGTGAAAATACTGTATGGTCTTTTAAGTTACTTGGTACATCTCCTGCTACTATACGCTGAGCCAATCCTTCAACAATAGCAGTTTTACCAACACCTGCTTCACCTATAAGTACTGGGTTATTTTTGGTCTTTCTTGATAGTATCATAATTGTATCTCTTATTTCACTATCTCTACCAATAACTGGGTCAAGTTTGTGTTCTCTTGCCATAGCAACTAGATCAGTACCATACTTTTTAAGAGCATTGTATGTTCCTTCTGGGTTGTCTGTTGTCACTCTTGTGTTCCCCCTTACTTTTACAAGTTCTTTAATAAATATGTCTTTTGTTATTTTATAATTCTTTAATATACTTAATGTTTTGCTGTCTGCTTTTTCAATCATTGCCAAAAAGATATGTTCGACAGATACATACTCGTCACTCATTTGTTGAGCAATACCTTGAGCTAGATTAACAACTGCACTAGCATCACTAGAAAAATATGCTTCATTAACTGGGCTAACTTTTGGTAAATTATTGATTGCTGACTCAACATCACGATTAAATTGAGTTAAGTCTACTTTGATATCAGTTAATATTTGATAGATTAAACTATCTTGATTATTAACCAACGCAGATAATATGTGTAATGAAGATATTTCTTGGTTGCCGTTTTCAACTGCTATGTTTCTAGCATTTTGCAAACATTCAACACTTTTTTGTGTAAATTTATCAAAATTCATAGTCTACCTCCTATTATCGTTGCATATTATAGTACCAAAAATTAGCACTGTCAAGTGGAGAGTGCTAATTTTTTGATATTTTTTTAAAATATTTTTATTGGTTTTCAACTTATTTGCTTTAGCCAATTGTTTGTGTGATGACACATTAATTATTATCTCCTAATATGTACTTTACGATACTAAATTAATATAAGATAATAATTAAAACATACTATATATTTAATCTATATAAGTTAAATATGATTATAGCGTTATATTACTATATTTAGACTTTTAGACAACAAAAAAGGTAGTCATAAACTAACTACCTTTTTATTATATTAATATTTCAAACATTAAAAACAATTAATCAAATACTTCAATTTCTTTTATATTTGTTTCGTTGCCTTGTATTAAATATGTATGAGTACTTTTACATTTTGGACAAGTCTTACCATACTTTACTGTAGAATACTTATGTCCACAATCTTCACAGTAAGTAACTGCTTTTATTGTGTTAATTTTAAGTTTACAATCTCTAAGTATGTCCGACTTTTTAATAGCCCAATTCCAACAATCTTCAAGATAAGGATTGACAATAGTAGATACTTCGCCAATATCCAATGTAACCTTTTTTACTTTTTCAACATTGTTGGCGTTGGCTACTTTTTCCACTTCTTGTACTATATAGAATACAACTCCTAATTCGTGCATTTTATTTTCCTTTTTTCTTAGCTTGTTTTTTCTCTTGTTTTACTTGCTTTACATATTCTTTATGTTTTTTCTGTGACAATTTTTCTTTTTCTGTCTTTTTACCAAACTTAATTTTTACTGCTCGTTTTAAAGCATAAGGCAATATTGCTTTAAACTTATCTTCGCTTCTTATCATCTTAGAACATTCTGGGTGGTCACGATGTAGATGTATTGCATCAAATTGACACTTAGTAGTACAAATACCACAACCAATACATTTGTTCTCATCAACAACGCTTGCACCACAACCCAAACATCTTGCTGTTTCTATCTTTACTTGATCTTCAGTAAGTGTAAGGTGTGCATCTCTAAATGATTTTTTATAATTAATTTTTGGGTCAAGACCAGCTTCTTGTCTTCCAGCAGTATCATAATTTTCTATCTTTAATATGTCTTTATCAAGCATAATAAATTCTCTACGATTTCTGCCAATAGTCATACTTGTACCCGGTTGTACAAATCTATGTAAAGACTCAGCTGCATTTTTGCCAGCTTCGATTGCGTCTATAGCAAATTTAGGTCCACTATATACATCTCCACCTACAAATATATCTTTTACAGATGTTTGATATGTCAATCCATCTGCCTTTGGATAATTGCCGTGCCAGAACTCTAAATCTTCACCATCTAATAGATGTCCCCAATCAATAGTTTGACCTATAGCAAATATAATATGTTTTGCTTTTACAGTGATTGTATCATTTTCATCGTATTGAGGATTAAATTTATGTGTTTCTGGGTCAATAGTACTTAGACATCTCTTAAATACTATTCCTGTAACATTATTGTTTTTGTCAACCAAAACTTCTTTTGGACCCCAACCATTGTTGATTTCGATACCTTCTTCTAAGGTTTCCAAAATTTCTAGTTTGGTTGCAGGCATATTTTCTCTAGATTCTAAGCTAAACATTTTTACATTTTTAGCATTTAATCTTACAGCACTTCTAGCACAGTCAACAGCAACATTACCGCCACCAATTACAACTACATCGCCATCAAGTTTTTGTTTTTGATTTTCGGCAACACTATGTAAGAAATGTACTGCAGTGTCTGTACCACGAGCTGTTTCGTTGGCGATATTAGGAAGTCTACCACCTTGACAACCTATAGCAATATAAAATGCTTTATAGCCTTGTTTTCTTAATTCGTTTAATGTTATATCTTTACCAACTTCAACACCACATTTAATCTCAACACCAAGTTCTCTCAAAATGTCGATTTCGGCATCAATAACATCTTTTTCTAGTTTGTATGTTGGTATACCATAAGTCAACATTCCACCCGGTTTTTCATTTTTATCAAACACAGTTGGCAAATATCCTCTAGTAGCTAGATAGTATGCACAAGACAAACCTGCTGGACCTGCACCAATAATAGCTATCTTTTCGTCCCAGTGTTTTTTAACATTGGAAGGAATAACAACTTCTGGTACAAATCTTGTATCAGCGTGCAAATCTTGCTCTGCTATAAATTTTTTAACAGCGTCTATTGCTACAGCTTTATCTATAGTACCACGAGTACAAGCATCTTCACATCTACGATTACATATTCTGCCACAAACTGCTGGGAATGGATTGTCTTTTTTAATAAGTTCTAGTGCTTCTTTGTATCTACCTTGACTTGCAAGTTTTAGATATCCTTGAACAGCAATATGTGCTGGACAAGCTGTCTTACAAGGAGCTGTACCAGTTTCGTAACAGTTGATACGGTTGTTGTCACGATAATTTTCGTCCCATTTATCTGGTCCCCAACTTAAATTGTCTGGAAGTTCGTGTTTAGGATATTCAACTTCACCATTAACAGTACACAACTTTTGTCCAAGTTTAACAGCACCTGCTGGGCAAAACTCTACGCATTTACCACAAGCAACACATTTTTCTCTATCAACTTTTGCAGTATAAGCACTTCTAGACATATTAGGTGTATTAAATAATTGAGAAGTACGCAAAGCATTACAGATATTGACATTACAGTTACAAATAGCAAATATTTTATTTTCGCCGTCAATATTGGTTATTTGATGTACGAAGCCATTTTTCTCAGCGTTTTTCAATATCTCCATAGCTTCATCATAAGTTATGTCATGACCTTTACCGGTTTCTCTACAATAGTCAGCCATATCGCCAATACCTATACACCAGTTTTCACAGTCATCACCACAACCTTCGTTAAGTTTGGCTCTACCATATCTACAAGAACATATACCTACACCAAGGTGTCCTTCATATTTTTTAAGCCAATATGACAAATGCTCTATATCCATAGTTGTAGATTCTGCTTCTATAGCTTTTTCTACTGGTATAACATGCATACCTATTCCTGCTCCACCCGGTGGAACCATAGGAGTAACTTTTTCTAGTGGTAAAAATGTCATACGCTCAAAGAACATAGCAAGTTCTGGGTGGTCATCAAGTTGCTTTTTAACCATATTAGTAAATTCGGCAGAACCCGGAACAAACATAGGTAAAATATATCTTCTTATATGTGGGGCGTCTTTTATAGGACCTTCGTCAGTATAGTGATTGCCATAATCGTATTCAAGGATACCTATATCACTCATTTCTTTTAATAGACTTTCCAATTTTTCTTTTGGCAATTTTTTATTCATCTTTTGCAAATCTTCAAAAGTATATGGGTGTCTTACTTTCATCTTTAAAGCAATATCTGCCATTTCGTCAGTAACAACACAAGCAAGTCCCCAATACTCTGGGTCATTGGAAGTTACACCTTTCAATTTGTGATCAATACAATCTGTAATTTTTCTAGCTAATTTTAAAATCTTTTTTCTTGGATTTTTTTCACCCATATATTTTGGGGTGACTTCTTTACTCATTTCTGGCATAACTATCTCCTTTTACTCTTTTGATTGATTATCCATTGGGCAAGTTCTAAGATACCTTCACCGGTCTTTGCACTAACCGACATTATTTCAACATCAGGATTAATATCTCTAATATTATTTTCACATTTTTTCATATCAAAATCAAATACTTTTAATGTATCTATCTTACTTATTACTACCAAATCCACTTTTGAAAACATTAATGGATACTTTAGTGGTTTGTCATCGCCTTCCGGTACTGACAACAACATAATATTGATATGAGCACCAGTATCAAATTCTGCTGGGCAAACCAAGTTGCCAATATTTTCTAAAAAGATAATATCATAAGCACTGGTGTCCACACTTGTCAATGCTCTAGCAGTCATATCTGCATCAATATGGCAAAGTCCACCATTGTTGATTTGGATACTATCAACACCTGTGTTATCTGCTATAGTTTGAGCGTCCAAATCACTTTCGATATCAACATCAAGCACTGCTATCTTATATTTTGATTTTAATTGATTGATTACTTTTGATATAGTTGTCGTTTTGCCACTTCCCGGTGACGACATAATATTGATTAAAAGTGTATTACTTTTATTTAAATTTTCTCTTATATTTTGTGCTTCGTTTAGATTGTCCGCAAAAATATTTTCGTGTATTTCTATTGTTCTTACTTTACTCATAATGTCTTTTTCCATTGTGTATAATTATCTAATACCCATTTAGCAAGTTCTGGTATACCTTCGCCAGTCTTTGCGCTAATTGGCAAAATCACTGCATTTGGGTTAAGTTTTAAAATATCAGATTTACATTTTTCTATATCAAAATCAAAATATTCTAAAGTATCAATTTTATTAAACAAAATCAAATCTGCTGTTTTAAACATAAGTGGATATTTTGCAGGTTTGTCATCGCCTTCAGTGATAGATAGTATTGCTATGTTTTTATGAGCACCAGTATCAAATTCTGCTGGACAAACCAAATTGCCGATATTTTCTAATACAACTATGCTATCTTTTATATCATTAAATTCTTTTATTCCTTGTCTAGTCATATCTGCGTCCAAGTGACACATACCACCCGTGTGCAATTGAATACTAGGGATACCAGATTTAACTAATGTCTTTGCATCAACATCACTATCTATATCTGCTTCCATTACAGCAAAATTGGCTTTACCTTTAATTTGGTCTGCTAACGCCAATAATGTTGTGGTTTTACCACTTCCCGGTGACGACATAAGGTTGATTAAAAATATTCCTTTTTCTTTAAGTTGTTGTCTTAATAAATTTGCGTCAGCGTCATTGTCTTCCAAAATTGTTCGTTTAAGTTCTATAATTTTTATATCTTGCATATTGTTTCCTTAAAAAGTTTTTAATAATCTTACATACAAAAATCAGATTTAGTCAAAATTAATTTTATTGTATTGTCCAGTTAAGTTGTGGGCAATTAAAATTGTATATTTCATAATTGTTGCTATCATATACTAGATTTGCTTGTGCAACATAATCTCCTACATCAGTAGCAAAATTATTGGTATAAGTTACTGTAACATTGTTAGGTATATTGATAAGTTTAACTTCTTTCATATTACCATCATAACCAAATGGTTGAGCATAATCCCACTCAATAGCACTACAATCAATCTTGTACTTATTGATATACCAAGTTATGCTTATAGTAGGCAAATCATAATAGTTTTCGGTATCAATATATGTTAGTTTGGCTGTAGCGACATATTTACCTGCATTGGTAAATTTGTTGTTGCTATACTCTGCTGTTATACCTGTTGGTAGATTTAACAATGTTATTATCTTTTCCCCACCATCATAGGTGTATGGAATAGTATAATCCCATTTGATATTACTTACATTATAATATCCTTTTTCTACTACAACTTTTACATCAACGCTATCAAGTCCATCATAGGCAAAAGTAAGTGTATATTCTCCAACAGTGGCAGGTTGCTCTGTAAAAGTGCTAGTGTAAGTATATCCTTTATGGTCTTCACTATTTTCTCTAACGACAACTTTAGAACCATTTTTTCTAATAACATACACATTAAAATCTGTATCTTTTACAGGTTCGGACACATCACTATCATATTGAACTGTAATTGTATTGTTTACCATTTTTAGTTGAGTATTAACACATTCTACGCTAAGTCCAATAGGAGTTTTGCCTTCCTTATCAGTACAAGCAGTCAATGATATAACACTTACAAACATAAAAATAGTTGCACAAATATATTTTAATATTTTTTTCATGTATAACCCTTACAAAATTAGTATAACATACATATTAGAATTAGCATATTAAAAACTCAAGATTTTATTACATAGACTATAGTCTAATTGACAAAAATTGGAAAAATTATTAACATATAAATAGATAAAAATTTGATATAAAAGGAATGTATACTATGCTTACACAATTAACAGAAAACAATTTGGCTGAGTTGACCAAAGACAAAGTTGTATTATTAGATTTTTCTGCAACATGGTGTGCACCATGTCATATGCTTGGTCAAGAATTAGAAGAACTTGACAATGAAAAATTTGATATCATAAAAATAGATATTGATGATTATGAAAAGTTGGCAAAACAATATGGTATTATGGTTGTTCCAACTATGATAGTTATGGTAGATGGTAAAGAAGTAAAAAAAGTTACTGGATATCATACCAAAAATCAAATATTGGAATTTATGAACGAATACACTAAATAGTTTAATAAAAAATATTTTTTATATTGGTTAATAATTGCAATATTAATAAACATTTTTAAACAATCATCAAAACACAATAAGAATAACAAAAAAAAAGAGAACTGGCAGTTCTCTTTTTTTCTCCACCCAGCAACGCTATGATGGAGGTATTGGGTATTCGATTTTAAATGTATTTGGTACAAGATGTATACCGTACTTACCATTGTGATTATCACTAGTTTCAAAAGCAGACTTTGTGGACTGTAAGTCATCTCTAACTCCCCAGAACAAAGTTGATTTTGAATTGGATTTTAGTGTTGCACTTTTTTTCAAATTGATTTTCAATTTAGAAGATTTAGCATAATCTGTTACTATTAGGACAGCTAAAAAAGTTGCTTCAAAGCCGTCTTCAAAAGCACTGGCGTATGCTGTAACCACAATGTCATAAGCGACAAGTATAGCATTAGGGATAAAATACATTATCCTAATCTTTTCAATATCTTTTATATATAGTGCAAATGTATACCATACATAAATAACTATTGGAATAATGTCCCAATAAGTTGATGCTGTTTTTGCACCAATCCATACAAAGGATACTGCAAAGATACCTGCTATCCATTTTGGCATAACTTTGTTTTTCTTTTCAAAAAAGTAAAACGCTGTAGATTGCAAACAAGATAGCAAAGTAATTATTCCTGTTCCCAAAGAATTTACAAATACGAACGATAATCCATAGACTATATCTCCAAATATACCAAGTAACAGAAAGGATTTTTTATTTTTAACGATATATGAAGAACATAGTATAAGTGCCGAAGTAAAACCCAAAATCTGAGCTATTATAAAATTGACACTTAGCATAAAAAATTGTAAACCTCTTTGAATTATACCGAGCAAACCATAACCTTATTACCATAGACCCGATAACAAACCTGTTGACTATTGCCTTTAGTTTATGAAGTTTGTATCTCACAAAACAAATAAGAATTTGCTGGTAGTATCTTGGTGGGAATATACCAAGTTGTAGTGTTAAGACCCTGCGCTGTTGTGTCTTCCAAACTATAAATAACAACTCTTTTTTCAACACTAGTGACGGTTGATATCTTCGCTGTGCAACACTCTTATATTTTGGAAATCTAAAATAAACAGTCCACTACACAAACACTAATCTATGCTTAACACTAATATTATTATATCACAAAAAAGTCATTTTGACAACTATGGTGGAAGTAAGACAAAGAAAAAACGCCTTTAATTAGGCGTTTTTATATTAAAAATTTTGTAAAATTATGTCTATTATCCTAAAGCAACATCTAATACCATCATTAGCACAAATCCAAATACAAAACTTAAAGTTGACCAGTTGGTGTGTTTGCCTGATTGAGCTTCTGGGATAAGCTCTTCAACCACAACATATATCATTGCACCTGCAGCAAATGATAACAAGTATGGCAATATTGGTGTAATAAATTGAGTCAACAATATAGTTATTATTGCAAATATAGGTTCGACTATACCAGATAGTGTACCATACAAAAATGCTTTAGGTTTTGAAAAGCCTTCACTTTTTAATGGCATAGAAATAATAGCACCTTCTGGGAAGTTTTGAATCGCTATACCAATAGCCAATGTCAATGCACCTGTCATAGATATAGTTGCATTGCCAAAATATGCACCAGCCAACACAACACCAACTGCCATACCTTCTGGTATATTGTGTAGTGTAACAGCCAACACAAGCATTGTTGTCTTTTTCCAATGTGAAGTCAAGCCTTCTGGCTCATCACTATTTAAGTGCAAGTGTGGAATAATAGTGTCTAGCAAAAGTAAAAATCCTACACCCAATATTATACCAACCATAGCTGGAACAAAAGAAAGTTTGCCCATATCACTTGATTGTTCTATTGCAGGAATAATTAGTGACCATACAGATGCTGCCACCATAACACCAGCTGCAAATCCAGACAAAATCTTTTGTACTGTTTCATTAAGTTTGTTTCTCATTAAAAATACCATAGCAGCACCTAATGTAGTGCCTAAAAATGGTATCAAAACACCCATTGATAATTGTAACATTTTACTCCTTTTAACTACATCTCATTCAATTTTTGTTGAAGAGTTTTCCAAGATAGCAATGCACATTTTACTCTAGCTGGCATATTGGCAATATTGGAAAATGCTATACTATCTTTAAGTAATTGTCTATCTTCTTTTGATATCTCTTTTCTATCAATCATATCAACAAAGATTTTAACTATTTTTTTTGCTTCGTCAACCGTTTTGCCACGCAACACATCAATCATAATTGAAGTAGAACTTTGTGATATTGCACAACCACTACCTGTAAATGACATATCTTTAATCTTGCCATTGTCAAAATCTATATGTAATGTTATATCATCACCACAGTTTGGATTGTATCCGTGTAACGAACAATTTTCACATTCAAGTTCGTGTCTATTGGTGCTATTGGCACTATGTTCCATTATGATACTAGTATAAATATCATCTATTTCACTCATTATTATATATTCCTTTATCCATATTATTGTAAATCATTAGAACGCAAAGTATTATAATTTTCTAATGACTGATGTTTATTTAAAACTGTGATGTCATTGTTTACAATTATCAACTTATGTTGTGAATAAATTAAACAACATAACATCACATTGTTTATATTATCGGAAGTTAGACGAAAGCAGTGCGAAGCAATATTTTCGTATAACTGATGTTTATTCAAACTGTGATGCCACGATTTATCGTGGAATTGCGATTAGCAACTTGATTTACGAACATAGTGAGTAAATCAACATCACATTGTTTATAATTTAGTTATTTTTAATATATTTTTTAAAAGTATTATATACTTTATCTAAAGCGTCAATAAGCATATCTACATCTTTATGTGTATTGTACATAGCAAAACTTGCTCTACAAGTGCTATCTACCCCAATATATCTTAATAATGGTTGAGCACAATGATTGCCTGATCTAACACAAACATTGTTAATATCCAATATACTTGCTACATCGTGTGGGTGCACACCTTTAATATTAAAAGATATAACTCCACTATGACAAGTCCTATCTTTAGTACAATATAAAGTAATGTATGGCAATTGACTTAATCTATCATAAGCATAATCAACAACATCTTTTTCTATACTTTGTATGTTGTCATAGCCTATACTTTCTATATAATCAATAGCAGTTTTTAATCCATACACTGCGCCTACATCTTGTGTCCCTGCTTCAAACTTATTAGGGATTGGAGCAAAAGTTGTATGGTCTTCATAGACATATTCTATCATATCCCCACCACATAAAAATGGTGGCATTTTTTCTAACAATTCTTTTTTGCCATACAATACACCTACTCCAAAAGGTGCATACATTTTATGTCCAGAAAATACAACAAAGTCTGCATCAACATCTTTTACATTAAATGGTGCGTGAGCAATACTTTGAGAAATATCAACAATAACAATAGCACCAACGCTATGTGCTTTATCAATAATCTTTTTATAATCATTGATAGTACCAAGCACATTAGACACACTAAGTATACCAACCACTTTAGTCTTATTGGTTATTTTAGTTTTTATCTCTTTATCATCAATTTTAAAATCATCATTTATGTACATATATTTTAAAACTGAATTATTATGTTTGGCTACCATCTGCCAAGGGACAATCATACTATGATGTTCCATTATTGATAGTACTATTTCATCTCCAGCACCAACATTGTTTAGTCCATAAGAATAAGATATCAAGTTAAGACTCTCTGTTGCATTTTTTGTAAATACAATTTCTTCCGGATATTCTGCTCCCAAAAATTGAGCGACTCTTGTTCTTGCATCTTCATATATTTGGGTAGACTTAACACTCAAATTGTAAGCACCACGATGTGCATTTGCATTAGATGTATTGTAATAATTGTCTACTGCATCAATAACACATTTTGGTTTTTGAGATGTCGCACCACTATCTAAGTATGCTATATTTTCATTGTCAAAAATAGGAAAATCTTTTCTTATGTCTAAACTACTTTTCATATTTACCTTCTATAATCTTTCATTTATCAAAACATCAATCATATTTTTTAAATCATCATTTTTTACATTGGTTGTAAGTTTGTTAAGCTCAGCTTTGACAAGCAACTTAACAGCGTCTTTATATTCAATACCCCTACTCATAATGTAAAATAATTGTTGAGGTTCGACTCTACCAACACTACTACTATGAGAACCAAACACATCTTCTTCAGTACACAAAAGTATAGGGGTAGATTTTTCTACTGCATTATTAGACAACAATATACAATGTTCATTTTCGTTGCCTTTACTTTTTATACAGCCATTTTTAAAATCAATTGTTCCAACAAAATTTTTAAATGCATTATCGTTTAAAACTCCGACAACATTCATATTAGCATCACATTGTTTACCAATACAATTGATTAAATAATTGATACCTAGTCTATTGTGGTTACTACCAAAATAAACAGAATTAATGTCTATACTACTTTTATATCCTAAACAATCAACCACAATATTTTGAGCGTCATTATCACAGCCAAAATCAAAGATATTGGCTACAACTTTTCCGTTGTCTTCAATATTGGTCTTTATAGACAACAATGCTGTCGAACTTAGTTCAACACTTTCTAGTACATTAAAATTAACTTGTCCATATCTTTTTACATTTAAGACAATATTACTATTATGATAAGATTTGGTTTTAGATATGTATTTAATAATAATATCTATTTTTACATCTTCTTCAACATTAATAATATAATTGTCTACAAGCGTATCAACTCCAAATTCTAATATGATAGGTTCTGAACTAGACTTATTGATTGTTAGTTCTTTATTAAAGTTAGATTGTGTCCTTGACTGGTTGTCTATCACACTACCCATATTGTTTTTAGGGATATTTAATAATTGTGATATTGTAATATTATTGTCATTATGTATAGAGTATTTGTCAAAAACTTTTGTTTTTATATCAACAACACTTTCATCAATATCAAAATAATTAATACCATAATTGTTGGAAGTAAGTACTGGTGACTGATTAATCTTAAACATTTTTATGTACCTCCTCCAACTCTAAATCAATTAATCTATTCATTTCTACAGCGTATTCCATAGGTAGGGCTTTTGATATTGGACTTGCAAATCCTCTAACAATAAGACCCTTTGCGTCTTTTTCACTAAGTCCTCTAGTCATAAGATAATATATTGCTTCTTCACTTATCTTACCAACTTTTGCTTCGTGAGAGAATACTACATCTTGAGTATCTACTGAGTTGACTGGTATTGTGTCACTTCTTGATTTATCGTCCAACATCAAACCATCACAAGTAACGGAGCACTTAGCGTTGGTTGCTGATGGTCTTATATCTACTATACTTCTGTATGTTGATACTCCACCATTTTTAGATAAACTTTTAGCAAGAACATTGCTAGTTGTGTTTTTACCTAAATGTACAACTTTAAATCCTGTATCCAAATTTTGACCATATCCTGCAAAAGATATACCAGTATATTCGGTACTAGAATTATCACCTTTTAATATACTCATAGGATACAACATTGATATCTTACTACCAAAGCTTCCACTAACCCAATCAACACTAGCTCTATTGCCAACTATTGCTTTTTTAGTATTAAGATTAAGCATATTCTTTGACCAGTTTTCTATAGTACTATATCTAAGATGTGCGTCATCTTTAACAAACAATTCTACACAACCAGCGTGAAGATTGACTTTGCTATATTTTGGTGCACTGCAACCTTCTATAAAATGTAAACTTGCACCTTCATCAACTACAATTAAAGTGTGTTCAAACTGTCCACTCTCTGGAGAGTTAAGACGATAGTAAGATTGTAAAGGCATCTCAAGATGCAATCCCTTTGGCACATATACAAAACTACCACCACTAAAAACAGCATAGTGCAAAGCTATAAATTTATGTTCGGTTAATGGTACACATTTTGAAAAATATTCTTTAACAAGTTCGGGATATTCTCTAACAGCACTATCAATATCAGTATAAATAACTCCAAGTTTTTTCATTTCGTCCTTTATACTATGATACACAACTTCACTATCATATTGAGCACCAACACCAGCCAAATAATCAGTTTCGGCTTTTGGTATACCCAATTTGGTAAATGTATCTTTTATATCTTTTGGCACTTCATCCCAATTATTTTTTATATCACTTTTAGGTTTAACATAAGTAGATATGTTGTCCATATCAAGTTCGCTTAAATCAGGTCCCCAAGTTGGCAAAGATAGTTGATTGTATATTTCCAACGCTTTTAGTCTTATATCCAAAAGCCACTTAGGTTCGTTTTTTCTTTTAGAAATTTCTTCTACAATTTCTCTATTAAGACCTTTCTTTATTTTATATTCATAGTCATCTGCATTTTTAAAATTGTAGATATTGTCATCTGTATCAAAAATATCTTCCATTTATTTTGCACTCCTAAACTGACTATATCCATTTTTCTCAACTTCAGCTATCAAACTAGAATCCCCAGTATACACGATACGACCATCAATCAAAATATGAACTTTATCTACACGCAACGATTGTAAAATTTTTGATGAGTGAGTAATAATCAAAACTCCATTATTGTCATTTTTATACATCTCAATACCTTTAGAAACAACTCTTATTGCGTCAACATCAAGTCCACTATCTGTTTCGTCTAGTATAGCTAGTTTTGGATTAAGCTCTAGCAATTGCAAAATTTCGGATTTTTTCTTTTCTCCACCACTAAAACCAATATTCAAATCACGCTTAACCAACTCTGGTTTCATTGCTAGTGCGTCAACATTTTTATCAATCTCATCTTGTAAATCAAAATAACTAATATTTTTATTAAGGATTTTGCCTTTAGATGTTTTGATAAAATTAAATAAGCTAATACCTTCTATTTCTATAGGATTTTGAAAACTCATAAACATACCAAGTCTTGCTATCTCATCGGTCTTTTTATTGGTAATATCTACGCCATCAAAAACTACACTTCCAGAAGTTTTTGTATAACTAGGGCTAGAAAAGATAACATTAGCCAATGTACTTTTACCTGCCCCATTAGGCCCCATTATGACATGTATCTCTCCTTTATTGATTGTTAGGTCAAGACCATTAAGAATTGTTTTTTCTCCTGCTTTCGCACTTAAATTGTTAATAGTTAATAATTGTTCCATATCTTCTCCATTAGTTATATCCCACCACAAAAGTAGGATATTATTTCAAAATTAAATGGGCTTAAATTACCCATTAATACTTTTTAGTTATTACATCTTCCAATGTCACTGTACTTAAATAATTGGTTATAAGTGCCGACAACTTTTCCCAACAGCCTATGCTATCACATTCGTTAACTCGTGGGCAATGTTCGCCACTTGCTATACAAGGTGCAAGTTTTGGCAAATCGTCAGTTACTCTCAATATCTCTGCTATAGAATATTCCTTTGGACTTTTTACCAATTTATATCCACCCATAGAGCCTCTCGAACTTTCTATAAGTCCTGCTCTATTAAGCATTGATATTATTTTTTCAAGATATTTTACAGTGATACCTTGTTTTTCTGAAAGTTGTGCTACCGATACATATTCGCCTTGACATCTACCAAGTTCGGACATTATACGGACAGCATATCTTCCTTTTGATGATAATTTCATATATATCTCACTTCGATAAAAATATTATGCCAATATCTTTATCATTTTATTAGTACTAGATACGATAAAAATCATATCATACCAAAACGGTATAGTATGATTATATAAATAAACTTACATCTTGTCAACATTCTTTTTTGTATTATCAAAAATTTATATTACCAACGCCTAATATATACTTTTATTAACAAATAATATAATTATTAATATTAACAAATAAACTTACTTTCAAATATAGTTACTTTTTTATAAATATCTTATTTTATATATATAGTCAAAATATTTATATACAGTCAAAATTTTAAGACATATTTAAGAAATTAATTTAAACATTATAATCACAATTAAATAATCAATTTATTTTAATCACAAATACAAAATAAAAATCGAAATAAAAATAAAAAAACAACACAAGTTAAGTGTTGTTTAATCAAAATACATTTCGTTGTTTTTACCCCAACCTAGTACTTCTCTAGCATAATCTTCTAGATATTCACTACTACGAAGGTAATTGCTTTCATTGGTATAATCAACAATGTTTGTTTCTAATTGAGATAGTGTATCAGACAATTGTTTTTCTTTTTGTTTTAAATTAGAAATACGGACAAACTGAAAAATTAGTACGCATACTAATGCGAACATCAATACAGCACATATTACACTAATCCATTTTACAGTTTTAGAATTTCTCATTTTGTAATCTTTTTATATATTTTTGTTTTTGATAAGGATATCTTTATCTTACCTAATTTATTATACAACCAATGTTCCAATTTTGCAAATACTTTTCCGAGTGTTTTTCGTTCAAGATAAAACCCAAAAATAAAAGCAACAATCAGATACAATCTAACTTGTCCAAAATTAAACTGAATTAGTGTATACAAACACACAAGACAAAATAGTATTGAGTATAAAAAATCTATTATATTATTGGTAATAAAATTATTTCTAAACACAGCTTTTACAATATTTATTAGTCCATATATTACTCCTAAAATTACACCAACTAAGACACAAATAAAAAATACTCTTAATATAGACAATTATTTAAATATCCTTTTAAACAAACTCTTGTTGCTTCCACCAAATTTGATACTTTCAAAATCTCCTTCAGCTTCTACAACTCCAGCTTCTACATCAAGTTTTTCTATATGTAAATTGTGTCCTGTAATATATAGTTTTGTACCACTTACAACCAAAATAATATTATCTTCGTTGGAACTCAATGCTTTTTCTACACCACTCAACACTATCTTTTTTCTATTGTCTAAAGTAAGTTTGTTGGTTGAGAATTTTTTTTCATTAATAATATTGGTTACATTTTCCATTTTGCACGCTCCCTTTTTTATATTTATATTATTAATGTTATTTTAATATGTTTTAAATTGTAAAAGTGAAAAATTAAAAAAGGATAGTATGTCAATATTCTACATACTATCCAAATAAGTTGGTATTTACAACACACAAAATATACAACACTCAACTATTGATATTTTTATGTTAGTCTTAAAATTTACTATTATAGTACAACCAGTTTACATTAAACTAAAAAACTTTATAACACTATATCTATTCATTATTATATCTATTATTTGATACTATTAAGCCACTCATTAAAGTTGGGTTTATAACTTTGTACAATATGGGCACTATAGTCCATACCAGTATTGACTAGCAACGATTGTCCAATCTTGCTTTGTGGTGCAAGTTTTTTGATATCTTCTACTGCGTGTCCAAACCAACCTGCACTTGTAAGTACTGGATATATAGTCTTGTTGCTTAAATCATTTTGTTTTAAAAATGTCATAACAACTGGTGTTATAGTGTACCACCAAATAGGACTACATAAAATAATATTGTCATAGTCTTGAAGGTTAATATTTAAGTCTTTTATTTTTACTTCTGCTTTAATTGAATTATTTTGCCATTCGTCAACCACTGTCTGATAATCGGAAGAAAATGGAACAACTGGTTGAAGTTCTAAGATATCACAATTAAGTTGTTGTTTGATCTGTGACGCAATAATTTTTGTGTTACCTGTGTAGGTATAATATACAATTAATGTTTTATCCATAATAATCATTCTCCATATTATTTTAGTGTATTTTTAACATAATCTAGCATTTGAGATGTTGTCATACCCAAACTATACAATAGTTGTTCTGGGTCGTATCTATCATAAAATTGTTTTTCTAAACCATAGTTTTTAACTAGCATTTTGCTTGTACCATAGTAAGATGCAATTTTTTGTCCTAGTCCACCATCTAATATACCATCTTCTAAAGTGATTATTAATTGATGATTTTGTTGTAAATCATCTAGTAGTTGAGTATCAATACCAGAAGCAAATCGTGGATTGATTAAAGTTGGTTGGAATTGAAGTTCTTGTTGGATAGCATCTGCTAATTGTCTACCCCTATTATAAAAATCTCCAAGAGCAATAATTGCAACTTTTTCACCAGATTGTTCTACTTTATATTTATTGATTTGGCTAAAATCAGTATCTGAAGTTCTATCTTCTACGCTATCACCCGGCAACAATATAACTACTGGATGTTGTCGTTGGTCTACTGACCAATTAAGCATATTGATAAGTTCTTGTTTTGATGTAGGTGCAAGTACAACCAAATTAGGAATATTGGAAAGCATAGATATACCAAATATACCCAAATGTGTCACATCTGTAAGTCCAGCAAATGAAGAATAGTTAAGAACAACAGTTATAGGACTATTGTTGATACAAACATCGTGTGACAACTGGTCATAGGTTCTTTGCATAAATGTTACATTGGTTATTACCATAGGTTTTGCACCTGCTTTTGACAATCCTGACGCCATAGCAACTGCTTGTTCTTCAGCAATACCAACATCAACAAACTGGTTACCCAATTTTTGCCTATCTTCTTGTGACAATCCCATACTACTTGGCATATTAGGAGTAACTACAACAAAATCTTTATCTGATTTTGCTTTTTCCATAATAAAGTTATGGGCGATACTTGTATAAGTTTCGCTAGGCATAGTAAACAATTTTTTACCAGTAGCCTTATCAAATGGCATAGTCCAGTGCCAAGCTTCTTTGTTGTCTTCAGCAAGTTTGTATCCCTTACCCTTTAATGTATTGATATGTACAACTACTGGGTGATTGATATCTTTTACTTTTTCAAAAACTTTAATTAATGATTCAATATCGTTACCATTGTTTTCATAGACATAATCAAGTCCTAAAGCCTTAAACATATTATTGGTACACTGACCATTGCTTTCTCTCAATTCTTTTAGGTTTTTATATATACCACCGTGGGTTTCGGATATAGATTGTTGGTTGTCATTGACTACAATAATTAAATTAGAATTTAGTTCAGAGCCAGCAACATTAAGACCTTCCAAAGCTTCGCCACCAGATAACGAACCATCTCCAATAAGTGCAACCACATTGTAATGCTGTCCTTTTACATCTCTTGCTTTTGCAAGTCCTGTAGCTAAAGATATAGATGTTGATGTGTGTCCAACATTAAACAAATCGTGTTCGCTTTCCATAGGATTGGTATAACCAGAATCATCTTTAAAATGTTCGTCATCAATGTATCCACTCTTTCTACCTGTCAACATTTTGTGAGTATAGCTTTGATGAGATACATCAAACACAAACTTATCTACTGGCGAATTGAATACATAGTGCATAGCAATTTCGGTTTCGACAATACCAAAGTTTGGACCAAAGTGTCCACCAACTTTTGTCAATCTATTAAACAATGCTTCTCTTACATCTACAGCAAGTTGTGAAAGTTGTTTGATATTAAGTTGTTTTACATCTTGTGGTCCATTGATAGTTTTTAAAATATCGTACATAATAATCTCCTTATAATTCGCATTTAAAATCTATACCTTTTTCTGTTCCTTTTTCTACAGCTTTAGTATAGTATTCTATTTTTCTATTAACTAGGTTGATTGATTTTTGCAAATCTTTCATTTTGTCTTCCAGAATAGTTTTTCTCTTTTTCATAAGTTCAAGTCTAACATTAAGTGTACTATCACCTTCCTTTATAAGATTAAAATATTCTTTAATATCTGCTATCTCAAAACCTGAAGTTTTAAAACATTCGATATATTTTATCTGTTCCAATTCGTGGTCAGTGAATATACGATAGCCAGACTTTTTTCTTTGCATATCTGGAAACAATCCCTCTTTATCATAATACCTTAATGTTGCTTCACTAAGTCCAGTTAGAGTCGCAACATCTTTTATTGAATACCCCATATTATTTTCTCCTTACACAAAGATTAACACTAAAGTTAACTTTAATGTCAAGCATAAAAAATAAAAAAATTAAAATAATTGTAGAATTAAAAAAATCAATTATCTTAAGACATCTTACAAATAAAAATATTTTTATCACACTCAATAATATGTGTATGTACCTAAAATAGTTTTATTCTAATATTTAACATTAATAGATAGCCACAATATATATCGCCAATATTAAACATAAAAAAATAGACTCTTTAATTTGAGTCTATTTTTCATCACAATTATTATTTATTTTTCTTGTTTAGTAGCGTGCAAGATATAATATCCTTTGTCTTTTTTCAAAACTTCTACATTGCCAAAAATTGATTGTATATGGTTTTTCAAACTTTCCATACCGTGTTTTTTCTTTATAACCAATGTTATAGTTCCATTGTTTTCTAAGACATCATAACCTTTAGTAACGACATTAAACAAATTTTCTTTACCAGCCTTAATAGGTGGGTTTGTGACAATATGTGTATACTTATTGCTAATATTGTCATACAAATTGCTTTCTAATGCAGTAATATTTACATTTTGTCTTTTTGCATTTTCTTGTGTTAATTGTACAGCTGTAGTGTTGATATCTAAGCAAGTAACATTGATATTAGGGAAATATAACTTTAGCATTATACCAATTATTCCGTATCCACAACCAACATCTAATACATTGCCATCAAGTTTAACCTTATCAATAACAGTCTTTAAAAGTAAAGTAGAACCATAATCAAAAGTATCTTTTGAAAAAATATCACTACAACTTTTAAAGGTATATGGCTTTGCTAAAAAATAATCTGTAAACTCGAAAAAATCACTATCTTTATGTTCGGTATTTAAAAAATAATGATGTTGCATATCAACTCTCCATTTAACTAAAAAGGCAAAATTTAATTTACCCTTTTAATTGTTTTATTTTATCTAACTCAAGTTAAAATCTAATTAATCATAATTAAACTAATTAAATTTTTTCTATATCGTATCCGTCTTTTCTATCATTGATAGCATAACCTAAAGATTTTAACTCTTCACGCAAACTATCTGCTTCTGCCCAATTTTTGTTAAGTTTTGCTTCCCATCTCTTGCTTGCCAATTGTTTTACATTGTCAGGGATATCATCTTTTTTCTCCAATTTAACTACTTCGCCAAAATCAAGTCCCAATACACTTTCAGCCAAATCACTTATAAACTTGTTGATTTCTTTCAACTTTTCAACATCGTTTAGTGATGCATTGATTATTTTATTGATTTTGTTAAGTTCTACTATTGCAAGTGGAGTATTGAAGTCTTCACTCATAGCATCTACAAATGCTTGATATATAGATTTAAGTTCTGGGTCAGTAATGTCTTTTTTCTCTAAAGTAATATTTCTTACAAGATTAACATTTTCTTTTAATTTGTTAAATTGTTTGCTTGCAAGCATTAGACCTTCATCACTAATATCTACAGCTGATCTATAATGGAATTGCTCTACAAAGTATCTTATAGGCATAGGTCCATATTTTTCAAAAAGTTCGGTAAGAGTTACTGAGTTACCTAAAGATTTACCCATCTTTGTACCATTAACAGTAACAAGACCATTGTGCATAAAATAGTTCATTGGTAAATGTCCATTGACTACATCTGCTTGAGCACATTCACATTCGTGATGTGGGAAGACATTGTCTATACCACCACCATGGATATCAAATCTTTCACCTAAGAATTTTCTACCAAGTGTTGTACATTCGATATGCCAACCTGGGCAACCATTACCCCAAGGAGATTGCCATTGCATCAATGCGTCAGGGCCTACACTTTTCCAAAGAGCAAAATCTTCTGGATTGCGTTTGTCATCAGCAACTTCTATACGCTCGCCACTCATATTATTTTCCAATTTTCTATTAGACAATTGTCCATACTTTGGATATTTTCTAACATCAAAATATACATTGCCTTGTGGTGTAACATATCCATATCCTTTAGCAATGATATCTTTAACTGTTTCTATCATATCATAGACAAAACCTGTTGCACGGCAAGAAATACTTGGTCTTTGAACATTAAGTTTATCCATAGCTTTAAAATATTCTATCTCATATTTGTAAGCAATTTCGTAAGCGTCCAACTTTTCTATTTTTGCTTGTCTAGCAATTTTGTCTTCGCCATCATCGCTATCACCAACTAAGTGCCCAACATCAGTTATGTTTTGAACATACTTTACTTTGTATCCCATAAATTTGAAAAATCTGATAATTGTATCAAAGTTGATATAACTTTTTGCGTGTCCCAAATGTGGCATACCATATACTGTAGGTCCACAAACATATATACCCAATCTACCTTCAACTAAAGGTTTAAATTCTTCTTTTCTTCTTGTAAATGTATTGTATAGTTTAATCATATTATCCTTCTCCGTTTTTACGTGTTAAATGTATTACTTATATTTTTTATTGAAGAACGCAATTATATCGTCAAATTTTTTCTCCATAGAAACTTGTTCTCTTGAAGTCAATTTTACATCATTTGCCATACTAGCATAAAACTCATATAATTCTCGTTCGCCTTTAGGTGTTATGGTATAATACACATTGCGTTGATCCCCGTCACCTTTAGTGGCTTCAATAACGCCATCATCACATAAGCTTTTACAGAGCAATGCTAAATTGCTTTTCGCTATCCCTAAACTACTAATAAGTGTACTTGGTGGACAACTAGGATACTTATGTATGACATACAAAACTTTTGTACGCATAGTAAGTGTAGACTTTTTATTGAGTTGTTGAGTATCAAAACCATCACATACACTTTGAAGTAATATGCGTAGTTCAACTATTTGCTCTTGAAGTTTTGTATTTTTCATATTCATACGAGTATACTTTATCTCCTAAATTTTTATATGCAAATCAATTATAATTATCTATTAATGTTTGGCTTATATTGTTACTAATATGCAATTTAATCTATGTAACATAAATTAAAATTGTAGAAGCCAACAAAAATCGACTTAAACTTTAATTAATTTGCTTTATATCTATTACATTAGATATGTTATCATAACTAAATAAAAATATCAATTTAATATTGTTGCTTAATAAAATAATAAACAAATTTTTCTTTTTTTAGTTAGTTTGTTTTTAATAATTTTAACTTGTGTTATACTAAGCATATAAAAGGAATGAAAATATGAGAAAAACAAAAATTATCGGAACTATCGGTCCATCTAGTATGGACTATGCTGTACTAAAAGGTTTGGTACAAGCAGGACTTAATGTTGTCCGTATCAATTTAAGTCACGCAACAAGACAAAATATGGACGATATATTAGCAAATGTAAAAAGAGTAAGAGAAGAACTTAATTGCAGATTGCCAATAATGTTGGACACCAAAGGTCCAGAAATAAGAGTTAAATCTTTCAAAACTGGCAAAATTAATATTAAAAAAGGTCAATTATTTACTTTTACTGGCAGAGATATTGTTGGTGACGAAACAATAGTAAGCTTTAACGAACCAAAGATTGTTGAAGTTATAAAAGAGGGGTCTAAAATCCTTGCCAACAACGGACTAATAACTTTTAAAGTACTTGAAGTTAATGGCACTGAAGTCCTAACAAAAGCTATGCACAATGGTGTAATGTCTGACCATAAGAGTTTAAGTATCCCCGGTATAACATTTAATACTCCATACCTAAACAAAGCTGATGAAGAAGACTTGCTATGGGGTATAGAAAATGATTGTGAGTTTGTAGCAGCAAGTTTTGTTAACTCTAAAGACGATGTAAAAGTATTGAAAGACTTTTTAGATAAACACAATAGCAAAATGATGATAATATCTAAGATTGAAAGTGCTATGGGTGTAAAAAATCTTGACGAAATAATAGAAGCATCAGATGGTATTATGGTTGCGCGTGGTGACTTAGGTGTAGAAGTACCGATGTCAAAACTTCCAGAATTGCAAAAAGTAATGATTAGAAAAACTAGAGATATGGGCAAAATAGTTATTACTGCTACCGAAATGCTAGAAAGTATGATATACAACCCAAGACCAACTAGAGCTGAAGTTAGTGATGTAGCCAATGCTGTATATGATGGTACAAGTGTTGTTATGTTGTCTGGCGAAACTGCTAGTGGTAAATACCCTATTGAAGCTGTTAAGCAGATGTCAACTATCGCTGAAGAAACCGAACATCACATCAATTATCAAAAGCGTTTTGATGAAACAAACTTCCATTTGCAAAGCATAACAGATGTAATATCACATAGTGCTGTCAATGCAAGCTTTTTACAACGCACAAAAGCATTGGTTGTATTTACTGACACTGGCGAAAGTGCTCGTATGGTAAGTAGATTTAGACCAGTCAACCCTATCCTTGCTTGCACTCCTAACGAAATAGTTTATAGACAACTAGAACTTAGCTGGGGTGTACTACCAATGTATACACCAATGTTTGACTCAAGTGATAAGATGTTTAAGTTTGCCAACGACTTTGTAAAAGACAAAAAACTTGCCAACACCGGCAATACTATAGTTATTACTTGTGGCACACCAAAACAACCTGGTTGTACCAACCTAATAAAGATACAAAAAGTGGACTAATAAAGCCCACTTTTTTATTTTAATTTATACTTATAAAATACTAGAATAGATAATCTATATTTTATTTTGATATTAAATATTTATCTTTATAATTTATATTGATAAACTAAATTTAATTATTAACATTTATCAATACTTAGGACATACGAGCAAAATCGGTATTGTCCTTTTTCCTATCTTTTAAGACTGGTATTGGATTAGGACTATCTTCATATCTATAATCTTGTCCATATTTTTTAATATGCTTTTCTATTACTTCGTGACTAGCAACACTATCAACTGGTTTGTTGAGTGAATAGTTGTATTTAAAATATGGTGCATCTTCTGGCATATCACTTATTTTTGCATAGCCTTCCAAATCTGCAGTATAAGCGCCTGTTTGTTTTAACACTTTTCTAATATACTCTTTGTTTTCGCCAAACTTTAGTAGTTCTGGAAAATCTCCACCACAAGGGAAAACTTCTGTCCAATCTTTATTTTCATATTTCTTTAATAATTGGGCAACTTTTTGCAAATGTCCACATTCTTCTAAATAGAATTGGTGCCAAACATCTTTTACATATTGGTCGCTTTCATCTTCATAACAAGAATAATACAAATAACATTCTACATATTCGTGCATTAACCAATTTTCTAGCCAAGTAGCATTGGTATCTATAAGACTGCCATATTGACTAACATGTTCTTCTTCAATCATTGCAATCTCGCTAAACAATCTTCTACCCAAATCATTTTTATAAAAGTTGGCTTGATTCATATAAAAGTTCATAGTTTGCTGTTCGGCTGCCGTGATAATATTGACAGTAAGTTTTGTAAACAAATCTGCAGTATCACAGTTGATATGATTTTTAACTTCATCTGTAGGATATCTGTGTTCGCTTATTGTAGGTCTACCTGGGGTAATTTCGGTGTAATCTCCCAGTAATTTTTCAGCTTTAATACCTTCGTCCATTTCTAGCAAATTGGCAAATCTAAATACATGGTCAAAATCTTCTAGCAATGCAAAATCTAGTGCTTTCTTAACATCTTTATCTTTTACATGTTTTGCAAGTATTGCTGTAAGTTCGACAGCTAGTTGTTCGTATCCCATAGTATGTTGAAGTACGCTTTCGCCTATAGGTTTTAGTGAAGCTATTTTCTTTTGTTGCTGTTGTTCTCGTCTTCTTATAAGTGCAAGTTCTCGTCTTAAATCATTGTTGTCGCAATGTCTATGAAATTGATGTGAAAACCAGTTTGCTTCAAACTCAGTACCATTCATAAGTATTATTCTGACCTTAGTAAACGGACTTGTTGTGTCTGGATTGTAAGGTTTTAACGCAAGTTTTTTCCAATTTTCATAAGACTTTTCTATTTTTGTTGCTTTTTCTTTAAATGGATTTACACTCCCCATATCTATCTCCTTAAAATACTAATAGTTTTTAAGTATTGACAAATAATAGAAAACTAAACAAAAAAGACACCAACATTGAGATTGTTGGTGTCACAATTAACAACTTAATTAACTAGCTTTTTTATTTATTTTGTTAGTTCTTTTCAATTCTTTATTTTGAGCCTTTAATACTCGTTTTGCTGTTTTTGCTTCTTTCTTTTCAGCTTTGTTGTTAGCTTTTACTTCTTTTTTATTTTGTTTTCTAACAACTTTATTGTGCTTTTTAGTATCTTTACCCTTTTGTTTGATGATAGTTGTATCAGTTATTTCGTAAGGTTTTTCCAATTCTTCAAGATGATGGAACATATCATTCCATATTCTTAATGACTTAGCAAAATAGAATCCGTCACAAAATCTTTCGTCCATAGTAATACCAAGATTCATAACTCTTCCAACTTTCAACTCTTCATTTTCAACCACAGGTTCAAATTTTTCCTTACCTACAGCAACAAATATACCAGTTGTACCAAAGTTGTATAAATGGTGCAATACAGCATCACACTTTATAGATTTAAGATATGTTACATAAGCACTTGTATGAAATGGGCTTGCTTCAATCAATTTTTTACCAAGCATACCACAGCCATCTAAAAATCTTACTGTATTGATAGCAAATCTTAATAGCCAGTTAGGCATAAATGCAAATTTTTGAGCTATCTTTTGAGTTTTATTGTCTGCTTCAATACTATCTTTTATAGCTTTATCAACTTTTTCTTTTATCTCATAAATAGTTTCTTCGCCAGTAAATGGTATTTTTAATGTACTTTCAGCACCTTCATCTCTTAAAGACCTTTTTATAGTCAATGATATAGAAATACATCTTCTTTGATATACAGCACCTCTAACTACAAATCTATTAAGTCTTGGTCTTTGAGCCAATAGTCTAACTATTGTAGCAATAACACAATGTAAATAACTAAATACTATACCTTCTGTTTCACTCTTGTTTCTAATCCAAGCATCCATATCTTCAACACGCACTGGGTGTATAATTTGATTGTCTGCGTCATTACGAGTTTTCATAAAATGTGGGGTCATTTTAACAATCATATCTTCATACTTTATGCGTTTTCCGTCACTTCTAAATCCAAACATTTTTCTATCCTTTTACCCTTTTCCACCACAAATAAAATATGTACCAATTTTGTACACTCTACATTAATTAGATTACAATATTTAGGCTTTTTTCGCAAGCAAATACAAACTATAATGCCAAAAACAATAATTTAAGCCAAATTTCTATAGTCGCAATTTTAGTTTTTGTTGCTAAAAATTATTATGTGAAAATAATATATATTTTATATTTAAATATATTATATATGTCTATTGTCCCTAAATAATTGATTTTTTTGCCAATCTATAATAAAATATCGTTAATATTTGTATTGGTTGTTATATTAAAAATTGTTATCAACAATAAATATACACCAATTATTTATTTACTAATGGTCAGAACAAAAGGAGCAAAACAAATGGACTTTAGAAAAATTGAAGAAAAATGGCAAAATATCTGGGAGCAAGAAAAAAGGTTTGAAGTAAAAAACCACGAACCTAACAAAAAGAATGCTTATATCCTGATAGAGTTTCCTTATCCAAGTGGAAAAGGTCTACATACTGGACATGTAAGAAGTTATTCGGCTCTAGATGCTGTTGCAAGAAAAAAGCGTATGCAAGGATATAATGTTTTGTTTCCTATGGGCTGTGATGCTTTTGGTCTTGAAGCTGAGCGTACTGCTATAAAAGAACATAAACTTCCTCAAGAAATTGTAGCACGCAACATAGCAACATTTAAAGAACAACTAAAAATGGTTGGTTTGAGTGTCGACTGGTCAAGAGCAATATCTACTTGTGACCCAGAATATTACAAATGGACACAATGGCAATTCCTACAATTCTACAAACACGGACTTGCTGAAAAACAAGAAACATTGGTCAACTGGTGTCCAAACTGTGGAGTACTTGCCAACGAAGAAGTAGAAAACAGATTCTGCTGTCAATGTCATAGTGAAGTACAACAAAAATCAAAAGCACAATGGATACTTAAAATGACTAAGTATGCTGACCGTCTTGTAGATGACTTGAAAGATACCGAATATATGGAACATATCAAAACAAGTCAAATCAACTGGATAGGTAGAAGTGAAGGCGAAAAAGTTACTTTTGATATAAAACAAGGTGGAAAGTTTGATATCTTTACAACTTGTATCGAAACCATTTATGGTATTACCTTTATGGTTCTTGCCCCAGAACATCCTATTGTCAACGAATTGAAAGACAAGATTGAAAACTGGGACGAAGTTGAAGCTTATGTAAAAGAAGCAAAGAAGAAAAGTGAATTTGAGCGAAGCGAACTTAACAAAGGTAAATCTGGTGTACAATTAAAAGGTATCACAGCTATCAATCCTGTTAATGGTAGAGAAGTTCCTATCTTCTTAGGAGATTTTGTATTGGTAAGTTATGGTAGTGGTGCTGTTATGGCTGTACCATCTCACGACCAAAGAGATTATGAATTTGCTAAAGAACACAATATTGATTTTATAAAAGTTATTGAAGGCAACAACGAACCTAAAGATTGTGCTTATGAAAAGCAAGACTATTTAGGAGCAAACGCTCATCTTATCAACAGTGCCGAATTTAGTGGTATGGTTGTTGAAGAAGCTAAAAAAGCTATTGCTCTTAAATTAGAAAAAATGGGCGTTGCAACAAGACAAGTCAACTTTAAAATGCGTGATTGGATATTTAGTCGTCAGCGTTATTGGGGCGAACCTATACCTATGGTACATTGTGAACATTGTGGTTGGCAACCTGTACCAGAAGACCAACTTCCAGTAACACTACCTATTGTTGATAGTTATGAGCCTACCCTAGACGGCGAAAGCCCATTGTCACTAATAACAGATTGGGTCAACACAACTTGTCCAAAATGTGGTGGCAAAGCAAAGCGTGAAACAGACACAATGCCTGGTTGGGCTGGTTCTAGCTGGTACTTTATGAGATATTGTGATCCTAACAATGATAAAGAATTTGCAAGTATGGACGCACTAAAGAGTTGGTTGCCAGTAGACCTATACAATGGTGGCAACGAACACACAACTAGACACTTACTATATGCTAGATTCTGGAACAAATTTTTGTATGATATAGGTTTAAGTCCTGTAAGTGAACCTTTTAAATCTCGTATCAGTCAAGGATTGGTATTAGGTTCTAATGGCGTAAAAATGAGTAAGAGTCTTGGCAATGTTGTAGACCCAAGAGATGTTATCAACGAATATGGTGCTGATAGCCTAAGAGTATGGGAAGCATTTATGGGAGATTATTTCCAAAGTGTCAACTGGAGTGATGACGGTGTAAAAGCTTGCAATAGATTTATAACCAAAGTATACAACTTCCAAGATATACTAGTAGACGGCGAATCATATAGCAAAGAATTGAGTGTAGCAATGCACACTGCTATTAAGAAAGTAACCAACGATATAGACAATGTTAAATTTAACACTGCTATCGCTGCCCTTATGATACTTGCCAACGAAATACAAAAAGTAGGCAAAATCAATCGTGCCGAATACAAGACTTTGCTTACCCTACTTAACCCATTTGCACCACATATTACTGAAGAAATATGGACACTACAAAACTTTGAGCCTCATATAAAAGATGCAGTATGGCCAACTTGGGACGAATCAAAACTTGTAAAAGACGAAATAGAATACGCTATTCAAATCAACAACAAAATTATAACTCGTATGATGATAGGTACTAGCCTATCCAATGATGAGATACAAGCACTTGTACTAGACAATGAAAAAATTAAAGACGCTATGGCTAACAAAACTTTTGTTAAAGCAATAGTTATACCTAACAGACTTGTTAATATAATCGCCAAATAAAACATTGTCTTCAATTGTTATTAAAAGTAACAATATTGACACAACTGATATTCAATAGTAGAATATTATATGCGTTATACAAAGGAGTACATAATTATGGAAAAATTAACACCATATAGAGAGATTGCAAAATCAGTGCTTACTACAAACAAATTTAAACAATTAGATGGTACTGAAAGACCATACACCGAAGTGGAAGCACAAAACATAATTACAACTGCAACATATAATGATATTGAAAAAAGAATAAATGCACACAATTCTGTAAAATACGGAGTAGAAGGAGTTTCTAGATGTCTTGGACTTACTAGAAATCAGACTGAAGCTTTTATGTCTGCTGTATTTGGACAAGATAATATATATACAACAAGTGACCAAGCTAGAATACTTTCTGAAGTTAAAACAAAAGTTACACCAAATGTTCAAAAATTTGCATTAGCATTATATTCTATACAAAGAATACACGACCATTGGGTTATGGAACACGCTGAGCAATTTGTAGACCCAAAAGATGTCGATGGAAAATATCAACACTTACCTTTACAAATGATTGGTTGGAAAGAAGCACAATATGACTTAATGTTCCTATCTCCTGTATTGGATTCGATAGATATAGATGTTAATACCTATGGTTTACACTTATTCTTTGATAAAAAAGTTAAAGAGTTTTATGAAAAGAATGGTTTTGTAACTCCTGACGCTCAAATACTTACAGAAAAAGTTGCTGAAGCTATAATGAAAGGTAAAGAATTTTACCCTCCACTAACAGAAGTTAACACAGCAAAAACAAAAGAAGAAGCAATAGAAGTTGCTAAACAATCAGAAGCAAAAACAACAACTTATTCTAGAAGTTTAATGTAATAATAAAAAAAACAAAAAAAGAAGACTGATTTTAAGTCTTCTTTTTTATTTTTTTAATTAATATTTTTAATAAACTTAATTAATATTTTAGTAAACAATATAATCTTAAAAATTTTATATTTATTAATTATTTTCTATATTGTTTTTACTTTCTACATCTTCACTTTCAATAGTTGTTGGTGCTTGTGTATTATTGACAATGTTATTTTCCAATTTTTTCTTTCTTTTTATATCAAGTACTATACCAACTACTGCACTTATCATAAGTACAATTTCTAGTCCAGCACCAAAATAACTTGCAATCAAAAACATATAGATTATGTTAAGCAAATTGCGTAAAAAAGAACCTGACTTAACAATAACAATATTTGTAAATATCATTGTTGTTAAATAACACAACATAGCAAACATTGGCAATAATGATATTGCACCTTGCCATGTAACTATACTTAAAACTATTGTTGCTATCATTGCAATAATTGTTGCAATAAGATTGTATTTGGTTTTGTTGTATTTTTCAAGTAAATACATAGCTACAAGATAAACACAATCTACAGATATTGTTAAAGCACCAGTAAGTCCACCTTTTAAAAGCAAATAGTGTGTTGCAAACAAGACATCTGATACAAATAGAAATGTTACTAAGTGTATCTTCTTTTTTGCAAACATTGATACAACATAAAACAAATCAGCAATACATACAAGTATTTGACTAATAATATATAATGCCATATATTAATCCCTTTTATTATTTATCTTACTTATAGCTTTCACATTTTACTTGGAAATAACTTCTTTCGTGATGACATACTGGGCAAACTTGTGGAGCTTCTGTACCCTTGTAGATATGTCCACAATTTCTACATTGCCAATATACTTCGCCATCTTTTGTAAATACTTTCTTATCTTGTACATTTTTAGCAAGTATTCTATAACGCTCTTCGTGAGCTTTTTCTATTTCGGCTACGGCTCTAAACTTATAAGCAATATCGTGGAAGCCTTCTTCATCAGCTTCTTCAGCCATACGCTTGTACATTTCTGTCCATTCGCCATTTTCGCCATTGGCTGCATCTATAAGATTATCATAAGTTGTTGGTATACCGTCATGAAGTAATTTAAACCACATTTTAGCGTGTTCTTTTTCATTGTCTGCTGTTTCGGTAAAAATACTAGCAATTTGCTCATAACCATCTTTTTTAGCTTGGCTAGCATAAAAAGTATATTTGTTGCGAGCTTGACTTTCACCAGCAAATGCTTCTAATAAATTTTTTTCTGTTTTTGTACCTTTTAAATTCATAGTTCTTTCTCCTAAATTAGTTTTTGGTATACATACATTATAAATCAAATTAAGATTTTATGATATTAAAAACAAGCAAATATTTAAAATATATTTTACTTATAATTTTCACATTTAACTTCAAAACATCGTCTTCCGTGTCTACATACAGGACATACAATAGGCGCTTCTTTACCCGTTTGTATATAACCACAATTTCTACATTCCCAATCTACTTCACTATCTTTTGTGTATACTTTGTTTTCTTCTATATTTCTAATAAGTGTTCTAAAACACTCTTCGTGAGTCTTTTCTATTTCGGCTACTGCTTTAAACATATATGCTATATTGTCAAAGCCCTCTTCTACAGCGTCTTGAACCATAGACTCATACATATCCAAATATTCGTTTCTCTCTTGACTAGCAGACTCTACAAGATTATCGTAAGTAGAAGGTATATCTTTATTGGTTAACATTTGACTTAACACTTCAATATTGATATTGTCGTCATTATATTTGCTATCTCTAAATAGTGTATGGTCCAATGACCTATCTTCAACAAATGGCAATCCACGAAGAAGTTTAAACCACATTTTTGCGTGCTCTTTTTCATTATGTGCTGTTTTAATAAAAATGTCTGCTATTTGTTCATAATATTCATCTTTAGCAATACTAGCATAGTGTATATATTTTTCTCTATCTTTCTTTTCGCACTCAAATGCTTTTAATAGATTCTTTTCTGTCTTTGTTCCTTTTAGTTCCATAATTGTTGCACTCCATAATATATTGCAATATCATTATAAACCATATCCATAATTTTACAGCAACAAAATATATAAATATATCAAATAAAATATTTTAAATTATAATATTTTATGATACAATATACGATATAGGAGTTAATATGAAAAAACTAACATGTACACAATGTGGTGCAAGTATCAATCCTGTAACATTGACTTGCGAATATTGTGGCTCAGTATATCTTAATAGTGACAACAATACAAAACCTGAAGTTGAAGAAAAATCAAAACGCAAAAAAGAATCAAAAATTCTTGTAGACAAAATCACAGACGAACAGTTGGGCAATATGATGAAAAAATATTGTGCAAGCAACTTTAAAAATAACTTTATTGGTATTGTCTTTATGATAATATGGACTATAATTGCATTTTCAATCGGTATTGCTTCAACAGGTTTTATGGACGATATGAATGACTTTGGTGGTTTAAGTATAGTAAAAACTGTAAGCATTGCTCCATTTTTAATGGCTGGGTTTGGTCTATTTATGGCTATTAACCTTATTGTTTCTAGTTTTAAAGGTCAAGTAAACAAAGAAATTAAACTTATTAAAGAAGGCAAGTATAAAGAAGCACACGATAGTCTTGAGAAAAAAGAATCTAAAAAACACAATGTTAATTATGTTTTAGGCTTGATACTTATAGACTATTATAGATTTGAAGATTTTGCCGAAGCAAAAGAACATATCCTTAATCTTCCACAAAAAGAATTGGCTATACTTATCAATAAAGATAGTAGACTTTTGGACATTGCTAGCAACTTAGGTATTATGACACCTAACTACAATATCCATGACAATGATAGTTATAGCAATGGTGGATATACCTACACAATGTAAACAAAAAAGATAGTGCGTAAAAACACTATCTTTTTTTATCAACCACATAATACATTATTTAATAACAAATATATCAATATTGTTATAATCTATATAATTTAGTAAAAAAAATCAACATTGACTTTATGTATATTTGGTGCTAAAATATAGCGTAATTAAAAAGGAGCTATCATGACAAAACAACAAATTGAAGCTAAAAGACAAATGATTATTAATACTTGCAGAAATCAAATAAAACAAATGCACACTATTTTAAAATCTTTCGGTGACATACCTGGTCTTGCAAATAACGCAGATGCCAACATTCTTGTTAATGATATACTTTTAAGAATAGGTTCTAGCGAAAGAGATATAAAAGTGTTCCAGTTGAAGCCAGATGACTATATTGAAAGATACGATGCAGACCATTATATTAAGTTTATGCAAGACAAAATAAACTTTTATAAATCTAGACAAGAATTTTATGCTTTCAATGCTTCATTACGCACTATACCAGATAGCGATTTTTCTCGTTAATACAATAAAAAAAGAACTTTACATTTAGTAGAGTTCTTTTTTATTATTTTTTATCTTACAGTAAATTGAATTTGTTTTTGTTAATTAGATTTATTTTTTAGTTGCTAAAAACAACTTTACCATAAGTGTAGTGATAATATCTACAGTGTGAGTATTTAAAAAATTGTCTACATCTTTACACTTAACCCTTACAATATCAATTTGTTCGGATTCGTCAAGATGTTGGTTGTGGTTAAGTACAACTTGGGCAAAATATGTTTCCATTGTTTCGTCACTCATACCTACCGAAGTATAACCTACATTGCCTATACGCTCTATACTTACTACTTCAGCACCTATTTCTTCGCCCACTTCTCTTTTTGCAGAAACCAGACTATCTTCATTGTCGTCTACTAGACCTGCTGGTACTTCGTACACATAGTCATTGACAACATATCTAAAATTTTTGATAAATACTATTTCGTCTGTTTCTTTTATATATGGGACTATTTTGACTGCATCAACATAGGTACTTTTACCTATGTCTTTTTCTTTTCTACGACTAGCAAAATAATACTCAAAAGGTTTACCATTATTGTTATATTTTGCTGTATAAAAATTAAGATATTTTGTATCTGTATTTTTAATTATTTTTTCAAATTGCATACACATACCACCATTATCTTTTTACTACATATTTTAAATTTAAGTTAGGTGTAGCTGTAAGTTCGGTTGTAGCAAAACCTGAGTTGGATATAAGATTAAAATATCCTTCACTAGCAATCATAGCTGCATTGTCAGTACACAATACCATTGGTGGGAACAATACTCTTATACCATTACGCTTGCCTTCTTCGGTAAGTTGTTGTCTTAAATAACTGTTGGCAGCAACTCCACCTGCTACTGCTAATGTAGTAAATTTATATTTTTTACAAGCTCTTATACTTTTTTCAACCAATGCACCAACTGCTTCTTTTTGGAAAGATGCACAAACATCTGGAATATTAGGTTGAATGTTGTGTTGTTGAAGATTGTGTAAATAGTTGATAACAGCAGTCTTTAAACCACTATAACTAAAATTAAAGCTATTTTTTAAAGCGTCAGATTTTACAAATTGTAATGTTGGTTGACCTTCTTTTGCTGTCTTATCTACAATAGGGCCACCCGGATAACCAAGTCCCAAAACTTTTGAAACCTTATCATAAGCTTCGCCTATAGCGTCATCAACAGTAGAACCAATCAAAATATTGTTGGTATAGTCTGCGACTTTAACTATAGCAGTATGTCCACCACTAACAATCAATGCCATATATGGAGGGACTAAGTCTGGTGTAGCGATATAGTTGGCACTTATATGTCCTTTAATATGGTTGACTTTAATAAGTGGTTTGTTAAGTGCAAAAGCTAAAGATTTTGCATAAGTAACACCAACCATTAAAGCACCCATTAGTCCAGCGCCATAAGTAACAGCGATAGCGTCAATATCATCTAAAGTAACATTGGCTTTTTCTAGTGCTTCTGTCAAAACATTGTCAATAGCCATAATATGATTACGACTAGCGACTTCTGGCACTACACCACCAAAACGCTTATGTATTTCTATTTGGGTAGCAATAACATTGCTCAATACTTCTCTGCCATTTTTTACTACAGCAATACTGGTTTCGTCACAACTACTTTCAATACCCAATATTAAGATGTCTTTATTTTTATAGTTTTTTACTAAATAATCAAACTTTTCTTTAGAAATTGTTTCGTACATATTATCACCTTTAACTCTTTTCCCACTTTAAGTACTCAAGTATAAGTTCGTCAATTTTCCCGTCCATTACAGCCATAACATCAGTAAGTTTTAGCCCTGTACGGTGGTCACTAACCATTGTATATGGGCAGAACACATAACTTCGTATTTGACTACCCCATTCTATTTTTTTATTATCGCCTTTAAGCTTTAATGCTTCTTGACGATTTTCTTCTTCTTTCAAACTAACTAGTTTTGCTATAAGCAACTTCATAGCTGTTTCTCTGTTTTGTATTTGACTACGCTCATTTTGACAAGTAACAACTATACCAGTTGGAAAATGTGTAATACGGATAGCACTATCTGTCTTATTGACATGTTGGCCACCAGCACCACTACTTCTATAAGTATCAATACGGATATCGTCTGGATTGATAACAATAGAGTTGTCATCTTCAACATCAGGCATAACTTCTACACTAGCAAAACTTGTGTGTCTACGCTTATTGGCATCAAAAGGACTTATACGCACCAATCTATGCACGCCTATTTCACCTTTTAAATATCCATAAGCATTATAGCCATTGACCATAAAAGTTACACTTTTTAAGCCTGCACCATCTCCGTCCAAACTATCTATAAGTTCTACTTTAAAGTCATTGTTTTTTGCCCACATTGTGTACATACGATAAAGCATTTGCACCCAATCACAAGCTTCAGTCCCACCAGCACCACTATGTATCTTAACAATAGCATTGTTGCTATCATATTTGCCATTAAGCAATGTTTCTAGATACAACTGGTCTGTTTTCTTTTTTAGTATATCCAACTGCTCGTTGATATAATCCAAATTAGCAGTATCTTCATCTGCAACTTCGTCTATTGCAAATGTTAAAAATTCGGTTTCGTCTTTTAAAGTGTTGTAGTTGTCAACTTCATCTTTTTTATGTTTAAGTTCTTTGTTGTAACTAGCACTTAAATTTAGATTGGTATACACTTCCTTTAACTCTAATTGTTGAGTTAAATATTGTATACGATTATTGATAGTATCTAAGTCAAAGACACTGACAGCATACATCTAAGCTGTCAGTGATAGTCTTTAATCTTTCTATAAGTTCTTCTTTTTGCATTATAACTAACCTTCTAATTAATTGGTTTTGCCACAGCAATTTTTATATTTTTTACCACTTCCACAAGGACATGGGTCATTACGACCAACGCTAGGTTTGGTGTTCTTAGTTGGAGCATTGCCTTCTGGAGAATTGGTAAACATAACTGGCTTTTTCTCTTGTACAGGTTCGATATTTACTTTTGCATGTAACAAGAATGTTGCAACTTCAGTACGGATTTGTTCAACCATTTTGTCAAACAACTCAAAACCTTCTTGCTTATAAGCAATAACTGGGTCATGGTTACCATAAGCTCTTAAACCAATTTCGTTACGAAGCATATTCATATAGTCAATATGATCCATCCACAAAGAATCTACTACTCTTAGCAAGAATGATCTTTCTACTACTTCAAAATTAAATCCAATCTTATTGGTTTCTTCACACTTTTTGTTATAAATTTCTTCAGCGTGCTCTGCTACTTGGTTGGCTAGCATTTCTACATCCATACCTTCTACCAAATCTTCAGTAACATAGTTGTAGTCAGGTCCAAATAATTTAACATTAAGAGCGTCATTGATAGCATTGATATCCCATTCGTCAAAGCTCTTTTCATCACTTACATTGTCATAAACTGTTTTTGTTGCCAATTCTCTAATCATATCCAAAACTTCGTCGTGGATATTAGCACCTTCCAATACCCTATTGCGTTGGTCATAAATGATTTTACGCTGAGAGTTAAGGACATCGTCATATTTTAGGACATTGCTTCTAGCTGAGAAGTTGAAACCTTCAATTCGTTTTTGAGCTGTTTCGATACTACGAGATAACATCTTAAATTGGAAAGGAGTATTTTCGTCAACTTTAAAGAATTGTACCAAACGTTTCATTTGATCTCCACCAAAGCGTCTTACAAGTTCGTCTTCCATACTTACATAGAATACACTTGAACCTGGGTCACCTTGACGACCAGCACGACCACGCAACTGGTTGTCGATACGCCTACTTTCGTGTCTTTCTGTACCAATAATATGCAAACCACCTAAAGTAACTACTTTGCGTTTTTCTGCATCGGTAACTTCTTTAAATTCGTTGTAAGCTTTTCTATAGCGTTCACGCATTGCATTAAGTTCTTCATTATCTGTTTCTACAAATGAAGTACAAAATTCAAGTTGTTCGTCAGTAAAGCCTAAATCTCTCATCTTTTTCTTTGCCAAAAATTCTGGGTTGCCACCTAGCAAAATATCGGTACCACGGCCTGCCATATTGGTAGCAATAGTTACAGCACCCATACGACCTGCTTGTGCAATAATCTCACTTTCTTGTTGGTGATTTTTAGCATTTAAAACATTGTGTTTAATTTTTTCATATTTTAATAGTTTTGACAATTCTTCAGATTTTTCAATAGTAATTGTACCTATCAAAATAGGTCTACCATCTGCGTGAACTGCTTTTACTTCTTCAACTATATTTCTAAGTTTTGCTTGTTGTGTAGGATAAATAATATCTGGATAATCTACACGCTTAATAGGTTTGTTGGTAGGTATAGTAACAACATCTAATCCATAGATTTTGTTAAATTCTATTTCTTCTGTTTTTGCTGTACCAGTCATACCAGAAAGTTTTTCATAAATACGGAAGAAATTTTGGAAAGTAATTGTAGCCAAAGTTTTGTTTTCGTCTTTAATAGTAACGCCTTCTTTAGCTTCGATTGCTTGGTGTAAACCATTGGAATATTTTCTTCCTTCCATAAGTCTACCAGTAAACTCATCAACAATAATGATTTCGTCATCTTTAACAATGTAGTTGTTATCTCTTTTCATAATATATTGAGCACGCAACGCATTGTTGATATGGTGGTTAAGTTCGATATTGCCAATATCACTTAAATTTTCTACTTTAAAGAATTTTTCAGCTTTGGCAACACCATCTTCGGTAAGTCTGATAGCTTTTTCTTTTTCGTCTATTTCATAATCTGTTTCGGCAAGACCTTTTACAAATCTTGAAGCAGTCTTGTATGTGTCAGAACTCTTAAATCCCATACCAGAAATAATAAGTGGTGTTCTGGCTTCATCAATCAAAATACTATCTACTTCGTCCACAATAGCAAAATGATATCCACGACAAACTCTATCGTTGATATTGGTAACCATATTATCTCTTAGGTAGTCAAAACCTAATTCGTTGTTGGTAGAATATGTAATATCGCATTTGTATGCTTCACGCTTATCTGATGGACTCATATTAGCCATACTTACGCCAACTGTTAGTCCTAAGAAAGTAAACAATTTGCCCATCCACTCAGCGTCACGCTTAGAAAGATATTCGTTGACAGTAACAATATGAACACCTTTTCCTTCTAGTGCTACTAGATATGCAGGCAATGTTTCTACCAACGTTTTACCTTCACCAGTACGCATTTCGGCAATACGGCCTTGGAATAATGCAATACCACCCAATAATTGAACATGGAAGTGACGCATACCCAAAACTCTTTCACTTGCTTCTCTAACAACAGCAAACGCATCAGGCAAAATATCAATCAACTTTTCACCTTGACTAATACGCTCTTTAAGTTTAGGAGTCATAGCCTTCAACTCTTCATCACTCATATTTTTATACAAGTCAGATTTTTCTTCAATTAGGTTGGCTATCTTTTCAAGCTTTGCGACATTTCTTTCATTTTCGCTTTTAAATAATTTAAACATTTTTGCTCCCCAAATATTTATTAAAACCAAAGTTAAACATATCAATTTTTGTGTTAATAACTTTGTCGTTTTTCAAATTGTCGAATAATAAAAATAAATATATATAATATATTAACTTATTCTTGCACAAATCATTGTACTATATTTTTACTATTTATACAACTTTTTGACATTGCTTTTTTATTATACATTTGCCGAATAATGAATAATAAAAACAAAAAAGAAAGTAGCCACAATGGACGACTTTCTAATTTAATCTATTTTGTCTACAGCGTGTCCAACAGATAATCCATAGACATGCAACGCTCCAGCTTTTAGTAAAACTTTAGCAATTGAATTAAAAGTAGAACCAGTAGTAAACACATCATCAACTAGTACAACACTTTTACCTTTTATGTGTGATTTGTTAATAACTTTAAACGCATCTATAGTATTTTGTTCTCTTTCTTTTCTTGTAAGGTGTGTTTGACTTATTGTATCTTTAGTCCTAACAAGACAAGAACAATCTGTTTTGATACCATTGTTTTCAAACTCACTTATAAGAAGTTCTGATTGATTAAAACCTCTTTCTATTTCTCTAGTAAAATACAATGGTACTGGTATAACAACATCATATTTGATACCACTATTTTTAAGTTTGTCTATTAAAAAGTTGCTAAGCGAATATGCAAGATATTTTTCACTATCGTACTTTAACCTATACACTAAGTTGTCAACCGGTGGTCTAAATTCAAACACAGCTATACATTTATCATAATCAACTTCGTGATTGATACAAGCGTTGCAGTACATCGAATCATCATTGATTGGAGTACCACACTTTTCACAAACTTTACTTTTTATAAATGGCAACGAACTATAACATTTGTCGCAAAGTTCGTATCTACTTTTTGGTATCTCAGAGCCACATACAATACACTTATAACCTGACGGAAATAACAAACTCATATATTATTCTCCTATCATATCCACATCTACTTCGTTTTCTTCATTAGATATATTGGTTGTAGTGCTGTTAAGATTCATATTGTTTTGTAGTCCTTCAATATCAGCTGATTCTTGCAAAAACATTTTTAACAATGTATTGCGAGTAAGAGTAGATTTGTTGTGTACCATACGATATATATTTTGTTTAGAGCCTACAAGAACAACCATACGCTTTGCACGAGTAACTGCTGTGTAAAGTAGGTTTTTTGTCAATAACATAGGTGCTCCTGCCACAACTGGTATAATTACTACATCAAACTCACTACCTTGACTTTTATGTATAGTTATAGCATAACTCAAAACAAGTTCGTTTAAATCCTTACGATTGTACTTAGCATATCTACCATCTTCAAACAAAACAGTAGTTTCAAAAGTGCTAGGTTCGACATGGTCAATAACTCCAATATCACCATTAAAGACACCTGCGCCTTGCTCTCTTGTATCCTTAATCCACTCTCTATCATAGTTGTTGGTTATCTGCATTACACGGTCACCAAGTCTATATATTACCTTATCTGTTTCTAACTCAGGTTTTGATAAAGATGGTGGATTTAGTTTTTCTTGAAGCTGTTTGTTAAGGTTGTCTACACCACAAACACCAGATTTCATAGGTGCCAAAACTTGTATTTTTGATGAGTCAATACCAAGATATTTTGGTAGTCTAGAATATGTAAGATTAACCACCGAATTAAGCATATCAATAGGTTCTTGTTTTTCTTCAAAGAAGAAGTCTTTACTCTTGTTGTTGATAACTGGCATTTTGCAATCATTGATTAAGTGTGCATTGGATATAATCAAACTATCACTATCTTGTCTATAGATATGAGTAAGTTCGCACACTGATATTACACCACTTGCTATTATGTCTGCTAGTACATTGCCTGCACCAACTGATGGCAACTGGTCTTTATCTCCGACCAATACCAACTGAGTTCCTTTTTTCAACGCTCTTGTCAAATAATACATTAGTTGTATATCAACCATACTAACTTCATCTACAATAACTACATCAAAAGGAAGTTTGTTGTTTTGGTTGTACAAGAATGTATCCGAACCTAAAAAGTCTACAACCAATGCTCTATGTATTGTGCTTGCATCTTCACCTGTGCTTTCACTCAATCTTTTGGCAGCACGACCTGTTGGTGCTAAAAGTTTTACAGACTTACGCATAGATTTAAATATCTGCAACATACATTTAACTATTGTTGTCTTTCCAGTACCCGGTCCACCTGTAATAACACTTACACCCTTATTGACTGCAAGTGTGACAGCATCTCTTTGATTTTCGTGCATTTTGATATGGTTGAGTTGTTCAAACATATCTATAGATTCACTTACATCTAAATCATTGGTTTTGTATATTTCATTAAACAAGTTAAGTGTATAACCTACTATTTTTTCTGTATTATAATATTTGGTTAATACAACAACTTCTCCGCCATCGTGTTCAAATATTTTTATAAGGCTATCCATAACTAGTTGATTAAGAACGCCATTAATATTAAGTTCGTCAATGCTTATTTTTAAAAGTTCGCATACATCACTTTCAAGGTTGGCTCTAGTAACAAATGTATTACCTGTACGGTCGCAAGCTTCTTTTAAAGCGTGTAGTACTCCTGCTCTAAATCTAAATTCACTAGTTTCGCTAATGCCCATTTTTCTAGCAATACGGTCAGCAGTAAAAAATCCTATACCATCTACATCTTCACATAGTTTGTAAGGATTTTCTTTCAATATTGTTTCGGTCTTATCAAAATATGTATTGTATATTTTTACAGCCAAACTTGTAGATATATCATAGTCTTGCATAAGCATAACAGCGTTTTGCATTTTTCTTATTTCGTTGAATGCATCATATATCTCGTTAGCTTTTCTTTCTGATATACCTTTTACTTCTGTAAGCTTTTGATGATTGAACTCAATAACATCTAAAGTATCTTCCCCAAACTTATTAACTATAGACAATGCAGTTACTGGTCCAACACCTTTTATAAGTCCACTACTCAAATATTTAACTATACCTTCTTTGGTAGTAGGTTTACATATCTTAACTCGTGAAGCATTAAACTGCTCGCCATATCTGTTGTGTTTGACAAAACTTCCGTCAAGTTCTACACACTCTCCTTGTGTCACTTGTGGAAATTTACCAACAGCAGTTATGCTCTCGTCATTACAATCTATTACAGCAACAGTGTATCCGTTGTCTGTGTTTCTATATATTATCTCTTCGACAATTCCTTTAATTACCATATTACTATTGTATAATAGTTATCAATTTTAGTCAAAAGTTATTAAAACATTTGTTCGTATAGTCAATAAATATTGTTGTCAAATTGTTGTTAAAATTGGCAATAAAATAAAAAACAATTTGACTATTTGATTAAATATAATTAACCTATTATGTGTACTTAAATATTTTAAATATAATATATATATCTATTGAGATAATTTAGATACATCATTAATAGCACATTTATTAATACCTTTAATTTATCTTAAATAAATATGTTCATTTTTTTATTGTACAAACAAAAATATTTTGGATTGTTCCAAATACTATAAATACATAAAAGGAGACAACTTTGATAAAATTATTTAAATATCTAAAACCTTATTGGAAAATGATAGTTGTAACAAGCATAATTTTACTAGTACAAGTTGTTGTCAATCTTCTTGTCCCTAACTTACTTAGCGATATGATAAGATGTATTGACCCTACCCTTGGCAACAAAGCCATTGGGCAGATACTTGCAAAAGGTGGAATTGCACTACTTGCTGTACTTGGTGTAATAATATGTCAAATATCAACTAGTTATTTTTCATCAAAAATTGCTATGGGATTTGGTAGAGATGTAAGAAGTGCCGTGTTTAAAAAGACACAAAAAGTATCTCTTAACGAATTTTATAGCATATCGACTTCAAGTCTAATCAACCGTACAACCAACGATATAACTCAAGTACAACAAGTTATACTTATGGCTTTTAGAGTTATGCTTAATGCACCAATAATATTGATTGGTGGTTGCATAATGGCATTTAGTCTTGATACTCAATTGCCTTTTGTAATAATCGCAATTATACCTGTGCTTATATTATTGTTTGTTATTGTGGGCAAACTTATTATTCCACTATTTAAGGTTATGCAAACCAATGTTGATAGCCTAACTACCGTAACTAGAGAAAATCTAACTGGCGTAAGAGTAATAAGAGCTTTCAACACTGAAGAACAAGAAAATGCTCGTTTTGCTCGTGTCAATGATGAAGTATCAAGAGTAAACAAAAAAGCCAATATGATTATGGGTGTCAATATGCCTACAGTCGAATTGATATTTAGTATATGTATTGTTTTGCTATTATACTTTGGTGCTATTAAAGGCACAAGCGTTGCTGACATAACTGCCCTTGTACAATATGGTACTCGTATTATGATGGGCTGTATTATGATGGTTATGATGTTTATAACAATCCCAAGAGCAAGTGCAAGTGCAAAGCGTATCAACGAAATACTTGAATTACCAGAAACAATCTTAAGTGAAGACTCTACAAAAGAATATAAAACTGGTACATATCAAGGTAAACTAGAATTTAAAGATGTAACATTCCAATTTGCCGGTGCCGAAACTCCAACCTTAAAAGATTTAAGTTTTGAAGTCGAACCCGGTCAAACACTAGCAATCATAGGTGGTACTGGTAGTGGTAAAAGTACAATAATCAACCTAATACCAAGATTTTATGATGTAACTAGTGGTCAAATATTGTTGGACAATATTGATTTAAGAGATTATGAACCAAAACAACTTAGAAGTCATATAGCATTGGCTAGTCAAAGCGTAGAATTGTTTGGTGGTACTATAAAAGAAAATTTATTGTATGCCAACCCAAATGCTACAGATGAAGATATTGAATGGGCTACAAAGATAGCTTGTGCAGACGAATTTATAAAAGCAAAACCTGATGGTTATGACTATATGATACAAAAAGGTGCTGGCAATCTAAGTGGTGGACAAAAGCAAAGACTTAACATTGCTAGAGCACTACTTAAAAAACCTTGTGTATATATATTTGATGATAGCTTTTCTGCTTTGGACTTTAAGACCGATGCAACTATCAGAAAGAATATAAAAGAAAATGTAAAAGACGCAACCATTATTATTGTTGCTCAGCGTGTAAACACAATACAAAATGCTGATAAAATAATCGTATTAAATGATGGTAAAATGGTAGGCTTTGGCAATCACGAAGAACTTATGAACTCCTGCCCTGAATATCAAGAAATTGTTGATAGCCAAACCAAACACAATAGAGTAAAAAAGGAGGTGGAATAATATGGCAGACACATCTAAACGCTCCAACCAACATCGTGGGCCAATGGGTGGACCTCCTGGTGCTGGAGGCGTAGAAAAACCTAAAAATATGAAAGTTGCCCTTAGCAAGTTTGTTAAAGAATTAAATTGCATAAAGATTCCACTTATCCTTACTATAATATTTTCAATAATTGCTATTACAGTATCAATCTTTGTACCAAAACTTACTGGTAAAGCACTAACCGAAATATTTAATTTAAGCCGTAATCAAGAAGGTGCTACAATGACAAAAATTGTAGGATACCTACTTACAATGGCACTACTATATCTAATCAATTATATCTTTAATTTGTTTAGCCAAATCCTTATGGGTAAAGCATCTGTTAAAGTCGCACAAAACATAAGGACTAAGTTAAAAGAAAAACTTAACCGTCTTCCACTAAGTTATTTTGACAATAGAGAAACTGGAGATGTATTGAGCGTATTTGTCAATGATGTCGACAACATACAATCTAGTCTTCAACAAAGTCTAAATCAACTTATCAACTGCATAATAACAGTTGTTGGTGTATTTGTAATGATGTTGACAATCAACTTCTGGTTGACACTTATTGTTATTGTACTACTTCCTTTAGCTATGTTATTGTCTGGGTTTGTACTTAAACACAGCCAAAAATACTTTACTCGTCAAGCCAACGACTTAGGTGCAGTTAATGGACACATTGAAGAAACATACACCAATCAAAAAACAGTCAAAGCATATACCAACGAAGATAAAGCAATAGCTGAATTTGAAGAAAAGAACGCAAGACTATATGAAAGTGGACAAAAAAGTAATTTCTACTCAGGACTACTAATGCCATTAATCAATTTTGCTACCAACTTTGGTTATGTAGTATTAAGTCTAGTATCTTGTATATTTATCCTTAATGGTTTAAAAATCAATCCTGCCGGTACTGGTTTTGGTGTATTTGATTTTGCATTAGAGATAGGATATTTGACTACTTTCCTTAACTACAGTCAAGATTTTACTAGACCACTTACCCAACTTGCCCAAATATTTAATGTATTCCAAACAACTCTTGCCGCAAGCGAAAGAGTATTTGAAATACTAGACGCCGAAGAAGAACCAAAATTTGAAGTAACCAACACTTTAGGCAAACTAGAAGGTCATGTAACTTTTGAACATCTAACATTTGGATATACTCCAGATAAAATACTTCTAAAAGATGTCAACTGCGATATACCACAAGGCAAAATGGTGGCTATCGTTGGTCCAACTGGTGCTGGTAAAACAACATTGGTTAATCTAATAATGAGATTCTACGAACTCAACGGTGGAAAAATAACAATAGATGGTGTAGATATCAAAACAGTATCAAGAAGCAATTTAAGACAAAAAATTGGTATGGTACTACAAGACACTTGGTTGTTTAATGGTACTATAAGAGATAACTTAAAATATGGCAATCCTAATATAAGTGATGAAGAAATGATATCTGTATGCGAATCTGTAAAAGCACATCATTTTATAACCACACTTGAAAATGGATATGACACAATAATCAACGAAACAGGTACTAATATATCACAAGGACAAAAACAACTTTTGACTATAGCTAGAGCAATACTTGCCCAACCTGATATAATGATACTAGATGAAGCAACTTCCAACATAGATACTCGTACCGAAATATTGATTCAAAAAGCAATGAAAGTTGCTATGTCCAATCGTACAAGTTTTGTTATTGCACATAGATTGTCTACTATTGTTAATGCCGATAAGATATTGGTTGTCAACAATGGCGATATAGTAGAACAAGGCAACCACAACGAACTTATGAAACAAAAAGGTTTCTACTACAATCTATACAATAGCCAATTTAGTTAAAATAAATATAGATATAAAAAAGCACTAGCGAATATGCTAGTGTTTTTTTAACAATATTTGATGTCGTATTATGTATTTTAAATTTAATATTTATTGTTTAGTTTTTATTATTGTTTTTATATTACAATGTTCTTTCATCACTGGACTTATCAAGATTGTCTTGATGATAAGGAGTAATTGTCATTTTTTCAGAATAATCAAACTTGGAAGTAACTTCATTGCAATCTTTAATTTCTTCTTTTATAGTAGACATAGTATATCCCTCTGGTATTGGAGGATTGACTATTGTGTCCAACTTTGAAGCGTCTTCTATATTGTATATCTTTGTACTATCTGCAAGATATTTTTGCCATTTGTCGTGGGAGTTGACACTTTGTGATTTTTTAAGATTGTCAACCACTACCATAACATTGTTTTGTTTATAAGTATAAGGTTGTGTAAATTGTATGATATCTTCAACATAGTTGTCATCTATAACAAATGGTTCATCGGAAAAGACTCCCGAATTTAGATTTTTATTATCTAAATAATCAATTAATTTTTTAGCAGTATAAGATTTGGTCATTCCAGTAAAATCAGTTATATTTCTTGTTACCAATCCAATACCTGTCATTAGAGAATAAGCATATATTTTTTGGTCGCCATTTTTGTTTTGTCTGTTGACATTGATACCCAATGGATATCTAGGTTTTTTGATTTCTCTACCCCACTTGTCTTTTTTCTCACCAGACAATTTTTCTTCATCGTAAGGACTATTGCTCTTTACCATAAGTTTTTTAGCAAGTTTATTATTTATCCTATCAGCAGATTTTGACAAAGTATGATATGTACACTTACTAAAAAATTGGTCCAATTCTTCTTGCAAAACAATCGTATGTGGCTCTTTACCTTTTACATTTAAACCACGCTTATATTCTATAGTGCCAACAATATGTCCCATACATTCACTATATACATAACTTACAATAACAGGTCTAATTTGTTTGTTAACAACTTTTTCATATAGATTAATCGAATTTAAAGAATTAACATCGTTTAGATATAAGCCGTACACCTTATTGATAAAAGAATGTGATTCACCATAAAATTCGATTAAATTTAAAGCAGATTTCTTTACATTATCATCTTTAAAATTAAACTTAGGGTTTAATGCTACACTCATAAACGATTTATAATTGTCAACAATCAATGAAAATAATTTTGTTTTGTTATTATCTGATACTTTGGGACTATTGTACATAGACATAAGTGTGTTATGTAATTTGTAATAATTGCCGTGATTGTTGTCTGTAGCAAGGTATTGGCTTACCATTTTAGAATCTTCATCATCAAAAACAGTATTTATTTCAGCAAGTAAATCTTTAGTTTCACTTTTTATTTGTTTCTCATAATTAGTTTTTAAAGATTGTAAAGTTTCATCTTTCTGTTTATTTCTCAATGTCTCAATTATATCAATTACACTATTAGAGTCAAAAAGCATATTATTCATACTTTACTCCTCGTCCTTTGTATCTATCTTTTCAACAGACGCAAATTTGCTTGTATCTACTTCGTCATCTTCACACATTGATTGATAATACTCGTCCAACTGTTCTTCGGTAAGACTTTGGAAAAACTTTTCATCTTCTTTTCTATCTTCTTCCATAAGTTTCCAATAAGGCATTTTTTCCCTTCTTTCTTTCATTCGTCTTTCGTGAAAAGACATCATTTCTGCAACTTTCTCTGGGCTATTTGGATAATCCTTTTGGTATTCCTTTAAAAGCCACTCCCTTTCATCTATATCTTTTTGATCAATGATTTTAAGCAAAGGTTCACCAACCTTATCACTATACTCTTTTAGGATTTTTTGGTATTCTTTATCACTCATCAATTTTCTTTTTTCACCATACCAATTATAATATCCTTTATCATAGTATTCTTTTCTTTCGTCAAATCCTACAAGATATGCATTTAAGTCCATACTTACTTCTTTGCCATATACATCATTTTTAAGTCTAATAAGTTTTTTCAGTTTTTTATCAAAAAACTTTCTATCTTTTTCATTTTCTGCATTATCTCTTTCTTTCTTTAATTCTTTTGCTTCTTTTTGTAATACATCGAATAATGTCATTATATTCTCCTTATACTTTACTATTTGTATCTATCTTTTCAACAGATGCAAATTTGCTTGTATCTACTTCGTCATCTTCACACATTGATTGATAATACTCATCCAACTGCTCTTCAGTAAGACTTTGGAAAAACTTTTCATCTGCTTTTCTGTCTTCTTCCATAAGTTTCCAATAAGGCATTTGTTTTCTTCTTTCTTCCATATCTCTTATTTGCATTTCCATCATTTCTGCAACTTTCTCAGGATTATTTGGATATCTTTCTTGATATGTTTTTAAATACCATTCTTTATCATCTAAATCTTTTTGGTCAATATCTTTTATTAATTGAACTCCAGCATCTTTACTTGCTTCTTCAATTATCTTATTATACTTTTTATCGGACATTAACTTTTTCTTTTTGCCGTCATCTAAATAATATCCTTTATTATAATACTGTTCTCTTTCATCAAAGCCAATAAGGTAAGCATTTAAATTCATACTTACTTCCTTTTGCCACAATGCGTGTTTATAATCCCAAAATTTTATTAATTCATTTAAACATTTTTCTTTTTCTTTTTGGTCAATCGCTTCATTGTATTTTCTTTTCAATTCTTCTTCTTTTGGTTTTAAATAATCAAATATTGTCATTATATATTCTCCTTATACTTTATTTTGTATCTATCTTTTCAACAGACGCAAATTGATTATATTGATAAAAAGCACCAGCTTATGCCAGTGCTTCTTTTAAGTACATATATTATTGTGTTACTTCTGTATCATCTGCACTTACAATAATCCCACTTTGTCCTTTTTCTTTTACAACACCTGCAACAAGTTTGTTGTCCGAATCTCTAACAACAGTAAATGTAACTACAAGATACTTACCTGTATTAGATTCCCAAACATAAACGATTTCGTTGTTGCTAGTACTTGTTTGTCTTCCTGCACCAAATATATCAGTAACTTGTTTTAATGTTTGACCTTCTTCAATCTTGTTATAGTTTTCTTCAGTCAAAAGCTCAGCCAAAGGAGTTCTTGGTGGTTTGTGATTTTTCACAATCAAAACTATACCTACTGTAAGTATAAACACAACAAGCAATGAAGCAAATACTATGCTCATAACTTGATATCTATTTAATTGGATTTTTTTATGTTTTTTAGTAGTATCAGTTTGTGGAGTTTCTACATTTTCCACTTGTGGGTTATCTTCTACTTTGTCATTTTTATTTTGTTGGTCTTTTTTATTTTTGTTTGCCAACATTATATCTAAATCGTCCATTTTTTCTTCCATAATCTACACTCCGATTATTCCATTTTCTATTAAGTATTGTACTAGTTAATTGGATTTTAGTCAATTTATATAAAGTTAAAATATATTTGTTGACAAGTTTCTATTGACAATTAAAACATTATTTAGTACTATGTTACTAGTTTTTTACTTGCTATGACCAAAACATAGTAGTTGATAGTGACAATGCCCAGAGAGAAGTTGGTTGCTGAAAAACTTCCATTGGCTATTTAACGAATTACACTTTGTGAGCAAGACGCCCAACTTTTGCGTTAATAAGTTAATTAAGGTCTAGACAACTAGACGAATTAAGGTGGTACCACGAAAGCACACTTCGTCCTTAAAATGTTTAAGGAAGTGTGCTTTTTTATAAGGAGAAAATTATGACAGACAAAAATCTTTACAACACATTAAAAGAGCGTGGACTTCTATATCAATGCACAGATGAAGAAGCTCTTAAAAAAATGCTTGAAAGTGGCGAACCTATAGTACTATACGAAGGTAGCGACCCAACAGCAGATAGTTTACATATAGGTCACTGCATACCTTACTGCATTATGAGAAGATTCCAAAAAGCAGGACACAAAGTACTATTACTTATGGGTGGTGCTACTGCTTGTATTGGTGACCCAAGTGGCAGAAGCGAAATAAGAAAAATTATGACTCCAGAAGACATAGCCAACAATATTGCAAAAATCAAAGGTAGCCTATCAAAGTTTTTGGATTTTGATGGTGACAACCCTGCAATAATAGTCAACAATGCAGATTGGTTTAAGGACTATGCTTATACTGATTTTATGCGTGACATTGGTGTACACTTTAATGTCAACAAAATGTTGTCCAACGAAATATATGCTAACCGTATCAACGAAGGTGGTTTGACTTTCTTTGAAATGGGATACATGTTGATGCAAGCTTACGACTTTATACATCTTAACAGAGAATATGGTTGTACACTTCAATATGGTGGTGGCGACCAATGGGGAAACATCGTTGCTGGTGTCGAACTACAACGCAAACTAAATTTTGCCAATGGTACCAACATATCTTTAGTTGGAGCTACCAACCCACTTCTACTTACTCCTGAAGGTAAGAAAATGGGCAAGACCGAAAAAGGTGCTATATGGATTGACTCTGACAAAATAAGTGCTTACGACTTCTATCAAGGTGTATACCAAACACCAGATAGTTGTGTAGAAATGATGTTTGCATTATTTACAGATATCCCTATGGCTGATGTAAGAAAAATGATTGCTGAAGATATTGTTAATGCTAAGCGTGTACTAAGTTATGAAATAACCAAATTTGTAAGAGGCGAAGAAGACGCTAAACTTGCCGAAGAAGCAAGCAAAGCATTGTTTGCTGGCAATGGTAACTTAGACAATGTTCCTACTTACAATGTAACAAAAGACCAATTACCTATGTCTTTGGTAGATATGCTTGCCAATACCAAACTTGTAACTTCTAAGAGTGAAGGTAGAAGAATGTGTGAACAAGGTGGCGTATTAGTAAATGGCGAAGTTAACAAAGACTTCTCTTACCAAATAACAGAGAAAGATTTTAAAGATGGTATATGCCTACTTAAAAAAGGTAAAAAGAATTTTATGAAAGTTGTTATTGAATAACTTTATATTTAAAACAAAATAATAATCTAAACAACAAAAAAGACTATCGCTTGGATAGTCTTTTTTTATTATAACTTTATTTAGATATTATAGTTTTTTGACAAAAACTTAAACTTTTGTGTCAAATATCAAACATTAATATTCACAAAAGTAATATTATTGATAATAACTAAAAATATTAGAACAATGGTTTTTCCATAAATTCTGGGATATCAATACCCAATAGTTTTAATACTGTTGGAGCGACATTGCATAGTTTGCCACTAGCCAATTTTGCGTCTTTATGCTTGTCAGATACAAGCCACAATGGAACTGGATTGGTAGTATGTTGAGTAAGTACATTACCCTTATCATCAATCATTTCTTCGCAGTTGCCGTGGTCGGCAGTAATAATACAATCGCCACCCATACTCAATGTTGCCATAGCAATATCATAAGCACATTGGTCACATATCTTAACTGCTTCAATAGCAGAATTTAAGTTGCCAGTATGTCCTATCATATCTGGGTTGGACAAGTTGACTAATACAAAATCATATTTACCACTCTTTACTGCATTGATAACTTCTTGAGTTATTTCTCTAGCACGCATTTGTGGTACAGATGAAAAGTCTTGCACATCAATAGAATCAATAAGTTTTCTATCTTCCCCTTCATTGGCTTTTTCAATACCACCATTAAAGAAGAATGTTACATGTGCATATTTGGTTGTTTCGCTTGTATGGAATTGTTTGCGTCCTGTCATTGATATAATATGTGACAAGTTCATTTCAATAGTTTCTGGTGGATAAGCGACCAATACTCCAGTAAAGTCACTAGAATATTCGGTCATACAGCAATAACACAAATTGTTGTAATCTTTTACTTCAAATTCGTTAAATGGTCTTTGTGTGATAGCTTGAGTTATTTCTCTTGCTCTATCAGTACGATAGTTAAAGAAGATAAATCCATCGTTGTCATTAACTGTAACTGGTTTAATAATTGTTGGTTCAACAAATTCGTCATACACACCACGACTATAGCTATCTTTAAGTGCGTCTACAGCACTATCAAATTTATATTCAGCTTTGCCAAACACCATCATATCATACGCTTTTTTAACTCTTTCCCAGCGTTTTTCTCTATCCATAGTATATACTCTACCAGATAAAGTAACTATTTCGGCTTTGCCTTTTATATATTCTTCTATTTCTTTTATAAAGTTGATACCACTATCTCTTAGAGTATCTCTTCCGTCCATAATAGCGTGAATATAAATATTTTTTATTCCCTTATTGTGTGCCATATCAACCAAAGCTTTTAAATGGTCTATATGAGAATGTACTCCACCATTGGAAAGTAGTCCCATAAGATGCAAACTTGATTGATTATCAACTACATGTTGCATTGTTTTGTTAAGTGCAGGGTTATTGAAAAATTGACCAGTTTTGATATCATTGTTGATACGAGGCAAATCTTGATATACTATTCTGCCTGCTCCTAAGTTTAAATGCCCTACTTCACTATTACCCATTTGACCTGCATTAAGTCCAACACCTTCGCCACTTGCAATAAGTGTAGTGTAAGGGTAATTGTTTAATTTTTTTAAATTTGGAGTGCCTTGAAGTCTAACAGCATTGCCTTCAACTTTATCGCTTAATCCAAATCCGTCTAAAATAACTAATGTTACCATAAACACCTCTAATAATACATTAGGTTATTACTAACCCATAAAAAGTATACCATTATCTTTAAGTTTAGTAAAATACTTACAATGATTATTGTTTTAAACAATTTTGATAACATCAAACTACAACATAAATTGATAATTATTATATTCTACAACAATTCTATCTTCAATTTTTTACATTGTTCTATTGTCTGCTTATCCCAATAACTTGATTGGACTTCACCAATGTGAGCTCTACCCATTAAAAGCATACACAATCTGCTTTGACCTATTCCCCCACCAATAGTAAGTGGTAATTGGTCTTTTATTATAGCTTGATGAAAAGCATATTGTAGTCTTTCCTGTTTGCCAGATTTTTCTAATTGCTCAATCAATGCCACCTGGTCTACCCTTATACCCATACTAGATATTTCCAACGCTATATCCAAAACTTCGTGATAGAACAACAAATCTCCGTCTAAACTCCAATCGTCATAATCTGGTGCTCTTAAATCGTGTGGTTTGCCGTCACTTAATTTATCGCCAATACCAATAATAAATACTGTTTTATATTTTTTAGTTATAAGATATTCTCTTTCTTTATCTGTTTTGTCTGGATACATATCCAACAATTCTTGACTGGTTATAAAGAATACATCTTCGCTTAAATCTACACAGTCCAAACCTTGTCTTTTTAAATATTTGCTTGTACTAACAATAGCTTTAACAATTTTTCTTACAGTTTGTTTAAGATACTCTATAGTACGATCTTCTTTCAATATGACTTTCTCCCAATCCCATTGGTCTACATATATCGAATGTGTTTCGTCCATTTTGTCATCTCGTCTAATAGCAGTCATATCTGTATACAATCCTTTATGAGTAGGGATACCATATTTCTTTAAAGCCATACGCTTCCATTTAGCCAATGACTGCACAATCTCTACTTCTTTACCATCTTTTAAGATATCAAATGCAACTGTTCTTTCCACACCACTTAAATCATCTTGCAATCCACTTTCTCTAGTAACCAACAATGGTGCAGACACTCTAACCAAATCCAACTGTTTAGCTAGTTCTCTTTCAAATTTATCTTTTGTAAGTTTTATATATTTTTGTTTTTCCAATATACTTAATTGTATATATTTGTCTTTAATAATTTTCATAATTTTTCTCCTTAAATTAACTTTTGTTTTTTATTTCTCTTTTTACTAATCTATTTCTACTAATTTATTTTTAATCTATTTATTATTTAAAGGAGTATTATCTAATGACCTCCTTTAAATTATTATCAATATCTTCGCCCGCTACGGCATTAAGTTTTTTCATACCTTTTACCTCTATGTATATTATTGATTTTTAATAAAAATAGCACACCCTATTTTTTTTAGAGTGTGCTATAAGTATGTAGTAACATACTAAATAAAAACACTCTCTTGGATTTCAAGAGAGTGTTGATTGTATATTATATAATACGCTTAGAATTTTTCAACAACAAAAATGAAACCCATATTAAATGTGTTTAAATTATTATTGTTGTTGTTATTGATAACTCTAAACATAATTATCTCCTTTCAAATTTTGTATTTACATATTAGCACGATAAAATCCAAATTGCAATACTTTTTGTCAGCATATTTTTCATATTTTGAGTGCTTTTACATAATTTTTATTAGTTTTTCCCAATTTCTAGTTTAATTATTAGTATTATACAAATTGAAAAATGTTGACTTAAAAACAAAAATTATTCGTATTTACAACTTGGTTGCATAACAAATACATCACCAATAATAGAACTTGCTTCTTTATAATATCTGGACACAAGTCCAGAATTGCGATAACTAAAATAATCAGTTTTGCTTATGATTATGTGATCCAACAAATTGATATTACTTAATGCAAGTGTTGTTAATATTGCTTTAGTAAGTTTGTCATCAGCAAAACTTGGTCTACTTGTACCATCAGGGTGATTGTGAGTGATAATAACATTGGTAGCATTGCTTTTATAAACTATTTCTACTACTTTCTTTATATCTACATTGGCTTTGTTAGCACTACCAGTACTAATATTTTCACATACTTTAACATTATTAGCACCATCTATACATATAATATAGAACTCTTCTATGTTTTTACCTTTAAACAATTTTTCGGTATATTCAACTGCTTCCTTAACATTGGTTATCTTACTAGAACTATTGATTTTGCCTGCATTGTACGCATAGAAGAAGTGCTTTAAACTAGCTAGAAAACTTGCTGTTGTGTTGCCTACTCCGTCAACTTGAACTAAGTCTTCTCTACTAGCATCTAGTACTCCAGTAAAACTTCCAAACTTCTTTATTAATCTATGAGCAATAGGATTGGTATCTTTTCTAGGAATAACATAACTTAACAATAATTCCAACAACTGATGTTGTTCCATATTCTTAAAGTTATTCTTGAAAGCCAACTCTCTAAGCCTATTTCTATGTCCGTCGTGTAAATTTTCTTCCATACAAGCATTTTACTAAATCTGACAAAAATAATCAAGAAAAAACTGTTTTGAAAAGTACTTGACCTATAATAAAATAAAAGTTAGAATTAATTGATATTATTTTTATACAATTAAAAGGAACATTAAATATGAAAATTTGTATTTCTAGCGATAGTGTATGTGACCTATCCCCAGAACAGATTACTGAAAACAAAATCAACATTATCCCACTAACTATCAACCTTGGAGATAATGCATATCTTGACACATTGGAGATAAAACCAACCGACATTTTTAGTTATGTTGAGAAAAACAAAGTTTTACCAAAAACAAGTGCTGTCAACGAATTTCAATATGATGAAGCTTTTGAAAAGTTATTGAAAGAATATGATGCAATTATTCATTTTACAATTTCTAGTGATATGAGTTCTTGCTATGCCAACGCTTGCAACAGTGCTAAAAAATTTAAGAATGTAGCAGTTATTGATAGTCGCAACTTATCTACTGGTGTAGGACTTTTAGTTATGTATGCTTGCCAACTTGTTAAAGAAGGGCTAGGACTTGACGAAATCGTTGAAAAAGTTACTTCTCGTATACCTTTTGTACAAGCAAGCTTTGTAGTTGAAAGACTAGATTATCTATACAAAGGTGGAAGATGCTCTGCTTTACAATTGTTTGGTGCCAACCTACTTAGACTAAGACCTTCAATATTGGTATCAGACGGCAAAATGGGTACTCACAAAAAATATCGTGGCAAAATGAAAGATGTTGTACACGATTATATCAAAGATACTTTAGCCGAATACCCTGATTATGATGATACAATGTGCTTTATTACATATTCTAGTGCAACAGATGAGATGTTGGAAAGTGCAAAAAATGCAGTAGCTCAATATGGACATTTTAAAAATGTTTATTATACCAATGCAGGCTGTACCGTAACAAGTCATTGTGGCGAACATACTTTAGGTATATTGTTTATAACCAATGGTAAAAAAGTATAATTAATTACTATAGATATTATCAATAAAATCAATCAATAAAAAAACTCTATCTTAAGGGCTAGCAATTTTGAAACTAGCAAAATAAAAGAAAAAGAATCTAACAAATTTTAGTTAGGTTCTTTTTTTGTATTAGATGGATAATTTAATCATTATTCTTTTTATCATCTAGCAATTTTTTATCATTTGCATTTGCAGGAGAGATAATTTTTCTTCCCATTTCTTTTTCATATCTTTCTCTCGTTTCTCCAGCAAATTTTCCACCACGTTTTGCAATTTCTTTATTTTCTTTGAATGTAACAGGTTTTTCCTTTTGAGATAATTCTGTTGTGGTTACTTCCGCAAGCATATTAAGGACAAGTTCAATATTTGTCATATTATCTCGTAAATTTTCTTTTTTCAAACCTTTATACTTTTTGTATTCTTGAACAGACAATCCACTCCAAGCCTTTGTCATTTCGTTGGTAAGTATTGCATAATCTTTTTCTTGTGTAATACCTCTTTCTTGCCACTCGGCAGTAAGTTCCTTGCGCATTTTTATTGTCATCATTCTTTGAGTGATCCATTCTTCAGAATAGCCTTTTTCTCTATACGTAGCAATTGCTCTGTCAATAGCTTTTTGTGGATCAACAATTTCATCTAGTCTTTCGCTACCAACTTGTGCAAGCCATATTTTAAACGGTTCTGCTTTCTTGCTTGGAATTGATTGAATAAGACGTAACACCGCTTTTGTATTTCCAGCCAAAACTTTACGCTTCAAACCATTTTGTCCAACCATTTCTACCTGGGGACAATTTGTCCCTAGGTAAGTACCTAGTTCTACATCTCTTTTCCTCATTTTTTTTAGATAGTCAGTAGGATTTGCAGTATCTGTCAATACAGCGACAACATCTACTAACGAAAAATACCAATCTTCTTCTTGTTCGTTCCACTCAGTTCTAATTTTTTTATTTTCAAAGACTTTTATATTTGACATAACATTTTCTCCATATTTTGATTATATCATATAAAATAGTAATTTGTATTGAAATTTTATAAAACTCAAACAATAATAGAAAAAAATGATTTACATTTTATTGCAAATCATTTTTATATTCATCAATTTTTAGTAGTTGGTTCATTTTTCTAACATTAATACGATACTCATCGTTAGTAAATAGTTTAAATCTCTGACAATCATTTGGAGTAATCAAATAAATTCCATCTGTAGTTACATAATAAATATAATTAAACAATAATGTAAAATTATTATCTTCTACTTCTTTATTGTATACTTGTCTCACTTGTTCTGCATTCAACATTCCATTTGCCCTTACCAAATTTAGAATAATCAAAGATACATTCTCACAATTTTTATAGTTACCATTATTTAGTTTATTTAATTTTTTATAAACCTCATGTCCATAATTTTCAACCATCCAATTTATATTATGTTTCCAATCCAAAGTTGAAATCGCACAAATTCGATTGTCATTAACTATCAAATTCAAATCAACTTTATTGAAAATGTGTTTAGAATTGTTATTCTTTTGCTCTAAATATTTTGAATAATCATAATTAATTTTTACCAATTCTTTTGTTATATCTTTAAGTAAAAAATCTATAGAAGCCTCACACTCTACAACTTCAAATCCACAGTTTCGGCTATCATTATAAATATCCGGCAAACTTAAATTTGTGTCATCACCAACATTCCACACATCATTTGGTGATATATAACTATCTACTAATTGAGTCGCAAATACTTCCGAGCGAGTAGTAGTATTATTCCTAATCTCTTCAGTTTCTAAATATCGTTGATTTATCTTTATCATCTATCCACTCTTTTTAAGAAATTTATAAATTGCTCTTTTGTGATATTTTTTTCTTCGCCATTAATTAATTGCGTTATATACCAAACATCTTCTTTTAAAACAGGCAAATAAAATATATATCCAGTAATTTTAGACGCTTGTTTGTAACATTTTTTTAATTCCTCAAGTTTCATTTTATATTCCAAATCGTCAAACAATGCTGGCGTAGAATTCGAAATATTTACACTTTTTACTTCAAATATATGAATTCTATCATATGAATCTTTCAAAATAAAATCAGGATATGAAGAATGAATGCCATTTAAATAATATTCAAATTTTAAATTTGAATTGAAAATATAATTTTTTCCCCATAGATATTTCGGACATGCATTTAATTTGACTGGTTCAATTTCATTAAACAAATTTATTTTACCAGCATTGGGATTGTTTTTCCCTACAATTATTTTCTTTGTAACTCGAGCCGAAAAATCAGCATTGTCTTGAGTTGAAACATCCTTTAATATGTTAGCCCATTCTCGTTCCGCATCACTATCGAACGAAAATTTATCCTTACCATCATTTCGTTTCCAAACCCAATCTGAAATATTGACATAATTACCATAATCAATATAATTTGAAACAATAGGAAATGAGTTTTCTATAACATTATTTGATTCATCTCTTGAGATTTCCATACTTTGCGCATAATCACAGTTAAATTTGTCATTTTCTTGTTTGATTTTATCAAGGTTTTCAGTAAATTTCAACCATTTCTCATACGTATCTGAGTATTCATAACATAAACTTTTGATAGAATTATCTGATTTATTTATATTTTTATATAATGAGAATATGTCGTTATAAGTTGTTGTTTGTGGTTGATTTTCTAGAAAGTTTTTTAAATCAAAGTTTTTTTTATTTGTTAATGATTTTAATTTAGTAGTTTTAATTTTAATATTTTCTGTTATATCTGTTGTTTCATCCCACAATTTTACATTAAAGATTTTTTTCCTTTCTTTAGGCATTATACCCCAAATCCATGCAGTTGTTGCCAAAGTTTGAGCTTCAACGCTAAGATTTTCAAAATCAAGAAGTCTAGGGTTTCTTCTTACTCTACCCATTACTTGTTCATCTAATTGTGCACTATTGGTATCCCTAACTTGATAAAGCATACAAGCTCGTGGGATATCCCAACCTTCAGAAATAACCATCTTAAAGATAATAATATCTATCGTAGATGTGTTTTCTTTTGCATAATCTTTCCATTTATCTACTGGCAATTTTTTAGCTTTAAATACATCGTTTGTGTCGCAATTTTTATCATTATCAACTATTAACATCCATTTTAAATCTTGATGTTCTGCTTTATTTAGTTCTGGCATGATTAAGTTATTTATTTCATAATCTGCCTTATCTTTGTTTGAAATTTGAATAATTAAACAAGGGTTAACTCCTAACATATTTCTATAATTATCCTTAATCTCTTCAAACTTGCATATTGCATTAGCAACCGTTTCATTATCGTCGCCCATTTCAATGTGTTTAATTAGTTTTGCATTAACAGCATCTTCATCAGTTATTTCAACATCTGGATTTTGTCCACGCTTTAAATTCGGAGTTGCAGAAAAGTTAATAGTTTTTGAAAATATTGTAGCCTTTATACTATCTAGGTTTTTGGTCGCAATATGACATTCATCTTTTATTAAATAAATTTTTTTACCTAACCCACCAAAAAATCCATCTAATGTAAGTGTCTGCAAAAAATTTTCCATAGCCCCCTGCATTAGACGACCACCTTTTTTAAATAAATCACGGGGTAGAAGATAAACATTATGACCGGTAGGAATAAATAATCTTTCTTCACCAGACATATTTGTATTGATTAAGTAGGGATTTATATTAGAGAAATTTCCGTTATATTTATATTGACAAAATTTTTCATAATTCTGTTTAGCTAAATCGCCTTTTGAAAGAGTAGAAACAAGAAATACTATGTTATTTGACTTTTCTAATACTTGATTCATTAAATCAGCCATCATATAGGTTTTTCCACTACCAGTTGGAGCTCTAAATGTTAGTTCATCTTGTGTTTCTATTTTTTGAATCAGTTTTGCAACTGCACCATTTTGAAGGTCAATAATTTCTTGAAGCATTACTTATCCTCCATTCGTTTTTTATACTCGGCATCATTTTCCATGTACTTTTGAGTGCCTTCAAAATTTGAACAAACCCATTCAACCTTTTCTTTTATTGTATTAAATTTTGTCTGATTATATAAAGTTTCATCAATTACGTCAAAAGGGGTTTTACCTTCTGCTTTTTCAAAATTTGCAACAGACTTTATTTCATAAACATCAAGATTATTACCATATGGAGTGTTCTTTTTTATCCATTCAAAATCTTTTGTTCCATCATAACAACTTCCAGTCATAATTCTTTTCAATCTTTTACTTGTTACATCCTTAACAACCCCATTAGGAGTAGAAGTGGTAATTTCATTATTTGTGCATAAAATAAATTGTCTATTTCCATTATCGTCTTTGTTTAAATCTAATACTGCTTGACCTGTAGTGCCACTACCTGCAAAGAAATCTAAAACAAGAGCATTTGTATTTGGATGTAAGTTAATACACCATTTAACTAAATCAATAGGCTTAGGGTTATCAAACATATTTTTCCCGATAATTTCACTTAATTGTGTTGTTCCTGTTGCATTCAAATATTTATCTAACCAATCTTTCCATGGCTGATATTTATTTGTATCATCACCCTCAGCATAGTAGTGTTTAATAGAAACTATTCCATTATTTGAAATCACTAAATCTTGAGAATCAGTTAAAAATTTCTTTTTAGACCACATCCATCTTCCAGCATCTCCCTTATGGTCTGCGGGCAAATACTCAACATCTTCTTCTGATTCTCTTTCTAATAGCATTCTGCCATCTTTTGTTTTATATATTGGATACCACAAATTAGGACGAGCTGTTCTCGTTCCGTGAGGACCGTTATCTTGTAATGGAACCAAGTAATAATCTCCACGCTCATCGTGATATGGATATCTCTTTGTTCCAACAATATTTTTTGTAAAATGTGAATCATTGGATCTCACATATATCAAGAGATAATCATATAATTTTTGCAATTCATGGTCAGATTTTGTTGTCTTTGAAGAAACTGTTTTTCTTGGACAACTTGCGACAAAATTACTTTCTTCAAAAATTTCATCCATTAAACATTTAATGTATGCTTCATTTTTATCATCAATTGAAACAAATATAATTCCTCTTTCAGATAGTAGTTGTTTTGCCAATACCAATCTAGGATACATCATTGAAAGTAAATTATCTCTTGTTAACGCATTGTCATAATTTGTTTGAGCAAATTCACCCATACTATCTTTTCCATAAGGTGGGTCAATATAGATAACATCAATCATACCTCGATATGAAACAAGTAAATTCAATAAGGCATCATAATTATCACCAATAATAAGTTTATGTGTAATACCATTTTCACTAGTCTTAAAACTTAATTCATTATTTTTTGATAAATATTTAATCGCATTGTCAAATTTTTCAATTCTTTTGTCAAAATGCAACCCCGTCCTTTTATATGTTGTGCCTAATTCAGCTATTGCAATAGCTTCTGTCAGAGTATCGGCTTGATTAATCAACTTTATCAATAAATTCGCATTGCTTTGTTCAATTATTTTATCTTCTACTCTACGATTTATGTCTGTAATTAAATCAAGTTTACTTTGTTTCAAATTAATAGTTTCTATCATTATTTTACCACCTTATCAATGAACAAGCGCAAACTGATTCTGTTCATCAATTGATTTAATTGATGAACATAGGCTGTAAACATGTTCATAAAATAAGTGTTAATAGTACATATTGAGAATTTATTTTAACAATTTTGACTTTTATTAAATTTTTTGCTAAACTATATGTTATAAAAGCGTCCACTGATTAAATCAATCAATGGACATTTTTATTCTAAATTTTTTGCAAGTTTATTCATCATTAGTTGTTTATGTTCAAACATAGAATGGACATATCTATTTAATGTTATATTTGTGTTTTTATGACCTAATATTTCAGATAAAGTTTTTACATCCATTCCACACTCCAAAGCACGAGTTGCGAATGTGTGTCTAAGAGAATGGAAACCTTTATGTTCAATATCTAATTTTTTGAGTAATAATTCAAACGAACGTTGGTAAGAGCGAATAGCAACGGGCTTATCAAAATCCGCAATTAAATAATCACAATATGAGCTTTCTTTTAAATCTTTTAAAAATTTCAAAATCTGTTTAGGCAGAGGTATTATTCTATTTGAAGCTTGTGTTTTGGGGCTTTCTATAAGCCTACCACCTGAAGTATCATGACAAGTTTTTGAAATATACATAAGTGATTTATTAAAATCAATGTCTGTAAATTTAAGTGCCAAGAGTTCACCAAGTCGTAAACCTGTGTAAAGACATATAATAATACCATATAGTTTTTTCTTTTTACTTTGCATACAAAATGACTCTATCTTCTTTTGTTCTGAGATACTAAAACAATAAACTTGCTTTTCAGTTGTTCTAGGACGAACAATCTTATTGCCGATATACACTTTTGTGTATTCAAGCATATATGCAGTTTTAAGCGAGCACTGTATGACAGAAATTATACAATTTACAGTATTTACTGATAGCCCTTTCATTGTTCTTAAATTTCCATTATTAAGTAAATCTGAAACAAATTTTTGTATTGTGCTAGGTGTTAAGTCATTTAGTTCATAATTTCCAATTGCACCCGTTATATGCTTATCTATTAATTGAGAATATCTCTCAAAAGTCCTTATTTTACAAGTGGGTTTTATGTAATTGTTTAACCACTCATTTAACCAATCTTTATAAATCATTTTATCTTCTCCTATATATAAATATCACTGTTGGCAGAACATAGATAATTATAAAACATTTTCATTGTATAAATATTAAAACGATAAATAAAAATCTCTAAATATCATTTAAATGTGTGTTTAACTAATTAAGAGATAATAAAAAAACACTCTAACTTTTCCAAGTTAAAGTGCTAATTATTTGTATAGTTCAAACAGTATTGTCTAACTCATAGAGAGTTTTTTCTTTTTTAATTTAATACTAATACTTTTTATAATTAAATTAATATAGTTAATATTTTAATAATTAATATCTTCAATAGAATATATTTAGATTAATTATTTAGCAGTGTTAAGTTGTTTTTCGATTTTATCAATCTTTTTCTTGATAGCATTGATAACTTTAGTCTTATTTAACCACCAATCTCTACTCCATACTCTATAGATATTCCAGCCACGGCTTTGCATAAATGTTGGGTGATATACATCTCTTTCTAGGATACTATCACTACTATCTGCTGCCGAATAATCAAATTCGATACCTAATAAGTATTTATCTTTACGCTTATTGTATATAGCTAGTGGAAGTTTGTAGTTAGCGTTACCAATATTTTTCTCAACTGTATAACCTTCTGCTTTCAACAATTGTTCCATCTCGCAAACCATTTTGCCATTTAAATCATCAGTTTGTAGTTGTTTGTCTGGCAATAAGTTTTCCAAAATAATTGAAGTTTCTAGTTTGTTACCACTTGAAACAGCTCTTACATATTTTAGATATTCCTTAAATAGTTTTGGTCCCATATTCTTAGAACCTGCCACATTAAGTTCTTCTGGTTCGATACTTGTAACAATGTATATCTTTTGTTTTGCTCTGGTAATAGCAACATTTAGACGGTTTTCGCCACCCTCGTTGGATAGTGAACCAAATCTTGCAACTACTTTACCATATTCGTTTTGAGCATAACCTGTTGAGAAGATAATGATATCACGCTCATCACCTTGTACATTTTCTAGGTTTTTAATAAACAAACTTACATCTTCGCCATTTTCTTTTCTATTGCGTTCTAGTAGTAAAGCAGTCTTAAATTCTGGGTCTTTACTTTCCAACTTATCAATTTCGTCTTCAATAGCATTTTCTTGGTCGATATTGAAAGTAATAATACCAATAGTACCAGTACGCTTTTTATCTTTCAACAATTTTGCAAGTAAGTTGGCTACTGTTTGGGCTTCTTTTTCGTTTTTAGTACCTATCCACTTACCATCAACTTTGATACGCTCAATAGGACTTTCTTTACTGTTTTTAGAAATATCTGGAGCAATCTGCAACTTTTTACTATAGAAAGCATAGTTGCTAAAGTTGATTAATGCTTCACTTCTACTACGATAGTGGTATGTAAGATTGCTACTATAATATCTACTTGTAGCAAGGTCTAGCAAACTTTCTACTTCCAATGCAGCTTGTGTAGAATAATCCAAATCGTCCAAATCTTCATTACCCATATAACGCTTCAAGAAAGTTGCTGTTGGTCTTAATTGTTTGCTATCTCCGGCAACAATAATATGTTTGCCACGATAGATACAAGGAAGTGTATTTTCAACAAATACTTGTGAAGCTTCATCAAATACAACATAATCAAACATTTCACGCTCAAGTGGCAATATCTGACTTGCAATTTCTGGACTTAGTAAGAAGCAAGGGAACAATTTTAATAGATAATCTTCATATACTTGCATACATTTTCTTATTGGCCATAGATTTTGTTGTTTTGATATTTGATACAAGAAGTTTTTGCTCTTTTCTGGGTTTTGATTAAAGAACTCTTTATACTCATTTGCATTTTTCTCATAACACAAACGCTTATTAAGTGTTAGTTGTTCTTCTTTCAAACTTATAATTCTGTTACGGATATTAGCAAAATCGGCAAGTTTAGAAAGTTCTTCTTTATGTTCATTTTCCAAACTTATAATTTCGTTGTAAGTTCTAAATACAGTTATTTTATTAACTATATATTTAAAGCTCTTATAGTTTTCACTATTCTTATATGCAAACTTTAAGATTGCTTTTTCAGACTCAGTAAGTTCGCTTAAGCACATATTGATATCTCTAATTTCAACATAATCACTTAAAGCGTTACTTAACATTTTTAAGTACATTGTGTTGCCAGATACAATGTTGTCAAGTGTCAACAAATATCCCTTAGGCTCTAACACTTTTTTCAATACTTCATATCCAGCAATATATTGTTTAAGGTCTTCCAAAGTATCATTGAATGTACTTTCGATTTCTTTTTCAATCTTGTTGGTTTTATGTTTTACAAATGGGTACATTGGCAATACAACATGACTTACATTAAGTTTTGCATATAGTGAAGGATGTTGTGTTGTAGCAATATATTTTGTTAAAGGTGCATAATTGATATCTTCACTATCATTATGTTCTAGATAATAACTCAAAATATCTCTTGCATAAGGGCGTTTGGTCATATCAAATGGTATAAACTTATTGGATACTGCACTCTTAATAAGATTTTGAGCTTGGCTTAATGTATGAATATCAATGTCACTCTTAATATAGTCAATCAATGGATTGATTTGTTTTTTCTCTAGGAATTTATAGTACAAATCATCTTTTTTCTTATCTTTAATAAGTTTTTGAGCTTCAGATATTTCGTTAAAGTCCATATCCATAAGTTCTTTTGATTGAAGCATATCTTTATAGATAGCATAGTCTTTACTATTTTTACCTATAATTTCGCTATTGGCATACATTTGTTGTAAAGTCAAACCAAATGGTTGTTGTTCGAACAAAATGTTATTGATTGTATCAAGTTCGGCACTTTCAACATCAATTTGGTTTTGCAAAGCGTGAAATTTATCCAAAGATGCAGTTTCTTCAATTTGCATTATAGCATCGTGTTCTTGCTTTGCTTTTTGATAAAATTCGGATTTAGCTTTATCACTATCAGCTATCAACATAGCTTTTTGGTTAAGGTTGGCAAGACGGTTGTAAACAACATCTAGTGCTGCCTTTTTCTGACTTACTACCAAAACTTTTTTACCCTTTGTAAGAGCGTCAGTAATAACATTAACTATAGTCTGACTTTTACCAGTTCCCGGTGGTCCATAGATAACCATATTAAAGTTTTTATTAAGGTCTTTTATGGTTTCTTGTTGAGCATAGTCTAAAGAACTTACTGGGAAAATATCTGTAGATATCTTCTTAGACTTTTTAGGTTGTTTGGTAAACAAAAGTTCTTCTATAGCTGGAGTTGTAAGTTGTTTCTTTTCCAAAACTTCATAGTCATTGTATATACTATTGGTCAATGGGAATCTACCCAAAACACAATAGTTTTCAACTTCCAAACTATTAGCTTTAACTTTTGTTATTGCTTCAAATGGTACAAATTCGGTTTTTGGAGTGTATCTAATATTGATATCAAATTTCTTTAAATAGTTGATAACATCTTCAACATTCTTTAATCCACTAGATTTTAAGTCGTCAAACTCTGTTTCTAGGTCATCAATATTTAAATGTTTTTGTGTCGCATAAGCAAACAATAATACTTTATTAAGTTTTATAAGTTCGTTGGACAACAACTCTATAGTAGCTGTAGTATCATTTTCAATATTGATAGTAACTGGGAACAATATTAATGGAGCTCTAACTTCTAGGTCTTTTCCGATATATCCTTCTACAAATGGATAACCAACATAAAGCTCGTATCTACCTGTTTCACGCTCAAACTCTTCCATTTCACGCTTTAATTGTTTTAAACAATTAATTTCGTGCATCATAGTACGCTTTAGTTCTTGCTTCTTAACTCTTTCTATCTTTAGGTAGTCAGTCTTTTCTTCGCCAGATTCGTCTACAAAAGTTGTCTTATACTTTGACAATTTCTTTTCAACATTTAAGTTGTTGTAGATAAAATCTTTTTCGCCTTTACCAATAACTTCAAAATCTAGTTTTTTGCCAGACCATAAAAAGTCTACCAAAGAGCTTGCAATCTTTTCGTCTTTTGCAAACAAATTGCCTAAGTCATAACTAAATTTGTTGGTAACTTTTTTAGAATAAAGACTTCTATTTTTACCACTAATTTCTATCAATCTTTGTTTGTAATGTTTGTATATTTTACTCATAATTTACCTTCTAATTTATCTTCCAAAAAAATATTAGCACATATATCAAAAAAAATAAAGAATTAAAATATTATAAAATACAATAAATAATCTTAAATAAAAACATTATACAACATTTATTGCACTCTATAATTAAAAATAAGCAATACAAAAGACCCTATCTATAATGATAGAGTCTTCTATATTATCAAATTTAACTTCTTATCAAAATCTTTTAAAGATTGTAATATCGCAACAATTATTTGTTTCTATTATAACCTTTGCCATACTTTTCATCTAGTTTGCCAAGACTTTTTGCTTTGTTAAGATTGAATTGAGCATAATACTCTGGAGTGTACATATTGGTATAATTTTTAGTAAGGTCTGTGCTTGCATATACCATACGACCTACACGATCTGCTCCACTAATCTTAAATGTAATTTTATCGCAAAGTTTCTTAATTTGTTTGCCATTTTTGTCCATAAGACTTATGCCAAACTCATCAACTTTTCCGTCTTTTCCAAATTCTTCTGTAGGAACATTAACTTTGATACCTGTATCTTCATTTTCAACAGTAACATAACTTGGTCCAAAGTTAGAAATTTTACCTTCCATAACATCATTGATATGGTCTTCTGCCCAGATAGCAGCATACATATCATTAATCTTATGTTCGGTATCATCAATGTTGATTTCCAAACTACTTACAAGTGCAGCAACTTGTGTTACATATTCTTCACTAAATGGTTGTTTGTGTCCTCTTAAATGTTCTTTAATTGCATATTGAACGATTAAGTCTGACATTCTTCTAATACCAGAAGTAAAGTGTGTATAACATTCGCTTCTTAAAGCACTATGACATTCGGTATCTTCTTTTTCTCTACCAAGGTCATCTACAGGATGTGGTTGGTTAGAATATTTTGCTTTTGCTTGTGTACGAAGTGCAAATTCTTTAATAACTTCTCTATAATCATTATCTTTAGTTTCGTTAAGTAATTTTTGCATACTAACATTGTCGCCATTGCCAGTATATTCCATACCCAACAATCCCATCATAGCCTTAAATCTTTCAACTTTTTCCATATTAGGTTTGTCGTGTGTACGGTAAACAGAATTTAACTTATTATCTCTAGTATATTCTGCAAATGCTTCATTAGCATTAATCATAAGTGCTTCAATAAGTTCCATACTCTTTAAATGTTCGTAAGGTTTGATATCCAAAACTTTTGTACCATCTTTACTTACTGTAAATTGTTTTTCATCATTACGGTTAAAGTTAAGCATACCACGAGATTTGAAGTTGTCCCAAACCTTATCTGCACATAAACGGTTAAGTGCTACACACTCTAATAAGTTTTGAGGTTGTGCACTACCATTAAGTTTGGTTCTTAGTCTAATTTGGTCTACAATCTTTGGCAAGTTGTTGGCATCAGCCATTGCTTGAACTTCATTGTAGCTAAATTTCTTTTTACTATTAATAACTGCGTGCATAATTTGGGTTTTGCCAGGAATACGCATACCAGTATTTCTATCAATAACAGTTTTTGCACATAGAGTAAGTCTATCTACTTCTGGGTTAAGAGATAAGATACCATGTGACAAAACTTTAGGAATCATAGGATATGAGTCATATGGTGTATATAATGTAAAGCCTTGTTTTAAAGCTTGTTTCCAGATTTCGCTACCTGGTTTGATATATTCGGTAACATCTGCAATAGCAGTATATGTTACAAAGTTGCCATCTTCGTCAAGTTCGGTATATACAGAGTCGTCCATATCACGGCAATCAAATGGGTCGATAGTTGTAAACATTTTGTTACGCAAATCAACATAATCATTTTTTGCTGGATCTTTACCTGCAGGACAATTGCCTGCTTCATCTGTAAGATTGTATAGACTAGTATCTACTTCACTAGGTATTTTTGTAAGTTCGGCATCTACTAATGGATTAGGTTGTAAGTTAATACCAGCTTCCATAGCTAAAGCATTGGTTTCTGGAAGTGGGTCACCAATACGACCAACAACTTTTGTTAAAGAAACTAAGCTAGGGTCTACTGGGTTAAGTTCGCAAGTAACAACACAGCCTTCTACATTACCAAACTTTTTAATATCATTGATAACAGTCATTGTTTCAGGATATTTTTTCTTGTCTTGTGGATAGAATTGGTATCTTCCCAATTCGTCTTTAAATATATGACCAGAAATAATAGTTTTTTCTTTTAGGTCAATACCAGTATTGGTTGTTGTTTGAGAACTTACTTTCTTACTTATAACAACTTCGCCTCTTTGGTTTTTAACAAAGCTAACTACATCGCCTGTTTTAAATCCTGTACAAGCATAACTAGTAACAGGTAATTTTTCACTACTATTGGTAGGTACAATATATCCACCTTTCTTACCAAATACAAATAGTGTACCTTGTAGTTGAGCTTCTGCATATTCTACTACAGAGTTGTTTTTATCTTTCTTTGTGCGTTTTAAAACACCAGACTTTATTAGTCCAGACAACTCACTCTCAACTTTTGATTTTGTTACGCCTTGACCTCTAAGTTCGCTAGCGATTCTAGTAACAATATGTTCATAACTTGTCCCAGCTAAGTTACGAAGTCCTATTAATTCTAGAATGGTTTTTCTCAATCTTCTTTGTTCCATAATACACCACGCTCCTTATTGTTATTTATATTCTACCATTATTTTAACAAAATTTCAATACCCAAAATGAAATAGTTGTATTTATATAATAATTTAATTTATATAGAAAAATATCAACATTACATTAGTAAGCTAAAATATAAAAACAAATATCCCAACTATTATTGGTACTCTAAACCTAATTTGCCTATAGTTTAACACTTAATTAACATAATAAAACGCAAGTATTATAAAATAAATAATTTACTTAAACCTATACTTTTTGTCAAAAACTCAGATATATTTGTCACAATACCACAACAAATACAACATTAAGCATTATTTAATCTAATTAACACCATAAAGAAAATTTCTATATCAAATAAAAATTTTCAACACTTATGTATTATTTTTTTATTATTACACATTACTACCAAAAAGGAGTTAATTATGAAAAAAGCAAATAGTTTTATATTAATTCTACTAGCGATAATTTGTTTGTTTGGTATAGGCAAAACCACTTTAACAAGAGTATATGCGTACGATGAAGATGTGAGATTGTCTGTTTTTGGAGAAGCAAAAAAGGAAGTAAAATCGGACATTGTCAATGTCATGGGGACTATAGAAACATACAATGCTGACAATGAAAATATTTCAACCATATATTCTGATCTAATAAAACAACTCAACAATATTGGTATTGACAACTCTAGTATTAGCACACTATCTTGTTATAGTTCGTATAGACAATGTGATTATATGGCTCCAGTATACTATCTAACTCTTAACTTTGAAGTGACAGTATCTGATACCCAACTGCTTAGTAAAGTATGTGAAACAGTATCCAATACAGCCAACTGTAAAATCAATAGTCTAAACTATGAATGTAAAGATATAAGCCAAATATATGATGAAGTACTAACTCTAGCTATAGACAATGCAAAATCAAAAGCTAACAATGTATTAAAAGACGAAATGCAAGCAAAACATATTTTTGAACAACCAACATATACTTGCAACTCAGTATACAAAGACTATATAACTAATGCTGAATTAAGCGAAAGTGAAAATATAACAATTAGTGCCAGAGTAAAAGTCGTATTTGAATAATACGATTTTTTCTTTTTATCTTGACACTTACCCGCGATATATCAAATTATTTAATATGTCATAGCCAACTATTTTGATTGTACAATCTTTTTATTTTTTGCTAGAATATATTAATGTTAATTATAACTATTTAGATATAGATTAGATATATAGGAGTTATTATGATTCTAGACGGCAAAGCATTATCAATAAAAGTCAAAGACAGAGTAAAACAAGAAATAAGCAATTTACCTAAAAATGACAATATCCCTACTCTTGCAGTAGTATTGGTGGGAGATGACCCAGCTAGTGCAATATATGTACGCAACAAGAAAAGAGCTTGCGAGTATGTGGGTATAAAAAGTGTAAGTGTTACACTTGGTCAAGATACAACACAAGAAAAGCTAGAACAAACTTTAAATAACTTAAACAACGATAAAAGTATCAACGGAATATTATTGCAATTACCACTACCAAAAGGTTTGGACGAAAGAAAAGCCCTTAACTGTATCGCACCTGAAAAAGATGTTGATGGTTTGTCCAGTGTAAACTTAGGCAAATTGATTACAAAAGAAGTTGGTATAACTCCTTGCACACCAACAGGCGTTATGGAATTTTTTAAGGAATACAATATTGACTTAACAGGTAAAAATGTTGTTATCATCAACAGAAGCATATTGGTTGGTAAACCATTGGCACTTATGATGCTTAATGCAAATGCTACTGTAACAATATGCCATAGCAAGACACAAAATATAAGCGAATACACAAAGAAAGCAGATATAATAGTAACTGCAGTTGGCAAGGCTAAATTCCTAACTGAAGATATGGTAAAAGATGGTTCAGTAGTTATTGATGTTTCGATTGTTCGTACAGAAGCTGGATTATGTGGTGACGCCGATTATGAAAATATAAAAGACAAAGCAAGTTATATCACTCCAGTACCTGGTGGTGTTGGGCCAATGACAATAGCTATGCTTATGGAAAACACTCTAAAAGCATACAAATTGCAAAACAATATTTAATAAATATAGATTTTGGATTAAAAGTTTTTACTAATTACTTAATAATCCAAAATCTTTTTTATTGTTTTTATCTATATTTAATTTAGTCTTGATGTATGGCAATATAAATATTTTACTTATTGTCCAAATTTTGATACAATATAATAGATAATGTGAGTTATATATTATTCACAAACAAAAGTGAGATAACAATATGGCGACAAAACAAACAATCAATACATCAGTGTTTAACTACGACAAAGGTGACTTCCCTACTCTTACTAAAGAGCAAGTAGAAGCTTTAAACAAAGTAACTATAATATTTGGAGATATAACAAAAGTACCTTGTGATGCTATAGTCAACTCAGCAAGCCCCGACTTATTGGGTGGTAAAGGAGTAGACGGAGATATACATAAAGTTGCTGGCCCAAAACTAAAGAAAGAATGTGCAACACTTGGTGGATGCTTAACTGGAGAAGCAAAAATAACAAAAGGATATAAACTTCCTTGCAAATATGTTATTCATACAGTAGGTCCTGTGTTTAATCAAAACACTATAGAAGAAAACAATGAAAAATTGTACAACTGTTATTACAACTCTATAAAATTGGCTAGTGAATACAAACTAAAATCTATTACATTCCCAGCCATTTCTACTGGTGTGTTTGGTTTTCCAACAAGACTTGCCTTACCTGTAGTATTAACTGCTGTATCAACTGCACTTTGTGAATTTGATAATATAAAACATGTCAACTTGATATGTCACAATCCTATCAATCACGCAGCATATACAAGTTATCTTGAAGGCCTAATAGAAGCCAACTCATAAACAAATTTTAATTAAATACAACAAAAATAAAAAATAAGGGGGACTACCCTTTATTTTTAATAGGAGAAATATATGGAAACTATTGTTTTAGCATCTAACAATCAACACAAAATTAAAGAATTTAAAGAAATTATGAAAGACTACAACATTGTCACTATGGCAGAAGTTGGTTTTACTGATGACATCGTTGAAGACGGAGATACATTTTTAGCTAACTCCACTATAAAGTCAAAGACTATAGCAAAATATCTTAAAGAAAAAAATCTAAACTATATGGTTATGGCTGATGATAGTGGACTATGTGTTGACGCTCTTAATGGTGACCCCGGAGTATACAGTGCTAGATATGCTGGCGAACACACTCAACAAGCCAACCGTGACAAATTGTTGGCTAATCTTAAAGATGTAGAAGACCCAAACCGTACAGCTAGATTTAAATGTGTAATCACACTTTTAAAACCTGATGGCACAATGCTAGTAGGCGAAGGAAAAGTTGAAGGAAAAATATTAAAACAAGAAACTGGCGATACAAGTTTTGGATACGATTGTCTTTTCTACTCTAACGAATTGAAAAAATGTTTTGGTCAAGCTACTGAAACTGAGAAAAATAGCGTTTCTCATCGTGGTAGAGCAATAGCAGATTTACTTAAACAACTTTAAGGATAAAACAATGCAAGAAGAAAAGAAAGAAAATAAAAAGGTCGTAATTGACAATTCAATTACTCCTACCCCGCCTAAGAAAACAACAACTCAAAAAAAGGCTTTGACAAAACCAGTAAATTCTAGTTTTAAATCAAAGTATTTTGAGTTTTATGATGATGTAAAAACACACAACAACGGACCTTATGATTGGTAAAAGGATAATATAATATGATATCAATAGTATTAGTTGAACCAGAAATTCCACAAAACGCAGGCAATATTATCAGAACTTGTGCTGCCACTGGTTGTAAATTGTATATGGTTAAGCCACTTGGTTTTAGTTTAGACGACAAACACTATAAAAGAGCTGGACTTGACTACTTTAGTCTAGCCAATATTACAGTTGTTGACTCTTTTGAAGAAATATACGAAGCCAACAAAGATAAACAATTCTATTTTGCTAGTACAAAAAGTAAACATACTTATGCTGAAGTAAAATATCCAAAAGATTGTTTTATCGTATTTGGTAAAGAAAGTTTTGGTTTAAGAGAAAGTTTGCTTAAAAAGCATTATGACGATTGTATTAGAATACCAATGATGGCTGAAGCAAGAAGTTTAAACCTTTCTAATTCGGTAGCAATAATTGTGTATGAAGCACTAAGACAAAATGATTATTTTAGTCTTAAAGATTATGGCGAACTTACAGGAAGAATTGATTAACAATTCTTCCTTTTTTTTGTTTATTTTTCCCACTCTTTTTATTTCTAAAGAATAAAATAATAAATAATATTAACTATTTTAATTCCGATTTTTCTACAATATCATAATAAAAAGCATTAGACTAACCATTTAAATTTTATATATTAAACTATACAACTAATTAAAAAAATATATTTAAACTCAAATATTTTAAATGGGTATTGAAATGCACCATAAAGTATGATAAAATAGAGTATACAAAATTTAAGGAAGTAAACAATGAGTAAATTAACTGAAGATATGTGGAATGAAGTTTTGTCATATCACGAAACTAAAGAAGATGAAATAATGGAAAATGGTGTAACTCTTGCAGAATATGCCGAATTTGCAAATGCAATCATCACAAAGAATAATCCAATCATTAATACAGGTCTTAAAAGTCTAAGTATCAAATCTCAAAACTTAGCAAGAATACTTGCTAATGATGGTAAAATGTCTGAAAGTCTTTACAATTCTAAGACAGATGCTATGTTTATAGATGCTTGTGTTGTTGAAGGCGAATTTTTCAGTGAAAACAATCTATACAATCTTGCACGCAAGTCTTTAGAAACAGACTCTGATATAGAATATTGTGAAGAATTACACAGTCAAGTATTAACTATTAAAAAAGAATGTATCAACAAAATTGATGGTGCAATTAAAGATGTTAAAGGTGCTTTGGAAGATAGCCAATCTTACATTGGTATGTTGCACGATGATATGAGAAAATAATAATTAAATACAATAAAAAAAAGATATAACTTTTTCGGTTATATCTTTTTTATTTTTTCTATAAAAATATGTTTTTCTATAACAATATGTTTTACTTCTATTGTTCGTCTGGAGCTTTGTCACAACCTTTAATAGTTAGACTAATACGCTTTTTAGCTACATCAACGCTTAATACTTTAACATTGACAACATCGCCAACTTTCAATACTTCGCTTGGGTGTTTGATATAGTCTTTACTAATCTCACTAATGTGTACAAGTCCGTCTTGGTGTACAGAAATATCTACAAAGACACCAAAGTCAATAACATTTCTTACAACACCAGTAAGTACCATACCTGGTTTTAAATCTTCAATACCAAGAAGTTCACTCTTTAAAATTGGTTTTGGTAATTCATCTCTACAATCTCTACCTGGTTTTAGAAGTTCGGATATGATATCAGTAAGTGTAGGAACTCCGACATTGATAGTATTGGCTACTTTTTCAATGCCTTCCTTTTCAACCAATTTTGGCAATAATTCTAGATTACCATTTTTGACATCATCTTCTGTAAGATTAAAATATTTTAACAATCTATGTGTTGCTTCATAAGCTTCTGGGTGAACACCTGTATTGTCCAATATATTTTTACCATCGGTTACTCTTAAGAAACCTGCACATTGTTCAAATGCTTTATCTCCAAGTTTAGGTACTTTTTTAAGTTCTTCCCTAGACTCAAATGTCCCTTTTTCGTGTCTATAGTTTTCAATATTTTTAGCAATAGAACTATTTAGTCCTGCTACATGGCTAAGTAAACTTGCACTTGCAGTATTGACATCAACACCTACGCTATTAACACAGCTTTCTACTACGCCGTCCAAAACTTCGGTTAGTCTAGCTTGTGGCATATCGTGTTGATATTGTCCAACGCCTATAGATTTAACATCAATTTTGATAAGTTCTGCCAATGGGTCTTGCAATCTTCTTGCAATAGAAACAGCACTTCTTAATGCAACATCATAGTCTGGAAATTCTTGTGCACCAAGTTTGCTTGCTGAATATACAGAAGCTCCTGCTTCATTAACAACAGCATAACTTACCTTTCTATCCAATTTTTTAATTAGGTTAGCTACAAATATTTCACTTTCTTTTGTTGCTGTACCATTACCGATAGAAATAACATCTACCTTATCTTTATCAATAAGAAGTTTAAGTCTTTCTTCTGCTTCTGCAACTTTGTTTTGTGGTGGTGTTGGATAAATAACTGTAGTATCTAGCACTGCACCTAAGTCATTAATAACAGCAATTTTACAACCAGTACGATAAGCTGGGTCAAGTCCCAAAATAACCTTACCTTTTAGAGGTGGTTGCATAAGTAGTGGACGCAAGTTAACGCCAAACATCTTAATAGCTTGTTCGTTGGCTGTGTCTGTAAGTTGATTACGGATTTCTCTTTCTATACTGCTATAAATAAGTCTATCATAACTATCTTGACATACTTCTTTCAACAAATCTTCATAGCAACTGTTTTTAAGAATAAACATTTTATGAATTTCTTTTAGAGCGTCTTCTTCATTAAGTTCTAGACTAACTTTTAAGAAATCTTCTTTTTCTCCACGGTTGATAGCTAAAATTCTAAAGCTTGGAGTTTGATTGATTTTTGATTTGTAATTAGCATACATTTCATAGACATAAGCACCTTCGTCTTCTGCCTTTTTAGGGTTAAGTTTTGTAACAATTTCGCCAAACTTAAACAATTTTTCACGCAAAATTTTTCTTAATTGTGCATTGTCAGAAATCATTTCTGCAATAATATCTTTTGCCCCTTGAATAGCTTCTTCTACAGAGTTAACTTCTTTTTCAGCATTGATATATTTCTTTGCTTCTTCTTCCAAATTTGGATTGCCTTGTTTAAGTATAAAGTCAGCAAGTGGTTGTAATCCTTTAGCGATAGCCACACTTGCTCTTGTTTTACGCTTTGGTTTAAATGGTCTATAAATATCTTCTACTTCGGTAAGAGTAATGGCATCATCTAAAGATTTTTTAATCTCGTCTGTCATATTACCTTGTTCGTCGATAAGTTTAAATACTTCTTCTTTTCTTTTTGTCAAACTTCTAAGATATTTCAATCTATCTTCAAAGTTTTTAAGCATTTGGTCGTCAGCACTACCAGTAAGTTCTTTACGATATCTTGCTATAAACGGAATTGTACAACCTTCATCCATAAGATTGATGATATTGGTTGTGTGATTAAGTGTTGTGCCAAATTCTTGTGATAACTGTAATGTAATATCCATATTGTTTCCTTTTTGACTTGCATAATTTTGTTGGTTGCCCAACACATTAAGTATACCAAAAATAAAAAATAATAACAAATCATTAATTGTCTAAATATATTTTTGTCTAAACAAATAGCAATAAAAAGTGACATCAATAACACACTTGAATTTTCGGATTTTTTAATAAAAAACAATAAAAAGTTATATCAAATATCACCAATAAAAGTTATTTTCAATGTTCTATTAAATACATTCCCCGTATGTAGATTTTTATTAAAAAAGCCATAGTACTAAAACAAGTTCTATGGACAATAGTATTTTATCTAATCAAAGCAATTTGAGTAAAACATTAAAAGTTAGCAACGATTAAGATATTAGAAAAATAAAACTACAATGTTTTGATACTTTAATCTGGTTTAATGTGTAAATTTTTGTATAAATCTTAAACAATATTATTTACAATAAGTACATAAAATAAAAAAATATCTTTAAACTTATTGACAATCAAGTAAAATATTTGTTATATTAGAAAAGCATTAGATATATCATATTTTTTGCAAAAATTAAATATTGTGGAAGGTTGGCTGAGCGGTCGAAAGCGGCGGTCTTGAAAACCGTTGATGTGAGAGCATCCTGGGGTTCGAATCCCTAACCTTCCGCCATTGCGGAGAGATACTCAAGAGGTCGAAGAGGAGGCCCTGCTAAGGCCTTAGTCCGGGCAACTGGAGCGAGGGTTCAAATCCCTCTCTCTCCGCCATTCAATAGTCGTTTGAACTCATCAGAGTTTGAACGACTTTTTTCTTGCTCATTTTCAATATCTAGTTCAGTCTTATAAATTGTAATGCCACCATTATTATCGTTGTTATTTGGGTCATTATCAGGCTTATTATATATTTCTTCAGTTGGGTTTAGGCTTGTGTTATAAACAATAGTAATTCTATCATCATATAAATTTACTCTTGAAATGAAATTGTTAAAAAAGTCATTTCTATCTCTAACACTGTCAAAATCTTTACTTGCATATATTTTTAAGAAATTTACAATATTTTTCTTTTCAAGAGGTTTTAACGAATGGGCTTTTTCGATTGCAATTTTTTCTTCTAGAAATGCTTTATCATTTTCCAGTTTTAAAAGTCTTTCTTGTGTTGAATTTGTAAATATTCCTTTTTCAATAGCATCTAGGATTGCTGATATTGACTTTTCTTTTTGTTTTAATTCTTCAGTTAATTTTACCAAAACAGCATTTTCAGAAATTTCACTATTAAATTTATTTACAACAACATCTGAGATTTGTTCAATTATATTTGGTTGCAAAACATATTCCTTTGTCTTTTCAAAAACAAAATTTTCTATATCTTCTTTTCTTACATTTCTCTTGTCGCAATCACAAACTTTTCGCTTTTTGCCATAGCACTTATAGTATTTATGAATTGCTCCTGTTTTACTTGTTCCAGTTTCAGCTGTCATTAAGTTGCCACAATGCCCACAATATAGCTTACCACTTAAAATATAAATATCATCATCTTCCTTTTTTCTTTGTCTATGTTTGTGTTCATCCATAATTAAATTGCACCTTCTAAAAGTATTTTCATCAACGATTGCTGGAAATATATTTGTGTATTCAACATTATCCAAAATACATTTACCCATATACTTTGTGTTTCGGAGCATTTTAGAAATTATGTTTATTGAAAACTTTAATCCTTGCTTTGTTTTGAGTCCTTTATTGTTTAAATTATCTACAATTTGCGTTGTCTTGATACCATTTGCATAGTCATCAAAAATTTGTCTTACAATCTTACTTTCAGTCTCGTTTATCACATATTTTTTATTCACAACATCATAACCATACAGAATATATCCACCAATATAGTTGCCTTTTAGCAGGCTTTCGTGAATACCTCTTTTAACTTTTTGTGAAAGTTCGGCAGAATAGTATTCAGCCATACCTTCCAACACACTTTCCATCAAAACACCACTAGCGTCAGTGGTTATATTTTCTTTTGCCGAAATTACACGAACATTATTCTTTTTTAATTTTGCTTTGTATGTTGCACTATCATATCTATTTCTTGCAAATCTATCCAATTGATACACTAAAACATAATTAAAATCTCGCTTTTTGCTATCTTCAATCATTTGTTGAAATTCTGGTCGTTTATCATTTGTTCCAGACAAAGCACGGTCGATATATTCGTGAAGAATAATTAAATCATTTCGTTTAGCATACTCATAACACTCACGAAGTTGACCTTCAATTGATTGTTCAGTTTGTCCATGAGAACTAAATCTTGCATATATTACAGCTGTTTGTTTCAATTTTACCTCCTAAATGAAAATATTTATTCCTATAACGGAATTATATCATTCCTACTACGGAATGTCAATGACTTTATTCCTAAAATGGAATATAATAAAAGTATGGAAAAGTTTGCAGAAAGATTAAAAGAATTAAGAACAGAAAAAGGATTATCGATACAAGGATTAAGCAAAGCCACAAAAATTGGTGTTGCTTCTATTTGTCGTTGGGAAAACCAACAAGCAGATGTCAAAGGCTCTCAACTTGTTATCCTTGCGAAATTCTTTGATGTAACAATAGATTATTTAATGGGATTGGAAGATTAGGTGTTTTGTGGGTTGGTCAATTTCAAAAATCCACAATAAACACTAATTATTTTAATTTTGTAGAGAAAGATTTCTAATTATTTTAAAATTAAACTGAAATTTATCATATTTGTAGGGTGCATTTTTTTGTATTAAGTATTACAATTTTATTGTAGAAAGGAGAAGAAAATATGTTTGTTAACAATGCTATCCCAGAATTAACAATGGGGCAAAAATTAAAAATGTTTAGAGAGATAAATAATCTCTCGCAAGAACAACTAGGGCAGAAATTAAATGTTACTGATAAAACAATATCTGCTTGGGAAACTGGTGAAAGAGAAATAAATCTAACCAATGCCAAAACTATTTGCGAATTATTTAATATTCCTAACTCTTATTTTGTATTCAATGAAAATTTCAATTCAATAAATAGCACTTTACAAAATCAAATCAGAGATTATATTAAGAAATTGGAATTTAGAAACAAGGTTGAAAAAGTAATTAATATTTGTAAACAAAAAATTAATGAAGATAAAATCCCTTTCAAAAAGGAATATTTACCTGTTTTTGATTTCGACAATAAATATTTTATGTCTTATGGATTGTTTGATGAGAATAATTTACCAATCAAAACAACAAAAAAACATAGCGACCGTGGGAACGATATTTATTATGATTTAAAGATTGATGATATCAACCTAGAAAATATAAATCTCTATACATACAGTTCTTCAAAACTATCCGAGTATGGATTATTTGATATTTTACAAAAATATAATGGCAACAAAGTAGAACTATCTGATTTGATTAATTGCAATAATTTAGAAACTTTTAAAACTACACTTGCTCAAACAAAATCTAAAAAATATACTCAGAAAAACATCTATAACCCACTTGCCGAAGGTAGAGATATTTCAAAGGAGCATTTACAATCTGAATTAAATAAAACTCTTGAAAATTTAAATCCAAATCTTTCAAAATTTTGGGAAATTATTGTTTTCTTGATTGATAATGGTGCATACTATACCAAACAAATTGGCTGGGGCACTGATGTGGTTTGCTGGAAAGAAGAAATTGATATATCAAAAACAAATTTAGTTTATAGATTAGCAAAAGATAAAATAACAAAATAATTACTTTTTAAACACATTGTCAGGTGTGAGATTTTCAATATCTCCACCTTTTTTCATGTAGTCTAAAATTTTGTTTGAAAGGGTCAATCCAACACAATTGATAACTGACTTTTTAAAATTTTGTTTACCTTTTCTCTCTGTTTTGTTATCAAAATTTATTGATTGAATATTTTTTGCATAAGACATATTTTTATTATTCATTATTACTCCTTTTATTAGTTTATAATTTGCGATTTATCGCACAAAAACGAAAGTTGGCTTCCAACTTGTCGTAAGAAAAGGGGCGTGATACAAAATGATACACAATAATCTTAAATTTTGTGTAAAACGAGTCATCTAAAACACTTGATTTATCAAGGGTTTTAGTATGGCATGTGCTCATTTTGAGTCAAAGCCTTATCCTGCTCGTTATTTTTTAATAAAAAATAGCCATATTTTTACTCAATTTCATTCAAATAATCATGTTTTAACTTATATTTTTCTTCTTCAAAGTTTTTCGGCAAAATCTTAAACAAATCAAGATTTTTATAAAACTTATTCTTTTCATAGACTTCCATTTTGCTAAAAAAGTAATTTAAAATCACACAGATTAACTGCTGATTTACTTCGCTATTAGCATAAGTTGTCTGTATGAATGGTTTGCTGAATTTTATAAAATAATTCATTCGTTTAGTGTGTTCATGTATAGCGTCAAGCAATGTTTGTTTTTCATTTTGTATTGCCCAATTATCTTTTTCTTGTTTTTGTAAAACTTGCACTCCAAGTTTAATAATGTCATTAAAAAACTTGTTTTTTGATTGATAAGAATTTTTCATTTTCTCATACATTTCATTAAGTGTTTCGACAACTTTTTCATCTTTAATCCGTATTAGATTATTGCTTGTTATTTCTTTATTTTGTTCGTTCATTTTTATCTCCTTTTATTTTTTTTGCTTTTAAAAATTTATTTTACATTTCAACACCTCCGTATTCTTGTCTAGATTTTACTATCCTCGCATGGACACCATTTGTCCACGCGAGAAATATTTTTATAAAACAATCTTACAATTGTCGTTCGGACATCATCTGTCCGTTCGGAAAAAGATTTTCTAAAATAACTTTATCACTATCGCATTCACCACATTGTTCTATGCGAGAATTGTTTTATAAACAAATTTTAAAACTCTCGCTGTAAACACATTCTTTACAGCGACAAAACTTTTTTATATTTTTTATTCTAGCAATCTCGTGTTATCACCATTTGATAATGCGGGATTTATTTTTTTATTTTACATTTGCCGTTGGCTCACCATTTGACCCATCGGAAAATTTTTATAACTATATTTTATTAATCTCGCTTTACCACCATTTGGTCAGACGAAAAAGATTTTTACAAGACAATTATATAATTCCCGCAACACACCCATTGTGTGCAACGAGAAAATTTTTTTTTAAATTTTCATCTCCTTATTTTAAGTATAAAAAAATCGCATGTTCACCATTTGAACACGCGAGAAATAATTTTTAAATTAGTTGTATTTTTATGCGCTATGCGCTATAATATGTCTTGTTAGTGGAGATACTTTATGATTAACATAGATAACAAGAGTTTAAAAGATTATACATTTATAGATTTGTTTGCCGGACTTGGTGGTTTTCGATTGGCACTCGAATCTTTAGGGGCAAAGTGTGTTTATTCCAATGAGTGGGATAAATTTGCTCAAGAAGTATATAGAAAAAATTTTGGAGATACTCCAGATGGAGATATCACAAAAGTTAATGAAACAAATATTCCAGACCATGATATTTTATGTGCAGGTTTTCCTTGTCAAGCATTTTCAATAAGTGGAAAACAACGCGGTTTTGAAGATAGCCGTGGAACATTATTTTTTGATGTGGCTAGAATTGTAAAATGCAAAAAACCCAAAATTGTATTTATGGAAAATGTTAAAAACTTTGCTTCTCATGACAATGGAAAAACTCTACAAGTTGTTAAATCAACAATGGAAGAATTAGGTTATTCCTTCAATTATAAGGTTTTAAATGCTGTTGATTTTGGTGTTCCTCAAAAAAGAGAAAGAATCTACATGGTATGTTTTAGAAAAGATATTGAAAAAGATAAATTTACATTTCCTAAACCAGTGCATTTAATTAAACATGTTGAAGATTTCTTGCTACACGATGATAAACTTGTGTCAAATCTCTATATATATAGACCCGACATACACTACTCAAATGTGAATGATAATAAATACAGCAACAAAGCAATTCGTCTCGGAATAGTCAATAAAGGTGGGCAGGGCGAGCGAATTTATAGCACTAAGGGAATCGCAATAACGCTATCTGCAAATGGCGGTGGCATTTTTGCAAAAACTGGTGGTTATCTTGTTAATGGCAAACCTAGAAAATTACACCAAAGAGAATGTGCTAGATTGATGGGATTTCCAGATTCTTATATTATGTCAAATAATAAAAACCAAGCATATAAACAATTTGGAAATTCTGTTGTTATTGATGTGTTACAATATATCGGAATCGAAATAGGAAAAAAATTGGCAGGTAAAAACAATGCTTGAAATTGATTTTTCTGCTTGGTTAAAAAATAATAATACAAGTAAAAAAGTTGCAAGTGATTATATTTCTAGAATAAAGAAATTTGAACACTCAATTAAAAATTGTGACATAGATGAAGAATATCACAAGGATAGGTGTTCCGGAATTTTAGAATTATTTTATAAATCTGGACAAAATGAAAAAATGGCAAATCTCCATTATGGAAACTTGCCAATCGGAAAATATTATTTATCAACTTATAAGTTAGCTATTAAAAAATATATTACATTTATGGATTGGTATACCTCAACTAATCCTGTATTAAAATAAATATGAAATCAGATACTGATAGACCACTTTTATTTGATTTTAACTCTATCGAAAAAATCACATTAGCATTGAAAGTATTGGAAAGTTTACGAATTTCATAATTATTTTCTCTTTTTGAAATCATATATTCTTTTTTTCCGATAATAAAACGTTCATTATGTAAATTTTCTTGTGAATACAAAAAGATTTTATCATAAGTGGACTCTATTTTTGCATTAGGAAATCTTGATTTTAAATAAGTTTTAACTTTATCAATGTTTCCACTTCCTACAGAACTAGAACCACTTCTTTTTATTCTGTATTTAGCAGATATTTCAAAATAATCTATTAATTGTTCTATCGGCAAAATAATGTTATTATTCGTTATAAAAAATTTTACACCCTTATCTTTGTATGTTTTAATAATCCACTTTGCGAACACATCTTTACAATCTTTAAATTCGATGATTTTACCAGCTGTTCCAGATTCTTTAAATTCATCAAAGTTATTATTCATAAAATCAATTATTGTTAATGAATATTCATTTAAAGGTGTTGAATTTAATTTACTATATTCAAATCTTTGCAATTCAACATTTGGTAGTAAAACAAACTGTCCACATTGTGCAGGTGAATGTTTTGCTTCTATGTAAAATTGTTTATTCTTTTTAGTAATAACTTTTATATCTGGAACAGTAGAATCGCTCATTCCTTGATGAGTAAAAGTTGCATAATTACCGAATTGTTCTGCCAAAAATTTAGTACAGTCAATTTCAAATTTTTCCCACACGTTCATTTACTTATTTCTCCTTTTTCTTTAAATAATTGATTATACTTTGTCCTAATAAGTTTATAGTGTTTACTGTCATTGCATTACCAGCTTGCATTAATAAATGTCTGTCTGTAACGCTTTCTTTAACTCTATCTGCATATTCTTTAGGAACCCCCTGCAAAATTAGTGCTTCATAACCAGTTAGTTGATATATTTGATTATTTAGCACATAGTATATTCCATCTCTTTGTGCCCTTAGGGTTGGACATTTATTATCATAAATTCTTAAATCATTCATTCTAGTATCTAAAATCTTTTCATTCATTTGAGTTAAGTCATTAATTGAATATTTCCCTTGATTGGTCGGATTCATTAAATATCTTTTCAAAATATCTAAATTTTCTTTGGTAATTTCTTTATCACAGCATACATAATCTTTTAAATCTGGTTGTTGAATTACGCTCGGCCAATCAAAATCTAGCAAATCTGCTGATATATCTTTTCTAACGCCCACAAAATAAACTCTTTGTCTCATTTGCGGAACTCCACAATCCAAACTGGAAATGACCTTATAATTTACAGAATATCCAGAGTCCTCTAATTCTTCTACAATTCTTTTAATTGTTTTTCCATTATCGTGTCTTACTAATCCTTTTACATTCTCTAATAAAAAACACTTGGGTGCCATTTCTCTTAAAATTCTAGACAGGTGAAATATAATTTGACCTCTATCATCACTAAAGCCAGCCTGTCTGCCAATTACTGAAAAAGTTTGGCAAGGGAACCCCGCAATTAACATATCAAATTTAGGTAAGTTATCTTTACCTAATTTTTTTAAATTTCCATAATTTTTGTCATCAGCCATGTTATGCATTAACATATATGTTTTATCAGCCAATCTGCTTGTGTCAGAATGTCCAACGCATATTAACCCACATTGTTCGAGCCCAAGCCTTCCGGCACCAATACCTGAACAAAAATCAAAAAATGTTTTTATCATTAGATTCTCCTATATTCACAACTATTATAACATACACTTTTAAAATTAGTATTAATTTACAAAAGAAAAAATAGCAAATTAAAAATTTGCTATTTCTATTATAGGTTAAGGTCATTTAAAATATTTAATATTTCAACATCTTCTGAGACTGTTGACTCTTTAAGTTTATTCTTTATTCTTTCTAAATCAATTTCTTGTAAAGATTCTTTATCAAAAACTAAAAATTCTTTATTTTGAGTGTAAAATCTTTCTACTAAATGTCTCGGAATGCCGATTTTTTGTAATTCAATATATTCATATTTTTTTGAACCATGCTCAAGATATAACGCCCAATCGTTTACCCTCTCAACACCTTTTTCTTTCAATATATTGGCATAGTTTTCGCAATAATTCTTGATTTTAAATCTTAATAATCTATCTATTTCGTCCATTATATTATTAATTAATTTGTTGACATGATGTTTATTATTTGGGTCAAATATAACATATTCATTAAAGTTCAACCTGAAATTATTACCAGATTGTTTTTTTATTGCTTGTTTAATTAATATATTTATAGTTGTTCCTGACATCCATTCAGACATGATAAAAGCATAATGTTGTAAAGAAGATTTAGGATTAAAATGTGCCTTATTGATTAAAGGATTTGTACCATAACTTTCTTCCTTTTCCCAATTGTATTTTTCATAGAAAACATTTAACACTTCTAAACAATTGTCATAAGTAGGCTCTTTCATATTAGGCAAGTTCTCTGACTTTAACAATGCTTCTTGGTATCTCCACTTAATTAATGGACTTTTATTTAAGGTTTTATATGAGATTGTCGTAGACTTCTTTAATTTATTTAGTATATCTCTTGAGTCTGGTATTTTTCCTATAAACTTATCTTTCAACAATGAACTATCATTCATGCTATTCTGTATCATTAAAATATTTGCAAATGAATTCCAAATTTCCTTTTGCTTTGCTTTTGGATTACTTGTAGTAAAAGGTTTGTTTAATAATGAAGCTCTGACATTTTTATAAAAATTTGCTTCTCCCGTTAATAACGGTGATTTAACATCTTCAATTTTTTTATTTTTCAACAACTCGATGTCTTTATCTTTATTCCAGTGACCGTCTACATTTCCCCACCTAATACAAAAAACATTTCCATACAAATCTTTTGCCAAACGACCAGCTCTACCGGCCAAATTCCAAAAATCAACTGATGTTAATCGTGTATTTCCAATTTTACTACTTAATATGTAAATATTTTGAGCAGGCAAGTTTACACCTTCTAATAGCGTTGAAGTGCAAAACAAATAATCGATATCACCTTCAATATACATAGTTTCTATAAGATTTCTTATTCTTTGTGGTAATTTGCCAAAATGGAACGCAACTCCTTTTTTAATACAATCTATTAAAAAATAGTCTTCATGAATGTGCTCTTTGATTATTTCTATTGCACTATTAATTTTTTCATTATCTTTACTTGTACATTTTTTAGAAAAATTCAAGGCAAAATTAATAGTGTCTTCAATTGTGTTACAGTAAACAATGCTTTTATTTACTGAATTTTCTTCATTTGATATTTGAAATATAATATCTTCTATATTGTCTGGCAAATTATAATCCAACTCTTTCGGCTCGGTTACATTTGAATAATATCGTAATTTTTTATTTTCAATATCTATAAAACATCTGTTTTGACAAACTGGCGATTCTGTTATATGTAGGCTTTCATCTTCTGATTTATCAAATATACTCAAAAAAATATTCGCATTATTAATGTTTGGTGAAGAAAAAAATAATTTACAACTTTTCCTTTCCGCCATACTTAAAGCATGATAATATATTGCAGAACGAGAATCTATAGATAACATCTTTTGAGCTTCATCAACAAAAATGTATCCCAATGTAGGATTGTTTTCGTTTGATAAGTATGCAACTAAACGTTCTGGGGTAAAAACAAAAATAAAATTTTTATTTTTGTTTAAAAAACATGCTGGAATATCTGGACTTTCTAATAAGATATAATTACACTTATCCCTTATAATTTCCTTTAAAATCTTAATGTTTTGAGAAACTAAAGCTCTAGTAGGAACAATGTAGGCCATATTAATACCATTATTATTTGAATTAATAATATGACTTATAAAAGAATTTAATATAAATGACTTTCCAAAAGATGTAGGACCGGAAAAACTAAAATGATTTTTATTTATTAAATTATTATACACTTCATATTGAGAGTCTGTAAATATTTTTTTACTATTGTTAGGGTCTTTATTTCTTGATTTCTTTAAGATTCTTTCAACAACAATATCCATTGGTTCTTTGGACCAGACAATATTTGTATTTTTAGATATTAATTCATAGCTTGGAAAATTACCCAACCGTAACATAATTCCTTTAGCATAATAATTATAAAGGGCATTGTCCCTGAAAAATACATTAAGTAAACTAATTATTTTTATAGAAATATTTTTATTCTCATCAATAGAAGATAACGAAAGAATGTCTGCAAAAGAAAGCAGGTCAGAACATTCCGAATCAGTTAACTTACACTCATTGTTTTTGTAAACAATTTTATTGAAAAAATTGTTTTCCAATTTGGCAAAAAGTTCAATAAAATACTCGTCTTTAAGAGCATCTTTTGCCATTTCTTCAATAATGTTATTGCTCATCTTAACACCTCTTGAAGAACTGAGTGTCGTGTATTATACAAATCATCTAAAGGCACAATATAGAAATAAAAATTATGGCCATGAAGCTTATGCTTTTCAATTAATGATTTTACATTTTTTGCTTGATTAATTATTTGCGACTTTAAGACTTCATGTACCTTTTCTCTATATTCATGATTAGGTAAAGATTTTAGATTCTTATCTAATTTGGGTTCATAAAGTATAATTATTGAGAATGATGTATCAACTGGTCCGATTCCATCTCTTCTTGGGTACAATATATCCTTTATAAACTGCTTATCTTCTTCAGAAAAAACTTCCTTCATTATATTTGCTGATATTAGTGTTTTTTCAAATTTTATACCTTTTAGTTTACCATCTTTCTCATCTTTTATTGAGTTGTTTTTAAATTTATCAACACTACTAATAGAATTCCAAATAGCATCATATAAATCATCATAGGTTTTTGCTTCTACAAAAATCAACTGATACCCATCAGTTGTCTTTAAATAATGAACTCCATCAGCACCGTTAAAATACATATTGTTATCGGTTTTAAGTTCCATTTTGGATATTATTTTAGGTGCTCCCAAATCACTTTCTAAAAAACTATATCCCATTAATTCAGCTAATTCGCCCTCATTCTTATCGAGCTCTCTAAATTTCTCTCTTGTTAATTGAGATAGGAGTAATGGGTTGTTTGAATTTTCTTCAAGAGTTGAACGTGATAAACAATAACTTGGGGCGTATTGTAATAACTTCTTAATCATATATTCATATTCGAATTCATTTGAATTTATAAGCGGACAAAAATACTTGATACTATTCTTATCAATAGTATCATCATACAGTTTTTCAAAACATTGAGTAAATTCTTTATCTATAGAAGTATTAATCATTATTTCTCCTTTTCTTTATCATAATTATACCATACATTTTTTTGAAATTGTGGATTTTTTCAATAAATTTTATAATTTTCATGATATAATGATAAAAACTAAAAGGAGTGAATATGATTAAAATAATAAATCAGAACTCAAAATTGGTGGCAATTTATTCTCCAGAATCTGGAACTTCTTGGTTGCAAGACAAAATAGACAAAGGAGAAAACTATTATCTTAAAAACACATATAGATTATCTAAAAATAAGATTTTAAATTTACATGAAATAAATGAAGATTTAGATGAAGAAGAAAATATTACATTTCAGATTGGTACTGAAATAGGCAATTATATCGTGTTGGACAAAGAAATATTCGATATTGATATTGACATATATATCGAAAAAAATATACATATAACCCCCGATTTCTTTACTGCAAATAAGAATATTTCAATAATTTCAAAATTGGAAGATGTCGTCAAAGAACAAATTTATATAGTATCAGATGAAAATTATAACGTTAATGATGATAATACTAATAAAATTCCTATCAGCGACTATAAAAATCTATTAAATAATTTCCCAAATAATACAGAATTAATCAAGTATTCACATATGAGAATAGCAACCCTCTTAAGTGAATATTTTGACAATTTAGATAATTATAAAACAAAATATGAAAATTATCTAAATAAAAAGAGTATTTCATTAACAGATAATAAATTTTCAAAAAACATAAGCTTACTAAAATTAAATATGTTAACTTCATCTCAAGAAAAGTTAACCCAAATGTTAAAAACATGTGAATCGTTTAACGAAAAAGATTGGCAAAATAAAATTAAAGACATCTTATGCGTTTTATTCCCCAAATATTTATATGCAATTAGAGAAGTTAATTTTGGAGAAATGAATGGAAATGATAAACATCCCGATTTTACATTAATTGATAGTAACGGATATATTGATATAATGGAAATTAAAAAACCCGATAATACCCAAATAATAAGAAATTGTAAAAATAGAAACAATTATGTTCCACAAAAAATATTTACAGATGTTATAGTACAAACAACTAAATATATAAATGCATTAAATCAAAATCATGGAAAATCAAAATTAAACATAATTAAAAAATTAAAAGAAGACAATCCTGATACTACATTATCTATAAGTGATATTTTCATCAATAATCCTAAGGGGCTAATTCTTCTTGGAAGAAGCAACAAATTAACAAAAGAGCAAAAAGATGACTTTGAATTAATTAGACGACAATACAAAGATATCATTGAAATAATGACATATGATGATTTACTAAATAGAATAAAAAATCTAGTAGAAAAACTAAAGCAAGATGTTGAAGCTTAATTCAATATTATTATTTATATTTTTTAGTTCAATCTGAACTTTGTCAGTCCCGCCAGTAGAGAGCAATCCGAACTTTTTAGTTTAGATTGCTCTTTTTTATTGTTTTCAAACAAAATTTCACTATCAATATCTGGTTGCTCTTTGAGTTTGATATTCGCGACAACTTAAAAAACCTTACCGAAACCTTTGACAACTCTAAAAAACTTACCACAAAAAAAGTTTATTCTCAATTGCAAAACAATCAATAAAACAACCTCGAGAAGGAGTTGAAAAATACTTCTTCTTTTTTTCTTTTATGAAACTTTTATTGTTGAACAAAATATGTTATACTGGTTAAGTATTTTAAGGAGAAATTTATGGCTTATTGCTTTTTTAATAATGAAATAAAAAATACTTATAGTTGTGAATACAGTAAAGAGAATGGAAAAATTAATATTGAAGTTGATTTTGGTTATGCCGATAGAGAAACCTTAACAAAAACAGTAAATGCAACACAAAAAATCATTCATCCAGAAACAATTACAATTGTAGATGAAAAACAAAAGTTGTATATTAAAACCTTTTTTGCTTTCTATTCTCATTATGAAATGTCATCTAATTTTTTTATGAGAACTAAAAAAAGATACTATTCCAATTCATACATCAAGACAAATCTTCCCGCAAATTTACCCCGCATAAATAAAGATTCCCTTGTATCTGAATTGCTTGTTTACCATGAATGTTTAGACATCTTTTACAAAAATCAATCAAAAGATATTATTTTTAAAGGAAACGTAACAACAATAACACTGGACTCTGATAAATCTAGCGAAAAGATACTTAAAATAAATAAATTTAATATTAAAGAAATAAACTTATACTCAGGTTGGACATCTAAAGTTTCCATGAGAGAAATTTATATAAATTATTTTAATAAACTAATATTATTCTTCAAAAGACCAATAAAATTAGAAAAATTATTTATTTACGAACGATTATTAACTATTATGTTTAATGGATTTTGTCCACAAAACAAACCTATATACAAATATGAAGTTTTGATTAATGGAAAGGCTTATGAATTCTTTTCTAAAAATATAAACTATTCACCAGACTTTTCATTAAAATTTACAGATACTATCAACCATAACATTGAAAATTATATTATCAAATTTATAAACAAATTTGATATCAAAGAATCTGATTTTAATTTAATAAATCCATTCAATAACACAAAAAATTTGTTTGTAGAAGATAAATTTGTAGTATATTATAGATTTTTAGAATTATCACTTAAAGCAAGCGATAAAGATTGGTTGGAAAATTTATTAAAAAATAATAAACAATTAATAAAATCTTGTGGATTAAAATTCACAAATAAACTATTTTTAGAAATAGTAACCTTACGAAATCAATATGCTCATAATGGATACTTCATCAACAACCACAAACTAGCTGTTAAAAAGCACTCTAAATATAATCAACTTGGTTATAATAAAGTCTATAGTAGCACTGTAATTGTTAAATTTACACAATTAATAAAATTATTAGCATACAAAATATTTTATAACAATTTACTTTCTTTAAATTTGAAAGATAGTGATTTTATAGATGCTATTAAATAATTAATTTTATCTCACCCACTTATCTCCAAAATATTTTTTAGTTGAAATTGGATAGCGTTGGCTCCGCCACAAACTTGTCCATCTGTATAATTATGGTATGGGGTGGATTATTTATTATAAATTTTAAATAAAATATGTTATAATAAATAAAACACAAAGGAGAAAAATATATGGAAAATCACCTTACAAAAAACTATATTTTAGAAACATGTTATCATTGTGGAAACAAGGGACTTTTAATTGAAGAAAGTTTATATTTAGATAAATACTATGATTATGATGAAAATATACCAACTTTTTGGTACGAAGATTACTACCATATTCTACATTGCCCAGTATGCCATGGAGTTACACTGCTAAAAAGAAGTACAGACCAAACAATGCAAAATATGGATGGTTCTTATGATTTTTCATATAAGATATTATATCCTGACATTTCAACAGATAATAAAGGTGTTCCTAAGAATATTGTTTCCGCATTTGAATCCGCAAAAAAAGTTGAAAAAATAGACTCATCAATCTGTGCATTATCTTTACGAAAAGTATTGGAACTTATTTGCAAAGATAAAAAAGCCCAAGGAAATACATTAGAAAAACAAATCGAAGATTTAGTATCAAAAAACATTTTACCAACAACTTTTGATGACGCCTGTAAACACATTAGACTTATAGGTAACGAAGGCGCTCATGACGATCATCTATCTATTCCAAAATCTGAATTAAAAACATTAATTGAATATTTGGATAGTATCATAAATTATCTTTATATTATACCTGCCAAAATTAAAAAACTTACACAAATAAAAACAGGCAATATGAGCAGTGTTTAATATATAAATATATTATTCTATCTTTTATCTTGTGGCATTAGTGGGTGACACTGGCACTATTCTCATAGAAGTCAATGATTAAAAACGTCGTTCAAATAATTTAATAAATTAAAATAATCAAGACTAGGTAAAATTTTACCTAGTCTTTTTATTGATAAATACAAAGTAAAGAATGTAATTGAAAAAAAAGTATAAAAAAAGACAAAGCCACAGCGGCAAATCTCATAAGAGATAACCCACAAACACTTTGTCTTCAATAAGTATATCACAAAGATATAATTTGTCAATATATCTAATAAAAAAAGAATTTCAATTCTGGCCTTTCGCCTGTGCCTTAAAAATAAGGTCAATGAAATTCTGTATGTAATATAACATATTTAAATTTTAAAGTCAATAATTTTTACAATTAAAGAAATAAGCTTATACAAAACTAAGAGTTAAAAATGCAGGAACAAATGACTTTAAATAAAAAGACTTGGAAGTTATCCAAGTCTGATAAATAATCAATAAAATAATAAAAAAAATAATTAACAAGGTACGGGTTGTAATTACAGGACACCGAAACTTAATTCGTTTTTCTCCAAACTTAACAAGTTAAGAAACAACACAGCCACTTATAGTTAATTATTATAGTTATTTTAAATAAAAAATCTAAAAATGTCAATAGTAGAATGAGAACTTATGACAATAATCAAAATATCACAATTAAGAAAAGAATAGAGTTTTGGTAAAAATCTTTAGCCCTACCCTATGTATAATCGTAAGGTCTAAAACAATGACCGGATTATGTAGAAATTATACTTTCAGTAAGCAGTATACTATAAATTGGTATTGATATATCCAAACATAATTCTGGTATTTTAAATTCAGATACAACCAATCAAAAAAAATCAAATTCAAGTATAGCAACATTAAAAAAAGCAGCCATTTTGACTGCTTTAGAGAGTCTACGCACGAAGACCAAACGTTCTCTCTTGTTAACACGCAGTTTGCTGTTACTTCCCCTAACAGGGGCTAGTGGTCAATAATGATTGACTACAATAAATGTATTCATATGTCAAACAAATTAGTGTCAACATTATACATGTACTCAAACTTTGTTAATGCAAAAAAATAGTCTTTGTGTTTTTCAAATAGATTTTAACAATTTATTATTCTGGTTTAATATTTTCCAATTCTGTTATACCACTTAAATTTAAAGACTTGTTATTCCAAAGTGGATTTTCGCCATCATTATAAAGACACTTTGTAAAAATAAGGCAAGTTCCATCATAATTAAAATCACCATGACATTCATATTTTTCTTCAATATCCATTACTTCTCGATACATTTGACATGCAATCGGATTATCCCTTGACGATGTATAAAGTCTAAAATATTTAATTCGATTATCATTTTTTGCATATTCCTTAGCCATGTCAATCGTTTGCTCCAACAATGCTTTTCCATAACCTTTTCTACGATACATAGGAGAAATGCCAAACCAACCAAGCCATAATGATTTTGTTTCTTCAATTTTATCAAATGAATATATGCCAGTTATGCCAATTAAATTTTCATTATCATAGGCTAAATAATATGAAAAATAATCGTTATCCAATTTAATTGATAACATATAACTTCCATATCCACATTCTTCTGGGAAAATGCTTAACTGAAATTCAGTTGCCATATTTATATTATCTTTATTTATTTTAACAAGTTTAAATTTTTTATTCATATATTTATTATAAAGTTTTTTGTAGTAAACATCAAATAAAAAAACACATTCAAATTGTATCATTCTATTGCTTTACTATTTTTACAATTACCTATTAAAAATATGCTACAAAAAAAGCAGTCAGTATGACTGCTTTAGAGAGTCTACACCAAAATAATTAGCGACCAAATGTTCTCTCTTGTCAACACGCATCTGCTGTTGCTTTCCCCTACGGGTCTTTCGGTCTTATCAAATAATATCATAGTGATATATTATATGTCAAATATTAACTATACAAAAAGAGTTTGTATAATAAATTTTGAAGTCACCATTATTTGCATAGTTGGTTGAAATAAATTATATTTGTGTTTAATATATTTTATTAAATTGTTATATATATTTTCAGTGTTCGCTAGCCGTTTAGTTTCCATTTGGGTGGATAAAAATAAGATATTGGGGTCGACTTTGGAGTATATTTTTTCTTTATTTTTACTCGGTTTGATTTAAGTTCAGGGACTGCTTGTCTGCAATATTTGTCAAGTTCACAAAAGATATTTTGGCAATCAATAAGTTGAAGCGGTCTATTACCAAGTCTTTTAAAATCTAGGTTTAATCTCTTAAATTCTTCGTCCTGATGGTCAAACATATATCTAATGATATCTTCATAAGAGCACTTTCCTTTATCAACAAAGCATTTATCTATCCCACGAATTGAGCCCGGCCCAGCAACTGTAAATTCGTCTTCTCTCCAGTCCACGACATCGCTATAGTTGATATCAGTAGCAAGTTGATATGCCATAAAATTGCCGATAAGTGGATAAGATTTTAGGATATTAAAACATTGTTCCATATTTTCACATAGCAAAATTTTGTTTTGAACTTTGTCAATATTAAACATCTTATCTAAAAGAGCCAAATGGTTGTCGTGTTTTCTATCAAAACCAAATGCTTTATTGGCACAGCTTATATACGCATCATTATATATTTTTTCGCCATTACTTATTGCATTTTCTAACACTTTTGAATATTGTTTAGCATCAAAATTGCCCAATGTTACATCATTAAAATGTTGGATTAATAACTCCCAAGTAGATTCTTTATTGAACAATTTAAAAAGAATAATTCTAAAAACAACATCTTCTTTTGAATATTGTTTGCCATTGTATATAACATTTTTCAACAAATATTGGCTTACCCTATCATTAACTCTATAGCTATTGCAAAACTTGTATTCCTGCAAAATTTTATCTTGTGTCCAAGGAGCTTTTTCACCATTAAGTTTTTTAATAAAAATATTTTGTCTTTCACAAGCAAAATACCAATACAAATCATATATTTCTTGTCTAATTTTCATTGTCAATCTCCTTTTTTTTGAAATTTTATTATATAAGAAAATAAATTTCAACTAAAAAGAATAAAAAAACAACTATGAATTACCATAGTCGTTTTTTTGTTTTTACATTTCTCTTGAGCCACCTAAATTGTTTTCTCTTGCTCTTTCAATTTTGAAATTAGTTCCATAATTTAACAATTGCCTTTGAGCCTCAAATTCATACATCTTTATTTCATTTGGGAAAAGTGGAGTAATACTAGTTGGAATAGAGCCATATTTTGCTTGAGTTCTATACAACTCTCGTTGAACAGAATTAGCATAATTAATCAAATCCTCTTCTCGCACTCCCCAAACAGTATCTATAGGTTTTCCACTCATTTCATCATTTTTCATATACCCAAAAATGTATATTTTTGTCTTGTTTGGAAGTTTTGGATGTCTTCCATCTCCCAACCCACAATACGCTCTAGATAAATCTATAAAATATTGTTGGTCTTTACCTAAAGATTTTTTCTCGTCATCGGTTAATCTAGATTTTGGCATAACCACTTTCAATTGAAAATATTTTAATGCCGGATTTTTATTAACTTTATAATTAATTGGAGCATAATCTAAACTTTTATTTTCTATAGTATACTTAAATCTTTGCACTCTAGACAACATAGACATTTCGTGTTTAACTTCAATAACATCTGTAGGTAAAGAACTCCATACATTACCCACACTTTGTCCATAAGGACTATATAAAGAACTATGGCACCAATATGTGTACAAGCTAGGTAAAATAATACAATTACATTGTCTTATATATTGCAATGCACTTTCTTTAGTTTGGAACATACTGCACCTCACTACAAATTTATTTATAATATATATATCAAAAATTTTACAGTATGTCAACATTGAGTAATTGAATCAAACAACAAAAAAAAGTAGGTAATACCTACTTTTTTTCTTTTAACAATAACAATTTTACAACAAGGAGTTTTTGCTATCTAATGTGTCAACTGGGGACTTAATGTTAAGTTCTTTAAGTATAGTTGCACCGATATGATAGAAACCTTTTTGTGTGCCTAAGTTGGCAGGAGCAATACCTTTCTTATACATAATACAAGGTACATATTCTCTACTATGGTCAGTAGATGGAGTTGCTGGGTCACAGCCGTGGTCAGCAGTGATAATCAACAAATCGTCATCTCTCATATCTTTTAAAAATTTTTCTAATGCAGTATCAGCTTCAGTCAAAGCTTTTGCATATCCGTCAATATCATTTCTATGTCCATATTTTGAGTCAAAGTCACAGAAATTTAACCAACACAATCCATCAAAATCTAATTGTTGTACTTCAAACAAAGATTTAATTTCGTTGGTGTTGCCATTGCTTGGATACATTTTGTCTATATTTTGGTCATTAAACAAATCTTTAATTTTACCAATAGATATTGTATCTTTACCTGCATTTTGGATTATTTCAAACAAATGATCCTTTGGTGGGTTTAATGAAAAATCTTTACGGTTTTCAGTACGAACATAATTTGGATATTCGCCAACAAATGGTCTAGCAATAATACGACTAATTGCGTCTTTACCACTCATTATTTCTCTAGCTTTTTCACTCATATTATATAGCTCTGATACAGAGAACTCGTCTTCGTGACAAGCTATTTGCAACACGCTATCTGCTGATGTATACACGATAGGAGCGTGCTCGTTTCTATGTTGAACGCCATAATCTTTGATGACTTCTGTACCAGAATATGGTTTGTTGCACAAAATTTTGTCAACACCCCACGCTTTTTTAAGTTTGTTGATTATTTCATCACTAAAGCCATTTGGATATGTAGGGAAAGGAACTTTAGTCACAATACCCGCCATCTCCCAGTGTCCTGTAGTTGAATCTTTTCCGTTGGACATCTCTTGTAGTCTTGCTATTTTAGCAATATATTCTTTATTGTCGCCTTCTACCCCATCTATGTTGGTAAGTCCTAAACGAGTCAATGTTGGAATATGACAATACTCACCTGAAGCAACAGATCTAAATGTGTTGGAACCTTCATCGTGATATTTGTTTGCATCAGGTGCTTCGCCAATACCAAAACTATCAAATACTAATAAAAATATTCTCATTTAACCATCTCCAATGCTAATGTAATCATTTTGTTTAAAGACAACTCTCTTTCTTTAGAAGTCATCTCTTCTTTTGTTGTGATATTGTCACTTACAGTCAAAACAGCAATAGCGTTTTTCTTTGCGTCCATTGCGTTTTTGTATAGAGCCATTGTTTCCATTTCTACGCCAAAGCAATCATATTGTTTCATAACATCTGCTTGGTATTTATCCCCATAAAATGAGTCTGTGCAATATATATTCCCAAAATGTGCAACTGCATTCATATCTTTAGCAGTTTTTTCAGCCAAACTTCTCAATTTTTCGCTAGCTTCAATCTGGTAGGTTTCGCCATTAAACATATTTAAATAATTGGATCTAGAAATTGTTTTTACTGCTACTGCAACATCTCCCAATTTATAATCTTTATTAATTACGCCACAAGTACCAACTCTTATTATGTTTTCAACACCAAAGAAATTGAATAACTCGTAACTATAAATCCCCATACTTGCATTGCCCATACCTGAAGCCATAACAGTAACTTTTTTACCTTTATACTCTCCAGTATATGCAGGTATGCCTCTAACCTCACTTATCAATTTAACATTTTGCAAAAAGTTGTTAGCTATATAAGTAGCTCTTCTTGGATCTCCCGGCATAATAACTGTTTTTGCAAAATCGCCAATATTGCCATTAATGTGTGCTGTTGCCATATCATTTCTCCTATTATTTACTCTCACTCAATTATACTTTTTTAGCATATTTTCGTAAAGCAATTTTGATAAGTGTTGAGGATAGTCTATACTTACAAAACAATTTAACAAACGATGTACATCTGTAAGATGAGTATATAAAAAACAATCAAAAGAAACCACTTTACTACAATGATTATTTTTACTCAAGCACAAGCATTTTAAACAAGTTGATTTTTGTAAAGTTTAAGTTTAATATATATGTAAAGAGCTTAGGAGTGATTTATGGATGATAAACAATATTATGAAACAAAAATAATATTTCAAATACAGCTAAATAACATCATCAAAAATATACTTGAAACCTTTTTATATAAAAAAGAAAAAGCAGGTATGGCTGACTTCGATTTATTTAAAATGCTATATGAAAAATATTATGACTCATACATTAAAGTAACAAATGATTATGCTAAAGCACAAAAATATTTTGATTATAAAACTTTTGAAAACACTTCTAGTGGATACAAAATGTTTTATGCTATGATACTTGCAGACGACTGGGACTTGGTAAAAGTAAACCAATATGTAGAATTTAATGATACAAAAATATCTCTATTATGTTCTAGTAAAATGTATGAATATTGTTATGACGATATTATAAAAGGTTTTTCAAAAGATATAAGCGAATATGAAAGTAGATATTATACCAAAGACTCTAGCAAATATGTAGCCACAGCACTTAACTCATTAATAGTTATAAAAGGCTATACTATTGCAAAAGATTTAAGAATGATTGCTCGCTCTATTGAAGGTAAACTATTAACAGACTTCCCTGAAGAAGTTGTTGACCATTTACGCAATTTGAAAGGCTGGTCTTCGATTAGGATTCCTTTATACAAAAAGACAAACGAACAATCTTTATACAATGATATGTACAAGCCTAATGAAGTGGAAGATTTAATAGAAAAAATATGCAAAAGTGGTATTAACGAAAAATATCTTGATGGTACAACATATCTTCCTCATACACAAGATGTAATTGACAACCTTAATGGTGTTGGACTTTTAACTGATAATTGGGATAGAGTCTATGTATACAACAAAAAATGTTTGGAAGATGTGAAAAAAAATTCAATCAAAAAGACAGAAGGCGTTGCAAACAACCTAAGAGAAAAAGCTAGAAATATAATGGCAGATACAAAGTACTGCAATGACCAATTTTTTAACCAAATACGAGAATTAGAAGATAAGACACCTAATATCCAACTCACAGATGAATATGGCCGTCTACATACTGTTTCCGAATTAGTAGTTGCCAACAGAAAACAACGCATAGCTGAGATAGAACAAAGAGAAACAGAAAATGCAGAAAAGTTAAAACAAGAAACTAAAGATAAAACTAATCAAAATTTGTCTGAAAAACACTCTAAAAAAGTAAAAGAACCAAAACAAAAGAAAAACAAAAATATCATAAACGAATTGGACGATACTGGAATCGCTAACGACACAGAAATAAAAACCTCTAAACCTAAAAAGAAAACTAAAAAAATAAAATCTGAAAAATCTTTTGATGGTTCGGCTGTACTTGATGTGTTGAAAGCTATACTAATGATACCTGCTTATCCATTTATATTCTTATGGAAAGGGCTATGCTACATAGGTAAAGGTATATCCAAATTATTTAGTAAATCATCTTCTAGTGATGTAATGCACGAGATATTAAAAGTAATAATTTATATAGTTGTTGTTGCTGGTGTCAGTGCTTTACTATTATGGCTAAAACATATAGGTGTATTTAGGTCAATAGAAGATTTCTTTAACAAAATTGTAAAAAAGGTTTTTGTGTTCCACAAAGTTGGTACTTGGTGGACAGCTGTATACAATTTCTTCAACGGAATAGTAGAAAACAATTTTATTCTTTTAATTTTACTTATGATACCTGAGATACTTTCTATTGTGATTTGTTTTGTTGTCGAACTTTTATGGACTTTAATAGCTGCCATTGGCGTCCTTGTATTAGAACTTTTATTGTACATAATAACCGGAATTATAATATACTCTCCTATTGTTGCTATGATAGGTATGGGTACATTTGTCATAATTAAATATTGTAAAAATAGTGACAAAAATGCAGGCAATACAATAAGTATGATATTGTGTGTATTGATTAGCATAGCTGCAATAGTATTATACTTCTTCGTTTAATACACATTATGTATCATTATAAAAAACATATATAAAACCAAAAATAATAAAAAGGCGTTGTTAAAATACATAACAGCACCTTTTTTATATTTACAATTTTTATAAATACTGATTATTTATTTTTTATTTTTATAAAACCAACTTTTAATAAATATTAATTATCAATTATTAATTATCGATAACAAAATATTCTATATCACACTTAAAGAAATAAGTTTTATATTGTCTACCAATACCGAATTGACATCTTTAGATAAATCTGTAGACAAATATTTTTTGTTGTCATCTGGCAACACAACTACACTATCTCCCTTTGCAAGCACCCCACCTAAAAAGTTAGCACCACTTGATATACCTACACCTATTGACAACTCCTTACACAATTTTTGTGCCATAGCTATTGCGTCTGTATCTCTAATAGGAATAATGCTATCTACAACACTTGTATCACATATTGGAGCTAAAAATTTATCAGCAAGTCCTTGTATTTTGTGATGACAATATGGTTTTCGCTTGGACAATATTCTAGACATATTGGGTTCTAAGCCAACGACTTTAATACCCAATTTTTCTTTCAGACATTTACCCACTCCAGTTAATGTTCCACCCGTACCTACACCACTAACAAAATTGGTTACATTCCTATCTACAATTTTTGCCAATATCTCTTTACCAGTTATGTTGTAATGTGCATTAACATTGCTTATATTTTCAAACTGATGTGGGCAAAAATATCCCATTTTCTCATATTCTTTACATAGTTTAAATGCCGAGTCAAAATCTTTGGTTTCTATCAATTTTGCTCCATACATTTTTAAAAGTTGTTTTCTTTCTTCACTCATAGATTGTGGCAAAAATATAGTGGTTTCCAACCCCAAAAGATTGGATATAGCACATATCGACAACCCCATATTGCCACTTGTCGCTTCACATACTTTGGTATTGCTATTTATCAGATTAAGTCGGATTGCGTCTTCAAATATTTGATATGCCACTCTATCTTTTATACTTCCAGTAAGGCTATACCACCCACATTGGGCATAAATATTTTTAATATCACCTTTATACTCTACACTTATTTTTACCATAGGTGAATTAACAACCAATCTTTTTATATTGTTTAAACTCTTTAACATACACACTCCTAATAATAAATGTATATGTACAAAACAAAAATTAATTGAAACAATCAACATATTAAAAACAATTAAAATATTGATTTAAAATAAAAAACATAATTAAAAATATCAAAAATAAAAATAAAAAAAACAGGTTGTTACACCTGTTTTTATTACTATTTGCTTAATCCTTTGCCTTCTTCGATAGCAAAATCTTCTACATTGTCAAAAGATTCTTCTTCATCAAATAGAGTGATACTATATCCACAAGTTGTAGTTTTTTCAACATTGACTTGTTCGTCATCTTCAAAAGTATCCATCAATTTTTCAAATTGAGTTTTACCTGTTGCTTGTGTTAATGTTTCTGAACTAACTAACATAGCTTGGTTATTAAAACAAAATGCTCTTAGTACTGAAAATAGTGCATTGCCACTATCAAGGTCATCAGCATTAAATCTTTTAAGTTCTACAGTAAACTCATTAGTATCATAAAAATAATCCATTACGCCTGAAGCATTTGCAGATTTTACCACACATTGATAATCAGCACCCGGTTTGATACGGTCATTGATTTCTGCTGTTTTTGTAAGTGTTGCTAAATATTGTTTGTTATTAATTGTAACTTTCATAATATTCTCCCCTTTTATATCAACTTAAATTTACAACATTTTGATTTTTATTGTCTATTGTTTACAATACATTTTTAAATATTTTCCATATAATTAACTTTTTTATTGGTAGCCAACGCATAGGCTATCTCAGACTTTGTGCTTTGTCCAATATATCCACCTTTATTGATAACAAATATTTCGTCTGCCATATCTATTTTGCGTTTGTGCATATCGTCAAGCATAGTTTTGACATCTTCTTGAAAGACTTCATTATCTCCAGAATGTTTAAACATACCTACCGAAATAACTATATTGCCTTCAAGTGTCAATCTTTTTTGTTCTCTCAAAAAGTCATCTTCAAACTTTGCGCTACCACACAATGTAATTACTTTATATTTGCCAACCATAAATTTCTCCTTGCATAATTATTATATCACACTATAACTTATTAGTTAAAATAATTACGATTCAATTTATTATAATTTAAAGTGGTAGACAAAAGGAAAAATTAAATATAAAATTAGTACGCAACAAATAGATTAACCCAAATTTAGATATTGCAAAGGAAAAATATGAAATTAAAAGACAATATAATATTTAGAAGCATTACTATACCTATATGTATTGCTTTATGTCTATTTTTTAGATTTATACCAGCTCCAAATGGTCTAACTCAAGACGCTATGGGAGTTATTGGTATATTTTTAGGGAGTCTTATATTATGGCTAACTATCGGGATAGATTGGCCTAGCTTATTATGTATTTTCTCACTAGTATTACTTGATAGTTTTAATGCAAAGACTATTTTTGCAGGAAGCTTTGGTAATGAAACTTTTATCTTTTTATTGTTTACATTCATATGCACTTATTCATTATCAAAAACACCACTTATTAAACGAATTGCAATATGGTTTACAACCAACAAACTTGCAAAGAAAGGTGGCTGGTGGCTAGCTTGTATGTTTTGGACTAGTGTTTTATTGTTGGGATTATTTATATCTCCTTCAGTATTATTTGTAGTTGTGCTACCAATACTTAATGAAATATTGGAAGTCTCACATATTGAAAAAGGCGAAAAAGTTGGTAAAATGCTACTCATGGGGCTTGGGTTTACTGTGTCAATATCTTCTGGTATGACACCTATTGCTCATGTATTTCCAATACTCGCAATGAATGCTGCCAATATTTCTATAGGTTATGCTCAATATATGGCATTTGCCATACCTGTTGGAATACTTAGTTTTCTTGCTATGATACTTATGTTTAGAATCATACTTAAACCCGATATGTCCAAATTAAAAAATGTTGACATATCACAAATAAAAGAGACAATTCCACCATTTAACAAAAAAGAAGCTATCAGTTTAATAGTGTTTGGATTAGTGCTTTTACTATGGATTGTTCCAAGTTTATTTAAGGACATTAATCCTCAATTTTATCAATTCTTTAACCAATACGGCACTGCTATGCCTGCAATCTTAGGCACTCTTATATTATGTATAATAAGAATAGATGGCAAAGCTTTAATAGACATTGGTGATGCTTTTAAAAATGGTATACCTTGGTCAAGTTTAATTATGTGTGCAAGCACTCTTATACTTGGAAGTGCAATGACTAATGATAGTGTTGGTCTAAAATCATTTTTACAGAGTAATTTATCCGGTTCACTAGCAAATATACCTGCAATACTTCTATTAATTGTTTTTGGTGTTTGGGCAATGCTACAAACCAATGTTTCTTCTAATATGGTAACAGCTACATTAGTATCTGCTGTAGCAAGTTCAGTTATAGTATCCACTGGTGTATCTCTAAACTTAAATGCAGTCATATGTATTATTGGATGTTTAAGTGCATATGCATTTGCCACACCACCAAGTATGCCACATATAGCAATAGTTGCCGGCAATGAATATTGTGACACAAAAACAGTTTTAACCTATGGTTCATTACTTATGCTAATTAGCTTAATAATTGCTTTATGTGTTGGATATCCATTAGCAACACTTGTAATGTAAGGAGAAAAAAATGAAAGATTTAAAACAATGCAGAGAACAACTAGACTCAATAGATAATGAAATAATTAAACTATTTAATAAAAGAATGTCTATAATTAAAGATGTAGCCATATACAAAAAGAAACATAATTTACCAATTTTAGATGAAACAAGAGAAAAAATAATGTTGCAAAAAAATCTAGAAAAATTGGATAATACAGAACTTAAAGAATACTATAAATCTATACTTGAAACATATCTTGATGTAAGTAAAAAATATCAAATAGAAATAATAAATAAACAATAAAAATTATAATTTTTATCTTCACTCGAATAAAAGTGGAGATTTTTTATTTGTTTGATAGCCCTATTATGTTTGGTATTTACAATTGTTATATTTTATGTTATTATTTATATAATAGAAATATGGTGTAACGCACCAACTTTAAAATAGGGAGTTCGATTATGAAAATAACATTGTATTTTAAGACTTTTAAGTTAGGAGAACTTACATTTGAAAACAACAAATATATTTATAATTCGGACTTAAATGGCGAAGCTGAATGTAAAAAATATCCTTCACTACAATACTACAAATTGGAAAATTCCAAAAACAGAAGTAGTGACAAGCTTTACCCTGTTTTTGAAGACTTTAAAACTCAAATTTTGAAGCGTCCTGACATTTTGACAGAAATTGGATATACCCAAAACGACAACGATTATAGTTTGCTTTACAAATACGGAAAAATAAAACAAAACGATTTTAAATATCACATTGTTTCGGAAGGTTAATTATGATAGATTTAAGAAAAGTCCCACACAAAATAGTTAGTGCCGAACCCGGTGGCTCACTACAAAAATATTGGGTTGAAATTAAAGGTAAAAAATATATGTTTAAATCCAATTACCTATACCCTGATTGTGAAACTCGTACCAACTTTGGCGAAGTTTTGTATTCTAAATTAGGTAAAAAACTTGGATTTAATACCACACACGCCCAAATCGCTATTGGCGAAATTGGTGGCAAAGCTGTAACTGGTGTTTTGATTGACAACTACCTAAGTTCAATAGATGTAGATACAATGTCTAGTAGCAGACTTAGTTGTATAGTTGCTGGTGATGAAGATATGTGCTTCTTAGGTAACTGCGCCAATGCTCACTTAGAAGAAGCTTTGACTTATGCTAAAAAAGAAGGTTTGCGTATGAACGCAACCGCAATGCGTGATGACCTACTTAAAATGGCTATTGCTGACTTCTTCCTAGGACAAGGTGATAGACATCAAGAAAACATTGAATACATTTTTGATAAATTTGGTGGTATGCGACTTGCTCCTTGCTTTGACAATGGTCACTGCTTAGGACTTAGACTTCCAGATGTTGTTGCTGAAAAATTTAATAACGAAATCAAAGATGGAACTAGAAAAAATTACCTTGGTGACGATGTAATATATACAATTTCTGATTATATGTTTACTACTGGTGCACAAAAATCAAAATTAAATATGTTTGACATTGCTAAGTTGTGCCCACACAACCGAGAGATAAAAAAATTGGTAGTTGGAATGTTGCATTTAGATATTGGTAAAGAGATTGAAGAAATAGAAAAAGAATCTGGTATCAAACTAGAAGATAACTACAAAGAACTTGCAACTTATATCTTTAATGCAAAGCGTGACGCATTTAAGTCTATGGTATCTATGAAAGATTTTGAAGACGAAGGTATGGGTAAATAAAATAATATAAAAAAAGGCTGAGTTAAAAATCTCAGTCTTTTTTTATATATTATGTTAAATATTAAAGTTTAAATACAATACAAAAAAATAATATATAATATAAAAAATAAATGTTAATATTAAAAATCAAAATTTTCAAAGAAATCTTTTAATTGAAAATCATTACCGTGTCCAGAATGTACAATCATATTTTTATCTAAAGTATTTAACCAGTCTATACTATCTATAATATCGCCATAGTCCCCTGTTGGCAAATCTGTACGACCAATACCGCCACCATCAAATATTAAATCTCCACAAAATAAATTGTTGTCATCATATATTGTTATACTATCATTGGTATGTCCAATTGTAGATTTGATTTTGAAAATATGGTCGTTAAATGTATTAAGTTTATCTTTTAATATATTAACTTTTATTTTGTCCATATCAACAATCAATGGATAATCCAATATCATATCTGCACAAGTTATGCTATCACCAGTCTTTATATTGTTAAGAGTCATTTGACTTAAATATATTGGAACTTCTTTTTCTATATATTGTTGGATACAAGCAATATGGTCTGCGTGACAATGTGTCACAACTATACCTACCAAACACATATTTTTATTATTGGATTGAGATTTATCAAAAACAACTTTTTTACCTAAAGCTTGCTCTACTTTACTTATAGGCATACTTGGGTCAATGATAAAAAATTGGTTATCGTCTACAACCAAATAACTATTACTTCTTAATACATAAGGGATACTATCCCCACTAATTTTTATTATGTCCATACGCTATTTCCTTTCAATTAAGTTTAGCACAAATGCCATATTTATAACAACTATAGAAGTGATATTATTAATTATTATTGTTTTATACCCACTCTTTTATTTTTTTATAAAATATATAACTTATAAGCAATAAGTATATACTTTTTGTCACAAACTAGCACCATTTAATACAATAAATATATGTTGACTATATTATCAGCTTTTAGTTACTCACATAAATAATATCTTAAATACTCAACCTAAAAGTTTAATTAATCCACTAATACTTATAATATATATAAATATTACATTGTATTAATTAAACAAATTTGGTACATATTATTGCACAAATAAAACATATTTGTTACAATAACAAAAACTAAAAGTTTCTTGGCTAGAAAATTAAAAAAATATTAAAAAGGGGGATTATTATGGCAAGAACAAAAAATATAAAAAATGCTCTTCTTTTGTTGTTTTTACTTTTTGTCCCAATTATGTTGTGCTTGACAGCTTGTGGCAAAAAAGAACCAACATTAGAATATCTTACAGCAGACAAAAACAATGTAAACATTGGTACTATGGGCAGTTTAGAATTAGGTGCATTTAGTTATGGCAATGTTAATGTTGATTTAGATTTTGATGTTGTGGCTGTATACTCTGATGGTAGCAGAAATATAGTAACTAAAGATGATGGCGTTACTGTTACATATTCTCATTGTGGACTAGATATTGACAACTCACAATATGTAACAATACCTCAATTGCCACAAACTTATGAAGTAGGAACTTACAACATAACTTACACATACAAAGAACATCAACTTAATGTATACTTCACTGTAGACCGTATAGCTCCTACCAACATACCAACTATTGTTAGTAAGACTCAATGGCAACACGACGAATTGCCTTGCACTATATCTGCAACAGGCGTTACCCTAGTTTATGAAGACAAACTCATAACTGTAACAAAAGAAATATATGATAGTTATCTTGATGGGTCTATCACTTATGCCCAACTACAAAACAATTTCTTTTTATATGACTCTACAGTTGCTGGTGGTATGGGTGTCGGTAGTTATTATGTATTTGGTTCTATTGAGACACAAGGTAATTATACTGGTGGGTACACAACACCTACTCTAGTTACAGTTTTACCAGGTACATTATCATTTGTTAATACCAACCTTATTGATTGTAGGGACTATACATATGAATTTAGATTTGGCGATATAGAACTTTACAATCTAAGTCTAATAACATCTACTGGTATTGATGATACTTATAGTGAAGCTTATGCTGTTAATTCGGCTGGTCAAAAAATAAACGGATATTTCAGCTGGAAAAATCCACAAGCACTAGTCAATAGTGCAACCACTGAAGAATATGAAGTTGTATTTATACCTCAAGACGACAACTACAACGAAACTTCAGTTAAACTTATTGATATAAGCGACAAAATCAACAAAGGTAAAGTCAGTCCAGTAGAATTAGGTTATAAAAGTGCTGTTTATAATGGACAATCTCATGCAGTTAGCATTTTTTTCAACGGAAGCAACAATACTCGTACTTATGTAAAAGTATATAAAAACAATCAACAACTAACCTTTGATGAAACAGATATTATTGATAGCGTTACTGAAGTTGGAGCTTATACTTACAAAATTGAACTTGCAGACAAAGTAAACTACTATTGGGAAGATGACAATAGTACAGATGATAGATATCTTACTTACTATGTAAACAAAATTCAATCTAGTTTTTCATTGTTAATGGGAGCTAAAAATTTAGACGCTAACAACAGACTTAGAATAAAGTTAGAACCAAGATTAAATCCTTACGGATACTATGAAGATGTAACACCTTTTATAGAAGGTACTTTTACAATAACAATTTTAAATCAAATTGATAATTACAACAATCAGACTGGTCTTACTGTTAGCACTACAGTTACAGCAACAGCTAATATAGAAAAAGATGATTCAGACAATAGTTATTATATTGTTATAGATGTATCCGAATTTAAAGAATTTACTAATCCAACAGATTCTACTTACAATGGTACTTCAACTTATGGTTATTTATGTTTTAGAGTAACAGCAACTGGTACAAACAATTATGATGATATCGACTATATTGATACTGTTAGATTATATAAATATACAGAAGCATAAAAACAATATTAATTATTATTAAAAATTAAACTTCAATTAAAAAAATAGGACTTTCAAATCTGGAAGTTCTATTTTTTTATCTCCTACCCCATTAATTATTTTTAAGCAATATTTGTATTGTTAACTATTATTAAAAATGGTTTTTAACCTGTAGGTTACCTAAGTCACATTGTACAACCACACTAATAAAGTTGTAGTTTTTGCTGTTTTGGAATATACTAAAAATAGATACAAAGGAGTATAATATGCAAACAGTTGTTATTACAGGTAGTGCTAGAGGATTTGGTTTAGAACTAGCACGAGTATTTAAGAAAAATAATTTTAATGTCGTTTTGTCTGACATCAACGAAACCAATTTAAAAGTTGCCGAACAAACAATAAATGATATTAGTGGTTCGGGTAAAGCAATAAGTGTTGTAGCTGATGTAACCAATCACGATGCATTGGTCAATCTTTGGGACACAGCAAAACAAACATTTGGCGATGTAGATATCTGGATAAACAATGCTGGTGTCAATCAACCAGACAAACCAGTATGTGAGCTAGAACCAGAAGAAATCGAATTTTTATTAAACATAGATGTTAAAGGCACAATCTTTGGTAGCAAGATTGCATTTTTAGGTATGAAAGAACAAGGCTTTGGTCAAATATACAATGTCGAAGGATATGGTAGTAATGATGCAACAATGATGGGACTATCCATATACGGAACAAGCAAAAGAGCTGTAACATATTTTACAAAAGCTTTAGCTAAAGAAAGTGAAATATTGACAAACAACAGAGTATGTATTTGTACTCTAACCCCAGGGATTATGATAACCGACTTTATTAAAACAGCCAATGGTGGCAAGACAAAAATTGAACTCCCAGAAAGAACTAAAAAAGTATACAATATTCTTGGCGACTACCCTAACACTATAGCTGAGTACTGTGTACCTAGAATGATAAAAAACAAGAAAAATGGATATCAAGTTGTTTGGTTGTCCAATAGGCGTGCATTTGGCAGATTCTTAACTGCTGGATTTAAGAAAAGAGATTTCTTTAGTGAAAAATAATCAAGTTGAAATTCGAGTAAAAAGTTATAACTAAAACTTAATACAAAAAAATACTTTATCGTAGTTAGATAAAGTATTTTTTTATTTATAAGTGTTTTTTAGTTTATTAAGTTGATTTGTTAAGTCTATCTTTACTTTTCAAATATCAAATAATTAGATTAAATGATAAGTTTATTTTTTCTTTTTTGCTCTTAATACATTGATAAGTACATAAGCACCAATCAACAATATTATTGAGCCAATCATAATGCCGTACATTGCACCTATACTTACTTTATGTCCAAAGAAATATATATTGCAATCAATACTATCTTTTATACCTTCAATAACTTCTGCTGGAAATCCTTGTTTTGCCATTTCTTTATACACACCATTAAGTGCGTGATTTTTAAGTAGTGATGTGCCATAAGTTCCCGGCAAAAATGCTAATACATTTTGTAGCCCTTTACCAAAAGAATATATAGGCATATATGCTCCACATATAAATCCATATCCTGCACTAACTACTGTACCAACAGCAGATATTTGACCTTGTGAAGTAAGGAAAATATTAATTATAGAAGACAAAGCAGTACCAAACATAGTAAGTAAAAATATATCAATAAATATAAGTACCACATCTAAAAATGACATATACCAACCAGTAGCACCAATGTATATAAAGCACGCCAAAGTACCTACTACACCTACTATAAGTGTAGTAACAAGAGTTGCTACATAGTAAGACATAGCTATTGATGACTTTTTAGCTGGAGTGATATAAATATCTTTTTTAGCACCAGTTACCTTATCTGTGACCATAAGCATATTGGCACAAAATGCAACTGTTATACAACTTACAGCTAGTAGTGAAGAAAACAACTGACCACTAACTGTTCCATTGATAATACCTTCTGGGATTACAAATCCTTCTGGCATATTGGATACAAAAGATTCACGATATACTTTTGCCAAAAATGTAGTATACAATACAAGCAATATAATTGGAGTAATTAATGATGTAAAGAACATTGCTTTATCTTTAAAAAACATTTTTATGTTTCGTTTTGTCATACAACAAAAAGTTTGCATATTAATTACCTCCTACTAGTTTTTTGCCTGTCACAGCTAAAAATACATCGTCCATTTTACCTTTAGTGATTTCAAAATCTTTAAAGAGTTTTGGATTTTTTACAATAAGATTTTTTGCTTCTTCTGTGTTTTTTACTTCAACTCTAAAAGCATCTCTTATTTTTTCATAAGGCAAACCCAACTTTTTAATATTTTCTTCAGTTTCGTTATAAATAGTTATAAAGTCGCCTGTATATGTATTTTTTAATTGTAAAGGTGTACCTTCAGCAGAAATTTTGCCACTATCAAGTATAACAACATAATCTGCATCAGATGCTTCTTCCATATAATGTGTAGTTAAAAACACAGTCATATTTTGATTTTTTCTACAATCATCAATTACTGCCCACAATGTTTTTCTCGTTTGTGGGTCTAGTCCTGTGGTAGGTTCGTCTAATACTAAAATTTTTGGTTTGTGCAACAATGCTCTTGCAACATCAATTCTTCTTCTCTGCCCACCAGACAATTTGCCAACAGTACGATTGAGCAAATCTTTAAAATCTAAAAGATTGGCAAGTTCAAGTATGCGTTGTTTGGCTTCTTCGCCATATATACCATAAAGACTAGCTCTAGATATCAAGTTGTCTTTAACGGTCAGCACACTATCCAATACCGAATTTTGGAAGACAACACCAATCTCTTTGGTTATATCTTCGATATTGTTGTCTATATCTTTTCCGTCTATTACAACTTTACCTTTATCTTTGCTAAGTGTCCCACACATAATGGATATTGTGGTACTTTTACCAGCACCATTTACACCCAAAAACGCAAACAATTCGCCTCGTTTAACTCTAAACGATAAATCATTGACAGCGTGGACTTCGCCAAAAGATTTATCAAGGTTGTCTATTTCTATAATATTATCCATAAATCCATATCCTTTTTATTGATACTATCATTTTATTATTTTTATATATCTTAGTCAAACATATATGTTTTGCACATAATAATTAACCAATATTTTATGTTTTTTAATTGTTATTGTTTTTCTGATATTTTATTAATATATATTAATAAACTTTTAAAAAAATATTGTCAAAGCACACTTTCACAAGTATACTATTTAGGCTAAACAACTAATCTTAATAAAAAAAATAATAGTTGTAGCAAAAAATAAAATTTTAAGGATTATTATGAAAAAGAAAACACGCAATATCTTAATCATATTATTACTAACTTTAATAATACTTGCTGGTTCAATAACCGGAATTGTATTAGCAATAAAAAAGAAAGACAATGGTGGTGACGACCAACAAGAAGAAACTTACGACAAATTGGTTATCGCACAAAAGAATCCATATAAGATACAACAATCTATGCAGACTTTGGGTACTGCAACTAGACACACACCACAAGTAAGCAATGAAGGTATGTGCACTAGATATCCAGTACACGGTACTGCACTATCCAATGTCACTGATGAAGAAAAAACAAATCTTTATGCTGAAAACAAATTGCTTATGGCGTCAGACAATGACAGTAGTGGCAACAATGGTACTTACAACTCTATGGATAAAGACGGCAACCTTTATCTTGATGGAGTAGCAACAGGTAAAAAGTTGTACAAGCACACTGCTAGTATTGGTATGTACTATGGAGATGTAAGCGATACCGAACCTGCAGTTGTAGAGAAAATAACACTTAATGCAAAAGAAATGCGTAACTATATCACTGGTCTATATGCACCAGCTGGTGAAGTAGTAAAAATAGAAATATCTCAAGAAGACTTAGATAGTATTGGTGGTATGACAGTATTTATAGGTCAAGTATGTCAAAGAAACTATATAAGTACTATAAAGACCACTCGTAACGACATAACCAGAATGCCTACAATAGTCAATCGTATGGTAGTAAAAAGTCCTACAACTTATGTTGGTAATTATTTTGGTGGACCTATTTATATATTCCCAAACAAACGCAATGTCGAATTTAGTGTAGTTATTTCTGGAGCAGTTAAATATCCATACTACATACACGGATATACAACCAAAGAAGATCTAAAAGAAATGGAAAAACTAACTGCACCATACTATGATTTTGAAGTATGGGACACTGCAGTAAGACATTCGGGTTCTAGAAAATATGGCAACTTTGACTATGACAACTTATACAAAGTTGGCGAATACTGGGAAAAGGTTGCTCGTACATCTCAAAAACTTCCTTCAGGTTCTTTGGCTGGAGTTGGTATAGGTTTTATATACGATAGTTATGTTACAGCTGGTCTAGCTTGTGCATTTGTCGGTGGCAACTGGGTAGAAGCTCCTTCTGCCGCACTAGCCAATGCTCTTGACTACAAACTTATAACTTCTTCTGGTATTTGGGGAACAATGCACGAACTTAACCACCATTATCAAAACTATGGTCTTGATTCTTATGGTGAAGTAACCAACAATGCAACAACTATTTTGTCTTATGTATCTTACACAAACATATCTGCTACTAGAAGTGAAAATGACAACACTTTGAGTGGTTGGAATAGATACACAGACCCAACAAGGTCTTTAAAAGAAACAATCTCTAATGGTGCTATAGGTCAAACTACACTTAATACTTATGTAGACCTTATCCACTCATTTGGTGTAGATGCATATATTAAAGCAGCTCGTTACAAATCTGGACAACACGGAGCTGATGTATGGTACGAAAGTCTAACAGAAGCAACTGGCTATGATATGACATACTATTTTGAAGATATGCTTGGATACACAATTAGTGATGATGTAAAAGCAAAATATACGGATAAAAATTTACCAATGTTTGTACCAGTAGCTTGTCTATATCAAACAGGTAGAAGTTATTTGAAAGACGGAAAAGAAGTATTTACTGACACTGTAAGACCATATAGAGTAGTAAAAGGAAAAGAATACATATTAGATTTTGAAAATCAAATTGTAGTACCAGACGGATTTGAGTACACAATAAAAGAAATAACCAATCCAGCACACGGTACACTTACTAAAATCAGTGATAAAAAATACAAATTTTTACCAACAACCACTGACAATACATCAGGAATATTTAAAGTTAAATTGGGATTAACTCACCCAACTATCAGTACTCCAGATGTTACTCTTAACATCAATTTAGAATTTACTGACCCAAGTCCAACAAAGACAAAATATGTATATTCTTCAAGAGTTTACTCCACTGCCAATGAAGCTGTAATCAACAACTTTAAAGGATATAGTAGTATGACTGTTAATGACACCAATACAACATTTATGAATGGTATATCCAACAATCAAATAGGTGTCGTTGAAGGTAAAATATATATACCTGAAGACGGAACTTATACAATATGTCTTCGTGCTGGTCGTGGCAATCACATATTGTACACTTCTAGAGATGGTGGATATTATACTGAAGCAATAAGTTTTAATGGTTCAAAAGGTGGTTTTGAAATAGCTGAAGACCACAATGCAACATTTACTCTTAAAAAAGGCGATTATTTATATTACAAACAAGTAACTGTTTCGGACGGAAGTGCTGACGCATTTACCGAATTGGGTTGGACTACAGATGATAGCAAACCTGTAAGCATACCAAGCAATTATTTGTACAATGTCAATGCTAGTTATCAAGAATACAACTTTACTTCCAATGCTCTATACCCTAATGTATATAGCAATCAAGCAGTTGACAATGTATACACCAATAACACAGAGATAACCAATCTTGTAAGTTCTTCTCTCGGTTATTGGGACGAAACAACAATACCTGAAAATATGTTTGACGGCGACCCAGATACTTTCTATCACACCAATCAAAACAACTTTGTTTCAAGTGACAATCCTTGTGATATTATTGTTGACCTTGGCGAAACCAAACAATGGAATACTCTAACCATAACCAATAGAAGTACTGGAACAAAACATATGCCTATAACATTTAAGTTGTATGGTGGTACTACACTAGACAATATGGTGTTAATAAAAGAATACACCAATGCAAGTTATAGCAATATTACTTTAAATGCAGACTTTGACACAACAACATTTAGATATGCTAAATTATCTATTACAGATACAAGTACACATAGATATGTAAGTATTGCCGAAATAAATTTTGGATACAAAATAGTAGGTACTGAGATAAGTTGTGACCAACTTACATACTACAACTTTAATATAAACAAATCTTTAATGGGTACATTTGGACACCTAATAAGTGGCAACGGATATATAGAATATACCCTTAACGGAAAAGAGATGTTATTGTATACAAGACAAGACACTGCTTGTAAAATCAAAGTAGAAATTGATGGAGAAGTAAAAGAGTACACACTAGCTAAAACTAATAAGAAAGAATATATTCGTATAAAAGGTAACGACACATCTAGTCACAACATAAAAATAACTGTATTACAAGGAACATTGTTTGTAGATAGTGCGTTGATTGTAGAATAATAACAAATAAGAATAACAAAAATGACATTACAAAACTGTAATGTCTTTTTTTTGTTATAATATACTATCTACTTAAATCATTAGGAAAATCTTTTTGAATATTTTCCATAGCATATAGCAAGTCTTTATATTTTATAATATTAGAAGTCGGTTTAATAACATTGTTTTGAATCAATGAAACAATACCTTTACTACTGGTATAATATTTACTATTAGCAAATTCTTTTTTTTGGTCTATTGACAACTCTTGCTGTAATGTTGGAGCAATATTACCACCTATTAATATCATATCTTGTTTAAACTTGTCATAGTCTTCTTTACTAGGTGCTTTTCCAGTTCTTCTAATGTTATCCAAGAATCCTTTACCATATTTAAATGTAAATATATTTTCAAGTAGCATATCTTGAAGCTGTTGATATGGGGCGTAATTCCCTTTAATACTTTCTTTATTTGCTTCTTCTAATAATTTAGCTATTACTGTTAGTGGTGGTTTGTCGCTTGAATCCAACTCTTCATTATAACTAAATTTAAGTTTTGAAGAATCTACTAAGTAAGGTATGACCATATCTTCTTTTGATGCCATTCTAACCAAATCTAAAATTCCACAACCTAAACCATAGCCAGAACAGGTGTTTTTTCCTATAACATAAGAATCTTTTCCACTATTTTTATAAATCGTATAATGAAAATTTTTCATACCCATAATTTCCATAGCCAAATTTTCTGTCATACCTTCATTAAGTTGAATCAACTTACCATTTTTTGTTTTAATTTCAAATCCATGTTTAGACCCATTATCCGAAATAGAGTGTAATAATTCGTGGACAATCACTGCTTGTCTACAATCAGTTTTAAACTTATATTCGCTAGAAAAATATTTTTTATAAGTACCAGAGTCTATTATTCTTTGTGTGTTTTTGCTTATTAGGTTTAAATTAATAACTATTTTGTGATTAGAAGGACTATAGTATCCTAAGGCATTATTTTCTGGAGATATATCATAAGAAAACCCAAATTCCTTAACATTTTTTGCAATTCTATTTAAAACAAAAAACGACATTGAGTATTCATCTCTTTTTAATGGAAAAGTATCATTATCAGGAATTTCTTTTGCAGGTATTTTTATATTATAATTTGCATCTAAATATTCCATTATTGTTATTACAGCAGAGATAAACATATCATTGTTACATCCTATAGGCAAATTTCCCCCATTAGCCTTAGTAAGGGCATTAATAATTTTAATCTTTTTTAACTCATAGCTATTAAATTGTTGATTTTTGTATTCATCCATATTTTCATTGTATCACATATTTTTTGTGCTTTCAATAATATTTATTGGAATATCTTACTAATAATTTTAAATAAAAAAAGAGCAAACTGCTCTTTTTTTAAACACTTCAATTTATATTTACTATTAATATTTAATTATTAATTCGTTATAATCTTTAATCATATTAATGCAAAGTTAAATTGATATATAAAATGTTTCTGGCTCGATATCCGAAGAAGCATATTTAACTAATATATCAAAGTCGGTATCTGTATCTACAATATTTAGTTGTTCCTTAACATCTTCCCTACTTGCTAGAGCCAAAAATTTTGAAAATGGATATGGCAACTGGCTATATTCTGTTTTGCCACTTTCATTTAAAACAAATGGGATAATAGGAGTTTTTGTTTTTGCTAATCTAAAGCCTTCTTCATTGCCACAAAAAACATACTTATTATCTTCAAAAGATAAAGTTCCAAGAACAATATTATTCATCTTTAATTTAATTGTTTTATCTTTCATATTACATTCCCTTATTACTTGAATTTGACAATTCAGAATTAGTATATTTTTCTAATGTTTTATATACTTGATTTACTCTATGATTAACCAATTCGTTGGCCAAATACATTAAAGGTTCTGGCACAGTATCTCCTTGACTTTCAAGAACTTTTCTTGCATTGTCAATTTTGAATAGTTCTTTATCTTTAAAAAATTGAGATAGCTCTTCATCTTTTGATATAGCATAGCACAATTCATTTAAATATATTTGTTCCCAATTATCAACAGCGCTAACCTTTAATCTAGGTTGATAAATATCATAATCATCTATAGAATAACTACACATAGATGTCTTTACACCTAAGTATGACACACATTTATTGGATATTTGGTCAATAATAGCAGAATATGTTAAGGTATCATTATGTTTTTTTGCTACTCTTAATTGGTTTGAAATAGTATTTAAACCCACTTCTTTTCTTTTAAATAAAAAGCAACAGCCATTATCAAAACTACTAGCAACTCTTACATTGGAGCCATTTTTATTTTCTTGTTTTTCACTATTCAAAATAAAAGCAATATTTTCCCAATGTCTATCTGTCTGGTAAGTGACATAATCAAAAAATGTCATTTTAATCAAATCTCTTTTGATTTGTCTAATAGTATCTTCATCATCTGCAAATCCCAAAGATTTTACACATTTAATATAGCTAGCAATAGTATTGATTGGTAAATTTTCACTATTATCAATTTTGCTTAGGTTGTAATATCTAAACAAATCATATCCTGAAAAATCAAATTCGTTGCGATTGTTTTTATATGTAGGACAAATAACTCCGTTATGTGTAATTTCAACGCCATTAACCGTTTGTGATAATTGGGCAAGTTCATATTTAGTACAATTTGCACCACAACTTTTTAGAAAAGCATAATACAAAATTTCGCCATAGACTTCACAAGTGTTATCGTTACGATTATACTTAACCATATAATTGCTATTGGAATAATCTTTAGCTTGTTTAATAATATCCTGATCGTGCAACCACAATTTTTCTCTAATACCACGAGGGTCTAGCTTAATATTGTATACTGATTGTCCATCAGAATATGTGTTATTGTCGTTGTCATAAACAAATTTTTTCATTACTTTTTCCTTTTCTAAATTTAAAAATATCTATTATAAACAACTTATAATAGATACTTTATTTAAAATAATTTTTATTATCTTTTACCAACATCAATAACCACAATACTATTATCTTTTCATTGAGTTAGTATTGTGTTGTTTTGTATTAGATTTATTTAAAACAGCAATTTTTACAACATTGACATAGAATGGGTCAAGTTCTTTATTCCTTACCAATCTATCAAGTATAACTTGTGCTTCTTTTACATTATACTTTCTTGTTCTATAACTTCTATCCAACACCAAAGCACTAACAACATCTGCAACTTGAACTATCCTATCATATTGAGAAAGTTTGTTTCCTTTTAGTCCTTGTGGATAACCTTTACCATTAAGTCTTTCGTGATGATGATAACAGGTATTGACTATTGTTTTATCAAATTGGTCTTTTAATAGTAAATAAGTAAAATCAATATGTGTATATCTTATATAGTTGACTTCTTCTGGAGTACAACCTTTTTTATGAAGCAAAGATGTACTTACTGCAAGTTTGCCTATATCGTGAAGACAACCAGCAGTATACAATACTTGCAACTGCTCCATATTAAGACCAACAAAATCTCCAATAGCTACACTAGTTTCTGCAACATCAAGACAATGTTTGTAAGTTTCTATTGAATGTTCTTTTAATCTATTAAGTAATGTGACCACTTTATCTTGGTCAGACTTTTTTATATATTTGAGGTTAATCATAATTAATTACCGAAAGTATTATACTACATTTTATATGTTTTGTAAATACCTGACTACTTTGGACACTACTTTTAGAAAATGTTACAAAATTGAAAAATGTATGCAATTTGCTTGCAATATACAATATTTTTGGTTTTTGTTGATTATTTTTTAATATTGTCTAAACAAGAAAATAATAATTATTTTTTGTGTTTTATATTTACATATACATTAAAATCATAATATACACATACAGAAAAGCACTTAATTTTTGACTACTATTTAGACTAAAAAAGAGTAATACACATATCGTGTACTACTCTTTAATTGTGACTATTTTATATATTAAAAATAGTGATTTATAATTTGTTTATCCATTAATTTTACTATCTATTGTTGATAGCATCAATAGGTTTTTTCTTAGAAATCTTAATAACTGGTATCAAGCTAGAAATAAATGCTGTTGCCAAACTAATAGCAAGTATCAATAATGGTTGTCTAATGCTTCCGTTAAGCAATACGATTTGGATACCCAAATTTTTAACCATAACAATATTGATTACATAGCAAGCAACCATAGTAGCAATTGTTGCAAGTACAAAGTTAATCATTGCAATAATTGCACTTTCATTAAAGAATATACCAAATACATCGCTACCTCTTGCACCCAATGCTCTTAATACACCAATTTCTCTTTTCTTGTAAGAAATACTTGTAGAAATAAAGTTCATAAGTAGTAATGAAGCAAATACTGCAAATGCAATAGCAACATATAGGAATACTGTAGATATTGTACCTATAATATCTTCAAACATATCTAGTGTACCTGTAGCAGAGTTAAGTATTGTATACTTATTGCCATTATTATCAAAATTTTCACAGAACTTAATAAAGTTTTCATTGATTGTATTATCTGAAGACATAACAGCTCCTACATACCAATATCCTTTAAGTGTAGGTTCAATTTTATCTTCATAATATTTGCTATTCAATGCAACATTACAATTTCTAAGTACAGATTCGTACCAATTATATTCTGCATTCTTTTTCTCGTATTTAAACAATGCAATCAATTTTAAATTGTCATCAATTATTGTATTGTTACATTCGATACTGATATTAGCTAGTTCGCCATTACGGAAACTATTAATCTTACTTGTACTATGTTCATAATCAACAACTGATTCTGATAAAATAATTTCTTCCTTAGTTAATTCTCTCATTTTACCATCAGCGCCAATCAATGATTCTGGAGTTATTGTATTATGCAAAACTAAGCATTTATCAATAAATTGTGTTCTTGTTGGATATTCACTAGCTGGAACTTCTTTTTCTATATCTTCGTTGGTACTTGTACCATCTTCTTTCATTACCCATTCATACATAAATGTTTCTTCATTGTATACTTGTTCCCAACCATTACGCTCATACCAATTATATCCGTGTTCCCACTCTTCGGTGTCATAGTTATAATTGTCACCATTGCGTTGATGCCAAGTTTCGTCATCAATAACAAATTTTACTGTTCCATCATCTTCATATTGAGCTTTAAAGCCTAAATACTCATATTTTTCCATTACAACTTGTTCAACATATTTTTGATATGCACCTTCTAATGAAGCCATATAATCTTTATCAATGTTTGTATTGTTGTAAGAATTTTCATCTGGACTATATACTGCATAAATGTATGCATCTTGAGTAGAATTGCTACAATAATTGTAAAGTTGTTCGCTAATATAGACTACTGAAGCAAATGTATATTTGAAGTCTGCTTCAAGTTTGCCTTCTAAAGAACTATCATTTCTTAATTGTTCTTCAGTAACATTGCTATATTTTGAAAAATCTGTACCATCATCAACTACACCAACAACTTTAAAACTTCTTAGTGCTGTTTCATAATTATTGTCCAAATCAAATGATTTATCATTTAATTTTACATACAATCCTTCATAAGAAGTAATTTCGCTATTGTTGTATTTTAAAGAATCAAAATGATGTTTAGAAATAGCTACTTCATCTGCTGAACTTGGCAATCTACCATCAATAGTAAATCCAGCTTTTTCAAGTTCGGAATTATCTTTAAAATATGCAAATCCTGACATAGAAGTATCTACGGTAGCATCAAATTTTGTTTCGGTACTTGAAGAACTTGCGTTAGGGTCACGAGTAAATGTGCTCTTATCTGAGTCATATCTCAAGTTGCCTGCATCACTCCACGCACCACGACCTACTAAACCTTTAATTAATATGTCATTGCCATATTCATCATTAATCTTTTTATAATCGTCCAATGATAGCATAACATCTTGGTTGTAGGAATATCCAAAACTTTCTTTCTTATGTTCCTTTTTAAACAATACTGATTTAGTACCTGATATTTCCATAGCTTTTGCCACAGAATCTGCTCTATTCCAGCAAGATACAGTATCTACCAACCCAAATATTGTAAATGCAAAGAAAGACAAGAATATTGTAAACACAAGTTTAAATACTTTACTCTTTAATGCACTAGCACCCATTTTAAATGAGTCTTTAAATTTAAGTTTTGACCTAATAAGTTTTAGGCTCTTTCCGTCATAAGTTTTGCTTTTAATATCTTCTGGTAAAGTCTGACTAAATGCTTCTTGGTTGCCATCGTCAGTAATACATTCGGCTTTTTTAACTTCTTTATTTGCGTCTTCGTCTAAAGAAATAAATGTATCTGATTTTTCACTATTTTCTTCAATACATTTCTTTATTATAGCCATATCATCAGCAGTCAACTTTTGACCTTTTTTAATATGTATATATTTGTCATCTACATAACTAAGTCCACTATTGGTCTTTTTAGCTTCAATTTCTTTCTTAGTTACATCGTGAATAATTTTGCCATCTTTAAGTTCGATAATACGGTCACCATAAGTTTCGGCAAAATCTCTATCGTGAGAAACAATAATAATAAGTTTTGTCTTTGACAACTCTTTTAATGTTTCCATAACTTGCTTACCGGTATTGCTATCCAAAGCACCAGTAGGTTCGTCTGCCATAATTATTTCTGGATTTTTAATCAACGCACGAGCTATAGCAACACGCTGTTTTTGACCACCAGACAATTGATTTGGTTTTCTTTTTGCATATTGAAGCATATCAACTTGTTCAAGCAACTTGTTGATTTCTTCTTTATCTGCTTTCTTACCCTGCAATTCTATTGCTAATGCAAGGTTTTTAGCTACTGTAAAGTTTTCTAAGATGTTATATTCTTGGAATATAAATCCTATAAAAGTATTACGATAGCTATCAAAATCACTTTGGCTAAAGTTGGCACTAGATTTGCCTTTGATAATAATTTCGCCACTATCAAATGTATCAAGTCCACCTATAGCATTAAGCAATGTTGACTTACCACTACCACTTTTACCCAATAAAAAAACTAATCCTGTTTCGGGAAAGTCTATAGATACATTGTCTAAAGCTACGACTCTGTTTTTTGTCTTGGACTTAGTAGTCTGATAAGTTTTAGTTAGATTCTTAACACTTAACATCATAATCCCCTTTATTAGTATTATTAATTTTATTATACTCATACATCGCCAAATTGTAAAACTTTATTAAAGAATTTTAGTTATAGAAAATCTAAGTCCAAAATTGTTTATATTTTTAACTACATTATCTATTTTTACGACAACATATTGTTTTACAATATGAGTACATTATATTTACTTAAATTAAAAATAAAAAAAGTCATACTTAGTGTATGACTTATCTCAAAAAATAAAACACCTTAAATCACAATATTTATAGACCTTCGCCTTACATTCTCTAACACACAAAATAATTATTCATTCATACGGAAGACAAGTCTGAGCATATAGTAGCGACCTATATACTTCTTGCCCAATGAGATCCCGTAAACGGCTTGGTACCATCAAATTTCACCGAACATTCAGATAACCTCAATATCTTGTCTTTTTTAGACTTAATGGACTTACGGCTACTTTTACGCCAATCTATCTTATACATTGCTTACGCAACTTCAAGTCCAACAACCTTGTTAGTTTTCCCTTACATATCCTCAACACTACTTGCCTGACTGTATAAGGGTTATTCTCCACTGGAGCGTCTATTGTGATTGCGATAAATTGACTAATTTATTAAGTTGTGTGCCTGCACTAATGCCTTAAGTTGTCTTTTGGACTTCTAAGATATATTCACATATACCTTAATGGCTGTCAATATTAACTTATCAGTCAATATCAATCCACTCTATCGGCATTATCTAGGAACTGGTGTAAACCAGTTATGCACCTAGTTATAAATATTGTGATTTAAGATGTTTTATCTTACACGATATATTATATTATCTAACATTATTTTTTGCAACCATAATATCAAAAATTTTAGTTATTTTGCACATATATTTGGTATACTATAACTAATTTTTACTAATCATTTAAACAAAAGTGCACATTATAGCAATATAAAAATAAATAATCAACTGATTTTAAATATATTTTTCAAACAAAAATAAATTAAAAATTTTTAATTAAATACATAGTTGTAATTGCAAGCAAAAAATAATAATGGTAAACTTATAAAGTAATTTAATGGAGAGTGATATAAATATGATGAAAGGATTAGAACAAGTAGATAGTCAAGTATACAAAGCAATAAAAAAAGAAGAAGTTCGTCAACACGATGGCTTAGAACTTATTGCTAGTGAAAACTATGTTTCAAAAGCTGTACTAGAAGCTATGGGTAGTTGTTTTACCAACAAATATGCAGAAGGATACCCTGGTAAAAGATACTATGGTGGTTGTGAAAACATAGACACTGTAGAAACTTTGGCTATAGAAAGACTTAAAAAAATATATGGTTGCGACCACGCCAATGTTCAACCACATTCAGGTGCAAATGCCAACTTAGCAGTTTATGTTGCTATGCTTAAACCCGGTGATACTATACTAGGTATGAATCTTAGTGATGGTGGACACTTAACACACGGAAGCAGAGCCAACATATCTGGCAAATATTTTAATGCTGTATCTTATGGTGTAGATAAAGAAACTGGACTTATCGACTATGATGAAGTATTAAAGATAGCAAAAGAATGTAAACCAAAAATGATTGTTGCTGGTGCTAGTGCATACCCAAGAGTTATTGATTTTGAAAAATTTAGAAAAATCGCTGATGAAGTTGGAGCATATTTGATGGTAGATATGGCACACATTGCAGGTCTAATTGCTGCAGGTCTACACCCATCACCTATACCTTATGCTGACTTTGTAACTTCTACAACTCACAAAACTTTGCGTGGACCTCGTGGTGGAATAATCCTTTGCAAGGCAGAATACAAAGACAAGATTGACAAAGCTATATTCCCTGGTACACAAGGTGGCCCACTAGAACATATTATTGCTGGTAAAGCTGTATGTTTTAAAGAAGCATTGAGTCCAAGTTTTAAAAAATATCAAGAACAAGTTGTTAAGAATGCAAAAGTACTAGCTCAAGAACTTATGAACAAAGGTATTAAACTTGTATCCAATGGCACAGACAATCATCTAATGTTGTTGGATTTATCTGATATGGACATAACAGGACTAGAACTAGAAACTTTACTACAAAAAGCTCACATCACAACCAACAAGAATACTGTTCCTAATGAAAAGCGTAGTCCATTTATTGCAAGTGGTCTAAGAATCGGTACACCTGCAGTTACTAGCAGAGGTATGAAAGAAAAAGAAATGGTAAAAATAGCAGACTATATTGCAGACATTGTCTTCAATAAAGAAAAAGCTGTTAAGAGAGTAAAAGAACAAGTATTAGAGTTGTGCTCTAAGTTTGATGTAAGAAAATAATAAGACATATAAACAACAAAAAAGTGATACATTGATTTGTATCACTTTTTATTTTAATTAAAATTGTTTTTATCTTTAATTTTAAATTATCTTTCTTATCTTTAATTTTAACCTTTATTGTATTTTTAATATGATATTTAATTTAACAATAATCAATTAAAACAAATACAAGAATGTAGCTATCAAAATTTGACCTGCATAGTAAACAGCGTGGTTGACAATAGTGCAGAATTTGTCATCTACTTTGCCACCAAAGTATTGGGTTGACAACACCAAATCACTAAGCAATATCATAGTTATGCCTGCTGCCAAAATCAAAAATTCTAGTTGTAAGCAAGCTAGATATATAGTAAACACGCTCATAAATGTAAGTATAAAGCAATATATCATACTTTGCCATGCAAACTCACCATAATCAAGTCCCATAAGTTTTTTGCTTACTAGATAAATAATTGGGGTCAATACAGATGCTACAGCCAAAGCAACAACTATAGGCAACCATAATTTGATAACAGATTGGCTGATAAGTACAGTACCTATAAAGTAAAATATATGTCCAATACCAAATGCCAACATACCTGTGTTGAGATAAATATCGTTGTGCTCTTTATACACATATTTTAAATCCAATATTATATCTCCAATTAGTCCACAGATTAAACCCAAAATAATAAATACACTGCCTTTAGTGTACCAAGTTATTTGGGTAAAACTCAATGCTCCATACAATACAAAACAAAAACTTGCTAGTGTCTTAGTGACAATGCCCCAAGTGCCACCTTTAGTAACTCTTATAGCAATAAATAGTGCGGCAGTTAATACTGCTAATACACACAAAGATATTTGTACAGCCATATTATACTCTCCTTCAATATATTTTGATTTTATCACATAAATTTATATTCCCCAACAAAATATATTGTTTTATATGATTTAAATTTATAAAAACAAATTGGACTTTTAAATATTTTGATATATACTAAATGTGTAAAATATTTTAAGGTAGGTCGTAGTATGATAAAATTGATTCTTAACATATTGATACGAGCCATGAAAATCGGGGTCAAACACGACGAAAATATAAAAAGAGATTTTGCCTGTTTGCCCAACAAATATACTATAAAAATTAACATATTACCTAAAAACATAAGTGCAACTTTTATGTATGTAGATGGTGCAGTTACTCAATTAGATGAAGTTGACAATGATAACATCAATCTTTTGGTAGAGTTTAAAGATGAAAAGAGCGCAAAAGATGTTTTGCTAGGCAAACTAAGTCTTGCTCAATCATTTTGTGAACACCGTATAAAAGTCTATGGCAACATTAATCACGCTATGGCTGTTACACGCATAGTCAATACTTTAGAGTGTTACCTATATCCTAAATTTGTATACGGAAAACTATTTAATCCAGTACCTGAGTTTGGTATGAGCAAATTTAGATTCTATACAATATTTTTGTTTGGAGGTAAAGTATGAGTTACTTTGAATTTATTAATCAAGTCAAAATATGTTCGGGAGATAACGCTTTATGCAATGCAACCCACGAACTGAGTTATCTTGGTGCAAGCAAACCTATGATATTGAGTGACAAAGGACTTGAAAAAGTTGGAACTTTAAAAACAGTATTAAAAGTTTTTAGCAAAAACAATCTTGATACTTCAAGAGTATTTACTGACATACCAACAGATAGTTCTACTGATACAATCAATCAAATAGTTAAGACTTACAAAGAATGTGGTGCTGATAGCATAATTGCTATTGGTGGTGGAAGCGTCATTGATACTGCAAAAGGTGTAAAACTTGTACTTAGTCAAGATGTAGATGATATACTTAAACTTGAAGGTAACGAGATAATGCCATTAGGCAAACTTGTACCATTTATAGTTGTACCTACAACTTGTGGTACTGGTAGTGAATGTACTGCAGTTGCTGTTATTAAAAATAGCGAAACACATATCAAAATGGAATTTATTAGTCCTACCCTTTTACCTAATGTAGCAATACTAGATAGTATGGTTATTGAAACATTGCCACCAAAACTTATGGCTACTACAAGTATTGATGCGTTGACCCACGCAATAGAAGGATATAGTTGTCTACAACGCAATCCTATAAGTCAAAGTTATTCGATAACAGCTATTAAGCTAATAACAGAAAATTTGTTTTTAGCTATCAATCACCCTAAAAAAGTAGAATACAAATACAACCTACTTAACGCTTCTACAGTAGCTGGCATTGCTTTCTCCAACTCAATGGTTGGAATTGTACACGCTATAGGTCACGCATTAGGAAGTTATAAAGTTCCACACGGCAATGCAATGGCTATACTTCTACCAACCTGCCTAAAGTTTAATGCAGATGTTATGGCAGAAGAATATTCGGAATTGCTATTACACTTTAAAGGTCCCGAATATTATGTATCTATACAAGCAGATGATAGAGCAAATGCTTTTGTAAAAGCTGTTAAAGAATTTGTAGATTTGGCTAGCAACCTTACTGGTTTTAGTCTAAAACTAAGTGATTATGGCGTAACAGAAAATGACCTTGAAGCTATAGCTGATACAGCTATTAATGATGGTGCAAGTGCTGTTAATCCAAAATTGTTTACTAGAAAAAATGTAATTAGCATATTGAAAGAAGTATTATAAAATAAAGATACACTTTAAAAGCAGATAGCAAATATCTGCTTTTTGTTTTTAACATATATCTTTTTGTCAAAAAGTCACACTTTAAACACAAATAAATATAATATATTGCAAAATAATAAATACATCTAATATAGCATTATCTACTTAACTCACAATCAAAATTGCTATTACAATTATCACTATCATACAATACATATATATCTAAAATCATGAATAGTTTTAACCAATAAAGCTTCCTATTGCAAAACAATAAGAATTGTGATATCATATAAATATGGAAAAAGAAATTGTATATATTAAAAAAGTTAATAATGATTTAACAACAATAGACGCAGTTTACGGACAACAATCTATTGGATATATTAATTATAGCATTAAATCTGATAGATTTGGACGCAATGCTTGGTTATATAAAGTAGCTGTATCAGAACAATTTAGAGGTCACGGTGTTGGTGGTTCGTTATTGAAAATAATGGAAAACGATTGTGCTTTAGCCAGAGTATGGAGTATTGAAGGTAAATATTATCCTGAAGGTGCGAGCAATGAAGAAGTTAGTTCTTTCTATAAGAAGCACGGCTTTACAATTTATAAAGAAGGATATGAAACTTTAGTTGGCAAAACCAATCCTACACGACAAAATTTAAGTGGTCTTAACATTAAAGAAGATATAGAGATGGAAAGATAAAATAATTGTTATTGATAAAAAAAGATAGACTATCAAAAGTCTATCTTTTTTATTCTCTATTTATACTATCAACAATAATATATTTAGAATAATACCTACATATCAGTATTTAGATATTTTAATTTTACTACATACAAATATAAAAATTTAATTACTTACTAATTATTTACAAGTTTTACATAGTAACTTAAATAGCCAATTCGATAAGTGTAACTATATAACCAAGTATTACACTGCTAAAATACAATATTGATACAACAATTGCATTTTCTTTAATGCTCTTGTTTTCTTTAAATAGTACAGCTAAGCCAATACCAGCATTACAACATAGTCCTGCAACACCCGAACCAAATGTAATACCCTTTAATATCATCATTTGAGTGATAAGTACAGAGCTTGCACAGTTAGGTATCAATCCAACCAAAGGAACAAGCAATGGTTGTAGATAAGTAACATTTTGCATAAACTTAACTACTCTATCTTCGCCAACATAATATATAAGTGTACTCAATGCTAAATTAACTATAAAGATATATAAAAATATTTTTAAGCTATGTATCAATGGGTGTAAAAAGAACTTTTTAAAAGTATCACGATGTTCTTCTACATGGTGTCCACAACAACCACTAATGTCTTCATTGACTTCTTCTTCAGGTGCTGGTGGAACAATCTCAACTATAGTCTTTTTCTTACATATTAATGTATAGACCATATCTACAATATAACCTATCAAAATAGCATATACAAATTTTATACCAAGTATTGGAAAAATAAGATATGCTTTTGTTGGGTTGGACAAAATGATTGGGATAGCTTCATCACTAGTAGCTATAAATATCGCAAGCATTGTACCCATTTTGATATATTTTTTAGAGTACAAATCACTAGCAACTACCGAGAATCCACATTGAGGTATCAATCCCAACCCTGCACCCATAAGTGTAGCATATTTACCATTGGTATATTTTAAAAATTGTTTTGATGTGCTTACCTTCTCTTCCATAACTTCAATCAAAACATAAAGTATGATTAAAAATGGGAAAACTTTTAGAGAATCTAGGAAAGCATCTAATAATACATTCCACATAACAGTATCCATTATATCCTAATATATATTTTAACGCAAATTAATATTCTTATAATCGGAATTTATTAAAATTGCTTTGTCGAATTTATCACATTATCCATTATTTGTAAATACATATTTGATATATTTTTGAATATTAGCTCAAATTTTTAACAAACTAAAATTAAAATCAAAGGGGGAAAAGAAATGGAAACTAGTGAAAAGAAAACACTTTTAAATGTTGCCTATTATGCTGGAGCTACTTTAGTTATTGTTTTTAGTATCCTATTTATGATAACTATGAGTCTTAGAAATGTAGCTATGTATCAGCAAGTTGTGTATTATATCTGGGCGTGCGTACTTATACTAACTATTTGTTTTGATATTGTCGCAACCAACACCAATCAAATGAAATTTATAGTTGGTCTTATCGTGGCAGGTCTAACATTCTTATGCTTAGTTATGGGTGTTATTGTTTATGCAGGTATGAGTGTAGACGGATTGATACCATTTTTTGCAGGCGAAAGATTTGCTATAGTTATCGCTTTTAGTGTACTACTTAGCATACTTTCAATCGTTGTATTTTGTGTTGGCGAAAAACTTATCCAACTAAGAGTAGAAAGAAAAACTAAATAATCTTAATAAATTATTTTCTATAAATATCAGTCTAATATAAGGCTGATATTTTTTATGTTTAAACCACCCCTAGTTTCCCACAACAAAACTCACAATACAATTGAAAAAATAAATATTTTCTTGTATAATTGTTAATTGAAATATGATAGAGATCTAAAAGGACACGAAAGATGAAAAAAGGTATTTCTTATTATTTTGGATATAATGTCGAACCGGAAGAAAGAGTAAAACTTATCAAACAATATGGTTTTGATACAGTAATTGCCAACGCAGATAAAAAGTTTGATTATCAAAACGGAAAATTTAAAAAGCAAATTAAATTGTTTAAAAAATATGGACTAGAGTTGTCAAGTCTACATATGTCATACAATACCGAAGATTTACACTATTTTTGGGAAGATGGCAAAATGGGCGACAAGCTTACTAAAAATCTTATAAAAGATGTCAAGCTTGCACACAAATATGGTTTTAGTTGTGTAGTTGTACACTTGTTTGGTACATATAGTCAAATAGGCGAACAAAGACTAAGAAAAGTACTTAAAGTTTGTGAAAAACTTAATGTTCCACTTGCTATAGAAAATATTGATTGTCAACCAGTATTTTTAGAAACATTTAAACATATCAGCCACCCTTATCTAAAATTCTGCTATGATAGTGGTCACAACAATGTTTTTGATAAAGACTATGATTACTTAGACAATTTTGGAGATAAATTGGTGGCTCTACATCTTCACGACAACAATGGTCTGTCCGACCAACACACCTTAGAAAAATATGGCAACATTGATTGGGAAAAGATAGCGTACCAACTTGCAGACAAAAACATTGTGTTGGACTATGAAATGATAATGGTATACAGAGAAAACGAAAGTGCTATACAATGTCTAAAAGAAACAAAAGAAATGGCTGACCGACTAGAGATTTTGATTGAAAAAGCAAAATTGGAAAGAAAATAAAAGGTGCAAAATACTTAGATGAACAACATTAATTACAACACAGAAATGGAAAATTTAATAAAAACATTTGATAGTAAAAAAACTCTTTTACTTCATAGTTGTTGTGGGCCTTGTAGTACTGCAGTTATTACTAGATTAAAGGACTATTTTGATATAACAGTATTCTATTACAATCCTTGTCTATACCCTGACTCCGAATATGAAAAGAGATTGCACGAACAAATAAAGTTTATCGAAGAACTCAACACCACCCTAACCGACAAAATAAAAATAATTGTACCAGACTATCTACCTGATACTTTTATGAAAAAAACTGTCGGTATGGAATCCGAACCTGAAGGTGGTGCTAGATGTAAAGTGTGTTATGCTGACCGTATTGGTGCAACATTTGAATATGCCAATACTCACAACTACCAATATTTTGGAACAACCTTAAGTGTAAGTCCATACAAGCACTCAGATTGGCTAAACGAAATTGGTCTTAAACTAGAAAATGAAAAAACTAAATATTTAGTATCAGATTTTAAGAAAAAAGACGGATACAAACTTAGTTTGGATTTGTCCAAAAAGTACCACCTTTATAGACAAAATTATTGTGGTTGCAAATTTTCTTATCTTTCAATGTTAGAAAGAGAACAAGAACAAAACAATATAAACAACAATAACTCAAATAATAATTAATGGAATATGATAGATAAAAGAGTTATTCCGTTTAAAAATATCAGCAAATAAGTAAATCATTATTATGGTTTACTTTTTTATGATACATTGAACATTTATGAAAAATGTATTATATTATTCTAAAGAAGGTTAATATGGATAATAAAAAAATATTAGAAAAAATTTTAATTGGTGATGATGTTGTAAAAAGTATAAGAAACAATATGCAACAATTAATTGAGATTATACCTGAAATTTGTGATATGGTCGGATTTGAGCACAAACACCCACACCATCATTTAGATGTATGGGAGCATACTTTATATGCTTTAAGTTTTTCACCCAACAATTTTGATATAAGATTGGCTTTACTTTTACACGATATAGGTAAACCACATTCCTATCAAGATGGAGAAGTAAGACATTTTAAGGGACACCCAGAAATGTCTGCAAAAATCAGCAAGTGTATTTTACAAAGATTAGGTTATGAAGACAATTATATAACTTATATTTGCGAACTAATTAGACGACACGATACACCTTTAACTGAAAATGATATATTGGCAAATATAAATCTTTCCAAGATAATTTTTGAAGTCCAAAAATGTGATGCACTTGCACATAATCCAGCTAAAAGCCAAAAACGATTAGAATATATTGAAACAACTACTAGTTTATTTAAAGAAATCGAAAATATAAATCACAGTGTTTCAATTAAATAAAAAAGCCACCCAAATAAATAATGAAAACTAATTTGCAAATGTGTAAGATACATATAGATTAGATAAAAAAATAAAAAGATAAGATAAGAAAAAGAGAACTAGATTTTTAATTTCTAATTCTCTTTTTTATTACTAGTTTTTAATGTCTACTTATTATTATGTTTTTACCATACTACTTTTTTAAGCAAACAAGTGTTTCGACATGGTTGGTATGTGGGAACATATCATACGGAGTTATGCTCTCTATCTTAAATCCATAATCCAATAGCACTCTTAAATCTCTAGCCAAAGTTTTTGGATTACAACTCAAATATACCAATCTATATGGATTGAGTGTATTTATTTCGTCTAGTACACTCTTTTGTGCTCCAATACGAGGTGGGTCTAAAAATACTGATATCAAACCACCTTCTTTATACAACTTTTTATAGTTGATACGATTGATAACTTGTTCACACTTGCCAAGGATAGGAGTAACCACATTGTCACACTTATTTAGTTTGATAAGATTTTTTGCGTCATTAACTGCTTCTGGTACACTTTCAATAGAAATTACTTTTGCACCATTTTTAGCAAATATCAAACTTGTTATTCCTATACCAGAATACAAATCCAATATAACTGACTTATCATTGATATTAAGCATTTCAAATATATTTTTATATATTTTTTCTGTTATTTGTGTATTGATTTGGAAGAAAGAATTTGGGGATAATTCAAACTTAACGCCTAGCATCTCTCCACGCAATTTTTTAAACCCATATCTATGTATAAATTTTCTATCTTCAAACACAGCATTGTCTGTACGGTTGTTGACATTGATATAAAAACTTACATTATTAAATGCTTTAACAAGTTGAGCATAATACCACTCAGTGCCAGCAAAATTTGGGGTTGTAGCAACTATAGTTACCATTATTTCTTCGCCCAATTTTCTTGCAACAACATATTTTAATGTTCCACATTCTTTTCTTTTGTTGTATGCACTTATATGATATTTTCTTATATATTCTTTTGTTATGGATATAAGTTGTTTTACCCAAATGTCGTGCAACAAACAATCATCAACATCTACAATGCGATTGCTGTTTTCTTCAAAAAAGCCAACTTCTACTTTACCCTTAACTTCTCTTATAGCTAAGTGTACCTTGTTGCGATATTTATATGGATAATACATACCAATTGTTTTTTCTACTTTTGCAGAAATATTAAATTCGGACAAGGCATCAACAACTTGTTGTTGTTTAAGTTTAAGTTGTCTTTCATAATCTACATTAAGTAAACTACAACCACCACAAATATTAAAATATTTACACTCTAAATTTTTCATATCTTTATATTACTATAATTTTTAAAAAAGTTAAAGTTAATTGAAACAACTAATTGAAAATACAATAGTTGTTATATTACTCCATATATAAAGCGAACAAAAAAGGCAATATAACATTGCCTTTTACTTTTTATATATTATGCTACACTTTTCCAAGCATCTGGTGTTGTACGATTGTTTTTAAACCAGTCTGTATCTTTCAATACAGTATTATTGTTGGAACATTCGACATTGAGTGTTCCATTGTTTACTTTAACAACGACTATACCATTAAGACTTGTATAAGAAACATCTTTCCATTTATCACTATCGTCTTTTGCTATTGTTCCGACTGTAGTAACATAAACTTTATCAGTCCATTTTGATATACGATTGATAAATAATTGTGTTGGGAATGTGTTTTCAAGATTTTGTGTATATTCTACTGAACCAGCACAGCAAGTAACCACACAAACTTCTGGTTGTATAACATCTAGTAAACAATCATTGCTTGATGTCTTAGAACCGTGATGTCCTGCTTTAAACAATTTAACTTTATCCAAACTATTGTTGGCAACAAGTTTTTCTTCGCCTTCAAGTTCTAGGTCACCAGTAAACAAATATTTGTTATCTCCATCCTCTATTTGAAAACATACTGAATAATTGTTTTCGTCTGGACTACTATTTTCATAATAATAGTTATAAAGGATATTTAAAGTGATTGTGTCACTTAACTTATATGTGCGTTGTCCGCCATCAGTGTTATTGTAACATTGTAAAGCATTGTAGTGTTTAGCACCCTTTTCTACTCTACTATCTCTTTCACTATAATAATCTTTTAATACGCCAGTTTCTTTACTACCAACTTTATTGGTTAGTGGAAAATCAATAATTGTGTCTACTTCATATCTAGCAAATATACTTGGATTTTTGCTATCTCCTGCAAATCCTGCTATATGGTCCCTATCTGCGTGAGTAACAATAACATATTCCAATTTTTTATCAGTAACTTGAGTGTCTAGATAATTGGCTATTGTTGTAGAGCTACTAGTCCTACTACCTGCGTCAACCAAAATATCAACATCTCCACATTTTATATAACAGCTATCTCCGGTATATCCATTACCCAATTCTAGAAAATGCATTTCTAAATCGCCATATACATAATCACTTTTGTATATATCATTAGTTTTTCTATCATATACATAGTTGCCGACTACGCCAGCACAAAAACCAATAATTAGACTAAGTATAGACAAAAATATAGTTAATGCTTTATTAAATCTAACATTTTTCTTTGCCATAATCTTCTCCTATACCTAATTGCCACTTACTACATTGATTGTTCTTATACGCTTAACATCTTTATATTTAAAGTTGTCTACTGTATACACAATATTGTAAGTTCCTTCTGTAGTTGTATCTACTGTACCAGTTATAACAACCTTATCGGATATGTCCTTACCAAAAGCAATTATGGTTATTCCTTTTTCTTCGTAAGTATCTCCCACATTGATTGTTATTTCTTTATCTCCAATTAGTTGGAATTTGTCTTCTTTAGTTATCACTTTATATGTAAAGAATCCAGCAACAATACCTATAATTAAAAACATAATTACGCAAAGCAGTGTCACCCAATGTGTACTTTTTACAACTTTTTCAACTTGTTTATCTACTTTGTTTTGAGAACTTGTTTTTGTCTGATTACTTTTTGTTTGAGTATCTCCAACTGACAACAAAATACCTGCATTTTTCAATTTGGTTATAGTGTCATCATCTTTGGTTGTTCTTTTTGTATATTTCCTTTTAGTTGTAGTAGACTTAGTATTACTAGATTTTGATGCACTTGATTGAGTAGTAGTTTTTCTTGTGTTTCTAGTAGTGCTAGTCGTATTCTTAGCTGAAGACTCTGTCTTTTTATTTGCGCTAGTTTTGTTTGTTTGATTAGCCATACAACCTCCATATTACCACAATATTTCTTCGACAATTTTAAGATTTATTCGACATAATAATTGTATTATAAATGCCAAAATTTATAAAGCAAAATAAGTACAATCTTTATTAATTTAACTTGAAATAATAACTATATAGATATATAATATTTATGTCTAAATTGTTAATAGACAACTCTTAAATATTGGGGTGTCGCCAAGTGGCTAAGGCAGAAGACTCTGACTCTTCCATTCCGTGGGTTCAAATCCTACCACCCCAGCCATTAAAAAATAATAGTGTTATCCAATAAAAAAAACTAGCTTAGTGCTAGTATTTTTTTATTTTAATTGTTATCTATCCAATATCTTTCCATTATCTTGCCGTCAACAATGATTTCGTTTTCTTTAACTCCACCATTTTTAACTATAGATTTCATCGAACCTATATTGTCTTTATTGCAAGTCATCAAAACTTTATTGATACCCATATCTTTACAAAATATAAGTGCAGTCCCAATCTGCTCGGTAGCATAACCTTGATTGCGTTTTGATTTTCTTACACTATCTCCTATATGTCCACCCTGTGATAATAGTAACGGAGTTAGATAATGTCTAACATTGACCATACCAACCAATGTACCACTTGTCTTTTCAATAGCCATAAATTGTGTAGCTACCACTCTATTTGGTGGTAAAGTATCTTTATTGGACATAAGTTGAAGATGATTGTACCAATCCACAAATGAAGATACTTTCAATAATCCACTATCTCCACAAGATTGTTCGTTGTTGTCCACAAACTCTTGTCTATAATCCCAGATCATTTTTTCATCTTCTAATGTTGGAGTTCTTAATAGCAATCTTTCACTTTCGTATTGTTTCATAAATACCAACTTTTAACTATTCTGATTTTGCTTTTGAACTTTTACTTTTAGTAGTTGTCTTAGTATTCTTATTAGTAGCTTTTTTAGTTGTAGAAGTGGCTGTCTTTTTAGTTGTTGATTTTGTTGTACTTGTCTTTTTTGCTTTTGGTTTAGATTCTACAACTTCTAAACTTTCTTCTTTTTTATCTTCAACTATATTGGTATTTTCGTTATTGTTATCATTTACTTCTACGACATTTGTATCAACTGTATTGTTTGTATCAACAGTTGTTGTGTTGGCTGTATCTACATTTGAAGTAGCCAAAGCTTTTGCTTTTTTATTATTTTTAATTTCAATAATCATTGATGGTAGATGTACTAAAGTTATACCCACAAATCCTATTGCAACCAATGTAAAGAAATATGCGTACCAACCATTGTTTAGGTTAAGTATAGGCAAATTGTCAACTGGTGGTCTTACTACAAACAAGAAGTTGGTGTCGTATACAGCAAGCAATCCATTGACCCAAATCATAACAATAGCCAATGCGAATGTTGATATCAAATTGGTTATCCAAGACTTAATACCAAGGTCGGTGTTTTTAGATTGAATCAAATAAATAGCATACCAAATCATAACTGCGTGATAAATAAAGCATTGATAAGCAAAAGGCTTAGCAAAGTTGACACCACTTGTAGCCATCAATATAGAAAGTGTTGCACCTATCAAACCAATAGGTATAAAGAAATTGATGATGTATTTTCTAAATTTACTTTCTTTACTAAATGGCAACCAGAAGAATAAGAAAATAAATATAGAGCAAATATGCAATGGCAATGCACCTGCGTCAATAACCATACCATCAGAAACATTGACACCATTGACATAATTCATATGGCTGAAAACTTTTGAAAGTTCGCTTGCTAGTGACACACCTGCCATAATAAATGCAGATGTTCTAAATGAAAAATTAAATTTTGTAGAGCAGAAAGTCAATGCTCCAATAATTACAAGACATATTGCAATCCAAATAAAATGGTTACCTGTAAACATCTTTTTTCTCCTTTTGTTTTAAAATAATATAATTAACTAATTGGTATATACTATAACTTGCCCAAAATGGAACAGTTACTTGTAAAATTAAAAATAAAAATGGATATAATGTTGGATTCCAGTTATAAACAACTTTTGATAATTCAAAATTTAATGGACGAGAAATGTACATCAAATTTTGACCATTGACAACATTGAGAATATAAGCCAAAATTCCGATAATCATAAGTGCAATAAAATAGTTGAGAAAATCTTTAGCTTTTGGTTTGTAATATCCAGTTATCAAAATTAAAAATCCTATATATATCATTGCTCCGTGATAAAGCATTGTTCTTAAACACATATAGTGATAGATTGGATAGTTGGGTATGCACGCATCTGGATAACTAAAAAATGCTATTGCACCAATAATCCCACCCATTGTAAGAAAACTTAAACCAGTTGTTTCTAACCACTTCACTTTTGTGATACTTGCAAATACTCCACAATACATAAATAGTGAGCAAAAATACAATGGTATAAATTCGACTTCATCAATACCATAAGTCACACCTATAAATATCATCTTGCCTATTTCGGTGACTATAGCACAAATTGTCGTAATAAGTATTGTCCTATGTACTGCTTTATGTGACATTTTTCTAGACAAAATTAGACCCACCACAACCATAACAATAACAACACAAAGTGCTATTATGTATGTAGTAGACCACATTCCACAAGCAGTTTCTTTATTTCTTGGTGTAAACATACATCTCCTTAATCTTGTACAATGTCATCAAAATGACAATTAATCAAATTTTGCAAATCTTGTGGTTTAAGTTCTACTTGATATCCAACTTTACCAGCACTAAATATTATAGTTGAAAATTGTGTTGCTGTAATATCTACTACTGTCTTAAAATTCTTTTTCATACCTATAGGCGAACAACCACCGTGTATATAACCTGTTAGTGGAAACAAATCTTTTTGTTTAAGCATTTCTACACTTTTTACATTGACTGCTTTTGCACCTTTCTTTAAGTCCAAAGTCTTAGCAACTGGGACTACAAACACATAGTGATTGTTGTCACTACCAGTAGTAACTAAAGTCTTAAATACTTGTGCCATATTTTGATTAAGTGCAGTAGCAACTTCTACACCATTGGTTATATTGGAATCATATTCATAATGATTGTAACTTAATTTATGTTGGTCCAATATTCGCATTACATTGGTTTTGTTCATAATTAACTCTCCATTAAAAATATTAACCATATTTTTGATTTTTGTCTAACAATATTATGATAAAAAAAGACAAAAAGTTACATATTTAGCTTTTTGTCTTTTTTTATATTGTTACCAATAATTAAAGTGATTAGAAATCACAGTTCTTTGGCGTACGAGGGAATGGTATAACATCTCTTATGTTGTCTACACCTGTTAGATACATAATCAATCTTTCAAAGCCCATACCAAATCCTGAGTGTACGCAAGAACCAAACTTTCTTAAATTTAAGTACCAGTCAATCTTGTCTTTATCAACATTCATAGCGTCACATCTAGCAACAAGTTTGTCATAGTCTTCTTCTCTTTGGCTACCACCCATTAGTTCGCCAGCACCCGGTACTTCTAGGTCTACTGCAGCAACTGTTTGGTTGTCTGGATTTAATTTCATATAGTATGACTTAATATCCTTTGGCCAGTTTTTAATAAATACTGGTCCGTTGAAATATTCGGTGATATATTTTTCGTGTTCTTTTGCGATATCTTCACCATACTCTGGTTGGAACTCCCATTTAACTGGAGCTTGTTTTAAGATAGTAATAACATCTTTGTGATCAATACGAGTAAAGTGACTATTAACAAGTTTTTCCAACTTTTCGATAAGTCCATTTTGAACAAAGCTATCCAAAAATTCTAGTTCTTGACGACATCTGTCTAACACATACTTAACTACAAATTTAAGCATATCTTCTTCTATGTCCATAAGTCTATCAAGGTCACAGAAAGCAATCTCAGGCTCTATCATCCAGAACTCATTTGCGTGAGTCTTGGTATTGCTATTTTCGGTACGAAGTGTTGGTCCAAAAGTATATATCTTGCTAAATGCCATAGCAAAAGCTTCGCCGTGTAATTGACCTGAGCCAGTAATATATGCTTTTTTACCAAACAAGTCTTGTGACAAATCTACTTTCCCGTCTTCAGTTTTTGGAAGATTGTCAAAGTCTAAAGTTGTCAACTTAAACATTTGGTCAGAGCCTTCACAGTCTGTAGTTGTAATAATAGGAGTGTTGACATAAACATAACCATTGGATTGGAAATATTCGTGAACAGCCATAGCTGCTACACTTCTGATTCTAAATACAGCTTGGAACAAGTTTGCTCTTGGTCTTAAATAAGCAATTTCTCTTAAAAATTCTATAGAGTGGCGTTTTTTCTGCAATGGATAATCTGCACCAGTAGCATTAAGAATTTCTACTTTTGTAGCGTGTATTTCAAATGGTTGTTTGTTTTCTGGAGTAAGTAAAAATTTGCCTTCTACAGTAATGCTAGAATATGTGTTTAAACGCTTAACATCATCAAAGTTGTTAAGTTCGTTGTTAAATACAACTTGAACACCTTTAAAGTTGGTACCATCGTTAAGGTCTATAAAACCAAAAGTACCATTATCTCTAACAGATTTTGCCCAACCAGAAATTGTTACCATAGTTCCGTCAAGTTTGGCTTGGTCGGTATATAATTGTTTAACATCAGTCATTATTTGTTCTCCTTAGGTATAAGCATGATGCCTACATCTTTTAATTGTTGTTCGCTTACAAAGCTTGGTGCACCCATCATAAGATCTCTTGCATTTTTGTTCATTGGGAATGCAATAACTTCTCTTATAATATCTTTATCTGTTACTAACATAAGCAATCTATCAAATCCAAATGCACAGCCAGCGTGTGGAGGTGCTCCATAAGAGAATGCGTTGTACAAAGCACCAAATTTTTGTTTTACGGTATCTTCACTATATCCAGCAAGTTCAAATGCCTTAACCATAAGTTCTTGGTCGTGGTTACGAACTGCACCAGACAATGTTTCGTATCCATTGCATACTAAGTCAAATTGATATGCTTTAATATCGTATGGGTCAAGATTTTCAAGACTTTCTAGTCCCCCTTGAGGCATACTAAATGGATTGTGAGCAAAATCAATATTGCCAGTTTCTTCATTGTGTTCGAAGAATGGGAAGTCTACTATCCAGCAGAAAGCGATACGGTCTTTATCAATAAGATTTAGAGATTGACCCAATTCGTTACGAAGAACATTGGTCAATTTGATAGCCATATCCTTTTGGTCTGCTATAAAGAATATAGAATCTCCTACTTTCAAATCAAATTCTTTAATAAGGTCTTGACCAACTTGTTCGGTCACAAATTTAGCTATACCACCAGTAAATCCTTCTTGTGTATATTTTACCCACGCACAACCTTTACCTTCGTAAGATACAATAAGTTTGCCCAAATCATCATAGAATCTACGAGGTTTGTCATCACATTTTGCAGAAATAGCTTTAATAGTCTTGCCTTGGAATGCTCCAAACTCAGTATCTTTAAATATATTGGTTACATCGTGAACAATAAGTGGGTTACGCAAGTCTGGCTTGTCACTACAATATTTTTCTATAGCTTCTTTATAAGGGATACGGATAAAAGGTGCTGTATCTACTTTTTTAGTTGTAAATTCGTTGAACAATGAAGTAGCAAATACTTCACAGTTGTAGAACACATCTTCTTGAGTTGCAAAACTCATTTCCATATCTACTTGATAAAATTCACCCGGTGTACGGTCTGCTCTAGCTGCTTCGTTTCTAAAGCAAGGAGCGATTTGGAAATATTTATCAAAGCCACTTACCATAAGCAATTGTTTAAATTGTTGTGGTGCTTGTGGCAATGCATAAAACTCACCCGGAGCATTGATTGTAGGAACAATATAATCTCTTGCACCTTCTGGACTAGAACTTGTAAGTATAGGTGTTTGAACCTCTAAGAATCCCATATCTGTCAATTTGTTGCGTACAAAGTTAAGCATTTTTGCTCTTGTTACGATAAGGTCGTGAGTAACAGGATTACGCAAATCCAAATAACGATATTTTAGTCTAAGTTCTTCTTTAGTGTTAGGTGCGTCATTAATTTCAAAAGGCAATACGCTTTGGCACTTACCCAAAACTTTTAATGAGCTAACTAAAACTTCAATATCTCCAGTTGGCATTTTTGGATTTTTACTTTCTCTTTCTAATACTTGTCCTTCTACAGTAATTGTACATTCTTTATTAACACCTTCCAATAAAGAATCATCTCTAATCAACAATTGAGTTATACCAAAGTGATCTCTTAAAGTAACAAAGTTAAGACCACCCAATTTTCTTATACTATTGACCCAACCAGCAAGTCTAACTTGCTTACCTTGGTCTTCGATTCTCAACTCGCCACAATTGTGTGTTTTGTATATATTTTCTCTTGTCATAATATCTCCTATGAGCATAATATCTTTAGTTTACTTACTTAGTTTACACTTACTTATATTGTAAGTCAAACTTATATTTTATTATTATATAATAAATTGTACTTAATTTTTGAGTTTTTGGGTCTTATTAAAACGAAAAATCAAAGTTAAAAAACTTAAAACTCATTGACATAATCTTAAAAAGAATGTTTAATCTAATAAAAATATTATTGGAGTCAAAATCTATGGCAATAATGAAATATGAAACAAAAATAACTTTATACAATAGTTATTTTGATATCAATGACAACTTAAAAATACAAAGCATACTTGCTATTTTTCAAGATGTAGCTTCTATACACGCAGGACTAATAGGCGTGGGATATGAAGAAATGAAAGATAAAAATCTTTACTGGGTACTTAGTAGAGTTAAGTTTGATATTATCAGTATGCCACACATAGACCAAACCGTAATTGTCAAAACTTGGCCACACAAAAAAGGTCTTGTAGATTTTGATAGAGATTATTTGATATGTGACGAAAACAATAATGTACTTATAAAAGGTACTTCTAAATGGTGTGTTATTGACGCAACAACGAGAAGATTTGTAAGACCCGATAGCGTCAACTACATAGGCGAATATTGTGAAGATGTCAACTATGAAGAAAGATTTAACAAAACCGAAATAGTAGACAAAACTAACCCAAATATTCTTAATCACAAAGTAGCATTTTTTGATTTGGATCACAACGGACATATGAATAACACTAACTATGCTATCTTAGTAGCCAACGCAATAAGCAACAAAAATATATCTCATTTCCAAATCAATTATATCAACGAAAGTAGATTGGACGACAATATAGAATTGTATTATCTAAACGACAATGACGGCGAACATCTTACAGGATACAATGGAGATAAAATAATCTTTTCTACTTTATCAAAGTAGTCACTATAAGTAGGTACCCTACAACTATAACTTAATGTGACAACAACTTTTATATTTACAATTAATACAAAATAAAAAGTAAAGCGTAAGATTAACGCTTTATTTTTTTATATTTATTGGTCATAATAAACAATAATAGACAAAAATATTAAAAATATGTTGCAGTGGGGACACTTCTTAATAAAAAATAATTTACAAACCAAATTAAAACTTATATACTTAAAGGACTTAATGGCTATAAAGTAGCTAATAACTATTGGGAGAAAATACTATAATGTATGCAACAATACTAGATATAGCAGACTGGACACTGATTGCCCTAATGGGTCTGTCCGTGATATTACTGCTGTACAAAATTTTCTATAACATATATGGATTATTGCCGGACAGAAAATTTCCGGACGCAAAGAAAAATCACAAATACGCAATATTGATACCTGCAAGATATGAAAGCAGTGTTATATCTAGGTTATTGGATAGTCTAAAAGAACAAGATTATCCTAAAGAATGTTTTGATACTTATGTTATTATCGAATCCGAAAGTGACCCAACCTTTGAGATATGCAAGCAATATGAAAATGTAACTGCATTTGTAAGACCTAACTTAAATGTTAAAAGCAAAGGTGGAGCTTTAGACCAAATAACCAAACATTTGATAGAAACAAAAAAAGCTGAAGAATATGAAGCATATTTTATATTTGATGCAGACAATATGGCAGCTCCAAATTTCTTAACCGAAATGAACAAAACTTATGATGCTGGATATGAAATAGCACTAAGTTATCGTAACTCCATAAACTGGAACGATGGTTGGATAGCAAGTTGTAGTGGACTAACATTTAGTATGCTTAACACAATGCAAAACAAATGTCGTGCAAGATTTAATCAAAATGTTTTGGTAAGTGGAACTGGTTTTTATATTTCTGCAAGAGTTATTAATGGTTTAGGTGGTTGGCCTTTCCAATGCCTAACAGAAGATGTAGAGATAAGCAATTATGCAGTACTTAATGATATAAAAGGTGCATACAACACCAATACCCAATTCTTTGACGAACAACCTATCAATCTAAAAATAAGTTGGAACCAAAGAGTAAGATGGGTAAAAGGTCATATGCAAGTTGGCAAAAAATACAACAAGAAATTGTGGAAAAGCAGTTTGGTTTCTAAGGAGAACAAACTTGGCAAACTAGAATTTGCATTAGGCATAATACCTATTGCTGTACCACTAGCATCAATAATAGTTTATAGCATATTTACTTTGGTACTAGGTATTGTAGGTGCTTGTCTAAAAGTAGAACCTCACCTATGGCATTTAGCACTCATCAACTTTGGTGTGGCAGTCGGTGGAATGTATTTATTCTTGGCTTTATACACTTTGGTACTTATCTTAGCAGAGAAAAAGCACATTGACCTTACAGCAAAAAATGCTTTTATAGCAATAATTATGAATCCTTTCTTTATGGGACTTTATATCCCAATCGCAATAGCAGCATTATTTAAAAAAGAAGTTAAATGGAAACCTATTGAGCGTAAAGCAGATATAGAGAAAGAACAATATAGTAGTCTTATTGTTGACGGCGAAAGAACCGACAAACCAAACAATGAAGAAATAACCAAACAATTAGATGCCGAATTTATTAAAAAATAAATTATCCAATATACCCTATAAAAAAAGACATTACACGAAAATGTAATGCCTTTTTTTATTACTCAAACTCTTCTATCTTTCTATCTATATAGTTACATATTGATTTTTCTTTACAGCCATATTTTGTCCATAGAGTAATTAAATTAATATCGTTATCGTTGCAAAACTCTTTTAATTCTTTATCTCTTGCACTTCTTAATAAATCTCGTGAATGAGAGCCATCATTGATTTCTATAAGGGCAATTGTTTCTGTATCATCTAAATCCCTAAACACAATATCTATTCTAAAATTTTCTGCTTTATAACCAGGGAATAAACTTCTTAAATATACTTGAGTTTTTATAAGATATTTCTCATGATAATTTTTATACAACATCTTGTAATATACTTTTTCACATTTTGTACATTTGTCTAATTGTTCTTCATAATCGTTGTCATATTGTTTTTTAGAATTAATTTCTTTGTCATCTTCTTCGTCATCTTCATCACTTGGAAAAAAATAATTTAAAATCGCACTAATAATACACATACTAATCCCCTTAATTACATACTTAGTTAATAGTCAAAAGTCAATAACTAATCTTTAACAATAGTTATATATCATTTTTAATAACAATTTGTCAATTAAGAGATATGCATATTGTGTTTATCCAATAGATAAAAAAATATCTTATATTGAAGAATGTTCAATACAAAATATTTTTTATTATTTTATTTCTAAATATACTTTATTAATTTTTATCATTATCTCTTATTGCTTCGGCAACTTTTATACCATCGACTGCACTACTAATAATTCCACCAGCGTATCCAGCACCTTCGCCACAAGGATACAGACCTTTTATTTTTGTTTGCATTGTATCATCTCTAACTATTGTTACTGGGCTACTGCTTCGACTTTCAATAGCAATAAGCAAATTGCCATCATCACTAAATCCTTTCAACTTGTCATTAAGAAGTGGTAATCCTTCTTTCAAACTCTGAGTAACAAAATCTGGTAAACATTTTGAAATATCACTCATCTTAATAGCTGTACTTGGGACTATCTTTAACGCTGTATCTTTATGTCCTAAAAAACTACCAACAGTTTGAGCTGGACACTCTTTACCCATAGTTAGGCTATATGCAAGTTGTTCGTATTTAGATTGAAACTCTATACCTGTAAGTGGGTGTGTACTACCATAATCTTCTGGTACAACATTAACCAATACTGCACTATTGGCATTAGGCAAATTACGAGCAAAATAACTCATACCATTGGTTACGACTTCACAATTATTGCTAGCAGAGTTGACCACTACACCACCTGGGCACATACAAAAAGTAAACACACTTCTACCGTTTGGTAAATGCACAGCCAACTTATAATCAGCTGGTGGCAAATGCGAATCCAATATTCCATACTGACTAAGATTGATTTTTTCTTGACTCTGTTCTATACGAACACCCATAGCAAATGGTTTTTGTTTTAGCTCTAGTCCTTTATCATAAAGTAGTCTAAAAGTATCTCTTGCACTATGTCCTATACACAATGCTAGACTTTTTGTGTCTATAGTATCAATTTTATCATCGCTTAAGTTTTTGACAAAAACTCGTGATATTGTGTCATTAACAGCAACATAATCAACAAATTGTGTATAAAATCTAACTTCGCCACCCATAGACACTATACGCTCTCTAATGTTTTTAACAACCACTTTTAGGTTGTCACTTCCTATATGTGGTTTGTTGATATATGCTATTTCTTTAGGCGCTCCATTAAGCACAAACTCATTGATAACAACTTTACAATAACTATTATTTAAGTTGGTATTAAGTTTGCCATCACTAAATGTTCCTGCTCCACCTTCACCAAATTGGACATTACATTTTGGATTAAGTTTGCCTGTATTCCAAAATTCTTCTACCATTTTGGTACGAGCATCAACATCTAAACCTTGTTCTATAACAATAGGTTTGTATCCCATATAGCATAGTGCCAAAGCACAAAACATTCCGCTTGGCCCAAAGCCAACTACTACTGGTCGATAGTCATAACTACTAGCTATGTATGTCAAACCTTTATTGTCTACAGTTATGTTGGGATATCCTTTTACATTTATGTTTTTATTTAAATTAACACCCAAACTCAATATGATTTTTATATCAGGTTTTCGTCTAGCATCAATAGATTTTTTTAGTATTACATAGCTATCAATATCTTTAGGTTTTAGTTTTAAAGTTGTACTCAACTTTTTTATTATATCTTCGTCATTATAGTTTGGGCGAAAACTTAAATTGTCTACTTTTATCATAACGACTCTCCTACTATATGTCCACTTGTCCACGCCCATTGAAGATTGTAACCACCACAAACACCATCAACATCTACGACTTCCCCACAAAAATACAAGTTAGGGATTGACTTATATTCTAAGTAGTCAGTCAACATATCTAGTGGCACACCACCATTGTGAACTTGGTTGTTGTTATCCATTGAACTAAAACTAAATTGCATATTTTTAATAGTCAAACTTAAATTTTCAATATCTTTATCAGTCAATTTTTCTATTGGCAAATTGATATCAATACCACATCTATTAAGTAGTTCTTGACCTAAGTTTTTATGGAACATACCATCAAAAAATTGTTTCGCTACTAACTTGCCTATATTTTTTCTAGTTTTCAAATAATCGTTAAGTTGACTATTGGACATATCAGGCATTAAGTCCAAACTGATATTGGCTCTATCAATACGCTTCCAATTAAGTCGTGCTGAAATATTGAAAATACATATTCCACTAAGTCCATTATCTTTAAATATAACTTCGCCATTTTCACTATATTGAAAATCTTTAGCTTGCACTTTTACATTGGCATTTACTCTAATACCAGATATCAACTGATTGTTTTCCACTGTTTTTATACCACACAAACTTGGTACAAATGGATTGTATTTTACACCCAATCTATCCATAATATCAAGCACACTTTTTCCACCAGTAGCAATCACGACTTTTTTAGCATTATATTTTTCTTTATCGGTCACCACAACAAAGTCATTGTCTTTATATATATCCACAACTGGACTAGAAGTGATAATATCAACTTTCAATAGTTTTAATTGATTGATTAATACATCTAATACCGAACTAGAATGATTGGATACAGGATAACATCTACCTTCTTCGTCTGCATAAGTAAGTAGTCCTATACTTTCAAAAAGTTTTAAAGTATCCATATTATTAAATCGTTCAAATTGTTTAGGCATAACATTGTAACAATCGTTACTTAGATTAAGGTTGGTAAGGTTACATCTTCCGTTGCCACTCACCAAAATCTTTTTACCTACTTTTAAAGACGCTTCTAGCACCGTGACCTTATGTCCCAATTTTGCATAAGTGTAAGCACACATAAGTCCACTTGCTCCGCCACCAACAATAACAACATCTTTTGATATCATACCTACTCCCAGTAATTTATTAATCATTATATATTGTACAAGTTTTTTACAATACTCGCAAACTATTTAAAAATCTATCTAATTTATTTTTGTTTGGTTAAACACAAACATTGACATTAACCCGTTATTTTTATATACTTAACCTAGCCAAAATAATGTTTTATATCCAATAAATTAAGTATAAAAATTGTTAGCAAAATATATAGAAAAATATAAAAGGAGAAGTTATGCTTGAATTAAAAAATATTGTTAAGCAATATGTGACTGGGGACACAACTGTCAATGCTCTTGACGATGTAAGTATAGCATTTAGAAAGAGTGAGTTTGTATCCATTTTGGGACCAAGTGGTTGTGGAAAAACTACTATGCTTAACATAGTTGGTGGACTTGACCGATACACAAGTGGTGATTTAGTTATTGGTGGCAAATCCACTAAAGAGTATAAAGATAAAGACTGGGACACATATCGCAATCACTCCATTGGTTTTGTATTCCAAAGTTACAATCTTATACCACATCAAACCGTACTAGAAAATGTTGAACTTGCCCTTACCCTATCTGGTGTATCAAAAGAAGAAAGAAGAGAGCGCGCTATAGATGTTCTTACTAAAGTTGGTCTAAAAGACAAACTTAAAAACAAACCTAATCAGTTGTCTGGTGGTCAAATGCAAAGAGTAGCGATAGCAAGAGCTCTTGTCAATGACCCAGAAATAATACTTGCAGACGAACCAACAGGTGCTTTAGATACAACAAGTAGTGTACAAGTTATGGATTTACTAAAAGAAATATCCAATGACAAACTTATAATTATGGTTACTCACAACCCAGAACTTGCCGAAAAGTATTCAACTCGAATTATAAGACTATTGGACGGAAAAGTAATAGACGACTCTAATCCATACACAATGGAACAATATGACAACGAAATTGCCAATTTAAATAAAGAGAGTGATAGTACCGATAGTATTAGTGTAAACGAATCTACTCAAGAAGAAAATACAACTAGTGACGACTCTACATCTACAGACCACAAACTTCCAACTTTAAATAAAACTGGTAAGAAAAAGAGAATGTCATTTTTCACAGCATTATCTTTAAGTCTTAAAAACTTACTTACTAAAAAAGCTAGAACATTCTTAGTAAGTTTTGCAGGTTCGATAGGAATAATAGGTATTGCTTTAGTACTAGCAATATCTAGTGGATTTTCAACTTACATCAACAAAATGCAAGAAGATACTTTATCCACCTACCCTATTACTATAAGTTCTAAGAGTGTAGATTTTAGTTCTATAGTTCAATCTATGTTCCTTAACCACTCTAGTTCGGATAGTGCAGACCACGAATTGGACGGTGTATATCCAAAAGAAAATATTTCTAACATAATAAACAATGTTGGAAGTAGTACAAGTAGCAACAACTTAAACAAATTTTATAATTATATTTCAGAACATAAATCTGAATTGGACGGATATGTCAATGCTATCCAATACACATATAGATTGAGTTTGGACTATGCACTTGAAGATGGCACTGCTATCAATCCAAGCCAAACAATGTTGCAAATGATTGTACAGTATGCATTGTTGTTTTTAGAGAACAAAACAGGTGCAACCACAACACAACTTCCTACAGGCAATTATCAAATCAACATTGCAACTGACGAAAACAATAACGACATAACAAAATATAGCTTCTTTGACGAATATCCAGAAATTGCATTTATCAAAACTTCTCTACAAAACACTGGCAAGTGCGAACTTAACTCTCAACAAGTACTAATGTTGTCATTCAAAATCATTGGTATTGATATGGGAAGTAGTAGTGGAAGTAGCTCTAGTTATTCGTTTGGAAGAGCAAACATTTTCTATGAAATGTTGGACAATGAAAAACTTATCAAATCTCAATATGATTTGTTGGGAGCACAAAGCCAATATATTGAAGATAAAAATGACGCTATATTAGTACTAGACAAAAACAATGAAGTTGATGACTATGTACTATATGCTCTAGGATTATTGGACAAATCTGATATGGAAGCTATACTTCGCAACCTTATCAATGAAGACAAAACACATAAAAAATCTATTGATTACAACAGCATAATTGGTAAAACTTATACTGTACTTGATGATTGTGATTACTATCTAACCAATGAAGATGGTACACTAACATTGGATAGTGACGGCAAACCAATAGATTTTAGAACTTATCAAACAACCGACCCAGTAAAATATTATACATACTACAAAAATGCAGTAGACAATAGCCCTAACAAGGTAAAGATTGTCGGCATTGTAAGACTTAATGATACAACTGATGCTGGTTCGCTAAATACAGGTATTGCTTATAGTCACGAATTTACAAAACAAATGGTAGAATATCGTAACCAAAGTGCTGCCGCATTAAGTGATTTGGTAACTGATGTATCAACTCTTAAATTAGATACACCAGACAGCATAAACATATATGTAAATACTTTTGAAGCTAAAGACAAAATAAAGAAATTTATTAATACCTACAACGACAATTCTGAAAAAGATGACCGTATAACATACACTGATTATATTGATTTAATTATGAGTACCGTATCAGTAATAATCAACGCAATAACTTATGTACTTATAGCTTTCGTTAGTGTATCACTAATTGTAAGTTCTATAATGATAGGCATTATTACATACATTTCTGTTATTGAGCGTACAAAAGAAATTGGTGTATTGCGTAGTGTTGGTGCAAGTAAAAAAGATGTTAAGCGTGTATTTACTGCAGAAAGCTTTATAATCGGTTTAACAAGTGGATTATTTGGTATTTTGATATCCTTAATTTTGATATTGCCAATCAATCTTGTTTTAAAACACTTTACTGGTCTAAGTGGACTAGCAACCCTACCAATTTTGGGTTCTGTAATACTTGTACTAATAAGTGTTACACTTACATTTATAGCTGGTCTAATACCTGCCAACATTGCAGCTAAAAAAGACCCAGTAAAAGCTTTAAGAACTGAATAATATTTTTAATTTTTAATACATTATTAAGTTATTAATTTAAAATATTAAACATATAAAAATATTAGACATATAAAAAACTCACAGCCAATCACTGTGAGTTTTTTGTTTGAGCAATTATAAATCTTAATTATAACTAGATTATATTTACTTTTCACTTTTTACATCATCATTTTTTACACTAGTATCTGTATTTTCGTTACTTTCTTCTTTTGCATTATTAGCAGTTTGTTTTCTATTATTAATCCATTTTGCAATAGGTTTATTGGTCTTCAACCATTGTATAAATGGGAATAGATTAAAGTAGAACAATGTAAATAATATATACACAACTAGATATACACCATAACTCATACCTACTATATCTTGTACATCGTTATGTGGCATAAAATACATTGGGTCTGGTTCTATCTTCAAAAGGTATATTTCTACAAATGTATATAACAAAATAACTGCATAACATACTGCAACTTTCCAAAATTGTTTGTATTGAAAATCTGTAAATTTAAGTGTCATTAAAGTAATACTTTCTATAAGTAGTAAGCAATGTGTAGCTACTGAATACAAATCGTCAAATAAGAAATATGGACTCTTAAATCCAACACCCGGATATGCAAAGAAAATAATTGCACACAACAATGCTGTAATACTAGCAAAGTTGTATAAATATTTTTTATTAACAATTGTAGCAACTATTAATGTCCAACAAGCAATAGCACACCACGGTCTTGGCAACAAAATATGCATAACGCTTGTAAACGACCAATCTGTGTTTTTAGCCAAATTGGCAATGCGTCTTACCACTTCAAAAAATATAATAAGACCTGTCAATACCCACAAAACAATTCTTCTTGTCTTTTCGTCTTTTTTCTTTAGACACAATGCTAAAGCAATAATAATACCTATACACCCAATAAGTGTAAGTATATGTCCAACACCCCACGGTTTAACACTCGAACTCGCTGGGTAGTTGGTAAAAAACCAATCTTTAAAACTCATAATATCCCCTTTACTATTTAGTAATTTGATATTAACATAGTAAACCTAATTTGGCAATTAATATTGGCAATAGTCTATTTTGTAAGAAATAAATTGATTATGTCATATCATTTTGTTACAATAAAAATATAAAACAAAAGGGATTATGGTTATGAATATACAAATGTTTAACCTATGGTATTGGTTTTGGGTAATAATCAGTATTGGCAGTACTGTAGGACTATATTTTTTACTTAGACACAAATCACAAAAAACTCAAAAAATAGTTTTGTTTTCTATACTGGTGTTGGGACTTATAGCACACTTTACAAAATTTTTATACCCACCATATTCTACAGATACAGCTCGTATGCTTAGAGATGCGTGGTTTGTCAATATTTGTGGTGCCAATATTGGACTTTTCCCATTTATGTTTTTCTCTAAAAACGAAAAGGTAAAAGACTATATGTTTTATTTGGGACTTTTGGGAGGACTTATAGCTGTACTTGTACCACTAGAGCCAATAGCAAAAGTCAATCAGGTTGGAGAATGGATAGATATTGTTAGATTCTATTTTCATCACACAATGCTATATGCTGTACCACTACTTATGGTTATACTTGGATTGCACAAACTTAGCTACAAAAGAGTATTCTGGTGTCCAGTATATCTACTTGGTGTAATGTTGTTTATTATGCTCAACCAGATTTTCCAAAGCGAACTAGGTTTTATACCACTTAGAGGCGATGATATGATTAATATCAATTATAAAAATTCGTCTTTAATTTGGGGTCCCGGTAATGAAAGTTTCGCTGTCGTTTTGACTGCGTTATGTCCCAAAATATTTAAGACTATCCCTTGTGGTCAATTTGCCGGTCAGACAAAATACTGGCCTTGGTTTTGGTTGATAGTACCTGCATTTGTATACTTAGTACCTATATGTTTTGGTATTTGCTTAATATTTGATTTTAAAAACTTTAAGACTGACTTTAAACACTTTATATCTAATACAAAACAATATATTGGTAAGTTAAAAGCAAAATATGCCAAAATCAATGTAACTGAAGTTAACTCACAATCAACCACCGATGACGGACTTAATAACAATAATATAGTTGATACAGAAGTTAACAATAAAAACAAAAATGTAAGTGATAGCACTGAATTATCAGATACCGATAGCAATAATAACGACAAAAATAAAATAAACGATAACGATAGTAAATAATACAGAATTTTGATGATTTTTAATAATTTTTGTCCTTATTTTAAGTCAAAAAGACCAAAATTTTAAAAAATTAAACAAATCACAATGCAAAACAACAAATTATATGATATTATCATTATAGAAGTTTGCGTTTAATTACGCTTTAAAAATGTGTATTTATTACACATTAAAATTAGTAACATAAGAGGAACTGGCTATGTGTTTTTTTAGAAAGAAAAATGTCCAACCTGTCATAGACGAAAATAGGTTTTATCTTAAAGTTGTTAGCAACGGCTTTTATATAGAAATTTTTGGATATGGCGACCCTAAAAATCAAATGAGTATTGGTGCTGGTGAAGACAAGCATGACCACGAACTTACTGAAGACAAGTTTAATGCAATAAAAAAAGTTATGCTAGAACATCTTGACGAATTGGTAACTATATACAAAAAGCAAACACAACAATATCTTCAAGAACATACTATGGATACCTATGCTAAAAACATTACTTTAAAAGTAGGTGCTACTTCTATAAAAGTTAATGCTGCTATAGATGAACAAGAAGATCGTACTGCTATATGCAATGTTATTGAGCGTCTAAAACATATAATGGAATAATTGAATATTATTTATATTTAAATATAAAAAAAGTCAGTGGTTATACACTGACCTTTTTTGTTTTTATAATCATTTTTTTATTTAAAATTTTAACTTTTAAACTCACATAATAATTTTTGCGTTTAACTAAAAAGATTATTTATGTAATTATCAATATATTTAGCACTTAATATTGTCTTACTATTGATAGATATTTTTTTAAGCTTTAGCAAGTTTTAGCTAAACAAAATAACAAAGGTATTAATAAATGGTTTTAGGTATACCAAGAATCCAACAACACCAAGTATAACCACTGCACCACCTACACCAATCCAAACAATAACTTTATTTTCACTAAATTTAAAACGATGATTGCATATAGAACAAACCACAAATACGATTATTGAAACCAAAGTAATTAATGCACAAGGCAACAATAATTGTGGTTGGTTGCTTATAGCAATAACATTTTCGCCGTCATTTAAATCTAATTGCATAAAGTTAAAGATTGCGTTGCTAACTGTACTTGATTGATTATTGATTGTCACTTTCATATTTTTTAAATTAATGTAAGGAACAAACAAGTATTTGCTATTAGAAGTATTGTTGACATTGATGTTTAATTTGTTTTTGTTGATAGACAACTTAACATCATCTGTATTAACCAAACTTTCGTGTACAGACTTAAATGTTTCTACATCAAATTTTGCAAATTTGATATTGTCAAAAATATCTTTAACTTCTTCATCTGTCAATTTGTCGTCTTCATCAAACTCAATTTCGGCTACACATTGTGTTGATTGAGATATACCAAAATCATTAAATCCATTTTTGATATTGATTGTGTTACCATTAAACTTAATATCTAAACTTGTATCTTTAGATATCGCATATAAATTATGATTAGGAACATTGTTGATAGTAACGACAACTTTGTCTTCTGTGATTTCGTAAGTATAAGTTGTGTATTCCATAATGTTGTTGGTTTGAGAATACAATGCTTTATACAAAGTATTTTGATTATCTACAATATCTGATTCTTTATCGTTGATTGTACTTAAATCTGTATTTGTTGTCCACGCAGGTTTTAAACTAAAGTTAAGTTGATAACAATTAATTTTTAATGTTTCTCTACTCCCTTCAACATAATAATCAAATTGTCCTAGCAATGTATAATATCTAGAATCTAATTCTCTTAAAGATAAAATATATTTGTTACCAAGCAAAACATCTGTCAAATATGTTCCACCACTTGAAAGCAATTCGGTAGAAACTGTGTTGTAACCAGTATAATGATATGCTTGATATTGTTCTTCACTGCTAATATGTATCCAAGATTGTAAAGTTGGATAATCTATAAAGTATTCAAAGTTAGAGTTGTACAATGCGTCTGCATCTTTAACTTTGTATCCTTCGTCAAAATTGCTTACATCAATATTGAATGTATTGTTAATTCTGGAAGTGTTAGGATTGCTACCAAATGGACTACCTGTAAATGATACAACCAATGTGCAGGTTTGAATCAAACATAATACAGCTACAAGTATGCCACCTGAAAGTTTGGAAATACATAACTTTTTATTTTTGATATTGCAAACATATAAAATAAGATAAAATAACGATAAGAAGTTGAGTAAGTACACCATAAATGCACTGATATGCAATGCTCTATATGAAGACAACCCTACTCCAATCATAACAAACATAATAAGTGAAAGAACAAAGAAAATTATGGATAAGAATAATAATATATACCCACCTACTGATGTATAGAAATTAACACATTTCTTTGTTTTCTTTTCTGTTGTATTGTTAGGTTCAATTTCTACATTTTTTACTTCATCTTGTGTTAAAGTGTTGTCTTCAACTTTTGCACTATCTGTATCTGGAGCAAATGTGTATTTGTTTAAATAATAAAGTGCTCCAAAAATGATAAGTAAAACTAAAATAAATGAATATCTAAATGGAAAACAATAATACGAACCTGTATGCCACATTTTGTTGATAGGTTCTATGATTATACCCAATCCACAAACACAAAATGATAGCAAGAAGAACAATACATTTCGTTTGTCTTTTTTAATAGTTGTTATAAGTTTTATAAAGAATACAACTGGTAAAGCTTGCATCAACAATATAGATACTTTACTAAAGAATGAGAAATATAGGTCTGATTTACCATATTCAGTAGATCCAGCAAATCTATGTGCTTGCAACGAAGTAATACAAGATGGGATAAATGCAACAAAACTTATAAGTATGCTTATTACAATACCATAAAACAACAATGAAACTGTGCGTTTTCTAGTTGATTTGTCTGCCATTGTAAAATAATACACTGTTGCAATAGCAACTACACCAACAAGTATCATATAAGAGATATAATAGCTTAAACATAACATATAAGACAAAATAATAACAAACCACATCATTTTGCCTTCATTGACAAGTTGACGACTAGCCAATACCAACAATGGTAATAGAATCATCAAATCCAACCAGCCAACATTGGTAAAGTGAATTATTGTCCAACCAGAATATGTCCATACAATAGAGAACATAACCAAAACCCAACGGTTGATATTGCTAAACATCTTTTTAAAGCAAATATATGCTGTAGTAGACATTAATGCAAATTTAACTATAAGCAAGAATGCAATACCAAACTGAATTTGAGTTCTTGGGAACAATGCTATCAACCAACTAATTGGAGATAAAAAGCTATTGGTAATATAGCTAGCATACAAATATCCACCAGCACCCAATTTAAATGTTGCTAAAAAACTTGCTTTGCCGTGTAAAAAATCCCAAAGTCCAGTATAAGAAGGGACAAGTCCTTCATTGTAATCTATGTAAGATAAAGAGTTCTTACCAAAAGGTGCTATCCCCTTTATAATCATAGCCAATAAAAATATTGCTATAGATATCATAGCCGGAATTGAGTATTCCAACACTTTTAACCAAAATTCTTTTGTCTTAAATCTTGCAAAAAAATTAGGTTTTGTTTGTGATTGATTAGTTTCTGTAGACATCATACACTCCCAATTAAAGTCTAAAATTAAAATTGATAAAAATTGTTTTAATTAAAGCAAAAAATAAATTTTTGTGTTTAAATAAAAACAATATTTTTTATCTTTTACATCATAGTCTAATATACCACACTAAGTTGTCAATCGACAAATCAATTATATTTATATTTTTAAGTTAATCTATTTTAACAATATTTAAATAGCAAATTTTAGATTAATTGAAACAATCAAATAAAGAGATACAGTAATCAAAGAAATCAAAATTAATATCAATAATATAAACTATGTGATGTTGATTTACTCACTATGTTCGTAAATCAAGTTGCTAATCGCAACAACCATTGCTACACAATGGATACATAGTTTTGAATCGGCGTCAGTTTATGTTAAATGCCACTCCGTGTCGCTTGCATAAACTTCCTTGAGTATAAATAATATCAATTAATGTTTGTGTTGTATACAACAAAAAAACTCAGTGATTTTCACTGAGTTTTATGTGGTGCGCCATGGGGGATTCGAACTCTCGACCTTTGGTTCCGTAGACCAACGCTCTATCCAGCTGAGCTAATGGCGCATATAAAAAGGAATAATTGGTAAATTAATTAGGGGACTTAAATGTCCCTAATGGTAACCCCTAGACCATAATATCTAGGGCTAAGGTGCAACAAGCATACTTGTTGCAATGCAACCAATGTACTTAAAATCATAAGTACCTGCATTTATCGGAAAATCTTGTCATAAGACAAAATGGTTATCAACTTAACGGAACTAGTATATAGTCAAATATTAAAAATGTCAATATTTTTATTTTAGTTTTTCTTCATTTTTATTATATATAATGATAAATAGTCTAATATTACACTACTATTATAACAATAAATAATTATTTATTTTGCTAATGTTTGACATAACTTACTAAATTTATTAACATAAAACTAATCAGGGGGAATGAATATGGATATTTTTACATTATTAAATAAGCGTGAACAAGTTTTGATTGATGACTCCTGTGAAGATAGAAAAACTAGAAAATCTATCAACACTATCAATCATTATATTGCAGACATCGTTGATATGGCTAACGAATTTAAAGGTTTTACCGAATCTCAACTTGAAGGTAGCTATCACCACAAACTTGTTATGGCTAAAAGTCTATTATATCGTTACAACAACTGGACACCTATGGTAAAAGCGTACGAAAAAATAGAAAAAGAAGAAAAAACTAAAGTTGACAAATTTTATGTTTTAAAAGAAAAACTACTTGCAGAAATGAGAGCTTTGTTGAAAGACAGTCTTAAAAATCCAGTAGTTTGTCAATACGATGTATTTAATGACGACTTTAGAAGATGCCCAGAAAATCACAATATGATTATTCTTGGCGACAACAATAACGAAATTTTAAAATCAATGATTAGATTATTGGATATTGGTTTACAAATTAAAGGAAGATTTGAAGAAGTAGAAACAAAAGACCTATTGGTAAACTACGCCAATGTTATGACCAATGTTAATCGTTGCAATGAAAAGTTGGAAGAAATGTATTCTAATGACCCAGCAAAATACAATAAGTTGAAAGACTCTATTGCAAAAATGGAAGAGATAGGAAAAGTAGTTGTATTGTTTACAACTTATAGAGATGATTTGGCTATGGTAGGTGTTGGAGTAAAAGACTTAGACGCTTATGAAAAAGCTATGACCAAAGAATATATTCCATTTAAGAAACAATTAAAGAAAGCTTTCCATATCGAATTTGAAGAAATATGTGATTTGGTAGTCAATGAAGATTTGTTTAAAACAGCTGGCGAAGATGGTTATGAACCTAACCTTACAACCTACAACGCATCAGATGTAACATTTGTTACTCCAGAACCAGAACCTCAATATGAGCCTGTATCTGAAGAACCACAAATCAATGAACCTGAAGAAGTTGAAAATACTACAGACAACCAATACACAGAAGAAGTTGAAGAGAGTCAAGAAACTACCACCGAAGAAACTCCACACTATGTAGACGATGGTTCTTTTAAAGAAGAACTTAATGAAAAGATTGATGAAGCAATAGCTAACAATCGTCCACAATCTCGTTTTGGAAAAGTGTTTGACGAACTTAATGAAAACAACGAAGACGATGAAATAGAAGAATAGTAAATTAAAAGTCATCACAATGTTGATGACTTTTTTATTTGACAAGCTATAAGTCTAAATTCTACAATATACTATTATAAGTATTGAGTATTATTAAAGTATTGTGATTGGTATATTACTAGCATTTTTATTTTTCGCACTTATCTCAATATGCTATTATAAATTTAGTTGATATATCAAACTCAACAATAATTTATAGAACAAGATAATACACTTTAACTTGTAACATAGTAAATACAATAAATATAGTTTTTGACAAAAAGTATGCACTTTATGTTAAATAATCAATATTTACAAACAAAATTATATTAGATACTTCCAATTAATGGAGAACGACAATGGAGTTATATCAAGAAATTGAGCGTGGTTTAATAACCACATATCGTACCCGTATATGGGCAAAATTTTTAAAGGCTATAGAAGAATACAAACTAGTTAATGACGGAGATAAAATCTGCGTTTGTATTTCTGGTGGTAAAGATAGTATGCTTATGGCAAAACTATTTCAAGAACTAAAAAAGCATAGCAAGATAAATTTTGAAGTAATATATTTAGTTATGAATCCCGGATATAACGATGATAATTTTAATCTAATTAAAGACAATCTAAAATTGCTTAACATACCTGCAATTATAAAAGAAACCAACATATTTGATGTTGCCAACAATATGGATAAAAATCCTTGCTTTATATGTGCTCGTATGAGAAGAGGCGCACTATATCAAATGGCTAGTGATATGGGTTGTAACAAAATTGCTCTAGGACATCACTATGACGATGTTATCGAAACTACCCTTATGAATATGCTCAACTCAGGTACTTTTCAAACAATGTTACCAAAACTTCATAGTGACAATTTTGACAATATGGAACTTATACGACCACTATATCTTATAAGAGAAAAAGATATATTGACTTGGGTAAGTTCTAACAACCTACACTTTATAAGATGTGCTTGCAAAATGACCGAACGCATACACAACAATACTGGAGATAGTGGGTCACAAAGACAAGAAACAAAAAAACTTATTGCTAGTCTAAAAGACTACAATGCCAATGTTGAATCAAATATTTTTAAAAGTGCCGAAAATATAAATCTTGATAAAGTAATGGCATACAAGATTGACAATATAAAACACAATTTTTTAGATGACTATGATACTAAAAAAAGTGTTAAAGGCAACGATAACGATTAATACAATTAACATCATACTTACAAAATGTATGATGTTTTTTATTATTTACACATACTAACAATAACTACAATTTAAAATTCTTAAAACTTCTATAGCAATAAAGAAAATTTATTTTAATTAAAAATATTTTTTAATTAATTAGTAAAGCCAAAAACAACTGACAATGTTTTTGCTTTTTGATACAATACTTGTGTAAATACACAATATTTAAGGAGAAATATGTTACAACTTAAAAATATAAGTTATAAAGTTGAAGACAAAACAATTTTAGACGATATAAATTTAGAGTTTGATTATGGGAAAATATATGCCATTACTGGACACAATGGTAGTGGTAAAAGCACTCTAGTTAAACTTATTATGGGTATAATCAATCAAACCCAAGGCGACATAATACTAGATGGCGAAAACATAAACAAACTAAACATTACCGAAAGAGCAAGAAAAGGTATTGGATTTACTTTTCAACAACCTATTAAGTTTAAAGGTCTTACAGTTAAAGACCTTATAGAAACAGCGTCAAAAACCCCACTTGATATCAAATGTGGTTGTGACTACTTGAGTAAAGTTGGGCTATGTGCAAAAAATTATCTTAATAGAGAACTTGATTCCAATCTTTCTGGTGGCGAACTTAAACGAATAGAACTAGCCATCAATCTTGCCGAAAACAAAAAGATAAATATTTTTGACGAACCAGAAGCAGGTATTGATATATGGAGTTTTGGTGGACTAACTGATGTGTTTAAGGAATTACGCAAACGCAATTCGCTAACAATTATTGTTACTCATCAACAAAAGATATTGGACATTGCAGATGATATAGTTGTACTCAACTCATCAAAATTGGAGAGAGTTGGCAAGGCTAGCGAAATACTACCTACCCTACACAATTCGACTTGCAAGCGACTTGATAAGGAGGACTGCAATGAATAAGATAGACAAAATAGACAAAGAATTGCTTAGTCAAATAGCCGACTTACACAGCATACCTGAAGGTGCATATAATATAAGAAAAAATGGCGAAGCTTTAAGTCGTAACAGCACAGCTGATATTGAGATAATACCTAAAAAAGATAAAAGTGGTATAGACATAATAGTTAAACCTAATGTTAAAAACAAAAGTGTACATATACCAGTTATTATCACTATGGGTGGCGTCAATGATTTGGTATACAATGATTTTTATATTGGCGAAAATGCTGATGTAACCATAGTCGCTGGTTGTGGAATACACAACACAACATCTACAAAAAGCGAACACAACGGAATACACTCTTTTCATTTAGATAAAAATTGTAATGTTGTATATATTGAAAAACACTTAGGACTTGGCAATGGTCAAGGCGAAAAGATACTTAACCCTGTTACAAAAATTGTTATGAAAGAAAACAGCAATTTTGTTATGGAAACAACACAGTTGGGTGGAGTGTCTAGCTCAGTCCGTACAACTAAAGCAAAACTTTATGACAACGCAAAACTTGTAATTAAAGAAAAAATACTTACTACTGCTAGCCAATCTGCTATAACCAAATTTGATGTTCAGTTAATTGGCGAAAATAGTAGCGTTGATGTAATGTCAAGAAGTGTTGCTAAAGATAATAGTTATCAAAATTTCTATTCACAAGTAAAAGGTAAAAACCAATGTTTTGGTCATGTAGCTTGTGATGGTATACTTGTTGACAATGCTCGCATAGATTCTACACCAAAAATAATATGTGAAAATGTCAATGCAACATTGGTACACGAAGCTGCTATTGGAAAGATAGCTGGCGAACAACTAACCAAACTTATGACTTTAGGACTTACCGAACAAGAAGCAGAAGACCTAATAATAAAAGGATTCCTAAAATAAGGAGAACTATGTCTAACATAAAAAATAGAGTTGGAGTAATAGGTAGCATTAATACGGATATTGTATGCAATACCGACAATTTACCCCAAATAGGTGAAACAGTAATCGGAAAAGATTTTTTAATATCTTTTGGTGGCAAAGGTGCCAACGAAGCAGTTGCTTCTAGCAGATTGGGTGCTAGTGTCAACTTACTTGGCTGTGTCGGAGATGATATGTTTTCCAAAAATGCTATAGCACATCTTCAATCAGAGGGAGTACACATTACTGCTGTAAAACAAGTTAAAAATGCACAAGGTGGAATAGCTAATATTGTAGTTAGCAATAAAAACAATCAAATTATTGTTATACCTGGTGCCAACAATCTTGTTGATGAAAAATATATTAAAAAGTACACTTCTCGAATAAAAGAATGTAGTATCGTTGGTGGACAATTTGAAATACCAATTGAAGCACTTGTATTGACTAGCCAAATATGTGTGAACAACGACATTAAGTTTGTACTTAACCCCTCACCTATTAAGCAATATCCAATTGATCTTTTTAACAATGCGACCTATGTAATAGTTAACGAAATAGAAATAAAAACTATTGCTGGTTATGTAGATAAAGACCCATACAAAGTATTGGGATTGTACCCTAACAAACTAATACTTACTTGTGGTAGCGATGGAGTGTATTACAACAATGGTAGTACTCTTATACATATTGAAGCAATCAAGGTAGACACTATTGATACAACTGGTGCTGGAGATACTTTCCTTGGTGCATTTATGGTAGCTATCAACAATGGTATGGTACTCAATGACGCAATAATATTTGCCAATATATGTGCTGGTTTAAAGACAACTAAATTGGGTGCACAAACTGGTATGCCAAAACTAAGTGAAGTAAAAAAATATATAAAATCACACAAAATAAATTTAAAAATAAATATGGACTAAGGAGAAAGTTATGAGTTACGAAAAAGCAAAAAAATACATAATGAATCTAGGTAAAGAGCCTATTAAAAAACGCCCAGTTATTATTGACTGTGACCCCGGAATTGATGATGCAATGGCACTTATGCTATTTGCCGAATTTAAAGACAATTTTGACTTAAAACTTATAACTTCTTGTGCTGGCAACACTCCTATAGATATAACAACAAAAAATGTACAATTTTTTGCAAGTAATTTTTTCAATGGAGTTAGGATTGCTAAAGGAAGTCGTTATCCACTAGTAAGACAAAAACAAATGACTGCCGAATATGTACACGGTAGAAATGGTCTTGGTGGTTATGATATCGGCGAACAAGATTATCCTTGTGAAGACGATGCTGTTGAAGCTATGTATGATGTAATAAAAAATAGTCCAGAAAAAATAACTTTAGTTACTTTAGGACCTATGACAAATGTAGCAAAACTTGTTATCAATCACCCTGAAATAAAAGAAAATATTGAAGTTATTTATTCTATGATTGGTTCTACTGACGGCACTGGCAATATTACTGAATATGGCGAATTTAATGCTTACTTCGACCCTGAAGCTTTTGATATAGTAGTAAAATGTAATATTCCTATGATTATCAATCCAATGCAATTGGGCAACGAAACCCGAATTAAAAAATCAGCATTTGCCAATATGCCTACCGAAACTATAAAAGACAATTTTGTAAAAACTCTTGCTGAAAATATTCACAACGAAATTGATGAAAATTGTATCTTCTTATACGACCCAAACACAATAGTTGCACTTGTTAAACCAGAGTTGTACGAATTTGTGCCTTGTGACATACATGTATACACATATCCCGATGTAGGTGGCAAAACCGTAATGAAACCAAACGAAAATGGTATACACAAATATCAATTTGTGACTGACAAAACCAAACTTAACAACTTTATATTAAAGTATCTATTTAAAGATTAGTTGTTAATATTTAAAGTTTAGTAGTTAACAAAAATAATAACAATTTAATATATAAGTATATGAAAAAAAACAACTCTCCTATCACCAATAATAAAATGAGTTGTTTTTTATATAAATTGGTATTTTACCTATTAAATTTTGTTAGTTTATACAATAATGATTTTTAAATATTTACTTTAGTTAAATTAATAGCAAAAACAATTTAAAAATGATATTATATCTATACATACTAACAAGGAGGAAAACTATGGCAAAATCAAAATCAAAAGCTAAAAAGCAAACCAAAATCGTTAGTGCTATATGCTTATTGTTGTCAATATTGTTGTTGGTAACATTCTTTATGCCTACATACACAAAGACTGTTGGCGACACAACATACACATACAATGGTATCACTATGCTTCAAGGTGCTAGTATGTCTGATGAAGACGCAGCAAAACTTACACTTGAAACAGCTGGTTCTGGTATAAGTGGAATACTTGGCAATGATACAAGCAAAGAAGTAAAAGCTAAAACCCAAAAACTTAATGCTTACACAATGTATCACGATGAAGATGCTGGTGCTTACAAAGTAACAGTATATCTTAACATTGCAGTATTAGTTGCTGGTGCAGTATTAATGGTTGCTTCTTTACTAAGTCTATTGACTGGTAAATTATCACTATTTGATTTAATTGCTGGACTATTTGCAGTAGTTGTAAGTATTGTACTTATGATTTGTGCAGGAGTTGCTAGCAAATACTTCACTACAAGCTTATCTACTATGGCTATGGGCGTAGGCGTATGGTTTGCTATGATTAGTAGTGTTTTGGCACTAGGAAGTCAAGCAGTTGGTAAATTTGTATTGAAAAAATAGTTTTACTAATAAAAAAATATGAGAGTTTCTCTCATATTTTTTTTTGCTTTTTATTAACTTATATTTTACTTACATTTATCACATATTAAACATTTCAAAACTTTAATATGCTGTACTATATGAATAATTTATAATACTCAATATGTTGTTTAATATCCTATTAATCAATAATAAAAGATATGGTATGTGAAGCAAGTTTTGGTTTACTTCCTGTCTTTTGAGCAAGACTTGTCAATACTTCTGTAACAATATAATTGTTGACATCTGCTATGTCTGAGATTTCTTCGTCCGGATTGCTTTCCGAAACATTTTTGATAAGTGACAATATTTTTTCATTTTTATCATCACTAAGTTGATTGATACGGACAGTATTGTTGTTGGTTTGGACTCTTGAACCAACTGCATTTATATTGCCAACACTTGTTAAGTATATATTGTTAGGCAACTTATTAGCATTTTTGCCAATTGATTTTTTAATATCAGTTATATCCAATTTTACCACTGTTTTTAGTTGATAATTGTCATCGTCTAGTGGAGTGATTGTAAGTTCCAACAATCTAAACACTGTTGTATCTGTAGTGCTGTTTTCCATTGCACTATTTATCATTGCACCTACTTCATAATCATATAAAGTTATTGTACTATCTAATGAAAGTGCAGGAATATTAAAATTGATTTTGCCATTGTTGTCATATATATCAAGTCCACTTTCATTAGCTTTTTGATTGAATGTAACTAAATCATTTTCTCTTATTGCATTAGTAGTAAGTTTGGTTTCGTCTACTTCTTCGTTTAGCCAACCGACATATTCATTAAACATACCAAGACTTACTCCATATATTTTTAAAGTATCTTTAACAGCAAAAACTGTAGCCACACCAAATATGACTAATAAGACAATACCTATTATTAAATTTCTTAAGCACCCCTTTTTCTTATTGGGGTCTTTTACTTTTTCTTTCTTTTTAAAAAACATTATGCAAATGCCACCCTAAATACTAGGAACAATATTACTCCTAAAAATACCAATCTAAATATCCATCTTAGTGGGTTAAGATTACGCAAAAATTTCATCATTCGCCCCTTTTATCCATTATTATTAATAGTTTACATAATATTAACTTTATAGTCAAACAATAACAAAAACTAAGCCACCTATTGTATATAAACTACTTTTTAAAATCTAAATACAACAATAAATATAAAGATATAAAATTTAAATATCAAAAAAACTATATGTAATAAAAAAAGGACAACATCGACTTTAATATTTTATGATAAACAAAAAAGACAGCTTATAAAAGTTGTCTTTTTTATACTTAAAATTGTTTATGGAATATCAACGATTAATTGGTATAATCTTCGGTTGTTTCTGTTTCAACAGATATACTGTTATAATATGCTTCATCAAAAGAATCATAAGTATAAGTCATTTTTTCTGTTTTTTCAGCTGAGTAATTTCTTGTTGTGTCGTTAAATACACAATCAAACACACTCAAATTTTCTACTTTTACCAATCTACCATTTAGGACTGTCATACTTATTGTGTTAGTACCAATACTCTCGTATGTCTCGCCTTCTTCACCTTGATAATCTTCATGAGTATCAGAAAAATCATAACTAATATTTAAAGTAACCGAACCATCACTATTGCGTACAAATGTATATACAATATCATCGCCTAGATTTTGTTTAAGATAATCAACCAACTCTAAATATGTATCACCTTCCTCAACAACACAATCATTTAATGTTTCAAGTGGAGTCATTTTAACTTGAGTTTTTGCACAATCTTCATTTACATAGTATCCACTTTTTTGTACCGGATTTTCTTGAGAAGGATACACATATTTGTAGAATATTTTTGTACGGTCTGTACCATTGTCATCTACGACTTTAATTGCTATTAAACTTTCTTGCATTAATGTTGATTGTCCATTAATAGCAACATAATCTTTTTCTTCAAAATAATATTTGTTGCCTGCACGCTCTTCAACTGCTCTAAATTCACTATTTAAAGCACCTTCAGTTTTAGCTACACCTTCATGAACAACCGAATAGTTGTCTGTAGTGTTAAGAGCATTATTTCTACCAGTTATCCAATAAGCAAAATTTTCTTCAAGTGTATAATCTATTTTCATATCGCAAGTAGAACATTTCTTTTGGCTTCCATCGTCAACAAATGTGTGTTCGCCCTTATTAAATATTGTATCATCATCACCTTTACATTTGTTCCAATGATATGTATCATCACGAGTCCAAACCACATCTGCTTCGTGGATATGTTGTGGCTCTTGTTTACAGCCTGCAAGTCCAAACATAGATACTGTAGCTATTGTAGCTAGTCCAATTCCAAATAACAAATTCTTCTTCATAAATCTCTTTTTCCTTTATGTGTTTTTAATTAAAACTAATTTATTTTTTTATTTACAGATAATTGATATTAAAAAGAACTTTTACATTCTTTTTAATATCTTATATCTACTATTTTAACAATTATTTTCCAGCAGCTGTTAGGCTAGCATCAGCTTGAACAAGTGTGTTGTATATAGAATTAAAGTCGTTGGTAAATGTATCCAAAGTTGTGCTTTCTGGATCTGCAAGATAATTTGCATATTTTGTATCTATAGGTGTTACTTCACTAATAGCATAATCATATATACCTTTTAATGTTGGGTCAGATTCGTAACCACTAGGCATAATTTGTTTAAATCCATTGTCACCAACAATTTCGCCTGTGATATATTTTGCTATTCTTACAGAAGCTGTTTTTGGAACAATACACAATGCGTCAAGTTCGTCCAATTTTTGTCCTAAGTTGCTAATAACTTCTTTATTTTCTCTAGATACTTCTACTGTTGTCAAACTGCTTGTTATGTCTTTTACTTTGCCCAAATCAGTAAAGATTTGTCTATAAGTCAACTGACCATTTTCAGCTTTAGTTCCACACTCTTTAGTGTTGGCTAATATCTCACTTATTGCTGTAGCAATTTCGGATTTTTCATTATTGATAGTTACCTTATCAACAATAAAGTCTAATATATCTTTTCTTACTGGTTTGATAAGTACACTATTATTAAATCCGTCTAATGTACCACCAAATCCACCAAAATCAAATGTATCTACATCAACAGTTGTTATGCCGTCTACTAAGTCTACCAATGTCTTCAAACTAGCAAATTCGTTTTCGTAACTTGTAACATTGTCAACATTGTTTTTGATTTTTTCAACTATGTTTACCATAGCTGTATCCATACTAGATTTGTCTATTTTGTTAATAATCATTTTTACAATTTTTGGTCTGATTGCTGATACCAACACACTCTTATTAGAACCAGTGTCTACATCATAGCTATCAAGTATTCTACCAAAATCTGTAAAGTTAAGTGTGCTTGTATTGATATTAGTTATTTGATTAAACAAACTATTAAGTGCACTAATTTCTTGTTCAAAAGTTAAATTGGTATTGTCTACTTTTGTTTTTATTGTATTGATAATATCTTCTAAGTCACTGCCTGCTTCTACCGAACCTGCAAATTGGGTTATGGTAGATTTTAGAATAGAATTAATAACTTTTCTATCAATTATTTTGCTATCAGAAGCAATGATTGTATCAAATGTTTTACCTATTGTTTTTAAACTTTCGGCTGGAGTTTCGTCATTGGCTAAATCCATAAGACTACTCATAAGTGTTTTGATTGTAGTAAATTCGCTTTCCCAATCAATATCTGTAGCCGAATTGATGTTTTGCTTAATAACATCAAAACTATCTGTCAACATATCTTCATTGTCTATAGATATCTTTTCTACTTGGTCTAATACTGTAGTAACAATATTTTTGATTTCGCCACCAAATAATTGGCTATTCTTTAATCCATTAAGTGATGCACCAAAATCTTTTAACATTGTAGAACCGTCAGCAAGCATTGCTGTTTTCAAATCTTCTGCATTAACAAACGAATTGATAACATCAACAAATGGTTGAAGTTGTGCTAGTTCGGTGCTCCAACTTGTAACTTTACTTACATTGTCTTTAACTCTATCAACTATAGTTGTTAAGTCTGCATAATCTCCAGTGATTTGGGTTTTGAAATAATCTAGCGCTTCTACAACCAAATCATCTACTGAACCAGCAAATAATGTTGTGCGATTGAAAGTATCCAATATTCCACCCAACTTAGCCAAATTTAATTTGGTATTGTCGGAACTAAAATCTCCAAACATATCAATAATATCTTGGTAAGATGTATTGATTATTGTAAACTCAGTTTCAAAACTTTGTACTTCGCTTAAATTGTGTAAAGATTGTATAATAACATTTTTGATACCATCAAAATCGTGATTATCACTCTTTAATGCATCTTCCAATGTTGTTATAGCTTTGTCTTCTACTGCATCAATCAATTTTTTATAGTTGGCATTGTCTAAGCCACCATAGCCTTTTACGCTATCCAACAATTTGCCTATCAATGGCAAACTGGTATTGGTTATATAATATTTACTGCTTAAATCAAGTGAATTGTTGATATCAACTACTGACATAAACATTGTCTTAAATAAGTTTTTAACTTCTTCAGCTGTTGCACCATCTTTGTTGATTTCAAAATCACTAACTTCCAACTTTTCAGCTACAAGGTTAAGTGAAGCATTAACAATGATTGGTGACAACGAATTGATAGTACTCATATTAAATAATTGTTCGGTTATTTTATCAACTGTTTCTTCATTTAACAAGCTAATAATTTTGTTTGCGCCAGTAACTTCTTTATTGGCTACTTTACAAATAATGTTTTGTTCATTAAGTATTTCGGCAATATTTAAAATGCACAACAATTCGTTTTTGATTGTACTAAATGTAAAATCTTTAAGTTCGGTCACACTGTCTTTAATACCTTCATCTATTGAACCCGAACCTGTTGTTGGCAACTTAATAATAAAGTCTGGATTGTTAAGGATTTGGTCAACTATTTGTGGATACAACTGATTGCCAAATGCAGAAATTGTTTTGTTGTTGAATACTTGTTCTACAAGTGTACGACTTGCAGAAATAATATTGTTTACTTTTGTTTGAGTAAGGTTGTCAAAACCAATATTGCGTAATGTGGTTATGCTACCCATTGTACAAACAACAGTTTTTACTTCATTTTTAAGTACAACTTTTTCGCCGTCCATTTTGCCAGTACTTAGTCCATTGAAAGTAAGATTCATAAATGGTTGTATACCTGTGTATGTTAGTATCTTACTTACAGCACTATTGTTGTACGAAGTAACATATTTCATATAGTCTTCAAGTCCAATCTTACTAAACTCTCCCCCTGTTACTTCTACTTCATAAGTATTGCCGTCTTCATCGGTCACCTTTTTAGTGTATGTTGTGGTTGTGTCTTTTTCAATGGTAGCAACCATATTGACAACACCCATTACTGGCATCATTGTAGCAGTACCAACAAACAATCCTAAAAATGCACCAACTAGCATACCCCACGCACGATGTCTTGGTAGTTTGTTGCCTTCTTTATCTTTCTTTCTGCATACAAAGTGTGTAACCAACAACCATATTGGATACAACACAATTTTGACTGCCCAGAATAATACTGCAAACACAAATGCATTAACTACAAGTCCTACTAAAGTCATCATAATATCTATTGTTTCTGGAGCTGTAAGCATTGGCCCAAAATCTTCTATTTGACCTAGATAATATGTAGCAAGTTCTGTAAGTGTATTGCAAGTTACTCCATCACCCACACTCATAGCAGGAAGTTGCATAGTCATAACCCACTTAGTTAGCAATGGTGCTACAAAGAAACAGATAAGAGCAATAGCAACTATCCAGCCTGCTCTAAATGCAGTACGCTTTAGTCCTCTTATAAGTCCCCATAGCAAACCAAATATAATAAATAGTGCAAATACACCAGCAACTATTAAAGGTATATATTTTTCCACCATAAATCTCCTTATATTTATATATAATACTAATTATAGTATATATCATAAATACACTATTAACAACAAATTAATAAATCATATAATAATAATTTTGTCGATTATGACCACAAAAAAAGAGCACAAACTTATGCTCTTTTCAAAATCAAATATTATATAAATGGTTTAAAATCTTTATTTTCATTTTTTATTTTACTTAAACAATTTTGACAATCCACTTAAATCTATACCAGTAAATACTTTTAAAAAATAATAGAATGGTGCAGTGCCATTGGGGATAATATAATCCACAACTCCTACTACTTCATCTACAGCAAATGGTCCGTCAACAGAGCTATCTATACTTCTACCCCTATTGTCACCCAATACAAATACTTGGTCTTTTTGTACAACAAGTCTACCGTTTTTGTCAAAAACTGCTGTACTTGTGCCGTCAGACTCTCTACTAGCAACTCTTAAAGCAATAAAGTTTTCTAGTGTCTGACGCATACCTAAGTTGTTGGGGTCGCCACTTGTCTTAACATTGTATATATAATCTTCTACAAGTTTTTTACCATTGCGATAGACATATACTTCACCGTCATCATCTTGTTTTATATCTATAGTATCTCCAGCCATACCAATAACTCTTTTTATAATATGGTCGCTATCTATACTAGATTCTTTCTTAATAACTACTATATCTCCATAAGTAAAAGTAGCAAAGTTGTTGATATAGACAATATCACTTTTAGTAGCACCTTGAGAATTTAAAGTAGGTTGCATACTGACACCATATACTGGAGCACTATCGTGCATTATTTCAAACCCAATAATGAATAGTGCAATTATTGCACATATCACAATAAAAGCTTTGCCTAGATAATCTACCCAAAAGTTTTTCTTTTTATATATTAAATTGTCGGTTTCAACAACATAATTTTTCATACAATATATAATACCACAAAACATAGATATATTAAAACGGATATCTTTACTTTTGAAAAATATTTAATGTTGATTTTGTCGATAATGTGTGTTAAAATTATAGTGCTATTAGGAGTATATTATGGTAGATGACTATAAAAAACAACTCAATTCTATGAGAAAAAATTATCTAAATTATGAAAGTCATAAAGCTAGATTGAGAGCACAAGCAATCGACCTTTTTGGTAAAGATATTTTTCACGATTACTTTGTACCTGACAATTTTAACTATGAAAGTATGTCACAAGACTACTTTGTTAAGCCTACTCGCCAATTGGTAGCTTTACCTTTTGACCAAGCTCAATTTGACGAACTTATAAAAATGGAAAAGAAAATGCTTAACGCTCCAATAATTTTTACAAGCAAAGGCCACACCATTCATGGTGGATACTTTTATGGTATTAAAGACGGAAAGGTAGTATTGTTTGCATTATCCATAACTACCGACTCTGACAAATTGATGGCTGAACACCCAGTACTAAGTGAATACAAATTCACAATAAAACTTGATATGCTAATCAATGGTGACGAGCCTTTAGCACTTTTGCGTTTTGACTCATTGGGCAATCACCCTAACCTTATAGAAAATGGTCAACTTGTAGCAGGTTCACTAGATGTAAATACTCTCAACCACCCACATGTACATAAAAACGATGAGATGACTCAAGTGTTATGTGACGAAAACCTTGACTACACTACTGCATACCAAGTTCCTGATAAAATAACTGGTATGAGAGATTCCAACGACCCATTGTATTTTAAAACTTGTATTGACAACTTCTTCAAACTTGCCAATGTAAAAGCAAAAATTAATGTGTCTAGTCCAAAAGTTAGAGATTATTACTATTATGATTACAACAACAACTTGTTTGACTGGGACAACATTTTCCCAACATCTAACAAAGACTTGCTTGATAGGGGTATGTAATTATGAATCTAAATGAAGCAAAACAACTTATCAATACTAAATACAAAACCTATCAAAGAACAACTGATGTTGTAGAAATAGTAGTCAACAAACTACTTAACATAAACAATTATTATTATATTGCTCTTACCCCATTTAATGGTAAACTTATCCTTACAGATATTGCAGAGTCTGCCAATATACTTTACGATATAACCGAAGACCAATGGAAAGCACTTTGCAAAAAATACGGCGTAACTTTTAATGAATGGCACTTAGAAACAGAGTTTAAGACTCTAGCAGATTTGGATAGATTTATATCTCTACTTGACGAAGCTTCCAATATGTAATTATGTTAATAAAAATATAACAATAAAAAGAAACTCACAGCATAAAACCTGTGAGTTTTTATTATATAAATCTAAATTATCTTTATTATCTTTCCATACCAACATCTTTATATTTTTGTAATTCAGTGACAAAAATTTTTGAACATACCCCTGCATCTAAAGCAAGTTTTGTTTCTCCAATTTTTATCATAAGCCCAGTACGAGTTTTGGATTCTAAGTCTACAGTAGCACCACTAAAAAAGCCAATTTCTCTTAAGTGTTTTGCAGTTTTTTCATCACCTGCAACACCTTCAATTTTATAACTTTTACCGACATCACCAAATACTAGTGGGAATCCAGCAATTCTATTTTCCATATATGTCCTTTTTATTTACATTTTCTGAATACTTAATAGTACCAGAATTTATATCAAACATTATTTGTTTGACATAGATATAATATCACAAATAGATTTTATTTTCAATAGTAATATCTTTTTATTATATAATTTGATTTTGGCTAAAATATTAGTGTATACTATTGGTGGTTAATTAATATATATTGTTAATATATAAAGTTAAAACAATAACTTTTTATCTTTAAATTTAACCTTTTTAGCGTCCATAGCTGTTTTGAGATAAATTTCACTATGGTCGCAATTTACCCTTGCGTCCATAGCTGTTTTGAGATAAATTTCACTATGGTCGCAAAACAAATTTTTGCGTCCATAGATTGTTGAGATATATTTCCTATGGACTCAATTCTTCGCCTTGCGTCCATAGTGAAATGGATATCACATAAGTCTTCGGAACTTAGTTTTCGGGTTCGAGTCCTGATGGACGCACCAAATGTAGTGGTTTGTAAGTCTTTTCTTACAGACTGCTATTTTTTATAATATCGTTATGTTAATAAAAAAGGACAGCACTTGCTATCCTTTTTTTGTTATTCTTTTGTATCTGCATTAAGGCTATCTATAACAAACTTTTTTAGTATCTCAATATTTTCGTTTGCCATAATTTGACCTGTCCTTGTATGCATATTTTCTCCCTGTGGTATCATTGTCCTATACACATAATGACAAGTGGATATTGGCATTATGTTAGGGATATATTCTTTACAATTTAAGTCATACTTTTTGTTGGTTCTTGGGATATGATGTGTTTGACAATATTGGATTGTTCGCTTTAGTCCTATATCTCCCAATGCGTCTAGCGAATCTGCATCTTGCAAAACTTGCCACTCTATTGGTATATTTTTCTTATCTTTCTGTTCGTGATACTTAACAGCTTCCAAAATACTAGGTATTTTGCTATCGTCAACATCACAATCTATCAAAATCTTTTCCACTTCATCTAGGCTTTGCTCTGGCGAAACATATTGACCAGTTTTGTTGGACAAAAGTCTATGGATATCGTGGACAAGTGAAGCAACTGCAATAACATACAAATCCCCACCTTCTTTTGCTTGTATCTTAATTACATTGTCCAACACCCTCCTTAAATGACTAATATCGTGTCCGGTATTTTCATCTTTAAAAAGGACTTCCATTTTGTTATTAATTTTTTCAATAGTATCTTTTAATATCTTTTCCATATTGTCCCCAATAATTTATCATAAATAGTTTAGCATAAATGATATGATAACCAAATAACTTAAAGTAGATTATATTAAATTATTGTGTTAAAATGTTGATAACAACTATATTATTTGGAGTGCAACTATGATGATAGAAACAAAAGATTTGATACTGGCAAAAGCAAAACTAGACGATTTGGACAGCATATACAACAATTATTGGCGATATGAAGAAACAGCAAAATATATGCTATGGGCACCTTGTAAAAATAAAGATGAAGCAAAAGATAGACTAGAAAAAGTTATTGAGTACCAAAAAGAAAGATTGTCATTTTTTGTTTATGAAAAGAGAACTGAACAAGCTATAGGTATGGCTGGACTAAAAGAAATTGAACCTACCATATATGAAGATAGTGGCATTGGTATAGGTAAAGATTTTGTGGGACACGGATATGGCAAACAGATTCTTAATGCTTTACTTGATTATGTATTTAGTCACAATGCAAGCAAAGTTATTTGTTCTTGTCATACAGACAATATCGCATCATCAAGTTTGCAAAAATCTTGTGGTATGCACTACACACATTCTGAAATAGTAACTAGAAAAAAGGATAGCCTTCAATATCAATCTGATTATTATGAAATTTCAAAATCTGAATACCAAAGTTTACACTCTAATAAAAAATAAAAAAATAAATCCAAAAATCACTACCATATTAGTTGAAAATTTGATACAATATTGTCTGTGATTTAAACAAAGGAGAAGAATTATGGCAGAACAAAAGAAAACATCTAGTAAATCTAGTAGTTCAAGTACAAAAAAGACTACATCATCTTCTTCAAGAAGTACTGTATGGGGTCTTAACAAAATTAGTTTTTGGGTTATAGGCGCTATGGCAATCTTATATTTGATTGCTTCTATACTATCACTTTGTGGTGTAAACCTAAAAGTTGTTTCTGCTCTTCAAGGAGTTGCTACTGCTATGGCAATTTGTATCGCTGCAGTACTAGCTTGGAGATATGTTAAAAACAAACAAACTGTTTGGAAAGTATTGTACTTTGTACTATTGTTAGTAGTTCTATTGGGAATTATACTACCACTAGTTATCTAATAAAAAAGGCAACCGTTAATGGTTGCTTTTTTTTATTTAAAGTGTATGTGTATATCTTTATTAATATTTTTATTAATTAAATTTTTAATCTTAAATCTATACCTTGATTTACAAATCTTTATAAATTTTTTTTTATAACATTTATCTATAATAGATTTTTACTTATTATTTTAGATATTATTGTTTTTCATCTTGTGTAGTATTTTCTAAATCTATATTAGTATTGTCTACTTTATCTTCTTTTGTACCTACTTCAACTAATGTAGTATCATTAGTTTTTTCTTTTGTATTAAGAGTGTCGCCTGCAACATTTTGTTTTGGTTGTTTTGACTTTCTTGTCTTTTTAGGTTTTGTTACTTCTTTACCTTCGGTTTCTTTTTGTATCTCTTCTACAGTACTCCACGCACCAATAACTTCTGATACTTTAGTCAAATATACAAACGCTTGTGGGTCTATCTCTTTTATTATACTCTTCAATTGTCCCATTTGGTATCTACTAGCAAGACATACCAATTGACATCTATCACTTTTACTGTGCATACCCTTAACTTGTGTACAAGTGCAACCTCTAGCAAGTTTATCCATAATTGCGTCTGCCAACTCATTAGGTTTGGTTGTGACAATACTAAATGCTCTAACTTGTTTGTATCCTTCATTGACAAAGTCAGTGATAAGCATACTAAGTACCAACGCAATAATTGTGTATGGCAACAATCTTATACCATCTGCAAAAGTAATAGTTGATAGTAAGATAATAAATGTATCTATACATATCATAAGAGTACCAATAGTTGCATTAGGTTTTTTCTTCTTTACAATACAAGCTATCATATCAGAGCCACCAGTCGAACCACCAAATCTTACTACAAGTCCAACACCTACACCCATAATAGCGCCACCATAAATAGCAGATACTAAAAGTTCAAATGTTGTGTTAAGATTGAGATAACTAAATAGTTCCATACTCAATGAGAATGAAAAAATACCTATAAGTGCTTTTATTGCAAATCTTTTACCAAGTGTCTTTAGTGCTAAGAAATATAGTCCAATATTAAGTACCAAATATATAGCTGATGTAGGAACATTTTTTAGTCCTATCTTCCCTAACCAAACACTTATAACCATAGACAATGCAGAAAATCCACCAGTGGATATTTCGTTGGGTTCTAGGAACACACTAAACGCAAATCCCATAACGACTGTGCCAAGCACCACCATAAGTATCTCCAACCATAATTGCCATTTTCTACTTGCTTTTATATACATAATACACTCTCCAAATAATTTTGCCGTAAGATTATAACACGACTTTTATTTAAAAACAATGGCGAAATAAAAATATATTTATAATTATTAATATGTATACTTTAATAAAATAAAAAAATAATTTAATTATAGCCAATATATTAAGCTAATGACTTGTTTTACTTTTATAATAAGTTATGATACAATACGGTCTGGTGAAAATATGAAAAAGAAAATAATAATATACACAGTATCAATAATTGCTTTTCTTGCTATAGCAATAGTAAGTATTATTGGTGGAATCAATACACACAACAAAAAAGTGTTAAAACAAGAACTTAATAATTTGATCGAAAGTTATGATGCAAACGAAACACTGTCATACAAAAATTATCTTATCAATAGCGCACATACCAATGTAACTGACAACAATGGTAAGTATACCTTTAATTATAAAAACAAACAGGTAACAATAACCGAAGACAAGATTGTTAAGATATCCAACACAACTGTACCAAAATATGACTATAGTTTTGATAGTGTGGAAGATATGGTAAGTAGTCCAAAACTAAAGGTTGATGATATAGTATATGTAAAAAGTTATTATAAAAATAAAAACATTGGTGGCGGATACTACACAATAGTTAATGCTAGAGATGACAATAGTTATTGTATAGATTTAGACTTAGGCCTTGTAGCTCAACTTAAAGTATACGACAAAACAATATATGTAAGTCAGTTGGGAGCTTATGCAGACGGAAAAACCGATGACCATACAGCAATACAACAAAGTATAGATTTATGTGGAGAAAATATAGACACTATCATATTTGATAAAGGCAACTATCTATGCAATGACTATATAGACATAATCAATGTTAGCAATATCAACATTATCGGCAACAACAGTACAATAATTGTTAATGACCAATTTAACAATGTCGACACTGGCGAATTTTTCTTTAATGTATATGGTAGTGAAGATATACTAATAAGTGGTCTTAATATCAATTATGATTTTAACCAACAAATGCGTGGTATACGCACACAGCTAGTCATCAACGCTTCTGACAATATCGAATTGTATGGTTGCAAACTTACCATACCAAAAAGTCTAAGAGAAGTAAGTCAAGTTGGATACACCAATATAGACTGTTACTCTGACTGGCACAACATAATAATCAACAACTGCACATTTACCAACTACTGCGATTGTGAAGAAGGTGGCGGAATGTGGATAAGAGATTTACACAACAAAGGTTGTGACAATATAAAAGTTGTCAATTCTAGTTTTACTAAAGTTGCACACGACGAAATACTTGCTGTATTTATGGGACAAATATCAAATGTTCTTATCAAGAACAATACTTTCAATGTTCCAGATACTGGGTTATCTTCCAGTGTAATGAATTTTACTTTAGGAAGCAGTAGCAGTGTTCAAGCTGAAAACATAACATTTTCAGACAACACCATTGATGCATCTTCAACAGGTGGATTGATATGGTCTAAAAACACTAAAAATCTTGTAGTTAAAAACAACAATATCAAAACTAGATTAAGTAGTAAAGCTGACGGAAGCAATACTCAAAGTCATTTTAGAGTATTTGAATCTCAAAGCAATAGTGACGGAGTAACTAAGAAAATAAATTCTATTGAAAACAACACCATTGAAGTATATTCTTATCTTGACACATACAATTTTCAATACAAAATATTTTCAAATATCAACAATGTTAAGTCCAACAACATAACAATTTATCCTAAAGTAACCAATATATTTATTGGCTGTGACAATGTTATCAACAACAAAGTAACCAGTAATAGTGATGTTGAATTTGTGTCATACAACACTACAACCAAATTTTCCAACAACTCAGTAATATTGAAAGGATACACAAGTTGTATGTTTAGGTGGTATGGTTATACTCTTAACAAAATGATAACTTGTTCCAACAACTCCATCAACTACCAATATGTTGAAAGTGAAAAATCTTCTTGTATCGTTATGATTAACAATACAAAGTTTGTAAGCAACACTATCGACTTTAACAACAATCTTATTGCAGGCACAACATTATCTCCACAAACTCGTCAATTGTTTGTCGTAGCTGATGACGAAAAAGAACAACAATTTTTGTTTAAGAACAATATTGTTACCAACTACCCTGACCGTAACTATGTTGTCAATGCTCAAATTGTTAAAGATTAAAAGTTAATAACCAATAAAAAAAGATAATGTCCAAAAACATTATCTTTTTTATTATTTATTTTATTATCTATTTTATTATTTATCAATATTTATATATTTTCTATCTGCCCATATTTAAACTATCTTCTGCAAATTCTTTAAAACATTCTACCATATCTGGATTTTCTTTTAATAGTAATTGGGATATCTTTTCTACCATTTCATCACTTGTCAAAAGTTTAACTCTCTTTTCTGCCAACTCTCTTTTGCCTTTTGGTGCATTTTCTGGATTTAATGGTTCGAATCTTGTACCAATATTTTTTAGATAAATTTTCAAATCGTTTACATTTGCAATCTTATTTTTCTCTAAAAAATCGAACACTCTAACTGAATAGAAAGTTTCCGTATTTTGCTCTGGGGCAAAGTAACCCACATATTCGTTATCATTTTCAAAAGATTTGTTAGAAGCAACAAAACCTATTCTTGGTAATCTAAATTTATAAATAAGTGGAATCATAAATGAATAATAATTATTTGCTTCTTTCATTCCAGCCAATTCTAATGGAAGTTCTCTTAAAACTTTATGCTCATTAGTTGGATTATCATAAAAATCATCAGGAACATTTTCTCTAATTCTTTTATTATTCATATATTCGGCAACATTCATATATTGCTCAAATATATCCATTTCATTCTCATTAAATGACTCGTTAATATACTTACCTACAGTTTCTAAGTATCCAGATCCAAACTCAACGAAATCACCATCACCACGAACAACTTCTTTTAAATCTGTCATTCTCATTCCGTTTTTAAATAAATACTTTTCAAAACCTTCGCTTGCTGAAGTTATAAAATAATCAACATGGGTCTTTTTGTTTAACTCATCATAAGACTTAGTTTGGGCTTCTTTTAAAGCAACCGATTCTTCCATATTGTGATAAAATAACAACGAATTATAATGTGCTATTTTACCTGGACAAAGTTGAAGTCTTTCAGGTATCTCATAGATTTTAGAAGATTCCATAGCATCTTTTAATCCTGAAAGAGTTCTTTGTGTAAGTTCATAAAATTGTTTGGCTGTTTCTCTATCTATTGCCATAACTCACCTCTATTAGCAATTAAAAATTAAATTATATTCTATACTTAATATTATAATCTAGTCTAATTAAAAAATCAATAAGCCTTAAATAAAAAAGTTTTAAAGCAAATACTTGCTTTAAAACTATAAATATTATTTTGTTTTTTCTAATCTGTTATATTTTTCCATTAGAATTTTATTTTCAATTTTCTTTTGGTCTATTATTTTTTGAGTTTCTTCATCTCTTACTTCTCTTGGAATCATCATTTCATAAAACTCTGGACCTTTTTTAGAGAATGCAAAGACCATTCTAGTTACAAGACCAAATGACGCACCACTATGACCTTGTTCTTCAATAATTTCTTTTGCCTTTCTCATATCAGGTACATTTTCCAAAGCTTCCATAATTTCTATTGTATCTTCTACTTCCAATCCTTTATACAAACCTTTAGCTCTTTTACTTACACAACTTGCCCATTCTGCTTGTCTTTCAGGATAAATAAGTTTGTTTCCTCTTTCAATCCATTGTGGAACTTTTTCCAATGCTTCTTGAGTTTCTTTTTCATCTCTTATTTTCATTTCTTCAGCTTTTTTATCAAATTCTGCTTTTGTACAACCCATTACAGCTTGATAAGCAGAATCCATTGTAACTGTTTCAGAATCAAAAATATGTCCATTAAAATTACAAGTAGCCTTTATACCCATATCGTGTAAAGATATTAATTTTTCTACAGTTTCATCTAATGTGTTTCTTGGTTTAATTTCGCCTAAATCCATATTTTCCTCCTACATATTTCCTATTATAATTATTATATCATTAAATACATCAAAATTCAATACCCATATTGATATCTTTATATCTTCAAAATGTTGCGTATAGCATACACAATGCCATTTTCGTCCAATGGCAATGTAACATATTGTGCTAGTTTTTGTATTTCTGGTTTTGCATTACCCATAGCTATAGATATATCTGTATTTTCAAACATTGCTATATCATTGTTGGAGTCGCCAACAGATACTGTCTTATAATTAGGATAAATACTTTTCAAATACTGGATTGCTTGATTTTTAGATACTCCCTTATATGTCACATCAAAATACCCACCCGGCATTTGGTAAAAATCACAATTAGGATAAATTGTATTTGCATTTTCAAACACATTACCTTCTACCCACAACTGAAAAACATTGCCGTGACTTATATCATATTCCAATTCGTTTTCGTCTACCAATATTGCTTTGTGTCTTTCCATAAATTGTTCGTCATTGATAGTTGTTTTTGCACCATAAGCATATTTGTAGTGCCACTTCAAATTGTGTTCTTTAACATATTTAACTATATTTCTTGTGTCGTTGATATCAAGAGTTTTTCCTATAATTGTACTATTGCCTTTTGCGTCTGTGACTACACTACCAAATAATGTAGCATAGTACATAAAGTGCTCACTACCTTTCAATATTGTTACAGTAGTAAGTGGTCTACCTGTAGCAATAACTGGTATATGTCCTTCACTTTTTATACGGTCTATTTCGTCAATGATAGATTGTGAAATTTCTCTTTTACCAATATTAACAAGTGTGCCGTCTACATCAAAAAATATAATATATTTGTCTTTATTATTCATATTTTATCCTTAAATTTTTTATAAGTACATTATATCAAATTTAATGTATCTACACCAACAAATACAGATATTATTAGGTCTTAAATTAAATAAAAAAGATTGGAAGTTATATCCAATCTTTTATTATATATATAATATATATTATACATTTATAAATAACATATTATATACCACAACTATTTTTTTATAGTGGTAGGTCTTTCTTGTCAAATTTGATAACACCAATAGTATATGTTGCAATAGCAATAACTAATAGTATAGCAAATTTCCATAGATAGCATAAGTTGCCACCGATAATTGAAGTTGCGTCAAACAAACTAATAATTGATACATAGTTAAAGTATTTCATAGCGTCAATACGGATAGCACTTGGGATTACATCACTACCAAACAATCCCAAAATTGTAGCAACTAAGAAGAACATTGTTAATCCGCCACCACAAGACATAGACATTTTGCTTCTATTAAACCAGCTAGATGCTAAGAAACAAATACCAGATACTGCAAGCATTGTTATAAATGCACCTAAGTTAAGCAATAAGATTTCGCCATATCCAATAGTGATTTCGGAAGAATTAACAATAGCCAAACATACTACACTTGTTAAAGTTGTCATTGCAAACATAACAAACAATGAAGTTACTAAATAACAAATTTGGGTAAGAGTTACTGTGCGTCTTTTTGTTGGAGTACTTAGTACATAAGCCATTGAGCCAGAATCTACTTGACCTGCGATAAGGTTGTTGGCTGTCATAATAACAAATATCATTGGCAACAACAATCCAGCAATACGGAAGAATATAGAACCAATAACCAATCCATAAACATCCATATCTTTTATTTCGCTAAGTGCGTCACAAACTTTTTGTGGAAGTTCGTCAACCAAAGCTTTAGAATTTTCACTAATAATTGTAGCTTTGTATGCTTCTACTTCAGCATTGATTTGGTCTTGGGTATATGTAGGGTTAAGTTCTTTAATTTGATTTTCTTTTACAGATACTTGTGCTCTAAATGTTACTATAGCAGTATAAGATTTTTCATTGATACTTTCTTTAGTAAAATATGTAGCAACTTCTATAGTTCTGCCTTCATAGTCAATACTTTGACCATAGAATAATTCTTGCATAACATTAGGGATATAGCTTGTTGCGTATTCGGTAACATCTACATCACCAGATGCTTGTTTGGTTTGGATATAACTATTAATTGCTGTAGTTATAAATTGTTTTGCTTGATTAGCTGTATCTTCGCCTTGTTCGGTTTTGATTTGGTCATAAATATTGTCAGCTATAGCATTAAGCACATAGTTGGATACAGCTGTAGTAGAATAGTCACTACCTTGTGCTAGATAAAAATCTATTGTGCTATTGATAGCTGTTGTTTCAGCATCAGTCTTGCCATAAGCTATCATTGCTCTAGCTTCAGCGTCAGTCTTGCCACTAGCAATAAGTCCTTGATAAGCATTGATAATGTTTACCATTGAATTGTAATTGCTTTCATAATTGGTTAATGCTTTGTCTGTAAGATTGAAGTATGTCATTGATTGACTTTGAATTGTGCTTTCAATAGCATCACTTACAAACATATCTGTCATACTGTTACGGATTTCGTTGACATTAAGATTGCCAAGTACACAAATAATGATTGCCAACATAAAACAAGTAATTGTAGTTACGAATGTCCATATACCAGCATTGGCTTTACACGATTGTTTAAATAATGGTCTACTAATCATTTTTATTCTCCTTTTGATTTTTTATTACTTCATTAAAATGTTTTTCAAGAGTATACTTAACTTCTGCCATAAACTTTACATCAAACATTGTTAAATCCTTAAACAATTTGTTGATGTCTTTTTTATCCACAGAAACTGTTACTTGGCTATATTGTTTTTGATCTCTTATTATCTTATATCCAAGTTTTTTAAAATCTTCATAGTCTTGTTTTTTACTAAACTCAATTTTGTAATCAGATACTGGTCTATTGTGTATTTCGTCCATAACAGCGACATCTACAATATGACCTTGATTGATAAGTGCAACTCTATCGCAAGTATGCTCTAGTTCTTCGTACAAGTGCGAACTTATAAGTATTGTTTTGCCTTTCTCTTTTTCTTTACTAATAATATCTAGAAAAGACACTCTCATAAGTGGGTCTAGTCCTGTAGTTGGTTCGTCCAAAATGATAATATCTGGATTGGCCATAAGTGCTACAACTATCGCTGTCTTTTGTTTCATACCTTTACTCATACGCTTTAAGTTGGCACTTGGGTCAAGTTGAAGTTTTTCTATAAGATAATTGGCATAAGTCATATCTTTAAGTCCTAAAAACTCAGCTTGTGATTTAATAAATTCGGTACCAGTCTTTAAATCTGGAAAAGCTATTTCGCCCGGTACATATCCAATATATTTTTTTGTCTTTTCACTATCAGTCCAACTATCCATACCATATATTGTTATTTTGCCTTTATCAGGTTTTAAAAACCCCATAATATTGCGGATAGTGGTTGTTTTGCCTGCACCATTAGAACCTACAAAACCTAACATTTCGCCTTTATAGATATCTAAGTTGATATCAAAGACACCACGGTTGTCGCCATAATCTTTAGTTAAATCTTTTATCTCTATAACTTTTTCCATTACAACGCACCTCCAAAATCTTTGTCTTCTTTATAATACTTCATAAAGTAATCTTCCAATGTTTCTTTTAGATGTTCAAAACCTACAACATTGGACTTTGACAAAGCAAGTATAAGTTCGTTGATGTTTTTGTCGTCAACATTAATAAGTGTTTGATTGTCGCTATGTTTTACAATAGTAAAGTTTTTATTGTCCTTATTATCATTATCAAACTTTTCACTATCTTCAACACTAGCAAAATCAACCAAATAGTTTTTATTATTGTTGTGTTTTAAATCGTCAGCTATAAACTCCGAAACTATCTTTCCGTCTTTAATAATAGCTATACGATCACAAGTTGCATCAACTTCGCTAAAAATGTGACTGGACAACAATATTGTTTTGCCACGCTTTTTCTCTTCTTTTATAAACTCAATAAATACTTGTTGCATCTTTAAATCTAGTCCACTTGTTGGCTCATCTAAGATAAGTATGTCAGGGTCATTCATAAATGCAGTTACTACTGCAAGTTTTCTTTTTATTCCCAAACTCATACGCTTAGTATCTCCACTAGGGTCTAGCTCGAAAAGTTGTAACAAATGATTAAGCCATGTGTCGTCTGTAACATGTTTAAGTTTTTTCATCATATCCAAAAACTCATATCCATTAAGACCTTCTGGCAATGCAATTTCGCCCGGTAGATATCCTACCTTATCCATAAACTTGTCATAGTTGTCAAAACTATCCATACCAAGTATTTTTGTTTTTCCACTATCTGGACGGCTAAATCCCATTAGATGTCTTATGGTTGTAGATTTACCAGCACCATTTGGACCTAAAAATCCGTATACTTCGCCAGCATTGATACTAAAAGATATATCAAAAACGCCACGGCCATGACCATAATCTTTTGTAAAATGTTCTACTTCAATTTTTGCCATTCTTTCCTCCCATAAATAATAGACAGATGTATATTTTCTTGACATCTGTGGTATTATATGATAACTTTATAAAAAATTCAACAAAGTTATTTTACTGGACAACTTGTATTGTAAGATATTTTACACTTTTGACAATTTGTCTAAAAAAGGAGTTATTATGGACGACTACAAAGAAGACCTACGAATAGTCAGAACTAGAGTTTTACTATCAAAAGCATTGTTTGAATTGCTTGAAACTACCCCTTTTGAAAAGATAAGCGTTATGGATATATGTGAAAAAGCTATGGTACACAGAGCAACTTTTTACAACCATTTTACCGACAAAGAAGATTTGCTAGAATACAGCATTGACGAAATAAAAGAATCATTGTTTAATGCGACAGTAAAAAAAGAAACATATACTACTTCTAAAGAAATGTATATGTCACTAATATCTAAAGTTATAGACTTCGTTGATGAAAACAGAAAACAATTTTTGCTTATCCTTAACATAAACAGCTTTGAAAAAATAACTGGATTGTTGCTTACTACCATTAAGCGTAGTATAAGATATCTTACAAGCAAAAACCAGTATAAAGAAACTTATACTCTACCTACCAATGTCATAATTGACTTTTTAAGTGGTGGCATAACCAACTTAGGTCTTAACTGGTTGCAAGCAAGCAACCCTTGCAGTAAAGAAGAATTGATTGGATATTTTGATATTTTGCTCAACGAAAAAGTATACATAAAAAATCCACAATAAAGATACCAATAAGTCACATAGTAAATATATTATTTATATATATTTTATGTGGCTTATTTTTTCTTTATTTTTAGTCAAAAAGTACAACAAAAACACGATTATAAATATTTTACAATAGTTAAAAAATGTGTTAAAACAACAATAGATAAATCAATAAAGGAGGAACTTTATGAAAAAATTATTGGGAGTGTTGTGTTCGGTTACTCTAGTACTTGCTTGCACATTTACACTTTTTGGTTGTAAAGAAAAGACCAAAAACACTGTAATGAATGTATCTCTAAACCCAGAAGTCGAATTTATACTAGACAAAGACAATAAAGTTGTTAGTGTAAATGCTCTTAATGAAGAAGGCAACTTGGTTATCAACGGTCAAGCATTTGTTGGCAAATCTAGTGATGAAGCTGTAAAGATGTTTGTACAAGTTAGTAAAGATACAGGATTCTTGGTTACTGGTAGCGTAAGTGACGGTCAAAACGAAATCAATATTTCATTGTCAGGTGACGCTAAAAAGGCTAAAGAAATCTACAACAGTGCAAAAGCAACTGTAGATAGTTATTTAGAAGAAAGTGGTATTACTGCTTCAATCAAAAAAGCAAGTGACCTAACTAAAGAATATCTACAAGAACAAGTTAAGGAATGTGAGAAATATCTTTCTGATTCAGAAATCAAAAATATGTCTTACGAACAACTTTTAGAAACTCTAAAACAATCTAGAGAAGAAACAAAAGAATATGTAAGTCAAGAACTTAAAGAAGCTTATTATCAAGCTAAAAACAACACTTACATTCAAGCAGAACTAGAATATGCAAAATCTCAAATGAATGTTATTAGTCAAGGCGTATTTGATGTTGTACTAAAAACATATCAAGGTGCTTGCACAGAACTAGAAAATGCTAGACAAAGATATTTTGTAAGTGAAGATAGTCTTTATCAAAAAGCTCTAGCTACTCTAAGAGAAAAGAAAGTTGAATATCTTAACTATCGTAACTATGTAGCTGGACTTACTAAAAGTCAAATCACTACAACAATCAACACAACTCTAGACAATCTAAAAACTGTTTTGGATAGTGCAGAACAATCTTTAAACAGCGTATATGAGAGTTGTCTACAAAGCATTAAAGCTACCGAAACAGCTTTAACAACTGCTTATACTAGTGTTATGAACACACTTCAACAACTTGGCGTAGATTTAAGCAAAATGGGTGAAGAATTGACAACAAGTGTTGATACAGCTATCAACCAATTTAAGTCAACTTTTGTAAGCACTTACGAAACTTCTATCAACAACGCTAAAACTGATTGGAACAATATGAAAACTCAATTGGAAGCTGGTTATAACGCATAAGTGTTAATAAAAAAGGCACAAGATAAACTTGTGTCTTTTTTTATTTTTCTTATGGTTGTTTTATATTCATTATTTAATATTTGTTATTTTTTATCTTGTTAATTTTTTATTAAAGATAAAATTTGTATTTAGTCAATTTTATGTTTTTATCTTTGTGTATTTTTTATATTTACTTACTTATGTATTCCGTTATCTTACAATTAAGATATTAAAAGACAACAAAAATATTATTTTATTACACAAGACTACATTACTTATTTTTTACCAATAAGTCTATTGCTTTCTTCTACACCTTTATTAAAGTTTTCATAACTTTGTGGGTCAAGATAGAAAAGCATATTCATAAGTTGACCGACATGTACCTGCTCTTCACTTCTTATATCTTCCCAAGTTGCTTTCAATGTAGGATTGGTAGTCATATTGATATGTGCTGTATAATGATTGATTGCGTCAAGTTCGCCCATAATATCTTGTCTAAGATTATCTAGTGTTTGATAGTCTACAGTACTGTTGTTGGGCATACCATTGGTTTTTGTTGTGTATCCAAATAAATTTTGCATATAGCCTCCTTTATGGTGTTATATATGAATCAAACAAAATTTTTGTTAATAGCAAAATTTTTTATTAACAATCTTCAATTTTGTGTTATTATAAGTTCTATACAAAAGAACTTATGGAGTTAATATGAAAGCTATAATATTTGATTTTGATGACACATTATACAATGGAACTGTATGGAATAATTGGCCAAAATATATGCACAAATTTTTGGCAGAACTTTTTGGTGGACAAGAAAGAGCCAACCAATTTATAACCAAATATCATTTTGATACTCTACCATTTATAGGTCAATCTGTTGCTAGTGCATTGATTAAAGAGTTAGGAAGTGCAGAAAGTTTTGTAAAGTATCAATCAGACAATGTATACCCACTTGAAGCTCCTAACCTACGCTTTATAGATGGCGACTTTTTAAAAGACCTAAAAAAAGATTATCATCTATACATACTTAGCAACTCTCCAGTACGATATGTAAGACAACATTTGGCTGAAGGCAATATTGACGAAAACATATTTGATGGTATTTTTACCAACTCATTTGAAGTAGAAGATATATCAAAATATTCACAATACCAACACATACTAAAACTAGAAAATGTTAGTCCTAACCAAATAATAGCTGTAGGCGACAACTACACCAACGACATTGTTCCTGCACTTAAACTTGGACTTAACGGATATCACGCACCTACACTAGAAATGGTGTACAATCTTAGAAATGTCATTAATGATATTGAAGATGACAGCCAACAACTTAAAGCATAAGAGAATAATTGAATGATTATAATAAGAGAATTAAAACCTAACTTAATAGACCAAAATCTAAAAGAAATGTTGGACGAAATACCAAAAGTAGATGAATTTTTACAAACCAACGACTACAATGGAAAATCTATAGACGAAATAAAATCAATGGTAGAACAATCCATAAATAAAAAAGTAGATAATGATGATGAAGATGTACCACAAAAGACTTTTGTGATATATGAAGATACCCTTCCTATTGGACTTGGTGGTGTCCGACTAACAATGACTCCTTTTTGGTTAAAACACGGTGGACATTTATGGTACAAAATAAGACCAACAAAAAGAAGACTTGGATATGCTACAAAACTTACAGACTTTTTAGTATACTATCTTTCTTCTCAAGGTATACACACCATATACGCTCAATGCAACATAGACAATATTGGGTCACAAAAAGTACTTACCAACAACCACTTTGTAAAGTACGACAATCCTCTATGTCCAGACTGGGCTGATACACTATTTTATAAAAAAGAAGTGTAAATAAGATACCAATACTTTTAAAAGATAAATAAAGATAAATTATAAATAATTAAATACTAACCATTAAAAATAAATTATAAATGCCAACAATTTAAAATAAATAAATTATAAAAATGGATAATAAAAAAATCACTAAGAAATATTAACTTAGTGATTTTTATTTTTGTTGTTTATATACAATCTATACTACAACTTAAACTTAACAATAGTTAAGCTATCTTGCCGTTGCGAGCACGATTGTATTGGCGTCTACCTATATTGATTTTTTCTTGGATAAAATCGTGTACCTTTTTAGGGTCATCTAATCCACAAACCATACGGGTATCATCTGGCACCATACTCATAGGGTCTTCTTTCATATGTGTATGTTGTTTTCTGATATAATTGACTACATCTTTTGAAAGTCCACTTTTTTCTGTACCAATATTGATATTAAGAATAAGAGCAGACAATGTAGCTTGGTCCAAAATAGACTCAGCTGTACCACCTGCAACTTTACCATTAGAATGGCGTGGAACAACTTGTTTTAGTCCAGTATATTTGTTAACAAATGCTTGGTGACTACCACCATTATTTTTTATAGGTTCATAACCTGCAACTATTAATGCATTAACAACATCTGTATATTTATATTCAGCCATATTTTTCAACCCCTTAAATAATGTTTAACTTAATTATTTTTCTATTTCTACCCAAATAACTTTGTATTGTGGGAACATAGATTTCAATTTTTCTAGTGAAGTAGGATTGCTACCTTCGCAAAAGCCCATATCTACTGCAGTAAGCAAAGCATCTTTTGCCATAGCTATTGCATCTTTTTCATCTTCGCCACAAGTTACTACTCCCATAAGGTCTGGGAATACAACATTGACTGCTTCACTATCTTTTTCTGGTTTTAATAATGCACCATATCCAATTTTCATATAACTCTCCTATATCACTATTAAAGTTATTACATATATTCTAACACGAGTACACATAAATTTCAATAGTCATTTTTTAATTTTTTGTAATCAAATAATATCCGTTGCCGGTTTGCATAAATGTTTTGTTGTTAAAATCATAACTACTACCATCTACAGTTGTAATTGGTAAATCATAGTTGCCCAACAATTTACCATCAAATGTATAATAGCTATATACACGGTTGCCAACAGTAGAACTATCAGATTCTACCAAATAGTAATTATCTTTTATAGTAATGTTAAGTACAGTGGTATTGCCATATTTTGTTTCTCTTGTAGCATCTCCTACGACAAGCAAATCTTTTGTACCAATAACTGTAGTTTGATTGTTTTTGTCTATGCGAGAATATTCTAGATAAGTTTTGCCGTCTGGAACTTCAATGCGTTTTGTAACAATGATACAATCATTAGCAAAATCACTCACATCACTTCCTGAGCCAGTAGGCATTTCAAAACTGTTAAGTGTCTTGCCGTTATAATCTAGGATATATACTGTATTGTCATACACAACTTTAATACGGTCTGAAGATACACTAATATCTGTAGTTTTACTAAAATCTGCAACAATATTCTTGTTGGCGTCAATTAAATAATTTTCGCCATCTTTTACACCAATATATCTACTCTTGTTTAGTTTGTAGTATTGGTCAAAGTTGGTCTTTATTGGAGTTATCTTTCCGTCTTTACCAACAATTGCTTTTTGAACAGAACTTGCTGAAAGTGTTTTGTTGACAATCTTAATAACTGAAAGTGTTGCTGTACCTGTCTTAGAGTTGTAATCATTAGCTTCACCATCATCACCAGTCAAACCCAAAATATATTTTGTCTTAAATCTCTTTGTCTTACCAGTCTTATAATCAATAGTCATACTATAAAGTTTGTAATATACATTATTGTCAAAGTTGATAATATCACAATCTTCAGCACTATCAACAATTTCTAGCCATTGAAGTATACCGTATCTGCCCAAAACTACTGGAGATTGAATATACTTATTGTCCAAAGTATATCTAGTTACTTTACCTTTTCTATTAACCAAAATGTAGTCTGTAGTATCATCATCATTGGCACGAGTGTCAAACATATAATCTTCCATTTCTGGTCCAAATACTAGACAAGCTGGAGTGCTAGAATCTGAGAAGAAGAATGGACTTATACCTTTTGTATCTTCAAAATTAAATGTTATGTCAGTCTTAACACCATTGACATTTTTATAATACAATTTTTTGGTTGTATTATTCATATATGTAACATTCCATTCTTCATAATATGTATTGAAGTTAGAATATTCATATTCTTTGAAAGTATAACTTTTTATGTTGGTAAGTTCGCTAATAGGTGACCATTCGTTGTCTGTATATTGGTATACTACTCCACCTTTTGTATCATTAGGAACATAAACATAATCTCTACTATAAGTATCAATCAAAGTTGGTTTTTTCAATGCTTTATCTAAAGTCAACTTGTCTTGGTCAACATTATAGATAGCATAATATGTATTGGACATTTGATAATAACTTACAAGAATATTGCCTTGCTCTGTTATTGTGTTGCCATTTAAAGAAGAATACTTATAATACTCATTTTTAAAGTTGGCTAACTTTGTCATAGAAGTAAGAGCTGTTGGCTCATAATCTTTTGCAACTCTTATATTGGTCTTTGCACCACAAGCTGTACATAGCACACAACTAGTAAGTGCTACACCCATAAGTAATGGATTGATTTTTTTCATACACATACCCCTTTATATAATTTTGATAACACAATAATTTATTTATGTTTTGTTGTTATCAGTCTGCTACTCATATCTTAACATTTGTTATATATTTAAGTCAAACTATCCACCCAACAATTATTTAATATAATCATTTTGTTTAGTAATATCCTAAGTACAATTATACCGATTTGTAAGTGTAGTATAAAAATGCAAAATATGCACTTTTTGTCAAAAACATATAGTTTATTGGTATTATACTAGAGCAAACATATCACAAACATATATTTAGGCAATATACACAAAAAGAAAAAGATACACCTAATCGGGTGAAATATAAGTCGATTTATGGTATAATATTTATAGTTCAAAAAGATAAATTATAGTCACATAAGGAGAAGTTATGAAAGTACTAATTGCTACAAAAAATCCAGCAAAAATAAAAGGTGCACAATCTGCATTTGATGAGTTCTTTAAAGATGTAGTTATAGAGGGATACAGTGTACCATCTGGAGTTCCTGACCAACCTGTCAATTTAGACACATACAATGGAGCTAACAATCGTGTAGACAATCTTATTAATTTAGCCAAAGAAAACAATATATCAGCAGATTATTATATCGCTATAGAGTCTGGCATAACCAATAGTTTAGGCAAATGGATTATTACCAACATAGCAGTTATTAAAGACAACAATGGCAAAGTAGGTTTTGGCACAAGCGCAGGTTTTCCAGTACCCGAATCACTTGTTGACGAAATAATATCTACCGACCTAGGAAAAGTTATTGACCGTATCTTCAACGAAAACAATCTTCGTGCAGGTGCTGGTGGTATAAGTCTTATATCAAAAGGAGTTATCACTCGTAGCGATTTAACTCACGACGCTTTTGTTATGGCTTTTACACCATTTATAGGTGACAACTGGTACGAATATACCGAAAAGCAAAATAAACAATAAATACATAAATTAATAAATTAATAATTAATAAATTAATAAATACCAAGTTTAAATAATTAAGTACAAAAAAAGTATAGCATTTAGTTTTGCTATACCTTTTTTAATATTATTTTTATAGTATCAATTAAAAGCAATAGTTTCTAACAACTGCAAATGTGATGTATGAAATGTACATACATATCAAGATGACACCTTCCATTTTGCCAACTTGCTTTTTTCTTAAACTCATAAATACAAATACAAGTGTAAATACAAACAATATTAATAAATCTGTAAGGATTGTTTGGCTTACAGCCATAGGTGTAATAACACCAACTAAACCTAGTATTAATATAATATTAGCTATATTGCTACCAATAACATTGCCAAGTGCAAGGTCTGTTTCGCCTTTCTTTGCAGCAATGATTGATGTTGCAAGTTCTGGTAGACTAGTACCTACTGCTACTATTGTTAGTCCAACCAATGCTTCACTCATACCAGCTTTTAGTGCTAGGAATTTAGCTGTTGAAGATACACATTCGCCACCAAATACAACAGCTGCTAAACCAATAATTAAGTAAACAACAATTTGCCAAACTTTAAGTTCTTTTTCTTTTTTCTCTACAGGTTTTTCTTCGCCTGCTTCAGCATTTTCTTTTTTGTCATTATCAAAATCTGTTTTTTCTACTACAGGTTCGGTACTTTCGCAAAATTGATTTTTTGCTTTAGCGTGCTTGATTTGAGTAATAGTATAAAATACCAATAGTCCAAGCAATACTATACTTTCTGTACGACTTACTACGCTTTGAGTTGCTCCGTCTAGGAATACATCACAACTAAATAATAGCAATAATCCTGTAACCAAAATTAAAAATGGTAAATCAAATTTTCTTGTGTCTTCTTGCAAAACTATCTTATTAAATATTGCAGACAAGCCAAGTATCAAACACATATTGGCGATATTGCTACCTACGACATTGCCGACAGCTAAGTCAACGCTTCCCTTTATAGCACTTGTGATACTAACTGCAAGTTCTGGTAGACTAGTACCTACTGCTACTATTGTAAGCCCAATAATAATTGATGGAACTTTCAATTTTTTAGCGACAGCACTAGCACCACTTACAAAGAAGTCAGCACCCTTTATAAGTAAGACCATACCTATAATTAAAAATAAAATGTTTAAAAATATTTCCATTATCTCTTTCCCTTTTAAAAATTTTCTATCAAAAGTATACTACAAAAATACAATAATGAAAAATTAATTCAAATTAAAATCTAAAATATTACAAAACAAAATTGGTGGATACAAAAGTTGTATGCTATAATGACTTTGTAAGGAGAATATTATGAAAACACTACTTGTAGATGTTGATGAAGTTATTTGTCACCCAACATTAATAGATGAGATAAACAAATTTTTACACACCAACTACCGTCTTAACGATTTTACCGAATATTATATTGATGATGTTTTGGGTTCGGACGAAAACAAACAAAAGTTTTATGAGATAATCAAAGATAAAAATATGTATGAAGATGCAGTCCTACTTGACGGTGTAACAGACGCACTAAAAAAATTGAGCAAAGAGTACGACATCTACATTTGTAGTGCTTGCGCTATGTTTTGTCTTTTAAAAGAAAGTGGAATATATTTTAAATACAAGTACGATTTTTTAATCAAAAATTTTCCGTTCTTAAATCCAGAACATTTTATATTTACAGGTGGCAAAAATATATTTAAAGCAGACGCAATGATTGATGACCGACCAAAAAATCTTATGGGAGATATTGGCACACGCATTATGATGTTATCTTATCACAATAGAGATATTAGCGATGAAGAACTAAAGAAAAACAATATTATCAAAGTTTCTTCGTGGGCAGAGATAGAAGATATATTGTTAAATAAAAATTAAAACGATTTTTAACTTTTGTATTGACATTAAATCAAAAAAGTTGTAAAAATATTGCAAGGAGATAAAAGCAATGACAAAATTATTTGTAACTCTACATCATCATAGTTAATCTATACTTGCTGATTATATACGGCAAGTACCTTTAACTATGCCGTTATAGAAGTTACTATATTTTGTATTTTTATCAACGGCGTCTTGCCGTTGATTTTTTTTGATTTAGAAAATCCAACAATATTGATTTTAATATTTTAACCCAGATTAATTAACGGCAACAAAAATATTAATAAATTAAAAAAAGGAAAACAAAAATGGATAATCTAAATTATTTAAAAGACTTAGTCAAAATAAAATCATACGACACTAAAACATCAAATAAACAAATAACCGAATATATAACCAACATATTTAAGTTAAACAATATTCCATACCAACTTCTTCGCAATCCAGACGGAATACTATCTAGCATAGTTGCTGGTATCAATAATAACTTAAATAATGTCAATGACGCTATAATACTTTCAGGACACATTGACACAGTTGCTCCCAACAATTTGTGGGACACTGACCCTAATACCATAAAGATAGATGGTGACATAGCTTATGGTCTAGGCATAATAGATATGAAAGCTTTTACATCTACTATCTTAAACAACATTGACAATCTTAAAAAATTGCAAAAGCCAATAATTATAGCTTTAAGTTGTGATGAAGAAACAGATATGTATGGTATAAAAGAGATTGTAAAATACTTTAAGCAAAACAACATCAATGGCAAATATGCTATCATTGGCGAACCAAGCAATAGTTGTCCAGTGGTGGGAAGTAAAGGATTTTTTGAATCCGAAATAACTATCACCGGCAAATCTTGTCACTCAAGTATGCCCTTTAACGGAACTAATGCAATATATATTGCTTCAAAAATTGTCGCAAAACTTGAAGAATTGTCGTTGCAGATTGGTAAAGACACTCTAAATGTTGGTATTATTAATGGTGGAACAGTGTGCAATATTGTTCCGGATAAATGCACTATTAGATACGAAATTCGCACTTTTTCCACAAAAACTTTAGACTTTATCAACAACCAATTAAATAAATTGTTTATTGATTTGGAAAAAAACTATATTGGTTGTACAATTAATTGTAATTTGGTTTTTAGCATACCACCTTTTCAAGAAAAGATAGATGACACTACCAATAAAATAATTGAGTATTTACAACAACCAACATCTATATACGGAGCGTCAACCGAAGCTGGGTATTTTCAAGAATTGGGTATGGGTGCTATAATTTGGGGAGTGGGAGATTTAAAATATGCTCACAAACCTAACGAGCAAATGTCTATATCCGAATATAACGAGTATCAAAACAAATTTTTAGAGATATTAAAAATACTATAAACAGGAGAATATAAAAATGAGTATTATCGAACCAAAAACTCTACCGGGTACAATGGAACTATTACCTAAAGAGCAAATATTATTTAATGAAATAAAATCTAAAATACAAAATGTATATGAGTCTTTTGGATTTTTGCCATTGGATACACCTATCATTGAAAAATCAGATGTTCTTTTAGCCAAAGCTGGTGGCGAAACCGAAAAGCAAATATACAGATTTACTAAAGGCGACAACGACATTTGTTTGCGTTTTGACCTTACTGTTCCTTTAGCAAAATATGTTGCTGCCAATATAAACGAATTGGAATTTCCTTTTAAAAGATATCAAATAGGAAAAGTATATCGTGGAGAAAAACCACAAAAAGGCAGATACAGAGAATTTTATCAATGCGACATTGACACTATTGGTAAAGACACATTGTCTATTAAAAATGACGCCGAATACCCTGCCGTAATCTATTCTATATTTAAAAGTTTAGACTTTGGCGATTTTACTATTATGCTAAACAATAGAAAAATCATCAATGGGTTGTTTGAAGAACTTAACCTATCTAGTCAAAAAGAAGACATTATGCGTCTTATAGACAAATTTGACAAAATGGGAAAAGACAATGTTGTGGCTTGCCTATTAGATGATTACAAACTTGACCAAAATACTTGCGATAGACTTATCAACTTTTTAACATTTGAAGGTACTACTGATGAAAAACTAGATATGCTAAAGAATGCTGGTTTTTCAAGTGAAATATACAACACTGGTGTTAGCGAGCTAGAAGAAGTTATAAAATGTGTAAGACTTCAAGGTGTACCAGACAAGTACTTCAAAATCAAACTAACTATTGTTAGAGGTTTGGACTACTACACAGGTACTGTATACGAAACAATCCTTAACGATTATCCTAACTTAGGTAGCGTTTGTGGTGGTGGAAGATACGACAACCTTGCAGGTTTTTATACCGAACAAAAACTTCCAGGGGTTGGTATAGCTATTGGTATCACTAGACTATTCTATCAACTATGTGAAAACAATCTTATCAAAGCATCAAAATCTAGCATTGCCGAAGTATTGGTATTGCCTATGGACGACAACGCTATTGAAAAAGGTTATGCTGTAGCAAGCAAGTTAAGACTTAGTGGTATACCTTGTCAGTTGTATTTAGAAGACAAAAAGTTTAAAAACAAAATCAACTATGCTGACAAATTAAAAATACCTTATGTAGTAATTATTGGCGAAGACGAAGTAAACAACAACTATGTTACTTTAAAAGATATGTTTAACTTTAGCCAAGAAAAAGTAGAAGACTTAAAACTTGTAGATACAGTTAAAGAAAAGATAAACAACTCAAAATAAATTCAATATCTGCTTATGCTAAAAAATAATTGTTTTTTTAGCGTAAGTGTGTATTGACTTAGATACAATCATTGTGATATTCTTATGGGTAATAGAGGTTAAAATTATGTTGTGGATAGATAAAAACTCCCTAATGAAATTAAACATTGCCAAAAATAATGAAAAAGAAGTTTTGGTAGAAATGGTAAACAGTTATGGTGAAACTGGTACTGTAAAAGGTGTTATGGTAAATAACCCAAAATTTAGAATTGTTGATAGTTTTGATTTGGTTTTGAAAGCACCAAATGGTAAAGATATCAGACTAGATATATTGCTAGATAGACCTAGTGATAAATTTAATACATTTTGTGCACTTAATGTAAAAGATGTAGCTACCAACGATACTTTATACGAAAATGTCAACAGAGAAGTTTTGCTTACATCAAACTTTAAAAACTTTAATCGTAATGACGAGAAAAATAAAGAATGGCTTAATGACGAAGGCACAAAATTTATGCTAAACAATATAGGTCAATATGTAGAATTTACACCTTCTAAAGAAAGTATTGAGCGTGGATACAGACCAGTAAAAGGAATACTTAAATGCTCTTACAACGCCACTATGGGAAACAACTCAAAAATAATACAAATATTAATGGACGGTAACCCAAGCAATACTATATCTCATATAAGACTACCTAAAGAATACACAATGACAGCAACTTCTTTTGTAACTGGCAAAACAGATTCTATCAATTATGTTTCTAAAGAAAAAGAAGTTGAAGACCAATTTGTTAGATAACAAACTAAAACAACAATGTAATTATTCATTGTTGTTTTTTTATTAATTTTAAGTTGATATTGTTTAGATTGAAGTTTCTTAATACTTTAAAGTTTAGATATTTAGATTGAAAATTGTTTAGACTTTATATTATTTTTAATTATTTAATTTTTGCAATTTGTTTTTAGTTTAACTTCAATATTTAACTTAGAAAAAAATATAGAAATTATGCCATCTTATCAATATTTTACTTTAACCTATTTATTTTTACTTTTTATATATTTATGTTATACTCTTGTTATTGAAGGAGTGTTGTATGGAATATTTAGGAATTTATGATAAAAGTGGTCAATACACCGGAAGAAAAATCGAGCGTGGCGACAAAAATTTAAAAGCAGACGAATATATCAAACTTACTGTTATCTGGGTAAAAGCTAAAGACAAATTTTTAATCCAAAAAGCAAGTAGAGAAAAAGGTAGTGACTATTGTGTAACTGGTGGTCATGTAACTGACGGAAACAATAGTTTTGAACAAGCATTATTGGAGTTTAAGGAAGAAATGGGATTTACACTTAATCCACAAAAGCTTAAACCATTGGGGAGCATATTCCTAAATCAAGGTATTTTTGATGTCTATATGTATGAAGATGATGATATGATTAATGCCAAATTTAACTATCAAGCTATTGAAGTAGAAGATAGTGTATGGCTAACTAAAAAAGAAATTGAAAAACTTATTAAAAAAGGTACTTTTAGAAAAAGTTCTGAAAGACATTATAACACTTTTATAAAATACAATTTTTAGTTTTTTAATAATCACATAATAAGATATACAAACAACCATAACAATGATTGTATTTATAAATTAAGGAGTCAACTATGTACAAAAAGCCTCAGGTTATATTTGAAGTAAAAAGTTTGGCTGATACCATCAATATTATGACTTCATTTTTTGAAGATGATAGCACTATAGAAGGAAGATTTGCTACTGCCCTTGCCCAAAATTTTAATATAGATATATCTACATTAAAAGGCAAAAGCAAACTTGGCAAAATGAAAGTTGTAAAAGAATGTATAACTCCAATTTACAACGACAATCTATTGGCTATGCAAGAAAAAGTAAAAGAATTGGAAGACTACTGGAATCAAAATTCCAACCTTGTATGTACCGAATTGGAAAAGATATTCCGTATCAAATTTCAAGGCACAGAGTACTATACTGCGTATGTCAATATCAATACAGTCTGCCCTAGATATCTAAATGACCAATCTTTTGATGTCAATTTTCGCAATAGCAAAGAAGATGTTTTAAGTACTTGCATACACGAACTTATACATTTTTACTGGTTTATAATTTGGAAAGAAAACTATCCAGAATGTCCAACAGAAAATTTTGAAGCTCCACACACAGAGTGGTTGTTGTCTGAGATAGCTATTGACCCTATAGTTTACTTTAGCGAATTTAGAAATATAATGCGTGAAAAACCTGCATACAATTATTTTTATGATACAAAAATTTGGGATACCGAAAACCTAATAGATGTATTTAGAAAACTTTATAAGTCAAATACTTTAGACAACTTTATGGATAGAGGACTAAAACTTCTTAACAATAATCCAGAGTTGGTAAAAGAGCTTGCAAAATAGATATATAGACACAATCTATATATCTTTTTTTATTCCCATTTTTTCTTATATCTATTTTTAGTATTTATATTTTTTTTAATATTTGGTATTTATATTTTTAGTTTAATTATTTTTTATTGTTGTTTTTTTAAGTTTATTGATATTTGTGTTTTATATGTTAATTTTTTATATACTTAATTATAGATGTTTGAGATTTTAATTTTTATTTTTTGTTATCAGTTTTGGAATAATCAACAGCATTATTTTTAGAGCAATCAACAAAACTAAAGTTTTTGTTAAACTTTACATAATACCCAAGTCCAACTACTATATCTTTTTTGCAAAATACATAATCAGTCTTTGTCTTGTTGTCTTCAATATAACTTATCTTATAAAAGTTGTAACCAAAGATATTGAGAAAAGGATTGATATAAAACAACTGGTTTTTGATATACACAATACCTATCATAACAATAATAAACACAAAGACTACTGCCATATTGACTTTAGACAAATCAAAAGATACAGCCGACAAAACAAACAAAGAAAAGTACCCTAAAAAGTGTTGGTCTGTGATATTGTTACTTTCTACAATAGTCACATAAGTACTTTTTAGTTGGTCGTCATATATTATTTTAAATGTTCCAAAACTACCCACAATAATAACAATTATTAACAAGATAAAAAATGTCGTATTAAGGACATTGAAAGTTAGATTGTGATTGATTATATCCAAAACAAGTTTAACCCACAATAAAAAATACATAGGTATAAACGCCGACAAAAATAAAAATATCTTTTTCATATTTAAGTATTTACCAATATTGGAAGACTATTCCTAAGGTAAAAATTTTTGCTTCGATTTTAAAATTTGACTGTGACAAAATCAAAAAATTTTGATAAAATATTAATGTTAAAATTATGTATTTAACAAAAAAAATAAAAGTTAATATACAGCGTGTTTTTGGAATCTCCAATGTAAGTCCTGTTGTAGACTAACTATAAGGAGTACATTATGAGAAGCAATTTTAATCCAACTAAAGAAATAGAAACTATACCAATAAGCACAATCAAAAACGATATTAAAAGCAACATTGGTAAAAACATAACTATTTACGAAATAAACAAAAACACTAAAAAATCTACCAACACATATACCGGAACAATACTTAATGTATACAACAACTTTTTTGATATATCTATGATTATTAACAATAGTCGTATTGAGAAAAGTTTCAATTATTCTGGATTTTCTGTAGGGTTATTAAGATACGATATTACAGATTAAACAAAAATTTTTAGTCCAGCATATAGGTACAACCAATATCAATTTATTATTATTTATTAAACTAAGCATTATTTAAGTTGTGTATCTATAAAAGTCTATAAAAAATGAAAAAAATTAATTAATTGTTTAATTATTAAATTATTAAAATAAAGTATTAAGACTTATACTTTAGAATTAAATTAATTAAATATTAATGTAAGATTAAAACAAAAAAAGTTACTATCTTTCAATAGTAACTTTTTTATTTTTAATCATAAAAACTTATTTATAATTAACAACTTAAATTAAAAACTTAAAATAATTAATCAAATATAAACTATGTGATGTTGATTTACTCACTATGTTCGTAAATCAAGTTGCTAATCGCAATTCCACGATAAATCGTGGCATCACAGTTTGAATAAACATCAGTTATACGAAAATATTGCTTTGCACTGCTTTCGTCTAACTTCCGATAATATTAATTATTAAATTTCGTCATTGTTGTCTTCGGTGTTTTCACTGCTTTCAGCGTCAACTTCTGTGTCCATATCTAAATCTGCATTTTCTTCTAATGCAGGTGCTGGAGCAACTGGAGTTTCTTCCAAACTTTCAGCCAATTCTTCTTCAGCTTCTTCGCTAGGAGTTACAGCAACACAAACTATCTTAGCGTCATCTTTTAGACTCATTACTTTAACACCTTTTGTGTTACGACCAATAATGCTTATTTCGCTTGCTTTGATACGAATAATTGTACCATCATCAGCAATCATCATTACATCGTCTTTATCAGTAACTTGTTTTAGATTTACTAGGTTGCCAGTTTGTTCGTTAAATACGCCTGCTTTAATACCTTTACCTGCTCTACCTTGTACTCTATAGTCGTCTTGACTAGAACGCTTACCATATCCTTTTTCAGATATAGTCAACATATAAGCACCCATCTTAATAACAGACATATCAACTACATATTCGTTTTCGTCTAAGCTTATAGACTTAACACCTTGAGTATCACGACCCATAATACGAACAGCACGCTCGTTAAATCTTATACATTTACCAGTGCTACTTGCAATAATAATTTCGTCATTGCCGTGTGTAATATATACACTAATCAATTCGTCATTTTCAAGTAGTTTGATAGCAATCTTACCACCCTTTCTAATACTATCAAATTCGGAAATATTGGTTTTCTTAATTAGGCCTTGTTTTGTAGCCATAACTAGATATCCAATAGTATCTGGTTTAACTGGAATAATTGTTGTTATACGCTCTTCTGGACTTAGTTGAAGTAGATTGATTATTGCTCTACCTTTACTTGTTCTTGGAGCTTCTGGAACTTCGTAACCTTTAATACGATATACTCTACCAAAACTACTAAAGCATAGTAAGTCATCATGAGTAGATGTAGTAAATATGTTTTCTACAAAGTCTTCTTCTTTAGTGGTATGAGCTATTATACCTTTACCACCACGATGTTGACTCTTGTATTCGGATACAGGCATACGCTTAATATATCCACCGTGAGTTAAACTAATAACAACTTCTTGTTCTTCGATTAAGTCAGCAATATCTATATCACCAAAGTCTGTACTAATCTCAGATTTTCTTGGTTCGCCATATTTTTGTTTGATTGTAAGCAAGTCTGTCTTAATAATGTTAAGTAGTTTGTCCTTATTGGCAAGTATACTTTGTAACTCAGCAATTAGTGCGTGAACATCAGCCAAATCTTGTTTAAGTTTTTCAACTTCTAGACCTGTCAATCTTTGCAATCTCATTTCTAGTATTGCAACAGCTTGTTTTTCAGTAAGCAAGAATCTTTCCATCAATTTGGTTTGAGCTTCTACTTTATCATTACTTTCTTTGATAGTCTTTATTACTTCGTCAATATTAGCTTGAGCAATCATAAGACCTTCTAAGATATGTGCTTTAGCAAGTGCTTTATCTAGGTCGAACTCAGTTCTTCTAGTAATAACTTCTTCTTGGAACAACAAGTAGTTTTGAAGTATTTCTTTTAAGTTAAGTATTTTTGGTGCATTGTTGACCAACGCCAAATTGATAACACCAAAACTTACTTGCAACTGACTATGTTTGTACAATGTGTTAAGTACAACTTGTGGGTTGGCATCTCTCTTTACATCAATAACAATACGAAGACCTTGTCTATCACTTTCTTCTTTGATATCACTAATACCATCAATACGCTTATTTTTTACTAAGTCAGCAATTTGCATAATAAGTTTTGACTTATTAACTTGATAAGGTATTTCGGTAACAACAATACGATGTCTTGTACCATTGTTAAATTCTTCAATCTCACATTTACTTCTGATTATAAATGTTCCTCTACCAGTACGGTATGCTTGGCGTATACCACTACGACCCATAATGATACCACGAGTAGGAAAATCTGGTGCAGGTATAATCTTAATAAGGTCATCAATATCCATATCTGGATTATCAATAAGTGCTACACAACCATCAATAACTTCACTTAAATTGTGAGGTGGAATATTGGTAGCCATACCAACTGCTATACCGTCACTACCATTAACTAACAAGTTAGGGAATCTAGCTGGCAATACACTTGGTTGAACTTCACTATCATCAAAGTTAGGGATAAAGTCAACTGTGTTTTTGTCTATATCAGCCAGCATTTCAGATGCAACTTTACTTAGTCTTGCTTCAGTATAACGCATTGCTGCTGGAGGGTCACCGTCCACAGAACCAAAGTTTCCGTGTCCGTCAACAAGTGGAGCATTAATAGTAAAGTCTTGTGCAAGTCTTACCAAAGCATCATATACAGCTGTGTCGCCGTGTGGGTGATATTTACCAATAACATCGCCGACTATACGAGCACATTTTTTATATGCTTTATCATTAAACAAGTTAAGTTCGCCCATAGCATAAAGTATACGACGATGAACAGGTTTTAGCCCATCTCTTACATCTGGTATAGCACGGCTTACATTAACTGCCATTGCATAAGCTATAAAAGATTTTTCAAGTTCTTCCTTAACTTTAATATCCAATATTTTTGTATTATCTATATGATTAGTTAAATTTTCATTTTCTGTATTTTGATTATTAACTATCTTATCGTTATCTTTTTCGTTTTCCATTACGATATTTCCTTTATATAATATTTAACTTTCTGTCAAAAACTCTCATATTTATGTCAAATAGTAATTATCTAACACCATATTGTTAAATATCTAAGTCTTTTACTAATGTTGCGTTAGCTTCTATAAATTGGCGTCTAAGTTCGACATCTTCACCCATAAGCTTATTAAATGTTTCTTCTGCTTCTAATGCATCGTCCATTGTGATACGAGCCAAAATACGCTTTTCTGGGTTCATGGTTGTTTCCCATAATTGGTCAGCTGTCATTTCGCCTAGACCTTTATAACGCTGTACATTGATAGCTTTGTTGTTGCCCAACTCTTCAAGTTTTGCATCTTTTTCTTCATCACTATAAGCATAGTATACATCTTTGTTAAGTTGTATCTTATATAGTGGAGGCATAGCTGAATATATATGTCCATTGGTAATAAGTGGTTGCATAAATCTAAAGAAGAATGTAAGCATTAGTATACGAATGTGACTTCCATCGACATCGGCATCGGTCATACAAATAATCTTATCGTATCTAAGTTTGCTTTCGTCAAACTCACTACCTACGCCACAACCTATAGCTGTAATCATATCTTTAATTACTTGGCTTTCTAGTACTTTGTGTAATGACGCTTTTTCTACATTAAGTATCTTACCTCTAAGTGGCATAATAGCTTGGAACTTTCTATCTCTACCTTGTTTAGCTGTACCACCCGCACTATCACCTTCGACGAAATATATTTCGCTTACCTTAGGGTCTTTAGATGTACAGTCAGCAAGTTTGCCTGGTAGTGTAGTACTTTCTAGTATACCTTTTCTTCTAGTAGCTTCTCTTACACTTCTAGCAGCTTCTCTTGCTCTTTTTGCTGTAATACATTTTAGAACCAAATCTCTACCAACACTTGGATTTTCTTCTAGGTAAGTGCCAAATTTTTCTTGCATAGCGTCTGCTACTATTTTTCTCATTTCAGCATTGCCTAACTTAGTCTTTGTTTGACCTTCAAATTGTGGGTTGGTAAGTTTAACACTAACTATAGCAGTAAGACCTTCTCTTATATCTTCACCACTAAGTTTTTCACTTTCTTTAAGTATCTTATTTTGTCTACCATAATCATTAACTATCTTGGTAAGAGCGTTTTTAAAACCTTCTACATGGTGTCCACCCTCTTGAGTGTTAATGTTGTTGGCATAAGAATTGATTATTTCGTTGTAACCTGTATTGTATTGGAAAGCAATTTCTACTTCGTTGGTTGGATTGATAACATTGATATAAACTGGGTCTTTAAACAATGTTTCTTTGTTTTTGTTAAGATAATCTACAAACTCAACAATACCACCAATGTATTGATAACTTTCTTCTTGTGGAGTTTCACCTCTTAAATCTGAAACACTGATTCTTAAACCTTTGTTAAGGAATGCTATTTCTCTAAATCTGCTTTTTAGTTCGTCATAGTCAAATACTACAGAATCAAATATTGTATCGTCTGGCATAAATGTAACTGTTGTACCAGTCTTATCTGTGTTGCCAGTAACTTCTAGTGGGAATTGTGGAATACCACGCTTATACAACTGATTGTGTATCTTGCCACCTTGATAAACTGTAACATCTAGCCATTCGGACAATGCATTTACACAGCTTAAACCTACACCGTGCAAACCACCACTTATCTTGTAGCCTTCGCCACCAAATTTACCACCAGCGTGAAGCTTGGTCAATACAACTTCTACTGCACTTTTACCTTCTTTTTTGATAATACCACAAGGTATACCACGACCATTGTCTACTACAGTAACACTACCATTTTTGTTAAGAGTTACTTCGATATGGTCACAATATCCTGCCAAAGCTTCGTCAATACTATTGTCAACAATTTCGGTAATCAAGTGGTGCAAACCACGCAAGTCTGTACTACCTATATACATACCCGGACGCTTTCTAACTGGTTCTAGTCCTTCTAGTACTTGAATATCGTTTTCGTCATATTTAACACTTCTAGTCAAGTCCTGTTCTGTCATTTCTGCCATTGTTTTCCTACCTTAAACAAAAAAATTTTTACTTCAATTTGGATTTTAACCCATTTTAAGTAAATTATCACTATATATATAATAATATATATTTAAGAATAAGTAAAGTATTTATTATAAATATATATATTATATAATATATATAACATTAAAAATGCACTGTAAAGACTTATATGTCATCAATTAATATAATTTGTTTAACTTTTTACTTTTGTGTCATACAAGCCAAAATTTAAAGTCTAGGCAATAATAGCAAATATTGGATTATGTCTGTTTTTGTAAATACAAATCACACAACCTTTACCTTTTACCACTTGTTACTTATCAAACAAAGTTTACATTTAGAAAAAAATATATGCTACTATGTGTAACATATATTTTGGTTTGTAATGTTTTATTATTAATATTTAATTGTCGTCATTTAAGCATTAACATTTTTGTGTTAACTATTAGTTATTGATATTGGTGTATTGTCATTTAGTTGTTTACGCTTAGCTATTAATATTTTAGTATCAACATTAGTTATTAATACTTTTATTCTACTGTTACTGATTTTGCTAGGCTTCTTGGTTTGTCGGGATTGTTGCCCAATTTTAGACTAGTAAAATAAGCTATTAGTTGCATATACACTACTGCAACAAGTGGAACATACTCTTCGTCTACATTAGGTATAATTATTTCTTTAAATATTTTGTTTTCATAATTAAGTTTGGTGCGACTTAATACTATAACTTTACCACCACGAGTAGTAACTTCGTTGATGTTGCTTAGTGTTTTTTCTTTTACCATTTCTTGTGTCACAAAAGCAAAAACAAATTGGTCTTTATCTATTAGCGATATTGTTCCGTGTTTAAGTTCGCCAGCTGGATATGCTTCACAATGGATATAAGATATTTCTTTCAATTTTAGACTTGCTTCTAGTGCCAAATAATAATCCAAATTACGACCTATCATATATATGCTTTGACTATCTTTAATATTGTCTGCAATCTGATTACATAAGTCCGTGATTTTGTTGTTTTTTATTATATTGGATACATTGACAAGATTTTTGCTTTCTTCAAGTATTATATCTGTATTGTCTGTATGCACTGCATTGATATATGCCGACAAAAGATAAAACATAGCACATTGACAATTGTATGCTTTAGTACTTGCTACAGCGACTTCTTTGCCTGCTGATGTATAAAGGCAATAATCAACTTCATAACAGATACTACTATTTTTTACATTGGTTATAGCAACAGTAGTAAGCCCATACGCTTTACTCATTTTTACTGCTTTTATAGTGTCTGCAGTTTCGCCACTCTGACTTACAAAAATAGCTAAAGTGTTTTTATGTGGTTTGAAGTTGTTGTATCTAAACTCACTGGCTATCTCAACATCGACTTTTATACCACATCTATTTTCAATTATTCTTTTACCAATAAGTCCTGCGTGATATGCTGTTCCACAACCAATAATCAATATGTTTTTAGTCTTCTTAATTACCGATTTAGGCAATGCCTTTTTTATTTTGTCAAAACTATTATATTTGACTACAGTATTAACAATACCTTGTGGGATTTCGTTGATTTCTTTAATCATATAATGGCTATATTGTCCCAACGGATTGTCTACAATAGTGTTATCTTTTTTAACCTTTTCAAGTTTAAGAAGTTGTAAATCTTTATCAAATATACTTACGCTCCCTTTTTTTACTACAGCATAACTATAGTTGGGCAAAATATACAGACTATCTACTCCTTCTACACTATTGATATCCGAACACACAACACCACAATTTTTACCAACACCAACCACACAAGGACTATTGGATTTAGCTACAAATATAGTATCTGGTTGTCTATTGTTTAATATTGCAAAAGCATAACTTCCGACTATACGGTCACAAACATTTTTAATAGTGTTTAGGATATCTCCATCAAAAGACTTACTCAATAATTGGGCTATAACTTCGGTGTCTGTATCACTAGAATATTTTGCGTTGCCAACTTCTTTTTTAAGGTCAAGATAATTTTCTATAATTCCATTATGCACAACAACCCAATTACCATTTTCGCTATAATGTGGGTGAGAGTTATTTATACTTGGTACACCGTGTGTAGCCCACCTTGTATGACCTATAGCTATATCACTAGTGGGATTTAGATTATCCAAAATATGTTCTAGTTTGCTTATCTCACCTTTTTCTTTTATTATGTTAAGTCCATTGCCAAAAGTAAATACATTATTTTTGTATTCTTTTTTGTCTTTCAAACCAAAACTATAACTAAAAAATCCTATTCCACTCGAATCATATCCACGATACTCCAATTTTTTAATTCCGTTTAAAGTTTCGGTTATGGCATTGTGACCTACATAACCATATATTCCACACATATTCACTCCTTATTATGTTAATAATATTTTCTATGCGTAAAATATTTTTTTTGATAGACTTTTTTAGCAAGTTTAGTCTTGCATTTTAGTTTGAAAAAGATGTATATTAAGATATAATAATATATATGGAAATAAAAAGTATTCAGTTAAAAAATTTCCGTAATTATACTTCTCAGCAAGTTAATTTTAAAAACGGACTTAATATTTTAGAAGGCAAAAATGCTCAAGGTAAAACCAATTTACTAGAAGCAATTTTTTTGTGTGCTATTGGTAAAAGTCCTCGTACTAAGAAAGAAAAAGAACTTGTAAAATGGAACGAAAATATGGGTAAGGTTACGATAGAATTTTCCAAACTTACCGGTAATAAAAAAATAGAGTTGTATTTGTTTTCTAATCAAAACAAAGCTATAAAAATAAATGGCGTTCCTATAAAAAAATTGGGCGAACTTATGGGCGAACTTAATGCAATATATTTTTCGCCAGACGAACTTAAACTTGTCAAAGAAAGTCCAGAAGAAAGAAGACGCTTTATGGATATAGACTTATGTCAATTTGATAAGAGATATTTTTATACTCTCAACAAATACAACAAAATCCTAGACCAGCGTAACAAACTTTTAAAATCTGGCAACAATCAAAGTATAAAAGATACTATCAGTATCTGGAACGAACAACTTGCCGAACAAGCTTGTTATATCATTATTAAAAGACTTCAGCTTGTCGAACAACTAAAAATTTATGCCGAAAAGGCACATTATTATTTGACCGACAACAACGAAAAAATGACATTGGAATATGTTGGACTTAACACTGTAGACAAAGACACCTTAAAACAAGAACTTCTTAATCTATATGATAAGAGTTTAGAAAAAGATTTAAATCTTGGATTTACTACAGTTGGTCCACATAGAGATGACTTAAAAATATCTGTCAATGATATAGATGTAAGACATTTTGGTAGTCAAGGTCAACAGCGTAGTTGTGCATTGAGTCTAAAACTAGCCGAATTGGAGATATTTAAGTCCAACCTTAAAGAATATCCAGTCCTATTATTAGATGATGTATTGAGCGAATTAGACCTATCTAGACGAGAAAAATTACTAAAGATAATCAATAATTTTCAAACTATACTTACTTGTACCGAATACAATATTGATTTGCCTGCCAATGTATTAAAAGTTGATAGTGGCAAAATTGTTGATAGTTATACACAAAGTTAATATTTAATTTTGCTTACCTATCTTTTTGTGATATCATAATAAATGCAATTATTAAAAAATAAAAAAGGAACTACTAATGTTAAAGATTGATGAAATTTGGCAAAAGACCTGTATAATACTTCAACACGAAGTTACAGCTGTATCTTATGACTTATGGATAAAATCCTTAGAGCCATTAGATTATACTGACGGAGTGTTGTATCTATCTACTTCTAGCGAAACAGCCAAACAAAGAGTATTGAAGTTACACGAAAATCAAATTAGGACTGCTCTTAATGAGATAGAACCTGAAATAAAAGATTTTAAAGTACTTGACCCAGATGAAAAAGAAAATTATTTAAACAAACCTGTTGAAGCCGAACAAGAAGTTAATAAGACTACCCCATTATGCAAATTTATACCTAAGTACACTTTTGATAATTTTGTAGTCGGCAACTCCAACAAATATGTTTATGCTGCAGCAAGAGGTGTAGCCGAACACCCATTTGATAAGATAAACCCACTATTTATATATGGTGGCGTTGGACTTGGCAAAACACACTTGTTACACGCTATAGGCAATTATCTTACAAAGCACAATCCAGAACTAAAGATACTTTATGTTACTTGTGACCAATTTACTCGTGACTATGTAGAAAGTCTTAAAAGTAGCAATATGCAAGCCAACATTGAATATAAAGAAAAATATCGTAGCGTAGATGTACTTATGATTGACGATATCCAATTTATAGCCAATCGTACAGGTACTCAAGAAGAATTTTTCCATACCTTTAACGACTTGTATCAAAATCAAAAACAAATCATTATTGCTTCAGACCGTCCACCAAAAGAGATAGCAAGCCTTGAAGAAAGACTAAGAAGCAGATTTAGTATGGGTCTTATGCAAGATATCCAAACTCCAGATTTTGAAACAAGACTTGCAATCTTGCAAAAGAAAGCTTTACAAGACAAATATAGTGTAGATGAAGAAGTTATCAATTTTATAGCCGAACGCTGTGATACCAATATAAGAGAACTTGAAGGTATGCTAAGTAAAGTAAGTTTTTATGCTAGCCTTACCGGCAAACCTAGTGCTACCCTAGAAGATGTCAACGAAGCTCTAAAAGACCAAGTTACTACTACAAAACAAAGTCTTACAGCTGACCGTATTATTGATTGTGTATGTAAATATTTTAGTATCTCTAAAGATGACCTTGTAGGTAAAAAGAAAAATAAAGAGATAGTCGAACCTAGACAAATATGTATGTACCTAATATGCGAAATGCTTGACCTTCCACTAGTAAGCGTAGGTCAAATATTTGGTGGTAGAGACCATACAACAGTTATACACGCAAGAGAAAAAATAAGTGACCTAATTAAAGAAAACAACCGTATTAGAGTTACTGTCAACGACCTAAAGAGTATGGCCAATCGCACATAAAACACACCAATTTGTGGATATGTTGATAACTTTTAAAAGTTATACACCGAGTTATACACAATTAAAAACACTACATATTGTGGTGTCAATGACGAAATAAAGTCATTTAAAAGACTATAGGTTGTGTTTTTGATAGGTTGTCCACATTTGCACAGTGCTAATAATAATAATTATAATTAAAAAAATAATAATTTTACTTTAAGGAGAGAAAAAATGAAATTAATTTGTGATGGTTTGGATTTGTCCGATGCAGTTATGAAAGTCATAAAAGCAACTAGTCAAAAGACTACTAATCCAGTACTAGAAGGTATCAAACTTGTAGCTGAAGATGATACACTAACATTAAGTGCTACTGACCTAGAACTTTCTATGGAAAAAAGTATTAAAGCCGAAGTATTTATTGATGGCGAAACAGTTGTACCGGGTAAATTTTTTGCAGAGTACATAAAGAAACTTACCAACGAACAAATCGAACTTACCTGCAACGAAAGAAATATGTTGGAGATAAAGTATACAGATAGTACTGGTAATATCCAAGCGTTAAGTGCTGAAGAATTCCCTACTATGAAAAGACTTGAAAATGCTGAGTATTTTGAGATAACATCTAAAGATTTAAAATCTCTTATTACTAAATCAGTATTTTGTGTATCTACAGAAGATAGTAGACCAATACTAAAAGGTGTATTGTTTGAGATATCTGATAAGAAGATAAAAGCAGTTGCACTAGATGGTTATAGACTTGCTATGGTTAATAAAGACCTTATCAATAGTTCTTCCAACTTTACTTGCATTGTTCCTGCTAGAAGCTTAAACGAAATAAGCAAACTTTTGGAAGACAGTGACACAGTTATTAAAGTACATGTAACCAAAAATTATTTAATGGCAGATGTCAACGATACTAAGATAATAACAAGATTGTTGGAAGGTGATTTTATCAATTACAAACAAATCATTCCTACACAATTTACAACCGAAGTTACTATCAACAAAGCTCAACTTGAAGATGCCCTAGATAGAGCAAGCCTACTTAGTCGTATAGACAGAAACAACTTAGTTAAGTTTGATATTACAGACAAACTTATGATGTTGAGTAGTAAGAGTGATATTGGAGATATTAAAGAAAACATTACAGTTGCTCTTACAGGTAATGATTTAACAATTGCATTTAATGTAAGATACTTTAATGAAGCATTAAGAGTTATTAATGACGAATTTATCAAACTAAGCTTTACTGTTCCTTCTGCTCCTTGTATTTTAAAGAGTAGCGAAACAGACGAATATGTATATCTAATACTTCCTGTTAGAGTTGTTTAGTATATAAAAAAAGAGAGCATATAATAGCTCTTTTTTTATTGCAGTTTTTAGCTGACTTTGTTTTTATTGTAGATTATTAATTAAATATTTATATATTTATCTAAAATATTTTTTATATTAAAACTAAAAAATTAGAACATAAATAAAGACAAAAAATCTTTTTAGTAATATTTAAATTGGATATTGCAAATGTATATTTATTTTGTTAAAATAAAGTCGTAGTTATTAATAATCTAAAAAGGAAAATGATTATGAAAACATATACAACTTTAGATAAAAAACTAAACTATGATTTTGAAATTTTAGATCACGATAGTGATACAGACTGGAGAGATTTTGAACTTTTAGGTAAAAGTGTATATCCTAAAGAATTTGAGATACTAAGCAATGAGTCTTCTACTTGGGGTGGTTGGGATTATGTTACTGAAGACAATGGCTCTTGTTTTTTAGATGATGTAATATTTTTAAAACAAGACAATAAGCGTATTGGTTGTGCTGTTGTGGCCAAACAATCCAATATCTATAAAAACATAAATATTAGAAAACATACATTGTCTTTAAAATATCTTATATTAGACCCTGCTATAAAAGATACCAATGCAAGTAGTTGTCTACTTAATGCAGTGTTTGATTATGCTAGAGAAAATGACTACGAACAAGTCGAATTTGTGGCTGATATTGATACTAGAAAATTTAAAGAATCAGACAATGTTTATCTATTAAATGGTGCTAATAGCATATCTGTCAACAAAGGCAAAAACGACACAACTAAAAAAGTATTTTTCCGTTGTGATGTTGATAGTCAACTTAGAGATATATCTAAAGCTGTATTTGAAAGTTTTAAAAGACTATATAAAAAAGATTTAAATGCAATAGACGAAAAAATCTTAGAAAACGAAATAGCAAAAAGATACTGTTGTATAGTTAAGTCTAAAAAGAAACTTACTAAAGATGATATTGAAAGAATCAAACAAAGTACCCTACTTAAAGATTTGTCTATCACTTTAAAAGATATGGTTAAAAATAAAAACGAATCAGACCCAACACGAAATACTATAGAATGGCTAAAATACCATAAAGTTATTAAGACAATATTGCCTGTAATTAAAAAATCAAGTGTTGTTAGCGACTTAAGCAAAGTACAACATTTTGACAAAGTCGAACGCATAATGTGTGGAGTTGCTGACGAGTTGAAAAATGAAACTAATGTAAGTCTTATCAAAAACAATCTTGATAGTGGCGAACTAAGTAGACTACAATAATACCTATATTGTTGGAGTAAAGATACAAAACTAGTTAAAAATGAAAATTAACAGTTGACACATAAATACTAAAAAAGTATAATAAGACAGCAAACTAATAAATTATAAGCGAGTTAGACTCGCTTTTATTTAGAAATAAAGAAAGGAAGGACACTATTACTATGAAAAGAACATATCAACCTAAAAAAAGACAACGCAGTAAAGTACATGGTTTTAGAGCTAGAATGAAAACTAAAGGTGGAAAGCGTGTTATCGCACGCCGTAGAAACCGTGGTAGAAAAGTTTTATCTGCGTAAGTTTTGTATTGGCGAAAAACAAATCAATATAACAAATAATTGCCTTTAACTTAGTTTAAAGGCTTTTATTTTACATTGGACAAAAAAATCTAGTTAAAATAATTTAATAAATATAAGTGCTTATGATATACTCTATATGATGTTAAAATATTTTATTGGTATTTTGACTAGACCTACTGATTGATATATTCAATCAAAATTTTAATAAGAGAGAAAATATGCTTAACGAAGTAAATAGACTCACAAAAAGAAAGGAATTTGGTTATATATACAAACACGGTAAGTATTGTTATAACAACTATCTTACTTTAATGTATGTACCTACTAAATTAAAACAACCTAGAATTGGTTTTTCGGTAAGTAAAAAGACTGGTAAAGCGTGGCTTAGAAATAAGACCAAACGCCAACTTAGAGATATAGTAAGAAAAATGATAGATAGTATCAATCCTTGTTACAATTATGTTTTTATTACCAAGCCCGAAATAACCACACTAGATTACAATAAGATAAAGGAAGCAGTGGTTGATGTTTTAACCAAAGCAAATTTAGTAAAATGATAATTTTAAAAATTTTATTATTTCCAATAAAATTGATTTTGCTTTTGCTTATCTATATCTACAAATTTTTAATATCCCCTTTATTACCCCACACTTGTATATACTACCCTAGTTGTTCGACATATATGTTAGAAGCTATAAAAGAGTTTGGTGTTGTCAAAGGTGTATATTTGGGTACACTCAGAATTTTGAGATGTACACCCAAACATAAAGGTGGACTAGATTTAGTCCCTTACAATATAAAAGGAGAGAAAAAATGGATTTTCTAAATTTGGGTTCAGTACTACTAGAAGTAGCCAAACCTAAAGGTATGTGGGAATACTTGATTTTTGGACTAGAGTCTTTAGTTAAAAATTATGGTTTAACCATTATACTTATTACTTTAGCAATTAAGCTTGTTATGCTACCTTTTGATTTTTACAACAGATATATCAACAAGCGCAATAGCTACAAAATGGCTGAGATACAACCAGAACTAACAAAAATACAAGCTAAGTATGGCAACAATAAAGAAGCCCTTAACCAAAAGACAATGGAAGTATACAAAAGACACAATTACAACATTATGGGTAGTTGTGGTGGTATGCTTATAAATATGGCTTTAACAATGGTTATATTCTTTACATTGTTTAGTGGTCTAAATAAGATTGCTTCATACAAAATTTATACCGAATACAATACCCTTCAACAAACTTATACTGAAGCATTGGGTGGAGAAAATTCGAGATTAATAACAACTACTGCAGAAGATGGTACAACTACTATTAGTATCCAAATATTGGACGCAGAAGGCAATGTACTTTCTACCAATGCAATAAGTGAAGAAGATGACGCAAGAGCTAGCCAAATAGTTGTTACTAAGTATGGCGAAATAAAAGAAAGCTTTTTATGGATAAAAAATATCTGGCGTCCAGATACCAATGCTAGTGTAGTATTGAGTTATAAAGATTTTAAAAACAATGCTAAAAAATACATAACAGAAGATGATTACTTTAATGACGCTATATACAACCAAGTTATTTCTTCTATTAAAGACAGTAAAGAATATAGTGGCAACAATGGTTATTATATATTGATTGTTTTGGCAGCATTGACTACTTACCTATCTACTCAAGTTACTGTATGGATAGGCAAAGCAAAAGCTAAGAAAAACAACAAACCTTATGTTGATGCAATGTCACAAAACAAAGTATTGGTATATATGATGCCAATCATTATGGCACTATTTACATTATTCTACAACGCAATGTTTGCTATATACATTGTTACAGGTGCAGTATTCGGATTGCTTACTGGCCCACTTATGACAATGGTTGTAGACAAAGTTTTTGATAAATCTATAAAGAAAGAACAAGAAAAGACAAAAGTTTCTTATTCAAGAAAATAAGGGGTAAATATGAAAATTGAAGTTAGTGCAAAGAGTATAGAAAAAGCTATAGAAGAAGGTCTTAAAAAACTAAATACTACTATAGAAAATGTTACTGTTAATGTTATCACTGAAGGTGGACTATTTAAGAAAGCCAAAATCGAAATGATAATGGATGATGACAAAGATATAAAAGACGAAATATTTGGTTTGGAAGAAAATACCAATATTATGAACGCTGAAATAAAAGATGATGACCCATCTAAAGACGAATTGGTATCAACTCCAGTAAGTGCTGAGTTAGAAACAGAAGTTGTATACGACAAAGACAAAGTTGTAGAAGTAAAAGAAAAACTTACACTTAATGACATAGTAAAAGAAACCGAAAATCTTGAAGATACCGAATCTCTAGAACAAAAACAACAAAGAAAACAAGAAATGCTTAACCAAACAATGACTATGGCTAAGAAATGGTTGGACGGACTTATGTATGCTTACAACATCAATGCTATAGTAGAAGTATCTATTAGAGAAAATGATGTTTATGCAAACATTGTTGGCGAAAATTTGGGTGTACTTATTGGATATCACGGTGAAGCTATGGAAGCTATACAACACCTAGTTAATACATATTTGTATTCTAAATTAAAAGGTGCAAAAAGAGTATTTGTAGATGTTTCTGGTTATAGAGAAAAACGCAACAACGATTTAAGAAGTTTGGCAAATAAGATTGCTTCAAAAGTTCTTGAAAACAAACGCAGTTATAGACTTGACCCAATGAATAGTTTTGAAAGAAGAATTATTCACGAAGAGTTGTCAAAAACACCTCATATACTTACACACAGTGAAGGTGTAGACCCTAACAGATATTTGATTATTGAATATACAGAAGAAAAATAAAAAAATATTTGATATTTTTAGAAAAAGTCACTATTATTATAGTGGCTTTTTTGGTATACTTAATATATAAAATTTTGGTAACAACTATAAAAGTTTTTATAAAACGACTTTATATTTAATTTAAATACTAAAATTTATTAAGTTATATTGTTATTATTTTTATATTTTTTTAAGCTTTTAGAAATTAAAAAATTAATATATTAAGTATAAAAACATTATAGATTAATTGATTATAAAATAGATAAAAGGTAAATTATATGTCTACTATAGCAGCAATATCTACACCAATTGGTGTAGGTGGAATAAGCGTAATAAGATTGAGTGGTAAAGATGCAAAAAATATTGCATCTAAAGTTTTTTGTTTGTCAAAAATAAAAGATTTTGATATAGAACCTAGAAAAATGTATTTGGGCGAATTTAAAGCAGAAAACTTTAATGAAAAATGTATGATGGTTTGGTTTAAAGCTCCATATAGTTATACTGGCGAAGATGTCGTTGAATTTCAATGTCACGGTGGTACAGTTATTGCTAAAGGAGTTTTGGACGCTCTTATCAACAATGGTGCTACCCTAGCAGGCCCAGGTGAATTTACTAAGCGTGCGTTTGTCAATGGCAAACTTACATTGGACGAAGCTGAAGGTGTTATGGATATGATTAATGCTGAAAGCGAAAGCGAAGTAAGAGCTGGATATAATTTGTTAAAAGGTAATTTAAGTAAAGAGATTGAAAAAATCCAAACTCAACTTACAAAGATGATGGCAAAAATCGAAGTTACACTTGACTACCCTGAAAATGATTATGAAGAACAGACATCCAACGAAACTGTAGAAGACTTAAACAAAATTATTGATAGATTGCAATATTTATTGGATACTTCTACTACTGGTCAAATAGTTAAAAATGGTAGCAAAGTATTGATTTTGGGTAAACCTAATGTAGGTAAAAGTAGTTTGCTTAATGCTATCCTTAATTATGATAGAGCTATAGTAACTTCAATAAAAGGTACTACAAGAGATATGTTGGAAGAAACTTATACTTATAAAGGAGTTAAGTTTGTACTAACAGATACAGCAGGTTTACACGAAGCTAATGATGAAGTAGAAAAAATAGGCATAGAAAAGGCAAAAGAAGCTATCAATTATGCAGATGTTATGCTTATTGTTTTGGACGCTACAAGCCCACTTACAGACGAAGATAAAGAGATTTTGAAATTTGCCAACAATAAAAATACTATTGTGGTTATCAATAAATGTGAAACTAACAAAAAATTGGATTTAAGTGAATACAACTTTAAATACATTATTGAAGTTAGTGCATTACAAAAATTGGGTATTGAAGAATTGAAGAATGAGGTATATAATCTAGTGATAGACGAAAATATCGTTAATTCTAATATAATGATAACCAATCTTAGACATGTAGAAGCAATAAAGAAAGCTATAGGATACGCAAATGACGCTATCAATGGCATTAAGCAAGGTATTACTTTAGATGTTGTAAGTATAGATTTGAAAAATTTGTGGTTGAGTCTAGGCGAAATAACCGGTAACAACAACAACGAATCTATTATCAACGAAATATTTAGTGGATTCTGCGTAGGCAAATAAGGATAAATTATGAATTTTGACTGGAGAGATATATCTAGAAAAGATACTGAAGAGTTTAATCAATGGAGTAATTCGGAAGCTTTTAAAATAAAATCCAAAGAAAACACCATTGATAAATATTTACATACCAACAACTATGGTGGACTTGGCGAACTTATGAAAATGTTTCTAAATGTTCAAGGCAAAGATATGTTTTTAAAAGTTGCCACTGATAATGGTCAACTGATAGGCATAATAGTCGGTATGCAATTAGACAATCAACCTAAAGACACTATAGAGTGTATGATGTTTGCTGTCAACCCTACTCTACAAGGTAAAGGATACGGAACAGCAATGCTTTTTGATGTAGTAAAATCTCCAGAAAAGATATTTGGTATATCTAATTGTAAATTTGTTTCTTATGTAAATAAAGAAAACATTGCAAGCGAAACAGCTTTTAAAAAGGCTGGATTTAAGAAAAATGAAAATTGGTTGGAAAACTTTGGATTGGAAGTTAAAAACAACCAGTTTGTATATGACAAAACTGATGAAAATTTGAATGGTGAAAATAATGAACGAAAAATATGATGTTATAGTTATAGGCTCTGGACACGCAGGCTGTGAAGCTTGTCTTGCTAGTGCCAGAATGGGACATAAAACTTTGCTATTGACTCTTAACCTAGATAGCATAGCTTTTTTGGCGTGCAATCCAAGTATTGGTGGTACTGCTAAAGGACATTTGGTATGCGAAATAGATGCTTTAGGTGGCGAAATGGGTGTCAATGCTGATAAGACAACTATACAACGCCGTATGCTTAATAGTTCTAAAGGACCAGCTGTCCAATCATTAAGAGCACAAGCAGACAAAGTTATGTATCATACCGAAATGAAGAAAACTCTTGAAAACACCCCTAACCTATTTATAAGACAAGGCGAAGCAAAAGAAATTTTGACTCACAACAACAAAGTAACAGGTGTAAAGACTGTACAAGGCGATACCTATATGGCAAAAGCTGTTGTTGTATGTACTGGTGTATATTTAAAGAGTGATGTTATTATTGGTAAAGTAAGACAAAACAGTGGACCTAATGGGTTTGCGCCTGCCAACCACCTAACTAAGTCATTAAAGAAGTTGGGATTGACTATAAGAAGATTTAAGACCGGTACACCAGTAAGAGTACATAGTGATAGTATTGATTATAGCGAACTAGAACCACAATGTGGCGAAGACGATATTCAAACTTTTAGTTTTATGACTAAGAAAGCACCTAAAAATGTTATCAAATGTTATTTGACTTATACCAATTTGGATACTCATAAACTAATATTAGACAACTTAGATAAAGCACCTATGTACAATGGCGAAATCAAAAGTGAAGGACCTAGATATTGTCCAAGTATTGAGAGCAAAGTTGTAAGATTTAGTGATAAAGACCATCATCAATTGTTCTTAGAGCCAGAAGCATTGTCTACTAAAGAAATCTATGTTCAAGGTTTTTCAACTTCAATGCCTACTTACCTACAATATCAAATGGTACATACAATAAAAGGTCTTGAAAATGCTCACATTATGCGTGACGCTTATGCTATAGAATATGATTGTATAGATAGTTTACAGTTGTACCCTACACTTCAATATAAAGGCTGTGACGGACTTTATTTTGCTGGACAAGTAAACGGAACAAGTGGATATGAAGAAGCAGGAGCGCAAGGAATAATAGCTGGTATCAATGCAAGTCTATATGTAGACAACAAACCTCCTTTTGTATTAAAGCGAAACGAAGCTTATATTGGTGTTTTGATTGATGACCTTACTACCAAAGGTACCAACGAACCATATCGTATGATGACAAGTCGTGCCGAATATAGACTACAACTAAGACAAGATAATGCAGATTTAAGACTAACACAGCGTGGTTATGATATAGGTCTTGTTACTAAAGAAAGATACAAAAAATATTGCAAAAGAGTAAAAGAAATTGAAGACCTTAGATCTAAATTAAATACCACATTTAACCCAAAACAAGTAGAACAATTATGTGTTGAAAGTGGCGAATCTCTACCAAAGTCAGGTATCTCTTTAAAAGAACTATTGAAAAGAAGTAATATAACGGTTGAAAACTTTGTTAAGTACTTCCCAGAATATAACGTATATCCAAAAAATGTTTTAAAAGAAATAGAAATCGAAGTAAAATATGAAGGATATCTACAAAAACAAAATCAACAAATAGAAGATAGCAAGCGTCAAGAATGTACTGCACTTAGTCAAGATATGGATTATAGCAAAATAAAAGGTCTAAGAATGGAAGCTAGACAAAAACTAAACGCTGTTAAACCATTGACTTTGGGACAAGCAAGCCGTATTAGTGGTGTAAGTCCAGCAGACATTGCTGTATTGACTGTATATCTAAAGACAATAGCTAAATAATTAAGTCATACTTATTGATATATATAACTTATAAATAATATAAAGTATTTAAATTAAAAGCATATAAATAATATAAAATAAGAGCATTGTAATATAAACAATGTTCTTTTTTATATCTTTTATAGCGAAAAATAGCAAAATATGTAGTATGTTATATAATAATAACTAAAAATAAGTTATTTTGTAATAACTAATAAAATTTTTGAGATATAAAATAAATAAAATAAACAAAATTGACTTTAAAGTTATAAAATAATAACTATTATTATTTAATAAATTAAGCTAAGTATAGGGTATAGTTGAATATAATAACAAAAGATATTGTTGTTATAAGTGTTGGTAGCTGATTAATGATGTGATTTGGTTCTGATGTAAAATATTAGGTTTATATTAAGGATAGAATGGAAACATTACGAAGACAAAATATGTAGATTAATCTGTAGATTATTGTTTTGTTTTTAATAATTTATAGTGTTAAAGTGTATTAAAAATATGCTTGCGTCTATATAAAATTATTGTATTTGGCTAATAAAATGAATATGCGTCTAACGATTTTATTATATTAATTTTAATTAAATTTTAGTTAAATATTTTAACTAAATTTAATCTCTTAATTGCTATAAATTCATAGCTTAGAGATGTGGCGAAAGTTTATGATTTGATTGTTTATACCGACAATATTAATATAATTTTGGTCTATTATCTGATATAATTATCCGGTATTAATATGATTAATTATTTATACTTTAAGTTGTAATTAAGTGTGTATAAGGGTGCAAATTTTGCATCTAAATTTAACTAAAAATTGCTAAAGAATAATAAAATATCAACTCAAAAATTAAACAAAAATTGTGCAAATTTTGCATAATTTTATGATTGTAAAAAGTGCAAATTTTGCACTTTTATTATTAAATCATATTAAAATATAGTGATTCTGTTCCATTATTTTAAATATAGCGAATTTATAGAAATTTAGGCTTAAAAATATATTAATTTTTTTAAATTAGCGACTTTCGTGATTTTAGATGATATATTGGTCATTTCAAGTTGTTTATTTACGATAATATTGGATTTTTGATACATTTTCATATATTTTGTCCAAATAATTTGCAATTTGATGGTTTTTTACTGATTTTTTGGTGTTTATATTGATGGTTTTATTCTTTAGCATTAAAAATATTGATTTTAAGCTTCATTGCTGATTTATTTGGTAATTTTATCTAAAATATAGCAAATATTAGGGTATATTGATAAATCGGTAATATATTTATCTTTTGTAATGTATATAATTTGCTACAGCTAATTATTTTTATTCTTTATAGTTAACAATAAATAATATTGTTTAAGAGTAGGTAATGGTATTATATAGAATATATTAAATATTGATATCCAATTTTACTTTATGTTTGTCTTATTTTACTAATTGTGGTATACTTAATATATAATAAAAATGTCGTTAATTTTACAATTTTTACAACAAAATATTGTAGACGCATATATAAAATTGTTAAAAAATCAATGTTTCACGTGAAACATTGTGTGGAGTGTGTATGGATTTTAAAGAAGAATTAAAACAAGTATTTGGTAATTATAATATAGATGTTAATGATCAACAAATTGCTTTATTTGATAAGTATTACCAACTAATATTGGAGTGGAATGAAAAGTTTAACTTAACAACTATATTACAACAAAGAGATGTTATAATTAAACATTTTTTGGATAGTTGCTTAGTTTGTGAGAGTTTAAAGGATAATGCTACATTAATCGATGTTGGGGCTGGAGCAGGTTTTCCATCTATTCCAATTAAAATACTTAGACCTGATATTGGTATAACTATGATTGATGGCTCTAATAAAAGGGTTACCTTTTTAAATGAGTGTATAGATAAATTAGGGCTAAAAAATGCTTGCGCTATACACGAAAGATGTGAAATATTGGCTCATAAACCAGAATATCGTGAAAAATTTGATTATTGTGTAGCTAGGGCAGTGGCAGAATCTAATGTGTTGGCAGAGTATTGTTTGCCATTTGTTAAGTTATTTGGATATATGATAGCTTTTAAATCTCGTAATATCGAAGAAGAACTTGAAAAAGCTAAAAACTCTATAGAACTATTGGGTGGCAAAGTAACTGATATAAAAAATACATATATTGAAGAAATTGATGCTGAGCGTAATTTGGTGTTTATCCAAAAGAAGTTTAAAACTCCAGTTAAATATCCTCGTGGTCAAAATAAACCAAGAACCAATCCACTATAATATTAGCATTATATTAATAAAATCACTTTAAATTACCCATATTTACATAAAATATGGGGTAGTGCATAGATAATTTAATAAAAAATATTAGACTGTAGTTATCTACAGCCTTTTTATTTGCCTACTTTGTGGTATGTTATACTATGCTGTTATTGTATACTATGCTGTTATATTGTAATATCTATAGATACTAATTTTTTTAATAAAATATATTACTGTTTATATTGTGTCTATATGAATACCAAAAACCCGATTTTTTTTATGTCTTATATCTTATATAGTATATGGTGGATAGTGTATGGTGTTGTGGTCTATTGTATGTATGTGTCTATGTCATGTTTTTTATGTTAAGCCGATTAAGTTTTGGCTGTTATAATATGTTTGTTTTTGCTTGATTTACCCCTAAAAATGTTTCACGTGAAACATTTTTATACTCCCCATTGTTTTTATTAACTTTTTATGTGTATATAAAATGGCTTAATTAAGCCATTATTTTGTACTGATATCAGATATAAGAAAACTTTCCAAAATTTTTTTCTTGCTTAAAAATGTTTCACGTGAAACATTTTTAACCTGTTTATCTATAGTAAAGGCGAATAATCTATCAACAATAACTGTCTTATCATTTTAACCACATACTATAATAAGATGATTACAGTGTGTTGTATTGTTATGTGTATTGTTATGTTTAATATATTATGTCTTTGTCTTTAATTAAACATTTTTAGTTCGCTATATAGTAAATCTTAAATGTGTTTATTTTGATAGCTATTATTTATAAATCATTGGTATGATATTGTGTATTGTCTTTTAGCCTATTTTTGATTTTTTTGTGCTTTACTGGTATATGTATGTGTACTAATGTTAATTAGTATTAATTATGCCTAACAATAAATAATGTTGGATTAAGTATATTTGGTACTATATTTATATTTAATTTTAAATAAAATTTGTTATTAAAATTAGGATAAATACCTATTTTATTGACGCAATACCATATTTTTATTGTTGTGTCAAAATTTGTATATATATCTTAACTAAATTTGTAAAAAAGATATATTTTAATTTCCATTTTTCATATATATTTGATATAATGTATATACAATTAATAATAACTAATAAGGAAGTGATTTAATGGGTAAAATTATTAGTTTCATCAATCAAAAAGGTGGCGTTGGTAAAACAACCACTTGCGTAAATATGGCTAGCTATTTGGCTGTTATGGGTAAAAAAGTGCTTCTTTTAGACTTAGACCCACAAGGCAATGCTACAAGTAGTTTGGGTATAGATAAAGAATCTGGCTTAAAGACAATATATAATGTTATTGTTGATGATAATTTGCTAGATGAAGTTATTATGAAGTCAAAATTGGATAATTTGGACATAATACCAAGTAATGTAGACTTAGCTGGAGCTGAAATTGAGCTTGTTCAAATGAATAATAGAGAAAAGGTTGTTAAAAAGATATTGCAACCTATAAAAAATAGTTACGACTATATTTGTATTGACTGTCCACCAAGTTTGGGACTAATTACAGTTAATGGTCTTACAGCTAGTGATTCTTTAATTATTCCTATTCAATGTGAATATTTTGCTATTGAAGGTCTTACACAATTGATGTATACAATCAAATTGGTTAAAAAACACCTAAATCCAGACATTGCAGTTGAAGGTGTTGTATTAACAATGAAAGACGCAAGAAGTAATTTGGGTAATTCGGTTGCTGCTGATGTAAATAAGTACTTCAATAATAAAGTTTATGATACAATTATCCCTCGTAATATTAGACTTGCAGAAGCTCCAAGTTATGGTGAACCAATATGTATGTATGATCCAAAATGTAACGGAGCTATTGCATATCGTACATTAACTGAAGAATTTTTGAAGAGAAACAACGACAAATAGTCATATTTGTGTGTAATTTTCGATATTTATATTCGTATTTACATTTGTGTGTATATAATGTGTAATATCAGATATACAGCAAAAGGCTGTGTATAAATAGTTGATATCTATGTTTTATATTAAAATATATTGAAAATACAAGAAAAATAGTTAAAATTACCACTAAAAGTGACAAAAACTAATGAAAATAACTAAATTTTAGATTAAAGGATAAAAATATGGATAATAAAAAAGGTTTAGGCAGAGGATTAGGTAGTTTACTTGGAATATTTGATGATGACGACAAAGAAGTAGAAGTTAAAAAAGATGCTTCAGGTAAAATTGAAGAAATCAATGGAGAAAGAGTTGTTGATATTGATATAAAACTTATTGATGTCAATCCTAACCAACCTCGTAAAAATTTTGACCCTACAGCACTAAAAGAATTGGCTGATTCTATCAAATTACACGGCGTTATTCAACCTATTATTGTTAATCAAACAGGTAGTAGATACATTATAGTTGCCGGTGAAAGAAGATTTAGAGCTAGCAAGCTTGCTGGATTAAAGACAATACCTGCTATTGTTAAAAATTATACCGAACAACAAGTAAAAGAAATATCTTTGCTTGAAAATATACAGCGTGAAGATCTAAATCCAGTAGAAGTTGCCAACGCAATGAAAGAACTTCTTGATATTTATGGTTGGACACAAGATGTATTGGCTGATAGATTGGGTAAAAGTCGTCCAGCTATTGCTAACACACTAAGATTGTTGACTCTTCAACCAGAAGTACTTGCTTTGATTGAAAGTGGAAAACTTAGTGCAGGTCATGCAAGAAGTTTGGTTGTTGTTACTGACCCAGCTACACAAGTTAAACTTGCTAAATTGGCAGTAAGCAAAAAAGTAACTGTTAGAGATTTGGAAAAGACTGTTAAACAACTTACCAATCCAACAGCAAAGAAAGTTAAAACAGAACCAAGTGCCGAACTTAAAGAATTAATCAATCTTATGCAACATAAGTTTGCAACAAAAGTAAGTGTTATGGGTACAGATAAAAAAGGTCGTATCTATATAGATTATTATTCTAGCGATGACTTAGACAGAATACTTGAATTTCTTAATAAGTAATATTTCAACTAACAGTTAATTATATAATATGTTGTTGATATATCTATCAAAATAAAACTAATAAGTTTTGGATATAAAAGTAATAAATTAAAATTAAAGAAAAAATAAAAATATGGTTATTTTGACCATATTTTTTTATTAAAAACCTTCAAAAATCGCTCAAAAATGTGTCATTTAAACGCATTCTGAGCGACTTTCGTATTTCTAAATGACCAATTGGTCGTCTTTTTTATAGCAATTTTAGTGATTTTTTATACCAAAATCATATAATTTGGGATAGAAAAATTTTGTTTATAAAATATTAATAACACAGATAATATTGATATCTATCTTTAGATTACTATGTTACCTATATTAAAAATAATAATTATCAATTATTATTATATGGATTGAATTACATTCCTACTATAATGATTTTATTTTAGTAATCAATATTTAAAAGAACTTAAAATATTAACTTCCAATATTCAATCTATTCAATATTGTTATTTCTATTTAATATCTATAGTTTACTACATTTATAAGATTAACATAATATTAAGATAATAGGGAAGTATGACACTATTACATATTTACATTTTTTATCTTATTTATAATATATGTTTATCATACCTGTTTGTTTTTTTGCTCTAATTAGTCCATTTAATTTAAGTATTTTTTACTCTTATCTTTCATTAAGTTTGTTTATTTGTTACCCATATTATATATCGATTATCCATAATCATTTAATAAAAATACTAAAAATAGCTTTTTACAAAATGCGTAGACGCATATAGTTATTTGCTTTTTTACACTTATTAAGTTGTCAATACCAAACTAAAAATATGCTATGCGTCTAAATATTTTAATGATTTTTGCATTTTAGATTGGTATCTCATTAATAAAATCATATAGATAATATAAGAATACAAAAAAAGTACTTAAACCTAAATTTAAGTACTTTTAATTTTCTTTGTTTTTAATAATTAATATTTAACTACAACAGTTTCGCCATCTGGCATTGTTACAGTAACTTCGCCTTCTTGACTATCAGCTGGAGTTTCAGCAGGTGTTTCTTCTTCAGTCTTATCACCAGCTGCACCTTCTTGGTTTTTACCTAATACATCATCAATTCTGTCTTGAAGAGTTTTAGTAACCCATTCATTAACATATCCGTATACAAAGTTACTCATTTTGTTCTTTTCCATTAAGGTTTTAACACCTGTAACACCACAAATACTTAATATAGATGCAAGACCTAAACCTACGCAACCTAATAAGAAACCTTTTGCAGCACCGAAGATTAAACCTAGAACTCTGTTAAGTCCACTTAATGCAGAACTACCACTTGTTGCATTGTCAAATAATTTTGATAGTAACCAAATAACAAGTTTAATTAATAACCATACAGCCAAAATTGATATGATTACTGTACAAGCATTACCAATTTGTGCTGCAGTATATGTTTTTCCAAATACTGTTGCACCGTCTGCATTGATCCAACCCCATTTTTGTAGAAGTTTACTGAAGAACTCATTGGCTTTGCACATTTTATTAAGTAGAGCAGCAACATGTTTGCTTACCAAAATAGCAACTACAATTGATAATGCAGAACTAAAAATGCTTAAAATGGATTCAAACAAGCCCTTGCAGATACCAACAATAGCAAATATTACTATTAAACAAATAAATACAATATCTACCCAACCCATAATATACCCCTTTATTTTTATGTTTTGTTACTTATAATATATCATATATTTAATCAAATGTCACTAATTGTTTAAAAAAAATATTAAAAACTTAATTATACTCTTATGTTATTAAAGTTGTAAAATATGTAAATAATTACTATATATAGGCGTTTTTTAAAGTTTGGTATTATAAGTATTATACTAAAATTTTTATTAAAAAATTTGCTACTTTTTATCTTTTGGAGGCGAAATTGGGAGTTTATAGTTATTTAAACGATAAAAACATAAGAAAAATGGCGTTTGAAATGTTGGAAAAAGTGCTAGATTATGGGGAAGATCCAGTTTTTTTATGTGTTGGAAATTCGAGTGCTGTGGGTGATATGTTGGGACCAATGGTAGGGGATAAACTTATCAATCAATACAACATTGATTGTCCAGTTTTTGGAACACTAGATGACAATGTAAAAGCTAGCAATTTTTTATATACTTGGTCTAATATTAAAAACAAATATCCCTTAAGACCAATAGTTATTGTTGACTCTAGTCTAGGAGATGACAACAGCGTTGGATATACTAAATTTTGTCCGTATGGTTGTATACCAGCGTCTTTTTCCAATTCAAAAATATATGGAAATTGCAGTATTTTGGGTACTGTCAATAGCGTGGGGATAAGCCAAATTATGTTATTAAAGACTGTAAAATATAGTATGATTAGGGATATGTCTGATTTTGTTGCGAAGGTTATTGTTGAATGTCTTAAAATTATGAAAATTATTAAAAATAATTCCAATAAAAACGAAGCATTAGTTGGTTGTAAATAATGTAGTCGTGTAGTAAAAAAACGATTAATTACGACATTTTTTGTAATAAGTAATATATAATTATTTGTATACAATATATTATATTTATAATTAAGAATTGCTAATTAGTGTACAACCCAAAAAAAATGTGTTAGAATTATTAGGCATTAAACAAAATCGGAGGATAATACTTTTGGATAATAAGAATAAGAAAAAAAGTACAAGTACTAGTATTATATCTTTAATACTTATAATACTTTCAGTAGTCTTGATTTTTTATATAGGCAATAGAGGTACCAATGGCAAACAAGTTGATGTTGGTGCAGCTTACAATATGGCAGAAAATCAAGAGATAAGTGATATATATTTCTATGGTGGTGTAGCCAAACTTAGAAAGTCAGATAGCAAAATCAGTGACAAACAATGGCCAAAGAATGCTGACTATTATTTTGAATATACTACTACTATCGAAATGCAACAATTTTATGAGTTGAGCAAAAACATTGACTGTGCTAAAGGACTTAGAGAATTTGATGCAACAATTTCAGCAGAACAACAAGCAGAAATAACTTTAAAATATAAAGATTACAATCGTATTGTTGTTACATCTGCTCCAGTTAAAGCAAGCTTGCTTTCAACATTGTTGCCATATATGAGTGTTATTGTTGTATTGGTTATTGGCATACTTATGTTTAAGATGCTTAGTGGCAAAGGACAAGGTGCAGGTGGATTTGCTAAGAGCAAAGCAAAACTTAACGAAAGAACAAATATTAGATTTTCTGATATAGCTGGTGCAGAAGAAGAAAAGGAAGAAACACAAGAAATTGTTGAGTTCTTGAAAAATCCAGCAAAATTTAAAGCACTTGGTGCAAGAATCCCTAAGGGTGTATTGCTTGTAGGCCCTCCAGGAACAGGTAAAACATTGCTTGCAAAAGCAGTTGCTGGTGAAAGTAATGTACCATTCTTCTCAATCAGTGGTTCTGACTTCGTAGAACTTTATGTCGGTGTCGGTGCTGGTAGAGTAAGAGATTTGTTTGAAACAGCTAAACGCAGTGCTCCTTGCATTATATTTATTGACGAAATTGATGCAGTTGGTCGTCAGCGTGGTGCTGGACTTGGTGGTGGCAATGATGAAAGAGAACAAACACTTAACCAGTTACTTGTAGAAATGGACGGTTTTGAAAGTAATGAAGGTATTATAGTTTTAGCTGCAACCAATAGAGCAGATGTACTAGACCCTGCATTATTAAGACCAGGTAGATTTGATAGACAAATTTATGTTAATGTTCCAGATGTTAAAGGCCGTGAAGGTATTATGAAAATTCACGCTAAAAACAAACCTATTGACGAAAGCGTCAACTTTACCGAAATCGCTAGATTGACTAGTGGATTTACTGGTGCAGACATTGAAAACTTCCTTAACGAGGCAGCAATCTTAGCTGCAAGAGATAATAGATTGACTATTACTATGGAAGACATAACAGAAGGTATTAATAAAGTATTGGTTGGACCTCAAAAGAAGTCTAGACTAATAACTCCAGAAGATAAAAAACTTACTGCATATCACGAGTCAGGTCACGCAATCCTTGCTAAGATGCTTAACTATGGTGATGCAGTTCACGAAGTATCAATTATACCTCGTGGTATGGCTGGTGGATTTACTTCTACTAGACCAGAAAATGATAATGACCACTTGTTCTACAAAAAATTGTGTGACAAAATTAGTATGACAATGGGTGGTCGTATTGCAGAAGAAATCGTATTTGGCGATATCACTGCAGGTGCAAGTTCAGATATTAGTCACGCAACAGATATTGCTAGACGCATGGTTACCGAATGGGGTATGAGCAAGCGTCTTGGATTTATCAATTATGGCAAATCTAATGAAGTATTTATTGGTCGTGATTATCAAACACAAGTTAATTATAGTGAAGAAACAGCATCTATTATTGATGAAGAAATAAAAGCAATTATGGATTCTTGCTATGAAAAAGGTAAAAAGATATTGACCGAAAATAGAAATATTTTGGACAATATGGCAAAACTACTTATAGAAAAAGAAACTATATATAGTGAAGAAGTTGACGCTATCATTAAAGGTGCTAACTATGAAGATGTAGCAAAAGCATTGGACGAAAAAGAAGCTGAAGCTAAAAAGCGTAATGAAGAACGCAAGAAAAAAGCAGAAGTTGAAAACTTTAAGAAAATGCAAGAATTAAAAATCAAAGCTGCAGAAGCATTGACTAATGCAGGAGTCATTACAAAACAAGATTTTGAAATGATTAAAAAAGAAGCTATGTCACAATCTAGTCCTGATGAAAAATCAGAAGAAGCAAAATCTGAAGCTGAAAAGCGTACAGAAATAGAAGCTAAAAAAGAATTGGATAATGAAGCAAGCGAAACTACAGAAGAAAAAACTGAAGTAGAAACTCCTGTAGTAGAAGTTGTGGAAGAAAAAGTTGAAACAAAACCAGAAGAAAAACCAGTTAAGCGTACAACAAGAAGTACAAAAACAGGAACAAAAACTTCTGCTACTAAAAAATCAACAACAACTAAAAAGACTTCTAAAACAAAAAAATCAGAAACTAAATCAGACGATAAAGAATAATTGTTTTGACATTTTGGTTTTTATATAATACAATTTAGTAACTAATTTTTATAAAAGGTAAAAGCAATGAAAAACACATTAACAAAAGTTTTAACAATCATAGCCATAGTATTGGTTGGATTACTTGCTACATCAGCAGTTGTATTAGCATTGGTAAAATCCAATTTTAACCAAGTTGTAGACACAACTAAAGTTGAAGGTATTACTGTTTATACTGGTAGCAAAGACAATTATTATAGCAAAGAATACAACAAAGAAGATTTTGAAAAACTACTATCTTTATACAACAAAGGTACTAAAGAATCTGTTATAAGTGCATTGTTCCAAGGTGCTTATTCAAAGAATGCTAAAGCAGAAGTTTTGAAAAACACAGTTACAACTTCTTCTCTAACAAGCCCTTCCGATGGTACTTATGTATTAAAGTTTGACTTCAGTGAAGATATCACATTGGTAGTTAATGGCGAAACAATAGAAGACACCACAAAATCTGGTAGTGACAAATCTATTAAATTTAATTCTGTATATTTCAATATTGAAGACAACACAAGTCTAACAAAAGTTAAATGTTATATTGTAAGTGATACTAATAGTACTTATAGTTATCGTCAAGTAACATTCCCAACTCATCACAGTGAACTATTTGACTTTGTTAAAGGATTAGATTTCCCTGGCTAATAATTAAAAATTGATAAAATAAAAAGCACTCTAATTAAAGAGTGCTTTTTTATTAGATAATTAATATTTAATAAAGTAGATATAATTAAAAGTAAATATATTAATTAATTATTTAATCATATACTTATGACTAAACATATATTTGTTTAGTCTTTTTTGTCTTCTTTATCTTTAGACTTATCATCTTCAACATCTTTTTTCGCACGAGAATTTTCGTGTACTTTTTTTGTTTTAGTTTTCTTTTCTTCAACTGGTGTTTCGTCTTCAGCAACATCAGCTTTTTTAGTTATGTTGTCTACAACTTCTTGATTGTTTGCTTTTAGTTTTTTGATAAGATTACGATAATATCTTCTTTGTACTTTTTGCAATAACTTTATAATTTCTGGATTGTATGCACCTACAAAAGAAGTAAATACATTGCCTTCATTGTTTAAAGAAATTGTTATTGCAGTACAACAATTTTCATCAACAAGAGTTTTGTCATTGTTGGTTATTTTAATATTAAGTTCGTTAAGTGCTTTAAATTTTTCCATTAGCTTAACTCCTAAACATTAAACTTAAATAGCATTACATCACCGTCTTGTACAACATAGTCTTTGCCTTCCATACGGACTTTCCCTTTCTCTTTTGCTTTAAGGAAATTGCCGGCTTCTACTATGTCATCATAACTTACAACTTCTGCCTTTATAAATCCACGCTCAAAGTCTGTATGAATTTTGCCTGCTGCTTGTGGTGCTTTAGTGCCTTTAGTTATTGTCCAAGCTCTAACTTCTTTTTCGCCTGCAGTTAGATAACTTATAAGTCCTAGTAAATCATATCCAGCAACAATCAATTTGCTAAGTCCTGTTTCTTTAAGACCAAGTTCTTGTTTAAATAGTTCAGCATCTTCGTCTGAAAGACCACACAAGTCTTCTTCAAATTTTGCACAAACTACAACGCATTTTGCATTTTCGCTTTTAGCGTATTCTTTAACTTTTCTTACATATTCAATGTCATCTTCTGGAGTAGCAATGTTGTCATCACTAATATTGGCACAATAAATAACAGGTTTGTCTGTGATTAGGAAGAAACTTTTTATAAGAGCTCTTTCTTCTTCATTGGCTGGATAACTTCTAACTGGCTTTTCATTTTCCAATAAGTTTTTCAATTTTTGTAGTATTTCTACTTCGTCAATTATATCCTTATTGCCAGTCTTGTACAATTTCTCAGATTTTTCAAGTCTTTTTGTTACTGTTTCTAAGTCTGCAAGTATAAGTTCAAGATTGATTTCTTCTATATCTCTAACTGGGTCAACACTACCATCTACATGGGTGATGTTTGGATTGTCAAAACATCTTACGACATGGACTATTGCGTCAACTTCTCTTATGTGACTTAAAAATTTGTTGCCAAGACCTTCGCCTTTGCTTGCACCTTTTACAAGTCCGGCAATATCAACAAATTCAATAATTGCTGGAGTTATCTTTTTTGTGTTGTACATTTCTCCCAATACATCAAGTCTTTTGTCTGGTACAGCAACTATACCAACATTGGGTTCGATAGTGCAGAATGGATAGTTTTCACTCGGAATACTATTCTTAGTTATTGCATTAAACAATGTGCTTTTTCCTACATTTGGTAAACCAACTACACCTAATTTCATTTTATCCTCCATAGTATGGTTAATAATTTATTTTGCTTTACTAGTATATATTAAAAATCAAATAATTAAAAGTGAATAATCGGAATTAATACAACTATTTTTAAATATACTAAAATATATGTAATTAACATAACCAACTAGTCTTGATTATAGCGTTATAGTATTTTTGTTTGGAGATAGTGTATGAGTGAACTATTGATAATTATCATACTTGGATTGGTGCAGGGTGCAAGCGAATTTTTACCTATAAGTTCGAGTGGACATCTTGTATTGTTTTACAATATTTTTGGTATAAAAGAAAATACAGTTTTGCTGTCGGTGGTACTGCATGTAGCAACATTAATTGCTGTTTTTATCTGTTATAGAAAAACACTTTGGTATATGATTAGACACCCATTTTGCAACACAAATAAAAAACTTTTGGTGGCTACTATACCTACAGTTATACTTGCACTTCTTCTTAACAATCTTGTAGAAAAGACATTTGGCAACAACTTTATTATTATTGGTTTTTTGATTACAGCAATATTGTTGCTAATTTCGCAAAGTATAAATAATAGACACAAATTAACACCAAGTAAATACTTTTTGTCAAAAAGTACCACCACAAGTGTCACAAATCGTGATATGACAGATTTAGATATCAACTACAAACAAGCAGTTTTGATTGGCATTGCACAAGGACTAGCAGTCTTCCCAGGGATATCAAGAAGTGGTAGCACTATCGCAACTTCACTTATTGTTGGTGTCAACAAAACAGACGCTGCAGACTTTTCATTTTTGCTTAGTATACCAGTAATACTAGGTGGTCTACTTCAAGAACTAATAAAATATTTTAAAGGCAATACTACTATTGGTTATAGTGCATTAAGTATTAGTGCTGGTTGTTTGTGTGCATTTGTGAGTGGGTTGTTTTGTATCAAACTTATGTTAAAAATGGTTAAACGCCAAAACCTATCTTGGTTTAGTTTTTACTTAGCGTTGTTATCTTTGGTATTAGTAATTAATCAATATTTTCATTTCTTGTATTAAACGATTGGAATTTTACAATTGTTAAAAAGATAAAAATAGTTATTAAATTTGTAGCGAAATTGTTGGCGATATTATATATTTAATTTTCAAAAAAACTTTATTTGTGATATTATATTGTATATCAAAAATAAGGAAACTAATATGAATATCAAATCTACAGTTCTTAATGAACTTAACAATTTAAAATTAACTTACGATTTAAGCAACTATCAAAATATGTTTGTACTTTCCAACGATGGTAAAAATGGCGATGTTTGTTTGCCTTGTTTTCCACTAGCAAAAGAGTTGAGAACATCTCCTATGGTTATTGCTAATACTCTTGCAGATGATATCAATAATGGTATTACTGAAGATATGATTTTGGAAAAGGCAGAAGCTGTCAATGGATATCTTAACTTGTTTGTCAATAAAGAACATATTGCAAAAACTATAGTTGAAGAAATTATGGATTCAAAAGAAAATTTTGGTAAAGCAGACACCTATAAAGGCAAAACAGTAGTGCTAGATTATTCAAGTGTAAACTTGGCTAAGTATATGCATATTGGTCACTTAAAGACTACTATCATTGGCTTAGTAATGAAAAACATTTATGAAGAGTTGGGATACAATACAGTATCTATCAACTATGTAGGTGACTATGGTACACCATTTGGAAAAATGATTACTGCATATAAGCACTGGGGAGATAAAGAACTTATTGAAAAAACTGGTGTTGATGCAATACAAGACTTGTATGTAAGATTTAATAGAGAAGCAGAAACCAACGAAGAACTTAACGAAGAAGCAAGAGAATGGTTTAAGCGTATTGAAGACGGAGATAAAGAAGCTAAAGAACTTAGTGATTGGATAGTTGAATTGTGTCGTGGCGAAGTTGAAAGACTTTGTGGCGAACTTGGTGCTAAGTTTGATAGCTGGCGTGGCGAAAGTTATTATAGTGATAAAATGCAACCAGTTATTGACGAACTAAATGCAAAAGGTCTTACAAAAATAAGTGAAGGTGCATTGGTAGTTGATTTGGAAGAATATGGATTGGGTATTGCACTTATAAAAAAGAGTGATGGTTCTAGTCTATATCTAACTAGAGATTTAGCTGCTATAGAAGATAGATATAATATGTATCATTTTGATAAAGCAGTTTATGTTACTGATGTCGCACAAAAATTGCATTTTAAACAACTGTTTAAGATTGTTGAACTTTTGGGTAAACCTTATGCCAACAAACTAGAACACATAGCTTATGGTAGATATAGTCTTCCTACAGGCAAGATATCAAGTAGACTTGGTAAACAAGCTTTGCTTAGAGATTTACTAGAAGCAGGTGTTAATAAGAGTAAAGAAATTATGGCTGAGCGTGGTACAAAAGTTACTGACGCTGAAACAGTTTCTAAACAAGTTGCTGTTGGTGCTATATCTTTTGAAGCAACCAAATATGAAATGGTAAAAGACACAGTATATGATATGGAAGCGTCTTTAAATTTTGATGGCGAAACAAGTCCATATATGCAATATACTTATGCTAGATGTTGTAGCATTATAGAAAAATCTAATGCAAAATTAGATTTAAGCAAAGTAGACTATAAAGGTATTAATGACGCATCTGGTTACAACCTTATCAAACTTATCAATAAGTTCCCACAAACAGTTGTGGACGCTTACGAAAAAGTAGAACCTTGCTTTATTGTTAGACTACTTATGGATATGGCTAGCGAATTTAATAAGTTCTATACCAACAATCGTATTATTGATAACGGAGTTGTCAATATGAACAATTTGGCTATTGTTTATGCTACAAAGATTGTATTTGAAAATGGATTTAAACTTGTTAATATCCCAGCAATTACAAAAATGTAATTAATTGTTAATTGAAGATAATAGAAAACAATAAATTTAAGATAACAAAAAATACCACTTTATAATTAGTGGTATTTTTGTTTTTATTTTGTGATAAGTTATCACTTATGTTATTTAAAGTTATTAAGATAATTATTTGATTATACGGTAATCCCAACACCAAGGAGTAGTTGTTTCTTTACCTTGTAATGTTGTAACAATCATATATATTTTTGTAACTAGTGTTAGTACCAATAGACCAATACCTACAATAACAAATATAATCATTAATGCGTGTACACCTGTTGCAGTAGATTTTACCAAAGCACCAACCAACAATAATGTTAAACCTAAAAGGTCAAATATGTTAATTTCCAATCCTTCATTTGCGTGATGTCTTACAAATGGGCTGTTGGCATTGATAAGTAATGGAATAAAGAATAGTATGTACGCAAGCCAAGCAATGTTTTTGTTTTTCATTGCATCTTCGCTAGGTACAAATTTTGGTTTTGAAGTTTTTGTAGTTGGTGCTACATCTTTAGGTTGTTCTGTTTCTTCTGTAGCTATTTTTTGTTTGTAGCCACCTTCTTTAACTTTAACTTCTTCGTTTTCAACTTTTTTATTTGCCATAAACTCCTCCTTAAACAAAAAATTATCTTAAATAATTTTTGTATTTACACTTATAGTATATTGTAAATGTGCCGGTCTTGTAAAATGATTTTTTTTATTTGGTATGTAAAGTTGTAATTAGTGTGTGCAATATGCGTGCATTATATAGATGTATCCAATTAAAGATTTATGTTTAAGTTGTCGGTATTGTATGGCAAAACTATAGAATATGCTGGGTTACTAAAATATACTAGGTTGTATTAATTATAAAAAAATCACTCGAACTTTTTCTCCGAGTGATTTTATTTTTAATTAAGCACTTATTTTAGATGGTTGTGTAATAGTTACTGCTGATTTGTCTATGCAAGTGAATGTTTCGGTGTAGTTGGTAGTAACAGTAGCATTGATAGTAGCATTGATAGTAGCATTGTTTGCTTTGTTGTATACTACAACATCATAAGTTTCTTCATATTGTATAGATTTAAAATTTCCTGTTTTATCAAATCTAACAGTTAGTTTACAACTCTTGTATGAAGCAGGTGAACTTGCACCATAAGTACCTTGAATAAACTTTCCAGCTCTTGAACTGCTTTTTGAAACATCAAGTTCGGCTGTAGCTTTGTAGTCATCACTTTGTTGTTGATAGATTACGCTACTTGATTTTACACTAGAACTATTGATGATTTGAAAAGTTTGATTTGTGCTCCAACCAAATCTATCATTTAGTCCAGCAACAGAAGTTTTGCTCCAATCTTTATTTTCTTGATTGAAGTACAACCACGCTTGAGAACCTTTTGTATATGTTTCGGTTGTATAATCTAAATCAAATAATCCGTCTAGGATATTACCTGTAACAGTGTATCTAAACCATTTTTGATTACTGTTTTGGGCACGCTCCATTTTGATATTAATGGTTTCATTGGTTAATTTGATATTACCAATGCTTACTTTACCACTTAGTTTACCTTCGCCAGTAGCTTTAGATTGGATATTGGTGGCATCGTTAAGTTTGCCTTCTGCATATCCATATAAAGATACGAAATTGGTAAAATCTACAGTTTGTCCATTCTTATCTGTTATGGTAGAACTATTGTTACCATTGTTGGCTTGATTGTTTTTATTGGATTGGTCTATATCATCTTGATTGCTTTGATTTTCTTGGTTACGCTTATCTTCCATCTCTTGGTCATAAGCATCATCAAGACGCTTTAATCTTTCATTTTTGATATATATAGAAACGCCAAATATTACACAAAACAACAACGCTGCAACTAACATAATTTTGTTTAATGTTTTACTGGTCATAGTACACTCCTCAATTTTGATTAACATACTAATTTTACCCTTTATTTTGTTGTATGTCAATACCCAATTATTGTTTAAATTGATTTATATATATTATTTATTATGATAATATATTAGTAGATTAACCATTATAATGGTTATTAATTAGAGATTTTGGCGCTTGCCAATAAAATGAGTTGATAAATTGTTATTAATGTAGTGGTTAATTGTGGGTTACTATGGATAAAAAATTACTTGATGATTACTTAGTTAAATTAAAAACAGGGGACGAAAGTGCCTTGGACTCAATATATCACCTTACAAAAAGGGGAGTTTTTTCGCTAGCACTAAGTATTGTCGGTAACCCATACACTGCAGAAGATATAATGCAAGACACATATTTGAAAATTAAAGAAAAAATACTTTACTATAAAGATGGCACTAATGGATATGCTTGGATACTTACTATTGCACGCAATTTAAGTATCAATTATGTCAACAAAAACAAACGAGTCGAAGTTATGGATACATCAACTTCAGAGCACGAATATCTTAATGCAGTAACAGATAAAAATTTTGATAAAGAAGATATGCCGATATTTAAGATTGCTAAAGAAAATCTTAATGAGTTTGAAATGCAAGTTGTTATATTGTACTCAGTGTATGGATACAAACATAGAGAGATAGCTGAGATACTTAACAAACCACTTGGTAGTGTGCTATGGACTTACAACAATAGCATTAAAAAATTGCAAAAAGTATTAAAGAAGGGGGAAGAAAAATGAAACGCAAAGACATATTAAATATGCTTAAACTTGAAGTTGAAAATCAGTTGCCAGATAAAGATGTTCTTAACGAAGTAAAGTCTACAAAAGTAGATAAAGATTTGACCCCTGTATATGACGAAATTTATGGCGAAGACGCCAACACAACATTGGTAAAAAACAATAGATACTCCATAATAGGCTTTATGGGAGCAGCGTTATTAATGCTTTTACTTTTAAGTTGGATAATGCCTATTATTGCAAGATGGTTTTCGCCAGAATCACTAGTTGTTAGTAGACTTAGTATAGACATCAACCCTAGCATTGAACTTATGCTAGATAGAAACAATGAAGTTGTTATGGCTATTGCAAAAAATCATCACGCCGAAGTACTTCTTCACGATGAAAACCTAAAAGGTATGTCAGCAGAAAGTGCTACAGAGCGTATTGTTTCGTTGGCATTAAAAACCGGATATTTTGATTTGAGCGAAACAGAAGATGTTGTCAACGCTGTTATGATGAGTGTAGATTGCGATGATGAAAAACGCCAAACAGAAACACTAAACAAAGTTAAAAAATGTGTTAGCAATTTCTATATGGTCAACCAGCTTTATGGTGTAGTTCTTACCCAATTTGCATCAAAAACAGATTTTATAGATACTATAGCTACATTAGATGTTTCGGTTAGTGACGCAGACAAACAAATAATGCAAAGTTATAGCATACGCAACTTAAACAAAATGTTTGCAAAAGTATATATGGATTTAAGACACAGATTTAATAACGATTATGCTGTTAATGATGTGTTGGATAAAGTTACTCCAGTATTTGATAGTTATACCGAAACTCACAATGCTCTTATGAAGGAACTAGAAACCAATCGTGACAAGTACAACAATTTTGATAAAGAGTGGAGCGAGTCTAAGCGTATATGTGAAGAAAAGATAAGATTCTGGAAAGCCGAACTTGAAAGACTAAGAAGTGAGCAAAATCAAGGAGTTTCGCAAGCTTCTGATATAGATACAGATATCGAACTTAAACAACAATTTTTAGACCAAGAAGAACAACAACTTAACGAAAGATACAACTGCCAAGCAGTGTTTGAAGCAGAAAAAACACAAGCCGAACTTAATGTTGAAGAATGTCAAGAGCGTATCAACAATGCTTATGACACATATATTAACAATATTCAAGGCGAAATAAACAAAGCTAAAACAGAAATTAATCAAAGACATAGCAAACTTAGAGGTATCAAAAATCATCTTATGCAGGTTGGTAGAGATCCATTTCTAAAACATCAAGATGACCGTATAGATTACAATAAGTTCTACAACAAATACTCTTCGTGGGTAGACAACAATGTTACTACAACCAACAATATGTTGAAATATTGGAAAACATATAGAGATAAGTGGGAAGCCAATATCAATACCCGTATCAATGTATAAAATAAAAACAAGATTTTAGTATTTATTTAGGAAAAAATAAAAATATTTAAAAACTTTAAAAATATTTTATCAAAAATATGGCTTTATTTAGCCATTATAAAAAATATCAAAAAAAATATTAAAAATTTTTTAAATTTTTCCAATAAAAATATAAATATCTTTGTTGTATAAGTGTTGCAAGGGTAGTTAATCGCCTTTGCATCCATAAATCCCTTTTAGCCAAAACATAAAAATGCCAGCTTATATTAGTTGGCGTTTTTATGTTTTGGCCATTTTTTTAATTAAAATAACAAATATAAGTTTGTTTTAAGTTGTAATTTATAACTCAATAGGTTATACTTTAAATGGTGACTAAAAATGTTTATAAAAATTAATTTGAATTTTAAAATGATTAATATTTCCCGTAAGGGATAAATGATATAAGGTTTTTTATATAGCCTTACTTTTTTCTATGCAAGTCATAGTCAAAGCAAGTAAAATTATTTAAAATATATTAATTGTATAAACTTAGGATTTAGGAGAAAATTATGATAGATATCAATTTAATCAGAACCAATCCAGAATTGGTAAAAGAAAATATTAAGAAAAAATTTCAAGATGAAAAACTACCTATGGTAGATAAAGTTGTAGAACTAGACAATAAGTATCGTGCTTTAAAAGCAGAAGGCGATGACTTGCGTGCTAGCCGTAACAAACTTAGTGGTCAAATTGGACTACTTATGAAAGAAAAGAAAATTGAAGAAGCTAATGCGATAAAAGCAACCGTTGTAAAAAACAACGAACGCATTGTAGAGATAGAGCGTGAAGAAGAAGAGTTGTCACAAGAAATTAAAAAGATAATGATGACTATCCCTAACATTATTGATAAGTCTGTACCTATTGGTAAAGATGATAGCGAAAATGTAGAAATACAAAAATTTGGCGAACCAAAAGTTCCTGATTACGAAATTCCATATCACGCAGATATTCTAGCTCGTATTGGTGGATTGGACAAAGATAGCGCAGGCAGAACAAGTGGTAATGGTTTCTATTACCTTATGGGAGATGCTGCTAGACTTGTAACAGCAATGATTAACTTTGCTAGAGATTATATGATTAATCAAGGCTTTACTTATTGTATACCACCATTTATGATAAGAAGTGATGTTGTTAATGGCGTTATGAGTTTTGCCGAAATGAGTGCTATGATGTATAAAATTGAAGGCGAAGACCTATTCTTAATCGGTACTAGCGAACATAGTATGATTGGCAAATTTAAAGATCAAATCATAAAAGAAAATGAACTTCCTATTACAATGACATCTTATAGCCCTTGCTTTAGAAAAGAAGTTGGTGCTCACGGTATAGAAGAGCGTGGGATTTATAGAGTACACCAATTTGAAAAACAAGAGATGATTGTTATATGCAAACCAGAAGATAGTATGGATTGGTACAACAAGATGTGGGCTTATACTGTAGATATCTTCCGTCACTTAGATATTCCTGTTCGTACACTAGAATGTTGTAGTGGCGACTTGGCAGACTTAAAAGTAAAAAGCTGTGATGTAGAAGCGTGGAGCCCAAGACAAAAGAAATACTTTGAAGTAGGTTCTTGTTCGACTTTAGGAGATGCTCAAGCTAGAAGATTGGGTATTAGAGCTAAAGGCGAAAAGGGTAATTATTATTTGCATACCCTTAACAACACTGTTTTGGCATCTACAAGAGCATTGATAGCATTGCTTGAAAACAATATGAATGAAGATGGTAGTATCAATATACCAAAAGCTCTTCAACCATATATGGGTGGTAAGACCAAAATAGAAATCAAAAAATAGAGTGAGAAATAATGGTAGATTTTATTAACATTGATGAAGTAAACAAAAAATTGAAAGCCAACGATATGAAAGTTATCTACGATGCTGAAAGTCAGTATCGTGGACAACTATTTCAGTTGGTACAAAAGATATTAAAATTGAAAGTACAACCACAAGTTATACTTTTGGCTGGTCCAAGTTGTGCTGGTAAAACAACTACAGCTAGACTTATTAAAGAAATACTAGAATCTAAAAAGAAAAAAGCAATTATTGTAAGTATGGACGATTTCTTTGTAGACAGAGAAGCTACTCCATTGTTGCCTAATGGTATGAAAGACTATGATAGTTTAAGAACAGTCAACTTAGAACAAATGGAAGATTGTTTCCACACACTATTTACAAAAGGTGAAGCAGGTTTTCCACGATTTGATTTTATAAGTGGTCTTAATATGCCTAACGAATATGACTTAACTTACGATAAAGACACATATATTGTATTTGAAGGTTTACATACTCTTAACCCAGAAGTTACAAAACATTTGGGTACTGATAGATTCTTTAAGATTTATACCAACGCACTTAAAGGTTTTAAAAGAGATGAGTTTTACAAGATAAACAATCTTAATTTGAGATTGATTAGGCGTATGATAAGAGATGTCAAACGCCGTGGCACAACTCCAGAAAACACAATGAAATCTTGGCGTAATGTATGTGACGCAGAAGAAAGTTATATAACTCCATATAGAGATACTGCTGATGCGTGGATAAATACTACTCACGATTATGAATTGGCACTATATAAAAATGAGTTCTTTGAAATTGTTATGAAAAATAGAGAAGTTGTACAAGATATGGCTTTCTTAGAGATATTTGAAGATAGCATAAGCTTAGACAAACGCAAACTTCCTAGCACATCACTTATGTGGGAATTTGTAGACCCTCCAGTTGAAGATGAAGACAAAGAAAAAGAAGATAAGAAAGAAGAACCAGTTAAAAAATCTAAGAAAACAAAATAATTGTAGATAAAAAATAAAAAGCATTATCAAAAAATGATAATGCTTTTTTTATTTAAAATTATTTATTTTAAAATTATGATGCTTTTTTATTTTTTTCTAGAAGTAATTGTTTTTTCTTTTGTTTGTTTTACTTTTGTAGAAGTATTACTCTTTTTAGATTTTTTAGTATTACTAGTATTGTCTATAGTGGTGTTTTTATTGTCAGTATTGTTGTTTTCTTTTTTAATATTTTTTGAATCTTTATTTTTCTTTTTGCCTGATTTAAATATTGTCATTAAATCATCATTTTCTAAGTCAAACAAATGTTTTTCTTCTTCTCTAACTTTTTCTACTCTTTCAGGTAATTTTTTGTAAAGAACAGGCATAACAACTTTGTCTTTTCTTTCTCTAATTTCAATTTGATTGTAAGGTATAGATATATTATGTCTTTTAAATTCATTAAAAACATTTTCTGTTACATAATAATATACATCCCAATAATCTTCATTGTCTACCCAACAATAAGCAAAGAAATCTATACTACTTTCATTTAATGTTTTTAATCTGCAAAATAAATCTTTTTCAAGTCTAACTTTACCATTGCTTTTCATAACATCTATAACTATCTTTTTTACAGTTTCAACATCGCTTTCATAAGCAACACCAAAATTAAAATTAACTCTTCTTAGGTTATTTGCACCATAGTTTGTTACGGCACTATTAACTATTGTTGAGTTGGGTAATGTAATCTTTTTATTGTCGGTAGTCATAATAGTTGTAAATAAAAAATTGATATCGTTTATGCTACCTTCTACACCATCAACACTTATATAGTCACCTTTTTTAAACATATGAGATGAAATAATTACTATACCATTAGCCAAATTAGATATGTTGTTTTGTAGTGCCATACCAATAGCTAAAACTAAAGCACTAAGTGCAGTTAAAATACCTGTAATTGAAATACCAATAATGTTAAGCAATGATAAGAACAATATTAAATATAAACAAAATTTTAATATTCCACACAAGAATCCTTGTGTAACTTTTTCCATTTTTGTTTTGTTCATTATTTTCTTTGTTATATTAAGAATTATTTTTATTGCAATTATACCTAAAATTAGAACTGCAAAAAATTTAATAATACCAATATAATTATTAGTAAAAAAGTTTTTAATTGATTCCCATATTTTTGCCCAATCCATATTCTTCTCCTTTGTGCAACAGAACATAGTATACACCTTTCGACAATTTACGACAAATAAAATCTTGGGTAATTAAAGATTAATTATAAATCAAAAAATAATATTATTAGAATTGAAAGTAAAAAATGATTTACAAAACAATCATTATAAGTTATAATAGAACAAATGTTCTAGTATAATATAAGTATAATGTTGTAGTACAATGTAAGTATGCTATATAATATATTTTACTTAAATATACAAAAACTAATAATATCCAATAATAAAAATATCTAATAATAAACATAATCAAAGTTGTAGGTATACAAGGGAAAAGATAAGATGTCTAGATTTATTTTACATTCGGATCTTAATAATTTTTATGCAAGTGTTGAGTGTCTTTATAATCCCGAACTTCGCAATAAAGCTGTTGCTGTAGTAGGTGATCAAGAGCGTAGACACGGCATAGTATTGGCCAAAAATTATATAGCCAAAAAGTATGGCGTAAAGACTGGCGATACTATATGGGAAGCCAAACAGAAATGTATGGAAGAACTTGTTTGTGTTACTGCCAATTTTGAAAGATATTATTATGTGTCGAGATTAGTAAAAGAAATGTATAGAGAATATACCGATAGAGTGGAGAGTTTTGGTATAGACGAAGCGTGGTTAGATATAAGTGATAGAGTAAAAACTTTTGACGAGGCATATAAGGTTGCCAACAAAATACGCAATAGAGTATTGGATCAATTTGGGCTTACTGTAAGCATAGGCGTAAGTTATAATAAGATATTTGCTAAATTGGGAAGTGACTTGAAAAAACCTAATGCTACTACACTTATAAGTCTGGACAACTATAAAGATATGGTGTGGGGATTGCCAGTAAGTGATCTTCTTTATGTGGGTAAAGCAACTACAACCAAACTCAACAAAATAGGTATTAATACTATAGGTGATTTAGCCAATACTTCAGTATCAATTTTGAAAAGTTTGCTTGGAAAAAATGGAGAAACATTATATATATTTGCTAACGGTCAAGATATGACACCGGTTAAAAAATATAATGAGTTGGACGAAGTTAAGTCTATAGGCAACTCAACTACTTGTCCACGAGATCTTACCAATGATAAAGAAGTAGGAGCTATTATTGATGTCTTGTCCGAGAGTGTGGCAAGAAGATTGAAAGCAAAAAATCTATGGTGCAGTGTGGTAAGTCTAACTATAAAAACTAGTGATTTAAAAAGTTTTGATGTTATGCACAAGATAGAATATCCTACTAATCTAGCAAGTGTTATTGGTAAAGAATGTAAAAAATTGTTTAAGTTTGATTGGAACCAAACAGTAAGACTTGTGGGTGTAAGAGCCACAGGACTTAGTGAAAAACCAGCACAGTATAATTTGTTTAATAACGAACAAACTAATCTAAAAAAGGAAAAGTTTGAAAAGACTGTAGATAGTTTGAGAGAGCGTTATGGCTACGATATTATTAAGCGTGGAAGTATTTGTGCTATAAAAAATTTTGACGAAATCAACCCTGAAGCAATCAATCATCTTATACACCCAGTAAGTTATTTTAAGCTATAAATAAAAATATAGGTGAGTTGAGATAATGCAAACAAATACTAATGTTGTGACTATCAATAATGTCTTTTTAGCAAAAAGTGATAGTTTTATGACAAAAAAGTATGTTTCTGTACTAGTGCTATTTGACGAAACTGGGAAGAAATTCCCTAGAGAAATCTATTTTGATGACCAAAAATATGAGATAACTAAAGTATTAGATGTTGCTAATGCTGCAAGTCTAAAAGTGGGTGGTATAGGTCAAAGATATAAGGTCAAAATAAACGGGCAAGAAACATATTTGTTTTTTGAAAGCGAAACTGGTCAATGGTTTGTGGAAGCTAAATAATTTTGAAATTATTGTGTTTATACACTTTTAAAAGTTAGTTTTAATTTGTTATACTATTGTAAACATTATGGAAAAATCGAAATTAAAATTTAAACATCTTAATACGATACTTATGTATGTTGCTATACTATTTTTAGTTTTGAGTGTAGTGATGTACTTTTTTCCATTTGTTACACACATAGACAAATTTTCAAATACCATAACAAGATTTAGTGGTTATGACTTTACAAGAGCTTTAAGCAGTAACGAACAAACTTCAAAAATGTATGCGTTAAAGTCTTTGCTTTCTACAGCAAAAACAAGTTTGCCTACACATGTAATAGCATATCTAGGGCCAACTTGTTGTATATTTTCTATTGTAATGGTTGTACTAACTTTAGTATCAAGATACAACAAAAAATTTAACAATATGTTTGTGTCTGGTGCATTTTTTGCTGTGTGGATTGTACTTGCACTTAGCGTAGTAACATTGGTTGGAAGTATGGCTGTTACTAAAGGTACAGTTGTAGTCAACAATTATCATTTAGGGTTTGGCGCTATAGTTGGTTGTGTGTTGGCAGTGATTGCATCAATAATCAATATAGTAAAAAGTTTAAAAGAATAAAAAGTAAAATGTGTTTTTCCACAAAAGTTTAAGATGTCGTTTTTGTATGACAATGTTTTAATTTAGGCTAATGTTGTGGAGTAAAATAAAAACTAAAAATACAAAAGTAAAACTAGGTAAGTTATGCAATGTAAATTGTGTCCAAGACAATGTAATATAGATAGAGATAAAACAACAGGTTATTGTGGAGTCAATAATACTTTAAAGATAGCAAGAGCAGGACTTCATTATTGGGAAGAACCTATTATCTCTGGAACAGAAGGTAGTGGTACTATCTTTTTTTCAGGTTGCAATTTAAAATGTGTGTATTGCCAAAACTATGACATATCCAGTCAGGCTTTTGGTAAAGAAATAACTGTAGAAAGATTGAGTGAGATATTTAAAGAACTTGAAGATAAAGGTGCCAACAATATCAATCTTGTTACACCAACTCATTATGTTCCACAAATTATTGAAGCGTTAAAAATATACAGACCAAAAATACCTATTGTATACAATACAAGTGGTTATGATAGTGCGTCAGAACTAAAAATGTTGGAAGGCTATGTTGATGTATATTTGACCGACTTAAAATATGTTGATAGTGAACTATCTAAAAAATATAGCAAAGCACCAGATTATTTTGATGTGGCAAGTAAAGCTATACTTGAGATGGTAAGACAACAACCAACCAATGTCTACAATGATAAGGGTATGCTTATAAAAGGTGTTATTGTTAGACATATGGTTTTGCCGGGTTGTATGAAAGATAGCTTTAAAGTTTTGGATTGGATAAAAGATAATCTAGGAGTAGATACAATAGTAAGTATTATGGGACAATATACACCATATTATAAAAGTGTTGAATATCCCGAAATCAATCGACCTATTAAGCCTTTAGAGTATAAAGCAGTTATTGCCCACTTTAATAGCATTGGTCTTAACAATGGTTATAGTCAAGACTTGAGTAGTAGTTCTAAAGATTATATTCCACCATTTAATCTTGAAGGTGTGTAAAAATATAATAATTAACAACAATAGGTTGTAATTGCAAAACAAAAAAACCACCAAATTTTGGTGGTTTTTTGTAAGCCTAAATATTATAAAGACTAGCCATTATTTTGTTGGTTAGCTTGCATTTTTGCTTTCTTTTCTTTACGGCATTTTGGGCATCTAACTGGAGCGTTAGTAAAGCCTTTGCTTGCGTAAAATTCTTGTTCGCCTACAGTCCAAACAAATTCGGTACCGCAGTCTTTGCAAACAATTTTCTTGTCTTCCATGAAGATTCCTCCTTGTGTATTTGTTGGAAAAGAACTTAAAAAGACAAAAAATTGAAATTAATATAGTTTTGAAATATATGAATTGAATGTTTGTGTGTTTCTAATCTATTTCCGTGTATAGTATAGCACTAATTAAAATATATTGGTAACTTTTATGACATAGATTTTAAAAATTTATACAATTTTGTGCTGTCATCACTTAAATTAAGATAATAACATCGACCTTCGTATAAGTCGCCAATACCTCTTATGATATTAAATCCGTACATATTAGGTTTGATTTCGATAAGAAGTCTGTCAAATTCCATATCAGCATAATTTTGCATACTGTTATATCTTAACTCAAGCCAAATACCTTTTCTTATCCTTGTGTACACATCAGCATTTTTTGCTATAGCAAGGGCAGGAGAAAAATATGCTTTGTCGCATACTTCATTTAGTACTTGTTTAAATTGTGGATTGTCAATAGTTTGTTCTTTGCCGTTAAAGTATACAACAGCAGAATCATAACCTTGTAAATATTCTATAAGTGTTTTCATAGCTACCTTCTTTTAATGTATTTTATCACACTACGACCAAAATAAAAAATATTTAAACAACTGATATTAAAAAATATTGATGACTACTTAAAATTATGCTCAAAAAAAATAAAAGCGACCCATAATATTTTTCGATTTTTAGCACAAAATATATGTAATAAAAATTTTCCAAAATTTTTCAAATTTGATAATATTTGTTAGGTATTATGCAAAAACTTAAAATGTACATTGTTAAGCCAAAATTTATTTATAAAAAACTAGTTAATATATATAAAATATTATTAAAAAAGTTTTGCATTAATAACTTTTATTTGTTATAATACTTGTAATAGGAGTGCCGATTTGTGTGGTTTGGTGATGCAACACATACAATGTTATAATTGGCAAGGGAATTATTAATGAGTCAAAAAAAGAAAATACTTATGTTTGTAAGTGCAATATTAATGATTGTATCCGGTTTGGTTACCGGTATTTTGTGTTGTTTGGCTATCTTCCAACCTGCTAGACTAGAACCTATTATTCAAAAATATGTCAATGCAGATTCTTCTAATTGGGATACTGTAGCATCACGCATCCAATTATTAGTTTCATTATGCACTGCTGGTTCAGTAGTTGGTATTGTATTCGGTGGTATCAGCATTAAGTTCTGTATGTATCAACCTATAGAGTTTTATCAAAAGAGAAGTGTTGTTCTTACCGTTGCAATAATATGTACTATAGTTGTTAACCCACTTGTTGGGGCATTGTATATAGTTGCTGTTATGATAAAAGATGACAATCTAAGATTTGGTGACGAACCAGAAGAAAACAAACCTGAAGATATAGACAAGTTGATGGAAAAGATTGAAAAACTTTCTAAGATGAAAGAACAAAATCTTATCAACGATGACGAATTTGCTAAACTTAAAGCAGATATTCTTAAAGGTACTTCATTGGAAAAATCTACTACAGAAAAATCCAAACCTGAAGAAAAGCCTGTATCCGAAGAATCATCAAAAGAAGAAAGCAAGTAGTACACTTGCTTTTTATTTTTAAAATTTTTGTATGACAATAATAATTAATTAAAATATTGATAAATACATAAATTGAAATTTTACTAAATATATTAAAGAGAGAAGATTATGAAGACAAGACAAAAATTGTGTTTGGCTAGTAGTATATTGGCATTTATAACTTGTGCATTTTATGCTTATGTTGCAGTTATGCTTATCAACAATGTAGATGGCTTTGCGACTATGATGAAAGAAACACTTATTGAGATGGGCACAGCTACTTCTGAAGATATAGCCGAACTTCTTAATATGACAGCTTCATACATTGTTATTATGTCTGTTGCTAGTGGTATAGTAGGTGCTTACAATGTAGTGCTTATATGTTTAAATGACAAAATATTCTACAAACTAAAAATACTTACTATAGTAGTAGCTATTGCTTATGTTATTTTTGGTATGAATATAATTACTCCAATCCTTATGTTGCTTGCTATTAGAAAACCTAGACAATTCAATAATCCATACACTCGCAGTTTTGAAAATCCAAACTTTGGTATGAATATGTCCAATGAAGAATTGCGTGAACAATTAAAGATGCGTACTATGGCTGAAAAGATAGAACTTATCAAACACTTACACAATGAAAAAGCTATAGGCGATGAAGAATACAATAAGTTGATTGATGAGATTATTACCAATGGCGTAAAAGACGACAACAACAATATGTTTTAATATTTAATGATAATAAAAAACCACTATATTTTTATAGTGGTTTATTTTTTTATTTGTTATAAATATTATTTACTTAATCCGGTATCTTTTTTAGTTGGATTCATAGATTGAGCAAGTGATTTCATTTCGCTAACGCCAAAAATCCTACTTGCATCACCAAAATATTTTGCACGATTTTCTTTGTTTAGTTCAAGGTCTTCACCATACAAACATTCTTTAAACAATGAGAAATAATAATCAGCTCTAGCTGTTTTGGTGTCGTTGTCAAAATAACGAGCTGTAAATACTTTCTTTTGTGCATTAGATTTTAGGTCTTCACTCTTATCAACAATTAGATGTATAGAGTCGTCTATCATAGCAATGTGTTCGATAAGTCCAGCATATTGACTAGCAATAGTTGGGTCAGAAGAAAAGTTGATATCTTCTTGTTCGCTAATAGATTCTACGATATTGTTAAAACATCTTGTTTCTTCATCTAAAGCTTTTTCAGTGCAGTCTGGTCTAAAAGAATCTTTTGCAGTTAACATATGGTTAACCAATGTTTCTATGTATCTGCTACTAAAACCATTTTTGCTTAAAAGACCAAAAGCTTTTTCTCTTACTTCGTCACATTTGTTTAATAGTGAATCCATTTGACTATTGGATAGTCTAACAATCTTTTGTCCAATATGTGTTTCTAGGTCTTTAGTGATTTCTTTTCTAATAATCTCTAAAGCTTGTTTTCTCATATTAAATGCAAAGTTGATTTGAGATTCGCTTATTTCACGATATTGACGCTCTTCCATAAGTTCTTCATATTGAGTTTCGGCATCTTCCAACATACGCCAAGCAGTAAATGCTACACTTTCTGGTTTAGCCAAAATTTCTTTAACTATTAGAGCAGAAGCAAAATCTACTTCGCTGTAATTACTAAAATCGTCTGTTGTTTTTAAATAATTTTCGGTTCTTGTTTTTAAACTGCAAGCTTGTGTTATTACTTTGTCAATTTCTCTTGATACCATTTCGGATTTAAGACCCATAGTATACCTCCATAAAAGCAACACTTTTATTATAGTAAGTATAGCATATTTTTGCCATTTGTCAATCCATTAAAATTGGACAATATTTGTAGGTGTAATACTTAAAAAGTATTGATGTGATTAATAAAAAACTGCTATCATCAAAAATATTACAAAATTCGTTTAAGTTAGTTATTATACAACATAAAGCACTTTTCATTACAATTTGTTTTTTAACTTAATAAGTATACAATTTGATTTAGAGGTAAGCTTATGGAAAAAGTTTTGTCAAAATCAAAAAGTATTAAAAACATTAATTGGATATGTATACTTAGATACATAGGACTATTGTTGTTGTTTTTTATTTGTAATAAAGCAACTATCAATATGGGGTACATTACACCATTTTGTTTTGGTATCTATTATACACTTATATTTAAAAAAGAAGACAATCTGATTACTAGCATTTGTTTTGCTGTGGCATATTGTGCAACATTTTTTAGTCTGGTAGGCTTGTATCAATGTATCAATCTTGTTGTTGTGGCGTATGGATTTAAATTGATGCATAGACTTATACATAAAAAAGCACACAGTTTGCTTGTATGTCTTTATGCTTTTATAGGCAATGTAGTATATGTTGTGTACAACTGCAATACATCTAAAGAGATAGTGGCGACAATAATAACTTTATTACTAGGTGTGCTATTTTTGTATTGTTGTCAACATAGTTTAAAACTCACCGAACGCAATATAAAAATAAAACTATCTACAGACGAAATAATGTGTCTAGGTGTTATTGTTGTAGTTGTGGGTATGGGACTAGCCAATATTAATATCTACAAATTTGAAATGTCAAAATGTGTAGGTGTACTACTAATATTGTTATCGTCTTATGTGTTTAGCACAAAAACAACTTTCTTAATGTCTAGTCTATATGGACTTGGTGCGAGTATACATTATACCAATCCAACTTATATTGCTTGTTTTGTTATGTTTGCACTATGTGCTGTCGGCTTTAAATCTAGTATTAAAGTTTTTAGTTGTCTAGCAATATTGTTGGTGGAAGCAATAGTAGGATTTTATTTTGGAACATATACTATGTTTGGGATATACAGCATAGTAAGTATTATTGTGGGCGAAATATTGTTCTTGCTGTTGCCAATGAAAACAATAACTTTTGTTAGCGAACGCATTAATGGTATAAGCGAAAGTGTTACTGTCCGAACTATTATTAATAAAAGTAGAGATAATCTAGTTAGAAGAATGATGGAAGTAAGCAATGTCTTTTTAGAAATGGACACTGTGTATAAACAAATGGTTCAAGGCTCACTTCCTGAAGCAGACGCTAAAGCGATGTTAAAAAACGAACTTATAGAAAAGTGTTGTAAAAATTGTAGCAACAAAAATAAATGTATGAGAGTTGACGGCAAAATTTCTACAGCAATATTTGATGATATGGTAGACATTGGGTTTGAAAAAGGGAAACTAAATCTGTTAGATGTTCCTCAATATCTTACAACTAGTTGCAATAAAGTCAACACTGTTTTGTCTTCGTTTAATGCTTTACTTAATAGTTATAGACATTATGCTGTTATGGTCAATAATATGGATTCTTCAAAAATACTTATTGCTGACCAACTAAAAGGCGTGAGTCTGCTACTTAAACAACTATGCCAAGAACTCAACCTTAATATTGTGTATGATATAGCTAGAGAAAATCGTATAAAAGAAGAACTAGCATATAGGAATATATGTTGTTTAGATGTTATTGTTTATGAACAATGTACAAGTACAAAATATGTAACATTAATGCTTAATGACGAAAACATAGATAAAACAAAAATAGAAAAACTTATCTCAAAAATAATTGGGTCAAAAATGTATATAGAAAGTGTCAATGATAGCGATATCAAAAACACTAAAGAAGTGGTACTAAAGACCCGACCTAACTACGACATAGTGTTTGGTAGTAGTGCTTGCACAAAGACCGGCAAAATATTGAGTGGTGATACACATTCACTTATTAAGATAGATGACGGCAAATATATGGTTGCATTGTGCGATGGTATGGGTAGTGGAGAAAAAGCACATACCATAAGTGATTTGACTATAACACTAATAGAAAATTTTTATAAAGCAGGATTTGATAATGACATTATACTTAATAGCGTTAATAAACTTCTTAGCCTTAATACTGACGAAAGTTTTTCTGCATTAGATATTTGTGTGTTGGACCTAAGAAAAAATCTTATGGATTTTATAAAACTAGGTTCGCCATATACATTTATCAAACACAAATTCGAAACCGAATGTATCAACTCAAGTGGTTTGCCAATAGGTGTGTTGGAAGAAATGCGACCACATATAACTAAAAAAGCTTTTAGTGATTATGATATGATAGTGCTAGTGTCTGACGGAGTTATGGACGCATTTGGTGACGGAGAAGAACTTAAAAACTTTATCAACAATCAGTCTACAACCAATCCTCAAACATTGTCCGACCAAGTGTTGGATAGAGCAGTGGAGTTGGTAGAAGGTAAATGTGAAGATGATTTTACAGTTGTTGCTGTTAGAATATACGATATTGTATAGAGCAAAACTTCAACAAAATAAATTCTTAGATTAATACATAACAAAATAAAATTATTAATTTAAGATAGCAAAAATAATAAGTTAGTAAAAAGAAGAAAATAAAAAAAATCAAATAGTAAAATTAAAAAGATAATAAAAACAATCAAAAAAACAATCAGATAATAAAAGTGATAAAAAGATAATAAATAAAAGATAATAAAAATAAAAGTGCCAATCTATAATTGATTGACACTTTTTTTATTAATGCTTAATTATTTAATTTTTAACAATTTGATAAATACAACATCTTTATAATCTTTTATTATTTGGTCTTTGTCTGGGAAAAATGGGAAAGGAATGTTGTCATTAATCATATTGCCAATAACTTTTTTAATCTTTGTATCCAATGCAGATTTTACTGTTTCTAGGTCAGTATCAACTACATCTTCAACCATAATACCAGGTACAAATCCGTGATATGTAAGTGTACCATCTTTGTCTTTTCTTGTGTTGACTACAAGAGGAACTACAACTTCATCTAAATCTGTAAATGCGTTTGTTTGTCCAAAATTTGATGTTCTCATATATTCCTCCTATTTAATCATTATTACTTCATCGTCAATATCTTTGACTTCAGCATCTTTATTGTTTATTTCTGGTTGTTCAGCTTCTGCAACTACAGGTGGAGTAGTAGGGGTTGCTTCTATTCTAGGTACATTAAGCTTAAATCTGTCTGCATCATTGGTGTGTTTGCCCAACATATTTTCAATGTCAATAATTGAAGGAACATTGTGACTTTCAAATCCGCCATCAATCAATATTGAAGCATTAGCATTTTTGTATACTTGAGTAACATTGTGGTTAAATTCTTCGTATGTCATATTAGCAATGTTTTTTGATACCAAATTGTAATCTATAAATTCATCACCATATAGATAATCTAAGAAGTTACTATTAGCAGAGCAGTCTGTGTATCTTTGAAGTTCTGCTGCTTTTTGAGATATTAATGCGGATTTAACTTTCTTAAAGTCTTCTTCAGGAATACCTTTTTCACCTAAAGTTTTTATTACCTTACACAATTCCTTGATAGTTTGGTTTAGATGTTGTTCGTTTGTTGTAGCATTAAAGCATTTGTATTTTCTATTGCCAACATACATACTTCCCAATTTATAACTGTATACCAATTGCTTTTTAACTCTTAGTTTATCCCAAAGTACACCACCTATGGTGTTCATAAGATATTCTTCCATAACATCACAAGCATATTCTTTATGTGGATCTTCAGGTTTGTATTCCCTTTCTTTTAATAAAAGTCTAACTGTAGCTGTACTAAAGTTAGGTTGTGGTTGAGCAACAAGTATATTCATATCATTGTATACTGGCTCTGGTGGATAACCTACTATAAATGCTGGGTCTTTAGCTGGACTCAATCTAGGCAATATTTTTTCTTGTACCAATTTAATTACTTCAGTATCTGACATATTGGAAGTAACAGATACAATAAGATTGTTGGTATTAAAATATCTCTTTACATACTTAGTCAAAATTTCAGGAGTTATCTTAGCTAAAGTCTTTGGACTACCAAGTACAGGGTCAATAGAAGGATCCCCTCCAAACTCTTCTTCTGGAGTTAAAGCTTGCATAAATGTGCTATAGGCACTAGCAGGAGTGTGAGCAGCTTTATCTTTATAGATATTGATTTCTTGTTTAACTACAGAGATTTCTCTAGCGATTTGTTCTGGAGTAAACTTTTTGTTGCATATCATATCCATACAGTTTTTAACTGCGACATCAATATGTTTTTTAGCGGCACTAAATTCTACTGTGATATAATCTTCACTTGTTTGTGCATTTTGGTCAATAGTATATTTTAGAATATTGTCCAAAATGTTTTTACCAAGGTCTTCTTTTGGGCTTCTAAAAAGTAGATGTTCTAGCAAATGGCTAAGTCCAGTATACTTACCATCTAGTTGAGCTCCACCTCTAAAACCTATACTAAAATCAGCACCGTCAAATTCTTTTTGTTTTTGGTAGATCAATGTTGCACCATTGTCAAAATTATAAATAATTGGTTTTGGCATAGTTGTATCTCCTTTAATGTAATATTAGTTTAGCACATTTTATAGAGATTTTCAATAGTGACTTTTATATATTTTAAACATTCAACAACATATATTATTGTTTATTATTACTAATAATATATTAAGATATATATAAAAAAATAAAAATTTATATTTTAGGTATTTTATTATTGAAAATTTTGTGTTACAATAAATAATAGAAAATTGTGTTTAAAATTAACTTATATAGAGGAAATCAATATGAAGAGCGTAGAAAAAACAATTGAAAAATATGGTATTATCCAAAAAGGTGACAAGATAGGTGTTGCTTGTAGTGGTGGTAAAGATAGTATGAGTTTGCTTCACTACCTACATTCTATTGCAAAAGAAAAAGGTTTTGAAGTAGTAGCTATTACTGTAGACCACGATTTGAGAGATACAAGTGCAGATGATGCTGAGTTTGTAGTCAACTATTGTGCAAAACTTGGCGTTAAGGTATACAAATATAAAGTCAATGTATCAAAACTTGTTAATGAAAAAGGCGTAACTGTAGAAACAGCTGCTAGAGATTGTAGATACAGAGTATTTAAGGCATTGCTTGCTAAAGGTGTTGTCAACAAAATTGCTTTAGGACATCATATGCAAGATCAAGCAGAAACTATACTTTTAAATATATTTAGAGGTACAGGTATTACTGGTGCTAGAGGTATGGATGTTATTAGAGATGGTGTATATATTAGACCACTTCTTAACACAAGCAGAGCAGAAATACAAGCTTATGTTAACTCCAACGAAATTCCTTATGTTGAAGACGAAACCAATGCTAATACAGAGTACAGCCGTAACTATATTCGCAATTTGATTATGCCTATGATTAGAAACAAATGGCCTAATGCAGACCAATCAATTTGTGCTTTTGGCGAACTATGTAAACTTGATGACGAATACATATATTCTACACTTAACGATAGTGGTGTTATCTATGAAGGTGAAGGTGTAGTTAGAATACCTATTAGTTATTTTAGTTATCCTATTGCTGCTATCAACCGTATCTTAAAGAAAGCTCTTAGAGGTATAGGCGTAATGGCTGATATTGAAAGAAAGCACTTAAAGATTATCAATGGTTTGGCTCTTGAAGGAGAAAATGGTAGTCGTATCACATTGCCTAACAAGTTGTCTGCTATAAAGGAATACAACTATCTAACTATTACTAATAAGAAATTTACTCCAGAACCTAAGACTTGGAAACCTATTCGTGGTAAGATTGATATCCCTAACTATGGTGTTATCGAAATGAATATGACTAGAAAACTAGAACTTGGAGAGTATGATCATCTTATTGATTACAACAAAGTGCCTAAAGATGCAGTTTGGCGTTATAGAAAAGATGGCGATGTATTTGAAAAATTTGGTGGCGGAACAAAGAGCTTAAGTGATTATTTGATTGATAAAAAAGTTCCTGCAAGACTAAGAACATATCTTCCAGTGCTAGCAAGTGGCAATGAGATATTGGTTATTGCTGGTGTAGAAATAAGTGAAAAGGTAAAGATTGACGATACAACTAAGACAGCTTGGGGTATCAACGCTGTAAGATTTGTATAATATATGTGGAGTGAGTATGATTGAAGTTAGTAACAATCTAAAACGACTAGCCCAACTAACCTATGCTCAAGGACACAAACTTTATGTTGTGGGTGGGTATGTTAGAAATATGCTTTTGGGATACGATATTAATGATATTGATATCGCTGGTTCTATGTTGGTAGATGATATGCAAGTTTTGTGCGAAAGTGCAGGATACAAATGCGATGTTATCAACAAAAGACTAGGTACATTGCTTATTAAAAAAGATAGCGAACAATACGAATATACAACTTTTAGAAAAGAAGTATATGATGATAGTGGTAAGCATAGCCCAGACGAAGTCGATTTTGTGACTGACCCAAAAGAAGATGCTGGTAGAAGAGATTTTACTGTTAATGCTATGTTTTATGATATATTGGATAATCAATTACTTGATTATTTTGATGGACAAAAAGATATACATAAAAGAGTTATTAAGACCGTAGTTGACCCAGAGATTGTGTTTGGAGATGACGGACTTAGAATATTAAGAATGGTAAGATTTACTTGTGAGTTGGGATTTAAGATAGATTCTAAAACTTATAAGACAGCTAAAAAATGTGTACACAATGTCCAAGACATAAGCAGAGAGCGTATACTTAACGAAATAAAAATTTCAATTAACGGTGGTCTAAAGTATCACCTTAAAAACAATACTCACACCAATATTATTAAGTACTACAATGATTTAAATTTATGGCAATATATTTTAGGCCCAACTTTTAAAAACTTTCATATTAAAACTTATGGCAAAATGTACAGAGCTTATGTAGAAAGTGATGGTAACTGCAGATATATTGCATTTATGTGTCTTGTTTTGTACAACTTTATTAAGTCCAGAACAAGTGATAAAAATTTAGCATTTTCTATTACTCAAGTTTTGGGTAATACAGGATTGAAAGACTCCAATAAGAGTATAAAAGATATTTATGATGCGTATCATTTTGCACAAAAAATACTTTATGATAAGTACAATGATTTTATAACCAACGAAAATTGTTTGGAATATGAAAGATTGCCGTTTGAGATAATGAACTATCTATCACTTATCAATCCATCTCGTATCAATGATTTAAAGATACAAACTCTAGAACTTAAAAAAGCAAAAATCCCATTTAGCGAACTAGAACTTAAAGCAGATTCTACCGAACTTATTGAGCGTGCTAGAGTTAATCCAAAATTTTTGTCTAAGATAAAATCCACATTGTTTGAAATGTGTGTTAAAGAAATGATAGTTAATGATAAAGACATATTGATTGAGCAAGCAAAGTTTTTAAATGAAAGACTTGAAAAAGCTTTTATGATGCAGAAAAAGACTCAAGATAGACCTAATATTAAAGATGTTGATATCATAACTCCAGAGCAAGAATAACAACAAAACCCAACTATAAAAGTTGGGCTTTTTTATTTGTGTATAGATAATCCATGCTAGGATAAATAAGTAAAAGATTTAAGTACTTTCTTTTTATTTATGTTTACATAAAAATATAAAAATTATCAATACTAAAGATATATATGTAAAATAAATTTAGGGTTAAGGAAAAATGTATGGAAAAAGACAAAGAATATCTTAAACAGAAAAAGACTCGCATAACAATAACCAAAACAGAAACTATCCCTACTCAAATGTCAAATGATAAAGTGGTAGAAGTAAAAGTTGATAGCAAGGAAAAAGATGATATAGTAAAAAATACAAAAACAACCAAACAGACAAAAGGTCAAAATCGTAAAACAAAGAAAAAGAATACAGCAAAATACAATACTGGTAGACCAGTACTAAAAAAGAGCGATAGTGTATTTTATGATACTGGCTTGCAAGGAAAGAAAAAAAGAGTGCTTAAAAGAGATAATGCCAACAAACTTTTGTTGGGATTAAGCACTATAAGTTTGGTACTAATTATGGTTGTTGTTGGACAATTTTTTATTATGGAAAGTAAAGACCCGTCCAATGTAATACATAACGGAACTATGATTAATGGTGTCAATGTTGGTGGGTTGGAGTCTATAGAAGCTGAGCAACTTATATATGATGTCTTTAAAGAAAAGAGTGAAGATTTTAGTTTGAAGATTAACTATAACGATAAAAGCTGGGAGTTTGATAAAGACGATTTTAAGGTTAATAGCGAAATACATACAATAATCGAAGAAGCACAAAAACGCAATGCTTTATTGGACGATTATGATGAGTCAAAACAAACTATAAATAGTATGACAAAGGAAGGTAACAGTATAAATGTGGCTTTTAATTATATATTTGTTGGGCTTGATGAGAAGATAGAAGATATAATAAAAGAAATTGAAATTGAACCTGTAGATAGCCAAATTATTTTTAATGCTAACAATAAAAAATGCTTTGAAATAACTAAAGATAAAAATGGTCTTAGGGTTAATAAAGAACAATTGTATCACGATATAAACGAACAATTTGTAAAATCTAATAAGATAGAAGTTGATATTGTAACTATAGAAGAACTACCACAAGTGACCGAACAAGACAATATCAACAAAACACAACTAATATCTACTTATACAACTTATGTTTCTGATAGTACTGGCAATAGAAAAAGCAATGTCAAAAAAGCTTTGCAATACTTCAATGGTTTTGTAGTCGAACCTAATATGGAAGTAAGTTTTAATAAAGTTACTGGTCCACATACTGAAAGCAATGGATATAAAGTTGCTACAGTTATTTACAACGGACAGTTTGTAGATGGTGTTGGTGGTGGAATATGTCAAGCTAGCACAACTTTGTACAATGCATTACTTTTGGCTGATGTAGAAATACAAGAAGTGCATAAGCATACTTTACCAGTTAAATATGTCCCACTTGCTATGGACGCTATGGTGTCCGAATATGTCGCAGACTTAAAGTTTGTCAATACATTAGATACTCCATTGTATATAACTACCAACTGCAATAGTGAAAGTGTCACAGTCAATATTTATGGAACACAAATTGACTATGAAGTTAAGACTAGAAGCGAAACAGTAGCAAAATTAAAAAATCTAGGAGATAAAGTCGTACAAGATACTAAAAAAGAATATACAGATAAAGTATTGTTTAAAGGCGAAAAGTTTAGACTTACTTATCCTAGAGATGGATACGAAGCAAAAGCTTATGTAGGTTATTATAAAGATGGAAAACTTGTAGAAGAAAAAGAAATTAGACACGAATACTATTCGCCACAACAAGGCATAATTGTGGAAGGTGTCGAAGAAGTTCCTGCTGGATTTGAGGCTATAGAGAGTAGCACAGCTGTGGATATTAATACCAACAATATACACAATTATTTAATCCCAACCAATATGTGCCCATAAATTTTTGTGGATAAACCCCAAAATTTTAGAATAAATTAAGAAAAATTGTGCACAACTTTTGCAAAGTTTGTTAATTTTAACCAAAATTGAAGAATTTATAAAACAATTATCGAAAACTATTGTGGATAAATACCTTTTGAAATGTGGATAAGTGGATAACTTTATGAATTTTCGACAATTTTTATTCATTTTGGTGTAAATTTATGCATAATTAAATAAATATACATAAAAATTTATAATAATTACAATGTGTATATGTGGATAAGTTGGAATATAGTGGTTTTTTGGGGATAATTTCACAATTGGAGTGAATAAAAATAAATAATCATTAAAAAATGGCTTTATTCCGTCATTTAAAAATAGGTGTGCTAGTAGGCACACCTATTTTATATAACAGCAAAACTGCTGGAAAGGGAGGGGTATATTGGCTTTATTGCTAAGTTATACACATTTTAAAGGGGTAAAATAAATTGGTGTATTAATTAACAACTCAATATACATTGTATATTATGAATGAGATGTATAAAGTGTTAATTGTTTAGGTGGATAATTAATTCAAAACAACTTACCACCAATAAAGTATTTATTATACATTGTGTGTATAAATCTATTGAAGTATCTAAGTTTTTTGATGTGTATAAGTCTATTTAAGTATGTAAGTCTTTTGATGTGTATAACTTTCGGCTTGTTATTTATAAAGTGATGTATAAGCGAAGTTTAACCAAGTCAAACCCAATGTGCAACAGCAAAACTGTTGGAATCGTTATTATGATAAGTTCATTATTATTTTAATAGGTTCTTTCTTTTTTATTTGTGCATTATATTTCTTTATGTATTCACTATATTATTTTTTTGTATTAATAAAATCCATATTTATAAATATGATGTATACAATATCATTTTGAAAAATATAATTTTTAAGTTAAAATAGATGTTGTTAAATTTATGGAGTAAAGTATGAAAAAAAGAGAAAGTAAAATTATTGTTATTACAGGTGCTAGCAGTGGTATAGGCAAATGCACTGCAGATATGTACAGAGCTAAGGGCGAAACAGTAATCAATTTGTCTAGAGAGAAAGAAGTTGGCTATGAAGAATATAGTATTGTTTGTGATGTATCAAAAGAAGATATGGTACAATCAGCTTTCAAGACAATCGGCGAAAAGTATGGCAAAATAGATATTCTTATCAACTGTGCAGGTTTTGGTGTTAGTGGTGCTTTAGAACTTATCCCTAGTGATACTTTTAAAAACATTATGGATGTCAACTTGATGGGTGTTTATTATTGTAGCAAATATGCTCTACCTTTTATGACTAAGGGTGCAAAGATAATCAATATATCTAGTGCATTGGGTCTATGGAGTGTACCATTTAGAGGTATGTATTGTACAAGTAAAGCTGCAGTATTATCATTTACTTATGCACAAAGACTAGAACTTTGCGAAGCAGGTATAGATGTATGTGCTATATGTCCCGGAGATGTAAAAAGTAACTTCTGTAAAAATAGAGTTAAAAACTTTGATACCAACGAAAGATATGGCGAGCGTATCAATAGAGCAGTAGGTTTTGTAGATAGACACGAAAGCAAGCGTATGCCACCAGAAAGAGTAGCAAAAGTTATACTTAAACAATCTTATAAAAGAAAGAGTAAACCTATGTCTATAGTAAGTACTAAATACAATATTTGTTATTTCTTACTAAGATTTTTCCCAATCAGTTTCCAACTAAAAATGATTAACCTTATTTTTGGTGGTGGCAAGTTAGAAAAATAATTGTTAAAAATTAATTGGATTAAATCAAATATATTTTTAATCAATAATTTAAAATGTTTTATAATTAACTTAAAATAAAAAAGACCTAATAAATAAATCTTTTAGTTTATTAAAACTTCAATTTATTTAATTGGGTCTTTTTGCTTTTTGTGGTTTAACAATCGTTTGATTAGACCAATTAAAAGTAAAATTATAAGTATTGCTATAAAACAATATAGGACAATCAAAGAGTTGTCTTTTAGTATAGTCGATAATGCAACAATAATTAGACCAGCTATAATATTGCCAGTACCTACAGACAACAATATTTCGTACATATTAAGACCGAGCAATACAGCAATGCAAGTACCAGTATAGACACCAGTAAGTGGTAGTGGTATAGCAACAAAAATAAGTATACCTATTATCTTTTTAAGTTTGGTGCTAGTATCTATTTTTTCAGATTTTGTTTTTATTCTGTTTTCTACTTTTTCTGCAAGAGATTTAAATAACGGTGTCTTTTTTAAAAGTTTTAATAATGGACTAAAGATGAATGCTACTATTGGTATTACTAATGTTGTGCCAAACAATGACACCAAAAAACTATGGAGTGGACTAAGTGCATATTGACCCCATATAGATTTGCTCATGCCAAAAGGTATTGCTCCACGCAATTCAAATATTGGTAGCATAGCTATAATTAGTGTAGCTAAGCTAGCATTGTCATTAAATGTGTTTATGATAATATTCTTTATATTTTCAGCCATATTGTATATACTTATTGTCATAAAGTGACAGTTTTGATATTTTTCAATATTTTTTATAAATTAATTTTAACGATAAATATTGTACTGGGTATCATATTAATTAGATAAAAAATATTGTCTGTATTAATATATTATTACCAATCAGATTGTGATATTCATAAAAAGTTTAATTTTGTATTTGACAAAGTAAATATAGCAGAGTAATATATTTGCTATTACACTTTAAAAAAATAGTGACTACCCAAAGCAATAGTTTTGTGGTATACTACTATTGAGATAGATAAAAAGGAAGGATAATACGATAATATGAATATTTGGAGAGATATACACCCAAGAAGAATTACTGCAGAAAAATTTGAAGCTGTTATTGAGATAGAACAAGGTAGCAAATTAAAATACGAACTTGATAAAGAAACTGGTTTGCTTAGACTAGATAGAGTTTTGTATACCAGCACTCACTATCCAATGAATTATGGTTTTATTCCACTTACATATTGTGGTGACCATGACCCACTAGATGTATTTGTACTTTGTAGCGAACCTATAACACATTTGTGTCTAGTTACTTGTTATCCTATTGGCGTAGTAACAATGCTTGATAGAGATGAGAGTGATGAAAAGATAATTGCTATACCATTTGGCGACCCACAATACAATAGCTATAAAGATATTTCTGATTTGCCTCAACATATCTTTGACGAACTTATGCATTTCTTGAGAGTTTATAAAGAACTTGAAGGTAAGAAAGTAGAAGTTAAAGAATTGGGAGATAGAGATAAAGCTATCGAAACAATCAACAAAGCTATTGAGTATTACAAACAAAAACGCCTTGAAGGTGAAATTTAATAATTTTGTATTGCAAAATTTATAAAGGGAAGTTTAACTTTCCTTTATTTTTTGTCTGTTTTTTCTCTATCACTATTAGAATTATTTAGTTTGTTATTTTTAATCTTACAATTTTGATATATTGATTTTGTAGTACTATTGTTTTCAATTTAAGAAAATATTTTCTACTTGCAAGGATAATAATTTTTTTGGTTGTGTTTTTATCTTTAATTTAAACATTTGATTAAAATATTTTTATCTGGTCAATACTTACTAAAAAGAGGTATTGTCTATGCGTAATAAAAAAATACTTAATATATGTTTGTTGACTTTTGCATTAATCACACTAATTACTTTTATTTTGCCTATTAAAAAATTTGGACTAGGCGAAAATGATGCTGGTTTTGTAAGAGTTATGTTTTATCTACTTAATGCCATTATGATTATGGCAGTGGTGTCTTTGATTGTTATGTCCATAGTCAATCTATTTAAGGACAATTACACAAAAGTAAAACTTATGGAACTTATGGCTTTATTAGGTTTTATGATGAACTTTTTAGTTCTGCTTATCTTTGCTTGCTCTAATGGTAGCCAAATATATATTGGGTATCTACTTGTTAGTATTGAGATTTTTGTTTGTTGCAACTTTAGCCAAATGTCTAGACTTATGTCTATGGGTAAAGAACTCCAATCTTTAGATATAGACAAACCTAAAATACTTGAAAAGAAAAATATTAATGCAGATGAAAAGAAAAACAACAACGAGTCAAAGGACGAAAAGAGAAAAGAAGATAAAGACAATCATATTGTAGACAACCACAATAAAAACAACAATTTTAAATCTAATCAAAATACCTCTACAAAACAAGACAATCAAAATCAGCCTAAAGAATCTAAGCCAAATAATGATTGATAGATACGACAATGATTGATAGATAAATGAAAGTAATACAAAGATAACTGGAAGTGAAAAAATATGGCTAAAGTAAAAATAATACTTTAATAAGCAAAGCAAAAATTTAACCAATTTTATCTAGTAATTGTAGTAAAAATAAGCCCACAACAATGGACTTATTTTTTTTAAAATATGTTAAATATCTAGTTTTAATTTGGGCTTACTTTACATAAAATAATTGTAAAATAAGTTATTATGTGATAATATATATTATGCTATAGTATATACTAAGTATATTTTGTGATTTTTTAAAAGGATAGAAATGAAAAAGTTTATAAAGTTTGTAACTTCATCAAAATTTTTGCTTGCATTAACATTCTTGATTAATGTGGCTGTTTTTGTGTGCTTCACTTTATTTTTAGATACATACATTTATACCCTTATTTCTTTATTTGCAGGTTTAATCCTTATTGGATTCCTTAATGCAGACAATGAAAATACTGATTATAAAATTATTTGGATAGTTACCATAATTTTGTTACCAGTTTTTGGTACTGCCTTATACATACAATTAAAAACTACTAGAGGTAGCAAACGCCAACGTAAGCGTTTTCAAAATATAAGCTATTTGTCATACAAAGCACTAGAGCAAAACAATGAAGTTGTTGATACTCTAACTAAGTATGATGCAGGCGCTGCCAATTATTCTAAGTACTTACTAAATACAGAAAAATGGCCAGTATACAATGACACTACAGTCAACTATTTGAAAGACGGCGAAACATATTTTGATGATATGTTTGACGCTATCAAAAATGCAAAAAAATATATCTTACTAGAATACTTTATTGTTAAACCAGGTAAAATTTGGAAACAACTATTTGACCTATTAAGACTAAAGGCTAGAGAAGGCGTAGAGATAAAATTATTGTATGACGACTTTGGCTGTGTAGATAGATTTGACGATAAAAAATTCTTTAAAAAACTTGCCAACCACGGTATTGAAGCTGTTCCTTTCAACAAGATTGTTCCTACAGTCAATATGTTTTCTCAATATAGAGATCATAGAAAGATAGTTGTTATTGATGGTTGTATAGGTTATGTAGGTGGTATCAATGTCGGTGACGAATATGCCAATGAAGAAAACAAGTTTGGTTATTGGAAAGATACTGCTGTAAAAATCAATGGCTCTGCTGTATGGAGTTTGGTTGTTATGTTCTTCAATAACTGGCAAGCTTCTACTAAGAAAATTATTGATATTACTAAGTACAAAAATGATAGAATTGTAAGTACTAAAGTTAAAGATTATGTCCAACCTTATGGCACAGGTCCTATTACCAAATCTCCTATTGCTCGCAATTTGTTTGATAAGATGATAAGTGGTGCTAGAAAGACTATTTATATTACTACTCCATATTTCATTATTGACCGTACAATAATGCAAGATCTAAAAGTTGCAGCATTGTCTGGTGTGGATATCAAAATTATTATGCCAGGTATCCCTGATAAAAAATGGGTGTTCTATTTAAGCCGTTCTTATTATTCCGAACTTATTAAAGTTGGAGTAAAGATATACGAATACTCTCCAGGTTTTGTACACGCAAAAATGATGGTTGTTGATGATACTACTACTGTAGTAGGTAGCACCAACTTTGACTTTAGAAGTTTGTACTTACACTTCGAATCTGGCGTATTGATACATAATTCAAAAATGGTATCTACTGTTAAACAAGATATGGACAATATTATTGGCAACAGTCATCTTGTAACTTTAAGAGATATGAAACAGCGTAAATGGTATGAAAAATTTGCAGGTGCATTCCTTAAATTCTTTGCTCCATTTATGTAACAATGATTATAAAAACTCTATCTTTTTAGGTAGAGTTTTTGTTTTTGTAAGTGACTAATATACAATTTATGACAAAGGAGAAATAATGAAAAAGTATTCTATTGCAATTATGCTTATGGTTATGGTTATGATTGTGAGTTGCATAGGATTGTGTGGTTGTGGAAGACATAACAATGGCAATGGCTCTGCAGACGATGATACTAATGATATTCCACCAACCACTTATACAACATTACTAGATAAAAATGACTATGTTCAATCAATAGACACTATCCTTAATCCAGATTGTGGATTTTATAGACCAATGGTTATCAAACTTACAACCACTGGTGGTACTTGTAGCCATATAAATAATGATGTATCTGTACAACATTTGCGTGTCAATATCGGAGCATTTTCAAAAGCAGTCAACAATGAAAGTGATATAGAGTTTACAGATGAAGCACTTGATTATTTTGATGGCATAATGGAAAATTTGTTGAAAAATAATAAGAGTGCTATTGTTAGATTTGCGTATGACGGATTTAATGGTGTCGCAGACTTAGAACCTAGTGAAGATATGATACTTAGACATATTGAACAGTTGTGTTCGGTACTTAACCGATATCAAGATACTATTACAGCTATTGAAGTTGGTATGGTAGGTAAGTGGGGAGAAATGCACACAAGCAAACTTGCCAATTATGATACCATAGACAAACTTATTTCAAAATTTTTGTCTTGTACAGACAATTTTCCAATATTGGTAAGAACTCCAAAAATGATTTATCATTATCTTAATATCACAATCAATGATATAGACAATTATGTCATCAGTCCAGACACTCCAGAATATAGACTAGGTATCTTTAATGATGGATATTTGGGTAGTAGTTCTGATTTGGGTACATACACCAATAGAGAAAAAGAAATCAACTGGTTGAGTAAGCAGACTGCACATCTTCCATTTGGTGGCGAAGTTATGACTGGAGAAATGTCCAATATAGAAAATTGTTTGGACGAGATGAACAAAATCAACTTGTCTTACCTTAACTACGAATGGAACTATAACACGACCCAAACAAAATGGAACGAGACTTATTATACTAGTGAGTTGGGACAAGAAAGTTTGTATTATAATACTAAAGCAGTCAACTATATCCGTAACCATCTTGGATATAGATTGGTATTAGAAAATTGCAATATAAAAAGAGAAGATAATACCAATAATTATAGTATTAATATAGGTATAAAAAATATTGGCTTTGGCAACTTAACTAGAGCAAAGCAAACTCAGCTTATTTTTATCAATACCCAAACATCTAATATAACCACATTTTATTGTAACGACTATGCTGGTGGAGATATATCTTATAATCTAATTTCAGATATTGAGTCTGGCAATTATAAAGTATATTTAAAATTGTATAATGGGGTTTATAACTTCCAAACAAGATATGCTATACAACTAAGCAATGAAAATATTTTTGATACTACATTGCAAGCCAATCTATTGGGTACTATTAATATTTAATTTTTAGTTGTGATTAAATTAAAAATTAATAAAAAGAAAAAAATATCTTATATTAATGCAAATATAAAAGTAAATATAATGGGATATAAAATAATAAGATATTAAACCAATAAATTTATTATAATAAATAAGATATATCTAAATATAGTTGTATTCTTAATTAAACTAAATAAGATATATCTTTAATTAAATAAACAATTTTCAAATTGTGTTATAAAAAGAAAAAGACCTAAAATATTATTTTAAGTCTTTTTTATTTTATTTAATTTTTTATATATTTATCTTTTGTTACTATAGATAAACAGTAGTTAACTATTATTTGTTTTGCCAATCATTAGGATTGGTAGAAGCATTAACAGTTTGACCTGATAGGTGCTTTTTAGCTTTGTTAAAATATATAACAGCAGTAATCTCAAATGCTATACCAAAAAATAAAAATATTAATGACATAATAGCTAAAATAGTATTTTCAAAAGAATTAAACTTCATAGCAAAACTTATAACTAATCCAGCAATAAGTAATATAAGAGCAACTATTTGATATATAGTAGCATTACGACGAAGTTTGGTTATATATTCACGGCGTTTAGTTAAATATTCGATTTTTTTATCTTGTACATTAGGCATATTTAGTATCTCCTTAATTTCAAAGAAAATTATACATTATTTTTTTATTATTTGCAATACTTAGTTTATTATTTAATTAAGTATAACTATTAATATGAAAAAGTGCAAACAAATATTAATTTTGTTTTTACGCATATTGTTATTTGTATATTGCTTTTGGTTGATTATTAATACTTAGTTAAAAAATAAAGGAAGTTGATAACTTCCTTTTTATTATGGTAGCCCTATGGGGAATCGAACCCCAGATTCCGCCGTGAGAGGGCGACGTCTTAACCGCTTGACCATAGGGCCATAAATTGACAATGATAGTATATATTAAAATTAACTAATTTGCAACATAATTTTTCAATTTGACTTTTCAATTTTTTCTATTAATGATAATATATAATTAAAGATATGATTTTTATTTTAGTGTATCTTAAATTAAGGAGATTGATATTATGTTAAAAAATAGTAAATCTATCAAATGGTTTAGTTTGATGTTTTATATGCTTGGACTTGCTTGTCTAGGATTGTTGATTTATGAACTTGTTGTATTAAAGGGCAAGTATGATGAAAATTTGGCTAAGTTTATAGGACTTGGTGTTGGTGCATTTTCATTTTTGTTGATTGGTTTGACATTAAGTCCATTAAAGATGTTTAGTCGCAACAATGTTGTATTAATGACTGGTGTTGTGCTATGTGTTTTTGCAGGTGTTACTTTAGGTTTTATGACTTACAACTGCATTAAAGCTTTTGATATAAAAACTTTACTTATTTGTTTGGCTGTAGCTTTGGTTTCTGCAAGTTTTGGTGTGTATATGTTGAAAGTAGCAAAACAAGATATCAACATTGAAGCTAGAGATAAAAAAGAACAAAAACAAGCCGAACAAGAGAAAAAAGAAGAAAGAGCAAAATTGACTAAGTGTCCATATTGTGGTTGCCGTATCACAGAAAAAGATTCTAAATGTCCTAATTGCAAAAGTAAAATATAATAGAGAGTAATACTATGAATAAATTATTTAATTTAATCCCTATGATGCTTGATGACTTTTTTGAAGATGCTTTTGATTATATAGGCATAATCATTGGTATTGTTATGGCGATTGTTGTCTTGGCTATTGTTATTACAGTTATTGTTGTTATAGTTAAACATAGTCGTAACATATCTACTCAAGCAGTAGAATATTATAAAAAAGTAAAAGACAAGATAACAGAAAATATTGAAGAAGATAAAAATAAACATAAATGCCCATATTGTGATACACAACTAAAAGAAACAGAAGACCGTTGCCCCAATTGTGGTGCAAGAAAAAAATAGTCGATATTGTTGAAAATCTAAAATCAAGAAAATTGAAAATCTAAAATTAAGAAAATAAAAAAGATGTAGGTTGTCTACATCTTTTTTTGTTAATAATTTTGTTTATTAATAATTGCCTTGAGATTTAATTAATACATTACCTATATAATTAAGAGCTCTATCGTGAGTATCATTAGTACCTGCAAAAACTTTTTTAGCTTCATTGTATAGGTCTTTTGCTTTATCAATATCATTAAGTCCAACAAATGCAAGTATTGCGTTGTAAATAACAACTGGATTTTCTTCAGCGTTGGCAAGCTTAGTAAGATTGATAACTTTAAGTCTATATTCGTCTAGCAGATTTTCTACTCCCAACATAAGTTCGTAGTCATCAGGGGATAGGGTAAGGTTGCTAGCGTCACTACTATAGTTTATTTCGTCATTAGACTTGTTGTGTTGAAGATATTTTAAAAGCAACGCTCCCAATACATCTTCACACGCTTTATAACAAAGTACTGCGTGGTCTATATCATTGACAATCTCAAAACATCTACCTGCAAGCAAACAAGATTTGGTTATTTGTTTTGGGTCTACAACTTTATAGATATCTTCTTTTACTATATCTATAAGTTCTTCGCTGTGAGCTTTAAGCTCTTCAATTTGATTTTCATTAAAAGGATAATCTACGATACCACAACTTTGACAGTAGTCAAAACTGTGTGGATATGTTTCGGCTAATACAATGCTATCTTTATCCATAAGTGCAAGTATTTTGTCGTCAATGGACTCGTCAAATTGTATTAGTTCTTTGCCACAAATATCGCATTTTGCCATAGTCTTATCTCCTTGCATTTTCAATAATTAAAATTTGATTTTTTCTAATACATAAGGTACAACTTCGTCTACTTTAAGTCTGATTTGTTCCATAGTATCTCTATCACGGATAGTAACAGTGTCATCTTCCATAGTGTCAAAGTCTACTGTTAGACAGAATGGAGTACCGATTTCGTCTTGTCTACGATAACGCTTACCTATAGAACCTGCTTCATCATAAGTACACATAAAGTAGTTGGATAGTTTGTTGTAGATTTCTTTTGCTTTTTCACCTTGTTGTTTTTGAAGAGGTAATACAGCGACTTTGTATGCAGCTATTGCAGGGTGGAAGTGCATAACAACTCTTGTTTCGTTTTCAAGTTGTTCTTCATCATAAGCTTCACACAATACTGCCAACATCAATCTATCTGCACCAATACTATATTCTACAACCCAAGGTACAAACTTTTCGTTGGTAAATGGGTCAAGGTAAAGCATTGACTTACCACTATATTCTTGGTGACGACTTAAGTCGTGGTTGGTACGATTGTGGATACCATTAAGTTCTTGCCAACCCATAGGGTAGTAGTATTGAATATCACAAGCAGCTTTAGCATAGAAAGCCAATTTGTCGTGGTCTTTAAAACGCAAATGGTCTTTATTAAAACCTAAATCTAGTAAGAAGTTAAATGCTTTTTGTTTGTACAATTCATAGAACTCGTGGTCTGTACCTTCTTTACAGAATAATTGGTGTTCCATTTGTTCAAATTCGATAGTACGGAAAATGAAGTTTCCGGGAGTAACTTCGTTACGGAAAGCTTTACCAATTTGGGCGATACCAAAAGGAACTTTTGCTCTCATACTGCGTTGTACATTTAAAAAGTTTACAAATTCGCCTTGTGCTGTTTCTGGACGAAGATAAATTTTGTTTTGGTTTTCGTCAGTAACACCTCTTGATGTTTCAAACATTAAGTTAAATTGTCTGATTGGTGTCCAGTTGTGTTGACCACATTTTGGGCAGTTTATTTTGTGTTCGTCAATAAACTTTTCCATTTCTTCATTGGTCATTTTGTCTGGTACAACACCTTCGATATGGTGCTTTGCACAATAATCTTCAATTAAGTTGTCGGCACGCTCACGAGTTTTACATTCTTTACAATCCATCTTTGGATCACTAAAACTTGCTGTATGACCACTAGCGTCCCATACTCTACTATTCATAAGTATAGCGGCATCTACTCCAAATGAGTTGGTGTTTTCTTGTACAAACTTTTTCCACCATGCACGCTTAATGTTATTTTTAATTTCGACACCTACTGGACCATAATCCCAAGTATTACCCATACCACCATATATTTCGCTACCTTGGAAGATAATACCTCTGTTTTTACATAAATTAACAACTTTGTCCATTGTTGCTTTTGTTTTTATTTCTGCCATATATATTTTGTCCTTATAAAAATGTTTTTTATTTAAGCTTAACTTAAAATAATCTACATTTATTATAACAACAACTTTAATTAATTTCAATTTTAATTAAGTTAAATTTATAATTTAATTTAATAAAGTTATTAAAATGCTATTATTTCGCAAATATTTTATGGTATTATAAATATGATATAATATTATCAAAAGTCTAAAGAATGTGATGTTGTACATTATTTTCTAATGACTTATGTTTATTCAAGTATGTGCCGTTAGGCATTGACGATAAGATAAAAAGGAGAGTTATGGCTAAACAAACTAAGAAAGTTACAGACAATCAAGTTGTGGACAATCAGATAGCTTTAGATTTAAGCGAGTCAGCTACAAAGACTGTAGTAGATACAAAACCTGCTACAAAAACAACCAAAAAATCTGCAACTAAGTCTACCCCTAATAGTGAAAAATCTACACAAGCAAAAATAGAAAAAGATGTAGAAACTACTAAAGAAGACAAAGCTCCAGCTTTAGATACAGTCCCTAGTCCTAAAACTAAAAAGACAAGTACTAAAAAAGCTAAAGTTGAAGAGTCAAAATCAGTATCAGATACTCCAACAATGGACACTAATATTGATAATGCTAAGTCTTCTAAAAAATCTTCTAAATCTAAAACTCAAGATGTTGTGGTAGAAACACAAAATATTGTTGAAGAAAATGTTGAAGATAAAAAGTCCAACAAAAAAGAAGATAAAGAAGATAAAAAACAAGAAGAAATAAGAAAACCAAGAATACTTACTCCAGAAGAAGTACACCCACGACTAAAGAAAGAAAAAGAGAAAGAAGAAAAGCGTGCTAGAAAATCTAAAAAGAAAAAATTAGATTTGGAAAAGGTAGTAAGATTTACACCTAACACAAAGACTGGACTTACAGCTGAGCAGGTTAAACAAAGAACCAATGAAGGTCTAACCAATAGAGTTGAAGACAAAAATGTTAAGACATATAGACGCATATTCTTTGGCAATATATTTACATTCTTTAACTTGTTGGTGTTTGGCGTAGCAGGTGCATTGATTGCTGTAGGTGCGTGGACCAACCTTATGTTCTTGGTTGTTACTATATGTAATATCACTATTGGTATTATTCAAGAGATAAGAGCTAAAAAGACTATTGAAAAAATAAGTTTGGTAAGTGCTCCGACTGCTTCTGTACTTAGAGATAGTTACAAACACGAAATATCTGTTAATGATGTTGTGCTTGATGATATAATTTATTTTTCTACAGGCAAACAGATATGTGCAGACTGCAAACTTTTGGAAGGCGAAGTAGAAGTCAACGAAAGTTTGTTGACCGGTGAAAGTGTTGCTATAAAGAAAAGAAAAGGCGACATATTGTACTCAGGTAGCTTTATTGCTAGTGGTAAATGTACAGCGCTTGTTGAAAGAGTTGGCGAATTTAATTATACAGCCAAACTTTCTGCTAAAGCTAAAGAATACAAATCTGCTAAGAGCGAATTGTTGAAGAGTCTTAACTTAGTTATTCGTTGTATTGGTGCAGTTATTATTCCACTTGCAATACTTATGTATTACAACAACTACCAACAATCAGGAGTTATAAGCGAAACAATAAAGAAGACAGCTGGTAGTATTATTGGTATGATACCAGCAGGAATGTTCTTGCTTACAAGTATGGCTTTGGCTGTTGGTGTTATGAAACTTGCTAAAAAGCGTACACTTGTACAAGACTTGTATAGTATAGAGATGCTTGCTCGTACTGATGTATTGTGCTTAGATAAGACTGGTACAATAACAGACGGCAGTATGAAAGTTAATTCGGTTATTCAGCTAACCAATGTCAACCATACAATCAATGATATTATGGGTAGTATGTTGACAGCATTGGAAGACAATAACCAGACATCTAGAGCATTGGCAACTTACTTTGGTTATAGTAAAGAATTTACAAAACAAATTGTATTGCCATTTAGTAGTTCTAGAAAACTTAGTGCAGTAACATTTAAAAATGGTGAAACCTATGTGTTTGGTGCACCAGAATATGTATTAAAAGAGAAAAACCCAGATGTTGACCCACTTGTTAAACAATATGCTTCAAAAGGATTTAGAGTTATATTACTTGCTAAGTGTGAAGGTACTTTGGAAGGAGATAAAGTTCCAGCCAAACGCACACCAGTATGTATTATAGTTATTGAAGACCATATTAGAGAAGAAGCTGCAAAAACTATTAAGTGGTTTAAAGACAATGGTGTTCAAATCAAAATTATTAGTGGTGACAACCCAATTACTGTTAGTGAAGTAAGTAAGAGAGTTGGTGTTGAAAACGCTGAAAAGTTTATTAGCCTAGAAGGACTTACCGAACAACAAGTTGCAGAAGCTGCAGACAAATACACTGTATTTGGTAGAGTAAGCCCAGAACAAAAAATGTATCTAGTTAAAGCTTTAAAAGGTAAAGGACACAAAGTTGCTATGACTGGCGATGGTGTCAATGATATCCTTGCCATGAAAGAATCTGATTGTAGTATTGCTATGGCAAGTGGTAGTGAAGCTACTAGAAATGTAAGTCACTTAGTATTGTTGGATAGCAACTTTGCAAGTATGCCAAGCGTAGTTGCTGAAGGTAGAAGAGTTATCAACAATATCCAAAAGAGTAGTTCGCTATTCTTGATGAAGACATTCTTTACTATTTTCTTATCAATATTCTGTTTGATAGTAAAGACACAATATCCATTTAATACCAACCAAATTATGATGTTGGAAACATTTGTAATTGGTGTCCCTGCATTCTTCTTGTCATTACAACCTAATAAAGAGAAGATACAAGGTAAATTCTTGTCCAACTTGATATGTAATAGTTTGCCGGGTGCAATTATATTTACACTTAATGTTATAATATGTTTCTATTACAACAAATACGCATCTTATGCAGGCGAATATTACGAAACAATCGCAAGCTTGCTAGTAACAATGTCAGGATTATTGGTATTGTTTAAATTATGTAAACCATTTGATTTTTATAGAGCATTTATGTATATCGCTATGATATTCTGTTGTGTATTGGTTATGGCTGTTCCGTTCTTATACAAATTCTTTGGATATGCTAATATTTTAAATATGAGCTTTACCAACTGGTTGTTTATACTATGTCTAGTACAATTTAGTTATCCAGTGTACGCTAATATTGTTAATATTATTAATAAGATTAGGTTTAGTGGAGAAAACAACAATCAAGTCAACAATACACCTAAATATTAAAATTGAATGATAAAAAATAAAAGCACTGGTTAGTCCAGTGCTTTTTTATGCTTAATTATTGGTATTAGATTATTTATTATTTAGTTTGACTAAAACTAATTATAACTAATAATTACAAATAATTAAAAAATTAATTGATAGCATTATTAAAAATAATATTTCAATACTTGATTGTTTCGCTACTGATTAAATAAAACAAAAGCCACGAATAATCGTGGCATATATTAATATTTGTGTAGTGGTATTTAAACAAAAAAACAAACACCAAAGGTTGATAAGAAATAAATTTCTTCTTTGATGTTTGTCTAATTAGTATAGCACAAAAATATATAAAAGTCAATAGTAAATTCGATTTTTGTATATATTGCACATAATATTTTTTATTGTTAATTATTGTTTTGTTTAACACAATATTAATGTAGTTTTTTTTATTTAATATTGAATAAGCTTTGTTGTTGTGGTATAATAAAAATATGGATAGAGAAAAGTTTGAACAATTATTTAATAGTGTAAAAAACAAATCATTGTCTACACAATATTTGTCCGAAACTGACAGTGACGAAAACAAAACATTGACTGAAGCTATAAAAAGTGCTGACTCTAAAGTTGTTGGAGAAGGTGCTAGCAAGCAATGTTCTTATTTTGGTGACAAACAACAATTTGCAATGCTTAAATATAAAAAGGCAGTTGTTAAAAAAGCACAAGGTCAGTTTAGAAAAACAGATATTATTAAGTTTAATGATTGGTTGATTTCTAAAGGTATTAAGACTCCAAAACTTTATACTATGTTTTTTGCTGATGAACATTATCACGAAATATATGAAAGAGTTGAAGGCAACGATATCTATTTGGCTGGACACAATCGTATATTTAAAAAAGCTATGGGCTATGATCCTATTAGAAAACGAATGGAAGAAGCTTCGTTGTCAGAAATAAACGACCTAGAGAAAACAAAATCTATGTTTAATCTTACTAAAGAAGAACAATCTATTATTGGAGATTTCTTATACGCTTACACAATAAAAAATCAACAACTAATGTTAAGTTATCCTGATAGCGAATATGAAAATTTGCTTAGCCAATATAGATTTTTACACAATATTGGATTTAGAGCTTTGGATACCAACCCAGGCAACCTTATGGTAACTAAAAATGGTTTTAAAGTTATAGACTTAGATATTGATAAAAACTTAGAGCGTATACTTTCCGAACTTAACGAAACAGAAGGTAAAAAGTATACTGTTACTCAATTAATTAAACGATTGGATAGTGACCCACATGTAACTATGCCTAGATATGACAATGGTGGTATTAGATCATTTAGAGATAGTTTGGCTGTAGATTATTTAGACCCATTCTTGGCAGGTTCTTGGCACTGCAATTTGATGACTCAACAACAAGCACAAGATGTAAGAAACAATGTTGGTTTGATACTAGAAAAAGCAGTCAATGCTATGTCTAAAGCAGGTATATTGTTGCAAAATAGTTGGCAGGCTTGTGACTATTTAATAATAGAAGCAATAGACGATAACCGAGTTTTGTATGACCGAATTATGCGTTCCCAAATCGAATTGAAAAAGAAAAAAGCATTGAGCGATGATATGGGATTAATTAAATAATACTCACATATAATAGTACTGGAAAACAGTACTATTTTTTATTTTCTTAATAATTGGGGTTTGTAAAAAATGTAAAGTTTTATAAAAGTTTTGGCTTATTTTTGTGCTAGCACTATTTAAGACAATACTTGAAAAGTAAAATATTGAAAAAATAGGGAAAATGTTAGAAAATGAAGAATAATAATATTATAAAATACTTTAAGTTATTTTAATATTATGCTAAAATAATGATATAAAAAATCGTAGGAGAGTGGTGATATGTTGTATTTATATATTACTTTAGGTGTAGCAGCAGTCGCTTATATAGGTTTGTTTACTGTTAAAGTTTTAGTTAAGAAAAAACGCGCTAAAGTTTTAAAACAAAAACAAAAAGACAATTTGGATATCGTTGATGATGTTAGATATACTATGGAAGATAATCCAGTAGCACCAGAAACTAATATGGCTACAGATACTATGGTTAATGCTACATATCAACAAAAAGATATTATTCTTAACCAAAATACTCCAGTAACCGTAAGCAAAGACGGTGAAGTTAAACCTGGTAAATATATCTTGTTGTCTACTGACGAAAATCAAGATTCGTTTAATGTAAGAATCGGTATCTATGTTAAAGAATACAAACACAATCAAGAAGTTGTACTTGCTGAAGGTGACACTATTTGCGCTGTATCAAGTAACATTATATTAAGATAATAGGAGGATAATGTGGGATTATTCGGTTTTACTAAAAGTCAATTATTAAAGAGTCTAGAATGGACTGACAATACTAAGGATACACTTGTATATAAGTATCCTATGGACGGCCGTCAAATTATGATGGGTAGCAAACTTACTGTTAGAGAAAGTCAAGCAGCAGTATTTGTAAACAAAGGTAAACTTGCTGATGTTTTTGAACCAGGTATGCATACTTTAACTACATCTAACTTACCATTTTTAACCAAATTGTTAAGTTTGCCTTATGGATTTAATTCTCCATTCTATGCAGATGTATATTTTGTTAATACAAAACAATTTACCAATATCAAATGGGGTACAAGCAATCCTATCACAATGCGTGATAAAGAGTTTGGTACTATCCGTATTAGAAGTTATGGTACTTATGCATTTAGAGTTTCTGATCCTGCAGTTTTCTTAAAAGAATTGTTTGGTACTAACTCAACATTTAAGACAGAAGATATTGCAAGTTATTTAAAGAGTATGCTTGTTGCTTCTATCTCAGATTGTATCGCTGAATCTAAAGTAAGTGCTTTAGACCTAGCTTGCAATTTGTTGGAATTTAACAAAGTTGCTCAAGGCAATGTCAATGCCGAATTTAACAAACTTGGTTTGACACTAACTAACTTAGTTATCGAAAATATTTCTTTCCCAGAAGCAGTAGAAAAAGCTATTGATACTCGTAGTAGTATGGGTGTTATGGGAGATTCTATGGATACTTTTGTTAAGTATCAAGCTGCCAATGCTTTAAGAGAAAGTGCCAACAACCCTAATGGTGGCAATATGGCCGGTATGGGCGTAGGACTTGGTTCTGGTATGGCTATGGGTCAAGTATTGCAAGAAAGTCTACAAGGTTCAAGCAATAAAAAAGATTGTCCAGAATGTGGTACAAAACTTAATGCTAATGCAAAGTTCTGCCCAGAATGTGGACATAAATTCCAAACTGCTGGTAAGAAAAAATGCGTTCACTGTGGTGCAGAAATTGGTGCTAGAGCTAAATTCTGTCCAGAATGTGGAAAGAGCCAAGATACAAAGAGAGTTTGTAAAAAATGTGGAGCAGAAAATACTGGTGCAGGAAAGTTCTGTTCTGAATGTGGCGAAAAGCTATAATCAATAATTGTTGACGCCCAAGTGTTTGGGCGTTTTTTAGTATTAAGATATACTATGATAAGTAACTAAAAAAACAATAAAAATATATAGTATTACATAGGAGTAATATGGAAAAAGAGTTGAATAGCAAGTGTGAGTCTTGTGGCTACACATTAAGTTTTGACCCTATATCACAAGCACTAAAATGTCCACAATGTGGCAGTGTAAAAAGTATAGTAAGTAAAGACTTACCAGATAAAAAAGAATACAACCCTCAAAGCAAGGTTGAGAAAAACGAACAACTAAGTGTACGCTTTGAGTGTGAAAACTGTGGTGCAAAAACTAGTGCTAAAGATAGAGTTAATGGTGTATGTCCATATTGTGGCTCTACCAATGTTAAACAGTTGGACAATTCAATAGAGTTTAAGCCAGATGCAATTTTGCCATTTAAAATAAGTAAAGACGAAGCAATAGAAAAATATCGCAGTTGGTTAAAGTCTAAAAAATTTGTACCTAACAAGTTAAAGAGTAGTGCAAGACTAAATAAGATAGAAGGAATATATTTCCCTTGTTGGGATTATGACTTCAATGTCAATAGTAAGATTGATGGTGTAGGTATTAAGATACATACTCGTACCGTTACTTCTACAATCAATGGACAACAAGTAACTCGTACCGAAACATATACAACTCGTCACCCATTTTCTGGTACACGATTTGATGTATTTACCGATTATCTTAACGAAGCATCTCCATATCTTACTGGTAGTGAAATGAGAGATTTGGGTAGATGGACATTAGAAGGATTGAAAGTGTATAGCCCAGAGTATCTATTAGGTTTTATGAGTAGTGGATTTGACACTCAGTTGCACGATAGTTTTGATATGGTTACCAGACAAGCAAAATCAGAAATAACCGATAGAGCAAAAATGCAGTTTAGATATGACAACTACGAATATATCAATGTAAAAAGCACATTCAATTCTATAATGTGGAGATACATATATTTGCCATTATGGATTAGTAGCTACGCCTTTAACAAAAAGACATATAGATTTTTAGTTAATGGTAGCACAGGTAAAGTATCCGGCAAAGTGCCAAGGTCAGGTTGGAAGATATTTGGATTGGTTATGGGTATACTTGCAGGTGTTGGTATACTTGCAGGTGGCATTATGTACTTAAAGAGTAAGTACAACTTTTAATCTTATAAAGTGCAATACCAATTTAAGTAAGTCTATAATTAAAAACTTATTTAATAGTATAATTAATAATCACATATATTTAGAATTTGAAATAAGAAGAAAGTTGAAAGAGAGCAGTTTTGCTCTCTTTTTTTGTATAAAATGTGTCAAATATGCAGTCACACATTTGCATTGTTCCAAACATTAAAAAGTCTAGCAATGTACTTACAAAACAATAAAACATTTTTGGCATTTTTTGTTCTAAATATATAAAAAATATACATAATTATGAATAATTATAAAAATCTAATAAAAAACTATTTACATTTATATTTTAATTTGCTAAATTATGTATACAAAGAATCGAAAATTGTACTATTTTAATGTTTTTAGGGGGGATAATATGCAAGATACAGTTACATACTCAACAGCCAAAGTTGCAGTCACAGAATTTATTGAAAGAGAGTTTGAAAACTTCCCTAAAAAACTATTTACACAATTCCTAAATTTCTTCTCAAGCCTTACAATTTATGAAGAAGAAGGTACAAAATTACACCCAAATATTATGTTTACCAACAACATTGATTTTATCTCTAAAAACATAGAAGACTGTTACAAACTTTCTATGTTTACAGAAAATATCACTGAAGTTAAGTTTAACTATAACATAAAAAAACTTGCACCATTTTGCAAACATGGTTGGGTTATATTTGTTAATATTAAAGAAGATACTGTATCTTATGGTATTATCAATGTTCTTAATAGTATCAAGGAAAAGAGCCTTAAAAATCTTATGTTCTCCAATCCAGTACTAAAAGAAAGAGTAGATAAATTGTCAATCGTTCATGTTGAGCCTACAAGTAGTTACAATATTACGCTTACAAGTCTTAAAGGTGAAAAATTAAGTATCAACAATACATTAGATGATACTATCGTTAATGACTGGCAAACCGAAATTAGAGAGTTTGTTGATGCAAGCTTTTCAAAGTTGCGTACAACTCAAAAAAAATTGGACGAAATAAAAACAATGTACGAAAATGTCTTCGACTCAGTATTTAAGACCGTACACGGTGCGCTATGCGTTATTGTTGATAAAGATTATGTTGATAATGGATTCTTCCAAGATGGCGTGTGGCTCAAAGAACCTATAAGTTTTAGTAAATTGTTCTTAAGAAGCAAAACATACAACGAAGCCAAACTTACCGGTATATGCGAATTGTTTATTGATATGCTAGACTATGATGGTATAACCATAGTTGACAATACAGGTAGGATAAGAGCGTACAATGTATTTGTAGAAAGTAATACTCGTAACTTAAATGTTGTTGGTGGAGCAAGAAAGCGTGCAGCATATACAGTTATTAACTCAAGAAGAAAACGCATTATTGGTATTTACTTCCAGTCCCACGAAGGTGAAGCATTCTACAAACCTGTTAAGAAGTAAAATAATAATCATAATTAAATAAAATTGCTAATTTTAAATTGAATAGGATTGTTTTAATTAATGTACATTTTAAACACACTTTGATAGTGTGTTTTTTTAACAATATTTAACAATATTGCATATCAAAAATAAAGTGATTGACAATAGTCGGTATTTATCGTAAACTTAGTTTGCTATGAGAGTATAGTAATATACCATTTTGTAAAATACAAAAGAAAGCAATAATTATTAGGGATGTATTTATGATTATTTTCAACACAATACTTTCAGTAATTAACAATGTACTTATGACACTTATTGGTATAGCGTTTACAATACAAGTGTTTTATGTATTATTGTTCTTTATTAAAGAAAAGAAATTTCCAGAAGCAAAAACACAGCATAAGTTTGCAGTTATTGTGCCAGCTCGTAATGAGTCACAAGTTATAGGCAATACAATTAAACATCTTATGCAACTTAATTATCCAAAAGATAAATATGATGTATTTGTTATAGCTGACAACTGCACAGACAATACAGCAGAGATAGCTCGCAATGCAGGAGCTACAGTATTTGAACATTTTGATGATGACCCTAACCATAAAAGAGTAGGATATGCACTTCAATATGCTTTTGATATTATTTTGAAAGACTATGACAACTATGATGCAATAGTTAGATTTGACGCAGACAACTTGTGTAATGCTGATTATTTAAAGTATATGAATGATGCCTTTGATAGTGGTGTCAAACTTGCTAGAGGTTACAACAATAGTAAAAACCTTACTCAAAATATAGTAAGTGGTGTTAGTGGACTATGGTACATAAGAGATTGTAGATTTAGTGCTCACGGTAGAAAATTTATTGGTTGTGGTCAGCTATTGGTTGGTAGTGGTATGATGGTTTCTATGGACCTTATCAGAGAAGATGGTGGCTGGAATTGTTTAAGTATAGTAGAAGACCAAGAGTTTGCTATTAAACAATTATATAAAGGCTATAAAGCAGATTATGTATCAGACGCTATAGTTTATGACGACCAACCTACAACAATAAAAGACAACATCAATCGTCATATTCGTATAGGTAATGGTGTAAACAAATTATTCTGGACCGATGGTCTTAAATGTTTTGGTAAGTTCTTTACAACTTTTGAATATACATATTTAGATGTATTTTTAACATTGTTGTTTATACCAATGGCTGTAGTTATGTGTACATGGCTACCAGCATATTATATCTATGATATTGTGTACAATATTATTGTGGGCAATATGGCACATGTGTGGTATGTGTTAAGAGTTATAGTTTTAGCACTTGTATTTGCGTTTATTGTACCATTTATACTTCAAGCGTGGCTTGTAGCAGTACTTGAAAAGAAAAAGATAGGTAGAGAAAATTGCAAACGCTTAGTTCCAACAATTTTGTCTTTCCCATTATTTATGATTATTTATGCTTTGGGTATCACTATTGGCGTATTCTCAAAACCAAAGTGGAAACAAGTTAAGCGTAACGATTGTGTTATTATTGACCAAGAAAACCTTGATGGTAGAAAAGATGAAACGGTTAATGCTGATGTGGTGGCAGAAACACCAGAAGAAAGTGGTGGAGATACACAAACCGTTGTTAATGTTGTAGAAGAAACCAATGATATCAGTGAAGAATCTAAAGACGCAATTGAAAAGTTGGAAAAGATAGCTGAAGACAATAATGAAGACCAATCTAATGTTGGCTAGTTAAAATTAAACTTAATAAAATAAAAAAACAACTATTAAATCAATAGTTGTTTTTTTATATCTAAATATACTCATTATTTTTTATATCTAAATATACTCATTATTTTTTGTATCTAAATATACTCATTATTTTTTGTATCTAAATATTCTCATTGTTTTTTTATAACTAAATGTTTTTATTAAGATATCAATTATAGTCCCAGAATTGCAGATGCAATTAGGAAATAACTAATTATTGATATACAGTCAACCAATGTTGTTATCATTGGAGAAGCCATAACAGCTGGGTCAAGTTTGCATTTTTTAGCAAGAATAGGTAGCGAACCACCAATGATTTTTGCTGCAAATACAACGATAATTAATGTTAGTGCAATAACTAGACCTACAAGTGCACTACCAGTACGCCACCACGCAACAAAGAAGTTGACTATAGAAAGTACAGCACCACACATACTAGCAATACAAGCTTCTTTTAAGACTATTTTAAAATAATCTTTAGGTGTTACTTCGCCAAGTGCTAGACTTCTGATAATCAATACTGAAGCTTGTGAACCACAGTTGCCACCAGTATCCATAAGCATAGGTATAAAACTTACAAGTGCAGGAACTGTTACAAACAATGCTTCAAAGTGAGATATTATTGCTCCAGTAACAGAAGCTGAAAGGGTAAGTATCAACAACCAAAGTATACGCTTTTTAAAATGCACTATAGGTTTGGTCTTTAAATAGCTATCTTCCATAGGAGTTACGGCAGCCATAATTTCCATATCTTCGGTAGTTTCTTCTTTTACGACATCCATTACATCGTCGATAGTAATAATACCTACAAGACGCTGTTCGGCATCAATAACAGGTAAAGCGTAAAAGTCGTATTTATCAAACATTTTTGATACTTCTTCTTGGTCTGTGTTTGTGCAAGCACATATTACATTGGTATTCATAATGTCACTTATTAGTTGAGTACGGTCTGCAATAATTAGGTCTTTTATGCTAACAACACCTTGGATTTTTCTTTTTGCATCAGTAACATACATTGTACCAATAGTTTCGGCATCTTCTGCCTTTTGTTTTATTTTTAAAAATGCTTCATCTACAGTTAGTTCTTGTTTGATATCTATAAACTCTGTTGTCATTATACTACCAGCACTATTTTCAGGATAGGTAAGTAGTTTGTTTATGGTATCACGATTTTCTTTTGTTGTGTTTTTTAATACACGCTTAACAACATTGGCTGGCATTTCTTTAACAAAATCAGTTGCATCGTCCATATACATTTCTTCCATAATGGACTCAATTTCTTTGTCTTGAAGTGCGTTGATTATTGTTTCTTGATATTCAGGTGCCAAAAAAGAAAAGACATCTGCTGCATTGTCTTTTGAAAGCAGTTTAAATAAAACAATAATTTGTTGTTTGTCTTCTAGTTGCTCAAAGATAGATGCGATATCAGCGATATTCATATCTTCTAGTTGAGCTTTAAGTTCTTGAAACTTTTTGTTTTCAAGTTTTTCAAGTATATCTTTCATATTCTTCTCCTTTTACACAAGAAAAGAATATGTCGTAATTAATTTATAGAGTAACGACAGTGTTTCTAATTCTTGTGCATATTAAATTTTCTAATCTCGGTGGAACACTGTCCATAATTTACTCCTTTTGTTTGTTAGCAAGTAAAGTGTAACAAATAAAGTATCACTTGTAAACCCAAAACTTACAATTTTTAATATTTTTTTGGCTTAAAAAATATATTTATAAAAACTAAATTTTGTCTAAATATATTTTGTATAGTATATCAAAAATATTTTAAAAATGTGACTCTAATGTGTTTTGCCCAACATAATATGTTAAGGCTAACAAAAATATATAAAATATTATATAAAATTGGTCAAAAACTACATATTTTTAATGTAAAAAAGTCCAAACTGTATTTACTTTTGGGACAAATAGTACTATAATATTAATAATAAAAAATGTGTGGAAAGAGGTCGGCGAATAATGGGATTTAAATTATTTAATAAGGCTATTTGTGCAGTTGCGTTGTTGATAGCAGTCGTTAGTGTATTGATTACTGTTGTAGTTAATGTATCTTCAGTCAATGCTCAAACAACTCACTTAACTACTACCAACTATACTAGCGTTGTTAGTGTTGAAAAAACCAATAACAAATAACTTCAACTTTATAACATAAGACTTTAAAAAAATCACTACCATACCGGTAGTGTTTTTTTTGTTTGTATAAATCGTGACTTAATGTTTTGATAGTAAAAATAATAATATTAAAGTTGTAGATAATACTTATCTATAATACTTATCTATAATACTTATCTATAAACTTAAACAAAGTATCTATCAATAGTATCTATCAATTAAAAAATATACCTTTGCCAATATTTTTTGTACTAGCAAAGGTATAAGTTTAGTTTTGAGAAGTTTGATTGTCTGTATCTACAACAATTTTATCAGCTGTTGTTTTATCATCAATAGTAGATTCTGTAGTTTTATCTTGTGATACATCGTTAAGATGTTCAAATGTAGTTGTATCGTTGTGAGGTATAACTTTCCAGCCAACATTCTTTTGGAACAAAGCAACTATATCTATAGGGTATTGTATCAAAATAAACAATGGCCATACAAAACACATAAGTATGCGTTTCCACCAAGGGATATTCTTAATACGCTTGTTTTCAACAATAAATATAACTAGAGCTTGTATAAAGCAACCGACATAAAACATAAGTGCACCAACACCACACAATTTTAACCAATGTAAAAGTGCAGTAGATATACTTATACCTGCAAGTGGTGCAAACATATAAGCTATCATTTGTAGTAGTCCTACACCAAAAGTTATAAGACATACTGGCATACAGTTGATAAAGATATCATAAAGTGACATTTTGTTTTTATGGTTAGCTTTTTTAGAGAATATAGATTTAATCAAATCTTTAAATCTTGTTACACATACTAGTAAGTGACCTCTTGACCATCTTACTCTTTGACGCCACATAACTTTAAATGTTGTTGGTTGTTCGTCATAGAATATAGCGTCATCGCAAAATTCTATTTTGGTGTTGTTGATAACTTGGTCTGCTGTAAACTCCCAATCTTCAGTTAGGGTAACATAAGGCCAACCATCTTTAACTAATTTAGAATTGATAACATATCCAGTACCTTGTACACGGGTAGAACAACCTACAGCTGTACGACCACGACTTTCTAGTAAACAACCGGACATAAAATACAATCCATACATACCAGAGATTAAGTTGGTACTAAAGTTTTTAGAATTTCTAAATGAAGTAATAACGCTTTTACCTTCTGTAGCATCAAAAGCGTCATTCATTTTTTCAAAATAGTTTGCGTCCAAAATATTGTCTGCATTAAATAGGAAAAATCCGTCATAGTTTTGAGTGCCATAATCTTTTTCTATTTGTTCAAACAAATATTTGAAAGCATAACCCATTGTGCGTTCGTTTTGATTGTTGTATTCGTAGACAGTAGCACCAAGGTTTCTAGCGACTTCAGCAGTTTTGTCAGTGCAGTTGTGAGCAATAACAAAAACTTGCAATTTGTCTTGTGGATAGTTGTTTTTATACACACTTTGGATAAGTCCACCAACTACAGGCTCTTCATTACGAGCAGGTATTATAATACCATATTTGTGTTGTACTTTTGCCTTTGGAAATTTCTTCTTAGCAAATACACCTATAATAGAGAATACTAAAAAGTGTAAAGTCATTAGACCAAATATTATCATAATTGTTCCAAAGATTAAATCTATAATTTGTAAATAATTCATATTTTCCCTCTTGTATCTTTTTTCTTAATCACAACCTAAAAATTGGCAGATTTAAGAAAGTTGTCTATATTTTGAGCTATGATTTGAGCTCCGTTATTGTATTTTGTAGTAACAACATTGTTTAGATAAGTCTGCAATGTTCTTGTTTCTATCATATTTGTAACTAATGCATACAACTTGTTGGTCTTTTCACATTTGATACCATAACCATTGTCGGTTATATATCTAAAGTTTTGTGCTTCTTGCCCTGGTATGTGGTCAGTAACAATGACAGCTGTACCACTTCTAGTACCTTCAAGTAGCATATTTGGACCAGCTTTAGTAAGTAGTATGTGCGCCGAATCTAGTAGTTCGTTCATATTGTTGACAAAACCCAATACTTTTATATTTTTTAGATGTCCTTTTGATTGTTCTTTAGTAAGAGCATAATAAAGTTTTGCATCTCTACCACATACAAAAGTAATATTGGCATTGTCGACTTTGTTAATTTGTTTTGCTATCTTTAAGTTTTTCTTTAAGTTGATTGATGGAGTAACCAATAATATGTTGGTTTTGTCAGTTTGCTTTTTAGGCATAGACAACACCTTTATATCTTCTCTAATAGGAAATCCACTTACAACCAACTGTTCTGGTCTAAACCCAAGTCGTATATATTGGTCGTAGACTTCAGGTGTAGGTAGAAAACTAATGTTGGCTTGCTTATCTCTCCATACATTGGGTGGATTGACTAAGTCAATAACAGCAACCATAAATGGAATATTAAGATGATTTTTTCTAAGCAATTTTGATATCGCCTTAGTAAACATACAATGGTCGGATATTATAAGGTCAGGCTTAAACTCTTTGATTTGTTTAAGCATTTCTTTTTTACAATGATTGTATACAAACTCGTGTGTTGAGTTAGTAAAATTTTGTGAAAAAGAATGACTTATCTTCCATATTAATGGATATTGAGTAACAAGTGGAATATAACAATTTTCCATTTTTACACCAATATCGCCCATTGTCTTAAAACAATTAAGTTGTTTGGTTTCGTATCCAAGCTCTTTCAACTTTGCTTCAATCGCATTGGCACTTGCTTTGTGTCCAGTACCAGTACGCTCAGACATAAGTATTAAAACTTTTTTCATTGGTTTTTTCCTTTAATAAAAAAGGTGTTATTATGTTTTCACATCTTAACACTATCATAAAAATAATTATTAAATAATAATTAATTTAACTTGTATAATATATCATTAATTTGAAAAAATTACAATACTATTAACATATATTATTTACATTAACTTATAATTGTAAATTTGCAAAAGATAAACTTATGTTGTAAAATATGAGTATGAAAGTACTAAAAATTATATTTTTCCCTATCACTCTACTAGTGTATTTATTTATATGGATAGGACGCCAAATTAATAAATTTTTTATAGGTATGTTCTTTAAAAATGTAACCATATCTAAGATTGACGCTGTTAGTGGAGAAGAATTTGAAAATATCTGCAAACTTATATTTAAGTATGTTGGATACAAGGTAAGTATGACACCAAAATCTAATGATTATGGTGCAGACCTAATATTGACTAAGAGATATAAATTTGTCGTTCAGGCCAAATTGTATTATAATCACGGCGTAGGCAATAAAGCTGTGCAAGAAGTCACTTCTGCACTTAAATATTATAAAGCACAATTTGCTGTAGTAATAACCAACTGGCATTTTACAAGACAAGCTAAAGATATGGCAGAAATCCAAAATGTTATACTAATTGAAAGACAAGATATATTGGACTTTTTGTCTGATGTAAACAATGGGACTAAAAAGAGTAAAGTCTTTGACCTTATCGGCAATTATAAAGTCCATGTAGACAACTATTAATTTTTGTAGTGAGTTTAGAAAATTCTAAACTCATTTTTTTATAATCTTAGTGGATATCAAAAGATGTTTTATATTTTCTTTTACTTTTTAGATGTGGTTTTTTAATATACTTTTTTATATATAACTTTTAAAGTCTGTGCGATTAATTTTTGATGTGTTATTTTTATGTTTGGGGTTGCAATGTGAAAAATATATGTTAATATATAAATATTATTTAGTTTGTAAATATATATTTACAACTATAAAAGCAAAAAATATGTGGCTAAAGAAAAAATAAAAGGGGGATTGTGTTTGGGAAAAACAAAAGAGAAAAAAGTCAAATCTCAATATGTAACCGTAAAAGATAGTGCAGGCAACGAAGTTGTGAAAGAAAGAGGTTATAAGGGATTAAAGAAAACTTTTAAGTTTTACAAAAAATATATGGGTATGTTTTTGCTTATTGTCATTTTAAGCTTGATTGGCAGTGGACTAAGCGTACTAACTCCTATATTTGAAGGTAATATGGTTGACCAATTTACACAGTTTAATGTCAACAAAATTTTCTATTATGCTGTGTGGGTATTTACCATAACTTGTCTTATACAGACGGTATACACATTTTGGTATATGATTTTGATAAAACTTAACAAAAATGTAAAAACAGATATCAAACACGAACTTATTACTAGTCTTACCGAACTAGAAACTAAAAATTTTGACAAAACAAACTCTGGAGTGTTTATTGCTCGTATCAACAAAGACGCCAACGAACTTGCTTCATTTTACAACAATGTTGTAGATTGTCTTGCTGATATATTATCCAATATTGGATTTGTAATTTATATTGCATTTATCAATATCTACATTTTCTTATTTATTTGTGCTTATATTGTAATAACATTTTTAATTGAAAACCACCGTATTAAGTTGTGGTTTAAAAATAAAAAGCGTTGGAAAACTGCAGATGAAAAAGTTGTTGGTGCTTATTCCGAACTTATAAGGGGTGTAAGAGATGTAAAAGCTCTTAACCTAAAAAATAGTGCCATTAAAAAAGCAGAAGAATTGCAAGATGAAGCTATAAAAATATCACAACATTTTGATATGACCAATATGTGGTGGAGGCGTGCAACCCAAATCACAATGGGACTATTAGATTTTGCGTTTATTGCTATATGTGTTGTGTTGGTTACCAACAACCTTATGGCTTTAAGCATTATGCTTATAGTTTATATATATATGAATAGGGTAAGAGGACTTATCAATTATGTTATCAATGTCAAACAACATTTTGTTGACGGAGAGTTGGCAGCACAAAGAGTATTTGAAATTTTGGAAAGTACAACATATAAAAAAGAAACTTTTGGAGATGTCGAACTAGAAAATATTAAAGGCGATATCAAGTTTGAAAATGTTTCTTTTGGATATGAACCTAATGAAATATTATTTAAAAATATCAATTTTGATATCAATGCAGGTCAGACTGTTGCGATTGTTGGTAAAAGTGGACAAGGTAAAAGTACAATACTTAGCCTTATAGACAAACTTTATAAAGTCGATGAAGGCAAAATAACTATAGACGGAGTCAATGTTAATGATTTAACAGAAAACTCACTTAGGGATAATATTTCGATAGTAATGCAAATACCATATATTTTTAATACAACAATAATGGATAACTTAAAACTTGTTAAAGAAGACGCTACTGAAGAAGAAATATATGATGCTTGTCGCAAAGCGCAAATACACGATTTTATTGTTTCCCAACCAAAAGGGTATGAAAGTTTGATAGGCGAAAATGGTGTAGTACTAAGTGGTGGTCAGCGTCAAAGATTGGCTATATCAAGAGCATTGCTTAAAAATAGCAAAATCATATTGTTTGATGAAGCTACAAGTGCTTTGGACAATGAAAGCCAACACAAGATAAAAGAAGTTATTGATAACTTGAAAAACACACATACTATTGTCATTGTTGCACATAGACTATCAACAGTAGTTGATTGTGATAAAATATTGGTTGTTGACCACAACGAAATTGTGGCAGAAGGAACACATAAATACTTAATGCGTAATTGCTCAGTGTATAAAGATTTATACAAAACTGAAGAAGATAACGCAAAGACTTTGGAGAGTATTAACAATAGTTTAGAAGATAAAGACAACAATATAGACGAAAATTAACATATTATTATTTAGTCTTGCATATTATTGATAGGGTGTAAAAAAGAGGAGATAATCAAGTATCTTCTCTTTTTTATAATTTTTTAGTTTGGTTATACGATTTATTTTGTTACAATGATAATAACGATAATAATAAAAAGGGGATATTATGGCTTGTAAAGATTGTTGCAATAAAGCAAAAGATTTGTCACAACTTATCGCTCCATACAAGGGTGACCCTAGCGAACTTATACATTGTTTGCAGTTGGCTCAAACCGAATATGGATATATATCTGAAGATAGTGTAAAAACTATTTCTCAATATTTGGGAGTGCCAGAAAGCGAAATATTTTCTGTTGTGACTTTTTACTCACAGTTTACACTTAAACCAAAAGCAAAATATAATATTGAAGTTTGTATGGGTACAGCTTGTTATGTTTTGGGTGCTTCAAAAAGTATAAAGAAGTTTGAAGACAAATTGGGTATAAAAGTGGGCGAACAAACTAATGACAATAAGTTTGCATTGACCCAATCTCGCTGTTTGGGGTGTTGTGGACTAGCACCTGTTATATCTATCAATGGCGAAATACAAGGTAAAGTAACCGAAGACAAAGTTGAAGAAATTTTGTCAAAATTGGATTAGAGGTGGGCTATGACATATCAAGAATTATTACAATTACACGATAAAAGATTGAAAGAGATAGACGCTCGTTTTAATCTTGAATCTCCCAATAAAGAAATTATGGTTTGTTCTAGTACAGGTTGTAAAAGTAATCACGGCGACTTAGTAATAGAAGCATTTAAAGAATCATTAAAAGAACACAATATTGACAATGTCACTGTAGAGCGTACAGGGTGTTTTGGTTTATGTGCGTTGGGTCCAATTGTTATAGTGTATCCAGAAGGAACTTTCTATTGTCGTGTCACACCAGAAGGTGCAAAAGAGATAGTCCAACAACATATTGTTGGTGGCAAAGTTGCAACCAAATATCTTTATGACGAAACCAAACCTGAACAAAACAAAAAGAAAGATATAGACTTTTATAAAAAACAAATGTTTATTGCTAGAAAGGACTCTGAGTTTATTAATCCAGACAATATATTAGACTATATTGCACTTAATGGATATACAGCTTTACATAAAGCACTTACCCAAATGACTCCACAACAAGTTATTGATGAAGTTAAACTTAGTGGACTTAGAGGTCGTGGTGGTGCTGGTTTTACTACTGGCGTAAAGTGGGAACTTACAGCAAAAGAAAATGCACCACAAAAGTATGTAGTGTGCAATGCTGATGAAGGCGACCCAGGTGCTTTTATGGATAGAAGCATTATTGAAAGTGACCCACACAAAATCGTGGAAGCAATGACCATAGCAGGTTATGCTGTCGGAGCTAGCAAAGGTTTTGTGTATCTTAGAGCAGAATATCCACTCGCAGGAGAAAGACTATCAAGAGCAATAGAAGATGCTAAAAAATATGGTTTGCTAGGCAACAATATTTTTGGTACAGATTTTAGTTTTGATTTAAAAATAAAATATGGTGCAGGAGCATTTGTTTGTGGAGAAGAAACAGCTTTGATGCACTCACTAGAAGGTAAGCGTGGAGAGCCAAGAACTCGTCCACCATATCCAGCACAAAAAGGTGTTTTTGATTGTCCAACAGTACTTAACAATGTCGAAACTTATGCCAACATAACTGAGATTATTAAAAATGGTGGTAGTTGGTATAAAGAGATTGGTATGGGTAAAAGCACAGGTACAAAAGTATTTGCTTTAAGTGGTAAAGTAAAACATACTGGTCTTATAGAGTTGCCTATGGGAATGACTTTAAGAGAAATAATATTTGATATTGGTGGTGGAGTACCTAATGGTAAAAAATTTAAAGCAGTCCAAATAGGTGGCCCAAGTGGTGCTTGTCTGCCTGAAGAAAAACTTGACTTACCAGTGACCTATGATGACTTAAAAGACAATGGTGCTATGATGGGAAGTGGTGGACTTATTGTACTAGACGAAGATAGCTCTATGGTAGAAGTTGCTAAGTTTTTCTTAGAGTTTATTTGTGACGAAAGTTGTGGCAAATGTACACCTTGTCGTATCGGTAATAGAAGACTGCTAGAACTACTCAACAAACTCCTTGATGGCAATGGTACAAAAGAAGATATAGATGAGTTGGAGTCTTTAAGTTATTTTATAAAAGAGAATAGTTTGTGTGGTTTAGGTCAAACATCTCCTAACCCTGTATTGTCAACATTGAAGTACTTTAGACACGAATATGAGGCACTTGTTGACAAAAATCCTAAAGTTGTTGACAAATATAAGATTAATAAAGAAAAGTGTATTGGGTGCTCAGCTTGCTCAAGAGCGTGTCCAGTTAAGTGTATACACGGCGAAATAAGAAAACCATTTGAGATAGACCAAGACAAGTGTATATCTTGTGGTAGCTGTATCCGTACTTGCAAATTTAATGCTGTAGAAAAAGTAGAAGGAGAATAAGATATGTCAAAAGTTAATGTGATTATTGATGGTATTAATATTGAAGCAGATTCTTCCGAAACAATACTAGATGCAGCAAAAAGAACAGGTATTATTATACCAACATTATGTTATTTAAAAGATGTTAACAATGATGGCGCTTGCCGTGTCTGTGTTGTAGAGTGTAAAGGCAAACCTAATCTAATAACAGCTTGCAACAATCTAGTTCAAGATGGTATGGTTATCGAAACTTGCAATCCAAAAGTATTGGAAGCAAGAAAAACTAATATCGAATTATTACTATCCAACCATAATAAAAATTGTTTAACTTGTGGTAAGAACTTAAATTGTAAATTACAAAAATATAGTTATGAGTTTGGTTGTGACGAAAATAAAATACACGGAATTAAAAATAATTATGAGTTAGATTTAAGTTCGCCTTGTATTGTAAGAGATAACAACAAATGTATCCTATGTGGTAGATGTGTACAAGTATGTAAAAAGATACAAGCAACTAGTGCTATACAAAAACAAAATCGTGGTTTTAAGACTATGGTTAATTGTGCTTTTGATAGACCTATAAGTGAAAGTACTTGTGTGGGCTGTGGTCAATGTGTACTTGTTTGTCCAACTGGTGCATTATTAGAAACCAGCAATATAAAGAAAGTTGTCAATTATATGGCAGACCCAGACAATGTTGTTATTGCTCAAGTTGCTCCTGCAGTAAGAGTAGCTATTAGTGAAGAGTTTGGTTATCCAATCGGAACTGCTTTCAATGAAGGCAAAATGGTAACTGCATTAAAACGCATTGGATTTGATAAAGTATTTGATGTCAATGTTGGTGCAGATTTTACTGTTATTGAAGAAACAGCCGAATTGTTGGAGCGTATAAAACAAAATAAAAACTTACCACTATTTAGTAGTTGTTGTCCTGCGTGGGTAAAATATGTAGGTATACATTATCCAGATATGGTAGAGCATTTGTCTACTTGTAAAAGCCCTAATGAGATGTTGGGTGCATTGATTAAAAGTTATTATGCAAAGCTTAATAATATCGCTCCAGAAAAAATAAAAGTTGTAGCTATTATGCCTTGTACTGCTAAAAAACAAGAGATACTAGAAAATAAAGATGTAGATGCAGTGCTTACTACAAGAGAACTTGCAACTTTAATTAAATATAAAAATATTAGTTTTAACCATTTGCCAGATAGTGAGTTTGACAATCCACTTGGACATTATTCAGGCGCAGGACTTATATTTGGTTCGACTGGTGGCGTGACAGAAGCTGTTTTGCGTACAGCAGTTGATACTTTGACTGGAGAAGATAACTCTGATGTTGACTTTGATGTGGTAAGACTAGGTGATGGTATAAAAGAAGTTAGTCTTGAAGTTAAAGGTACACGCATTGATATATGTGTAGTGAGTGGTTTAAAAAATGTTCAAACAGTTGTTGACCAGATTGTAAAAGGTGAAAAACATTATCACTTTGTAGAGTTTATGGCTTGCCCAGGTGGTTGTGTCAATGGTGGTGGTCAACCTTATGTTGATTATACTAAATGTGATTATTATGATGTGGCAAGATTGAGAGCTAAACTATTATATCAAAATGACAAATTGTCTAAAGATAGAAAGAGCCATAAAAATCAATCAGTTTTGGATATATACAATGATTATCTAAATCCTAATAATTTAAGTCATCAACTATTACATCATCATAAAAAATAAAATAAAAAACAGAAAATAAAGAAAAAACAGAACATATCTAAAAATTGATGTTCTGTTTTTTTGTTAATACTTATTAAAATATTTATCAAAATGTTTATTATTAAAATCTGTATTACTTAAATGTTGAGTATCAATAAATATCTGTTGTTGGTAAGTGTATAAAGAAATTTAAAATATAATTTTCTTATTTGTTGTGCTTGTCTAAGTATTTTTGGATTGGTTGACAAGGTGTACCTTTGTATATCACAAACAAATGATGTAGTGAACGGGAAGCAGAGATGTATAAGTTTTGATATTCAAATTCGGAAGCATAATTGTCGCTACTTGCATTAGGAATTATTACACAGTCAAATTCTAGTCCTTTACTTTGGAAAGATGATACAACTATTAAACCATTAGGAAGTGTGACTGATTTTGCTGTTATTGTTTCGACATCAACATTGTTTTGTTTAAGTAGGTTGACATAATAATCACATTCTTCTTGGTTTTTAGTTATGATAGCAATATTTTTATATTGCCTATCTTCAACTTCCTTTAGTATTTGTTTAATTCGGTCTACCAACTGACTATCATTGTCCACTTTTGTTATGGCTGGTGTGTTGCCACCTTTTCTTACCATAACAACATCTTCTCTTCCACCTATCATATTGCAAAGTTCGCCTATCTCTTCACTGGTACGATAACAACGATTGATTGTTAGATACATAGAGTTGTCAAACAAACTATGTAGTTGTTCGATAGCTTGTTTGCTTTCTTTAGGACACATACTTTGACCATAGTCACCGAGTATTGTTTTTGAGCAAGGGTACAATATATTAAGTACTCTAAACTGCATTGGACTATAATCTTGCATTTCGTCTACAACTAAGTGTTGGATTGATGTAAAACTTGGCAATCCTTCAAGATAATCATCTATAAGCATTATAGGAAAGGCGTCTTCATATTTTATCTTGCCTTTAGATTTTGTAAACTTGTAACCGTGCTGATTAAGAAAATCAGTATATATTGTATAGTTAAGATTTTTTGGAACTAAATATCTAAGATATCTTTCTATTGCAATATTGGTTTTGTGTTCGTTGTATTCAAAGTCCCACAATGCACTTTTTACTGCTAGTTGTCCTTTGATTTTGTTTTTAATTTGCCAGAAAGGTAAGTTGTAATATTGTTTAAATACTTCAATAATACTTTCTTTTTCCATAACAAAATTTTCTTTAACAAAATCACTAAAATGTAGATATTTAAAAATATTTTCTTTTAAGTATGTTTCTAAATTATTGATTATTTGAATGGAGTTTTTATAAGAAATATCTGGAGTAAGTTTTCTTAAATCTAGTATTCTTTCGTATTGTTCGGCTTTGTTTTCAACTTCGGTTTTTCTTTCGTAATAATAGTCGTTGATTATTCGGTCAAAATTGATACTCTTTATATTTTCTTCGCCCATTTCCGGCAACACATTGGATATATAATCTTCAAATACAGTGTTGGGAGATAATATCTGTATGTTGTGTGAATTAAGAACATTGCGTTGTCTGTATAGTAGAAAAGCTATTCGGTGTAGGGCAATACTTGTTTTTCCACTTCCAGCGACACCTTGTACAATAACATTGGTTTTGTATGGTAGTCTAATAATATTATTTTGTTCTTTTTGAATTGTTGCTACTACATTTCGCATTTTTTCACTTGTGTTATGTGACAATGCTTCTTGCAGTATTTCGTCATCTATTTTTAACGAACTATTGATTATGTATTGAAGTTTACCTTTTTCAATTTTGATTTGGTTTTTGGATAGCAAATCTACTGATTGGGTAGTGTCTTCAACTTGATATTGTGCAGGTCCGACTTCGTAGTCATAGAACAAACTTGATACTGGTGCACGCCAGTCTAGTATAAATGGAGCAGGTGGGTCGTTAAAGCCTGTTAGTCCTATATACAGTTCTTGTTTTTTTCCGTTTTCTTTAATACGGATTTTGCCATAGTATGGACTATCTAACATCTTGTCTAGACTGCGTAACATTCTAAACACGACCATATAGTCATCTACGGTTTGGTTAAAAATTGTTTTGTTGAGAGCTTTTTCTACATCATCCATATCGGTAATAGAATCCCAGAATTCAGCTCTACTTTTAAGTCCTTGGTCTAAGTAGTATTGTTTTTCTTCTTGCAGAATCTCTTTCTTTTTCTGCACAGCAATTAAGGTATCATCTAGCACTTTTGTTTCTTGTTGGGTTTGGTCAATGCTCATTTGCACCTCTCTACTATTAAATTTTTAGGACTAAAAAAGTGCTAAAAATGTAGAAATTACCGATTATTTCAATATTTTTAGCACCAAAATTAGCGAGGTCAGTTTAACACATTATTATTTTTATGTCAATATATGTTTTATATATTATTTAATATATAAAAATTTTTTTATAAATAAATACTATTAAACCAATATTTTTTAATACAACATATAAAAAAAGAGCATAACGCTCTTAATTTTTTATTTTAAAGTTTTTAGTAAAGGCATAAATGCAAATACAAAAACGATAACGGCTATTACTAAACAAACAATGAAAGCTCTTGTCCAATAAACTTCTATTACTTTTCTTTCATCTTTTCGGTCAGAGTATAAATACATTGTTATAAATAACCCAACAACTCCAGTAAAAATTCCCAACAAAATTCCAACTTTTTTAAGCTGTTCAAATAGTGTTGATTCCATTCGATTGGATATCTCTTCTAATTTTGAGTTAGAACTTTTTTTGTTTGATGTCCCACTTTTCATATTGGATTGTGTCTTTAATATAATTTTAGCTTCGCTATTTGAAATTTTTGATATAGTAGCTTTGCCTTCATCAATTATGATATCAAAATAATCACCATAATTAACTTTCCATTTTACTTTGTCTTTATTTATATTGATAGTTTTATTTGTGTCGCAATCTATGGCATAAACCATATCATTGTCAAAATCTACAACTCTATACATATTTAACCCCTTTATAACCGTATTTTGTTTTTATTAATTAAAAAAAATATTAAAACTTAATTAGTTATATTTATATGATACTTGAGATGAAAGTAATAGTCAAATCAATAAAATATTTATGTCTTTTTATAATCTAAAAATTTAATGTTAATAATTTTTTTTGTATTAATGATTTTATTTTTCTTATTAAGTAAATTTAAATTTTTAATTTATAAAATGGATTGATTGTTACTCAAAGATTGACAACATTATATATACTAGTAAAAGTAATACTATTTGAATTGCAATAAGTGCTAAAAATGTGTGAAACCAGCCACTAACAAATTCTTCTCTGTCTTCTTTATTCCTACAAACAATAAGTCCTATAAACAATCCAAATATATTAAAAATTAATTCCAATATTATTCCAGCCCATCTTGAACTGCTTAATTTTTCTGCTTCTTTTTTTATTCGTGGTTGTGTGGGAGTTTTAAGATTTGATTGTTTAGTTTTTTGTGGTGCTGTATGTAATACTGGAGATATGGCGACTTTATTTATGTTGGTTGAGCGTTTAGTTTCTTGTGATGAGATATGTTCTTTATCAATTTTTATAACAATAACTTTATCGTCCACGAAATAAAAATCAATGTAATCATTTACTTTTACATCCCACTCTATTTTTGATTTATTCAATTTCATTGATTTATTATTTTCTAAGTTTATAACATATACAATGTCGTCTTCAACTTTAATTACTTTATACATAAATTATTCCCTTTTGTATATCTATATATTATACAAATGTATACTACTAGTCAACACTTTTGGGTTATATACCAATTACAAATGTATATTATACTTGGATTAGTTAATGATTGATTATGGCAATATTGTTAGCTTAAATTATTGTTACTATAAAGGGGAAATAGTATGGATATATTGGATAGGATAACTGAGTTACGAGAAGAGCGTGGCTGGTCGGTTTATAAATTGGCAGAAGAGTCAGGTCTAACACAGTCTACACTTGCCAATATGTTTTCAAGAAAGACTATGCCTAGTATAGCTACTTTACAACTTATATGTGGTGCTTTCCATATCACTCTTTCCGAATTTTTTATGGATAACAAAGAAGTTAGCAACGAAGAATTAGAGTTGTTGGGGCTATATCGCAGACTTAACAAACATAATAAAAAATTGGCTTTAGAAATACTAAAAACCATAGATGAAAATAATTAGTTAATAATTAGTTGGGTTATTGTATTGTTGATTGATAAAACAATAAAAATAAAATATTAAAAACATATTATAAAGATTGTTATATTGCATTGACTTAAATTAATGATAATGGTATAACAATTAATAGTTTAATAAATACAGTGAAGGTGTGTAAGTAACCATAATTACTGCATTTTAGAGAGATTGGTCATCGGCTGAAAGCCAATTATGTAAGTACTATGTGCGAATTTCAGCATTGGAGTTGCCTTGCGAGAAAGTAAGTAAGGACGGAATACAACCGTAAAAATACTAATAAGGTCTATTGTATAGACAAAATTAGGTGGTACCACGCTATCGAAGCGTCCTATAATGTAGGATGCTTTTTTGTTTTTAAAAGGAGATAAAAATGATAGAAAGAATAGAAGAAACTTTAAAACAATTTTTAAATGATGTCGAAGATGTCAAAGACCAAAAGTTTTTGGAAGAATTAAGATTGAAGTATATGGGTAAAAAAGGCTTAGTTACTTCACTTATGCCTCTTTTAAAAGATGTTCCTAATGAGCAAAAAAGAGATATGGGTATGAAGATTAACTCAGTTAAAAAGGAAATAGAAGAAAAATTGTCTTCTTTAGCTGAAAAACTTGCCAATCAAAAAATGCTTAACGAAATAAACAATGCTGAGCATATTGATATTACTTTACCAGTTGATACCAATGTTGGTTCGTTGCACCCACGCACAATCATACAAAAAGAAGTTGAAGATGTATTTATATCTATGGGATTTGCTGTAGATATGGGCAATGAAGTCGAAACCGAATACAACAACTTTGACGCTGTCAATGTCCCAGTTACCCACCCAGCAAGAGATACACAAGATACTTTCTGGCTAAGCAATGGCGAAGTTTTGAAAACACATACTTCAGCAGGTCAACACCGTATACTTACTAAGTACAAAGGCAAATGTAAAGTTATTTTCCCAGGCCGTTGTTTTAGAAATGAAGCACTAGATGCTGGACACGAAAACACATTCTTCCAAATGGAAGGCGTTATCGTTGACGAAAATGTAAGTGTTGCCAACCTAATTTATTTTATGAAAGAAATGTTGTCACAAGTATTTAAGCAAAAAATGGAAGTTAGACTAAGACCGGGCTTCTTCCCATTTACAGAACCTAGTTTTGAAATGGATGTTAAATGTCCATTCTGTGGTGGTAAAGGTTGTTCTACTTGTGGTGGCAATGGCTGGATTGAATTATGTCCTTGTGGTATGATACACCCTAATGTATTAAAAATGGCAGGTATTGATTCTGAAAAGTACAGTGGTTGTGCATTTGGTATAGGTTTTGATAGATTAGTTATGATTAAATCAGGTCTTAATGATATCCGTGTATTAAATAGCGGAAATTTAAAAGTATTAAAACCTTTCAAACTTAACATTTAAGGAGTATGCAATGAGAATTTCGATTAATTGGATTAAAGATTATGTAGATTTAAGTAGTATAGAAACAAGCGAACTTATTAAGCGTTTTAATCTTGCAACTGCTGAGATTGAAGATGTATACAATATGGGTGAAAAGACCAATAAAGTAGTGCTTGCAAAAATATTGGAAGTAGCCAATCATCCTAATAGTGACCACTTACATATTTTAAAAGTAGATGATGGTAGCCCAGAACCTGTACAAGTAGTATGTGGTGCACCTAATGTAAGAGTAGGTATGGTTACTGCTTTTGCACAAGTTGGTGGTATGGTTAATGGGTTCAAAATTGGCAAAGCAAAGTTGGTAGGCGTAGAAAGTTTTGGTATGTGTTGTAGCGAAACCGAACTAGGTATCGGCAGTGACAATAGTGGTATTATGGATATCACAACAGACTTACCAATGGGTACAAGTATTAAAGATGTATACCCAATAGATGATGTGGTATTTGAGATTGACAACAAGTCACTTACCAATCGTCCAGACTTATGGGGACACTATGGTATTGCTAGAGAATTTGCTGCAATATTTAATAGAAAATTAAAAGTATTAGATGTAGAAGATTTAAGACAATATGACGATTTGAAGCCAATTAACATTAATGTTGAGAGCAAAAATTGTTATAGATATAGTGCCATAACTGTAGACAATGTCAATGAAAAGCGTAGCCCAATGTATATGAAGATAAGACTTAACTATTGTGGTATGCGTGATATCAATTTGCTTGCAGATATGACCAACTATTTAATGCTAGAGTTGGGACAACCAATGCACGCATTTGACAATGCTATTGTTAAGGGTATCAATGTTATAGAACCAACTAAAGAGATAGAAATGGAAACTCTAGAACACGAAACACATAAGATTGCTCCTAACACTATTGTTATTTGTGATGAAAATAAAGAACCTGTTGCTATAGCTGGTATCAAAGGTGGATTAAAGAGTGGTATTACAGACAACACTAATTCATTACTTTTGGAAAGTGCAGTATTTGATGCTGTTGCAATAAGAAAAGCTGTAAAGAAGATAGGTTTAGCAACTGATGCGTCAGTTAGATATGAAAAATCTTTAGACCCAGAAACAACACCTGTAGCAATTGCAAGATTGTTGCATATTTTAAGAAGTATTGATGGCGGAATTAAAGTAACAAGTAGTTTAAGTGATGTGTACAATTTCCATTATCCAAAGCACGAGATAAAAGTTACTTATGATTTCTTAAACCGTAGAAGTGGAGTTGAGTTACCACACAAAAAAGTTGATAGTATTCTTACAAGTCTAGGATTTGATATCACAACTACTGATACTGAGATAGATGTAAAAGTTCCTTCTTGGCGTGGTACAAAAGATGTTTCTATAAAAGAAGATTTGGTTGAAGAAGTATTAAGAATGTACGGATACGACAATATCGTACCACAAAGTATGAAATTTGATTTGGTCCCTGTAGAACAAATTAAAGAACATACTCTAGAATATAAAGTAAAAAGATTATTGGCTGAAAAATATGGCGTAAGTGAAGTACATTCACATATTTGGAATTTTAAAGATTTTAATACTTCACACCATATTGAATCAGAAGTATATTTGAGTTTGTTGGATAGTTCCAACTCAGGTCAAAGTGGTATTAGAAGTAAGCTTGTTCCAACACTTTTAAGATTTGTTGATGACAACAAAAACAATTTTGAAGATGTTAGAATGTGCGAAATAGGTAGAGTAGTTAGTGGATTGGACAACAACAATTTGGCTATCGAAAATCATATTCTTGCATTGGCTTTAGCAAGTACAACAAAGTCAGAAAAAGACCTTTATTTCGAGCTAAAAACAATGTTAGTCAATATATGCGAATCATTGGTTAATACAAAGATTAATTTTGTAGACAAAGCAAAATCTAACTATTATCACCCAATCAATAGTACAGGTATTGCACTAAGCGATGGTAGTGTAATTGGCGAAATGGGTATTGCTCATCCACAAGTTAAAAATGACATTTGTCCAAAACACAATTTGGTAATGTTGGAACTTGATTTTGAAAAATTGTGTAATGCAGAAACAATTAAGTATGAAAGAACTAAAGTAAGTAAATATCAAAGTGTAGACTTAGACTTTACATTCCTAGTTCCTAATACAGTAAACTATGCACAATTGGAAAACATTATTAGTTCATTTAAGACAAAACTTATGATGACTTATAGTCTAAAAGATATCTATGAAAACAAACTTATTATGACTAATGCAAAGAGCTATACATTCAATTTTGTTATAGGTTCTATGGACAGAACTTTAGAAGCAAAAGATATAGAAAAATTCTCAAATAATCTAATTAGACATTTTGCAGAAAATGGCATTAATCTAAAAGCTTAATAAAAATACAAAACATAAAGAACGATAACCAATATTTATCGTTCTTTTTTTGTTGTTTATTACATAAAAAGGCACAATTTTAGGAAAAATATTTTTAATTAATATAATTAATTAAATAATATAAGATACTAATTTGTTTTGTTGTTTTGACAAATTTTGCTACAATATGTGTAGAATGTTCAAATTTTAACAATTTAAGTGGTGATATTATGATTAGTAAAAAAGTAAAAACATTGGCAATTTTAATAATAGGAGTGTTATCCAGCGTATTTTTCGTTGGGTGTTCTTGCTCTAAAAAAGATATAAAACCTACTGGTATCACGGTAGATGTTACCGAGCACAGTATGTATGTGGGAGATACTATTGATATCAACTACAGCATTTTACCTGTCGACACGACTAAGCATACAGTCAATGTTACAGTTAGTAAGCTAGATGTTGTATCTTTCAATACTACAACATTTGATGGTATTACTGGTAAACTTACTGTGACAGCTGCCAATGTCGATAAAGAAGGCGTGGTAGTAACACTTACTATTGCTGGTACTAATTTAAAAGCAACCACCAACATCAAGGTTTTGCCTGACCCAATCAAATTGGGTACACCACTAATTGTAGGATATAGCAACGCAAGAGATGCTATCTCATTTAAAAATGTAGTTGGTACTAAAAAATATTTAATTAATATTGACGGTACTGAATACGAATATGAAGACCCAACAGATACTGCTACTGAGCATTATGTTACATTTGATTTGTTTAATGCAGATGTTCCACTTGATTACGACACACAACATATATTCAAAGTTAAAGCTGTAGGTGATGGCGTAGATTATGTTGATGGCGAATATAGTGAAGAATACAAATTCTTAAAATATTCACCAATAACCAATTTGCAATTCAACAATGGTGAGTTTACTTGGGACGCTCACGAATTGACATCATTGTATGCAATAAAAATTAATGGTGTAGAACAAACAGTTATGGCATCTACCAATAGTTATATTCTTAACCCAAATGATGCAGGTGAATATAAAGTAGAGATTGCTGCTACAACCAACAAACTTTATGATAATGACGACAATATGTGCAGATTGATATCTTCCAACTTTAGTGAAGAATATGTAGTGTACAAGTTGGGTACTCCAGCACTTGCACTTAACAATCTAAACGAAGTCAATAATACAATAACTAATACAATTATTGAGTTCCCAGCTATTTCGGGTGCGACTGGATATAAAGTTACTGTTAGTCCAGCAGTTAACGAACAAACCGAATTTATTATAAACACCAATGCGATTGAAATTGATGATAACTATATCGCTGGTACAAAATATACAATGACTGTTACACCATTGGGAGATGTATCCAATACTATAAGTGGTGGAACAGGAAGTATTCAATTTACAAAAATTGCTAAAGTAACCAATACAGATATTACCAACAATGTTTTGACATTTGATGGTATTACTGAAGCAAGCAAATATGCAATTATTGTTAGATCTGACAATGATTGCAAGTACATACTTACAACTTCAACAACAGTAGACTTGGCTGAGAGTCTAAGCGTTGTTGGTACATACACAATTACTATTAGAGCTATTGGTACAATTACTGATGTTATCAATATGGCTAATGGCGAAGTATTAGTAACCAGTCATACATTTACCAAACTTGGCAATACCCAAATAGAAACTGTTAGAAACAACGGATATATTACTTGGGATACAGTTGATGGTTGTGTAGGTTATAATATTTTCTTAGATGACACTTATCTTACAAGAGTAACTGAAAACAATTATACATTGCCAACAGGTTCTTTAAGTGCTGGCAAACATACGATAAAGATTGTTGCAGTTGGTGATGGTGTCAATAGTATTACAAGTGGTAAATCCAATGCTAGCGAATACGAATTTTTCAAACTTGAAAAACCAACCAATTTGGCAGTAGCAGATGATACACTTACTTTTGACAATACAACCAATGCAGTCAATTATAGTGTAAAGATCAACAATGGTAGTTATAGACTTATCGGTAAATCAGAAACTACTCAAAGTTATAAAATTGATAGAGATATTATCGGTGGGGATAATACAATATTTGTTATCGCTGAAGGAGATAATGTAAAATACATTAGTTCTGATCCGTCAAATATTGTCGTTCCTAGATTGCAAGCTCCAACCAATATCCGTATTGAAAATGGTAATTTGGTTTGGGACAAAATTGAAGGATATACATACAAAATATATATCGGCGAAGACCAAGAAGTTTTGACAACTGAAAACAATGTTATTACCAATCTACTTGTTGTTAGTGGACAACAAACAGTTAAGATTAAGGCAATACTTGTTGGTGGAAGTTATTTAAGTAGTGATTATGCTACAAAAACAATAGTTAAACTTGAAAGTGTAGATAGTGAAAGTATCAAAACCGAATGTTTTGCTGTAGACAATGAAAAGTCTAATTATAGATTGGTTTGGAATCCAGTTGAAAATGCTGTAAGTTATAGCATCAATATTACTGGTGTTAATAATGCTGAAAGTGTATTTAATTACAACAATATCACAACAACATTCTACAATTTGCCAGAAGCATATTCTGCAGATAAATACAATGTTACTATTACAGCTGTAGGCAATACAGAAAGTACAAATATCGGATATATCAATGCAACTCCAACAAGTTTTGCATTTACAAAATTGTCAAAACCTACTGACTTAGCAGTAGTTAATGGAGTTTTGACTTGGAAAGCTCCAGCTGGAGTTATGCCAACAGGATACAAACTTGGTATTAAATATGGCGAAAATGAAGAAACATTTGTAGATGTAACACTTAATACAAGTTATACATTTGATTTAAGTTCTTATGGATTAGAAGAAATTGTAGTTCGTATTAGATCTTTAGGCAACAATGTTAATATGGTAACTGGTGAATATTGCACACCAATTACATTTAGTCGTAACACAGCAATAACTAACTTTAAGATTCTTAATGGTGTTATTACTTGGGACAAACCTGAGGAAGGCAACTTTACTTACTTAGTGTACGGAACAACCACTCCAGACATTGAGAGTAGTTATAGCTTGTTAAAAACAAAAATATATGCAAAAGAAAATACATATTATTGCGAACTAACTGATATTGAAGATAGTGTTCAATATTCTATTAAAGTTGTTGTTACTTCAAGTGGTAGTCTTGATAGTCAAGCTTCTTCTATCTTAAAAGTAACAAAGCTTCCTCCAGTTAGTGGCTTTAAAATGGTAAATAGACAATTTGTTTGGGACGCAAGTGCTAATGCAACTGGATATATTTTAGATGACGGCTCAGGCAATAACAAGACAACAACTAATACAACATTGAGTTTTGACGAATTTGCAAAAACAGGTGCTGGTAAACATAACTTTTACATTTGTGCTGTTGGTACAGCTGAAAATGAAACTGAAGGTTTTATTAATGGCGAATTAAGTGCTAATAAGTTGGTTATTACTATACTTAAAGTTGCAAAGCGTGTTGAAGTAAAAGATAACAAACTAATTATTACAAAAGAAAATGATGGTGTTGTTAAGTATCGTGTAGAAATATTTGATGGTAAAGAAGACGGCGAATATTTTGCTTTAGATATTACAGTTGAACCAGATGAAGATGTTATTACTATAGATTTTAGCGAGATAGAATTTAGTGCTGGTACATATACAATAGAAGTATTTAGTATCGGCAATGGTGGAGATATTATTGATAGTACTTCTTCATACAAACTTGAAGGTATAACAAAGATTGATGAGTCATCATTGGGACTAACTATTGTAGATGGTATATTGCAATGGGATATTGATGACAACAAAACTTATGATTTGTATATTGACGATATCTTAGAAGAAAGATACAAAGGACTTACAGGACATATCGCAGATTTAAGTGGTATGACTAAGTCAGTTACTCATAAAGTCCAATTGGTAGCACATAGTGATGGTATGATTAGTAGCAATAAAGCAACTATTATGGTTATCAAATTGCCAGATGTTACCAACTTTAAACTAACTCAAACAAGTTTAGATAACTATACAGGCGAAGCTTCTTATAGTTTTGCTTGGGATTCATTTGGAGAAAGATTTAGTGGAAACACTGCAATGTTCTATTTTGAAATCACTCCAGAACCAGAGATTCAACCATTTAATGGCAAAACAGAAAATGGTGCAATAATAGCATTACCATTTAACTATAGTGGATTAGATGCAGGCGAATATGTATTTAATATTCAAGCAAAAGGTCGCAACAGCAAGACCGAATCTAGTGGATTTGCATTTGGTTTTGTCAATGGTGATAAATTGGCTAATCCAATTACTGTAACAGTTTTAGATAAATTGGAATTTGTAAGTTATAATAGAGAAACAAATAAAGTAACTATTACTAACACCAACACAAAAGCATCTTATATAAAAATTGCTTACGAATATAGAAATGCTGAAGACCAATCTCAAAACAAATTTGTTCATACAACTACAATCAATGCCAATTCAACCGAATTTGTATTAGATTATCCAGCTGATATGGACGCAGGCTTCTATAGAGTTTACTTTAACCCAATAGGAGATATTGACAACAATATTCTTAATACTTCAACAGTAAGCTATTATGATATTCAAATTTTGAGTCAAGTAACTAACATAAGAGTTAATAATGGATATTTAAACTGGACTCATACTGGTGATGAAGATACAAGATATCAAATTTATGTTGATGGTGTATTAATTACTTATACCACTATGGAACCTGACCCTGATGATGCAGAAGCTCCAGAAATTGAAGTAACACATACATCATTTAAAGATCCAGCAGAAGCTCGAATCGTTAATGAAAAAATACAAGATAATTTGACACATACAATAACCATTAAAGCAATAAAAGAAAATTGTATAGATAGCAAGTTCTCTAATGCTTTAAAATGTGCAAGATTGGATACAATCAATGACGCCAATATTAAAAATTCTAAATTATACTGGACATCAGTTGCAAATGCTGAAGGATATATAATTAAATTGTCCAATGGCGATATGGCTACTATATTTGGAGAAAGTTATAACCCAGACTATGATGGTATATTTGTTAGTGGAATTAATGCTGGTGTAGAAGGTTATGGATTACCAAGCAATATGCCTAGTGGAAGCTACGGATTCTATGTAGTTGCTTTAGGTACAACTGGTAATGACGATGTTCCTGAAGGACTTGTATATTTGACAGGTGGACAAGGAAATATTGCTAGTGCAACAGTGTTAACCAATACTGAAAAATTGTATTTGGATAAAGGTATCATTAATTGGGTATCAGTTCCTAATGCAGTTAATTACAAATTTGAAATTGCTAAAGGCGAAGAAATAACTGCGGATACAAACTCATCAAGTTTCTTCACATCTGGTATTACAAGAGTAAGTTTAGAAGCTGAAAGATATGAAAGCGGAGTATTCTATGTAGTTAGAGTATGGGCTATAGGTAATGGAACAACAACATTGAATAGTAGTACTATTGATGTTGTAGAAATGAAAGTCTATAAAGCCCCAAAACCAACTAATTTTAAAGTTGTAGATGGATTTATTAGTTGGGAAGTTCCATTTGGGGATAGTTATATTAAGTACTTAAATGGTGGAAGTACATTAGATGATACAGCAAAATCTAGTCTATTAAATGCAGCAAAATCTGATGATACAGTGCTAAGTTCTAACATAGCATTCTATAAAACATTAGAAGTTACAATAAACGATAAAGTTTATAGTAATCAAACTGTATATTCAATTGAACAAACACAGAATGGCTTAAGATATTCTTATGATTTCAACTTTACAAAATTATACAATCCATATACTGTAAAAATAAGATTTATAGGTACTTCAACGGTTGGTTATGCACAACCTGACAATCCAGATCAAGGTGGAGATACTGGAGATGATAATGTGTTAGAGTATTCTACCAACTTGTCATACAAAACAAAATTGTTTGCAGATGAAGGTGAAGTGGTAGATCCAGGTACAGATCCAGGTGGAGAAGAACCACCACAAGATCAAGGTTCGTTTATAAATGATGAGATAAATGTTGTTAGTGGTAATTATTCGCAAGAAATTACTGGTTACAAACTATCTAGTCCTCAGACTCCAATTGTTGGTATTAAAACAATGGTTGAAAACGATTGCTTGTACTTTACAAAAGTAGAAGCAACAGGATTTGAAGAACGCTATTTGATTTCAGTTGTGGATACAACTGGTGAACTTCAAGATATAGAAGGATTGGAGATAAATTCTAACAACATAGATACATATAAATATAGCTCTTCTGTATATAGAGTTCCAGTACAAGATATATTGGAAAAAGTTCCAGAATCAGCTGTGTATGGCCGTATATTTAGATTAAATGTAAGAGCTATGGGTACAAAAGATTCTTCAGATTCAAGTGTTGTCAATATTTGCTTTACAAGTGGATATGATCATACTTGTGAAGTTGAAAGATTAAAAAGACCAGATATTCAAATATTCAATGGAACATTGTCTGTTAGTGATGTCGCTACAGCTGTTAAACAACAAATTCGTATTTGGAGCACTTCTTTAGGTTTAACATTTGATAGCAACTTTGATAGTGATACCAATAGAGCTAATGGCAAATATGCTAAAGAAATTATTATTGATCAATCATTTGATGAAAGCAACATACATTTCCCTTATGTAAGTAGAGAAAATGAATATATTATGTATTCTTTAATTGATAATCCATATTTCCCTCAAGGTGAGTACTATGTAACAAGTAAAGCTATCGGTAATGGTATTGACAAAATATCATCTTCCGAAAGTGAAATGTTTGAGATTATTAAGAGAAGTAAAGTAGTTAATGCAACTATTGATGGTGGATTATTTAGATGGGATCATTTAAAAGAAACACATAATGGTACTGTTAGCGAAGTATCACGATATCAAATAACTATTATTCAATATATTGAAGGTATAACAAATGAAGAAACTGGAGAGTTAGAACCTCAGGCAACTACAACCAAAATTATTGAAGCAACTCCATATCTTGATGAAGCTAAACAATATTGCTATTACGATTTAGATTCACTTCGTTTCCCTGCTTCTTATGCAAATGGTACTTGCTTGTATTCTATTAAAGTAAGTGCAATGGGTGCAGTTAATACAGTTGAAGATGCATCTGATGCACACTATGTAAGTGGTGACTCAACAACTTCTGGTAGATATAAGAGATTGTTGCCTCCACAAGAAGTCCAAATGGTTAATGGTAGACTAACTTGGAAAGAAGTTGAAGGTGCTGTTAGATATGAAGTATTTAAACTTAATGCTGATGGCGAAGAAGAAGACTTTGGTGGTTATGCTATCGTTAAAGGCGATGAAGGATATAGACAACTATACTTTGATGGTAGTGAGTTTGATGCTGGAGATGCACAATTCAATATCCGTATTAGAGCAATACCAGGTAGTTTGACTACAACTTATTTGAATGGCGAATTCTGTGTAGATATTTGTGCTAAGAAATTAGATATGCCTGATTTAAGAGTAGAAAAAGGTGTAGTTAAATGGAATACTACAGATTTAAGTTATGAAAAGAGTACTGGTATCAACATTAAAGTTGTTAAACTAACAGATAGTTTGACAGATGATTATGTTGTATATGAAAATGCTAACTTAGCATTTGATGATTCATTGACCGTAAATGGATATGACATCTTAAATTCACTTGTTGATGGCTCTAAATTACCAAGTGGATATTATCGTATAGAAATAGGATTCTTAGGCTCTAATGGTTATGTTACCGAACCTGATGGGGATGGTACAGAAACTCAAAATATTTCTACTTATGCTGATGGAGATGGCGAAACAGATCCTGACAATCCAGATCAACCTACTGAGCCTACTGATCCAGATAATCCAGATCAGCCACAAGATCCAAACAATCCAGGTGAAGATGGAACAATCAAATATTGCTGGTTTAACTCAGATATAAAGAAAATGGTTGTTAAAAAATATGACGACCCAATTGCAGATTTGTATATCGGTGGTGATGTTGAAAATCCAAGCAACTACATTTCTGTAGAACTTGATCCAACTGCAGTTTATTATCAATTTACAGCTATTAAATATGCTAGTGATAATACAACAATAGTTAAAAAATATGCATTTGAAGCATTTGATATCAATACAACTTCTTCACAATATTGTTCAATTTATCGTGACCCAACATTAAATAAGAGTTTTGTATTATTTAATTTGGAAGCAGTTAGTGCTGTAGATGACCCTAACGCACAATATACATTTGGACAAGAGTTTACAATCTATTGTCAAGCATATGGTTATGATAGAAGTGCTGATTATACAGATGGTACAATTTATAGTATTAGTAACCATTCTAACTATGTTGCTGTCGAAGTTCCAGTAACTCCAACTGATTTGTCAGTTAATACAAGTACTGGTGTTATTAGTTGGAAAAATAAATCTAACAATACAATGACAAAAGTAAAAGTTTACTACAATGGTAGTGAAACTCCAGAGTATTATAGTGTTGAAAAAGGTGTTAACACTTGCAAGCTAAGAACTATTGGTTCATTTAGCGTAAGCGTTTCTAGTTATATTACATCAGTTAATGGCGAAACAATGTATTCGGTATATTCTGATGTACAAACAGGAACATTTAATATCTTCAATAGTGGTAGTGGTACTGAGGCAGATCCATATATCATAACCGAATCTAAACACTTAATTAATATTGATTATTATCTAGAAAGTTACTACAAACTAGACAATAACATTACTATGAGAAGTACCGAAATGCAATATATAACTAATTATGTTATAGGTAGAGAAGGTCAAGAGTTTACAGGTACTCTTGATGGTGCAGGATATTCTATTAAAGGTATATACTTTGCATACAATTCTCCAAGTGTTGCATTTATTAATACTATTGGTACAACTGGTGTTGTTAAGAATATAAATATTGGTATTAAGACCAACACAAGTAGCAATTATCAAGCTACAACATTCGCAGGTATTACTATCACCAATAAAGGAACTATTGACGGTGTAACAACATTGGCATATTCAAATTCTTCAAATGGTGATGGCGAAATTAAGTATATGGCTAAAGCCAACCAAAGTATTGCTGGTATAGCTTATACCAATAGAGGTACTATTACTAATACAACCAACAATATGAATATTGTTTACAACAACATTACATCTAATATGGATACAAGTGTTGCTGGTATCGTAGTGTACAACTATGGTACAATCGAAAAATCTGCTAATACAGGTATGTTGTATGGTAGTATGGTCGGTGGTATCGCTGATACCAACTATGGTACAATTAATCAATGTTATAATGTTGGCAATATGTATGCAAGCGTTGGTAATACTAGTGGACAAGCCAGAATTGGTGGTATAGCAGTTAACAACCATAGTGACTCTGGTCAAAATGGTTCAATTACAAACTGTTATGTTGTCGTAAATGAAATGGTACTAACTCCATACAATAATGGTGCAACACCATATATTGGTGGTTTGGTAACAGACAATAAGACTCAAACATTAACAAATAGTTATGTTGTAATCAAAAAATTGACTATAACAAATAGTGCTGATAAAGCAGTTGTTGGTATGATTACTGGTGTTGATTCTAGAAAAAATGCTAACTTCTATAGCAATGTATACTATATCAATTTGACAGGTAATACATATTCTACTCTTGGTAATGATAGTACAGTAAATGTTGCTACAAGATGCAATACTAGTGCAGATTTGGCTTCAGCATTGACAAGCGTAGCTTCTACAATTTATAGTGCAGACGCTAACAATATCAATGGTGGATATCCAATATTCCAATGGCAAAAATAAATTTAAGTTTGTGTAAGAGTGCATATTGATTGCACTCTTACTACAAATATAAAAGGATAAAATGGGCAATTTAAATGTATTTAAAAAAGAAAATAAAGGTTTAAAAATATCGTTAATAGTTTTGCGTAATATATGTTTGGCAGCTCTTATTACATTGGTTGCAGCATTTGCATTGGGTTATAAGTTCCTTACAGTTCTTACAGGTTCTATGACTCCAACAATGCCAAAAAACACTGTTGTTGTAGTAAAACATATCCCAATACAAGATGTGCAAGTAGGAGATGTAATCACTTATCAAACCAATAGTAAAGCCAATGTAACCCACAGAGTTGTAGAGATAAAAGGCAAAGGCGATAATATAGCTTTGGTTACTCGAGGTGATGCAGCTGATGGTAATGACCAAAATGTAACTGTAGAAAATCCAAAAAATACTGCACAAAACAAATTTGTTGGTGTTGTAGTATATTATGTTAAAGATTTAGGTGTAGCACTTAGAATAATAAAAGAAAACATAATTATTATTGTTGTATGTGTAGCACTAGGATTGTTTATAGTTATTTATAGCTAAACTTTAGTTAAATAAAAATAGGTGTATGATTAGCATACATCTATTTTTTTATCTTGTTACTTGCTTGCTTTTTATAACTTATCTTATTAAGCTTGAATGTAGTGCAATTTAATTAATGTAGTACAAATGTAATAAATTAGATAATATTTTTATTTAGTTAAAATTTGTTGGATATAATGCACATACTAAAATAAATAAATATTTTTTTAATTAAAATTGATAACAATAAATCTGTGTACATAATTGTTATTGTATATAATAAGACAATTATTTAAGAAATATATTTTAATAACAATATAAAAACTATATTTAAAGTCAATAATTTAGATTTTGTATTAAAATTTTGTGATATATAATTGCTTTACAAAAAAGGCAAAAAATCGTAAAATTACAATAGGGATAAGTGTGAGCATTTATGCGTAAACAAAGAACTTCGAGTTTAATAGATAATCGCTTAATTATTGCAATATTTAGTGTTGCAATAGTTATTGTGATGGGGTTGGGCGTAACATTTGCTTGGCTTACCGATAGGTACAATAAAAAAGGTAATACAACCATTGGTCAAGTTGGTATAGAAATATATAGTGGTACTACAAAACTTAATGGTACATTAGATGCAGACGGCAACTATACAGTGGGTCAACCATTGCAAGTTGAATTTGGAGCACTTAATACTAAAAAGACAGTTGATATCAGTATCAAAAATACAGGTACAATACCGGGTATTGTAAGATGCTTTATAGCAATAACAACTGATGAAGGTCCACACGACCACTATACAGACCTTGATGGTGCAAAATATGTGGTAAAGACCAATCAAATGAGTATTACTCAAGACAACTGGGTAACATTGTATGATGATGAATTAATCAATGATTGTTATTACTTCAATTCGTTTTTAAACGAACAGATACCAGCTAACACTAGTAAATCAATTATTAGTGATATGACACCAATAGCAGACGGACTTAATAATACATCAGTGTATGTGTATATAAGAGCCGAAATAGTGGCATATTCGGGTAATGCTTATCAAGTAGATACAGTTGATAATCCAGTAGCCGATATAGACAAACCTTTTGGTGTACTAACAACAGATTTTTTAAATACTTGGACAGCGTGGAGATAGTTAAATAAAATAAGGAGGAGATAAATGGACAGTATTTATGATTACAATCATTTAGGCAGTAAGTTTAATAAAATTGTCTCTCTTCTTATTATTGCTGTTTTGTGCTTTTTAATATTTTATTTTGTTACTTCAGCTTGGTTTGGCGAAAGTGAAGTAGCTAACAAAGTATTTGTAATTGGCGAAATTAAACTTGATGTTGATGCTGATTTAACTTTTGATGAAGAATATCTTCAACCACACAAAATATATGATAAAATGCCTACTACAATCAAATGTGTAGAAAATACAGATGAAGCGTATATAAAAGTTAAATTAGAAACAGATTATCAAATTAAAGACCACCATGTAGTATTCCCAGTTTTGTATGTTAGTCCAGAAGATGAAGCTGAAGGCAAACAAACTTGGATATATAACGAAATAGATGATTGCTATTATTATGTTGGATATATTGCTAGTGATAAAGTTGCAACCTTTAATACAGGTATTTATGTTACCAATGATATCAACAATGTTGATAAAAATCATCCAGTAGAGCTATCAATAACTGTATATGCAATACAAAGACATTATAAAGCATACACATTTGCAGAAGAATGGACTTTTGCTCCAGACGAATGGAAAGAAGCCATAGCACAATATGATATAGTTAATTAATTCTAATATATATAGTATTAACATATAATAAAAAAGGAGATAACAATGGCAGAGCGTAAAAATGAAACATTGCTTAATTCACAGCGAATAGTAATAATTATTCTTAGTGCTGTTTTGCTTATGACACTTGTGGGTGGCGTAACTTTTGCTTGGTATACTCGTGTTATTTCTGATATGTTGGGTATTAGACTTTCTGACCCAGTAGAAATTTATATTACAGACGAACTTAATGTTCCAAAGGGTGGCACAGTCACAATACCACTTGATGACACAATTATTTTGCCAGGTACTCGTATTAATATGAAACTTGGTTTTGTTATGGGTATGGAAAATAGACCTTCATCTCCTGCATTTGTAAGAGTTAAATTAAAGATTAGTTCTAACGCACTTACAGATATGGGTGGAGATATTATAGAAGAAGGACTAGTTGATTTTGACAATGGTAATAGTGCTCCTAACCCTATATCTAGTGATTGGGTTGAAGCAGATTTTGGTAGTGATGATGGCGGAAAATGGTGGGTATTTAGTGAAAATGTTGATGGTGTAATTTCTGCTCGTACAGCATACAACGGCGAAAAACATACATTTATAGATGGTCAAATTAGAATAAGTACCAAACTTACAAACATATTTGCCAATAAAGATATCACTATAGATTATGTTGTTAGTGCTATCCAAACAATGAATGTTGAAAACCCTATAAGAGATATCAACAATCCAACTTGGGGTAAACTTATTGAAGATTAAAAACTTGCTTTTGCAAGTTTTTTATTTGTCTAATAGTATTTAGTAGTGTTGAAAATATAAATATTTACAATAATTTATACTCAAGGAAGTTTATGTAAGCGACACGGAGTGGCATTTAACATAAACTGACGCCGAATCAAAACTATGTATCCATTGTGTAGCAATGGTTGTTGCGATTAGCAACTTGTGTTGTGAACAAAGTGAACAATACAACATCACATAGTTTATATTATCGGAAGTTAGACGAAAGCAGTGCGAAGCAATATTTTCGTATAACTGATGTTTATTCAAACTGTGATGCCACAAGATATTGTGGAGTTGTGCCTAGCAACTTGTGTTGTGAACAAAGTGAACAATACAACATCACATAGTTTATAATTAATGAAGTGCTTTAAGATAAACAAATTGATGTAAAAAATAACAACTTTTTATTAAGTGTAAATTGGTAAAAATATTGATGTTGTGTTTTTAAGAATAAAGACAAAATAATTGTCAAAAATTATTAAAAACACAAAGGTAAATTGTCTATGAATACTACATCAAAAAGAGATATAAAAACCAGTCATAATAAAAAGAAAAATACAAAAAATATTGGCAATTTAAGCAAGAAAAAAATGGAGATTTCTAATGAAAAATCCAATAAAAAAATTGTAAATACAACCAATCAAGCCAATAATAAAAATAGTAAAAACAACAATAAAAAAAGTAATGTAAATGACGATAAATATACTCAAAAAAATCTGGATAATACAGCTATAAAATCAGATAAAAATAATAAAAAATCTGCTAAAGATAATGTAGATAATTGTGACAAAAATTTGAGTTTTAATAAAAAATATAAAAAGATAATTAATGGCTTAATTTGGGCATTATGCGTAGTTGGCGTTTTAATGGTTATTGAAGCTATAATGCTTATAGTTTATGTTCCAAGATACTATAAAGTAAAGTCCAATATTGGTATGACAATGCTAAAGCAAATTGATATAGAAATAAACGAAAATAAAAGTGAAAGCAAAGCAATTACAATTATTAAAAATGCTATTGGTGGAGTGGAGTATTTTCAAAATGTAAAAGTTGTAAGTGGAGAGCTTAAAAAGTCGCAAGTTATTAGAGCAAAAGCAAGTGTTGTTGATGGAGATGGAGTAACAAAAAATCTTGAGATAATATGTGACAATAATTGGGTAAAAGGAGAAGATAATTATTACTATTATCAATATGTTGTAACCCAATCTAAAAACATAGATTTTTGCAATAAAATTATTTTACCGATTGACTTAAATAAAGACACTGATACTTCCAACCAACATATTGCTATATTTACTATTGAAAGCTTAGATTATAATGCTGGATATGCAGGTATGCTGTGGGATACACCATTTTCACAATGGATAGTTGAGATTTAAACAATTTTTAAAATTGTCACCAAAATTTTTTGGTGGCTTTTTTAGTGCGTAAATCCAATAATTTGGATATATTTTTTGTTATTTTTTAACTGAATAATGTTGCCTAAATAGTAATATATTATAAATAAACTTATTTTGTGGGATTTTTTGTTTTACTAAAACCAAAAAATTTAATATACTAATAATGATTAAGATGTGTAAGTGTGTCTACTTTAGACATTAGGAGAAAGTTTGAAAGTATCAAGAGAAATTAATAAATACACAAGCTTAATAATTGTTTTGAGTGTGCTTCTAGCTATATCTTTGGTAGCTGGTGCTACTTTTGCGTGGTTTGCAAGCACTGATAGAAATGTTACTACAATCAGTTTGGGCGACCCCGTAGTTGTTAACATAGCACAAAATGATAATGGTGAAATTTTGCCAGACGGCGCAGATTTGCCATTTACTATAGATTATCCAAGATTATTGCCAGGTATGCGTATCAATACTTATGCAGGTGTTAAGTTTACTCCAAGTAAGACACCAGCACTTTTGCGTGTTAAGTTGAATGTTGTTGTTGAAGGTGGCTCTGCTAGTGCACAAGAAATAGCAGAATTAGTGGGACTACTTAACGAGCAGATTATTGCTAAGGCTTCATTTGATGGTGAAGGATATCCATGGATACAAGACAAAGAAACCGGTTGGTGGTATTATACCAATGGCAACAATGATAATTCAGATGTAAAAAACTCTACTGTAGAGCATATCAACTGTGAAGATGGACCAGTCGTAGACTTCCTTAACCCACATAGAGATCAAGTTATTATTATGCCATCTACTGTAGACAATAAGTTTAGTACTGCTAAAGTTACTTTCTGGTTCTCTGTACAAGCAATACAAGCATTGATACCAGCTAGTCCAGATGACGATACCGGCACATATATGGTTACTACTATCCGTAATGTAGAATCAGTATTTACTGAAGCATTTGCTGGTAGCGATAGCAATATTTAATTAGGAAGGAATAATATGGGAGAAGAAAAGGACGGAAAAAAGAATCTTAGTTCTAATGCCGAAAATTCGGCATCTTCTTCACATGTAAAAAATAGCGATAAAAATACAAATTTAAGTAAAGGTAATCCATCTATAGATGACCTTTCTAAATATAACAAAAATATCAATAAAACAAACAATACAACTGGTTTAAACAACCAGTCTTTTAATAATGGACAAAAATCCAATATTTTTCAAGTCAATAATGGTAGACCAGTAACTAGAGTTAATAATGGTATGGTCAACAATAATGGGACTAAAGGACAACCTGCTACAAAGTCTACAGGTATTGATAAGAAAAAAATAGAACGCATTAAAAAAGAATTAATGCAAGATGACGCTCCTAAATCTAGTACACCTAGAAATCAAAGAGATGAACATATTTCTAGAAAAAACGAAAGGTTGATGGAAGATGTCTATAGATACAATAGACAGCGTACCAAAGACATCGTTAACCAGAGAAGAGAAGTTGTCAATATTGTTTTGACAATAGTCTTGATATTATTACTTATAGCAACCATTACTATGGGCGTATATATGTATTTACAAAAGACAACTAAGTATAGTAAAGACTATATTAAAGTTAGTCTTGATATGACCAACAAGGATATTTTCTATGACGCCGAAGTATCAGGCGACCTTATCCCTAAACATGTAAGCCCAGGGGATAAATTTAAACTTGTTGTTGTAGCTAGAAATAGTGAAAAGATAGAAGGCGACCAACCGGGGGATTGGGTAACTATTTATCTAAGATTTAGAATTACTCTTATCATCAATGGTATTGAGTATGACAACTTTATTTATATTCAACCTGATAGTGAAAACTGGGAAAAATATGACGCCGAACTTGAAGCACAATATCCAAGTAGTCCTACAGACCCTAGTCCAGTAGTAAAAGAAGATGACGGATATTATTATTGTAGAAAAGTTTTGTGGCCTAACGATAAAGTCGAACTTATCAACTGGTTGAGATTTAGTGAAAAATATATAACCGAAGTTGTAGGTGGCAATGATGCTGTATTAAAAATCCAGATAGAAGCATTGGAAGCTATACCTAATATTATTAAGAACCGTGAAACTTGGAGCAACGCTCCACAACATTGGGTAGAATATATGACCAACACATATATTGATACTGGTTATCACGATGAAGAAACCGAAGAAACAATTAGTATTTGGTGGATTATATTGTTTATTGCCGTAATAATTATATTAGTAACTGCTATAGTTCTTATTTCTACAAAGAAGAAAAAAGAAAAGGCAAAATTTGTTAAACTTGCACACGATATAACGAAAAAGAAATAGATTAAATTAGCAAAAAAAGATAATACTAAAATTAGTATTATTAAATAAAAATGGATTTTAATTTGTTTAAATTATTGACTTTATGTGAAAGTTGACAAAAGGAGAATATTTTGAAAAAGAAATTAATTTCAATATTGTCTTTTGTCGTTATGATATTCTCTATATTTGGACTTACAGGTTGTAGTTTTAACTCTTGGTTTAAACCTGACCTTGACGCTCCAACTATAGTACTTAATTCTGACGAACAGAAGATATTGTGGAATGGCGTAGACCACGCAACTGAGTATGATATTTATATTAACTCAGAAAAAGTGGATACTATACTTAATAGTAAAAGTGGCAATTATTATTGTTTTTCATTAAAGTTAAATGATGAAACAAAACTATATAAGTTGTATATAATTGCTAAAGCTGAAAACTATAATGATAGTGCTAAGTCCAATGAAGTAACATATCTAAACTCTGATAGCAATACTTCAGAGGTTGAAGGTGTGGATATAACCAACACTAATAAAAATGTACTTAACAATGTTAAAGTTAGTGGAAAAGTTATTAGTTGGGACGAAAAAGAAAATGTAGACAAATATTATGTATTTATGTACACCAACTCAGTTGGTCAACAAATATTTGAAACCGATATCAATGCATTTAATTTTGAACCTTATGTAACTGATGATGAAGTAGTAATATTGAGAGCAGGTATAAAAGTTGACGAAGTTATACAGTTGTCCAACCAACTATATGCCAATACTTGCAATCTTCAACCAGAATATAACAACTATATGTATTATATAGACGGCTATGTTGGAGATACTTATATCACTAGTCAAGAAGAACTTAACAAACTTGTATATTATTGTTTTATATACAAAATTGACCCAATCAATGTTTATTTTTCAGATGATTATATGAATACACTAGCTAATACTTATGGCACAAACAAGTTTAGACATTTAACCAGTGCATTAAATAGCGCTTGTTCTAGTTTTACTGAAACTTGTGATTATGACCCAAACATAACTAATTTAGATAGTAGTAATCCAAAGAAAAACAATTTTAGTATAACATTTTCATTTGCAAGTACTGAGCCAGTTAATTCCTATGAAGCTGTTAGAACTCAAAACCCATTGGATAAACCATATTACGAAACAGTGGATTATGAAAAAAGAACAAATGATTTTGACAACTTTGCTAGCGACAACAAAGCTATACTTCAACAAGTAACTACTGGAGAAGAGTTGTATCATGTAGTAGAAAGTGGTGCAACACCAACATTTAGAAACAATACAGATTCTGCTTATAAACTTTATCAAAAAGCAAAAACAGTTTTAAGAACAATAATTTGTGACGAAATGACTGAGTATGAAAAAGTATTGTCAATATTTGATTATATTTCTTACAACTCAATCTATGATGATACTATTGTAAGTAGTGATGAATCTAGTGAAACAAGTTTTACTTCTTATACATCTTTCTATCTTGAAGGAGTATTGTATGACGGAGTATCAGTATGTGACGGATTCTCTAAAACATTTGCATTGCTTTGCAATATGGAAGGTATAGATGCTGTTCGTATAACAGGCACTGTATATAAAGGAACTCAAAATGAAGGCTTGCACGCTTGGAATAAAGTTAAAGTTGATGGCGACTGGTATATAGTTGACATTACTTGGACAGTAACAAAGACTGGAGATAATGACTTTACTTCTGGTGGAGAAGCTGTCAATTATAATGCAAAAGAGTTTTTGAGTTATAAGTATTTCTTAGTATCTGATAGTTATATTGCAAAAACACACACTGCTTCAGACACACTTCGCAATGTATCAAGACCTGCTAATAATGATTACTATTATTATAATACTTCAACTTATGACGGGGTACACAACTACATTATTAGTTCAGACGAAGATTTTGAAACTTTGGTTAATTATATGTTGCAACACAAACAATATGGTATGGAAATTGCATTTAGTCAACAATATATAACACTTCCAATTTATAATAGTACAACGCACGATAGTCAGTTGACTGCTGCTTGTAAGCGTGTAAAAACAGCGTGTGGATTCCCTAATGGCAATATATTGATAATTGGTGTTACAACTCAAAAAGTAAGTGGCAATCTATATGGTTCGATATACAACATCAACCTTATCAATCTTCCAGATTCTATTTTAAATGGAACTCAAGAAGCTGCTTAATAACAAATAAAAATTATATCTCTCTAACATATTAGTTAGAGAGATTTTTTTATGCTTAAAATGATAGTGCTCCATAAATAAGTATATTGTTTGTATTATATTTCAATATTTAAAAATTAAGAATAAAAGGAAAATTTTACCACAAAATATTGTAAAGGTGAAATTATGAATTTTAAGAAAAATATAAGTAGCAATATAAACAATATAAAAAGTGAATTTAATAATAGTAAAGATATCATTGTAAAAAATATGCAAGTGGGGCAATACAAATTGGCTATTGTGTATTTAAAAGGTATGGTTGATATTGCCCAATTATCCCAGTTTGTTATAGAGCCTTTGCAACAATCTAAAAATATTGAATCTAATGATATCCAGTATATCTTAGACAATATAATTGTTTATCCAGAGATTGTCCCTGAAAGTGATTTTTGTAAGTGCATAACAGAGATATCAAAAGGTAAGGTTGTACTTATATTTGATGGGAAAACCGAAGTCTTTTTATTAGAACTAGATAAGCCAAAAGAAAGAAGTCTTTCTGAGCCACCAACAAGTGCTGTCTTGAAAGGTCCACGAGAAGGCTTTAATGAAAATATAAAAACCAATCTTTCTATCATAAGAAAAATATTTTCAACTAGTGATTTAGTAACCGAAATGTTGACTGTGGGTAGAGTGACTACAACTTCTGTATGCGTGATGTATTTAAAGGGCATTGCAGATAAAACTCTGGTTAAGAAAATAGTTAATAAAATAAAACAAATTGATATAGATGGAATAATAGATAGTTATTATATCAACGAGTTTTTAAAACCACATAAAGCAAGTATGTTTAAACAACTTGGCAATACAGAAAAACCTGACATAGCGTGCGCAAAGATGTTGGAGGGCAGAATAGTTATTTTGGTGGACGGCTCTCCTTTAGCTATAACTCTACCTTATGTATTGCTTGAAGACTTTCAAGCAGCCGACGACTATTTTAAAATAAGTGCTAATGCTACATTTGTAAGAATGTTAAGAATAATTAGTTGTTTTATTACTATACTTTTGCCGGGCTTGTATATAGCAATGCAACTATATCACTATAAAGCAATCCCCTTAAAGTTTTTAATAACCATAACCAATTCTACACAAGGGTTACCACTTACTCCAGTTACCGAAATTTTGTTTGTGTTGATACTATTTGAAATATTGTATGAAGCTAGTCTTCGTATGCCGGAGTATCTAGGTATAGCACTATCTGTTGTGGGTGCTTTAATACTTGGAGATACTGCTGTAAAAGCTGGACTTATATCTCCACCAGCAGTAATGATTGTTGCACTTAGTGGTATCACTTTATACACAATACCTGACCAAGCACAACAGTTAAGTTTGCTTAGACTTATGTTTACACTAGCAGGTAGTATGCTGGGCTTTTATGGACTAATATTACTTAGTGTTTTAGTGATAATGTATTTAAATGATTATGACAATTATAAAGCACCATATTTAAGTCCGTTCTCGCCATTAGTAATTAATGATTTGAAAGATAGTTTGTTAAAGCAACCATTGTTGGAGATGAAAACTCGACCTAAGAGTTTTCCTAATAAAAATTTAAGGAGAATGAAAATTGATAAAAAAGATTAGTGGGTTGCAAGCAGGATTGATACTTGCCTTATCAACTATAAGTTTAAAGTTTTTGGTCTATCCGTCTATATTTGCAAAATACGCATATCGTGATGTATATGTCCCTATGTTGTTGGGACTAGGATTTGACTTTTTATGTACTGCATTAATGCTATATATTATCAATAAAAATCCCAATGTAAAAGCATCACAATTATTGGAGAGAGCCTTTGGAAAAGTTGTAACAAAAATAATCTATTTTATATTGTTTATCCGATTTTTTGTAAAAGGCATAATTGCAATAAAAGAGGTGCATAATTACTTTAACGAGGCACTTTTTGACAATATCAACTGGTTTGTGTACATGTTCCCATTGTTTTTGTTGTCTGCATTTATGATTTTAAAAGACTTTAGAACCTTTGGTAGAACTATACAATTCTTCTTACCATTTATAGTTGCTTCACTTATTTTTACTATATGTGTGCCAGCATTTAATGCCAACTTTACTAACATACTTCCAGTGTTTGAACACGGTGCAAGTGGTATTGCAAAAGCACTATATTATTGTGTCTATACATTTGGGGATTATTTTGTTTTATTCTTGCTTATGGGCAATATTGACTATAAGCCGTCCAACACAAAAACAATTTTGACAACACTACTTATTACTGATATTGTCATTGTTGCATTTTATATTATTTTTGCTTGTGTCTTTAAAGATACTGGACTTAATAGGTCACTTGCTATAAGCGAACTATTGTTGTACACCAACATCAATACAGCAACTGGTACTATCAACTGGGTCAATATTTTGGTATGGCTTATTATTATGTTTTTGCAAGTTGGACTTATGTTGCATTGTTCTTCATTGTGCTTAGAAGAATTGTTCTGTTTTAAAAACAAATATATTCCAATGAGTATAGTTATTGTGCTAGGCATAATTGTGGTTAGTTATTTATATCTAAGTCTTATGAAAATATTGACTATCGTAACTTATGGACCAGTAGCAGGTTTTGCTGTGGCTGTCCAAATATTGTTGCTACTAATAATTTTTGTTGCACATATTAAAGTTAATAAAAATCATAAGTTTAAACTTATTGATGTTTACAATAAGAAAATAGTTAAATATCAACTTACTGATATAACTGGTGGGGTAAGTAGGAAAAAGAAATTTAGTTTGAAAAATAATGGAATGTAATTATGATTAAATTTATGCTAAAACACAAATATTTAACTGTGTTTATTTTAATGATTATATTGTTTATACCATACTCACTTTATCAAGTGCCCGAAACAGACAAGCTGAGTGTAATAACAAGTGTGGGACTAGATAAAGTAGAAGATGGCATCCAACTTAGTGCCAACACCATTGTACCCAATAGTGGTACAATGAGTGGGAGTGGTGGTTCGGACGGAACAGTAAAAACAATAGTCGTTAAAGGTAAAAATGTTGGAGATGCTTTTAGCAATCTATCTTTAATACTAGGTAAATTGCCGGGACTAGCACATTGTGACTCAATAGTAATCAATAAAGAATTGATGCAAGAAGATGTAACAAAATATCTAGACTATTTTGTTCGTACCAATAACCTAACTTCCAACGCAACATTAATTGTTGCAGAAAATACAGCAAAAGAAATTATAGAAACTACAGCGTCACAAAAAGGATTGAGAGCAATAACATTAAGTGATGTGCTTTTACTAAATCACGAATATGTGCTTACTAAAAAATCCAACTTAGATGCTTTTTATGCCAACTATTTTTCTAAAGCGCCAAGTATGGCTTTACCAATACTTAATGTTGGAGAAAGCAATCAAAGTGATGATAGTAGTTTGGCAAGTGGTGCAACTACTGGGTCTAGTGGAGCAGAAAGTAGTGGTAGTAGTGGACAAAGCCAAAATAATCAATCTCAAAATAGTGGACAAGGTAGTGGACAAGACGGAAATAAAAATAGTGGTCAACAAGGTGGGCAAAGCACTCCGTCCAAAATATTGAAAAACGAAGGTAAAGGTGCAATCGTTAATAAGGGTAAACTAGTAGGTATTGTTGAAGGCGAACAAATGCAAGGACTAAGTTTGCTTAGTAAGACAGTTAAAAAGGGTAATGTTCAAGTCAACAATATTAATGACAAAATTTTTAATGACGCAACTCTTAACTTTGACATATTTAATAAAAGTGTTAAAAGTTATGGGTATTTTGCTAATGGTGTACCTGTATTTAATTATGATATTACACTTGTATTAAAACTTGAAGAAGTTGTAATGGACGACTATGGTGTAGAAGCAATGACTGCTGTTAAAAATTATATGAAAGGAAATATTAAGCAATTAACAGAAAGTACAATCTATGAAGATATCTCATCTATTATTAACAAATGTAAATCAACTCAGTCGGATATTTTAGGTGTGTATGATTATTTTTATAAATTCCACACTGCCGAATGGGACAAATTTTTGGATAGTTTAGAAGATAAAGAAGATTATCTAAACTATGTTGTATTTACTTGCGATTTAAAACCACAAGGCAAAATCTAGTGGTATTTGTCGATAAATAATAGTTGTTTGTCGTGTTTTGTTGTAGATAAAAAATTGTATTGTTTTTGACTATCTTTTTTATTGAATTTAGTTAAAGTGTTGGGGTAAAGTAAAGAAAAAAAGGAGATAGTGAAATGAAAAAATTAACAAAAATGCTTATGTTGGGAGTTGTGGTTTTGCCCTGTATGATTCTTGCAGCTTGTGGTGCAATGATGGTAAAAGGCAAAGACTTTGAATACAATAATTCAACAGTAGAGTTTACTGGTACAGGTAGTGCTAGCCAAACAGCTTTAGAAAATGAAAAACAAACATTAAAGACAAAGTATAAAGATGTTACTTTCAAATTTGGCGAAGACGGCAAAGCAACTTTTGGCGAAGATACAGTTTATTACACACAAGACGGTTCAAAAATAAACTTGTATACAGACGCTGAAAAGACCACTGCTTATACCAACTTTAATGGCACAGATGTAAAAATCAGTGTTGACAACCAAAACATTAAAATCACATTTAATGGTGACGCAGACAACAAAAATGAAAACTATAAATATACAGTTACATTTAAACAAACAACCAAAACAGAAGAATAATTGTATATACAATATTTAAAATCAATATTTAAAACTTAATAAAAATTTATTTTGCTTATATTTTCCCTAATAAAAATAAAATGCTATGTTTTATCTTAAGATATAAAAACTAGCAATTATGTATGGAGTAGTACTTTTATAAAGTAATACTCTTTTTTTATTTAATTTTTGTACCAGCTAAAATATAGCCTGTTATTTTTTTGCGTTAAATATTGCTATTAGTCAAACTAAAGTCAATCTAACAATTTATTAGCCAACTAATCTATAATTTTTCAATCTAGCAATCTATAAATAATTGATTAAATATTTAAAATTTATAATTATATATAATATTTATTAGATAATATTTTTACTTTTAATACTTGATTATTTGTTTGGGTTTTGCTATAATACGCATGTAATTAATATCGTCAGAAGTTGTGCTTTTCTTAAAAGTATTTAAGATTGGACTACTTTTGATGCGTAATTTTGTGTAGAAAAATTGTTGTATCAGCAGTTTTTTAATACAAAATTGTATTAATTGCCAACTTGCTTTTTATTATAAAAAGCCGATAAGACCATAAGGAGGTAATTTATGAACAAATACGAATTGCTTACTATTTTCTCTGCTACATTAACTGATGAAGAAAAAGACGCTGCAGTTAAAAAGTATACAGACTTAGTAGAATCTGAAGGCAAACTTGTAGGCATCAACAAATGGGGTGTTAAGAAATTGGCATATCCTATCAACTACAAGAAAGAAGGTTACTATGTTTTATTTGAATTTGAAGCAGAACCATCTTTGCCAAAGCGTATTAATGACTTAATGAATATTGATGAAGCCGTTATGCGTAGTTTGTGCTTAAAGAAAGAAGCATAATTAAAATTTATTGAAGGATAAAAATATGAACAAAGTTATTTTAATTGGTAATCTTACCAAAGATCCAGAAATATCTACTACAACCAATGGCGTTTCAGTATGCCGTTTTGCACTAGCTGTTACTCGTCGTTACACTAATTCTAGTGGCGAAAGAGAAGCTGATTTTATTAACATTGTAGTATGGCGTGCTTTGGCTGAAAATTGCCACAAGTTCTTAAGAAAGGGTAGTAAAGCAGCAGTTACTGGTGCATTGCAAAGTCGTGCTTATGACGCTCCAGACGGAAGCAAGCGTTATGTAACAGAAGTTGTTGCTGACGAAGTAGAATTTATCAGTACTAAAAATGGTGACGGTATGGAACCTAAAAAAGATGAAGAAGAAGTTACCAAACTAGAACCTATTGATGATAACGATTTACCTTTCTAATAAAAGTTAAAAAAGGAGTATAATATGAGCGAAGAAAAACAAGAAAATGTTATGGCTGAAGAAAAAGTCGTTGCACCTAAGCGCTTTAAAAAGACTTCTAGAAAAAAAGTTTGCAACTTTTGCGTAGAAAAGTCAGAATATATTGATTATAAAGATGTAGCTAAATTGCGTAGATACATTACAGAAAAAGGCAAAATTGTTCCTAGAAGACAAACTGGCACTTGTGCTAAACATCAAAGAGAATTAACAACTGCTATTAAGCGTGCTCGTTTTATGGCATTAATTCCTTATGTTGGAGATTAATATTTGTACATAAAAAAATACCCGCTTGGGTATTTTTTTTATTAAAAATAAAAAACACTACCACGGTAGTGCTTTTTATTTTATTAAACATTTAGTAAACGTAAAATGTGTTTGCTTATAATCATTAGAATCATATCTGGGATCCAAAGGATTGCACCCAAAGGAATTCTTAAGATAGCAGCAACAAGTTTACCTTCTTTTGCTCTAGTGATAATACCTAGTACCCAAGCGGTTAGAGGAATTATAGCCAAGATAACACTTACGATATAACCTAAACCAAGATAATCAGATTTCTTTGCCATGTCATTTTACTCCTTTTTTGTTATTACTAATATATTACACGAGAATTGGTTTTAAGTTAAATAATTTTGATGTATTTTGTCAAACTATATTAAAAAATATCATTTTTTATAAAATTTCATATGTTTTGGTGGTTGTTTTAATCAAACAATTATTAGACTGATAAAGATGATGACCATTATTAGTTTTTATTATAAATATGTTTAAACTTATATGTATAAATCGTTGGGTAAATAATTTAATTGTGCTACAATAAGTATTGTTAATTATGGCAAAGAAATACGATTATGAAAAACTTGAACAAGAAGGTAAAACCGATGTTCATGTAGACGGAGAAGTAATAAAAAATCTTGAATCCAAAAAGGAAATTACAGCAAAGTATCACTTTACTATCAAAAATCCTATTGGAAGATTTTTTGCATTCATTTTTTGGTGTATAGTTGCTTTGCTTGTCCCATTTATAACATATTTGTTTCACGGAACTCGTATAAGGGGAAAGCGTAATTTAAGGGGATTAAAAAATAAAGGTGCTGTTGTTATATGCAACCATGTATTATATCTTGATTGTATGATTGGTGCTCAATGTGTATATCCTAAAAAATTGTACTTCCATGTATTGGAAAATAGTATGAAAGTAAAGGGGTTAAGCACTGTAATGAAAGCTTTGGGCGCTATGCCAATACCATCTCGCCCAAGTGCTAAAAGAGCATTTATTGAAGAAACAGACAATTTGTTAAAAAAGAAAAAATGGGTATGTGTATATCCAGAAGCTGCTTTGTGGCCATACTATGAAAAGATAAGACCATTTAAGACTGGTGCTTTCCACTTTGCAGTAAAAAATGATGTGCCTATTATCCCTATTTGTATCAACTTTAGAAAAAGGCGTGGACTATTTAAAAAACTTGGTATGCGTACCAAATTTGTAACAGTCCATATAGGCAGACCTATTTATGCCGATAAAAATCTTGAGTTTAATGACGCAGTCAATGATTTACTTCAACGCTCCAACTACAACCTAAATCGTATGAATCATTGGTTTAAGGTTATTGATGGTAATGTGGTTGATGAAAATGAAAAGTGGGGCAATAGACCTTTGTTTATTGATTCGCCTAAAAAGGCAAGAGCAAAGACTGAAGTCGTAAGATTTAGGAAAAAACAACCGGTTGAAGAACCAGAAGTTGCTGGTAGTGAAGAAGCCACTTATGATGTGTTCCTACCTCAGCCTGAAGAAAACAATATAGATGATGAAATAAAAACTGAAAATATTGATACACAACTTGATAAAACCGATATGGATAATCAAACAAGTGTAGAAAATACTGAAAGTATAGATGACAAAAGTACTCAAACCAAAACAGAATAAATAAAATGTTTTCAATCCTCTTTTATTTAAAGAGGATTTTTTTATATTATTTGTTTCCGTCTAGATTACGACTGCATTGCATTTGTCGCTTGTTCGTTTCACTCCCAAGTTCGACTAACGCTTGATAAATGACAGACGGGGGATATGCCAACCTAGATTCCAATATCACATTGCTCCATTGTCTTTTACTTTGTTTAAGGTTTGATAAACTCAGAATGACGGGCAATCTTAAGTAACTTTTAATACTGGCATATTTATAATGTTAGATTAAGTATATTAAATTAGATTGAGTATACTAAATGTGAAAAAGTTATATAAGAAATAGCAAGATATTATCAATCAACAATAATTAAATATTTTCATATCATATAATATGAGTAGAAATATATTTGATTATGAAGTTACATATAACGGAATAAAAGAGTTGGTAATAGACAATTTTAAAGACTATTTAACCTTAGAAATGATAGAAGATGTATCCAATGTTGCGTATGATATGCTAAAAAAGGATATGTCTTTTATAGCTAGTTTGGACCCATCACAAAATAGTATAGAAATGGTGCAAAGAACCAAAACAAAAAGCCTGATTGCAACTATGTGCTATAGGGTTGCAAACACCTTATACTATAAAGGATATTTGAAAGAAAAGACTGATATAATACCTAGAGAATTTATGGAAAAAGTGGCAAGTCAAACCGGTATAGATATCCACCCACAAGCAATAATTGGCGAACAATTTTTTATTGACCACGGCGTAGGTATAGTGATTGGTGCTACAACAATAATTGGCAAATGTTGCAATATATTTAATAATGTTATATTGGGTAGCAAAAATGTTAAGACAGCAAAACAATCAAAAAGACACCCAACATTAAAAGATAATGTTACTATCTGTGCTGGGTGTAGAGTGCTGGGCGATATAACTATTGGCAACAACTGTTTTATATCTCCTAATGCAGTAGTATTAGATGATGTCCCAGACAATACACATATTAGTATAATCAATCAGCTACAACTATCTAAAAATGGTAATAGGTTGCCAAGTCAAAAGATGATTGTTTATGGAGTAGTACCTAAGTTTAAAAATACAATAAAAATATTGGGCGAAGGATTTTATAATCCTACAGTACTTATTAAACTTAAAGGTGAAAAACAACTTAATTACAATATTGTGTATTGGGATAAAAACAAAATACTTATCAAGATAAAAAACACAACACCATTTGAACATAGCAGTGTAAGTGGTGCAAAAATAGTAATATTGTCCAATGCAGATAAAGTAATTATTACACAAAGTTATGGCTTAACAAAAACACTTACAACCCTAAGCTAAAAGCCAAAATTTGGTTAAAATACACTATTGACAACACACACGGTGTAGTGTATAATGTTTAAGCATTTTAAGAGATTAAAATGTTTTTCCATTTTTCATTCTACCTATATTTTACATAATAAGGTAATACAAGAAACACGCATCACACACTCCACAGCGTGTTTTTTGTTTTTTTATCTACCACTTTTTCTATAATTTAATAAAATGTTTGGTTTAAAGATTGTTTTGTGTTAAAGTTGATATGAAACAATCTTTTTTATTGATTGAATGTAACAAAAGAAGGGTAATGATGCAGTTAAAATATCTTAATTTCCACAAAATGCTTGCCAACTTTTCAATGTATCTAGTTGGTGGCTTTATACCACTTATTATATATCAAAAAACTGGTAGCGTATTTTGGGCAGTCTTTTATCTGTTTGCCTTGTATTTAATCAATTTTATAATCAATCAAATATTTAGAAATGCGTTTGTAAAAAGACCACAATTATTTTTGGTACTTAGAGCAATCCCTATACTTATATATAGTTTGTCTGTGCTTTTGATTGATGTCAATTTTATATGGGGTGTAGTATTAGTAACAATATTCTATGCTATCAACTTAAGTTTTAAAGGCAATAGTACAGAAATTATCTTCAACTATTCGGTATCTCAAAACACTAGTGGTAAAAGTTTTGGTATGACAAGAGTGTTTGAACAGATTGGTACAATCGTTGCACAAATTGCAGGTGCATTGTTCTTGGATTATCTTAACACATATATCCTTATTGCTTTGGCTATAGGAATTTATCTTGTAAGTACTATACCACTACTTATGTATTATATCTCTTGCCGTAAACAAAAAGGATTTAATACTGAGATGACAAGCAATGCTTTACAACAATTTGCTCAAAATGAAGATAAGACAGCAAAAGGTAAAAAAGTTACCAATCGTATATTGTTCCAATATGGACTTATGTATTATCTTGTTGCTTTCCTAGACGGATTTAGCAACTTGTTTAACATATATATTTATGTTAAGACAGGACAATTCTTGTATGCTGGATACTTTAGTGCTATATACAATGGTTCTTATGCTATTGCAAGTTATGTTGTTGGATATGTAAGTAGTAAGATTGATACAACTATATTGTCTGCAGTATTTATGTGTATCAATGCTATAAGTGTTGTATTGTCTGTTGTTATCGAAATCACTTGGGTACAAATGCTATTGTTTGGAGTTATCGGATTTACTTATCCGTTCTTCTCAGTATTCCTAATAGAGCGTATGCTTGCCAAAACCCGAATACTGGGTGTAAGCAATCGTGCAATACTGCTTAGGGACAATGTGTCGGTACTGGGTAAAATGACAGTTATGATACCAGCATTGTTTGGACCATTGCTATTGTCGTTTATTGCTATGGGTGTAGCTTTAACTGGTGGCGGAATATATTTGCCATTTAGTGAAGAAACAAGTAGAAAAACATTGGTTAATTATTTGGAAGACAACGAATAATACTAATTTAAATTTATTTTTAATAACTATTTGCGAAAAATATTGTTTTAGTGATAAACTAAACTTGTAAAAGACATAAAAAGCTAATGTGTATTAAATTGTTACTATTAGGTTTTTTGTGTAGATAAATATTGGCTGGATTGGTAATACTTACTTTATATAAGCTTACTTTCAGACCGATAATAAAAAAGAAAATAAAAAGGGAATATAACTATGACAAATTTTGAAGTATCATCAGACTCTACTTGTGACCTATATGCACAAGAGATAAAAGATATGAATATACATTTTGTTCCATTGTGCTTTACTATGGACAAGAATGGTGACTTTAACGAGTACTATGACAATTTTACAGATTATCAACAATATGTTGATTATTACAATCAACTTCGTGCTGGTGCTGTATCTAAGACAAGTATGCTTAACTATGCTGCTCATCTAGAGCATTTTACTAAGATGGCAGAAGCTGGCGTAAAAAATGCAATTCACTTTACAATTTCTTATGCTTTAAGTCCTACAGTTGATGTAGCAAGAAAAGCTGTAAAAGAAGTACAAGAAACATATCCAGACTTTAATTGTCTATGTGTAGAAAGTCATACAACAACTATTGGACAAGGTATGCTTGTAAGAGTTGCTTGCGATATGAGAGATAAAGGCAAAACATTGCAAGAAACTTATGACTATGTAGAAAGTATAAAAGCAAAAATTCAACACTTTATAGTTGCTGATAGTCTTATGTATCTAAAAAGAGGTGGTAGAGTAGGTAGCACTAAAGCTATTATTGGTACTATACTTAATGTTAAACCTATACTTATCTTCACTAAAGAAGGTAAACTAGAGATGTATAAAAAAGCCAATGGTATGAAGACAGCTTTAAAGACTATAGTTGACGAATTTCCTAATTATACAGTCAATAAAGACTACCCAACAATTTGGATAGTTCATACCGACAACCAACCTATGGCAGAATTGTTGAGTAAGATGTTGGAAGAAAAATATGGCGTTAAACCTAATATCCGTATTATGGGACCAATTATTGGTAGCCATGTTGGACCAGGCTCTTTAGCTTATGCATTTATAAGTAATGAAGAAAGACCAATTTAATGATTTGTTAATAAAAACACTTTAGTATTAAACACTAAGGTGTTTTTTTATTATTGAAATAAGTGGGGACATAATTTTTAGATAATTTATTTGATATTGAATAAATATAGTTATAAGTCTAATCTTTTTTAATATCATTAATTTTGTATTTATATTTTAAATTGATAAGAAACTAATTTGTTTTTCTCTTTTTTAATCTACTTTTGCTTATACTTGTCATTCTGTGTAAATTGTTAAAATTAAATAAATAGAGAAGTTGGCGTGTTATTAAAGTTGTCAAAATCAATATATGTTGAAAAAGTACACTTTAAAACAATCAGCTTATTTTCGTCATTCTGAGCGTAGCGTTAGCGAAGTCGAACTCGTAGGGCAACGGCTTGCCGTTGGAATCTCAAAACGATAAGTATATTTTTTATTCTTGATTTAATTTATTTTTATCCCTGTCTAGATTACGACTGCATTACATTTGTCGCTTGTCCGTTTCACTCCCAAGTTCGACTAACGCTCATAATGACAGACAGGGAATGTGTCCCCACCTAGATTCCAATGTCGCAATGCTCCATTGTCTTTCACTATCGTTCAAGGTTCGATAAACTCAGAATGACAGGTGGGGTCTTATAGTTGTTATAGCATTTAGACAATAACACTTATGGCATATTATTTTTCTAATAGCTTATTTATAAAAAGTTGGTTTATATTTGTCATTCTGAGTAAATTGGTAAAAAAGTAGAGAAATTAGTAAGTTGTTTAAGTTTTCAAAATCAAAATTTATAAAAAATACATTGTAAAACAATTAGATTATACTTGTCATTCTGAGCGAAGCGTAAGCGAAGTCGAACCCGTAGGGCAACAACGCAAGTTGTTGGAATCTCAAAACGATAAATATATTTTTTATTCTTTATTCAATTTCCTTTTTCCCCTGTATAGATTACGACTGCATTTCATTTGTCGCTTGTCCGTTTCACTCCCAAGTTCGATAAACTCAGAATGACAGGTGGGGCTTATAGTTGTTGGAATCTTTAACTCCAACTTTAATTAAACTGCTATTAGACACTTCAGCCAACTTATATCGTACACTTTTGACAACTTACAATTGTGTTATCACTTGTGCATATTGCACAAAAGATTGAGATTGAAGTACACCAACACACAAAAATTTATATGGTTATTTTGCACAAACTTTTATTTTCTTTAAAAAATCAATTAGCCATAATCGCTCTTAAAATTCGACAAAATCCGATTTTAGCCCATAATATCGTTGATTTTGGCTACATTTACCAGTAATTACCACTTATATAACACTTTTTATTATTTATAATAAAAGTAAACAAAACTATTGTTTTTAGTTTACAATAAAGCCAAATTTAGATATAATTTGGTTGTAAATCAAAAAATTATACTTATAGGAGAAAAGTAAAATGGATAGATTAAAAAAATTAAACGGGAGTATGATTGCAGCCATCGTGCTAAGCGTTTTGCTTATCATGAGCATCACTACTGGTGCTACTCTTGCTTGGTTTGCTAGTCGTGACAGTGCTACCAACAGCCTTACCATGGGTGAAGCAGTAGTTGTTACTATTGGTGAAGATTATAAGCAAGGCGATGGTGAATTGGCTATGAACTTGCCAGTTGATAAAGATACCAATGGTCTATTACCAGGTATGTCTGTTACTCCAAACATTAAAGTTCAATTACAAAAAAGTAATACTAATGCACTACTTCGTGCAAGATTTATTACTACAGTAGAGTACCCTAACAATTATATTGATGAAGCTTACTCTAACTTAATTAAGTACCCTAACGCTAGTGGTGTTACTGATACATCTGCTGGTAGAGTACTAAGTGAAGATAATTTCCCTAATGACCATGTATATTCTGGCGATATCATTTATGACTATTACAACTATTTGGGTCACAGAATTGATGTTAATGGTGCAGAGATCTCAGAAGCTAGCACACATACAAAAACAATTCACTTATCTCGTGTTAAAGTAAGAACTGCTATTGTTAATGCTATCGGTGGCAAATTTACAGTTAATGGTATCGAAGTTGATGTTACAGCTGAAAATGCTGCTGAACTAGAAATCCGTCAGCGTGGTGTTGACCTTACCAACGCTATCAACCGTGTATTGCAAGGTCAAAGAGGTTATAGTATTGACCCTACAACTGGTGAAATCTATGATGACGAACAACATGGTATCAAATATACTCGTCGTGTAGCTGATGGTTGGGCTTATCGTGATGCTGACCAAGCTTGGTATTATTTGGGTAGCCAAACAAATGGTTTTGTAATTACTGATAATACTAGTGGTGTTAGTGAAGCCGTTGATACAAGTAAGCCTATCGCAAAAGATATTACAAAATATACAACAGTTACAACTGGTAATGTTACAGTTCAACAACCAACTTATGAATTGTTAAGTTCTGAAACAAACCAATATAAAACAACAATTACTACAAATGGTACAAACAACAACGATATGTCTCGTAACTATCTTGGTGGATCAAAAGATGATGCTGCAATAAACAGAGTTGACAACGAAAAAGGTGTATTGACTCAAGCTACAATGGCATCTATCGATTTAAGTCAAGGTGATGTAAGTATCGATTTCTTAACAAAGAGATTTGTATTACCTACATTCATTGACAATGGATACGCTAAAGCACAAGTTACATTTACATTTACTGTAGAAGCAGTACAAGATTATTTGATTGACCCATTGCAAGAAGCAACAGCTGCTGCAGACCGTCTACCAAACAACCTTGTTAATGCTATCTTAGTATTCAACAATGCATTCCCACAATCTCTATTCCCACAATCTGATGATGACTTAGACAAATTAAGAGCTACAGGTTCTACATCTAATGTTATCCCTGGTGGTGGTGAAAAAGTTACTTGGGATACAACTACAGGTAAAGCTACTGTAACATACAACGATAAATTTAGTGATACTGTTACTGGTGACACAAGTGTAATTGGTACAGAAGGTAACCAATATTCTTATGGTCACTTAAAAGATGCTACAATTGAAGCTACTGGCATTAAAGGATTTGATGTTAGAACTGATGAATATGGCGACTTAGTTGCAGATTATACAAAAGCTGCTGCTTACCAACGCGGTACTGCAAGTAGTATTGGTGTATGTCCATTTAAAGCGTAACTCCGTAATTTAATATAAAATTAGAGTGTCTAAATTAGACACTCTTTTTTTGTACTTATTCAGCATTTTGAGATTCCAACGGCAAGCCGTTGCCCCTATGGGTTCGACTTCGCTTACGCTACGCTCAGAATGACAAGTATAGACTAAATGTTTTATAGTTCTTTCTTCTATAAATATAAATTTTAGGGAATTAACTACTTACAGACTTTTCATTTTTTTATTTTACCAATTCACTCAGAATGACGAATATAAGCTGAGTGTTTTATAAAATAAACTGTCACATAAATGTACAGCATTCACACATATTATCTTAAAATTACAACAACTATCAGACCCACCTGTCATTTCTAAAGCGTAGTCGAACCTTGAACGATAGTGAAAGGCAATGGAGCGTTGCGACATTGGAATCTAGGTGGGACACATTCCCTGTCTGTCATTATGAGCGTTAGTCGAACTTGGGAGTGAAACGGACAAGCGACAAATGTAATGCAGTCGTAATCTAGACAGGGATAAAAATAAATTAAATCAAGAATAAAAAATATACTTATCATTTTCAGATTCCAACAACTTGCGTTGTTGCCCTTACGGGTTCGACTCCACTCCGTTTCGCTCAGAATGACAAATAATACAGACCAAGACCAACTGTTTTCTGATTTCAACGGCAAGCCGTTGCCCTACGGGTTCGACTTCGCTTATGCTACGCTCAGAATGACAAATATAAATCCCTTGTTTTAATATTCCAACAATTTGTGCTATTACATTTTGTTGTTGAGTTAACTATATAAAAGGTAAGTATGTGTTTATAAAAAATAATTCATATACAATTAAAAATATTGATTAAAAAATATTGCAAAAAGTTAAATATATTGTATACTCTATGTGGATATGAAGATTAGAGTATATCAATTATTAATTTTACAAAAGAGGATTATATGGGAAAGAAATTAATTCCTGACAATATTATGAAGAAAAAAGCAGTTGTTTACTGCATTAATGTACTTACTATTATGTTGGGTACATTTTTTATGGGTATAGCATTTAGTGTGTTCTTATCCCCAAACAAGATATCCCCAACAGGATTTTCTGGTATAGCTTCACTTATCTGCAACTTTGCAGCATCAAAGGGTGTTTATATCAATCCGTCATTGTTGTATTTGGGTATGAATGCTGTATTATTTGCTATAGCATTTAAGTCTATGGGTAAAGAATTTATTATTCTTTCTGTTACTGGTGTGGCAGCATACTCATTAAGTATGTTTTTGTGTGGATATATACATATCAATGTTGGCAATGATTTGTTGTTGTGTGCTGTATATGGTGGATTGTTTATGGGCTTAGGCTCTGGTCTTGTATTAAGAAGTGGTGGTAGTACAGGTGGTGGAGATACTATAGCTTGTATGTTAAAAAATCGCAACTCTCGTATAACCACAGGTCAAATACTAATAATTGTTGATACTATTATTATATTGGGTAGTTGTTTGGTATATGGTATTACTTATGGTATGTATGCACTTGTAACTTGCTTTATTATGGGCAATGTTTGCGATGTTGTTATCAATGGTGTAAAAGCTGCAAGAGCTTACTATATTATTACTGATAAAGCAGAAGATATGAGTCACGCTATTATGGAAAATATTAAGCGTGGTGTAACTTGTATGGATGTAGTAGGTATGTACAAAAACACTAATCACAAGATGATAATGTGTATTGTTACTCGTTCACAAGTTGTTGCACTTAAACATGTTGTTAAATCTTATGACCCTACAGCATTTATGTATAGTGTCAATGTTACAGAGGCATTGGGGCGTGGATTTGACCCATTGGATAAAAAGGCTACTTTAAAATCTAAAAATGATGTTAAACCAACAACTTTAGAAGATACAGTTATCACTTCAAAACCTGCTACTGATGTAGTAGTTGACAACAATGGTGTTGTTAATGAAGTTAAGAATAATACCAATTTAACTAATGAAAACAACATAAATCTAAACGACAATATTGATAAAAATCAACCAGCAGACAATGAAACTGTTGTTGTAGAATCAACTACTATATCAAAACCACAATTAAAACGCAAAAAACAGTCAAAATCAAACAAATCTGATAAAAACGACTAATTATGTATATGCGTAGATATGGACTGTTTTAAGCCAAATTTGTGGTCTAAAACACTCTAAATATTAAGTATAAGAATAAAAATATATCCCAATCACATATTAATATTGTGTTTGGGATTTTTTGTTGATATTTGAGTTTTATACAATAAGTCCTAAAAGTAGGTTAAGTATTATTTGACATATCTTAACTTAAATATTACAATAAAATAGGTAGTTATTATGATAAAACGAAAAAGTATGCTTAGTTTAATAATGCTATTATTCTGCACAATTATGTTGTGTGGTTGTGCTCAAGTAGATTATTCAAGATTTATAGACAAAACTGGGCAAATTACAGACAGAATTGTTGTTGAGATAGACGACAAAGCAATGAAATATTGTACTGTTTCTAAGCAAGACTTGTATCGCAATATAACCAACGACCTTGAAAATTATTATATACAACCTATAGAAGATTTTGTATCAAGTTATGTAAGCAATCCTTATATTGTGTTGGAAAATCGTATGACAGTCCAAGATGGTATACATACCAATGTAGAGATTTTGGGTAGCAAAATTGTAGCTGAAGTTGTCTTTAAAAGCACTGAAGTTTTTAATATTTATTATGACACAATAACTGATAGTGATGATGACGAAGAACAAGAAGTAGAATTTAGAGAAGGTACATTTGTTAATAAATATGTTACTAGCAGTACCAATGCTTTTGCAGTATTACAGACCGATGCTCTAAAAACTATAATCAACAAATACAAAAATTATTTTGTAGGTCATTATGATTTAAAAGATGTTACACTTACTCAAGTGTATGCTAGCCCAAATACAGATATACACTCTAATGCTGACGAAGTCGAAACAACTCAAGGTATCAAAATGCACCAATGGACTATAGACTCTAGCAATTTGGATTTTCAATTAGAGTTTTACACAGTTAGCCCACATACAGCAACTTGGTATATACTAGCTTTAGTTGTTACTTTGGGTGTGACTTTTGCAGTATGGGGTATGATAGTTAGGAAAAAATCTAGTAAAGAAGAATAGTTATGGAAGAAAGATATTTTTTTGATAAAAGGGTAATGAAACGCATATTTATTAAATATGGTATTATGGCGTTGTGTATATTCCCAGTATTAGCAGTTACCAACTACTTTCTCAATAAAGTTTTAGACTTTTGGGTAACAGTAGTTGTAGATATAACAATCTTGCTTTTCTATGTTTTTATAGTAGAAGTTATTATTAATGCTATAAAAAAGAGAAAAGAGAATGTAAAAGTCCGTGATGATGATATAGTCATTAAAAAGGCACAAGAGATAAAATCCAGAAGGGAGAAAAAGTAGAATATGGCTAAAGAAAAAACCAAAACTTTAGATGACCAAATAAAAGAAAAAGTTAAACAAAAAGACCATCGTATTTTGCCACATAGCATAGAAGCCGAACAAAGCCTTTTGGGTTGTGTGCTTATAGACCAAGATGTTAGTATGAATGTTCTAAACGAACTTCACGAAGATGATTTTTATGTAGAAGCTCACCGTATTATTTTCCACGCAATGAGCAATGTTTTTCTAAATAACGCACCAGTAGACTTTGTTACACTTACTGACGAATTAGAAAAACTTAATATGCTAGAGAGTGTAGGTGGTGCCGAATATATTGCGACACTTACCAATATTGTTCCTTCTTCCAGCAACTACAAACACTATGAAGATATCGTTAAACGCAATGGTGTATTGCGTAGATTGATTGAAGCAAGTAACTCTATAATCAACAACTGTTTTGAATCTCAAACTATGGAAGATGCGTTGGGATATGCAGAAAAACAAGTATTTGATATTTCGCAAAAAGAAGATACAAGTAGTCTATTGCCTATTAGAGAAGCTACACCTGAAGTTATAGACAAATTTGCAAAGATACAAAAAGATAGAGATAGTCTAAAAGGTCTATCTACTGGTATATATGGACTAGATAAAGTAACCAATGGATTGCAAAAATCAGACCTTATTATTTTGGCTGCTCGTCCGGGTGTCGGAAAAACATCTTTGGCTATGAACATAGTCAACTATGCAGCTATCAACCAAAAAGCAAGTGTTGCAGTATTCAGTCTAGAAATGCCTAGAGTGCAGTTGGCACAAAGATCACTTTGTAGTATAGCTTATGTTAGTATGGAAAAGGCATTGAAAGGCGAACTTAATGAAAGAGAATGGAAAGCTCTTTGGGCTGCCAATGAAAAACTTGACAAAGCCAACATATTTGTAGATGACTCCAGTCTTAACACACCAAGTCAAATACTAAGTAAATGTCGTAGACTTAAAGCCGAACACGGTCTTGACCTAATAATGATTGACTATCTTCAACTTATGAGTGATGGTGGTAAATATAAAGACAATCGTCAACAACAAATTTCGGAGATATCAAGATCATTAAAGATTATTGCTAGAGAATTAAATGTTCCAGTTATAGTACTTAGTCAGTTGAGCCGTGGTGTTGAGAGTCGTACAGATAAGACCCCAGTACTTAGTGACTTGCGTGAATCTGGTGCTATTGAGCAAGACGCAGATATCGTTATGTTTATACACAAACCTGATATTCCTGCAGACGCTCCAGAAGAACAAAGACAAAATCCAATATGTGAGATTGTTATTGCTAAACACCGTAATGGTGCATTGGCTAATATTAAAGTTAAGTGGATTGGCAATATCACAAGATTCGTCAATCTTGAAAAAGATGCCAATACTAAGTCTTTGGACGAGTTGGCACCACCACCAGAAGTTAATGACGCTTGCATTGACCCTGATATGCCAGAGATTGTTCCACTTGATGATAGTGACATAACTGATATTTTCTAAAATAAAATGTTTAAAATTACAAATAAATAATTATATTGTTTATTTGCTAAAATATAATTAATAATGTAAAATAGAGATATATGGGAATCAACGAATTAGGTAGAAAAGAAAACTATGTAGGTAGTAAATTTTTAATAGAAAACTACAAAGATGTGCAAAAAAATATTATTAAAACTAGTAACTTTTTGCGTAACTTTGGAGTAAGTTCAATCATCAAAGATGTAATGGAAAAAACCTATTACGATACAGATGATATGTTTTTTTGCAAGATTGGTATAACTATAAGTATCAATACTTATAAAGGTCGCAATTATGCAGACTTAATTGTTAGATACGAAGGCGACAATTCTCGTATTATGTTTATCTCGGATATTCCAGATACATTTATAAGAAAGATTGGCAGAAAGGACAATATATCCAAACATTATGAGTATATAGCTAGTGTTATACTAGAACTTATACCTAATGGTATCAGTGTAGAACCTTTAGAAATGGTAAGACGCATAAAAGCAAAACTTATCGTTACTAAGAAAAGAGAACGCTATCGTGTTATTAATAGCAATGGATTAAAAGTTATTTTGAGCTTTGAACAATGTGTATATCAAAACTCTAAGCGTGCAAAAGTTAAACTTAATATCCTAGAATTAAGACTTGATAGTCCTAATGATACAGCTAAAAACTTTGAAAAGTTTATACACGATTTGCAGTTGGTAGAATATAGACTTATTAAGACAAAAGATGGCGACTTGTTTATTGGACAAGAATATCTTGATATTTAATTAATAATTAAAGACTCTTATAAAAGAGTCTTTTTTATTTTTAACCAATTTAATTAATTTGGTTAGAGTGGTGGAAAAAGATTTTGATAAAACATAAAAAGGTATATAATTAAAAGTAGATAAAGGAGTGAAAATATGGACAAATTGAAAGAGTTAAGAATAGTTGATAATTTTTACCAAACATCAGCATTTTATCCAATGCCTACTATTTTGGTATCAACTGTAAGTGAAAATGGCAAAACCAATTTGGGAGCTTATTCTTTGTGCTTTCCATATTATATAGCAGGTAAAGATTATTATGCTATGATATTGGAATGTAGAAATAGTAGCAATACTGCTCAAAATATTTTGCGTACTAAAAAAGCAACACTTAATTTTATACCAGACAATAGAAAATATTTTAAAGAAGCAGTAAGACTTGGGTTCCCAGGCGAAACAACAGATGAAAAGATGAAAGACTGTTTGTTTAATTTACTTGATAGTGAGTTTGAAGATGTTAGACCACAAATGATAGCTGAAAGTTATCAAGTTTTTGAGTGTACTTGGGACGACTCATTGGAAGATGCGTACCTAGACAAAGCTGGCAATCTTGAAGGATACGAACCACCTTATCGTAACTTCAATGGTATTACAAGCAAGTTTGGTGCACATTTTATCTTAAAGATAGACAAAATATTAATGAAAGAAAAATATCACAACGCTATTGTCAATGGTGTTAAACCTAACAATTTCCCTAATGTCCCAGTTGACTATGGTTATAGAGATAGCACCAACTTCTGGTATACAAAATTTAAAAGACCAATATCTGAAAAGATACCTAAAAAAGACAATGACATTAAATCTGTTGTTTATGCTGCATCTAGGATTGACCCAGATGTAAAATTTACTGAAGAAGCTTGCCAAAAACTTGTAAAGATACCAAGAGTATTTTTAAAAATGGCTTTGACTCAAATGGTAAAAATAGCAAAAGAAGAAAACATATCTGTTATTGATGAAAAGGCTTTGGACATTATCAATGACAAACGCAGAAGTGAAAAGAAAAAATAATCTTTATATAAAAAAATAAATTTTACATTATTAATTTAAAAGACTTTGTTATTAAGTATTGCATACTTTTTGCAAAGTCTTTTTTAATACTCAGCTTTTTTTAAGTTTGGTATGACAGATATAATATTTACATATTAACTAGTAATATAATAAATCTTTTTTTAATATACATAAGATATGAGAAAAAAGAAAAAGTTTAAGTTTTTAACAATAAAAAAAGTATATATTATAGCAGTATTATTAGTCGTGGCACTCAGTATAACACTCGGCATAACAGTAAAAGTTTGTGCTAGTTCTAGTCCAGTATCACAATATACTATTGTGGTAGATGCAGGACACGGTGGCATAGATGGTGGTTGTGTGGGTAGTGTCACTGGTGTGACAGAAAGTGAACTTAATTTGAAAGTAGCTAAAAAACTAGAACATACTCTTACCAACTTTGGTTTTAAAGTTGTTATGACTAGAGTGGGCGAAGATGGACTATATTCGCAACTTGCTAAAAATAAAAAATTGGACGATATGAAAAAAAGAAAATCAATCATAGAAAAGTCCAATGCGGATATGGTTGTGAGTATACATATGAATAGTTTTCCCAATGGTCACGAACACGGTGCACAAACCTTTTATCAAACTGGTAGCGAATCTGGACAACAATTGGCACAACTTATTCAAGATCAATTAGTCGAAAATTTGTATTTGGCTCGTACTAATGCCAATCATTCGGATTTGTATATACTTAAATGTACCAACAATCCGTCAGTTGTTGTTGAAGGTGGGTTTTTAACCAATGAAAAAGATGAAGAATTATTGATTACTCAAGAATATCAATCAAAACTTGCGTATGCTATAAGTTGTGGTATTGTTAAGTATTTCCGTATGTCCAACACGATTTAGCCTGTATTGACAATAGTATCTATATTGTGATATAATACTTATAATAAATAATATGTGGAGATAATATACTATGATGAAAGAAGACGCAAAAGTTATTGAAATGAAATTAGACAATCATGACGCTCTTACAAAAGCTGAGATGTATAATGTTTTAAAATATGTAAATGTAGAGCGTTCTAAGGGTAATTTGGATTGTCTTGACGAAGCTAAATATATTATTAAAAATGGTGACGAACATAAAGGTGATGTTGTTACCAATGTTTTCAATAGCCTTACAAGTATTACTTATAGAAATGTATGGGATGAAGGAGCAGCTTGTACTCCTATTCTACTTACCGAATTTATTATAAATTCTAATATCCCACTTAAATTGTCTAACCGTATAAAAGAAGTTGCTACTAATATGCGTTTAGAAAAATCTGGACAAAAAGAAGTTGCCGAATATTTTTATAAAGAACTAGAAAGATAAAAGTTTTCCCTAGGGGGAAACTTTTTTTTATTACCGTAATATTAATTATTAAACTTACTTATAACGCTTAAGTTTATACTAGTCATTTCTAAAGCAAATTAGGGAATAAAACAAATAGTGATGCTTGTAAGTTATTTAAAATTTAAAAATCAAAATTTGTAAGAGCATTACTATAAAACGGTTAGCTTATATTTGTCATTCTGAGCGTAGCGTAAGCGAAGTCGAACCCGTAGGGCAACGGCTTGCCGTTGGAATCTAAAAACGATAAATATATTTTTTTGTTTATTTTTATCCCTGTGTAGATTACGACTGCATTTCATTTGTCGATTGTTCGTTTCACTCTCAAGTTCGGCTACGCTTGATAAATGACAGACAGGAAAATATATTGACTTAAATTATATTATCGTTTAAGTTTCGGCAAACTTATAATGATAGGTGGGGTATTATAGTGAGTAAAATAATATTACATAGTTTTATATAAACACTATAGTTAAAGTGGTTGTATATAGCAAAAATTATTATTTTTTTGCTTGCATAAAAATATTTAATTATGGTATATTATTTCTTGCAAAAATTTATGGTTAAAATAAATAAAAAACCATAATTAATTGTTATTTTAGTATATCAAACCTGTAAAAAGTTGCATTTTTTTTGCAAATATATGTGTTTTGATGTATAATTTATTTATAATAAAAGGATTGGAGATTTTAATATGACAATAGATTTGAAAGATAGTAATAAAACCAAATTGTCATTAAAAGTTAACAAGGCAGTGGTGGACTATATAAAGGAGCATAAGTCTAACGGCACAACTCGTATTATTGCTACCAATGATTTAGTTAATGCAGTATATGGCAAGTTGGGTATTAGTGAGATTGCTACACCAGAAACAAAACAACAAGTAATTGGCTGTGTTAAAAAATGTTTAACATTGCTTGAGGAAGTTAAAGCTATAGCACCTACTTCTTCTACTCCTAACAATGTTGTTGAGTATATGGAATATAAAAAACTTGGCAAACAAACAAAACTTGTTGCCGATAAAGCATCTGCTTATAGTGTTAGCCCAGAGTTTTCTAAAAAAGTATCAGCTTTAAAGACCAACGAAATGCTTCTTAACTGTGAATATTTGGCTTTAAGTGTTAATGATAAAACTTTGGATATTTTGATAGCAAAAGATTTGGCTTATGATAAAGTTAAATATTGCAATTCATTGTTTGACTATACAAAAGTTGCTGATTACATAGGTTGTTACAATGCTGACACCAATAAAGTGGACTTTGTTGCTACAGCTGGAGAAAGAAGAGCTTTTTATTGCAATAATGCTAAAAAACATATTTTGCCAGAAAAGAGAGAAATCATTAACTTATATTATATGGTTAATATGTCAAAATATAAAGATTTGTTTATGCCATCAAGACAAGTTAATAATGCATCTACATTGTTAAGTCTTCGCAACGACAACAACAAGATTTTGGCTACTGACAAACTAGAACTTAAACCTGAAGCATATCGTGCTATTTAAGTAGGTTTAATTAATTATTAAGATAACAAAAAGACTTTACCTTTTGGTAAAGCCTTTTTTTATACAATCTTATAATTATTTTATCTGTATTTAATATTAATCAATGCTATCTAGCAAAGAATCTACATAAGATCTTCTTTCTCTTTCTTCTTTTGCAATAGCATCTTCAAGACTCATATTATAACTTTCTATCTTTTTAGAAAGTTTATTTTTGTGCTCTTGATATTCTTCTGGGTTACAGTCTGACCAGTGAGTATGTGGAACAACTAGAGTGTATTTGCCTTCATCAGTACGATAGAATGCACACAATGTATCTTTTCTATTAAAATTGCCAAATCCTTTAATAACATCTGCCCAACATTTTGCTGTATATTGTGAGTCTGGGATAGTAAATATATTTTTAGATTCCAACAAAGCTTTTAGTGGGTCTAGTCTAGATTTTGCTGTTTTTAAATATGTACTTTCACAAAATTCGGTTTTCTTGCCATTGACCATAACAAATTTTGGTAATGTAAGAAGTACAGTAGGATAACAGATGGTTTCTGGTACACGATGATAATTGTAAGATACAGCTTGTTTTGCAGTAAGTGGATTTTTTGTAGAACCAACTCTTGTTGTTGTACCGTCTATTGAACCATAACTAGAAGCACTTAGTCCACCGTGAAGGATTGACTTCAATTTTTTCATAGGGTCGCCGTCAGACATAAAATCTCTATAATCGTTGACTTGATGAGCCAAAACCATAAACTCGTCCATTTTATTAAGTTTCTTTAACATTTTGTGTAAATAATTAATTAGTTCTTCTTTAGTATCAAAAGTAAATTCTTCAGCCATTTTTTTAACTCCATATATAGTTTATTGTTAGTGTTAAATGTAAAAAGCTATATTAACAATAACAACTGGTATTGTTGGTTATGTGCACCAACAAATTTATTACATATATATTATAACATATCATTTTGCAATTTTCCATAGGGAAGTCGAAATTTTATTTGATTGATTGCAATATTTATTGTAATACTTGCAAAAGTCTTTGCATTTGATATATCATATATTGTACATATAGATATAGTTTAGGTTAGTGCTTTTATAAGTCATATCTTTTAATTATTATATATTGTGTATTTAGCGTGTATTATTTTGTTTATTTATATTTTATAGGTAAGATATAAATTAGATTTTATTATATTTATCTGCTGAAAATTAAAATATAATTTCATTTTATTATTATGTTGAGATGTCAGAGTGGCCTATACCCCAACAACTAAAAGTTTTGGGGATTCCGATAGTTTGTGCTTAAAAGCCTTTTCAAGTCTTTTGCACATTCGACCACTCAATAGATTGTTGAATATAATAAATATATTTTAAACAAAAAATATAATTACATTTTATTATTATGCTGAGATGTCAGAGTGGTTGAATGTGCTGGTCTCGAAAACCGGTATACCGAAAGGTATCGAGGGTTCAAATCCCTCTCTCAGCGCCATTATAAGCACCATATTTTGGTGCTTTTTATTTTTTATATTTTGACTATGTTAAATACATAAATAAAAATGTTAAGATAATATTATGATTATAAGTAGTATTTTTTTTAAAAATTAAAAGCAAAAAATATTAAGTATGTTATAATGATTTTGTGGAGAAGAAAATGAGTAAATATCAAAAACTTTGGGATTATATAAAAGATAGTGGTAAAAGTGAACTTTTACTTAGTTTTGATGAGGTGAAAAATATATGTGGGTTTGAAATAGACCACGCATTTTTAAGTTACAAAAAAGAATTAAAAGATTATGGCTATGAAGTTACAAAAATATCATTAAAGGCAAAAACGATATTGTTTAACAAAATTGCTTAATATGAAAAAGGAGATTGTATGAAATATATAGTTTTGCTTCGTGGAGTTAATATTAGTGGTAAAAATAAAATATCAATGCCAGTATTAAAAACAACTTTACAACAAAATGGATTTAAAAATGTTGTGACTTTTCTTAATAGTGGTAATATTATTTTGGAAAGTGATATTGAAGATAAGGATAGTTTAAGCCAAATAATTTTTAAAATCATACAAGACGAGTTTGGTCTTGATATTCCTGTTTTTATAACTACAGATACTCAACTTGAAGATGTATTAAACAATAGTCCTGAATGGTGGGATACTGATGATAAAAATATTTACAACAATTTGATTTTTATTTTCCCATCAACCAACTTTGAAGAAATATATAGTGTGGTTGGAGAGCCTAGCGAAAATATAGATAAAATTAAGGAATACAAAAATCATATTTTTTGGTCGTTCGACTTAAAAAATTATAGAAAATCTAACTGGTGGATAAAAACAGCGAGTACAAATATAAAAGATAAAATTACAATTCGTACAGCTAATACAGTGAAGAAAATTTTGGATATTTGCAAAAAATAGTATGTGTATTACTCATATTATTTTTTTACTTTATTAAGTTATAAATATATTTATATATACAATTTCTAAACTATCAAAAATAAATTCGGGACAAAGATAGAAATCAAAAAACTATTCTTTCTAAGTAGTATATGTTATAATGATTTTGTATAGGAGAAATTTGAGTGGAAGAATTGATAAAAAAGATTTGCGATAAATGCAATATCAAATGTCAAAAAATAGAAAAAGCAGTTTCGGGATTTACCAATATCACTCATTTTGTCAATGATGAGTTTGTTGTTAAAATTATCAATACTTTTACAAAGCCTGAAAAACTTAGAAAAGAAATTGCTTTTTACAAGAATGTCCAATTAGATTTTATTCCACAATATATAGACAGTGGAGAAATAGACGGAAAAGATTATTTGGTTATAAGAAAACTTAATGGACAAAGTTTGTATAATATTTGGCATACACTTAATAGTATTGAAAGAAGTAATGTAGTAAATCAAATAGGGGATATTTTAAACAAATTTCATACTTTAAAAGGCGATTTTTTAGACAGCAAGTTTGTTCAAACGGACTGGGTATCAAAATGGCAAAAGAGTTTTGATTTAAACATCGACATTTTAAATAAAAGAGGGTTTGATACTTCAACATTAAAAGATTTTAAAGAAAATCGACTTACACAGTTGTTTTCACAAAATAAACCTTGCCTTGTTTATAATGATGCCCACTTTGACAATTTTATTTATGACAATGGAAAAGTATATTTGATTGACTTTGATAGGGTATTGTATTGTTCGATTAACTACGAACTTCTTGTCGTGAGTATGATGATTGACGCTCCACAAAAATTTGCTAATGCAGAAGCCGAACCTTTTGTAAAGAAAGAAGATTATCAAACAATATATAGTCAATTAAAAGTGACATCTCCCGATATGTTTGATTTTGACAATATTGATGATAGAGTGTTTATTTATAAATTTATATATCGACTAGGTCAAGGTTACGAATACAATCGTAATAATTGGATACAAGACGAACTCAATGCTTTCAACAATCGTTTTTATAAAAATGGAAAAGGAGAAAATATGGACAATCAAAAATTGTTAGATTCTATATTATTGTCAGATAATGTGTGTGAGCAATTTCATCATTATTATGACAATCATAATTCAGATTTTTATAAATGGCTAAATGGTATATTACCAGAATTGGATACTTGTTATGCTTCTCAAAACAATCCTTGGCACATATATACTATTATAGACCACCTTTTACATTCAGTTGAAAATATCAACAAAATGACTGTTGGCTATGACGAAACAATTAGAAAAAGACTAGCGTATGTTATGTTTTTACACGATATTGGTAAGCCAGAATGTCGCACTCCCAAATATATTAATGGTGTAAGAAAAGATAGTTTTCACAATCACAATGTTGTTAGCGAACGCATAGCTAAAAGAGTTTTAAAACAATTTGGATTTGATGATAAAGAATATGTTATTATGACAAAATTAATCTATAAACACGATATATTTATGTTTATAGAATTGCAACCAACAACCAATCCTTATCATCGTACACTTAGTGATAAAGTGATTTTGGACGAAATAAACGACCTTAATGAAGTCGGCAATGGCTACAAACTTATGTCCCAACTTATTATGATAGGTAGGTCTGATAGTTTAGCTCAAAATCCAGAAAAGACTGCTGGCTCATTACATCTATTAGATGTTATGGAGTCAATGTTAAAAAATGTTAAGATATAAAAAAATAAAAGGTATTATTGATTTAATACCTTTTTATTTTAACTTTAATAATAATTTAATATAATAATGTTTTTAATAACTAAATATTATTGATAACTTTGTTAGCGATTTCAAATACTTGAGTATTGTCAACTTTGAAAGGAGTGTTGATTGTTAGATTGATGTTGTACAAATACAAAGGAACATTCCTATTAGTGTGACTCTTTTTGTGGTACAAACTACTTATACCTTTTGAGTTAAGACTATTTTCAATTGTTTCTTTGCTATCAGCTTTATCCAATTTGCCAGTTTCGTGGTCGGCTGTAAATATTATGGCAGTGTCGTTGCGATTAGCACACCAATCCAATATGTAGTCTATACCTTCTCCAATATTCATAACTGCAGACATTGCACCAGCAAGATTGTTGTTGTGACTATTTTTATCAATATATGCTTCTTCTATCATAAGGCAAAATCCGTTGTCGTTGTCATAATCCATATAATCTAAAACAAAATTTAATAAGATGTTGTAGTCAATAGTATTGGTTGTGTTAGGTGTGTAATGCGAATATAAATTGTCTAAACTTGCAAGCAATTTGTTATCTTTGTTGGCACTTAACATTGATAGATAATCAGTATATATTTGATAACCATTTTCTTCAAAATTTTTACCATATTTGTCAACATAATATTGAGTGTCTTGTTTGCCAATAAGCAAGTCTATATTGCTAGCATATTGACATTTTATTATGTTGTCTTTATCATTTCGACTATTTGTATGAGCTGAAAAACAAGCAGGTGTAGCACCTGATAAATAATCAGTTGTTACTATTCCGGTCTTCTTATTTTTTGATTGGGCTATTTCCATAAGATGAGTAATATTGGTTTTATCTTTTCTAGATATGTTGCCATTGTCTGCTTTTTGTCCAGTCGCAAGAGCAGTACCAGCTGCAGCACTATCTGTTACTTCAGCATTGCGAGAGTAGGTGGTTATGTCAGTAACATAATATTGTTCAAATCCAAATGTTTTATCATAGTATGTTTTTGTGTTTGATATTACATTTGGCCCCATACCATCGCCAATAATATATATAAGATTTTTAATATCTTTACCTATACTTATTTCTATGTCTGGTTTTTCTTGTGGCTTAGGTGCACAACCACTTATTAATCCCAAAACCATCATAGGCAATATAAGCAAACTTAACAATAATTTTATACGCTTTTTCATAATGTTCTCCTACAAGTATTGTAACACAAAATTGTTATAGGCAAAAATGCTTGTTCCATTTTAAATAATAAAAAAATATTTTTAAGTCGAAAACAATAATGTGCCAAACTTTATTTTTCATATTAATGGTATTATGTTAATATATAATTGTTCGATATAAATTAAACTTATCAATATTGTATTAGTTGTTATTGATAAAACTATTATTATATATTTGGTGGTATTTATATTGAATAAAAAACATCTATAACTATTAATTTAGACTTATTTAAGGATAAAAATATGGAAAAAGAAATCAAGTATATTCCTTTTGAAAAAGCTTACAAAGACTTAATTGAATATGGAAAAGAAAAACAATTTGATAATATCGAAACATTAAGATGGATTATAGTTAAATCATTAAGACTTAGAAGAGAGCAGTTTGATAGTATATATCAAGTAGACGAATATAGTTATGATACAATGAAGAAAGCTATTGATAGATATGCTAAAGGCGAATCTCTAAGTAAAATATTTGGCTTTATCGAATTTTGTGGAAATTTCTTTGATGTTACTGATAATGTGTTTAACCCTAGATTAAGCACTGAATGTTTGGTTAAAGCTGTTGTTGATAAGTACAAATGTAAAGATATAAAAGTTATAGATTTGTGTACTGGCAGTGGTAGTGTTGCTGTCACATTGTCTTTGCAGTTGGGACTTAAAGTTGATGGTGTTGACATATCTCCATTTGCTGTAGAAACAGCCACACTCAACAATAAAAAACTTGGTGGACAAGCTCAATTTTTCATTATGGATTTAAATGAGAACTGGGATAAATATCTTACTAAAAAATATGATGTTATTGTTTCCAATCCACCTTATTGGAATGCAGAAAAGATACTTGAAAATGTTGATGTTGTAAAGAACAATCCAATTATTGGATTTGATGGTGGAGAAGATGGATTGTATTATATTAAAAATATCATTGACAATGCTCCTAAGTTTTTAAATCCAAATGGGCAGTTGTATCTAGAATGTGACCCAGACCAAATGGATAAAATAAAAAGCTATTTAAGTGATAATTTTGATAGTATTACCGAATACAAAGATTATAGAGATATAAGTAGAGTATTGGGTGCAACATTAAAAAAGCAATAAAAATATATGTATGCTAGTTATTAATGATACAATTAATTAAAAAATAAATTTTAAAAATTGTAAAAAATATATTGCAACAAAATAATTGTTGTGATAGTCTATGAAAGATGAAAAAGTTGTTATGGCACAAATTTAATAGACAAAACAACGAAAATAGTGCGATTAATAGTGACCTTCTTGAGAGTTTTCGAGAAGGTTTTTTTGTCGCCAATAACAGCAAAAGGGGTGCAAATGATAGAAGTTAAAAACCTGACAAAAGTTTTTAAAATCGCAAAAAAAGAAAAAGGAGTGTGGGGTTCGATACGGGGATTGTTTAAAAGACAATACATCATTAAAAAAGCTTTAGATGATGTGTCCTTTACAATCAATGACGGAGATATTGTAGGATACTTAGGACCCAATGGTGCAGGTAAAAGTACCACAATAAAAATAATGTGTGGAATACTTACGCCTACATCTGGTGAATGTGTCATCAATGGTATGGTGCCTTGGAAAGACCGAACCAATTATGTAAAAGATATTGGTGTCGTCTTTGGACAAAGGTCACAGCTATGGTGGGATGTACCAGTTATTGATAGCTTTTATCTTTTAAAAGATATCTACAAAATACCTGATGATGTCTTTAATCAACAATTAAATTTGCTTACTGAAAAACTGGATTTAAAAGATATTATCAATGTCCCACTTCGTCAATTATCTTTGGGACAAAAAATGAAATGTGAACTTGCTGGTTCACTACTGCACAAACCAAAAATATTGTTCTTAGACGAACCAACTATTGGACTTGATGCTACTAGCAAATTAAATGTAAGAGAATTTATAAAGAGTATCAATAAAGAATATGGTATTACTGTAATACTTACTACTCACGATATGAATGATATTGAAGCATTAACCAATAAAATAATTATTATTGGCAAAGGCAAATTGTTGTACAATGGTTCGTTTGACGCAATCAAACACAAATATAAAAACAATCGTATTGTTGAAGTCGAATTTGAACAAGAATATGATAATATATCAATTCCTAATTTCCAATTAGTTAAACACGAAGGTTGTGTTTATACTTTCAAAACTGAAGATAAAAACTTCAAACTTGCAGAGTTTATAACAGATTTAAGCAAACATTATAAAGTCGTAGATGTACAAGTAGAAAGTATTGGACTAGAAGAAATTATATCAAAAATGTTTGGAGATTTGGGTGTATGAGAGCATATAAATCAATATTTAAAATAAGATTTATCAATACTCTCCAATACCGAACAGCAGCTATTGCAGGAGTATTGACTCAGTTTGCTTGGGGACTGATGTACATAATGCTGTATAAAGCATTTTATTCACAAGGCAACATACCAGACAATTTTTCTTTACAACAAATGGTTAGTTATATATGGCTTCAACAAATGTTCTTTGTATATTTTGCTACATTTGATAGAAACAAAGAAATAATTGGTCAGATAGAACAGGGCAATATATGTTATGAAATGGTAAGACCAATCAATCTATATGCCAATTGGTTTACAACAGTTTATGCAGAGAAAATATCCAAAACATTATTAAGATTTGTGCCAGTATTGATTTTCTCTATATTACTTCCTGCTGGCTGGGGTATTGGATTGCCAGATTCAATATGGGCATTTTTACTAAGTATATTCAATATAGTTTTAGGTGGTATGCTTACTGTCGCTCTTAGTCTTATATGCTATTGCTTACTATTCCAGACAATGTCATCTTTGGGAGTATTTTCAATATTCTCAACCATTGCATCTTTGTTGGGTGGGTCATTGATACCTATTCCGTTGACGCCAGTATGGTTTCAAAAATTACTTAACTTTTTCCCATTTAGATACATAAGCGATTTACCTTTCCGTACTTATGTAGGCAGTATTCCAATTACTGATGCATTGATACAGACCGGTGTTCAAGTAGCTTGGGTTGTACTATTTATGGTATTAGGCAACTTGTATCTTAAACACAATCTTAAAAAAGTAGAAGTGCAGGGAGGTTAAGTTATGTTGTATTTTAAATTTTTAAAAATGCATTTAAAAAAGCTTATGCAATATAGATTATCATTTTTGTTAAGCTTGATTGCTCAAACTTTGACTTCTTCAATGATGCTTGTCGGAATGTATTTTCTATTTGATAGATTTAATGCAGTTAAGGGTTGGACATTTAGTCAGGTAGCCATTTCTTATGCTATAGTATTTGTATGCTTCTCATTTACCGAATGTTTCTTTAGAGGTGTTGACCAATTTTCAAAATGTGTAAAATCAGGTAGCCTAGATACATTCTTTACAAAACCTAGAGGTATACTTCATCAAGTTATATGCAGTGAAGTCGAATTTTCCAAAATTGGAAGATTGATTGTAGCATTGGTTGTTCTTATATATGCTTGCTGTATACAACCATTTAGTTGGACTTGGTTAAAAATACTAGATATATTCCTTATGATAATATGTGGTATAGTTATATTTTTATCATTGTTTTTACTGGGAGCTTCTTGGAGTATAGTTACTATAGAAGGTACAGAAGTAGTCAACATATTTACTGATGGTGGACGAGAATTGTGCCAATATCCATTGGATATATATGGAGATGCTATAAAAAAGATATTTACTTATATTATCCCATTTGCTTGTTTTAACTATCTTCCAATGAGATATATATTTGATATGCCCAATAGCACAATTTGGGGCAATGCACTAGCTCCATTGTATGGAATGTTGTTTATAATTCCGGCATATTTAATCTTCAGATTAGCTCTTAAGAAGTATAATTCTACTGGTACATAATTGTAGAAAAAATATTTTAAATGTGATAAAATTAGAATAGTTTTATAAAAACTGTTCTAATTTTTTTATTTCTACTATAAGTAGTAATAGTTTTAAGGAGAAGATATGTTTACAGCAAAAACTGATATTAATAAAGAAATACAAAAAGAATTGTCACGACCATTGTATATTATGAGTATAGTGGCTTTGGTTATAGGTATAGTTGGTATGGTTGCTTATGTTGTATTAGGTACTATATTTGACAATCCAGAGATTGAATATATGTTGGCTTTTTCTTTTCCATTTGCATTTGGATTGGTGCTACTAATAACTATCAACAAACTATGTAAAAATGCAGATAAAATCCCACAATACAACCAATATACTTTTGAAGAAGAATATTTTATGGCTACTACATATCGCCGTGGCGAAAATGTAGGCACAGTCAAATTGTATTATAAAGACTTAGCTAAAAGTAGAGAAAGTAAAAATTATATTTTTATGTATCTTAACAAATACTCAGCAGTAGCAGTTGCAAAAGACCAATTAAACAGTGACGAACTTATTTTGTTGCGTTCATTTTTAGGTTTAAAATTGGTGTAAAATAAAATTTGATAAATGATATACAATTAAATAATAGACAGAAAATTAAATAATAAATATAAAATTAAATAAGAAAAAAGACATTACAATTTATGTGTAATGTCTTTTTTTTAAATAATGTATTTGTATTTTTTATATAACTTAAAATTATTGATAGACACATTAAATATTAGATTTTACTAAATTGGCTATTGTATAGGTTGTAGTAGAAACCTTGTTTTTTAAGCAATTCTTTATGAGTGCCTTGTTCGATAATGTTACCTTTGTTCATAACCAATATCAAATCCGAATTTACTATAGTTGATAATCTGTGTGCAACTACAAAGCTTGTTCTGCCTTCCATCATTGTGTTAAATGCGTTTTGAATCAATAGTTCGGTACGAGTATCAATGTTAGATGTAGCTTCATCTAGTATCAACATAGGTGGTTTTGTAAGCATTATTCTTGCAATACAAATAAGTTGTTTTTGACCTTGTGATAAGTTGTCGCCACCTTCACTAACTATTGTGTCATATCCGTTTTCTAATGATTGGATATAATCGTGAGCGTGAGCAAGTTTTGCTGCTTTTATCATTTCGGCATCACTGGCATCTGGTTTGCCATACTTTAAGTTTTCTCTAATGCTTGCATTAAACAACCAAGTATCTTGCAATACCATACCATATTTATCTCTTAAAGATGCTCTTGTTATTTTTGTAATAGGTTTTTCAGATACCAATATCTCACCACTATTGACATCATAGAATCTCATTAGTAAGTTAATCATAGTAGACTTACCACAACCGGTAGGCCCAACAATAGCAACTCTTTGACCTTTCTTAACACTTACATTAAGATTTTCAATTAATTTTTTATTAGGCACATAAGAGAAGTTGACATCTTTTATTTCTACATCTCCATTACATTTTTCTAGTACTTCATTGTCTTTATCACTGACTTCATCTTCAATATCAAGGACATTGACAACACGCCTTGCTGAAGCATAACTTGCTTGTAAGTCACTAAATACATCACTTATTTCGTTAAATGGTTTAATGTACTTATTGGCGTAGTTAAGTAGTACAGATATATTACCAATAGTCATATTGCCTTGTATTGCAGATAGTGTACCCATTATTGCAACTATGGCATAAATGACACCATTGATAAATCTAGAAAATGGATTGGTTAGGGAAGAGTAGAACATTGCCTTTTCGCTTTGCTCAGCAAGGTTTTTGTTTATCTTCTCAAATTTTTCTATGGACCTATCTTCATAATTAAATGCTTTTACAATTCGTTGGTTGCCCAACATCTCTAGTATTACTCCAGACGCATCGCCTAAAGTCTTAGCTTGTCGTCTAAAGTATTTATCTGCCTTAAATGCTATAAATGCTGTTACAAATACAGAAAGTGGAGTAAGTGCAACTATTATTGCAGATATAGTAACATTAAGTTTAAACATCATAACAATAGTTAATACAATAGAGATACCTGCATCAAATATTGTTGTCATACCTTCTAGGAAACCATCAGATATTACATCGACATCGTTAATCATACGACTTTGCAAATCGCCGTGACTACTACCATCTATATATTTAAGTGGAACTCTGTTAAGTTTTTTAAATAATCCAATACGAACAAGTCTATCTGTTTTAAAACTTAAAATATTGTCAGCATAAATATACAACCATCTAAAGAAACAAAATCCTACAGCAACTATTGCTAAGTATAAAATATTTGTTTTTAGTTCGGCAAAATTGACATTGTTGGCACCGACTATACAGTCTATAGCTCTACCAGAAAGTATAGGAATATACAATTCTAGTACAGAGTTGATAAGTGCGAACAACAAACATAGTACCATGTGCCAAACATTAGGTTTAAGATACTTGGCAAGATTTTTTAAGACCTTTGGCTTTTTAGGACGGTGGAATCTTTCAAGTTTCGCTCCCGGTGTACCTAAAATAATACCAGGGTCATTAAATTTTTGTTTTCTATCTTCTGAAGCAAATGATGGGCTATCTTGGTTGATAACATTGGTGCCCATTGGCTTTGGAACTTCTACAGCAGGTTGTGCTTTTTCCGGATTATTAAATGACGGAGCAGGCAATTTTGCTATTTCTTTTTGTAATGCACGATATTCTTTTTCTTCAAACTTTGGCTTTTGTGGCTTTTCGTGCTTTGGAAGTTTCTGATATTCGGTTAAAATATTTTCACGATTTTTCTTTTCGTCATTAACTTCATTTTGATTGTTTTTATCGTTTTCCATTTTAACCTCCTTACTTTGTTTGTGATTCGTATATTTCTTTATATACTTCACAACTTTCCATTAATTCTTTGTGTTTGCCTATTCCAACCACATTGCCTTTATCAAGTACAATTATTTGGTCCGAATTTCTTATTGTGTTGACACGCTGACTTACCAAAAATACTGTAGCGTCTTTTGCATCAGTTTTTATTGCGTGTCTAAGATTTGCGTCTGTCTGGAAGTCTAGTGCACTAGCACTATCATCTAGTATAAGTATTTCTGGATTGCCCACAAACGCTCTAGCAATAGTCAATCTTTGTCTTTGACCACCAGAAAAGTTTTTTCCACCGGCTTGAACTTTATAATCTAGTTTGCCGTCAAGTTCTTTTACAAATTCTTCTGCTTGTGCAGTTCTGATAGCTCTATATATTTCTTCATCAGTAGCATCTGGTTTTCGCCATTGCATATTTTCTCTAATTGTTCCAGAGAAAAGTACTGATTTTTGTGGGACTATACCCATAAGTCCTCTTAAAGTACTTAAGTTGTATTCTTTTACATCTTTACCTTTAATTTTTACAGTACCTTTTGTTGTATCATAAAAACGAGGAATAAGGTTTACAACTGTACTTTTACCACTACCAGTACCACCAATGATACCTATAGTTTGCCCTTTCTTAACTTTAAGGTTTAAGTTGTTGATAGCATTTTTTGACATATTAGGATAAGCAAAACTGACATTTTTAAATTCTACTTCATATTCGCTATCTTCTATCTCATTGTGTTCGGTAATAACTGCTGTAGCGTGCTTGGGACTACTGATACTTGGGGTAGTGTTAAATACTTCATTGACACGCTTCCCACAGTTGATAGCTTTGATAAGTGCAACTATAATATTAGCTAAAGATATAAGTGCAGCTGAAATTTGGGTTAGATAGTTGATAAAAGCGATTATTTGTCCTTGAGTTAATGCTCCGACATTGACTTGTATTCCGCCAAACCATAGTATTGCAACTATTGAAAAGTTAATTATGGTAGAAGTCAATGGGTTAAGTAGGGAAGATACTGCTGATACTTTTATAGAACTTCTAGATAGCTTCTCTGTTGCTTTTTCAAATCGGGTTTCTTCATAATCTTGTTTGTTAAATGATCTTATTACTCTAGCACCTTGTAGGTTTTCTCTAGTGATATTGGATACATTATCAAGATTTTTTTGAGTGTTGTCATAAAGTGGAACAGTTGCTTTTAAAATGATAATTACGACTGCAAGTATTAGTGGTGCAGCAACTAGGAATATTAGTGACAATTTTAAATCTATTGTCATAGCCATAATCATAGAACCGATAAGTAAAAAAGGTGTACGCATAACCATTCTGATAACCATAGATATAGCTTGTTGTATACGAGTTACATCGTGAGTAATACGGTTGTTGATTGTTGCTGTGCTATATTTGTCTAGCTCCACATGTGAAAAGGTATTTATCTTTTTGTATAAGTCACTTCTCATACTGCTACCAATACCTACTGACGCTCTAGCAGCAAGTTTTTGAGAAATGATAGATACTACAATACCTACGACATTTAGTCCAATAACTATAGCACCATAAGTTAAAATATACTTAGTATCATTGTTGGCGACGCCGACATCAATCATTGATGCTATTAGTATAGGAATAATCAATTCGGTTATAGTTTCGATAAGTTTGAAAGTTGGACCAAATATGATTTCCTTAATATAGGACTTAAAATATTTTTTAAAATTTTTCATAAAGTCTACCTTTTATTGTTTTATTAAATCATTGTATCAATTTTATTGTAAAAAACAAAATCAAAACGCCAACAAAAATAAAAAATACTAGTATATACTAGTATTTATTTTTTTTATTATATTTTTTTAATGATAAAATTGTTAAAAAACACTTACCCATAATAAGTAAGTGTTTTGCATATATCATTATTTATCCAATGTAGAATTACAGTATGTGCAGACCCATTTGCCGTCTTGCTCTGTAAGGTTGGCACCACAGTTAGGGCATTTGTGATTTCTAACTTTTTTATTGGTTGTTGATACTTCGTCTTTTTCAAATTTGTAACCAGTCAAATATCTTTTTTCTATAAGGATATTTATTATTTGTTTTACTTGTTCTTCGTTAGCGTTGCCTATCGAATTAGAAATAGTTTTTACATCAGTAATGCCATCAACTGTTATCATATCATATATAGAAGATTGTTTTACTTTTTCTCCATAAGCAATCCATAGTATTGGTGCACCATAAAAACCACATACTACCATAATGATACCTACAACCATAAGTGCTATCATTGCACCACCATATATAGCACCAAAAATAATAGCAGGAATACCTACAACAAATCCTATTGAAAATAAAATAGAAATAATTAAAAGTTTTTTACAATCTTTTTTAATGTCTTTGTTTTTCATATCTTTCACCTTACGCATATTGTATCAAAAGTGTATGGGAATAGCAAATATTTTGTATTAAATCATTATATTATCACACACTAATATTATGAAAAATGTAGCAAGTAAAATGTGTTATGGAATAGGCAATTTGGGCTATAGTGTTGTCAATCAGACTATCACTAACTTTTTTATGTTCTTTGGTACAAGTGTGTTAAAAGTGCCGGGTTCATTGATTGGATTGGCTGTGGCTATAAGCACAGTGTGGGACGCTGTCACAGACCCAGTAGTTGGATTTATATCTGACAATCACCAACTTGGCAAACTCGGATATCGTAATGGCTATATATTGATTGGTACACTAGGGGTAAGTATTGTCAATATTTTTATTTGGTGTATACCATTAAATCTAAGTGTGGGTGTTAAGTTTGTGTGGGTACTTGTTTGTCTATTGCTCAACGAAACATTTTGCACATTGTATTCTACACCTTATGGTGCTTTGGGTGGAGATATAGTAAGTAGCTATAATGACCGAACCGAAATTCAAATATACAAAACAATATTTTTTATATTGGGTATGGTTTTGCCAAGTGTACTTCTATATATCTTTTTACCTAATACACCACAATATCCACAAGGTCAACTTAATCCAGTTGGATATAGATATATAGCTTTTGTGTGTAGCATAATTATGCTTGTGTGTGGGATAGTGTGCGTGCTAGGAACTTTAAAGTGTACACATACCAAAACTAGCGAAACTAAAAAGTTTAGCATAAAAGAATTGCTTAAAGAATATAGAGATAGTTTTAAAAATTATCATCAAAGACTTGTTATTATTGGATATTCGTTATCTATGATAAGTTCGGCTATTCTTACTAGTGTTGGACTTCATTTCTTCACATATTGTTTTGGATATAGTAGTTTAAAAATAACCATATTATTGTCAGCATTACTATTGTTTATGGCAATAAGTCAACCTTTTTGGTACAATCTAAGCAAAAAGGAAGACAAAAAACCTGCATTACTTACAGGATTGTTGGTGTCTATAGTAGGCGTTATAGTTATTATGCTAAGCTATGTATTTAAAGATGTCTTGGGTAATATGTCTTTTTATATCATTTTGATGGCTATATGTATTGTCGGTTTTGGAACTGGTACTTTATATAGTCTACCAGCTAGTATGTATCTTGATGTTGGTAAATACATCAATCCACAAGATGACAACGGTGCAACTATGCAGAGTTTCCTTACTTTCTCATATAATATTGCCAATGCTATAGCATTGTTTGTGGTGGGTGTTTTGCTAGATGTAATTAAGTTTAATCCTAATGAAAGTTATCAGACAAGACCTACCCAAACAGGTATTGCAATAATTTTGTTTTTAGGTGCATTGCTAAGTCTTATAAGTTCGTTTTTAGTTTTTTCAAAATATAAATTAAAACAAAAACATTTTGAAAATGACAATGTGACCACTGATTAGTAAAGTGATTTTTGGAAGTTGTAGACTAAGTAAGATATTGATATGGTTGAAGTATTTATTAAGTTTATAATATAATCTTAATTTATTAATTGAAAAAATATGGCAAGTGTGGTATCATTTAAAAGCAAAATTTTTATTTGGTAAGGATTATATTATGAAAATTACAAGCAAACAATTAAGAGAAACATGGCTTAATTTTTACAAAGAAAGAGGACATGTAGATATAGGTGCAGTATCTTTGATAGGCGATGGCACAACAGGTGTTATGTTTAATGTCGCTGGTATGCAACCACTTATGCCATATTTATTGGGTGAAAAGCATCCAAAGGGTACAAGACTTTGCAATGTTCAAGGTTGTGTTAGAACAGTAGATATTGACTCAGTTGGAGATGCTAGTCACTGCACATTTTTTGAGATGATGGGCAACTGGAGTTTGGGAGATTATTTCAAAAAAGAAAAAACTGCTTGGACATTTGAATTGTTGACAAAGGTATTTGGACTTGATAAGGACAAGATTTGTTCTACAGTATTTGCTGGCAATGAAAGTGTACCTAGAGATGAAGAAACAGCCAACTATTTGATTAGTTTGGGTATCAAACCAGAAAACATTTTCTACCAAGGTAAAGAAGACAACTGGTGGGAACTTGAAGGTACTGTTGGTACTCCTTGTGGACCAGACAACGAATGGTTTTATCCACTTAATGATAACAAGTGTTGTGATACTTGTGATATCAACTGTAAGTGTGGTAGATATGTTGAGATAGGCAATGATGTTTATATGCAATATGAAAAGTTGGAAAACGGATACAAACCACTTCAAAACAAAAATGTTGATACAGGTTTTGGTTTTGAAAGAATGTTGATGTTTTTAAATGGTGTTAAAGATGTATATAAGACTGACTTATTCCAAGATGTTATGGAACACCTTACAAAAACACTTAATGTTAAATATGAAGATGATGAAGAAGTAACTCGTTCTTTGCGTATTATTGCTGACCATATGCGTACAACTGTTATGCTTATTGGAGATGTCAATGGTATTGTTCCTAGCAATGTTGGCTCAGGATATATATTAAGAAGAGTAATGCGTAGAGCTATTAGACACGCAAAGAAAATTAACCTTGACACTCAAGAATTGATTGAAGTTGCAAAAATTTATATTGAAAAAGTATACAATACAGCTTATCCATTGCTTGTAGAAAAAGAAGATTATATTCTTAGCGAAATTCACAAAGAAATGGACAAATTCAACAAAGCTCTAGAACAAGGACTAAAAGAATTTGATAAAGTTATCTTTGGTATAGAAAAACACAAAGAATTTGCAAAATCTAAAGGCGAAGTTGTAAAAGACGAAATTGGTGGTAAAGCAGCATTTAGATTGTATGATACATTTGGATTCCCATTGGAACTAACTATCGAACTTGCTAGTGAAAAAGGATATACTGTTGACGAAGAAGGCTTTAAGACTGCTTTTGAAGAACATCAAGCAAAATCTAAAGCTGTAGACAAGGGTGTATTTAAGAGTGGACTTCAAGATGATAGCGAACAAACCATTAAATACCATACAGCTACACACTTACTTAATGCTGCATTAAAATTGGTATTAGGTAAAGATTGTCATCAAATGGGTTCTAATATTACTGTTGATAGATTGCGTTTTGACTTCCCATGCGACCATAAACTTGAAGCAGAAGAAATTAAAAAGCTTGAAGATATAGTTAATGGTTGGATTAAAGACGACTTGAAAGTAACACACGAAGAAATGCCAAAAACTAAAGCAGTTGAGATTGGTGCAGAACATCAATTTATTGAGCGTTATCCAGATGTTGTTACTGTATATTCTATTGGAGATGTAAGTAAAGAAATTTGTACTGGACCTCATGTAGAACATACTGGAGTATTAGGCGAATTTAAGATAACAAAAGAAGAAAGTTCAGCTTCTGGCGTTAGAAGAATAAAAGCTATATTAAAGTAGTTGATTAAACTATATTAAATAAAGTATTAGTTTAAATAAAGTATTAGTTAAAAAAAAGTATTTGGCTTAAACAAATTATCTAATAAATAAAAAAGACGGAGATTTTATCTTCGCCTTTTTTTATTTATTTAGTTTTGACAATATATCCAAACTTTCAGTAGATATTTTACCTGTAGAGTCGGGAGAGATATTTATGGTATAGCAAACACCCAATGTGTTGAGTTTGTCTTTTATACTTTTTATCTGTTCTAGACTTTTATAATTGTTGTCAAATTTAGAATATCCCCAAGTATTGTTAAGAGTGCAGACAGATTCATATAAACTATTTTTAGAATATTTTATTCCGTTAAGGTCATTAAAATCTTTACTTGTATTGGCTGTAATTGTATCTGGTATTTCATTGTCACCTAGTGTAACATAATCATAACTGCCATTACCCAAACGAGAATTAATAAGACAATTAGGTTGAAATGATTTAACTAAATTGTAAAGTTGTTGACTTTGTTTAAGGCTGATAGTTTTTGGTGTATCAAACCAGAATAAATCTATTGTTCCATAATTTTTACAAAGTTCTTCAACTTGACAAAGAACTTTGCTATTAAAGTATAAATCAAAGTCTTTATCGTTATTGTTAAAATCCCAATCATTACACCAACTAGTTCCAGCACAATCACTATTGTCACAATTGTATCCACCACCATTTTGTTCGTGCCAGTCTAAATCTTGTGAATAATATATTCCAAATTTTATATCGTATTTTCTACACATATCAGAAAGTTGTTTAACAATATCTTTTTTGTATGGGGTATTTGAAATGTTCCAATTATCGTATTTAGAGTTAAACATACAAAAGCCATCGTGATGTTTTGCTGTAAAAATTATGTATTTAAATCCATTATTTTTAGCAAATTTTACAATTTCTTCAGCATCAAAAAATGTAGGATTAAACTTCTTAGCCAATTTTTCATAATCGCAAATCTTTATGCGTGCGTAAGATTGTATCCATTCACAATAAGAACTCATTTTATAAGTCTTGTATTCTCCACCCAATAGAGAATATAGTCCAAAATGAATTATTAAGCCACATTTGGCTTCTTTAAACCAATTATATTTGTTTTCCATAACTGCATTATATTATTTATATATTCTAAAAGTCAAACATATATTTGTATAAGAGTATGGGATAAAAGATAAGGATAAAAGATTTTTATAAGTGATTAGTAATGCAAAAAAAATAAAAAAATGGAATCATTAAATTCCATTTTTTACTATTTTAACTATTTAAAAATATTTTATAAATCTAGTGATTTTAGATATTTTCTTAAATCTTCGCCATAGGTTGGGTCTTTTAAGCAAGCATCAATGTTTGCAATTACAAATCCCAATTTGTTGCCCATATCATATCTTCTACCATTGATATCTTGAGCCATAAGAAGTTCTTTTTCAATCATTAGATTGTATGCGTCAGTAACTGAAAGTTCACCATTTTTAATTTGGCATTGGTCGATATACTTAAATACATCACTTGTAAGTATTGCAGTACCCAAATTGCAGATATTGCTTGGAGCTTCTTCTACTTTAGGTTTTTCTACAAAGTCAAGTATTAGGGAAGCACCATTGCCCAATGGTTTGTTTTTAATGATACCATATCTATATACTTCTTTAGGGTCACATTCTTGTACAGCTATAACGCTCTTGTGATAAGTGTTGTAGTTGTCGATAAGTTGTTCAACGATGTTTTTATTTTCACAAGTCATAAGTTCGTCACCAAACAACATTACAAATGGATCGTCACCAACAAAAGCTTGTGCAAGTTTTAGACAATGACCAGTTCCTAATGGTTTGTCTTGCATTTTATAATAAATATTAGCTAAAGTATTTGGCTCTGTTGCAAGTTTCAAAAATTCGGTTTTGCCACTTTCAATAAGTCTATTTTCAAGTTCTATGTTGTGGTCAAAATGTCTGATAATACATTCTTTACCTCTACCTATAAGTATTAGAACATCGGTAATACCAGCCTTTTTCAAATCTTCTACCAATACTTGTAAGATAGGTTTGTCAAGTAATGGTAACATCTCTTTAGGTACAGATTTTGATATAGGCAAAAATCTTGTTGCCAATCCACCACATAATATAACTGCTTTTTTAATCATTTTTGTTTCTCCTTTATCACAATAAAGAGTATATCATTTAATTTAAAATTAATAAAATAAATTGATTGATAACCTATATATTTTTATTCGGTATTGTAATTTCTTGCTCTTAACACCAATTCCAATTCATCTACACGCTTAAATATATTGGCAAAAAACATTACAAACAATTTGTGGCTTTGTGTAAATAATGTTTTTAAGTTGAGATTAACATTTCTAGCCTTCAAAGTTAATTTTAGGTTGTAAGCTTCATTGGCTAGTATTGGTATAAAGTTGATGGCTATTACTATCATAAGCGATAAGTTGTTGGTGTTGACTTTAAACAATTTTAAAGGGTAGAACAACTGATTAAATCCTTGAGCAAGTTTGGTTGCGTTGATTTTGTAAGAAAATATAAATGCGCCATTAGCTACAATTATTATTTTCCAAGCTACAATTAGACTGGCTACCACACTATCAAATATAAGATTAAATAAGAAAACAATTAATACAAATATTACAATTTTTAAAAGATTTTTAAGTGCTTTTACTGGACTGATTTTAAAAATGAAATGTAATAAAATATTGGATATTGTAAGTCCCAGTAACACCCAAACATTGTTAATAAGAAAAGTTGCAATAGAAAATGCAATAAAAATAAGGATTATTAAAAACATTATTTTATCTCCATTATTGATTGTATTATACTATCGTTGGATTGATAATCTTTGATTTTAAACTTTTCTATTAACTGTAATTTAAGTGGAATGTATGTATTGTGTTGTCTGTATATATCTAAATTGTTAAGCATTTCGCTAGTTGGTAAAAATGCTTCCATAATACCATTGTTGATAACCATAACTTTGTCTGCATAAACAATTTCGTCTAGTAAATTGGTCGTAAATATTACTGTAACACCTTGAGATTTTAATTTTAAAAACAACTGATATAAGTCTTCTTTTGCAGTTGGGTCAAGGTATACACTTGCTTCATCAAAAATAATAATTTTTGGCTTTATTGCAAGCATATTTGCTATAGCAATTCGTTGTTTTTGACCTGTTGATAGGTTAAAAGTTTCGCTATTTTTATAATCTAGCATATTGGTTAGTTTTAGAGCATAATCAATATTATCTTCAATTTCGGATTTGGAAAATCCGTGATTTTTTAAAGTAAAACTTATGTCATCGTAGACATTGTTAAATATTATTTGGTTGTCCGGATTTTGAAATACAATACCAATCTTTTTGTTTGATTTTTTAATAGGTACATCGTCTATAGTGATAGTACCTTTTTTAGTTTTTATAAGTCCAGCAATCAATTTGATAAGTGTAGTTTTGCCACTTGCGTTGTTGCCAGTTATGGCTATTATTTCGCCGTCATTGATTTCAAAATTGATATCTTTAAGTTCAAAATTGGGATATTTAAATTGTACATTACTAACTTTTATCATATTGTATCCTCCCAACTATTTATTGTCTTGTTTTATATCTAAATTTGTCTCAATTTTAGTAGATTGGATTGAGTTATTTGGAGTACTAGATTGTGTAGTATTTTCAGTAGATTTGTCGCCATTATTTTCTATAGATTGATTATCGGTATTATCGTTGGATTCTTCGACATCATCAGTATCATCAATGTCGTCATAAGAAGAAAACAATTTTTTGTATATACCCATTTTGTCTAGACTTAAATTGATAAAGAACATAATAACTACTTCGATTGGCAACATAACAATTTGCTTTAATAATCTAGTAGGAAGTATAGCCATAATAGCTTTTTTAGATGTTATATATATCCATAAACTATTGATAAATCCATTGCAAACAATCAATACAATAAGGCAACTAATTATCAATTTTAACACGAACTTTTTGTTGTCTAGTTTTTCATCTTTTCTGTGTAGAAATAATCCGTATACAAAACCTGTAATTAGTGAAGTAATTGTGTATCCGACAAAATATGCACCAAAAGGGAATAGCAATGCTCCTATTAGGTCGGCAAGTCCAGCTATCATCATAGTCCACCAAGGACCCAACAAAATACCGGATAACATAAGTGGAATAAAAGAGAATGATATAACAACAATAGGTGTTTTTATAGATAGAAATCTACTTAGTACAATAGTGGTTGCAAGCAATAATCCTGCAATAATAATTTTTTTAATTTTAGACATGAAAAAAACACTCCTTTATTTTTAATATATTTATTTGCGTATGCAAAAAGACTTGTATCAAAACAAGTTAATTAAAAATATTGAAGTGTTAGATTTCGAATCTTAGTTTTTTGTCGATAAGGACTAAATACTTTCTCATAGGCGTTACCTACTTCTAAAAATTATGATAAGTATATCCCTTTCATTTTGTTTTTGCAACACAATTTAATGGTTTTTAATTGGAATTATTATTTTTTGTAATATTATATAAATTTCAATTTTTTATGATATTGTGTTTGATATAATAACCGTTTTGGTGCTTAAATAATTATTTTTAGTGCTTTTTATAGTTAAGATATGCCGATTAGTCTATGTGTCATAGTCTTAAATATTGCTCTTAGTCACTTATATTTACTTTATAAAAATAGGAAATGTGCTTATTAAGGTCGTTTTTGGACAATTTTTTTATCAAGTTATTGACCCCAATATATTTTTAATATATAATGTAAGTAATAATAAACTTAAATCCGTAATGTTTTTTTGGGGATATTATGGGTAAAAGGGGTAAGTTATGAAGATTATAAAAGGCGTATTGACATACACAATGTTATTAATCGGTGGCGCATTAATTATTTGTATGGCTTTGATTGGCTGTATGTTCCTATTCCCTAATTTCAAAGTATTTGGTTGGGGAGTTATGTTCCAAAGCAACAAGCTTGTTACAGATATTAAGAGCGAAAAGTTTAGCCCACTGGAAGATCAGGGAAATAGTGATAAAGTAATCACATTGGACATTGATGCTAAATTGCACGATGTAGAGATTTATCAATTCTCTGATAGTACCGAATATATTTCTATTCAAAAATATGATGATATGTTTGGACTAATGAAAGGTTCTAGAGATAACTATGATGGTAGTGTTACTTTAGATAAAGTTAAAGATAATATAGAAAACCATTACAAAATTGAAACTAAGGCTATTGAAGGTGCTATTTTAAAACGCACAAGCCGTATAATTGTTTATGTTCCAAATAGACAAAATTATGTATTCAATATTTCTACAACCAATGGTAATATCACTATCAATGGTGGTCAAAAAGAAGTTGCTGGAAAAGTTGAAACAGCTACAAACCTTCAAGTCCGTGGTTTAAATTTAAAGACAACTTCAGGTGATTTTAGTTGGAACAATATTTATAATAAAGAAAAAATAGTTTCATTGAATACTTTAATTGCTAAAACAAACACTGGTAAATTTGATTTTACTTTAGGTGATGACATTACATTAAAATCAAAACCAGATAGCCAATATTATCTAGAATGTAAGCGTGGCGAATTCTTATTTAATAATATTGATGCTGACAAAGTAAATATTGTTGGTGATGATGTATTAGTTAGAGCTAATAAATTACATACTGAAAAGAGTTTCTATTTCAATGCCCCAAGTGGATTCTTTGATGTTACAACTTTAACAAATAATGATAAAGGTTTAAGCACAATTATTACTAACAACATTGATGTAAAACTTGATACCGTTAATGGCGAACTTGCTATTACAACAACTTATGGCGATATTACAGTTAACAAAACAATGTCTAATGCTACATTAAAATCAATCAATGGTAATATTACTGTTGGTGAAGCTAATTCAAGTCTAAGTGCTATATCTGAACACGGAGATATTACTGTTGGCAAATATTCTGCAAAAGTTTATTTGAAAAACAAACACGGTAAAATAGTTGCTTCTTTCGATACAGATGCAGAAAGAAATTATGCTAATGCTTCAACAATGATTAATGAAGAAGGCTCTATTACAGCCAACAAATTGATTTTACCTACAAATCTTACAACAACTTCTGGTGGTACAATTAATGCAAGTTATTATCTATTACCAACACATACTAAACCTAGAGTAGAACACGAAGTTAATTTGCAAGGTGGCGGAAAAGCATACTTACAATTACCTAACACAAATGCATTTATGTTTATAGGTTATGGTAACATTTCTGGTAGAGTAAGTAGTCAAGATATGGTAGCTTGCGATGAAGCACAAACAATCTTAACTCCTGCAACTGATGACACTAAAGATGATATGACATTATTGACAGTTAGAGGTGCTACTGGTTCTACAGTATTTAGTACTTACAACGGAGATTAATAAAAATATAAAATAAAAGCCCTTTATGGGTTTTTATTTTTTGCTTTTAACTAATATATAGATAGTATCAATAAAGTATAAAAGTTATTTATATTGCAAAAAATGTCTATATTAAGATAAAAACACTATTTAAAGAGAAGTTGACTTGACAAAAGTTGTTATTTAAAGTAATCTAATTTGGATAATAGAAAAAAGGAATATAAAATGTTACAAGCGATTAATGTTTCACTACAATTTGGTGGAAGAAAATTATTTGAAGATGTTAATATAAAATTTACTAAAGGTAACTGCTATGGTATTATTGGTGCTAATGGTGCAGGTAAAAGTACTTTCTTAAAGATTCTTACTGGCGAAATTACACCTAATAAGGGTGAAGTTGTTAAAGACCCTAAAGAGCGTATGAGCGTTCTTAACCAAAACCAAGAAGCTTTTAATGACGAAACAGTTATTCGTACTGTTCTTATGGGACATAAAAGACTTATTGAAGTTATGGAAGAAAAAGACGCATTATATGCAAAACCAGACTTTAGTGAAGAAGATGGTATGAAAGCTGGCGAGTTGGAAGCTGAGTTTATGGAAATGAATGGTTGGGAAGCAGAAAGTGATGCCCAAACACTTCTTAATGGACTTGGTGTTCCTAGCGAACTTCATTATAGTTTAATGGGTGACTTAGACCCAAAAATGAAAGTTAAAGTGTTGTTGGCACAAGCATTGTTTGGCAATCCAGACATACTTATTTTGGACGAACCTACCAACAACCTTGACGCTGTAACCACAAAATGGTTGGAAGATTATCTTATTGATTTTGAAAATATTTTGATTATTGTATCTCACAATAGACACTTCCTTAACCGTGTATGTACACATATTTGTGATGTGGATTATGGCAAAATTAATATGTATGTGGGCAACTACGATTTCTGGTACGAAACCAGTCAATTATTGCTTCGTCAACAAAAAGAACTTAATAAGAAGATGGAAGCTAGAGCAAAAGAATTGCAAGAATTTATAGCAAGATTCTCTGCTAATGCTTCAAAAAGTAAACAAGCTACTTCTAGAAAGAAAGAACTAGAAAAATTGACAATAGAAGATATCAAACCTAGTAGCCGTAAATATCCTTATATAGATTTTAGGGTAGAAAGAGAAGCTGGCAATGATATTTTGAAAGTCGAAAATCTTTCTAAGAAAGGACAGTTTGAAAATGTATCATTTACAGTTAATAAAGGCGAAAAAATAGCTTTTGTTAGTGATAAAGGTACAACTATATCTGCATTATTTAAGATTATTGCTGGAGAAGATAAAGATTATACCGGTGAAGTTAAGTGGGGTAAAACTATAACATATAGTTATATGCCACAAAACTATAACCAATATTTTGATAATTGTGATTTAAACTTAGTTCAATGGTTGGGACAATATAGTAAAGAACAAGAACAATCATTCTTGCGTGGATGGTTGGGCAGAATGTTATTTACTGGTGAAGAAGGACTAAAACAAGCAAAAGTGTTGTCAGGTGGAGAAAAGGTAAGATGTATGCTAGCCAAGATGATGTTGACTAGTGGCAACTTCCTTATCTTTGACGAACCTACTAACCACTTAGACCTAGAAAGTATAACTGCTCTTAATAAGGGTATGATTAACTTTAAGGGTAATTTGCTATTTACAAGTCATGACCAAGAACTTATGGAAACTGTAGCCAACAGAATTATCGAAATCAATGGTACAAAGACTTATGATAAATTGACTACTTATGATGAGTACTTAGAAGATAAAAACAACAAATAGATAGTTAAAAGCCCACTAAATATAGTGGGCTTTTTGTTTTTACAATTCAAGCAGTTGGAAAAATCTTAAAATAATGCTATTATAGTGGTATTGAAAGGAGTGTTGTTTATGAGATTGCCAAAGGGACTTTGTAAAGAATTAAAAGAAACATTTAAAGAAGATTATCCATTGATTAGAAAAGGTTTGCTATTTGCCGAACGCAAACATAAAGATGCGGTTAGAGATGATGGTTCACCATATTTTTGGCACCCATTGAGAGTAGCTGAGTATGTACGAAAGTTTAAGCAATCAAAAAATCCAACAATATTGTATCTTTCAGCACTTTTGCACGACACACTAGAAGATACCTATACTTCATATAGAGAACTTTGCGAAACTTTTGGCGAAACAATAGCTAGTACTGTTATGGAATTATCTACACCAAAATTTGCTCCAAAGTTTATAGATGGTAAAGCAATGTATTTATCTAGAAAAATGCAAAATATGACCAGTTATGCACTATATATTAAGTTGTGTGATAGATTGGATAATGTGTGTAGTTTAAATGGATGTACTGAAGAAAAACGCAATCGTATACTTAATGACACTCGTATAATACTAGATAATATAAAAGCTAATGCAAGACTAAGCGAAACACATAATAAAGTAATTTTGGCTATAGAAGATGAGATGAAAAAGTATAACTAATAGGAGATATTAGCCATGGAATTAGAAAAAGAGTTTTTAGATAATATCAATAGTTTATATGGCAAAGACGGAAGCGAAATTATTGTTAAAGCTTTTAATTTTGCTCAAAACAAACATAAAGGACAAGTAAGAGATGATGGACAAGAATATATTGTTCATCCATATAATGTTGCAAAAATCCTAGTTGACACTAAAGCAGATGTAGTAAGCGTTGTTAGTGGGCTTTTGCATGACTGTATAGAAGATACCAATTGTACCGAACAAGAAATCAAAGACAACTTTGGTGATGTTGTATGCAATATTTGTACTGGTGCATCTAAAGTAGAACTTATCAAACAAGCTCGTTTAAAAAATCCAGATGAATTAGAAAATCTAAGAAAAATGTTTTTGGCTTTAGGCAAAGACGCTCGTGTAGCATTTGTTAAACTTGCTGATAGACTAGACAATATGCAATCTTTAGACCATAAAGATAGAGAAAAACAAGTTAAAATAGCTCAAGAAACATTGGATATATATGTACCAATAGCAGAAAGATTGGGTATGAACAAATTTAAGCATACCCTAGAAGATTTATGCTTTAAATATATATTCCCAGAAGAATATAAAGAAGTTAATAAATATCTTGATGACAACTATAAAAAGAGTGAAAACATCATAAAAGATATTAGACAAAAAATAGAAAATTTGGCAAAAGAATATGGTATAGACGCAAGAATTCAAAGCCGTATAAAAAGTAGTTTTGGTGTATTTAAAAAGACTAGAGCTAAAGGTAGAGCCAATGTATTAGATGTTATCGCTCACAGAATTATTGTTAAAGAAGTTAAAGATTGTTATACAATGTTGGGTGCTGTCCACAATTTGTGGCAACCAGTAGAAGGTCGTATAAAAGACTATATTGCTATGCCTAAGAAAAATCTATATATGTCTTTGCATACAACAGTTATATATCCAACTGAAAATGGTGGTATACCATTTGAAATTCAAATTCGTACTGAAGAAATGCATATCTATTGTGAATATGGTATGGCTGCGCATTGGATGTATAAAGAACACGGCTCTAAAGCTAATAAAGTAGATGGCAATAGTGCAATCTACAATATGAAAAAACAGATGAGTCAGACAAGTAGTAAAGTAATGCAAGAAAACGAATCAGACGAATTTTTGCAAATTATTAAAACTGGATTCTATGATAACAAAATATTTGTATTTACTCCTAATCTTAATGTTGTTGAACTTCCAGAAGGTTCTATACCACTAGACTTTGCTTACGCTGTTCATACCGGACTAGGCAATAGATGTATTGGTGCAAAAGTTAATGACAAAATGGTGCCTATAGCAACTACATTAAATACTGCAGACATTGTAGAAATTTTGACTCAGACAGGTAAAGGACCTTCAAGAGATTGGATAAAATTGTGTAAGAGTCGTGGTGCTATAGCTAAGATTAAAAACTACTTCAAAAAAGAAAAACGAGAAGAAAATATTAAGATAGGTAAAGATATCTTAGAAGAACAAGCAAAGCGTAAAGGATATCAGTTGTCCAAACTTTTGGAAGATAAAGAAACTTTAACAGAAGTTGCTGTAAGATATCATTTGTTGGGATTAGAAGAAATATATGCTGCTGTAGGTTATGGTGGTATTACAGCAACTCAAGTTTTGGGTAAATTTATTTCTAAACAACAAAAGCTACAAAAAGAAGAAAAGAAAGCGACTCTTATAGCTGAAAACGAACATAACAAAACAACAGATACAAGCGTTATTATTGATGGACACGATGACTTGTTGAAGAAGGTCGCAAAATGCTGTAATCCAATACCGGGTGATGATATTGTGGGCTATGTAAGTAGAGGTAGAGGTGTTACTATCCATAGAAGAGATTGTTCTACATTAGCTAATTTGGAAAATGGTAGAATTGTTGAAACAACTTGGAATAAAAATATTTTGAGCGAAGTATACAATACCAACTTTAAGATTATTGCAAAAAACTCTTCCGGTGTGCTTAACAAAATATCTATGAAGATAGCAGACAACAAGATTGATATTACCTATATTAAAGGCGAAATAACAAAGACTGGTGACGCTATAATCAATGTTGGAGTAAAAGTTAAATCTCGTAACGATTTGATAGATTTGCTTAACAAGATAAAGTCTATACCAGAAGTATATGATGTTATAAGATAATAAAATATTGATATATAATATTTAATTATTAAATTATTTATTAATAATAATATAACTAAAATAATTGATATAAAAAAAGGCTTGAAGAATATTCAAGTCTTTTTATTTTTTAATTAATTTAATTATTTATTTTTTACTTTTTTAAGTAATTCTTCAACCACATTTAAAGAATCTGGGTCTTTTAAATTGCTAGCTAATACACCAATTATTTCTAGCATAGCACCTCTTCTTTCTTCTTTCTTAATAGATTCTGCTATTGTGGTAAGTGGTTCACCACATTTTGGACAGAAATTGTATCCGTTTTTTAATTCACATTTACACTTTTTGCAATTTTCCATATTTCACTCCTAACTATTTTCTTTTAGTGATTGTTTCGTAAGCTTTAATCTTATCATCTTTTATTTTACTCTCAACTAAGTCATATAGGCAACGATTTCTTTCAAGTTGTTCAGCCAATTTTAATTCAGCTGGGTCAGGAGTTTCTAGGAACATAGAACTTCCATAAGCTTTGCTTATTGTTCCATCGTCTTCTAGAGTTAAGGTTAATTCATCGTGAGTTTTAGAAGCAAGAGTAGGTTTTTTGCCTTTTGGAGTTTCGTTGTAAACTTTAACACTTGACATACTATAATGGTCTGCATCAATTAGACCAGTTACATTGCCGTTGAAGTCTATAGAAAATACATTAGGGAATTTAGGACCATTGTTTTTAATAGATGCTGATAAGTATCCACTAACACTAGTTGCTTTAGATAAAGCATTGTTGGTTCTAAGTTCTACAGGGTAGTGCATCAATTTGCCTTTGCTGTTTACTCTTTCAAATTGTACTATTTCTTGTACGCCTTCATTGACATAATATAGTTTTGAAGTATCAAGTTTTTCATCAGTTTTTAAAGTGTCAATAACTTCTTGAATAACATCTCTACCATCAAGAACTTTCATAATATTGTTTTCTTGTGCTCCACGCATAAATACAATATGTGCATCGCTCTTTAGTAGTCTTTTAGTGATTTTAATAATTTCTTTTTGTCTTAAGTTGATACCAAACCACAAAACTTTGTTGTCGTCAGTAATATCAGCTTTTGTAAGTTCGCTCATCTTCCATTGCCAGCCAAATAAGTCACCAGCAAATACAACAACTTTTTCAACGCCTGTTTCAGTTTTTTCTAGTCTGCTTTCAAAATCTTGTAGGAATTTTTCATCTCTAATAGATTTGCCAGGGTTGGAAGTATCAAATATATTTAAACTTGATAATGGCAACAACTCAACATGTCTACAATCACTAGGGATAGTGATAGTAACATTGGATAAGTTGGTTGTAGATTTTTTGCTAAGCTTTTTAGCAAAATCCATACGAGTAGCAAGTGATACTTTGTCTAGTTCGTCAGCTGTTGCTAAGTTTACCTTTTTAGGAGTTTCTCCACTCTTAGGGAAGTTACCCTTTTTGTAAAGCTCCATTATTTTTGGTTTTTTCTTATCAGAAGTATATGGATTTATATGTTCACTCATCTGTTCATACCTCCATTGTTGGCTTTAGTAACTAGTTCTACTAATGTAGAAGTTTTGTTTTCTTGTGTTACTTCTTTTTCAATCTTAGTTGAGTCTAAATAATAATTAGCTAATACCATTTGTGCGTTTAAGCAAAGCTTTCCGTCTTCCTTAAACATCTCCATAGGAGCAATTTTTGGTATAAATTTATTATTTTCGTGTTCGTTGGTTTTGTAGTAAGGATTTGGTTTCATCTTAACTACAGCCATAAAAGCATTAGGGTGTGCTTGTCCCATATTAACTGCTGCAGCATAGTCGCTATCTGCTTGCAATGTTGGACATACCATAATTACTTTTTCCTTTGTAGTACTACCAATAGTACGATTGTATCTGTCTTTGATAGGTTCTTCATATCTAACAGATGTTATAGCTCCCTTAGGTGGGTGAGTGTGTCCTGTAATAGCTAAATCTACATGACATTTTGTAAACACTCTATCAATTTGAGATTTCATAACATCTAGAGATTTTGCTGTGCCACCACCTTTACCAGCCCCGTGCATTGCAGCAACAACAAATTTACCTTTTTGTGTGCTACCTTCGATAGGCATATTAAATGTGATAAGTGCATTGTGTTCTACAAAAGGAACTTGTAAACGATTGGCTAAAATCTTTAATACAGAAACATTGGTATCAACACCACGCTTAGAATCTTTAGAATCGTGGTTACCAGGTGTAACTGCTACTATTTTGCCTTGTTTTGCTAATGGTAAAAATTTGTTATACAAATAATCAACTATTTCTTCTGGTGGTAAGTTTTCATCGTGAGTATTAGATACGCTTGTTTGAGTAGCGTTATCGAAAATATCTCCGTTAAGAATAACTGCAGAGTTGTATGTATCTCTAACAGTTTTTACCCAAGTATCAAACAAGTCTAGTCTTGCATTGATATTGCCTGCGTGTAAGTCAGGAAGTGGGAATAGAATGATTGAACTATACAACCAATTAACATCAATATCTGTTACTACATCAAGTGGAGCGTAAGCAGATAAGATTTGTTCGTTGCGACTTTGTCTTAATTGATCTTTTGTTTTGTCAACTTTTACATTAGGTGCAAAATATTCAACAACTTTGTTATTCATATTGACTCCTTATATTTTGTTACACTCTAATTATACTTCAAAATGACTCATTTTGCAATACCCAATATTATTATTAGTTGTTTTTATTTCTTTATATTAATATATATAATTTAAATATGGGTATTGAAATTTTGTGGACAATTTGATACAATTATAGTAATAAAAGAAATTTTTGGGGAGGTAATAGCATGGGTAAAAATAGATTTGCTTCAAAATCTAATAAATTTAAAAGCAAACAACAAAGTGCTAACTCTACAAACAAAAAGAATGTTCAAAAGTTTGCCCCTAACAATAGAAAGAATTTTCAAAATGTTAACTCTAACAATATAAGAAATGTTCAAGATGTTAACCCTACTAGTAGACCAAGTGAACCAAGAACTAAACCGATTGTGGAAAATGTTGCAGATTATCATACTCATAGTGGTGGTATGTATCCTACATCAGATAGACTTAAAGTAACAGGCTTTTCTAAAGAAGATGGTGTACTGCTAGGTAAAGATTTTTCTACAGAGGGTGGACTTATAGGTGGTAGCCACGATGCTTCTGGTGCTTTAGACCAATCTATTGTTGCATTTAAAACTTTGGCTCATGGCAAAACTATGGCTGTTACCGAACATAATACTATGGGAAGTATTGCTGTTTTGTTAAATCATCTTAATGAAAAGATAGACATATACAATGATGAAAACAATTCCAATTTTCCTAAATATGACTTTAAACGAGTAATACATCGTATCAATGGTGTCAATATTATACCAGCTGTAGAAATAACCTGTGTTGTTCCAGGTATAATGAGTGATAAAGGTAAAGACTTAAAAGTACATATGCTTGTATATGGTGCAAGGTTTGATTCTAATGGTATGTTCCATAGATTGCTTAAAGCAAAACATCACAATGACTTATTGAGAGACCAAGGACTATTTAAGATAATAGAAAAACAATTTGGAACAATATTTAGTGAAGATACTATTAAAGAATATGTTATTAAAAAACAAAAAGAGGTTCCGGGATTTGGACAATTTGGACCAAAGAATGTTGTAGACTTTTTACAAGAAAAGGGTATAAGTTTACCAATGACTTATGAAGAAATTAGAAGGATGTTGAAGTCTGCTCCCGAGCCACAAAGATTGCAGTTGAGCATAGAAGATGTTATTAAAGTAGCACATTCTTGTGGTGGTATATGTATTTTGGCACATCCACATATCAACTTAGACCGTATTGGAGTACGCAGACCAAAAGGTTGTACTCAACTTCAAAGACAAGCAATACTAAATAACGAAAAGAAGAAAGTTATTAAAAGACTTTTGTCTTTCAATATAGATGGTTTTGAAATGGTATGTAATTCTGCTACAGAAGAAGCCAACCAGATTATAAAAGATGCTGTTAGAGAATGTAGACTTGATCGTTCAATATTATACACGGCAGGAAGTGATACACACTTTAATGCTGGTGACAATTTGTTAAGTAAAACAAGATTGGGCAGAACTAAACAAGGTATCATCAATGGTGACTATCAATCAAAATTCTTTGGGGAAATCTTAAAACTAGACAATGCTAGAAAAGAGGGTAAAATAACCTATAGAAGTACACCATTTTATTCTGCAAAAGAAATTGAAAATATTGTATATAAATATGAAGGAACAGCTAAAGCTTATCAAGAATCATTTGCGCAAGGTGTATCCAACTTTAACGATGTTGTTGATATGGTGACTAAGGAAAAATCATTTGAAGCTATTCCACGAAACAAAAACATTACAAATTATTCTAATTATGAAGCTTCGGTTGATGCTCAATATGGTCCTTTATATACGCCAATCGTAAATATGAGTACTAGTAATACTTATACTGTACCTAGTAGTTTTCCTATGGATAAGATAAAAAATCCTAACGACAAAACTAAATAGTTATGATAAAAAACAAATTAAAAGGAGATAACTGTATCTCCTTTTTTTGTTACAATAATTAATGCTGGTTATTAAATTAAAAGTGATGTTTTATAGGTCAATCCAACCTAACAATTGTTTACTACTTAGTATATTTGATATTAAAATTTGAAATAGTATATTTTTAATTCACTTGTCAATAATGATATTATGAATTGGACAGAAATATATAAGTTGTTAATATTTTCTAGTGTGGCAGTTATTTATCTATTTATAATTTCTAAGTTTATGGGTAAAAAGCAAATAGCACAATTGGAATTTATAGATTATGTTATGGGTATATCTATAGGTTCTATTTCTGCCGAAATGGCAACTGATGTTACAGATACTCCGTGGTACTATTATATTATAGGTATGACTATCTTCTTTTTATTTGATTTGATGGTGTCATATATAGGAAGAAAAGGTCCGGCACTAAAACACTTTTTTAAAGGTAAACCAGAAGTTATTATTTATGATGGAATGTTGCAGTATAAAACTTTAAAGAAAAGCAAATTAGATGTTAACGAAGTTATTGCTATGTGTAGAGAAAAAGGATATTTTGATATAAGCGATGTTGCGTATGCTATATTTGAAACAAGTGGCAATTTAAGTATTATGCCAAAAAGTAATCAAAAGCCTATAGTTATTGAAGATATGGAAAAACACTTACCACCAGCAAGTTTGCCGTATTATCTCATAGTTGATGGCGTAATATCTTATAGTAGTTTAAGAACTCTAAATAAAGATGAGCAATGGTTGTATAAGAAAGCAAAGCTAAATAAAAAGACAATTAAAAAAGTCATACTTGCTATGTATGACGATAAGAAAGACAAAATCAATCTTCAATATAAAAATTGAGTTAATGATATTTAAACAAAACATAATGTACACTATCTGTATACTTTTTGACAATATGTATATAGATAGTGTTTTTTAATTTTTAATAAATAATTGATTTAGAGATATATAAAACACAAATAATTACATCATATATTAGTTATCTATTTTGTCTATGTTAATATTTATGCTAAACTATCATATATAAAAAGGATATTGATATGAAATCAAAATTAAAAACTATATTAACAATATTGTCTGTTTTATTAGTGTCAGTAATGGCGTGTTTGATGACTATTGTTTTAGTTAATAGAAATAAAGAAAAACCTGTAATACATATTATTGCACTTGGTGGACAGACCAACTGTGAAGGCGTGTCTTTAAGCAGTGCATTGGCTACAAAAGTTACTAAATCAAAATATGCACTTTATAGTGAAGGTTTTAATAATGTAGATATAGTAAGCGTGTCCAATGGTTTAAGTGTAGACCCTATACAAGATTGTAAACTTGGGTTTGGAACTACAGCCAATCACTTTGGTATTGAAATAGGCATTGCAGATTATTTGTTGGAGCATTATCCGGATAAACAATTTTGCTTAGTTAAAAAAGCAGTCGGTGGTACCGAATTAGGTAAGCACTGGTCACCTTCTGATGAGAACCCTAATTATGGTATACATCTAAGAACACTTATAACTGGAGTCAATAATACAATTAAGCAATATGAAGATATGGGATACATTGTAAAAGTTGATGCTTATTGTTTTATGCAAGGTGAAGAAGAAAGTGCTTCAGGTCAAATGTCAGAGTACTACAATGATATCGACAAAATGGTAACCACTTTTCGAAATGCGTTTGAAAAATACAATGATACTACAATAAGATATATTGATGGTGGTGTATACAATCAAGAACGATTCCAATATGCAGACCAATTAAATGCAATTAAAAAAAGTTATGCAGATACAAGTGAATATAATTATTTTATTGACACTGTAGGTATGGAACTTACAAGAAAGAATACCGAGATTGAAGGTGGATATGATATCTTCCATTATGATAGTTTATCAATGCTAAGATTAGGTTTGGCTTTTGGAGAAAGAGTTTTAGGAGATGTAGACAATTATAATTAAAAAATAAAAGCACCATTTTGTGGTGCTTTTTTATTTTAATTTAACTTACATCTTTGTATTTAAATATAATTAAATCTAAATACAATTAAATCTGTTGTTTTTTATTTTAATTGACTATCTTTTGCCCATACCAGTGTCACTGGTTTTTAGTCTAGGTGCTGTTGAAATATCATTTGGAATGTTGATATGACTAGCTTCGTCACTTGTAAACAAATTTTCATACATATCATCTGTCATAATACCATTTCTGTTTTTATCTAGTACAAATGATTTTAACCAAGATGGTTTGAAGTTGACAACTCTAACGGCATATTCTTTTACAGCATTTTCAAAGTCTTTGTATCCGTGATTTAGATAATATCCTTTTCCTGCAGCAAAGAACAATACTAGTTTAGGAACCTCAAATTCACAAAAATAAAATGGTTTTTTAAATGACCTATATAGACATCTTATTTCGTCCATAGATTGTTTGTATTTGAAAAAATGTAAATACTTTTCATCTTCCATATATTGATGTGTATTTACAGGTGTATCTCTTTTAAAATATGCACCTATACAACCAACATTGCCATTGATAATATTATTAAGTTCGTCTTCACTTAGATATCTGTATACTTTCATAACAATATTATTGTACTACAATGTGATTCAATTTTCAATATGTGCTAACCAAATTTTGACATTAATTTGTAAGTGCTGGAAAGATATTATAGCTTTAATCACTATTACTTATCAGTAAATTTGTTTTGTTGATTGTGGATAATGGAAAACAATAAACACAATAATTTCTCTAAGTTTATATTTGTCATTCTGAGTGAAGCGTAAGCGAAGTCGAACTCGTAGGGCAACAACGCAAGTTGTTGGAATCTTAGAATTTTATTTTGTTTTAGATTTAAATATAAAAAAACTACCACTAATAATTAAAGTGATAGTTTTTTTAATCTTTATTTATTAACTTTATAAATACAAACTATAGTTTTTTAAATAGTGCTATATATTCTACATTGCCTTCAGTACCTTTTATAGGGCTTAGTGCTATATCAATAAGTTTAAGATTATGTAATTGCATATCAGCAATAACATTGTCTTTTGCTCCTTCTCTTAATTTTTCGTCTTTTACAACACCTTTACATTTTTTTATTATGGTTGCACCAAGTTCAAATTGTGGTTTGATAAGTGCTATAAGATAATCGTTAGGGTGTAACAATTCGGCAAATTTGTAAGATATTTTTGTTAAAGATATAAAAGATACATCAGTTACTATTATTTGGACATCTTTAAAGTCTTCTGCATTGACATCTTTTATATTGGTTTTTTCGTGGTTTTCTACTCGTGGGTCAGATTTTAATTGGTCTACAAGTTGGTTGTATCCAACATCTATTGCATAAACTTTTTTTGCTCCATATTGAAGTACACAATCAGTAAAGCCACCTGTTGAAGCACCAACATCCATAACGACTTTGTCTTTTACAGATACAGGGAAGTGGTCTAAGGCATATTCGATTTTGAGTCCAGCTCTGGATACATATTTTAGTTTTTCACCTTTTATCTCTATAGGTGTATCTTCTTCTACTTTATCTCCAGCTTTGTTGAGTTGTTTGCCATTAGAATATATTATTCCTTCTTCTATTGCTTCTTTAGCTTTTTCTCTACTATTAAACAGTTTGCGTTCAAACAAAACTATGTCCAATCGTTTTTTCATTTTTATCTCCAATTATAACTCTACCGTAAACTTAGGTTTGGTTGAAACGGTTTTGCCGTTAAGATATTCAAAAGGGTGAGGCATATCGTGAAAAGTTAATTTGTATGCAAACAATTGTTGACGCTTTGTATGATATGTCTTATTGGTGTCTTTGTTACCATACTTTTCATCGCCTAATATAAAGATACCGTGGCTAGCCAACTGAGCTCTTATTTGATGAGTTCTACCAGTAAATATTTCAATATCCAATAGATATAGTCCGTTGTTGGATTTTAAAAGTTTATAGTTTGTTTTTGCTATTTTGCTATTCTTAGTTTGTGTTTTGTAGACTTTAACTATGTCGTCACATTTTTCAAGATAATCTACAAGATTGTCTTTTTGTTTTACATTACCACAAACAACAGCTTGATAGTGTTTGTCGACTTTATGTTCTTTTATGCATTCACTCATCTTGTCAAACAATTGTTTGTTTTTAGCCATTATGACTAAACCACCAGTATTCATATCTATACGATGACAAGCAAGATATCCTGTTACACAATCTTCTAAACAATCCGAATTAACAAAGGTCTTGTCTTTCTTTGTTACTTCCATACCTTGTGGTTTGTTAGCAACAACGATGTTGTCATCTTTGTATACGATGTCTATTTTGATAGGCTCTTTTTCTTTTATAAACAAAGTAACCATATCTCCAGTATTAATAAACATATTTTCGGTTATACGCTTGTTGTTGACTCTAATATCTTTTTTTCTTAAAGTTGCTTTAAGTAGATTGTAGTTAAGGTCGGTACGATGTTGTAAGATACAATCAAAAACTGTTTGGTATTTTGTATTTTTAATTTCAATTTTTTCCATATATTAATCCATATAATATTTTTACTTTTGGATTATATCATAAATACAATAAAATTTATAATCAATTTTGACAATATTGATATCTTGTAGATGGTATATCTTTTATAGATTGCTATTTTAAATTAGTTTTAAAATATTTAAATCTATTAAATAAATATAATTGTTATTGTGATTGTGTCTATATATATCAATGTGTGTATAAAAAAGACTAGGATAACCTAGTCTTTTTTGTGTATTAAGCATTAACTTCAATTACTGTATCTGTTGTTTTGTCGTAATTAAATACTTTAGCATTGTTTAGAGAATTAAGAATATTTGATACATATTCAAATTGATTCATAACTGTTGTTTTGTCTTCAACATTATTTAAAGTTCCACTCTTATCATTGCAATTATAAATTGAAGCTGTTGTACCATTGGCAGATATCAATTCGCAGTTATTTATAGCCAAACTTAAACGGTTGGTTTTTACATTGCTATCATAGTATAAATCAGCTCTGATTATTAATGCTGCACCATCATCATAGTTTGTGCCTTGAGCACTGATAGTTTCAGCTGTCTTTTGTGTAAATGTAGTTGATGTAGAAGTTAGACGAGTATTTCTTAATTTGATATCTCCCACCATAATGTGCAAAGCACCAGTCTTACCAGTTACTTGACAACCATCCATATCTACTTGCATAAATCCAGCAACATATATTGCAGTATCATCTCTAGATGTAAATGTACTTCTATTAGCTATAACTTTTACATCTTTTGTTATACCGGTATTGTTGTTTGATAATGCCATAAGTACAGCATTAACATGACTATTGTTAAGTGTCAATTTTGCATTGTCCCATATAGTAATACCATTTTTGTTGGAGTTAAGTTCTACATCGTTAAGTGTTAAATTAAAGTTATATTCTAATTGAACTACTGCACCTTGACCTTCAGTATAGTCTGCTTGTAAGTTTAATTTACCATTTTTTACGGTTGCACTATAAACTTTATTGTCGGCATTTCCATAAAGTAGGGAAGAACGAGTTGTTGGGGCATAATTGATACTCTTACCACCTAAATCTAGTACAACATTTCTGTTGATTTTAATTGAAGAAGTAAGATTGATATCGCTTGTTACTTTTACATAAATTGTTGCAGTTGCATCTTTATCTGTAATTCCTACATATTCAAAATCACTTTCTTGGGTAACTAACAATGGAAACTCTTCAGTTTCGCCAGCTGTTTTTGAATCTGTGTGGGTGGCGTCATTAACACATACACCTTTATAAGTTTTTGTTGCTTTATCATAAGTATATGTGTAATTATGACCTTTGGCAGGAGTTGATATGTTGTTTAATTCAGTTTCGCCAGCTTCTGTAGTAAAGTCTTTATTACATCTTGCACAATGCCAGTATTCAAGACTACCAGCAGTAGTACAGGTTGAACCTACTTCGGTATGATGTTGCATATCATGACCTAAAGCATTAACAACTATAGTTTCTAATTCTTTTCCATTTTCTTCTGCATCTAAATTTTTGTTGCAGGTTGTGCAATTCCAATATTCTACATTGCCAGCAGTTGTGCAAGTAGGTGATACAGCCTCGTGATGTTCTAGTGAATGTACATGAGGCTTTTCTCCACAGGCTACTAGTAGCATCATAGTCAAACACATAAAGCAGGCAGATAGAATAGTGGTTATTATGTTTTTGCGTTTTACCATAATATCCTCCTATATTTTGATACCCATATTTTATCATATTGCATATTTATGTTAAAAACATTTTTATATAAGTTTAAGTTGTTTAAATTGACTAAAATTTATTATTAGCAAATAACAAATTATTACCCTTTAATTTATATGTTTATTTATAATATAAAGGTTAACCATTAATTTAGATGTATGCTTGTGTTGTGATAGAATATAATAAATAAGGTCTTTCTTTTTTGATAAAGATATGCTATAATATAAAAGATTTATGATTAATAGTAACATTAGAATCATATAAGTTTAATGTTATGTGGGGTGATAAATTGAACGAAAAAGAAAACTTAATTGATGACATGATGAGAAAACAACTTAATAATTTGAGTAAAGAACAAGTGATTGAGTTGTTTTTAAGAGAAAGAAATCTTAGGAAAAAATTGAGTAGACAACTTAGTCGTTTAAAGGTTGCAGCGTACTATGATGCACCAACAACTAAAGCAGTTGGTAGACCAATATATAACAGAACATATTTGGAAAAGGTATATATCAATAGCAAAAATAATAGTAATTGTATTATTTGTATGGTTGATATCAATGACTTAGCTATAACCAATAACACATTGGGACACTTGGCTGGCGACCAATTAATTTGTGATTGTGCATCAAGTTTGGTTGATTATGGTACAGTTATTAGATTTGGTGGAGATGAATTTATATTGGTACCAGATAAGGATAAAGTAGATACTTTTAAACAAATGTTAAACGACAAAAAAGACACTCTAAACTTCTCTTATGGAATGTATGAAAAACAACCTTCTGAGTCATTTGAAGAAGCTTTAAATAAGGCTGATGAAATAATGTATAATATGAAATTTCAGAAAAAAGTTGGTAGAGATTATCACAGACAGAGATAATTAAATTAAATACAATTTAACTCGTAATTAGAGTTAGTATGTAATTACAATCTATTATGATTGAATAAATAAGTATAAAAAGACGACATTGATTTGCCGTCTTTTTTGTTTAATAAATTGTTTTGTTATTCGGTATCGATGATATGCCTTATGTTTTGTAATTATAAATATTGTGTTTTGTATGATAACTTAAATGTCTAATATTTAACATAAACCATATACTTTTTGGCATAAAACTATTATTTGTAAACATAAATTAATGTTTATAAATTAATAAACTAATAATTGTAAAATCTAAAATTATTCAGATTGTGTATTGGTTGGAGTGTCATAATCGTCTAAGAAATTATGTCTTACATTGTTTTTATCCTTGTATCCGATAACAGTTCCAAGGTTGACATTTTCAACACTCTTAAATATATTTTCTTCTATCTGTGGGTCTTTAAGACTTATTTCGTGTATTAGTTGTTTGACTTGTTTTCTCTTAGAACCTGTGTTGCTATCTTTATTGACAAGGCAACTTTCACTACTGCAAGTGTCTGTAAATTTGCAAGCACATTGTATAAAATACAAGTCGTTATAATCACGCCATTTTTTTATATCTGCTTCTCTAATTAAATACATAGGGCGTATAAGTTCCATACCTTCAAAGTTGGAGCTATGTAGCTTTGGCATCATAGTTTGGACTTGTGCACCATACAACATTCCCATTAATATGGTTTCGATAACATCATCATAGTGATGTCCCAATGCTATCTTATTGCAACCAAGTTCTTTTGCTTTGTTGTATAGATGACCTCTACGCATACGAGCACATATATAGCAAGGAGATTTTTCAATGTTAAACACATTTTCAAATATGTCTGTTTCAAATACAGTTATTGGGATATTAAGTATTTTTGCATTGTGTTCAATAATTTCTCTATTGGCTGGACTGTATCCGGGATCCATAACTAAGAATACCAATTCAAAATTAAATTTGTTGTGGCGTTTTAATTCTTGAAACAGTTTTGCCATTAGCATACTATCTTTACCACCAGATATACATACAGCTATTTTGTCATTAGGTTTTATCATATCATAAGTATTAATAGCTTTTGCAAATTTGCTAAATAATTGTTTGTGGTATTTTTTTCTTATGCTTTCTTCAGCACGGCGAGCCACTTCATCACCAATGTTGTCATCTATGTGATGTCTTAACCATTCGACATAGCCACCTTTAAGATTAAAAGCTCTTATACCTTCATCTCTAAGTTGGTCAACAATGTCATAACTAATAATTCCACTTTTACAGTAAATGTAGATATCTTTGTCTTGTTTAAATTTCTTAATTCTGTCTACTACTTCTTCTTGTGGTATATTTAATGCTCCGGGGATATGTCCATAGTCAAATGCTGTAGCATCTCTTATGTCTATCAAAACATAATTATCTCTGTCTAAAGTTTTTAACTCGTTAAAATCTATTTCGTATTCCATAATAGTCCTTCGTTTTTGTATATTGTAGTATACCAAATATAATTTAAATTTAAAAGTATTATTAATTAACATTGTTTTATAGTGGACACATAGATTGTATTTTGTGTTGGTTTATTTTAAATGTTACTATGTGGCGTTTGTAGAAAATTTATTAAATAAAAAAATGAGTTTAAATAACTTAAACCCATTTTTAATATTAATTTGTTAATTATTCTTCATCAATAATTATTTCGTTGTTGTTAAGTATTTGCTTTTTAGCTGTTTTGATTTTGTGACTATATACAAGTGTAAGTACCAATCTTTTTACACCTTCAATAATTAGTGAACAACCTGCAAATATCATAACTGTATCAAATGTTGAGAACATAACTGCTACACCCAATACTAATGTTAGCATAGACAAAATCATTAGTACCAACCAGCCTTTAATATTGGCTTTAGCACAATATATGCTATCTTCAATAGTTGATATAGAATCTACAACAATGAAGATACCAAACAATACGGTTAGTATATTTTGTAAAGAGTTAGGGTAGATAAGACAAAATACACCAGATATGCACATAACAACAGCACTAATCAATATATGTTGTCCAAGTATCATATCAAATGCAAAGTATCTTACAAATAAAGCAATACTCATTGCAATAAGTGAACATCCAAATACTATACACAATACATCAGCTACTCGATTAGGCATAACAACACAAAGTATACCTAGAACGATTGTTAGGGTAGATATTATTATGCTATCCCACTTAACTTTTTTGAAAAATTCTTTCATTATTTACTCCTTTATTTTTTTTATTATTTATATTTTAGTTTTTACTTTTTTAACGATTATATTTTATCAAACTAAAATAAAAATGTTAAATAATTGAGTCGGTAAATATTATACACAAATAGGTTAATTGTCTATTAAATATTCAAATTTTCTTTTATGTACTTAATTACTTTTGGAGCACATATCAAAAACCAAGAAGAGTATTTTTGTGGGTTGTTGACTAAGTCTAAACTTAATGTATCTATATCTACCCATTGGATATCATTGACTTCTTCTTTATTAAGCTCAATTTTTGTATTACTATCAAAATGACCCAATATTGCATGGTCATACTCGTACTCATAAAGATTGTCATTAAACTTAGTAAGATATGTAAAAGTAAACAATTCGGTAAGATTGTTGCAAGATATGTTTACTTCTTCTTTTAATCTTTGCTTAGCATCAGCCAATACATCATTGGTTCGTGGGTGACTGCAACAAGTATTTGCCCATAGTCCACCAGAATGATATTTTGAAAATGCACGCTGTTGTATCAACAATTTGTTTTTGTCATACAAAAAGACTGAAAAAGCTCTGTGCAACATTGGTTGACTATGTGCTTTTTCTTTACTTATTCTACCTATTTCATTGTCGAAAATATCGACTAAAATTAAATCATTATTACTCATACATATATTATTGATTATTTTCATTGTTTAGTCAAATAATTGTAATGTCAAATATTGTAATTTAATTGATACATATTGGTTATTAGTATATGATATTTTAATAAAATCACTTCGTAACCAACAATTATTTGTAAACTAATTTTATTAGTTATTTAAATAAGAATATAAAAAAGACACATAAATTAATATGTGCCTTTTGTTTTTACTATTTTAAATTAAAGAAAGCTTTTCTTCCAAGATATTTTGCTTGAGTTCCAAGTTCTTCTTCGATTCTTAATAATTGGTTGTATTTAGCAACTCTATCTGTTCTTGAAGGTGCACCAGTTTTGATTTGACCAGCATTTAGAGCTACTGACAAGTCAGCGATTGTTACATCTTCGGTTTCGCCACTTCTGTGAGATACAACAGCTGTGTATCCAGCACGGTTAGCCATTTGGATAGCGTTAAGTGTTTCGGTTAAAGTACCAATTTGGTTAAGTTTGATAAGTATAGAATTGGTTACGCCCATATCAATACCTTTACTCAATCTTTCTGTGTTGGTTACAAACAAGTCATCACCAACAAGTTGGATTTTCTTACCAAGTCTTTCGGTCATCTTCTTCCAGCCGTCCCAGTCTTCTTCAGCTAGACCATCTTCTAGTGAGATAATAGGGTATTTTTCAGCCATCTTTTCCCAATAACTTATCATTTCGTCACAGGTAAATTCTTCACCAGTCTTCCAGAAATAATAATTTCCTTCGTGACCAATCTTTTTAGCTTCGTCATACATTTCTGTAGCAGCAGCATCTATAGCGATGCAGATATCTGTGCCAGGTTTGTATCCAGCTTTTTCTATAGCTTCTACTATACTTTGCAATGCTTCTTCATCACTCTTTAGGTTAGGGGCAAAACCACCTTCGTCACCAACTGATGTGGCATAACCCTTAGCTTTTAAAACTGATTTTAGATTGTGGAATACTTCAGCACACCATCTTAAACATTCAGCAAATGATTTTGCTCCAACTGGCATAATCATAAATTCTTGAACATTGACACTATTGTCAGCGTGTTTGCCACCATTAAGAATATTCATCATAGGTACAGGAAGTGTGCATGCGTTGCAACCACCAATGTAGTTGTATAGTGGTAGTCCTACAGCGTTAGCAGCAGCTTTTGCTACAGCAATAGATACGCCTAAGATTGCGTTTGCACCAAATCTACCTTTGTTAGGTGTTCCGTCTAGAGCTATCATAGCATTGTCAATTTCTGATTGGTTAAGAGCGTTCATACCAACTACAAGTTCTTTAAGTTCGGTATTAACAGCGTTAACTGCTTTTTCTACAGATTTACCAAGATATTTGCTCTTGTCGCCATCTCTAAGTTCTACTGCTTCAAAAGAACCTGTTGATGCTCCACTTGGTACAGCGGCTCTGCCGATATAACCACCTTCTAGAACAACTTCAACTTCTACAGTTGGGTTACCTCTAGAGTCAAGTATTTGTCTTCCAACAACATCTGTGATTTCTAAATAATTTTTCATTGTGTTCCCCCTTTATTTAAGCAAATTGCAAAGTATTAATAGTTTGTTTCTGCAATTTATTCACAACAATATTATATCTTTTACCATTGGTATTAGTCAAACAAAAGCCACTTGTTAGTGGCAAATGTGTTTCAATTAAATATAAGAGTAAAAAGTAACTATTGTAGCTAAACTAAATATATAGTTTGTATTAATAGGGCAAAGATTAATACTTTTAATTTAATTGACTTCGTATAAAAATTTTCATATACATAATATATGTTATATATGTTGCGCTTAATAGCCGATATATAATGTTGATTATTGTCAACGATTAGATGGTAGCTAAATGCTACCTTTTTTATTTTGTTTCATTTAATTTATCGTATCATTCTGGACAATTTTAGCATAATAGGTTATTCTAATTGAAAGATAGGATACAGAGCGAGTTTGTTTATCATTTATCGACATCCTGTCTTTTTTGTTTCCGTTTTTTATCTATATAATATTTGTTTCTCCTTTTTTAACTTTTACCATACCAATAATATTATAATATATTTAATTTTAATAATATATTAAATATAATTTATTTTGATAATTTACATTATTGTTATACAATTTATTGTGTGAATTACTAGTAAATAATTAACTTAAAATTTTGGAGTTTAATATGAAGAAAGTTATTGAAGTTGTTGCTGGAATCATAGAATATGAAGGGAATATTCTTTGTATGCAAAGAAATAAAAGTAAATGTGATGAAGTAAGCTATAAATGGGAGTTCCCAGGTGGAAAGATTGAAGTAGGTGAAAGTCAAGAAAATGCTTTGATTCGTGAACTTAGTGAAGAAATGTGTATGGAAGTCAATGTGATTGGACATTTTTGCGATGTAGAATATGAATATGCTGATTATATTGTTAATATGCATTGCTATAAGTGTACAACAAATAACTCAAACTTTGTTATGAATGTACATAAAGATTATAGATGGCTACCTTTAAACCAATTGGATATATTAGACTGGGCACCTGCTGATTGGCCGGTTGTAAAAATGTTAATGAAAGAAAAAAGACCATAATCGGTCTTTTTTTTGTTTTATAAAAAGTTGTAAAAATTACATACTATGCCCATTGTCTTTTGTGATGCTAAGATGTGGTAAGCCAATGTTTGTAAGTGTTCGGTTGATAGACTCTTCGCTTAATGGCTTTGTCTTTGGGTTGATATCGACTAAGTGATTTTTCAAAGCTGGGTGCAATTCAATTTTGTTACTGTCAAATATGATATAATTTTTTATTTTGCTTACATCTTTATCTTTTTTAAACATTGTTAAATAGTCTTCAATTGCTTTAGATTTGTCTTTGTCTTCACTAAACAAATAATCTGTTGTGTGGATTATATCCCCAAACATATCACATTGGTATAATAGATGTTCAGTATACTCAGCATCTGTAGGAGTTAAAACCATTTCTACATTGTAATAGCGTCCCAATTGTTTTAAAAATGTGTTAAAAATTTCCATTGAATGTGGATTAATAACTTCATCATAAAAAGTGTCTGAGCCTTTTCTCTTTATTATATTAAAATATTTTATATCATTAAGAGCGTTGTGTGCATCAAGAAAAATATAAAATTTTTTCTTATCACTTTGATAATCCATATATATCCTCAAAATTTTATTATATTTATATTATCGGAAGTTAGACGAAAGCAGTGCGAAGCAATATTTTCGTATAACTGATGTTTATTCAAACTGTGATGCCACGATTTATTGTGGAATTGCGATTAGCAACTTGATTTACGAACATAGTGAGTAAATCAACATCACATAGTTTATATTATATCTTCCTTATCCCAAATTGCAAGTAATTTTATTTAAGGAGTATTGATTAAAACTGCAAAATATTCCATCAACACATTATATTTCTCTTTCTAAGGTTATGCCTTCTTTAAACATACATGGTTGGTCGCATTTAAATTCGCCACTAGTACAACGAGCACCTTTTAAATATTTTTCAAGATAATGCTTAACAAGTGTGTTAGTTGTGATATCGTGATATTTTTTTAGAGTATATTCAGTTTGACGCATAATTTCTAGTTGAGCAAATGAGCATAATCTTTCTTTTGTTTTCAATATGAAATTTTCTACAGTTCCTCTTTCATTTATTTTTATTAGTTCGGCTTGTGGGTGAATATCTTTTACTTTGTCCATATCGTTTAACCATTGTTGACACAAATCTTTATCATTTTTGATTATTTCTGGTATATAAAACTGAGGTGTAGTTAAAGGTAAAATTTCATAACTTAATGTACGATGTCTTTGTGCTTGTGCTAAGCTGGCAAATGATCCTAAGTATGTTGTGCAATAATTTTCTCCAAACTCTTCTTGTCTTTCACGATTGGCAAATAGAGAAAATTGTCTAGATTTTCTATCATCTAGTAGGGCAGAGTCTATTAGATCGAACTCTTTTAATCTTTCTACAAATATTTTTCCATAGGAAGACAATTTTTGTAAATATACATTTTCATTGTTTTCTAGTTGTGTAAGCCAATGTGCTATATAGTTTAGTTGTCTGTATGAAGTGGTATATACCATACTGGTTGGTGTATAAATTGATAAAAAGTATCTTGCATTTTCTTGTGCAAGTTTTTTTATTCTTCTTTCATCAAAAAATGGAGATGTGCCACCATATTTTTTTGTTATTGTATCAACAAAAATATCGTACCATTTGTTGTATAGTTTTTTCTCAACGGTACTGCAATTGGTCATAATTGTATATCTAGCAGATTTTTCACTGGTTGTATACATTTTTTCATTGTTAAGTATCATAGCTAACAACTTAGGTATTTGGTCAATGTATAGCGAAATATATTCGTGGTCAAATACACTGTGGTGTCCATTGTTTTTAGTAAGGTTACATCTTTTTAGAGTTTTTTCTTGCGATTCGTTGATCAAATCATCAAATGTGTTGGGCATATAGCAGACACCTGCAACCTTTCCACTAAATATATTGTATTGTTCGCTATTCTCAAAATTTTTAGAATCTGTAGCTGTTGTAGCTATAATTTTTATCTCCATATTTTATCTCCCGAATTTAATTTCCTTAGACATTATATTAAAGTTTTGATATAATGTAAAATATGAAATATTTATTGTGGAGATAAGTAAAATTTATGGCAAATTTAAATCTATATAAAACCTTTGTAGTTGTTGCAGAGTGTAAAAATATAACTACAGCTAGTAAAAAATTGTTTATATCTCAACCTGCATTAACTATGCAGATAAAACAATTGGAAGAAAGTGTCGGTGGTAGTTTGTTTGTTAGAAAGAATAAAGGACTAGAACTTACTTCGCTAGGTACATTGTTGTTAAATAATGTTAAACCATTGATAGGTAAATTAGACGAACTTGAAAATATAGGCGATAGACAATCAAAATTAGAATCTGGATTTTTGCGTATTGGTTCCAACTCTTCCAACTGCAATCAAATTATCTCTCAATACCTTATAGCTTTTGCAAAACAATATCCCAATATAAATATAAGTATGTGTAGGGAAAGTGGTGATAGATTGGTAGAGATGTTGGAAGAAGATAAATTGGACATTATCTTTACCGACACTTGCAATACTCCTAAAGATATACTAGAAATTAAAAAGTTTCCAGTAGTGTATCAATTGATTGGTAATTATGATTATTATTTAAAGTACAAAGATTACAAAATCAATGATAAAAACTTTCCACTTGAAGATTTAATATTACCTAATAGCAAGAATAATTCAAGAAAGTATATAGACGATTATATGTATGAAAACAATATTAAGTTTAACCCAAAATATGAATTGGATAATTATATCTTAGTTTATGATTTTGTTAAAAATGGATTAGGTATTGCATTTGTTAATTTGGACTATTATGAAGATAAAATAGATAAAAAAGAAGTGTATCCACTTTGTCCAAATACCACAATCAATCTTAGAAATTTTTCAGTTTATTGCAATAGTAACGCTTTTAATCCAGCAAAAACTAAATTTTGTGATATTTTAAAATGATTGTTTTTTGTACTATAAATATTGAGTTTATGACATAAAATATATTGAAAATGACAATTATATTATGTTTTGGAGTTTGTTAACAGTATTGTGTTTGTTGTTATACATACTTAGGTATTGCAATTTTTAAAGTGAGTTGATATAATATATATATGGAAAATATTGTAATTAAAAACAATTCAATAGTTAAACCTGCAGTCAGCAATGGCGTCTTTGGGTCTGTACAATTATTTGATTTTATACATTCACCAGACTTTAGAGAACTTGTAAAAAGAGTTAGACCTAATAGAGCCAATGCCCCAAGACCAGATAAAATATTGACTAGTCTTATAGAAGAAAAGGGCTTTAATGCTTTACCTGTTATTGTTGATAAAGATAAGTATAGTCTTTTAATTGAAAGCAAACTTACTCGTATATATAGAGGGGTATGCTATAGAGATGCTATCAATGATTTTGCTTATAATACTCAAATGTATGTAAGTAAAGGTATGTATTGTAGTGGAGTATATTTTTTGTATGGTGATACAGCTAAAGATAGAGCTGAGTCATATATGATTATGCATACACCACCTATGTATTGCAAAGGACATTATGACGGCGCAATTATTGAAGCTGTTGTAAGTGCTGATGCAAAAATTATTGATATTGAAGACGCTTACAAGTTGCAAGAAAAAATGGTTAATAAAATTGATAGTATGTCCAATCTATCAGACAACGCAAAAACTAAATTGATGTATTTATTATCAGATGATGTATCTAAATGTGCATTGCTTAATGGTTATGATGCTATCAATATAAAATCAAAAGAATATTTGGTTATGCTTAATCGTAACAAACTTATTATGCAAAAACCAAAAGAACGCACAAGGGAATAATTGTAAAGAGAGTTAGTGAATACTAATTCTCTTTTTATATTTGTATGGTTAATATGAGTATTGCAATCTAATGGTAGATTTGGTATAATTGAAATATGGAAAAAATAATAAAAAATAATTCAATATGTAAGCAAGCCAAACATAATGGTATATTTGGTTCGGTAGAATTGTTTGATATGATTAATTCTGACGAAATTGACGATTTGATCAAACAATGCTATAGAGATTTGGGCAAAGAAGTATATCCCGATGCTATACTTACACGACTTATAGAAGAAAAGGGCTTTAATGCTCGTCCAGTACTATTGGACAAACATAGTTATTCTTTGCTTATCACTAGCAAACTTACTCGTATATATAGAGGGGTATGCTATAAAAATGCAGTAAAAGATTTTGTTTATAATGACAAAATGTTTGTTGGCAAAGGTATATATTGCAATGGAATATATTTTGCTTATGGAGATCATTCTAGAGAAGAAGCCGAATCATATATGGCTAGTCGAAGACCTAATTTATTTAAGAAAGGCTGGCGTGACGGAGCTGTGTTAGATGCATATATAGCACAAGATGCTAAAATTATTGATTTTCATAATTTGGTACTTTTGCGTAATAAAATGGTTAAGAAAGCTAATAGATATAAAGACTTGTCACCTACAGCAAAAGCAAAACTAATAGAAATATTGTCTGACGATATATCTAAGAGTGCAGTTTTGTGTGGCTATGATGCTATCAATATTCATCATCAACAATATATGGTTGTTCTTAATCGTGGTAAGCTTATTATGCAAAAACCAAACGGTAAAGAAAAAATAAACGAAAGATAAAAAGATAATCTAGAAATATTATAGTACTATCATTTATAAAATGAATAAATAAAGAAATTGCCTTGTGTAAGAAAATTATTAAGGAATTAGTATAAGAAAAATATGGAAAAGAAATTAAAAAGTAAAATTAGATTTGGTAAATCTAAAAATAATGGAATCTTCGGTTCAAGTGCGTTATTTGATATAGTAAATTCGCCTGAATGGTTGGATTTGTTTAAGCGTACAACATCATATATGGGTAGAAAACCAGATTTAGAATTGACTAAATTAATTGAAGAAAAAGGTTTTAATGCCCTTCCAATTTTGGTAGATAAAGATAAGTTTAATTTACTTATTGAAAGTAGGCTTACACATATTTATAGAGGTGTTTGTCATAAAAACGCACTTAAAGATTTTATGTTTAATAAAAAGATGTTTATTGGTCAAGGAATATATTGTAATGGTATTTATTTTGCTTATGGACAATATGCTTATGCGGAAGCAATTAATTATAAAAATAGTTCTGTAGATGGAAATGAAAAGTTAATCAAAAAAAATGGTGCAATTATAGAAGCATTGGTTTCCGAAGATGCTAAAATAATTGATATGTTTGACCTTAATTGTTTAAGACAAAAACTTATAGATGATTCTGATAAGTTGTGCAATTTATCTGATACTGCAAAAGACAAGCTGATTCGACTATTGTCTGATGATATTTCAAAAAGTGCAGTTCTTTTTGGATATGATGGGGTGGATATAAAAATACAAGAGTATTTGGCTATGCTTAATCGCGGTAAGCTTATTATGCAAAAACCAAATGGTAAAGAAAAATAAACGAAAGATAAAAAGATAATCTAGAAATATTCTAGGTTATTTTTTATTTAGTTGTCTTTAAATTTATTATTAATGTTTAAAAAAGGTATATTGACTAACTAACGAAAAAATGATATTATATAATTAATAAAATGGTTTCGGTTAAAAAGGAGTCAGCTTATGGCAAATAAAGTTTTAGATAAAATGGGAAGAATTAATCATTACAAACAAACATTGAAGGAATGTCAACAAGGTGGTTGTTTGATTCCAAGTGCTGTTGAACATACATTCGCAATTGGAAATTACAAAGTTGCTAGATTACAATATCTTGATGATATTTATAATCACGCTTATGTTGAAGATAACTACAATTTCATTATTGATGAAGAAGGTATCCCATATCAAATTTGTACAACTGAAGCAGGCAATGTAAGACATTATTCAGAAGAAATTAAAACTAACGAAGAACTTTTAGAAGGTCTTACCAATGCTTTAATCTTTATTGATTATTCTAAGAAATTACCTTATTCTTTAAAGTATGGAAAACAAGGTAAAGAATTAGAAGCTAGTTTGAAAAACGGCTTAGAAACAGGTGATTTTTCTAAAGTTTCTTTAAATAAATATTTGGGCTTTGATAAAATTAATCAAATGAGAGAAAAATATATTTCTAAATTAAGCAATTCTCAAAAGAGTAGTTTTAACTCAGCAGCTAGACCAAGATCATATAGAACTTTAGAAGAAGTAACACAACGAACATTAGGCGAAGAAAAAACAAAATAAAGCTATGTTTAAAAATAAAAATTATTAGTATGTAAAATTGTACTAATAATTTTTTTTATAATTATCATTATTTTAAAAGTTATCATTAAATATTAATTGTTTATGCTTTCTATTATAAGTTGATGTCATCTATTACTAATTATTATTTCAATTATAAGGGGTTTGTTGAAAATAAAAATATCTAATATTATACTTTAATGTATATTAAAAGAATAAAAAAAGATGCTATCAATTAGCATCTTTTTTTTAATCTATTTCTCTAAACCTTTATTGGTATCGACATCAAATTCAATGTCTTTTGCATTTTTAATCTTTTCTTCGTAGGCTTGTTTTCTCTTAATAGAATCATTGATCTTTATAGCTCTTTCCATAGCATTTCTAATGTATGGGTTGTAGGTATCATAAATTTCAGTTATCTTGTTACGAGATAATTCGGTAAACACTTCTTCGTTGATACCAGTTTTATTGTTTCTATAGAATTTCCAATCTCTACGCAAGTATTTAAGTAAGTTGTTAAAATTCAAATCACAATAAACTTTGCTCTTATGTCCCATTATGCCCAAAATTTTGCACATATTGTCCAAATCGAAAAAGTTTACACTGTATTTAATGCGTTGTCTATTTTTAATTTTGTTTACTAAACCTTTATCATCATATTGTGGAAATGCGTTGTGAAAAGCAGAAACAACAACCATTTCTGGAGTAATAACGTAAAGATTTTTATCATTTTTATTTTCCATAATTAACCTCAATTAATTAAATTTCATATATATTATATCAAATGTATTAATAGATTTCAATACCAAATAATAATATTTTTGCTTAAAACATATAATATCTAGGGGAGGATTTATGAAATATGACGACTATCCCATTCCTACAGAAAAATTGATTAATGTTCTAAACACTCAGTACTCCCAACAAATGAGTGTAAAAAAACAAAGCGTAGTAGAATTGGGCTCACAGGAACAAAAAGATAAATTAAATGAATTGTTTATGTATATCAATGCCGAACGCAATTATTTAAGTTCATTTTTAAATGACGACAATATATATAATGTTATAGATTCTCAACTAAAAATTTTATCTGATATGGGTGTAAAAGGAACTATAAAGAGTTGTCAAAAAACCAATACAGCATTTTGGGAATACCTTAAATGTGAAGGCGAGATATTAAAAATTTTGTTGTTTTTGATATTTATGGACAATTTAAATTATAGTAAAAGTTGCTTAAATCAAATATTGATACAACAAATAGATGTATATAATTATGTTGTTAATTTGAAGATTTGATGCAAAAAATTTTACTTTTTCACATAAATCATAAAACACGGGGGAGTGTGTAAGAGATAGAAATAAAAAAAGATGAAAAAAGATAAAAAAAGTTTAAAAAAA
>CAKVFE010000002.1 GCA_934746645.1 uncultured Clostridia bacterium
CCTTTAACGCCAAGAATACTAGTTTGGTAACGAACTGGGAATATAGGTAGCTGCCAGCTTTCCATTTTGAAGAACCGCAAGGTTCTTCTTTTTTTTATCTTCTTCATTCTCTCTTTCTTATCCTTTTCTCTCACTATTTATTTCCTATTTTTACTCTAGATTAAAAAAAGATAGACTTTTGTTTTTAAGTCTATCTCTTTTGGCTATCTTTATATATTTATTATATTTTTTTCTTATGTTTATTTAACAGTATTAAAGTTATGTCATATATATTTTTTCTTAATATTTTAGCCATTATTATAAAGTTGACTATTGACATAAATGGTGTATTATGGTATATTATATGCAACATTAAATTCGACCATTCCGTAATGTTTTATTTCGGAGATTGTTTAAAAAACTTTCTTTAGAATGGCAAAAAATACTAACAAGTTAATTTAGCTGTTGTTAATATTGTTTGTCAAGAAAAGGAGGTTTTTATTTTTTTATAAACAGCAAAAGACAAAACATTTAGGAGAAAATTTTATGGAACAATTAAAAGTATTAAATACAACATTAGTATTAATTAGAAAAGATAATAAGGTATTATTAGCAGAAAAGAAAAGAGGTTTTGCTAAAGGAACATATAATGGTATAGGTGGTAAGCAAGACCCAGGTGAAACAATAGATCAAGCAATGGTTAGAGAAACACAAGAAGAAATTAATGTTACTCCAACCCAATACGAACAAGTAGGTTTAATTAATTTTGATACTTGGTATAAAGGTGAACATGTAGACCTAAATTTAAATATATATACTTGTACACAGTATGAGGGTACTATAAAAGAAACTGAAGAAATGATTCCAGAATGGTTTGACATTGACAAAGTGCCATTTGACCGTATGTTGCCTGATGATGTTAAGTGGTTTCCAATTGTTATAAAGGGTGGCTATGTTACTGGTAAAGTAATATTGGAAGCAGATTTGAAAACTTGCACACACAATATATATGAAATTTCAAAAGAACAACTACAAAAGAATATTAATGATAAATATGGTAAAAGTTTAGAGAAATAAACACTAATAATAATCATTGTGGTTTATAAATATCCTATTAATAATTAATTATATTTAATAAATAATAAAAAAGCATACATCTCTGTATGCCTTTTTTTATTTGATAATATTATATAATTTTTTAGTTATTGAGTAAAAACTTGACTATAATAATCAAATTAACATAATAATATAGATTATTGTTGTAATTGGTATTTTAATATTTTAAAATCAATATTTTTTAATGTCATAAATAGATATTTTTTTGTTAAATATAATTTAATTATATTCAATTAATAAATTAATAAAATATACTTAAATAACACTTAGACAACAAAAAAAGCCTGAGATATCTCAGACTCTTATTTGGCTCCCCAAGTAGGGGCGACTCGTTAAGAAAATAGTCCAGTGGACTATTTTTAGTCAACAAAACAATGTTTTGTGGCAAGCCGGGAGCAACTTGTTTGCGGTCAGGCCGACAGGACGAACCGATGGTTTGAGCCCGTGTATAAAAAATACACTTAAATAACAAAAAAAGTCTGAGAAAACTCAGACTCTTATTTGGCTCCCCAAGTAGGGCTCGAACCTACAACCTACCGGTTAACAGCCGGTTGCTCCACCATTGAGCTATTGAGGAATAACACTAGTATTATATGCGTATTGGGACCAAAAGTCAACACTTTTTTAAAAATTTTTTAATAAATTTTTAATATTTATTACATAATTAATATTGCCCTAAATAAAGCCAATTAAACGGTAAATATTGATTGATAATATAAAAGTATTTATTATTGTAATATCTTATATTATCGGAAGTTAGACGAAAGCAGTGCAGAGCAATATTTTCGTATAACTGATGTTTATTCAAACTGTGATGACACGATTTATCGTGGAATTGCGATTAGCAACTTGTGTTGTGAACAAAGTGAACAATACAACATCACATAGTTTATACTCAAGGAAGTTTATGCAAGCGACACGGAGTGGCATTTAACATAAACTGACGCCGAATCAAAACTATGTATCCATTGTGTAGCAATGGTTGTTGCGATTAGCAACTTGATTTACGAACATAGTGAGTAAATCAACATCACATAGTTTATATTTAACCTTATAGTTATGGCTAGATTTATAAGTGACTTAATAATTATTGTTAAACATAAAAAATGATTGATTTTTAATTTGATTTAAAATTACTTTATATACTTTGTAATATTTGTTATATTAAATATAGTTATTATTTTAGGTGAATTTTATGATATTAGAAGAGTATGATAAAAATAAAGTTGCTGTTCTCAATCCTTGGGATTTTCACAGCAAAAATAAAGATTTTCCAAAAACTTGCGTTTCATTTTTTTCTAAGAATGTAATGAACGAATTTTTGCATGTCTACAATCCAGAAATCATTGGAACAATCACTAATGCTACTATGACATTTAATATATATAAAGTTACTTTTGATGGAGTAGATGTCGCTGTGTATCAATCACCAGTTGGAGCACCTGCTTGTATAGGTAATTTTGAAGAAATTGTTGCTATGGGTATAGAAAATATTGTGCTTGTAGGTTGTTGCGGTTGTTTATGTGATATAGGTGATTATAGTATTATTATACCTGATAGTGCCATTAGAGATGAAGGTACAAGTTATCATTATAGTACTCCTGCTGATGAAGTTGAGTTGGATAAAGATTGTGTCGATATAGTTGAAGATGTTGTTAAATCTTTAGGCTTGCATTATACAAAAGGCAAGACTTGGACAACTGATGCTATTTTTAGAGAAACAAGAGACAAAGTAAACAAGCGAATTACTCAAGGTGCTATAACTGTTGATATGGAATGTTCGGCTATGGCTGTAGTATCTAAATATAGAAATATCAATTTTGCACAATTATTTTATGCCGCAGACAATCTAAGTCAAGAAGAATATGACCCAAGAAGTTTGATTAATGGTGATATAAATAAAAAAGCGAGAATGATACCTTTAGGTATACAATGTGCTGTAGAGTTGTTGAAAAGAAAAGGAAAATGATGAAAATAGCTATTATAGGTGGTGGAGCAAGTGGAATTATGCTAGGTGGAATGCTTAATTCTGCAAATGCTCAAGTAACCATATTTGAAAAAACAGATACAACATTAAAAAAATTGTTGATAACAGGTAATGGTCGTTGCAATGTTACCAATTTGGTAGACCCAAACGAATTTATAAAGAATGTTGCTCATAATCAAAAATTTTTATATAGCTCAATATTTAATTTTAGCCCAGCTGATATGGTAGAATACCTTAATGACAATGGACTTGCTACTAAGGCAGAAGACAATAATCGTATTTTTCCAGTAAGCAATAAAGCTATGTCTGTAAAAGAGTTTTTAGATAGTAGATTGATAGGTGTAGATATCAAAACTAATAGCAAGGTTGACAACATAGAGTATATAGGTAATCACTTTGTAATAACATCTATGGATAAAAAATTTAATTTTGATATAGTTGTTGTGGCAACTGGTGGACTTAGTTATCCTACAACTGGAAGCAGTGGAGATGGCTTAAAATTCGCACAAAATTTAGGATTGAGTGTTACACCAACTAGACCTAGTTTGTGTGCTATAAGGCTTTTAGATGACTTTACAGCCCTAGAAGGAACTCCGTTTGAATGTGAGTTGAAGTATATTAATAATGGTAAGGTAAAAGCTAAAGTATTTGGCAATGGATTGTTTACTTCATTTGGAGTAAGTGGACCAGCTGTATTTAAATTATCAGCTATTGTATCTGAACAATCTATCAATAAAGATATATTATCTATGGATTTTTGTAGCGAATTAAATATTGACCAACTAAAACTTAAAATTAAGCAATACATTAAGGACAATCCTAAAAAGTATATTGTACATCTTGTTAATCAATTTGTGACTATGAAAATAGCAAAAAATATGCTATCTCGTATTGATGTAAAAGAAGACTTACAATGTGCGTGTGTTAGCAATGTTGTAGTAGACAAATTGTCTAATATTATCAAAAATTATAACTTTGTAATAGACAATTTTGACGCAATAGAAAGGGCAACTGTTACTAGAGGTGGTGTTGATGTACGCCAAATAAATCCACATACTATGGAGTGTACAAGTATACCTAATTTGTATTTTATTGGCGAAGTACTTGATGTTGATGCGTTTAGTGGTGGCTTTAATCTACAGATAGCATTTTCTACAGCTGTAGCTTGTGCGTGCGATATAAAAAATAAATGTAAATAGTATTAAAATTGGAGTATGTGTATGTATAAAAATACAACATATTATGACTTAGATTTAATAATGCTAAGTCAAAAAAGTATGGTTAAACAAACAAAAATAGTAGCAAGTATATTTGCTTTTGTATTACTTGTTTTGGCTGTGGTTAGTTTTGTTTTGAAAAAGACAACAGTAGGTATAACTTTAAGTATAGTTAGTGCAATAACAATAATTGTTTTTATTGGATTAAGTGGAACAATGCTTAAAGCTACTATGAAAAAGAATCTTAAAAATAGACAAATAACTATTGAATATATGTTTGGCAATAACCTAACAATTACAAGTAAAGTTGACGGTGCAGTAACAACACAAAGTTTTGAATATAATAACATTTTCCAAATTGTTGAAACTGACAAATGCTTAGTTATTTGCCCATCAAAAAATGATGCGTTGATAATGCGTATTGATGATAAATATGCCGAATATAGACAATTTGTTATGGACAAAATGCAAAATAGATATGTTATACAAAAAAGTAAAAACAAACAACAATAGTTTGAATATTTTTATGTTTTTGCTATAATTAATTTGTAAACTAAATAAGTTTAGTTGATATGTTACTAATATAAGGAAGTATATAATATGGAAAAATATGATGTTGCAATTATAGGTGCTGGTCCGGGTGGTTTGACTGCTGGTATTTATGCTTTACGCAGTGGACTTAGTGTAGTTGTTATGGAAAAAGATGTTATTGGTGGACAAGCAAGTTTGTCTTACGAAATCAACAACTATCCGGGATTTTATTCTATAAGTGGTACAGATTTGAGCAATAAAATGCACAGCCAATTTACTGAGTTGGGTGGAGTAACAATGTATGGCGAAATATCAAAAATCAATTTTGCTCCAATGAACAACTTTATCGTTATTGAAGACCACGAATTATTGGCTAATACAGTAATACTAAGTATGGGAGCACACGCTCGTACTATTGGTGCAGACGGAGAAGCCGAACTTATTGGTAGAGGTATATGTTATTCTGCTATCAATGATGGTGCTACATATAAAGGAAAAAATGTAGCAGTAGTTGGTAGTGGTGATAGTGCTATAGAAGATGCTGTATATTTAAGTAATTTGTGTAATAGTGTTACTGTCTTTAACAACTTACCAGAATTTGTAAGTTCAGAAGACAACTTAAAAGTTTTAAACAATCAAATTGAAAATAACAAAAACATAAAAGTTGTTTACAATTCGGCTGTTACAGCAGTACTAGGAGAAGATAAAGTAACAGGTGTTACATATAATATTGATGACACAACACATACTCTTGATTGTGATGCTTTGTTTGTAGCTGTAGGCAATACACCAGATTCTGATTTGGTAAGAAGTAGTATTCATCTTGATGAAAATGGTTATATTGCAACTGACGAAAATTTACAAACCAACCAAGCAGGTGTATTTGCTTGTGGCGATATAAGAGTAAAAGATTTGCGTCTTATAGTTACATCTTGTGCAGATGGTGCAGTAGCTGCTATCAATGCCAATAAATTTATTAATAAAAACAAATAATAAAATAAAAGACATTACAAAATATGCTTAGATTTAAGTATACATAGTAATGTCTTTTTTTTGAGTTTAGATAGTATTTGTGAGTATTTTAACTATGTGAGTATTTTAACTAAATATGCGATAACTTCATATATCAATTAGGTAAGGAGTTATTATATGTTAAAATATTTTGGAACTGATGGTATAAGGGGTGTTGTTAATCAAAATTTGACATTTCAACTAGCATATAATGTTGGCAAAAGCTTAGCAATATACATATCAAAACATAAAAAATCCGAAACAGTTATTATTGGTAAAGATACCAGAATAAGTGGAGATATGCTGACCTATGCTGTTGCTTGTGGACTTAGTGATTATGGAGTCAATAGCAAAATTATTGGTATAGTTCCTACTGGTTGTGTGTCATATTTGAGTAGCAAACTTGATGTGGGTGCTGGGGTTATGATAACAGCTTCTCACAATGCACCCAATATGAATGGTATTAAATTGATTAATAATTTAGGATATAAGTTCTGTGTTGATGACGAAATAGAAATTGAAAAGTATATAGATAAAAATATCATACCTAAAGTAAAGAAAGGGAAGATAGTCAATGCTTTGGATTTGGTGGATAAATATATCAACTTTTTATGCAACGAAGTTGGCTGTGATTTAAATGGTATCAATATTGCAGTAGATACAGCGTATGGCTCAAATTATGCTATAGCAGAAAAGGTGTTTAAAAAACTTAATGCCAATTTAGTCTTAATCAACAATGACCCGTTGGGAGAAAAAATAAATGTTAATTGTGGGGCTCTCAATGTAAAACATCTGACACAGGAAGTTATTAGACATAAATGTCAATTTGGCTTTGCTTTTGACGGAGATGCAGATAGATTGATTGTAGTCTTAAGTGATGGCAGAGTACTCAATGGCGATGATATTTTGTTTGTGCTGGGTGGTTATATGTTAAAGAAAAATAAACTTAATTCTTTGACAGTGGTAGGCACAATAATGACCAATAGTGGAACAGAAGAAAGTTTTAAAAATATAGGTGTAAGACTTGTTCGTACAGATGTAGGAGATAGAAATGTTATTGAAAAGATGATGCAAAACAATTATGTCTTAGGTGGGGAGAGTAGTGGACATATTTGTGTTGCAAGTCTTAATACAACTTGTGATGCGATACTTAATGCATTATATTTATTAAAAATAGTCATAACCGAAAACATAGATTTAAACGAATTGTTACTACATTTAAAGAAAGCAAAACAAACTATTGTCAATGTTAAAGTAAGTGATAATTTTAGACATTCGTTTGATACCAATATACAGTTGAAAAAATCTATTGCTAGTATTGAAAAACAGTATCCAGATATTCGTATCGTTGTTAGACCTAGTGGGACGGAAAGTTTAATCCGAATTATGGTTGAAGGCGATGAACTAAAATCAAATGTAGTTGTAGAAAAAATAAAACAACTATTAGTGTAAGTCGTTAATATTTAATATAATAAAATTATTTTATTTAGTTAATATTAAGATAGTTGTTGAATGAATTTTATAGCAGTTGCAATCTAATTTATGTGGCTTTAATATTGTTGGCTGATATGAAAAAAAAAGAAGTAGATATTGTCTACTTCTTTTTTTATTTTAATTACATTGATTTACCGTTGTTTTCTTTATTTCTTTGGTATTCTTCTATTACTTCAGTCAAATTGTGTTCTTTAACATAATCAAAGTCAACAATTTTACCTTTCATTTTTTCAGCTTGTACAACTGGTATTGCATCTTTTGGTGCTTCATATACAGGGTATGATTGAGTACCAATTGTTTTTGGATCGATGATTGTCGCCAACTTGTTTACTCTAAATGTACGATAGTCGTCCATTTGTCTGCAAAAATCTGGATTAATTGTTTGATTGGTGATATTAAATGCTTTGCTATAATATTTTTCCAATCTATCTGTAGTAACCAATCCATCGTGTTCTAAAGATGCTTCAACATACATTTTGTTTAGTTTGGTATATAAGTCAAGCGAATCAACATAATTGGATTGATGTTTGATTACGCCAGAGAAATTGTCAATAAAGAAATCTGCAACATCAATTTCTTTTGCGTTCATGTGTAAGAAACTTGATGGGTTGCTTCTATATATAGTAGCTTTGGTCATATATGACAATGCATATAATAATTCCATAACAGGTTCTTTGATATGAATATGATTTTCTGCACTGATTTTTACATATTTTTTGCCAGGAACAACATTGTGATGATGTTCTTCAAATTTACGCATTAAGTAATCTGGCATATTATATTCGACTTTATGTAGTCCTAGGTGGTTTGGCATATCTGGACTTAAATGTCCTACAGTATCAACTCTTGCTAATTGAGCTATTCCTTGAGCTTCTGCACCATATACTAATGATAGGGTACATACAGAAGAAGGGGAGTTTTCATAAAATTTTTCGTCACTTACCAAAATATAAGTTTTGCCATTGTCTTTCAATTTGCTTTCTAGTATTCTTCTTCTAACAAAACAAGTTCTGTCGTGGTCGCCTAGACCATTAAAACACATTTCGCCGACAATACGCTTTTCAGATTTCAACAACTTTTGTGGTAAGTCTTTTATAAAGAAAGGTAAGTCTTCGGTGACATCAAATTGGTTGGACATATCATCTAGCAATGTCTTTACAATTTCTGGTTTGATGTTACCATTACGAGTCAATTTGTCGCTTGGAGCTTCTGGACCAGTATGTAATGTAAGACTTGCATCTCTATCTTTATACTTTTCCTTTAACAACAATTTCCAATTTTCGGTAGAAAAAGTTTCTGCGACATCTCTATACTTTTTCAAAGTTTGATAAAAATTGACTGCGTCCAATCTACCACTATTAAGATATTTTGTTATCTCATTTGCAGTTTTAAAATACAAATTAAAGTTGGCAGATTTTCTGACAATGTTAGGGTTGTCTATTAATCCATAATGCTCTAATATTGTAGGGGTATGTTTAGATTTAAGCATCTTTTTGGTTGTGTTAAATTGATTGTTTGCCATACTACACCTCTTTATTTATAACTATTGTATCATAAAACATTGAGTATTTCAATATCTCTTTTTAATATATATTAAATTGTTTTATTTTACTATATCGGATATATTTAATAATAAATAGTTGTTTGCTATATTTTAAATATTATCAAATTGATTTAGACTTTATAAAATTTGTGCTAAAATAGTTGTATTATTATAAAAGGAAATCATTTATGTTTGTTATATCTAAGAGTTGGTACAATTTGTTAAAACCAGAATTAGAAAGTGAAAAGTTTAAAAAATTTAGTGAGTGGCTTAATGGTCAATATAATACAAAGACCATTTATCCAAAACCTGAAAATGTTTTTAACGCAATCAATAGAGTAAAGTATGATGATGTTAAAGTTGTAATTATTGGACAAGACCCATATCATCAACCTAATCAAGCACACGGACTTTCATTCTCTGTTGAAGGTGATGTAGCTATTCCACCAAGTCTAATTAATATTTATAAAGAACTTAAATCCGAACTTAATTGCTATATACCAGACAATGGCAATTTGACTAAATGGGCTAATCAAGGTGTGCTTATGCTTAACAGCGTATTAACTGTTGAATACAATCACCCTAATAGCCATAAAGGGCTAGGTTGGGAACAAATAACAGGTGCTATTATTGATTTACTTAATAAAAGAGAAGACCCCGTAATATTTTTGTTGTGGGGAGCCAATGCAAAAGCTCTTGGTAAAAATATAGACACAACCAAACACTATGTTTTAACAGCGTCACACCCAAGTCCAATGAGTGCCAATCAGGGCGGGTGGTTTGGTAATGGCTGTTTTAAAAAGACCAACGAAATACTTGTTAGCCTTAACAAAACTCCTATTGACTGGCAGATAGAAAACCGTAATCCAAAATTGTGTTAACAATCGGTATTTACAAATTGGTATTGTTATGCTAAAATAGTTATGTTGTAAAAAGGAGTAAATTATGAGTTTACTATTAGATACCCAAGTTAAAGATATACTTATTCCATTAATAATTGTAGCAACAATTTTTGTGGTAGCATTTCTTATTGTTTTTGGACTTAAAAAAGTCTATGGTAAGGATAGAGGTATGGTTACTAAATCCGAACCAAAAATCGTTAATGTTGAATTGAAAAAACCTTATATGGGCAAACTTGAATATCAATTTTTAAAAGATGTTTATAAAGTTTTACCACCAGAATTTGTTGCATTCCCATTGGTAGGAGTTGACAATTTGGTTACACCTAAGGGTGATAAAGTTTTGTACAATACAATACTTAGTCAATATGTAGATGTTGCTATCTTTTTAAAAGCAGATATGTCACCAGTTTTGGCTATCGACTTGTTTGAGCCAAGCCCAGTTGCTCAACAATTAAAACAATTGCATCCTAATGTTAAAAAAGCACTTTCAACAGTAGGTATTCCACTTATGACTTATCAGTTGTCAGAAGGATACAGTATAGTCGAACTTAGAGCTAAAATAATTGATGCTATGCCATCTAAAGTTGTAGCTATGCTTAAAGAAAAAGTTAAAAATGATAATGGTGTACTTTAATAGTACATCATTTTTTATTTGGTTATTAATAATATGTTTTTTTAAACATTATGCCTAAGATTTTGAGTTATAATCAAGAATAATTTATCGACATCATTTGCACATAATTAATTGTTTAAAATCTTGCAAATACATAACTATTGTGCTATAATACTAATACTGCACTAGGTGGAGTTGTAGCAGCACTCCGTACCCAAATGCTATATGTGGGGCCGACAAACTATATGCGCAGATAACTGAATATAATTTATACTTAATTGGATTGTTGAGTTTAAGGTCTTATGCAATACTTTGCTGTGAATCATGTCAGGGTAGGAATACAGCAGCATTAAATAGATTAAAGTATGTGCCATAAGGTAGCTTTAGAGGAGATTTGGTTATTTATAGGTTATATCTCAAGTGTTTGCAATTATAGCCGTGCAGTTTTTTTTATTGTCAAAATATGGCTTTTACGCATATATTTTATTGCTTTTTATTTTGTAAATGTTGTGTATTATGCTAAACTATAAAAGTAATTAAAAAGGAATGTGCTATGAGTGATAGAACCAATTCAAGAAGATTTATAAATACTTACAATCAAATAGATTCTGCATTAAGAATACAAGGCGATATGAAACGCAGTATTAGTTATACTGAAGCAGTGAGAAAAGCTGCAAGAGTTAATTCGATTGTAGCAAAATATGAAGACCAACTTATAGATTATGGCAGACTTAGAAATGCTATTGTTCACAACAGCAATCCAGATATGGCTATAGCAGAGCCACACGAAGAAGTTGTTGAAGAATACGAACATATTGCAAAACTTATTTGTACTCCACCTTTAGCTATCAAAACTGTATGTAAAAAAGTTGTTAGTACTATAGAGTACAATGTGCCATTGATAGATATCATTGAATATGGCTATAAGAGTGGTTTTAGTAATATTCCTATTTTTAAAAATGGTATGCTGATCGGAGTAGCCAATGGACAAAAAATACTTGATGTCTTAGGTAAAAAGATATACGAAAAGCGTGACATAATGGAATATATGAAAAACACTACTATAGAAGAAGTTTTAAGAGAGTTCTCTAACGAAAATTATTATACTATAGCAAGTGAAAATATTACATTGGATAAAGTGCTTAACTTGTTTACTGAAAACAGAAAATTGTTGGTTGTACTTATCACAAAAACTGGTACATTGTTAGAGCCACCTGTTGGTATTATTACTATATCAGATATTATGGATATCAATAAGATATTGGACAACTACAACAGCGACAATCAATAATTGTATTATAAAGAAGATATCGTTTATCTTCTTTTTTTTTGTATTTTCAAAATAAATAGTGTATTTAGTGTTATTAACTCAATCTTTTTTGACAAAAATTGAAAATAAATATACAATAAAGATATGAATCGAAGATGGAAGCGTATTATCTTAATAAGTGTTGTTTTGCTTATACTATTAAGTATATTTGGTATTTTTTATGTCATTATAGCCAATACAGCCAACATCAATTCTAGGATAGATATTGTAGCCAACGATTGTTTGGGTAGTGTTACTATCAATATTAAAAATGCAGACAATGGTACACCATATTCTTATTTTGATTTTGAATACACAACTAAAGGCGAAAAAACACATAAATTTGAAAATAAAAACTTGTTGTTTAAGTCAGATACCGAAAGTATTACTATCGAATTTGTAGTTAAAAATATGGCGTATTACAACACATATCTTCATTATGATATTACTGGACCGGGCAGAAATGGTAAGGTAGTATTTGCTATCAATGGAGAAGAGCAAGAACAAACTAATGATATTGTTTTAGCACCTTACGAAACAAAAACTATTACTTATGAAGTATCTAAAAATAGCCCAGCTTTGCCTATAAGAGCAAAGTACAAAATGAAACTTAGTATTACAAAAACCAATCCGTTGGAACAAACAGAGTAAATTTTGATTTTACCACGCTTAGCTCACACTAAACATCGTGACTAATAGTTTATACTTGTCATTCTGAGTGAAGCGTTAGCGAAGTCGAACCCGCAGGGCAACAACGCAAGTTGTTGGAATCTTAGACGAGAAGTATATCTTTTTATATTTACCTTTACCCTGTCTAGATTACGACTGCATTACATTTGTCGCTTGTTCGTTTCACTCCCAAGTTCGGCAAGCTCATAATGACAGACAGGGAATATATTGAACCTACTTATTCACTCACATAGGTTAATACTAGTCATTCTGTGTAAAATGTTAAAATTAAATAAATAGAGAAGGTAGTAAGTTATTTAAGCTTTTAAGATTAAAATTTATGGAAGCATAACTATAAAACAGTCAGTTGTACTAGACATTAAAACACTTAGTCTATACTTGTCATTCTGAGCGAAGCGTTAGCGAAGTCGAACCCGTAGGGCAACAACGCAAGTCGTTGGAATCTAAAAGCGATAAATATATCTTTGATTTATTTTATCCCACCTAGATTCCAATGTCGCAACGCTCCATTGCCTTTCACTATCGTTCAAGGTTCGATAAACTCAGAATGACAGGTGGGGCTTATAGTTGTTGTAATCTAAAAATATAAAGTTGATACTATCACATACTTTACCACGATTAGATAGACAACTTAGCATATTATGCTAGTTTCTTATTTAATCAACACTTATTTAAATATTTGAATTAAAAATATTTGGTATTTTAAAATAATTAAAATATTGAATATTTTTTTTAATAGGTACTTTATTTTTTTATGTATTTGTGGTAAAATACTTCGTTTATAATTTATAAGTGATTAATATTTGTATTAGTACATATTAGGAGAAAAGATGAAAAATATTAGAAATGTAGCGATTATTGCCCATGTTGACCATGGTAAAACAAGCCTTGTAAACGAACTTCTTAAACAAGGTGGTGTATTTAGAGAAAACCAACAAGTTATGGATAGAGTTATGGACAGTAACGCAATTGAGCGTGAAAGAGGAATAACTATATTTAGTAAAAATGCTGCATTAATGTACAATGGTGTAAAAATCAATGTCGTTGATACCCCAGGACACGCAGACTTTGGTGGAGAAGTAGAAAGAGTACTAAAAATGGTTGATGGTGTACTATTGGTTGTAGATAGTTTTGAAGGACCAATGCCTCAAACTAGATTCGTACTTAAAAAAGCTTTGGAACTTAACCATAAAGTTATTGTCGTAATCAACAAAATTGATAAGAAAGACCAAAGAGTTAAAGAAGTTGTTGATGAAGTACTAGAACTATTCCTAGAACTAGATGCTACAGAAGAACAACTTAATAGCCCATTTGTTTATGCTTCAGCTAGAGATGGCGTTGCTACTTTGGATTTTGACAAACCGGGTACAGATATGAAACCTTTGTTGCAAATGATTATTGACTATATCCCAGAACCTAAGGGTGATGATAATGCTCCTTTCCAAATGTTGGTAAGTTCTAGCGAACAAAATGATTATTTGGGTAAACTTGCTATTGGTAAGATTGAGCGTGGTACAATCAAAGTTGGTCAAACTGTTGCTGTAACCAATTATCACGACAACAAGACAGATTCTACATTTAAAGTAAGCAATTTGTTCTTGTATGAAGGTCTAAAACAAGTTCCTAGTCCAGAAGCAGTTGCTGGAGATATTGTTTGTGTAGCAGGTAGCAGTGAAGTTACTATTGGCGATACAATATGTGATAAAGACAATGTAGAAGCTATTAGTTTTGTTAAGATTAGCGAACCTAGTGTTGAGATGACCTTTAGCGTAAACAATAGCCCATTTGCTGGTAAAGAAGGTAAGTATTGCACAAGTAGACATCTAAGAGATAGATTGATTAAAGAAAGCGTAAAAGATTTAAGCTTAAAAGTATTTGATACAGAAAGTGCTGATAGTTTTAGAGTTTTAGGTCGTGGAGAAATGCACATTTCTATCCTTATCGAAAATATGCGTAGAGATGGTTACGAATTCCAAGTAAGTATGCCTAAAGTTTTGATTAAAGAAATTGATGGCGTTAAGTGCGAACCTATTGATAGATTGGTTATTGATGTTCCAGAAGACTGTGTTGGTAACATTATGGTTGCTATGGGCGAAAGAAAGGGTGACCTTGTATCTTTAACTAATGTTGGTACTCGTACTAGACTAGAATTTTTAATTCCTTCAAGAGGATTGTTTGGATATAAGAGCCAATTTTTGACAGATACTCGTGGCGAAGGTGTTATGAGTGCTATATTTGAAGAATATGCTCCATATAAGGGTCATATTGCTAGAAGAAATTGTGGTGCATTGGTTGCTTACGAAACAGGCGAAGCTGTTCAATATGGACTATTCAATACACAAGAGCGTGGTAGATTGCTTATCACCCCAGGAACAAAAGTATATCAAGGTATGGTTGTTGGTATGAATCCAAAGGGCGATGATATCGTTGTTAATGTATGTAAGAAAAAAGCATTGTCCAATATGCGTAGTTGTGCAAGTGATGATGCATTGAGATTGGAACCTGTTAGACCACTAACACTTGAAGAAAGTCTAGAATTTTTAAATGATGACGAACTACTAGAAGTTACTCCACAAAATTTAAGAATCCGTAAAATAATACTAGACCATACACAAAGAGGTCGTGCAGACTTTAGAAGAAAAAATAATATTGATTGTGATTAATAATATTTTATATAAAATAAAAATCCTTAGTAAATGCTAAGGATTTTTTTTGTTTTCTATTTAAACAATTTTTAATTTTTATAAAAATATAGTAAAATAAATTAAAATTAGGAGTTTGTGGTTAATGATATTATTAAATGCGATTTTTAAGTATATGGAGCCAATACAATTAGAACTTTTAGAAACGACAGATAAAAAAAGAGAAAAAGAATTAGAAAAACAATTAAAGCCATTACGCAAAGAGTTTAAGAAAGTAAGTCAAAAAGATGATTACGATTGGGAAAATTCAGGTTTGCATTATGATGAAGAAGATGATGATATAGAGGATAGAAAAAAAATAAATCCAAAAAAGATAATCTCAGACGAAGAGTATGCCCAATTGATTGATAAATGGAGTAAGATTGTTGGAGAACAATTGTATACACCTGATCAGCAAAACTATATTGATACTAAAGAAGTATTGATGGAGTCAATAAAAGATATAATGACACCAGAAGAAATTAAAGAAGAATTAAGAAAATTTGATTACGATTGGGAACATAGAAAAGAAGAAGTAGAAGACAGAAAGAGAAGAAGACAAGAACATATACAATATGTAAATATGATAAATAGTATGACACCAGAAGAGTTGAAGAGATTTAGAAGTTTAAGAGATGAAGACCCAGAAAGAGATAAGCTATATAAATCAGTAAGTGAAGTAAAAACTAAAGACGAGGAGTAAAAGATATGGCTATGCCATATTTTTTTATAAAAATATATACATTTACAAAAGCATAAAAATGTAGTAGAATATAAGTAGATTAAAATTAGGAGTTTGTGGTTAATGAGATTAAAAGATGTAATATACAAAGAATTGGATTTGTTAAGCGATAAATTGCTTGTGGAAACAGATAAAAAAATGATAAAAGAATTAAATAAACAATATAAAAAATTATATAAAGAATATATGGCTGTGATAGATAAAGATTGGACAGAATTAAAAAAAGATGATGTTGAAGGAGTATACGATGATTTAAAACCACATAGAAAAAAGATAATTTCAGATGAAGAGTATGCTCAATTAATGGATAAATGGAGTAAAAAAGTAGGTGAAAAATTACTTTATCCACTAGAACAAAAATATCAAAATAGACGAAATATTTTGTTGGACTCAATAAAAGATATAATGACACCAGAAGAAATTAAAGAAGAATTAAGAAAATTTGATTACGATTGGGAACATAGAAAAGAAGAAGTAGAAGACAGAAAGAGAAGAAGACAAGAACATATACAATATGTAAATATGATAAATAGTATGACACCAGAAGAGTTGAAGAGATTTAGAAGTTTAAGAGATGAAGAACCAGAAAGAGATAAACTATATAAATCAGTAAGTGAAGTAAAAACTAAAGACGAGGAGTAATTGATATGGTAAAGATAGCATTAGATACAAATACTATAATTGATTATTCTGTATATATAGAAAAAAATGGTGGACAATTTTCCAAAACTCAAATTGAATCTTTAAAAAACCAAAAAATAAAATTTGTTAATGATTTAATTAATAATCTTGATACTTTTTTTAATAATCCAGTAATAAAAAATCTTAATTTTTCTAGTAGAAATTTCCCAGACTATTATGCTATAAATCAGATGTATGTTGATATGATAAAAAGTGGAAATCTTAAGGAAAGCCAACAAGATATACTTATTAATCAACTAAAAAGTAATTATAAAAATTTTTGTAAAAATTATTCAAAACTTGTTAATTATGACCATGTAAATAAGAAAACCATTAAAAATCCAATTTTAGAACAAAAAGTTGCCTTAGCAATTACAAATTCTGCTGATGATTATGAAACCATTAATAAACAATTAAATGAAGTATCATACAAATCAGAACTTACTAGAATGTTCGACTTAGGAAAAGGTAAAGATCCTAAAGTACAATTTATTATCACAAGTTATGTTGAAGAAGAATTGTTTACACATATTTTAAATTCAAAAGAAAATATAGATGCTAGTTTAAATTGGTCAAAATCCAACCCAATTAAAACATACAATGAAACTATTATAAGAGATATAATGAAAAATTGTTCATTGTATAAATTTAGTGAAAAAGCTAAAGAAAGAGTTGAAATTTTGGCAAAAGCAATGACACAACCTTATGGTAAAAATAGAGGTGTCGATGATAAACATAATGCCCACGGAGATTTAGGGGATTCGGCTTGTGTTGCTGGTGCACAATGTATTGGTAAAGTGTTTGTAAGTAGAAATATTACTGATTTAAGAGGTAAGGGAATCAATATAAATCAAGTCGATCATAATAAAATAGCTAGAGAATATTTGATAGAAAAAGAAAAGGCTAAAAAATATGTTCCTTTAGCAAAAGATCATACTGAAGTAGCTATCAATCCAGAAGTTAAACACAAAAGTTTAGAATCTTCTACTATGGAAAAGATAGAACAATTTAGAAATAATGATATATACAACACTATTATCAACCGAATAGAAGAAACAGTGTGCGAAGCTGGTAGACAATCTCAAATTTTGACACCAGTTGAGTTGATAGAAGAAGTTAAAGACAACAAAATAGAAGAAAAACCAGAGTTGTTGGGATTGGAAGTAACATTAACACAAGAAAATGTACATAAAGTAGAAGATGACAATAGACAGTATCAATCAATATATGATATCAATTATGCTGAAACTCAACAGCAAGCTAAGTTAGATAATACATCGCCACAAACTTCTAATACCGATATGGGTATGGGTGGCAGATAAAATTAAGGATATACTATGGATAAAGATTATATTTATAACAATTCAATAATATTGATAGGACCAGTAGGAGTAGGTAAGAGTATTATTTCTGATGCGTTGACTCGCAAACTTGGTTGCAACCAAATAAGCCTAGATGACTACAGAAAAGTATATTATCCTAAATATGGATTTGATAAAGAAAAATCTACTCAACTTTTAAAACAATCTCCAAAGTTATGGTTGGAATATCAAAAGCCTTTTGAAATAAGACTTGTAAAAGAAGTTTTGCAAAATTTGTATGAACCTGCAGTAATAGATTTTGGTGCAAGTCAATGTTGTTATGATGATGCAGAAAGCCAAACTATTGTTGCCCAACTTTTACAACCATTTAGACACATTATAGCTTTAGAATATCCTAGTTATGCATTAAAATTTGCCGAAACAAAGCCACTTAATAAAGATGTATTTTTACATACTGACCAATATGATAAGTTGGCAAAATACAAATTTATATGTGATATTTATAATGTTGATAATGACAATTTGATTATGCAAAGTGATACTCTACCATCAGTAAACAATATGAAAATTATGCGTCAAGCAGATGCTATAATTGATAGGTATCGTATGCTTAATCATTTACACGACAGTAATGAACGAAAATATTAAAAAATCGCTTTAAAAAGTGCAAAATAATCTTGACAAATAATCTATAATTATTTATACTTTATTTGCAATATTTAAGGTTGCACTTTTTTTTGTACTAGCCCCACAAACTAAAGGCAAACATTAAATTGAATAATTTTAATATAATTTTAGGAGATTAATATATATGAAAACAGTTATGGCAAATGCACAAACTGTCAAGAGTGAGTGGTTGTTAGTAGACGCTGCTGGTATGCCTTTAGGTAGAGTAGCTAGTCAAGTTGCATCAATTCTTCGTGGCAAACACAAACCAACATACACCCCTCATTGTGACGCAGGTGATTATGTAGTAGTAATCAATACAGATAAAATGGTTCTAACAGGAAAGAAATTGACAGATAAATATTATTATCGTCATACAGGTTATCCTGGTGGACTTAAACAAACAGCATACAAAGACCTTATGGCTACAAAGAGCGATTTCGTTCTAGAAAAAGCAGTTAAGGGTATGCTTCCTAAAAATAGTTTAGGTAAAGATATGTTTAGAAAACTTAAAGTATACAAGGGCGCTGAGCATCCACATACAGCTCAACAACCAAAACCATACAAATTAGTAGGAGGAGTTAAGTAATGGCAGCTAAAAAATCTATCCCTGCAGCTAAGACAGTAGAATTTAGTGCTACAGGTCGTCGTAAACAATCTATTGCTAGAGTTAGACTTATCCCTAATGGTAATGGTACAATTACTGTTAATAAAAAGGCTCTTGAAGAGTTCTTTGGTCTTGGTACTCTACAACTAATCGTTAACCAACCACTAGAACTTACTAATACAGTTGGTAAGTATGACATCGTTGTTAATGTACACGGTGGTGGTTTAAGTGGTCAAGCTGGCGCTATCCGTCAAGCTATCGCTAGAGCATTGGTTAAATCAGAACCAAACTTGAAAGATGATATTAAGAAAGCAGGTTTCTTAACTAGAGATTCTAGAGTTAAAGAGCGTAAAAAACCTGGTCTTAAGAAAGCTAGAAAATCTCCACAATTTAGCAAGCGTTAATATTTGGAGTTTAAAAACCTTGAGTGTTATCTCAAGGTTTTTTTGTATTAATAATATTTTTGATAGTTAAAAAATACATTTTGTGTTACAATTATTTTTAGTTAAAGGAGAATGCAATGGAAAAATTAACTCAAGCCGAATACTTAGATAGAAATGAATTATTTTCTTGTATTGACAATATGTTTGAGATGTCTAAGCAAGTAAGAGTATATAGACATCTTACTGACTATTCGGGCAACTATGACGAAATATACAACGAATATGCTGTTTTAAACTTAAAAGAAGTTGAGCAGATGCTTACTGATTATTATTTGGACAATGTTATGTTGGACGGAGATAAAGACATAGAACATACATATTTTGTCCCTGAAGATGTGACAACATATTTAAAGTTTGAGGCACTAAGAGCATTGGTTTACAATCACTTGGGACAAAAGACTTATGCAACTAGCGTTTGTGGTCAATCTGACTTTGTTATTTTTGACAACTCAGCAGTTATATTGTTGGACTTTACCAATGAAGGTGCATTGAAAGGTGGATATTTAAGTACACTACCTAAGGATATCCAACTTGTTAGTGCCGAATATGAAACTTATAAAAAATCTGCAGTTGATTACCTAAAAAGAGTACCTTGCGAAACAAGTACAAAAAATGGTATTAATAGAAAAATTAATCAACTTAAAAAATCATTGTCACTATAAAGATTTTTATATACAACTTAAATTTTAGTCTGTTTAAAATTAAACATAATATAGCCCTATTTATGGAGTAGTATGAAAAAGATAATATTTGTTTGTACTGGTAATACCTGTAGAAGTCCTATGATAGAACAGATATTGAAACACAAACTTAAACTTAATAATATTAAAGGTGTTACTGTGACAAGTGCAGGTATTATGGCAGACCCCAATACATATACCAATACTAACACTATAAAAGCACTAGAAAATATGGGCATACATTGTAGAAAAAAGAAAGCAAAACAGCTAACAAAAAATATGGTGGACGACAATACTTTGCTAGTGGCAATAACATCTAATCATAAAGAATATATCCACAATGTAGGAAAGACTATATCTTTATCTGATTTGGCTAGTGGTATTGATGTTTTGGATCCGTATGGACAAGACTTAGTTGTATATGAAAAGTGTGCAAAAATATTTGATTTTATAACAGACGAAATGGTACAGCTTATTAAGAAAGGAGAACTTATATGATATATTTAGCAACAGACCATAATGGTGTTGAAAAAATGAATTTTGTTAAAGAATGGCTTACTAAAAATGGCTATGAATATGTATCTTGTGGTGCAGATACTTATGACAAATCAGACTCCTATGTTGACTATATAAAGAAAGCCAACGAATTGGTTAAACAAGAAGGCAATTTGGGTATCTATATGTGTGGTACTGGACTTGGTGCAAGTATTGCTGCCAATAGATGTAAAGGTATAAGAGCAGTACTATGCAATATGCCAGAATCTGCTTATTTAGGTAGATTTCACAATAATGCCAATGTTTTGGTTGTAAGTGGTGGATATAAAGGATATCCAAAACTAAGCAAACATAAATTGGTAAAAATATTGAAGACTTTTTTGACTACACCATTTGAAGGTGATAGACATATACAAAGAATTAAAGACTTAGACGAAATGTATTAATATAATACTAAATTTAACTTATCAATTTATTCATAATTAGATAATTACACTCATAAATATATTGTATATTTGTGGGTGTTTTTTTATGAAAAAATTGTATTTATCTCTTTTATCAATAGTTTGTGTTTTTATACTTTGTGGCTGTGGGTATAGTCGAATATATGATATGGCTCATAGCAATGTTGCTGAATGTAGACAAGTGATGTATGTAGGCAAAACCAACAATTTAAGTGTCAATCTAATAAGTGGCACACGAGAACAAAATTATGTTGTTAATGGGTATTGTACCGATAGTATATCATTTGGAGTTTTGACATTTAAGATATTGACTGATATCAATATTGATACAGCCAATTATGTCTTGACTATAGGTACTACACGATATGACGGAATACTAGAACGCAATCCTTATGACAATACTTATATGTGTGATGTAAAAACATTGATTAACACCAACGATGTAATTACTGCAAAAATCATTGCTGGTGAGTTTGTAGAAAGTGTAGAGTTAAATAACATAACTGCAGAGTGGAATGTCAATAGTGACAATGCTCTTAAATTGGCTGTATCCGAACTAACTAAAGAACTAAAAACATTTATTGAAAATGACGAGTTTAAAGCAGAATGTTATATAAAAATAGTCAATGATGATGAAGTCAACGAAATGTATTATTGGTATGTAAGTTTTGTTGGTCGCAATGGCAAAACTTATGCAGTAATTATTGACCCAATATCCAACGAAATATTAGCTAAAAAATAAGTATTTAGATTATAAAAAATATTGGATACTGGACAATATTTGATTGGTTAATATAAAACTAAAATTATTAAGTATTGGAAAATATAATAAATATAAAAAGTGGACTAAAGTGTTCACTTTTTTTGTCTTTATTAGGACTTTATGTACTTATATTGCAATATTGATATGGTGTATTAATGCAAAATCACAAGTTTAATAGTTTGTGCTTGTTTTTTTTATTAATTTAGTATATTATTTAACTATAATTTAGATTATAATCAGTACTATGTGTAGTATTGTTGATATTAATAGTTAATTGATTTTTTGTGTTGATATAGACTAAAGGTCTATTGGATATTTTTAGGAGATTGTATGGATATTAAAAATAATATTATCAAACCTGTGTTATATACATTTTTAGCAATGTTGTTTTTGTTGATTGCTATTTTTAGTGTGTTGCATTTTTTTTATCCGTTGACACTAAGCAACTGGTTTTATAGTATGGGTGCCAATCAACTTGCTGTTGATTATCTTGAGCGTTCGTATGAAAAGACAAAAGAATATAGTCAGTTGTATTCTTTAATTAACTTAAGTATTAAAACCAATAGTTATGAAAAAATTGAAAAGTATTATGAAGTATTTAGTGAAGATGAAAAATACTCTGAGTTTGTTACTAAAGTAGACATCAATAATGCTACAAAAAAGACAAGCAACTTAGTAAAAGCAACAATGTACAGTGAAGACAATTATTTGAAAAACAAATATGTTTTAGCTTTGGTAAAATTAAATAAAATAGATAAAGCTTTTGATTATGCTATGCAAAATACTAATTTTGATATAACAGCTGAAACTATTGGCAATTATGTATTTACAAATATCTTTAATATTGAAGTTGAGTTTGATAGTGTGTTTAACGACAATAGTATTAATACAAAAGTCGAAAAATGTTTTGAAGATTCAATAACTGCATTTAATAGCTATGTTAATAAAGAAGATTTGGATACAGCATCAAAAATTACAGCGTTAGTACTTGGTAGAAGAGTAAACGAGATTGGTAAAAATTTGAAAGCGATTAAAGATTTTAATGCAGAGTTGGTATCTTTATCTGATGAGGATATTAATTTAAAGATATTAGATGTTAGTAAAAATATGACTTTGTTTGTGTAGGAGGAGAGTATGAAAGTAGATTCTAGTTTGCCTAGAGATTTTAAAGAAAAGTTGGCAAAATATATTAATACAACTTTTTCAAAATATGATTTTGTTGATATGAGTTTGCTAGAGTCTATGGTTAATATTACAACTCATACCAATTTACAAGTAGATGCTTTAATCAATAGAAAAGGAAAGGTTGAAGATATACTTGTATCAGCAAAAGATAGAGCAGATTATTCGGATATAGTTAAGGGCAACGGATTAAGACTTATACACACTGTGCCTAAGGGTGATAGTACTCTAAGTGCAGTAGACAAATCTATACTTTTAAGTTATGGCTTTGATTGTATATGTGTTGTAGGTTGTGATAAAAAAGCAGTTGATGCTTGTGTAGGATTTGAAAAAGATGGTAAAGTCGAAATTGTAAAAGTACCTGTTTTGGATTATATCAATAAGTATGGATTACTTGATAAAATGAAAGAGTATAATGATTTGCGTGTAGACAATACTGACAAAGATAATACTCAATCTCAACAAACAGCTATTCTTGTGATGGCGGAAGTTGATAAGGACGACAATATCGAATCTGATTTGCCAGAGCTAGAAGGTCTTGCGACAACTGCAGGTATTAAAGTTGTTGATAAACTATGGCAAAAAAGAGCAAAGCCTGACCCTAAATATATGATTGGAGAAGGCAAACTTGATGAGTTGTCCCAACTAGTTAAACTTAAAAATGTCGATATGGTCATTTTTGACAATGCACTTAATGGTAGTAAGATAAACAACCTAGAATTAGCATTGGGTGTAAAAGTTATAGATAGAAGTATGTTGATACTAGATATTTTTGCTATGCGTGCAAAAACAAGTGAAGGTAAACTTCAGGTAGAACTTGCTCAATTAAAAAACTCATTACCTAGACTTGCTGGACTTAGTGGTACAGAAGGTAGATTTGGTGTTGGTGTAGGTATGAGAGGTCCGGGAGAAACCAAACTAGAACTTAACAAGCGTGTAGTTATGGACAAAATACTAAAACTTGAAAAACAACTAAAAAATGTTAAGGTTACTAGAGAAAACAATAGAAAAAATAGATATTCGTCCAACAAAAAGACAGTTGCTATAGTTGGATACACCAATAGTGGCAAAAGTACACTTATGAATCTACTAACTAGAGAAAACTTGTATGCTAAAGACGAATTGTTTGCTACATTGGATACAACTACTCGTAATTTATGGCTAGACAAAAACACTGAAATATTGCTAATAGATACAGTTGGATTTATCAACAAATTGCCACACGAATTTATTGATGCGTTTAGTTCGACATTGGAAGAAACCAAATATGCTGATATGCTTATGCATGTTGTAGATATTTCTGACCCAAATTATGAAAAGCAAATGGCTGTAGCAAAAGATGTTTTGCAAAAGATTGGGGCAGACGCACCAGTGCTTACAGTATTTAACAAAATCGACAAATTGCAAGATTTTGAAAAAGAAAATAGCAAAGATGTGGTTTATATATCAGCTAAGAAAAATATTGGCATAGACCAATTAAAAGCCAAAATTATATCTATGGTTAATAAAAAATAATTGTATATGTAAACACTATATATTTGATTGAGTACTTTGTATTTTAGTATGTATTTATCAAATAAAATTTAATTAAAAAAATAAATAAAAAAGCCGATATTTTCGGCTTTTTTATTTTGCTATAAGCTAGTTGTTACAACCACAGCCACAGCAATTAAGAATTAACAAGATAAGTATAATATTCCAGCAGCAATCTCCACCAAAACCACCGCCGTTGTTGCCACAACCACAACCGCAAAGCAATAAGATTAGTAGTAAGCAGCAGCAATTATTGTTGTCACCACCACAGTTGTGTGTGCCCATATTGTTCATTCCGAAAAACATATTTAAAATCCTCCTTGAATATTCAAAGCAAAACAGTAAATATGTAAAATTGTTAGTATTGTTTTGCTTTTATATTTCATAGTATGGTAGATATTAAAAATGTGTTAATAATTTCAATAAAATTAATTATATATTTGTTATTTCTATGTTAATATTTATTTTTTTTACGAAATAATAACTGGAAAATTTTTACAATTTATTTACATATTTTGTAAATTTTGAAACATATTATCGTTGTAGACCAATAAAAACAATCTAAAAAATCTACAAAAAATTTTATTTATTTTTTTAAATTTAATTTTAATTAAATAAATACTATATTATTAGGTTTTTTTGTTGTATTATTTCGTTGACAATTACGAGTAAAAAAGATAAAATTAGTTAGTTTTAATATTATATATTACTTTAAGGAGATTCCCAAATTATGAAACGAAAATACATTGTTCCACTTATTTTGGCTTCAGTGTCTGCTACAACATTAGGTGCACACGCACAATTTAGCGTTAAAGCTGACTACGATGCTTCTACCACCTTAGCTGGTGATATGATACAAATAAGTGGATTTAAAGGTGAAGGTGTTATTGGCGAAAAGATAGCATTACCTGTTGGTACACTTACTGGTGGAGCTAAAGCTAAAGTTACAGTATTGGACCCTCGTGGACAAGTAGTTGCTACTACTGTAGAATCTGGTAAAGACACTTTCGTACCTACATTAAAAGGTTATTATAGTGTTAAGTACTCTGCAGTTGTTGACGGTAAAGTTACTACAGTTACTGACGAACTAAAGATTTTGGTTCAAGGTGATGATTATTCTATTAGTCTACCATCTAACTCAAAGTATGTAGTACCTGCAACTGTAAAGACCAATACAAAGATTCAAATACCTATGCCTACTGTAAAGTGCAATGATGTTGAAAAGACTCAAGATAGTGTTATTTCTACTGAGGACAAGCGTGGTCTAAAGGTTAGTGTATACAACAAAGACAATGCTTCGGCTACTACTCAATTAACTCTTAACAATGAGACTAATACATTTGACTTTACACCAACTAAAGCAGGTGTATATGAGATTGTATATCGTTATTATGATAATTCTGGTTTTGTACAAGATTATAAGACAGACAGCTTTACTGTTAAGGATAGTTTTGATAGTTCTAGCATCAAACTTAACTTCTCTTATAAATCAACCAAACCTACAACAGCAGTTCTAGGTGTTAAGACATCATTACCACAAGTAAAAGCATTTGATGAATCTACTACAGATAAATCAGAAATTGATGCTTATGTTGACATCAAAGTTAAACACGAACAAAGTGGTAAGGAATATACAGTTACTGATTATTCATTCATTCCACAAGAAAGTGGTGCATATTTGGTAACATATCAAGTATCTATTCCATTGTTTGGTATTACAACAAAGACCAATACTTTCAGAATTACTGATGTTAAAGATAACCAAAACCCAACAGTTAAGGTAGTTAATAACTATAGTTATACAACAACTAATGGTGTTACTGTAATTGATAGAGTATACAACGATGTCAATAGAAACAACACTTATGATGCTGGCGATATCGAATTGTACAATAAAGACAATTATACCGATCTTACAGATGATGAAAGACTAGAAAAGATAGAAACAGCTATGTCTAGCACAGAATACAATATTCCATCTGTTGTTTATCTATCAACAGACGGTACAGGTGCTGCAAAAGCTACTGTTAAACTTCCAGCTATATATTCTGTTGATAACTATTCTGATTTTAGCAAACTTACACTTACTCGTTCTGTAAAGACATCAACAGGTCTTATTACTGAAGTTAAGAAGAGCAATGCTGATGGTACAAAAACAGCATATCCAGCTAACGAATGGGCAGAATATACATTCACAGCTGAAGGTGATTATTCTATTAGATATGAAGCTAAAGATGAAAATGGCAACTCATATATGAGTAGTTATTCTATCACTGTTAAAGCTAACGATGCTGCATTAAAAGAAGATGGCAACTTTGTATTACCAACAGTTGACTTCCCAGCTATTACAAGCTATGCAAAGAACAATGCGACATTAACATTTACAAAACCTTCTGCTACTGATAAATATGATACTCGTGTAGAAACAAGAGTATACTATTCATTTAGTAAAGATAGTTTTGATACAGCCAACGAAGTTACAACAGTAAATTCTGACGGCAAAATGGAATTAGATTTGTCAAGCATTACTGATATTGCTTCACAAAGCAAGATTTATATTCACGCTGTAGCATATAATGACTATGCTAATAACGGAACAGATAGATTGTATTCTAAAGTAACAAGAGAAATTACTTTAATTAATACAACAGATAACAATGCTCCAACAATGACAAACATTGACAATTTCTTTACACTATTAGGTAACAAGAATGATAGAACAATTGATGATAAGGGTATGAATGGATCCAACAAACCTGCATTTGATCAAAAAGACCTTATCCAATTGCCTTCAATAACAATTGAAGATGCTGAAGACACTAACTTGAGTGTTTCTTTGGAAGTTAGAGATCCTAATGGTCAAAAAGTTACTGTTAAGAACTCTGTTTACAACAAGACAGTTAGCCGTGATGGTGCTGGCAATATTACAAACAATATTTACACTATCGAAAATGGTTCATTTACAGCAGATTATAGTGGTGTATATACAGTTACTTACACTGCAAAAGATGCTGGTGGCAACATTGTTGCAAAGACAGTTGGTATTAGAGTAAGAGATACTGAAAAACCTGATATCGTACTAAGCAGTTATGATCCATTTACAAGTGCAGTTGAAGTTGGTAAATTTATTGAAGTTCCAGCTGCAACATTGACAGATAAGGGTGTTACATTAACTGATATTACAACCAATGTACCTTACGCAAGTAGAGTAGAAGGCAAAGCCGGAACATATTGGGAATTGGTTGAAGGTCCATCACTATCTACAATGGGTACAGTAGGATTTACACCAACAGTTGCTGGTGACTATGTAATTAAGTATTATGGTTGGGACGCTGAAGGCAACTATACCGAAACAAAGAAATACACAATTACAGCTACTGATACAATCAAACCTACAATCAAACTTGAAAATGATTATGTTTTAAGTGATGTTGCTTGGGACGATAGTAAGCCAGTTGTAGTATATGCACCAGGCGTACTAGAATTGTATGATGGATATAGAGATTCTAAGAATCCAGCTAATGACTTTGATCAAACAAATGTAAGTGATATTACATTAACAGTTAAAGTATATGACAAGAACAACAATATCGTTGAAGGCGTAGTAGCTACAGACCATAAAGTTGTATCTGTAGATGGTGTTGACACTAACGAATACTTTGTAATTGGTGAAGATGCTAATGGTAACAAGATTACTGTAACAAGATATCAATTTACAGCTAAAGAACAAGGCGTATATACAATTAAATATATCGCAACAGACGGTGCAGGTAACTCAACCGAAATTTCTAAAGAAGTTAGAGTTGGTGATACAGTTGCTCCAGAAGTTGAATGGGTAGATAGTGAAAACAATCTAATCACAACAGCTAATGTTGGCGATAGCTTCGAATTTAATCTAGATATGATTGAATTAGATGGTATTAAAGGTAGTTCTGCTATTGAAGTTCCAGATGGACAAGATAAAGCAGAATATACAGTAACAGTTAATATGTATGATTCTTCAAGTTCATTAGTAACTAACCAATATAGAAACGACACAACAAAGAAAAATTCTTATAAATGGGATTTTGAAAAATCAGGAACTTACGAACTTCGTATTGTAGCTCAAGATAAAGCTGGCAACAAGATTACTAAATCTTACAATATCGTTGTAAGTGCTGAAGATAGCAACAAAGAATCTGTTAAACCAATAGTTGGTACAGTACTAATTGTTGTTTCTGCATTAATCTTAGTTGGTGTAGTAACATACTTTGTTGTTACTGGTCGTAAAAAATCAGTTTCTAAAAAAGCTCCAAAAGCTAAAAAGTAATATATAAAAAATAACCACTAATTGTGGTTATTTTTTTTGTTATCAATATTTTAAATTTTGTTGTAATTAACTATTAATTTTAATAAAAATTTTGATTTTATATGTGCTAAATTTGTAATAAAAAAGATTAAAGCAATATATAATATGGTTAAAATAAAAATATAACTTAACTTTGTTTACAAATTGATAAGTATTTTGATAAAATGTATATGTTAAAAGTGAGTAAATATGTTAGATAAAAAGACATCAATGACACTTAAAGTGCTTAATTTAATATGTGAAGATGATGTATATAAAGTAGTTGATTATGACGGACTAATATCACATTTTCCTAAGAAAGTTCAATGTGATAAATCAAAACTTGAAGATATACTCAACTATCTAAAAGCAGGTCAATATATTGACATCAAATATTCACAAGATGACACATATTGTTTGTGTGTTATGCCAAAAGGAAAGATATTTTTGGAAGACACAGATAGAGATATCAAAACAATGTCTAGATTTACAAAACTTTTATTTGCTTGTTCAATAACAAGTGGAATAATGGCTTTTTTAGGTGCTTTTTTAGCAATTATGATTTTGAAAGGAATGTAAGATACTTATGCTTAATGGTAAAGAACGCAAAGTTATGCAGTATCTATATACTACTTGTATTGGTAAGCGAAGTGTACTTGTTGACCCCAACGATATACTCAACCATTTACAACCAAAATACGAGATTAATAATATCGAACTAGAAGAAATACTTAATGGTTTGGTAATAGATAATTATATAGATATAGTCAACTCTGACAAGAATGGCAAATTAATATATTGTATATCACTAAAAGCTAAAGGCGAAGGCTATGAAAGAGAAGTTAAAAATTCAAAGAAAAAACTTTATCTTTTACTTACCCGAACTATTATTTTAGCTTGCATTTCATTTGCTGTAACTATGATACTTAAAGCAATTTTTAAATTTTAACTAGACTATAAATTGGGCAAATTAAAACATTTGTTCGATTTATTTTTTTTTTAGTTTACATTATTTTTAATATAGACTATAATTAGTATGTTATGGTATTATAAACTATGTGATGTTGATTTACTCACTATGTTCGTAAATCAAGTTGCTAATCGCAACAACCATTGCTACACAATGGATACATAGTTTTGATTCGGCGTCAGTTTATGCTAAATGCCACTCCGTGTCGCTTGCATAAACTTCCTTGAGTATAAACTATGTGATATTGTATTGTTCACTTTGTTCACAATACAAGTTGCTAATCGCAATTCCACGATAAATCGTGGCATCACAGTTTGAATAAACATCAGTTATACGAAAATATTGCTTTGCACTGCTTTCGTCTAACTTCCGATAATATAAGCTATGTGATGTTGATTTACTCACTATATTCGTAAATCAAGTTGCTAATCGCAACAACCATTGCTACACAATGGATACATAGTTTTGATTCGGCGTCAGTTTATGTTAAATGCCACTCCGTGTCGCTTACATAAACTTCCTTGAGTATAAAATACAATTTTAGACAATAATTAAAATACAATTAGTTAGGTGTTATGGAAAAATTTGAATTAGTTAGTAAATATCAACCAACTGGTGACCAGCCACAAGCTATTGAAAAGATAACAGAAGGCATTGAAGATGGCCTAAAATATCAAACATTGCTTGGAGTTACTGGTAGTGGTAAAACATTTACTATGGCCAATATTATCAAAAATCTTAATAGACCAGCATTAGTTATTGCTCACAATAAGACCCTTGCTGCACAGTTGTGCAATGAGTTTAGGGAGTTTTTCCCACACAATAGAGTAGAATACTTTGTATCATATTATGATTATTATCAACCAGAAGCCTACATTGTAAGTTCGGACACTTATATTGAAAAAGATATGAGTATTAACGATGAAATTGACAAACTTAGACATTCAGCGACTTGTTCGTTGTTTGAACGCAATGATGTTATTGTTGTAGCGTCAGTAAGTTGTATATATGGTTTAGGTGCTCCAGAAAACTATTCTAGTATGTGTATTAGCCTTAGACCTCATGACCGTGTAGATCGTAATGAAGTAATTAAAAAATTATTGTCACTTCAATATATGCGTAATGAGATAGATTTTAAGCGTGGTACTTTTAGAAGTAAAGGTGATATATTAGATGTAATACCTGCATCTTCTTCTGATGTAGCTATTAGATTTGAATTTTTTGATGACGAAATAGAAAGTATATCTGAGATAGATGTTGTGACCGGAAGACGAATATCAAGTCTTAACCACGCATTTATTTTGCCAGCAAGCCACTATGCAGTTAGCCCTGAAAAATTGGAAAATGCTTTTGAACAAATCAAACAAGATTGTTTGGTAAGAGTAAGTGAGTTTGAAAAACAGGGCAAACTTATTGAAGCTCAACGCATAAAAGAAAGAGTTTTTTATGACTTAGAGATGATGAAAGAAGTAGGATATTGTTCTGGTATAGAAAATTATTCTAGATATTTTGATGGTAGAAGCCCAGGCGAGCCACCTTATACATTGTTAGATTATTTTAAGAAAAATTTTGTTATGTTTATAGATGAAAGCCATATTTCTATACCTCAAATTAGGGGTATGTATGCTGGTGACTTGTCTAGAAAAACCAATCTAGTTGAGTATGGGTTTAGACTTCCTGCTGCTTATGACAATAGACCACTTAACTTTAAAGAGTTTGAACAAAAAATTAACCAAGTAGTCTTTGTTTCTGCAACCCCAGGTCCTTACGAATTGGAACATTCTGATCAAGTTGTAGAGCAAATTATTAGACCAACAGGATTGTTGGACCCACCAATTGAAGTAAGAAAAATTGAAGGTCAAATTGATGATTTAATTACCGAAATATATAAGACAATAGATACCAATGGTAGAGTACTAGTTACTACATTGACAAAGAAAATGGCTGAAAATTTGACCGGATATTTAAGTGAACGCAAAATCAAGGTTAGATATCTTCATAGTGATATTGATACACTAGAGCGTGTAGAAATAATCAATTCGTTAAGATTGAAAGAATTTGATGTACTTATTGGTATCAATTTGTTGCGTGAAGGTTTGGATATACCAGAAGTTAAACTTGTGGCTATATTAGACGCTGATAAAGAAGGATTTTTGCGTAGTAGTTGGGCTCTTATTCAAACTATTGGTAGAGCAGCTCGTAATGCAGATGCAAAAGTTATAATGTATGCTGACAATATAACTGATAGTATGAAAGTTGCTATTGACGAAACCAATCGTCGTAGAGCAATACAATCGGAGTATAATAAAATACATCATATCACTCCAACAACAATCATCAAACCAGTTAAAAATACATTGGAAATCACTAAGAAAGAATCTTCTAAGCCAAAAGTTGCTAAGAAAGATATTCCTAACGAAATTAACAAACTTACTGCTCTTATGAAAATCGCAAGTGACAGCTTAGATTTTGAACAAGCTATAATTTTGCGTAATCAAATTGCACAGCTTAAAAAAGATATAGACAAAAAGGATTAAATATGCTTAAAGATATTGTTATTAAAGGCGCAAGGGAAAACAATTTAAAAAATATTGATGTTACTATACCAAGGGGACAATTAGTTGTATTTACTGGTGTTTCGGGTAGTGGTAAAAGTACATTGGCTTTTGACACAATTTTTGCAGAAGGTCAAAGAAGATATATTGAGAGTTTATCAAGTTATGCTCGTATGTTTTTAGGTCAAATGCACAAGCCAGATGTTGATATTATTGAAGGATTAAGTCCAAGTATTTCTATAGACCAAAAGACAACTTCTCACAATCCTCGTAGTACTGTTGGTACAGTAACCGAAATCTATGACTATCTAAGATTGTTGTATGCACATATTGGTACACCATATTGTCCTAACTGTAAAAAGCCTATTTCTACTCAGACAATAGACAATATTATTGACCAAGTTTTGACATTAGAAGAAGGTACAAAGATTGTTATACTAGCACCAGTTGTAAGAGGCAAAAAGGGTACTTTTGCTAAAGAATTGGCCGAATACTTGAAAGAAGGATATTTAAGAGTAAAAATTGATGGCAATGATTATATGCTTGATGAAGACATTGTTTTGGATAAAAACATCAAACATAATATTTATTTGACTATAGATAGACTTATTATTAAGCCAGAAATGCATACAAGACTTGCAGAAAGTCTAGAAAATGCTCTTAAACTTACTAATGGTGTTGTTATTGTCGAAGCCAATGGTACAGAAACATTGTATAGTACCAATCATAGTTGTCCAGAGTGTGGATATAGCATAGAAGAAATTGCACCTAGACTATTTAGTTTTAATACTCCATTTGGAGCTTGTCCAAAATGTAGTGGTTTAGGTTTTAGACAAGTTATGGACGAAACAAAGATTATTAAAGACCGTAATTTGAGCTTATTACAAGGTGCTATCAATGCTTCAGGTTGGGCGTATGACACTGGACTAGGCAATATGTTTTATAAAGCAGTTGCCAACAAATTTGGTGTTGATGTCAATACTCCAATAAAAGATTTACCTAAAGAAATGTTAAATATGGTACTATATGGTACTAATGGCGAAAAGATAGATGTCACATACCGAATGAAAGGTGTACTTACAACTTCAAAAATGAAGTTTGAAGGGGTTATTCCTAATCTTGAGAGAAGATATAGAGAAACCAATTCTGAGTACGCTAAAGGCGAAATTGGCAAGTATTTAAGCGAAATTGAATGTGATATGTGTCACGGAAAAAGATTGAAGCAAGACGCTCTTAATGTTAAGATTAAAAAATATAATATTATCGAACTTACAGATTTATCTGTTACAAAAATTAGCGAATTTATAGAAGGTTTAAAACTTAACAAAACACAAGAACAAATTTCAGCTCCAATATTAAAAGAGATAAAGGCTAGACTTAACTTTTTAATTAATGTTGGATTGGGATATTTGACTTTAAGTCGTACTGCTTCAACATTAAGTGGTGGAGAAGCACAAAGAATAAGACTTGCTACCCAAATAGGTAGTGGACTTACTGGTGTACTATATATTTTGGACGAGCCAAGTATAGGATTACATCAAAGAGATAATGATAGATTGCTTGCTACTTTAAAAAATCTAAGAGATTTAGACAATACAGTTATAGTAGTAGAACACGATGAAGATACTATAAGAGCTGCAGACTATATTGTTGATATTGGACCTTATGCTGGTGTCAATGGTGGCGAAGTAGTAGCAACAGGAAAAGTAGAAGACCTAATCAAATCTCCAAGAAGTATTACTGGTAAATATTTAAGTGGCGAATTAAAGATAAGTGTACCTCAAAATAGAAGACCTATTGAAAAAGGTTATATTGAGATAAAGGGCGCTAAACAAAACAATTTAAAAAATATTGATGTCAATATTCCTGTAGGTGTTATTACTGCCATAACTGGAGTATCTGGAAGTGGTAAGAGTAGTTTAATCAATGAGATATTATATCCAGCTAGTAGCAATGTCCTTAATAAGAGTAATATTGCAGAAGGCAAATATAAAGAAATACTAGGACTAGAAAAACTTGATAAAGTAATCAATATTGACCAAAGTCCAATAGGTCGTACTCCAAGAAGCAACCCAGCAACATATACCAATGTTTTTAATGATATTAGAGAACTATTTAGCAAAACCACAGACGCTAAAGAGCGTGGTTATAACGCTGGTAGATTTAGTTTTAATATACCAGGTGGAAGATGTGAAAATTGTTCTGGTGGTGGTATCAACAAGATAGAAATGTTCTTTTTACCAGATGTTTATGTTACTTGTGATGTTTGTGGTGGTAAGAGATATAATAAAGAAACTTTGCAAGTTAAATATAAAGGAAAGAGCATATACGATGTCCTTAATATGACAATAGAAGAGGCTTGTGTCTTCTTTGAAAATGTTCCTAAAATATACAACAAATTAAAAACACTTAATGATGTTGGCTTAGGATATATTAAACTTGGACAACCTGCTACAGAATTAAGTGGTGGCGAAGCACAGAGAGTTAAACTTGCTACAGAGTTGAGTAAGCGTAGCACAGGCAAATCACTTTATATTTTGGACGAACCTACAACAGGTCTTTCTATGTATGATGTAGATAAACTTATAAAAATTCTTAATAGATTGGTTGCTAATGGCAATACAATAGTTGTTATTGAACACAACTTAGATGTCATTAAGATAGCAGACTATATTATTGATTTAGGACCAGAAGGTGGAGAAAATGGTGGACAGATTGTAGCCGTTGGTACTCCAGAGCAAATAGCAAAAAATAGTAAAAGTATTACAGGAAAGTACTTAAAATCCTATCTAAAATAATTAATTGTATGATATACTATAAGTGTATTAATATGTTTTATTTAGATAAAAGGACGGAAAAATTATGTATGTTACAGATTTAGTCGTAGAAAAAGACTCATTAGGTCTTATGAAAAAGAAATTGTTTGTTAATAGATTATTTTTATATCTTTTCGTTTTTAGTACTTTATTGTCTATTGCTATGATAGTATTTGCTATTGTTAAAAAAATAGGAGATTTTAATACTTACTTGTTTGGTGCTTTTGCATTACTAATATCAGTATTTTGGTTGTATTATGACATCAAATCTTTAAAAACTAGCAAGCTTGCTTGTCTAGAACTTGAACAAACAGGTAAATATACAATAAGAAAAGTAGTTGAAGTAAATGCAGAACATAAACACAATACATCAACAATCTTTACTCTTGTATGTGCAGTAGTTGTATCAATTTGTGCTGTTATTGCTGGTGTTATGCAATGTATAAGATTGGATTTGTTGACATTGTATATTGTGCCTATGTTGGTTGTTTTAGCTATATTTTCTTGCTATCAAGCAAGCAATAATCTAATTGATGACAAAATCTATCGTAATTGTATTTTTAATCAAAATAAATAATTAAAAAGACGGCTTATTAAAGTCGTCTTTTTTTGTTTTGTTATATTATTTTTTTTCTTTAACTTTTTTGTTTTTTACTTATGACATCTTTTTACTATATACAAATGTAAGTGTAGAGCAAAGAAATAATAATATATTTGTTACAATAAATTTTGCAAATTAAATCCCATAATGTGTCTGTTTTTCTCACTATATTCTTTTAGTAGATTGACTTCTATTATAGCGTTGTCATAGTCATTGTTGTTGACACTACTAGATAACCTAGATAAAGTATCGGTGATTGTACTTAAATCTTTGTGGTTAAACATTAAACATAAGTTTTCCTCGTGTTTACTCCAAAAAGATTTAACTTCATCTACCGAAGTACTTGTATCAATTACATTATCTTCGTTTTCGCTTATTTCCACTTGAAGTTGTACTGTCATTACTTCCAATTGACTTATTATATTGTCTACAGCAATTAGTTCGTATGTGGCAAGTCCCAATAGTAGTACGGACAAAATAATAACAATAAGAGCTTTTTTCACCAGTTGCCATCTCCTTTGTAATTGGTTTGAACAATCTGAAACTTGCCATTTTCAGGTTGGATATACATTTTGCCATTAGAGTTGATTGATAGAAAAACGACTTCTTTTTTGGGAATATTTAATTTTTTTAATTGTATATCTATAAAATTATCATCTAATTTGGTTATAACAAGATTTTCTTTTATACTTTTGCCTTTATCTACAAGTATGACTGGAAGACTGGATTCTTCAACTTTTAGATTAACTGCATCAGCTGTTAATGGCGAATAAGCACTTCTAGGCAATACTGTCAAAGTACCATTGGTTTGCATAATCGCATACAATATTTCTTCTAAGTTAAAATATCCGGCATCTCGTATTCCTTCCATAAGGTCATTGTAGTTCATATTAAGTTTTTTCATTGCTTTAAAATCAATGCCGTTTGGGTTGATAACAATAACTGGTTTGCCATTAAGCCACTTTCTAAAACGCAAACTTTTTTGACTTGAAAATGTCAATAAGTAGTGCAGGATAGCAAGAGTTATTATTGGTATTATTCCGTGTACCAATGGCAACGCTGTTTCTGCCATTGGTATGGTGGCAAGGTCTGCAATGATAAGGGTTATGACTAATTCAAATGGTTGCATTTCGCCAATTTGTCTTTTACCCATAAGTCGTATTAAGAAAAATACTAATAAGTATATTATTATACTTCTTGTTATTAATGTGTATGTCATATTATTATTGTTGTTTAATTTTGATTTTTTATACTAAATTTACTACATTAATGACATACATTTTTATTGTCTATGTGCTACATTTTTTATTGGCTTTTACTTTTGTTTTGTACATTGCACTTAAATATGTGATATCTACAATATTAAAAACACTCATCATAATTGTAAATATAATAATACTAATACCACCACTTATTACTATAGAAACAAAGTTGCCAAAGACATACAAAATTAAGTTGTACAGCCAGTTGGTAAAATATATACAGGGTATACTAATAACAACTAATTTAAGTATTATACCTAAATATGTTTTGTTGGACTTAATAGTTTTGTTGATAGTTATTAAGTTTAAAATTGATATTAGTAGCATACTTAGACCAATAGCATACATTAAAGCATAAACACCAATATATTTAGGTAAGATTATTACGCACAATATAGAAACCACACAACTATATAGGTAGTATCTAAAAGTTTTTGATTCTAAATTAAGACTATTAAGCATTGAAGTGGTTATTTGTGAAAGTCCCATAGGAACTATCATCCAACTAATATATTTTAAATATGTACCTGCCGTGATGTTGTCAAATATTAATTGACACAATGGTTCTCCAAGTGCAATAAAGCAAGGGATTGCTATAAACGAACAACACAATGTAAAGTTGATAGCGTAAGTTATTTGCTTTTTTAAAGCACTATAATTTTTAGTATTGTATAAATCAGTTAGATTGGGTACAATAGCCATTCCCAATGAACCTATAAGGGTAGATGGTATTGAAAGAAAAGGTAATGTCATACCCATAGCTATACCCAACTGACTTAGTGCTTGTTCGTTGGTAAATCCAGCTTTAACAAGCATAATTGGTAGCAAAAACGCCATAAATGGTTGCATTAGGCTAGTTGCTAGTCGTACGCAAGTAATTGGTGTGGCTGACTTAAATATCGGTTTAAAACACGATTTTGGGCTTGTAAGCCTACCTTTGGACTTGAAAAATAAGATTATGCCAAGTATTGTACTAAGAATACACGCAACACTTAATGATATACCGGCAGGGTATAAGATATTGTTGGGTTGTAGCAAATAAAAACAAATAAAATAACAAACTAGTCTTATTATTTGTTCGATAAATTCGACTAAACTTACTTCCGTAAATTTTTCTTTTCCCCAAAGATATCCTTTAAAAGGAGAGTATATACCAGTAAATATAATTGCTGGTGTCATAAGTAACAACAAAATATAGGCATTTGTATTGCCAAAATAACCAACAAATAGTTTTTTGCAAACCAATATAATTAGAGCAATAACAATAGAAATAATTGTACTAATAATTAGTGCACTAGTAACACTTCCGTTGGCTTTTGATGGCTTGTCTTTATTGATGATTGTAGTTTTTGATACAGCTAAAGGTATACCAGACGCAAGTATTGTTACAAATACCATAAATATGGACACTACAATAGAATATATACCCAACATTTCGGTTGTAAGAGTACGGGATAAAAATATTTTAAATACAAATCCCAACATTCGAGTTATTACAGAAAAAATTGTTAGTATAGCAACAGCTTTAAAAAGTTTAATAATATCACCTCTATTTTTTATATGTTTATTAAAAAAATCAACAAAACTTGACAAAATTATAAAATTATTCAAAAAATTTATTCTTTTATCATATATATTGTTAAATGGGGTGAGATATGTTAATAGAATACAATTTAGGTAAATTTGAATCTCTGGAAGATGTATCTAAAAGATTTAATGTGTCTATTATGGATATAAAACAATGCAATGGTATTAGTGGAGATAATATACCTAAGACATTGTATATTCCAAAAAGGAAAAGTGATATAAAAGTTATTGCCAATCTTCAAAGAGAATATGTGACAACTTTGAATTATGACGCAATCAAAACAAAATTTAATAGTTTAAATATGGTGTGTGTTAATCCACAAGACAATCTAAAATTATTTGTACCTAAACAAAATAATATATATGTTGTAACTGCTTTAGACAACTTAAATTCGGTATGTAAAAAACTGGGAGTTGAAAAACAGAAAATAATCCAATTAAACAATCTAAAAAGTGAAAAATTGTTTATAGGGCAGTTGTTGATTTTGAGTTAGATATCAATATATTATCTACAATATTTGACTAACATTTTGAAAAAAGTTAAACTATCAATAGGTGATTATATGATAGATATTGTAGAAGTAAAAACTCCTAAACAACAAAAAGAATTTGCTCTATTTCCACTAAGTTTGTATAGAGATTGTCCATATTATATCCCTAATCTTCAGATGTCAGAAAGAGGGATATTTAAGTCCAATAATCCTGACCAAAAGTCAGTGTTCTTTCTTGCGTATCAAAAAGATGTTTTAGTAGGTAGAATTGGTGGTATTATCAATAATCTTTACAATGAAAAGATGGGTGTAAAACAAGTTCGTTTTACAAGATTTGATAGTATCAATGATTATGAAGTCGCAAAAGCATTATTTAAAGCTGTAGAAGAATGGGCTATTAGTAATGGTATGGATTCGGTACACGGACCTATGGGATTTAATGACCTAGAAAAAATGGGTATTCAAGTTTCTGATTTTACAAGCGAAGGTAATATTATTACTCAATTCAATTTTCCATACTATAAAAAGCTTTTAGAAAAATGTGGATATTTGCCTGATGCGTCATTTATAGAATGTAAAATTTTCGAACCAAAAGGATTTAAGATTGAACTTTCAAATGACAAATTTCACAATGTAAAAACAGTAAATTCTGGCAAACTTTTGAAAAAATATAAAGGTCAAGTTTTTGATTTAATCAACGAATCTTATATTCCAGTATACGGAGCTGTTCCAATAACTCCAACATTAAAAGAAAAATTGATTAACCAATTCAAATTTTTAATTAATCTAGACTTTATAAGTATTGTTGTTGACAACAATGATAAAGTAGTTGGTTTTGGTGTAGCAATACCGGGTATTGCTAAAGAAATGAAGGAGAGTAAGGGCAAACTTGTATCAATGCAAAGTTTTAAGATGCTAAAAGCTTTCAACAAACCTAACTATGCAGAAATATTGCTTGCGTGTGTTAGCAACCAATGTAAAGATTGTGGGCTAGAAAAACTAATAATTAGCAAAATGTTACTTGGCTTTAAAAAATACAATATAAGAAGTATTAATACAAACCCAGTTATATATAATGATTTTTGCCAAAATATATTAAGCAATTTTGAATATATTAAACATAAAAAGCGTGTTGTATATTATAAACAATTAATCTAATTAATAATGTTAATAAAAAAAGAAGACTTAATTTAAGCCTTCTTTTTTTATTGTTATTATTGATTGTTGTTAGTGTCACTATCTTCTTTAACATCTTCAGTATTTTCTTCTACTGCGTCTGTTTTTGGTTCATCAATCTCTACCTCAGTGGTATTGTCTGAAGGAGTAGTGTCTTCTGTTGTTTCGCTAGGTTGATTATCGTGGTTATGCTTTTTAGCTTTAGCTTCTTCTTTAGCTTTACGCTTTTCAGCAAGATAAGCAAGTTTTTCTTTCTTAGCTTCTTCTTTAGCTTTACGATATTCGTTCCACATAATTTCTTCTTGTTTAGCAATTTCTTCGATTTCTTTTTCGATTCTAGCGATTTCTTCTTGAATATATTTTTGTCTTTCACTAAGTTCTTTAACTTTTTGATTGTGCTTAATTTCAATAACTTGGATTGTGTTATCTTTCTTATTGTACTTCTTAGCTTCTGCAGCTGCACGCTTGTCAAGTTTCTTAATGTAAGCTTTAAATTCTTTTTCGTACTTAGACTTATCTTGTTCGGTTAAGTTTTCAGTAGCGTTAAGTTTGTCATTATATTCTCTTGTAACTTTTTCACGCTCAATAATAATTGCTTGTTTAACTTCTTCATACGCTTTTAGTTTTTCTTCTTGCAATTTTAAAGCATCTGCTTTTTCTTGCTCAAATTGTTTAACTAAATCATTGATTTCTTTATCAATATCATTGTATTCGGTGTTAAGTTCTTTAATGATTTCGTTACGCAATTCTATGCGCTCACGCTTATCAAGGTCAACTTCAACAGTTTTTCTTCTGTCATATTTTGTTTTGATTTTTGGAGTTTTTGTAAATTTAAACTTTCTAACTGTTGTACCAACTATTGCTATAATGATAGCCAAACTTGTAAGGATTGATGGTACAAGTACCCAGTTAAATTCAGAACCAGTGAAGTCTGTACCACTGTCTGTATCATCAGTAGTTGTTGATTGTTTTGACAAAAGTAGGGTACGGATATTTGTGTTTTCACTAGCTTCAGTATAGTTGGCTTCGCTTAATTCGCTAACAACTATATCGTCTACAAATACATAACCACTAGCCCAATTATCTTCACCACCAATACCCAATATTACATTGGTTTGAGTATCTTCGGTTGGCTTAATTAGGAATGAGTATGTTACATATCCATCTTCAAGATCTCTTTCAGTATCAATAGCTGTAAACATATCATCATAGCCATCAAGACCAATAAATGCACCATATTTAATTAGGTTGCCGTCATCATCATATTTCTTTACATCTTTATTGATGTTTCTTGTTTTGATTTTTACAGCAATCTTATAATATTTGTCTACACTTAAATCTATTTTTTGTGAACTTGTAAGTGTAAAGTATGAATCATTAATTGATTGTAATGCAAGTATGCTTGTACCATTGACAGAACCAGGATTGGTTATACCAGTAAATACTTCATTAATGTTTTTAGTTGTGTCTAATGCACCATATACTACGCCACTGGTTTCGCTATTGTTGGTAGATGTCCAGTTAAATAGGGTAGATAGGACAGTGTCACTTTGTGAGTGTACATCAAATGTATCACTTGATTGTAGGTTAAGTTCTACTTTATATTGATTTTCTGTTAAAGTGTTGTTAAATTCTGTTTCACTAGATTCGGCTACTACAACATCATCAAAGAATACATAACCTTTAATATTGTTTAAAGCAAGTGTAAGATTGAATGTTGTGTACTTAGAACCAACATGTACAAACATATCTATTTGTTTCCATTGTCCGTTGGTATCAATATTGCCTATTTCCATAGCTGTAAATGCAGAACTATCTAATGTGATTTTTGCACCTTTTGTTAAGCTTGGATTTTCGTATTGTGTATTAACTAACATACTGATTTTATAATAACTACTTGCTGTTAGTGAAAAATCTTCTGATTTATAACTTTGAGTAGTAGTTGTTGTATTACCAATCATTAATACATTGTTGCTAGAGTTGTCTAGTGTTGCTCCAACAATCTTTTGTACTGGTGTAAGTCCAGGATTGTATGGAGTGTCTGTAATACCTTTAGTATTGATATAATCTTTTAAAATTTGGAATTGGTCAGTTTTTGTATTAATAACACCTGTTAAATTATATTCTTGATTATAATTTTCGTCAGAAGTTAATGTCCAGTTACTTGCTGTAAGTGGATAAGTTAATTCTTTTTCAGATTTTTGCGTAACATTGAAGTTACCATTAACTATTGTAAATTGAGTATTGTCTGTATTGTATGTGTAAGTTGCATTAGTACCACTTGAGTTAGCATCTGAAAAATCTTTGTAACTTATTTTTTGAACTGTGATATTGTCGAAGAATACATATCCAGAAGTCTTAGAGTCTTCAGTACCCAACCATAATTGTAGAGTAACTTTAGTATCTTGAAGTGGGTGACCTTCTACAAACAATTTGTATTGTGTCCAGTTGTTGGTAGTAGCATCAGTTGTTAGGGAAGTAGCTGTAGTAAGTGTTGCAGTAACTGCTTCAAAATCTTCATCTTCTTCGTCTTCATTAACTTGTTCTAGTTTAACAGTTGCACCACTACCTGTAGCACAATCAGATTTTGCCCAAACAGAGATAAGATATAATTCGTTTTGTTTGATTGTAAATTCGTTTGATTTTATACCTTGTGCGCCATCTGTTTTGTTGTACATAAATAGTACACTATCATCAGAAGCTTTAAAGTTTGTACCAGGATTAGCAATACCTTTTTCTGTATCTATAGAAGCGTGGTAGTTATTGGTTGTAATAACCTTTAACATTTGATTTTCATTGTAGCTAGCTTCTACAGTTGACCAACCAGTGATTGGACTAGAATCACCAATTACGCTTGTAGCATCAAATGATGGGTTGTTGATTGGTGTTTCGTATATAGGGTTATATAAACTTATTTGTTTAGAACGGGTAGTGTCAGCAGAAGAAACTTTTGTACGATAAGATGTTTCGCTATAACGGGTAAGTGTAACTTTGTTAAAGAATACAGCACCTTGACAGTTGTCATCACTATCTTTACTACCTAACCACAATTCTAGGGTAGCAGTTTCTGAAGTAAATGCGTTGGTTTCTACAAACATTTCGTATGTTTCCCAAGCTTCGTTGGTAGATATACTCTTTATGCTTGCATCAACTGTACTATCACTAAGACCACTTAGATATACAGAAGCTTTTGCTTTGTCGTTGGTTCTAACAGTAATAGCAATAGAATAATAGCTATTTGCGTTAAGAGTAAACGAAGTACTTGTGTATCCAGCACGACCAAGACCAGCATAACTGTTTATCATTAGGTGCTTGTACAAAGTATCGTTGCTACCTTCAGTAATATTACCAGGGGCAGGAGTTACAGGATTTTCCAATTCATAGTCGTCTTTATTGTTTGAGAAAGAAGAATCCGAAACATTGATAACGCCGTATTTTATATTGTCATTATTGGCTGGGTTAGTAAATGTCCAGCTATTAGGACTATATGGATTAGAAGATGTACTGTAAGAAGTAAAGTCATTATTTGATATTGATGTTTGTTGCTCTGTATAGTGAGCATAGATTGGAGAATTGTTGTTCTCAAAATTGCTTACTAAAAAAGAGGTGCTAAACACGCTTAATGCTAACATCCCACCTACTAAAAATTTTTTAAATCCGTATTTTTTGTTTTTATATTTCATAATACACCATGCTTTTAAATTTTGCTTTTATACTTATATATATAAACAATTAGTATTATATAAAATATTGGGTTTATAAGCAACTAATTTTAATTATATAAATAATTAACACTTTTATTTATTGGTTGATTTTTGTGCCATAAATAATAAATTTTGTCGTATCTAATAAATACTAAAATCTTATTTTTTACAACCTAATCAAATTAATATAAATTAAATGTGCTATTTCATCTTAACAAAAAATGCAAAAATGGTAAATTTTGGTAACTAATTTTAGTATATTCTTTTTTATTTTTTTTACTCATAACATTTTTAATTTTTACACAAAATATTTGTGATGGAAAAAATTGTATACAAAACTTTAAATTTAAAACTTAATAAATGTATGAAAGCTAAAAAATATATGTTTAGAAGTTCAGATGTAAAAGGAATGACTAAATATAAATATAGGCACATATTAACGAAAGGTAATATGATACAACCAGTGCTGACAGTAAGAAAAAATAATAAGTGGAAAGTTGCATATAAGACCACTCTCAATCAGTTTAATTGTGTTTATATTTACAAGCAAAGATTGTGTAAAGATTATAAGCCTAAGACTAAAAATGTTTTTTATTTTGGTAAAAAGAAAAACAAGTTCTTAAACACATTATCTGTACTAGTATTAGGACTAATTATTGGCTTTATCAATGGATTTTGGGGTGGTGGTGGAGGTATGGTTTGTGTACCAACACTTACTGGAATAATTGGACTAAAAGACAAAAAAGCTCACGCAACAGCAATACTCATTATGCTTCCATTGAGTATTGCAAGTTTTGTTGTTTATATGCTAAAAGGCTCACTTAAATGGGATATTGCTGGGATAGTGTCTGGAGGCTTTGTGGTAGGTGGAGTACTGGGTGCTTTGCTACTAAAGAAAATTAATAATATTGTGTTACAAATAGTATTTGCACTAGTCATAATTGCTGGTGGAATAAAAATGCTATTATAGGAGAATTATGATTTGGTTATGGTATATAATTGCTGGCGTAGTTAGTGGTGTTGTTGCTGGTATGGGTATGGGTGGTGGAACATTGCTTATACCTATATTGACAATATTTTTCAATATTGCTCAAGCAACTGCACAGGGTATCAACTTGTTTGCTTTTTTGCCTTGTGCAATAGTAAGTCTTATTATTCATATTCGCAATAAGCTAGTTGATTTTAAAGTTGGTTTGCTTATTATTGCTAGTGGTGTAGTAAGTAGTATTTTGGGCAGTATACTTGCTGTCAACACTACCAACAAAACTCTAAAAACATTGTTTGGTGGATTTTTGTTGTTAATAGGTGTGTATCAAGGAACAGTAGCTATTGTCAATATTGTAAAAAGTAAGAAAAATCAAGATAAAAAGATTAAATCTAAAATAATTTATAAATTAAAATAATGGCTTTTAGTAAAAAAAAGAGAACAATATGTTCTCTTTTCTATTTTTAATAACCAGTATTATTTAAGTATGTTGTCAACAATACAATTACCAAAAAGTTGTCCCAATTTTAATTCGCTAACATCATTATAGTGCACACCACCACTAGTGATTAGTCCATTTATACCTTCTTCAATTAAATTGTCAATATGTGTATTTATGAAGTAATTGGACTGATTTAATTGAGAAAACGCTAATTTTGCGTTGTTGACATCTCCATCATCTTTGATACTTGCGTCAACAAAATTTAGATTATTATCGCTTAGATATTTAGAAAAATCTTCTGTTAAATTGTTTTTAAAAGCAATTAAATTTTCATAATAATATTCGCCATAACTACCATTGTCTGTTTCGCCTTGCATCCAACAAAAAGAAATTATTTTAGGCGTTTTATTAGATTTTGTTAGGTCACTTAATGCATTATTGACATTTTCTATCAATTTAGGGTAATATTGACCATTTTTTGACCAATCTAAATGTAAACTTGAACCACCATAGGCACATTTTATTATATAAAATTTGTCTTTAGGATATTTTTCATTTAAGACATCACATAATCCTAATTCTACACCAAAACTATTTTCGTGTGCACCAACACCTAGTTTATATTTTTGGAATGGTAAAACTTGTTCATTATCAATAGCAGAATATAACTGAATGTTGTCATAACCATTAACAAATTCGTTATATTTTTTAGAGCCTATAGATTGTTCTAGATTAAGCGAACTAGTAATACCAACCATATTTGATTGTCCAGATAGTATTATTACTTTTACTTCTTGATTTTTATTTGAACATCCAAATAAAATTGTAGATGACAACGCAACTAAAAATGTTGCTAAAATAAATAAATTTAAGATTTGTTTTCTCATAAATACCTCAATAAATAATATGTATACAATATATTTATGTCAAGTAGATTTATTGTTTTAATTAAAAATTTGTATGATAATATTATGATATATAAAATGTCGTGTTATTTAGTTATAAAGCCAGTTTTGGGTTATATCGTATATTAATATACATATTTTTGTTTGCCTTTTTGTTTGCCTAAAAATATAAAATATGGTATTATCTATGTATCAATATTAAGGAGAGTTTAATATGGCAGCAGTAGTTGATAAAAATGTATGTGTAGGCTGTGGTGCGTGCACAATGACATGTCCAGTTGAAGCTATCAAATTGGTTAATGGTACAGCACAAATTGATCCAGCAAAATGTATATCTTGTGGTGCTTGTGTTGCTACTTGCCCAGTAGGAGCTATTAAATTACAATAATATTATGGTAATTGAAGTTAATTTGTGATTTTTGGTTACAAATTAATTTTTTTTGCTAAATTTGCAAAACATTCTATACAAATTTTTTTAAATATGGTATATTATTATCGCATAGTGTGAAAAGTGTGTGCATTTTTCACTTTTAATGCGTTTACTAGTAGTTTTGAATTTGTGGTGGAAAGCAAAATTAGTAGAAATAGTAGAAAACGACAGATTAAGGAGTGTTCAGATTGGAAAAATTAGCAATTATTGAACTAGATACAACAAAATTAAAATTAGTTTTTGCTGATGTTATTAAAAATAAGTCTTTTTTGGTATACGACCATGTTGATGTTCCTATCAACCTTATGAAAGATTTTAATGACGAAAATATAATCAAGTCTACTATTATAAAGGAAGTAGTATGTATTCTATCAGTATTTAAGAAGATGATTGATAGTGAAGGTATTACTGATGTTATTTGTGTGGCTACTAGTAAGATTAATGAAGCAAAAAATCAAAATGGTTTCCTAAACGAAATATTTAGTATTACTAACTTAAAGTTTAATATATTAACTCCAGAACAAGAGATTAATTATATTTATACTGCAGTTATCAATTCTTTCAACAAACCTAAAGCTTTGATAATTAGTGTATCAAATTATCAAACAGAATTGTTGTTGTACAATAGAAGAAATATACTTAATACTTGTGTTATCCCTTATGGCTCAGTCAACCTTGCTGAAAAGTTTAATGGCTTGACAACAAAAGAGATGATGGATAATGCAAAAGATTTTGTATATCAACAACTAAAAGAAAATGACTGGATATTTAATCTTGAAGAAGAATACGAGATTATTGGTACAGGAGATGTTTTCCTAAGCTTAGGTGAAGTAAGTAGACGAGCTAGAAAATATCCTTTACAAGTAGAACATAACTATACAATGTCTACTCAAGACTTAAATAAAGTTTATGATGTAGTATCCAATATGGAGATTACTAAAAACTCTAAGATAAAAGGTGTTTCTGTAGACGATACAAAAGCTATGCCAACAGGTCTTGCTATTATTTCTGCTATTGTCAATAACGGCAATAAGACCGAATTGTCAATCAGTAAAAATGGCTTAATCAACGGCATTTTGCTTAATACAGTTATTCCTCTAACTTTAGAAAAACCAATTAGTGATAACTTAGGATATAGTCTTCAAGTTCTTAACGAATTTTATGATAAAAAACCTAATAATGCAGAACATGTTTATGATTTAAGTATGATATTATTTAAACAATTAAAAGTACTTCATAAACTAAATCGTAGTTATGTTAGAGTATTGAGAGTTGCAAGTTATATGTATGCTTGTGGTTTGCGTGTAACCAACGACAATCCAGAAAAAATAAGTTTCAATATTATACTTAACTCTAATATTTATGGTGTATCTCATAAAGAATTAGTTCTTGCAGCATTTACTTCTATATTAAGAGATGTTGACAACTTCAATTTAGCTGATTGGGTTAAATATAAAGACTTAGTTAATGAAGAAGACCTTGACGCTGTAAAGAAACTTTCTGTTATACTTCAAATTGCTTCTAGTCTAGATTGCACAAAATTTGGCAATGTAGTAGACATTAGCTGTGATATTTTAGGAGATAGCGTTATTATGAAAACTATCACTAAAGGCGAAGTTCCACTAGAAATTAGACAAGCAAAACTTTCAAGTATTGACTTTAAGCGTGCTTATAATAAAAATCTTGAAATTTTATAAAAAGTAAAAATATATTTAGTTTAAAAAACCATACTTTTTGTATGGTTTTTTGTTTTGAAAATTATTATATTTTGCTACAATATACTTAGAGGTAATAAATATGGCATTATTTAATCTTGGTATCGAACTAGGTACATCTAATACAGTTATTTATATGGCTGGTTTAGGTGTGGTATTAAAAGAACCTTCTTGTATTGCAGTTGAAACTGTCAATAATAAAAGAGTAGTTAAATGCGTAGGTAATGAAGCTAAAAAACTTATTGGTAAAACTAATGAAAGTATAGAAGTTGTTTGGCCAATATGTGAAGGTGTTATATGCAACTTTCAATTAGCAAAACTTATGCTTAAGGAATTTTTAAAGAAAGTAGCACCTACAGGACTATTTAAACCTAAAAATCGTGTAGTTTTTGCACACCCTTGTGGACTAACTAAAGAAGAAAAAGACAAGTTGAGAGATTTGGCTTATTCTCTTGGTATCACAACAATAGGATTTGTACCAGCTGGAGTATGTGGACTTATAGGAATGGAAGTTGAAGAAAACGACCTAAATTCACATATGATAGTTAATATTGGTGGTGGTGTAACCGATATATGTATTGTTAATAACAATCATATTATTAGAGGTGCAACTATCAATGTCGGTGGCAATCAAATAGATGCACATATATACGATTATATTAAAGAACAATATCAAATAGAATTGGGACAAAATACTGTAGAAACTATAAAAAATAGTATTGGCTCTTTGCTTGTAAATGATATTAGTTCAATTAATGTAGTTGGTATGGAAATTGATACTAAAAGACGCACAGAAATTAAATTGTTTTCACAAGACATTTTACCTATACTTGAAGGAGCATTTGGCAAGATTGCCGAAGCCTGCGAATCATTGATTAGTATGTGTAGTAGTGAAGTGTTAAAAGATATTAATCAATTAGGACTTTATGTCTGTGGCGGTGTAAGCAATATAACAGGTGTAGATAAGTTCTTATCAAAATTGTTACAATTACCAGTTTATGTAGACCCAGATGCTGAAAGTACAGTAATTTTGGGATTGGGTAATTTGTTAAACAACCAAAATTTCTTATTGGAATTATGCAAAAATTATAAATAATCAAAATAAGATATAAATAATTAATTAAATTGTAGAATAATTTGGTTTTATGTAAACCAGATTATTTTTTTTATGTTTAAAAAAGATATTAAATTTACAATAGTTTTTTTTAACATTAAACTTACAATGTTATCTAAATTAAAATGATTTATAGTTTAAATACATATTAAAAATAAGGAGAAATATGGCACGCAAAATTGTTGTAACATCAGGTAAGGGTGGAGTTGGAAAAACTACTATTACTACCAATATTGGTATAGCACTTAGCAATATGGATTTAAAAGTGTTGGTTATGGATGTGGATTTTGGACTTAATAATTTAGATGTTGTGCTAGGTGTCGAAAATAGGGTGGTCTATGATGTTATTGATGTTCTTAATGGCAAATGTAGGGCTAAGCAAGCATTGATACAAGATTTTTTCAATCCTAATTTGTATATTTTGCCAAGTGTTCATTCGGTCAATAATATCAATATTAGTAGCGAGCAAATCAAGTTTATAATATCTCAATTAGAGAGTATGTTTGACTATATTCTTATAGATTGCCCAGCCGGAATTGAAGTTGGATTCCACAGAGCAGTCAAATGTTCCGATGAAGCTATAGTTGTTACAACTCCACATATTTCTGCTATAAGAGATGCTGATAAAGTTTTGACTTTACTTAATAGTTACAATTTAAATGATGTAAAAATGATAGTCAATAGAGTTAGAGGCGACTTAATTGCTAGTAAAGAAATGTATAATGCAGAAACCATAAAAGAGTTTTTAAATGTAGATTTGCTTGGTGTTGTGCCAGAAGATGATGATATCAACTTGTCATTAAATATTGGACAACAAATCAACAAAAATAGTACTGCATATTCTGCCTTTAATATGATTGCTCGCAATATAAATTATGGAGAAAGAAACATATTCGACTATACAAAAAAGTATAGAGGTCTGATTGGTAATATAAGAAAAAAGATTAGGAAGTATGTGTAGATGAAAGCATTAAAGTTTGAAGATAGATTGAAAAATGTTTTGGTTAGTGACAAGCAAGACAATCCATTAAAAGTTGTCAATGTTATTAAATCTGATATTTTAAAAGTGCTACAAAATTATATGAACATATCTAGTGAAGACCTTGATGTCAACATAACTGTCGATGAATATGGTAACTTTATTTTCAACTCCTATGCTAAAGTTAGAAGACTAAAATCTTTAAGTGCAATATTGGATTAATAGTAATAATAACCACTTTTTTGTCATATTATTTTTATAAGAAAAGTGGGGAATTATGAAAATAAAAGTATGTTCACTTACAAAAAAATCAATACAACATTTGTATGTAAAGAAAATCAATAAACACAATTTTGTCACATTTGGCATAATGCTTTTGATGGTTATGCTAAGCGTATTGGGTATAAAATATATAGATGTGTTTAATGGTTATGACCAACTGTGTACCGAAATATACAATCCTATTGACGCATTATTTAATGACAATGGTGGTATAGTTTTTACTAGCAAAATGCTAAACAATATCAATAAAAATAATCTAAAATTTGTAACTCCAATTAAGTGCAGTGATATATCAATTGTTGATGATACAATCAATTATGTTATAGATAATAGCATTATGATTATTGCTCCTGAAGATGGAATAATTAAAAGTATTGGGTATCTACCTAATGGCGAAAAATATATAGAAATTGCACATTCTAAAAACATTGTTTCTAGATTGGAAAACATATATATTACTGGTGTAGTAACAGGTCAAGTAGTGGCAAAAGGTAAGGACATTGCTACAGCTCGTATGGACTCAGTTGTTAGATTTTCTATATATGAAGATGGTACAAAAATTAGCAATCTTAAACTAAATAAAAATGTGATAACATGGGAAAATTGAAAGTAGAGTTTCATCCAATATTTATTTTATTTTCATTTCTTATTGTGTATTTTGGTTGGTTTTATCAATTTTTAATATATTTTTTAGTTTTGTGTTTACACGAGTTTGCACACTATTTTGTGGCAAAAAGACTAGGGTATATGTTAAATAAGGTAGTGTTTATGCCATACGGTGCTGGTTTGGGTGGTAAAAATCAAATAATACTTCCTAAGCACGAAATCGCTATTGCATTAGCTGGACCACTATTTAATATGATATTGGTACTACTAACAATTGTTGTTTGGTGGGTCTATCCATTAAGTTATGCATACACTGATATATTTGTAATGGCTAATTTAAGTTTGGGTGTATTTAACCTTTTACCGTTGTTTCCATTAGATGGTGGTAGAGTATTAGTTTGTCTATTATCCAATAAAATAAAAAGACAAAAAGTATATTTGATAATGAAGATAATGGGTATAATTGGCAGTGTGATTTTTGCGACATTATTTGTTTTGTCTGTGTTTACTAAAGTCAATTTAACATTCTTTTTTATATCATTATTTTTATTTACATCTTGCTTTGGTAATGATGTTAATGTGTATTTTGAAAGGACTCATATTGTCAATTTTTCAAAAAATATCACAAGTCCAATTCCTATTCAACATTATGTTGTAGATAAAAATACTCCTTTATATAAAATGGTCAAATATTTAAAATCTGGATACTATGTTGTATTTTATGTTATGGATAACAATAAGATAGTTAAAGTAATAACCGAACAAGAAATTTTGAAAATGATAGAAAATAATAATATAGAAACAATGGTAATAGATAAGTATAAAAATAAGCAAACTTAAAAGTTAAAGTTTGCTTTTTTATTTTTTATAGATGTGGTATGATATATTTAGATATAAAAGGTGGATTAGTTATGCCATATTACATTACAAAAGAAATTATTAATAAAGCAGTGCTTAATATTTTTAATGATGTTAATTTAGACAATCGCATTATTGGACAGATTGGCGAAGACTTAAACAACGAAACATTTACTACAACTGATGATACTAATTTGTGTGATGTTTTGTCTAAAGTTAGTCTTAATGATAGTGGTTTGTACAATGTGTCTGATATGTTATTCCAGTTAAGGGATTATAGATTTTATTTGGGATACATTGTAAGGTTGTTGCTTAATAGTCGTCACTATGATGAGATAGCAAAATTTTTCTCTCATATGTTTGTTAATCATATAGGTGATGTTAGTTATGTAAGTAAAGATTATAACTATGAATACAACGAAAGATATTTTGATAGATTTGTAGAATCAGTTAAATATTGCCAAATTGACAACTTCAAAATTTTGCCATTTTTGTTTTATATTTACAATAGTGATTCTAATGCTCCTTGTCATAAATTTTTGCGTCCTGCACTTGAATTTTTAAAAGGTATTATTACCAACAACGAGGCAAGTTATCTAAATTATATTAATGACGAAAAATTATACAAAACAGGTTATCGTATATATTTAGATGTGTTTGATACTAAAGGTGCACAACGATTGATAGACAACCTTATCAATGAAAACTATTTTTCTAAAGACGACTTAGTAGAATTGTTTTTATATAAAAAAGATGTATGCCTTAATGAATTGAGAGAGTACATTTTGTGTCAAGTAGGTGAGAAGCAAATTGTTGCACTTAAATTTTATTTATGTTTTTCACAAGATGTAAAATCTACTTTGCCAAAATTGTATGAAAAACTAACAGATGAAAATGTAAAAGCTTTGTTGAAAGATGAGATTGAATTAAGTAAGACTACTAAGTTTGAAACAATTAAAGATTTTGTTGACTATGTCGAACTTAATAATGATATTGAAACCATAGAAGGTATAAGTACAAAATATCTAATATATTTTAAAAACAATCAAAGAGTTGGAGATAAAGTTTTAACTTATATCCTTAATATGTTTAAAAATATTTCTTCTCCAATAGTTATAACAAAATATAGATATCTAAAAGATTTCTTTACTGATGCCGAACTAGACAATCTTGGTACTAGATTGTTGTTTGGTATGAACAACACAATTACAGAAGACAACAAATGGATTGTTGCTTATGTGTGTGCAATGTGTTCGCAAGATACAATATCCAACTTAGTTGATATGACACCAACTTGTCTTGGCAATACCGAATTAAGCAGTTTTGTTTTGGGCTGTTTGGTCGAAACCAACAATGCAAAAGTTATTAGTCTAATCAAACAATTGTATATGGAAAGCAATAACAAACAAGTATACTACAATTATTTGGAATTGCTTGCCCACAACAATTCAATGACGGCATTGGATTATTTAGACGAAATGGTATCCAACTATGGATTAGATGACAACTGTACTAGACAGATTGTTTGCAATGGCGAAACATTATTGTTTGAGATAACGGACAATTTGAGTGTTAAAGTTCGCAATCTAAACACATATCAATATGTCAATTTAAGCAATCCACAATTTGTGGACACTGCCAATGCCATAGATTATTACAATAATTTAAGTATGGAAATTCGCAATCAAATCGACAAATTTAATAATGCATACCTTACTCGCAGGACTTGGACTATTGCTACTTTTATTGCCAATATTTTGTCCAATCCAATATTGAAAAAGATAAGCACAACTCTTACTTGGGGTGCTTATGAAAAAGATAGTTTAATCAAAATTTATGATAGTTCGTTAGATGTAATGCAAGAAACCAATCAATATGTAAAAATTGCATTGGTACATCCTGTTGAATTGCAAAAACCAATTTTCAAATCTTTTGAACCATTTAGACAACTTAACAAGTGTGTATTTGTTGCCAATAATTCCAATTATTCCAATAAGTGTTGCAATGAATTTAATGGCATAATGGTTAATGATATCTCATTTAATACTAGACTTAGAGTTAGAGGGTATAAGATGAGTGCAAATAATGACTCTTATTATTACAAGAGATTTGATAAAGACAATTTGCTTGTAAAAGTCGAACTTATCAAAACTTCATCTCGAAGTACAAGTATAATAGGCAATATTAAGTTCTACAATCTTAATTTGGTTGAAACAACCAACCATAAATACAACCTTGTTGATACTCAACCAGAAGATATTGGAAGTGTCAATAAGCGTATTTATAGTGATGTGCTTAACGATGTCTATGAAGCAAGCTATTAAAAAAATAAATTTTAATAAAAAAGACATTAATACCGATTAGTTAAAAATTAAGATATATTTTTCATTATTAATTATCTTAAATTTATATACTATTGGTTTAATGTCTTTTTTTAGTTTTGTAAATGGATAATCCTAATTATTGTTAGGTATAAAAGTATCGTTGCCACAGTTGGGACAAGCAAGCAATATACCATTGTTGTCGTGGTCTATATGTGTACCACAATTACAACAGATGTATTCGCCTTTTGGTTGATAAGTGTTGCATTGACAAATATTATTGTCCATAACATATCCTTTTTTTATTTAGTTTAATTAAATTGTCAAAAAATATACAATTACATTTTTTATATTAATTATATTTTGATATACTTATGAAGTTATGAAACAATTATTTAATCCTAGACCAATATTTGTAGGATTTATAAGTTTAATATTAGGGATTGTGGCAACAGTTAATTTAGTAATCAATAACTCTATAATCAATATTATAGTGTTTGTTTTTGCGTGCTTAGTATTAACTGGATTGATTATAGCTCTTATCTTTGGCGTTACTAAATTTAAATTTCCTAAGATAAAAATCCTTGTGTTAGTATTTGGTATACTATTCTTAGCTTTTGGTGGAATAATAGGTAGTGCAGTCATTACAAAACCAGTTACTCAGTATAGTGGTGAAGTCAATGTTAGTGGTAGAGTAACTAATATAAAAATATACAATAATGTGTATGTACTTCAGTTGGATAAAGTAAAAATTGAAGATACCAAAACATCGTTTGATTTAGAACTTGTTGTGTTTGCTCGTGGTAGCAATTTTAATATCGTTACTGGCAATACAATAACTGGAAGTGTAGACATTTCAACTATTTTAAATAGTTCTCAAAATATGTATTATATCGCCAACAATTTAAGATATAAAGCGACATCTAATCTTGAACAAATATCTAGTGATAATAGTGTTGGTTGGAAATATGTAATTAAACATAAAGTAAAAGATAATCTTGAAAAATTCCTTAATCCAACTAATGCAGATATAGCATATTCGATTATCTTTGGTGAAAAGGAAAATATGTCCAATGATACATACAAAGTATTTAGTTATTCGGGCATAGCACACATACTTGCAGTATCTGGTTTACATATCGGATTTTTAGTAACAATGTTGTTGTTAATTTTTAAATTGTTTAAAGTTAATCAACATATATCTAATGGTGTTATGATAGCAATATTGTTCTGCTATGCAAGTTTATGTGATTTTACACCTAGTGTTACAAGAGCAATAATAATGTCTATTGTGTTGATAATTGCAAAAACATATAGTTTTCAATATGATGGTCTAAACTCTATATCTGTAGCAGGATTAAGTATTTTGCTATTTAGTCCATTAAGTATTTATCTTGTCGGTTTTCAATTAAGTTTTCTTTGTGTTTTTAGTATTTTAGTTTTTGCCAATTCGTTTACCAACAAATTTGTAAAGATGAAAGTACCAAATAAAATTGCCAATTCTATAGCTATATCATTGGCTGTTAATATTGGTGTTGCGTGTGTAATGCTTCAAAATTTTAAACAATTAAGTCTTATATCTATACTATCCAATATGGTAGTTCTACCTATATTTTCTATTTGTTTTAGTACAATGTTTTTGGTTCTATTTTTGGGACTGCTTATTCCAGTCATCAACTATTTATTGATAGTACCCAATGTCTTGTTGCATTTTATACGACTGATAGCCAATGTGTTCTGTGATATCAATATTGTCAATTTTGAAGTAATGCATTTTAGTTATATTTTGGTTGTTATGGCATTAATAGCTTCTTATATTTATCATTTTGCATTAACCAAAATAAGTATTAGAAGAATTATTTGTATTACAACTGCAGTCATTATAATCGCAGTAACATTTGCAATTAATATTCCGTTACATTTTAAAAATGATTATTGTATGGTTGGTGTAGATAGTGTAGGTAATTATGCTTGTATTATCAACAATGATAAGCGAACATTAATAATCAATGATTTGTATAATTCGGAAGATATAATAGAAGATTTAAACAATGCTCGAATCAATCATATTGACAACTTAGTTATAAGCAAATATAGCGTAAAACAAAAATCAATGGTAAATGAGCTTGTGTCAAAATATAATATAAAAGTACTTTATGTTGATAATTATCTTGAAAATTCAATATATAGTTCGTTTAGTAAAAATGTATTTGTAAAAACAATCAGTGAAAACATAAATGTCGACAATATTAATATCCAATTTTTAAATAGTGTCAATGACAATTTTGGTGTGCAGGTTGATTTTGGCGATTATAAGTTTATGATACTTAACACCAATGTTACATTGTCCAAAATTAATTTGTATGTTGATAAATCACACTATGATTATATTATACTTTCAAAATCATTAAATTTAGATGATAATATAGATTGTGATTGTATAATCAACCGAAACAATATAGACAATTATAAAGATAAAAATATTTTAAGTCTGGACTTTAACTAGACTAAATTTTTGAAAATGAGTATACTTAAATTATGAAATATGTTGAATTAAAAAATTCTTTAAAAACCAATATTTGTAACAATTATCTGTTGTTTGGGGCAGATGAATTTTTGCTAAACAAAAGTGTTGAACTTATTTTTAATGCTTTACATATCAATGTCGTAGATATGAACTATCAAAAATTTTTAGGCGAAAATCTTGATTATGCTGATGTGGTAAAAGCACTAGAAACAATGCCAGTATTTGATGAAAAAAAATTGGTTGTTGTTTATCTAAACATAAAGACAAGTACAACCAATCTTAACCAGTTGTCAGCATATTTAAAAAATCCTAATCCACAAAGTGTGCTTATATTGGTAGTAGGAGATAACATTGCAGATGTTAAGTCTATTGAATCCAAATTTGAAAAAGTTGATTGTAATAGACTTACTGAAGAAGTTGTTAATAGATTTGTTTTGAGCGAACTTAAAAAATCCAACACCAATATAACAGCAAGTGCTTTAAAAACTCTTAATGAATACTGTGTATATGACTTAACAAAAATAGTTAATGAAGTAACAAAATTGGTAAGTTATGTTAGTGATAAAAAACTTATTGAAGAGAAAGATGTAAAAAATCTTGTCAACAAAACAGTAGAATTTCAAATATACGAACTTACTGAAAATCTTGCTAAAAAGAATAAAAATAGGGTATTTGAAATACTTGATACATTGAAAGCAAAAAAAGATGTTTATCGTACAATAATGCCACTTATCTACAACCATTTTAGAAGATTGTTTTATGTGGCTGTTTCAAAAGAAGCTAAGAGTGAATTGGGTATTATGCTAGGGGTAAAAGATTATGCGATTACTGTGGCATATAAGCAAAGTAAAATGTTTACAAAATTGCAACTTAAAAATATACTTGATTGTATGGAACAACTAGATTATGAGTTAAAAACTAGTGCAATCTCAAACGAACTTGCAATAGATTATTTAGTATTAAAAATACTTAACTACTAAACTTATAATTTTTACATTAATTAATTGATACAATAGTTAAAAATTAAATCAAATAAAGCAATATTTACAAATTATTTACTTGCAATAATCATATTAATGTGCTAAAATATTGCAGATTTTAAAAATATCAAATATATTTCAAGGAGAAAACAAGTGGCAAACATTAAATCAGCAAAGAAACGTATTAAAGTTATAGATCGCCAAAAAGCAGAAAACAAATTTGTTAAAGCTACTATTGCAACTTACACAAAGAAGTTTAGAGCATTAGTTGAAGAAGGCAAGTTTGATGAAGCTGAGGCTAAACTTAAAGAAACTATTAGCTTAATCGACAGTGCTGAGTCTAAAGGTATTCTTCATAAAAATAATGCTTCTAGAAAAGTTGGCAGATTATCTTATGCTTTAGCTAAAGCAAGATTTGAAGCTAAACCTGTAGAAGAAGTTGAAGAAAAACCAGCTAAGACAGAAGCTAAAGTTGAAGAAGTTAAAGAAGTTCCTGTTGCTAAAAAAGCTCCAGCTAAAAAGACAACTGCTAAAAAAGCAGAAGTTGCTGAAGAAAAACCAGCTAAAAAAGCAACAAAAACAGTAGCAAAGAAAGAAACTAAAGCAGAAGAAAAACCTGCTAAAAAGACAGCTACAAAGAAAACAGCTAAAGCTGAATAATTAGTATTAAAAAAGAAGACTTAAATTTTAAGCCTTCTTTTTTTATTGTTAATTTAGTTTAAGCACAAGCAAGCTCAATAGTCCATTGGCATTGCATTAGTTTTACTAAAAGTTTATTGAGTAAATTGTTGAGTTTTAATATTTGATACTTAATACCTTTTGACTGTTTAGACTTAGGTATAGAGTATGCCTTTTCAAGTTTGGTATGGAGTTCTTCACATTGTAATAATAATTGTATGTAGTTTTTTATGTATTTATCTTTATGATTTTTTGTGCATTTGTTCATATATATCCTCCCTTGTTTTTCTACATTATAAATCGGATATTTGGACTTTTCAATGATTTATGTCGATATTTTTCCTAGATATTTTTTATGGTAGACAAAATATTTTTTGTTATGTCAATGTACGACAAAATACCCCAAATTTTTACTTCGATAATATTGCATAAATGAACATTTGTTGTATTATTTTATGTTTTTGTCGAACAATAACTAAGGGGTAGTATGACAGAATTAATCAATGAAAGTAGTGACCAAAATGTATTAAAGGGAAGACTATATAAATTAAAATACAATATTACCAAACAGAAGTTTAAAGAAGACGAAAAAACATATTTGTTGTATAGTATACCCAATGTAATTGGAGCAATAACTCAAGAAAAAGAATATATAATAGATAAGTTAGGTGATAGTTTAAAACGCTTTTTAAATGGTACTAATAAAGTCCTTGTTGTTGGACTAGGTAATAGGCATATAAGGTCAGATAGCTTTGGTACAGAATGTATCAATAAAGTTATTGCTACTAGACATCTAATCAATAGTAAAAGAGAAGTAAGCGTTATTGGCCCTAGTGTTTTTGGTTTGACTGGTATAGAAAGTGCAGACATAATAAAAAGTGTGTGCGATTTAGTTAAACCTGATGCTGTGCTTCTTATAGACACTTTATGTGCCAATGATTACAATAATCTAATAACCAATATACAAATATCAGATGATGGTTTTAGACCGGGTGCAGGTGTTGGAAATATGCGAAAACATATCAATCATACTACTCTAAATACAAGGACAATATCTATAGGAGTCCCTTTGGTAGTATATGCAAAAACTTTAGTAGATAATGCTGTTGGAGAAAATCAAAATATAAAATTAAAAGATAAATTATTTGAGAATTTGGTCGTAACAACAAAAGATGTTGATGTGGTCATAAACAAATTGTCATATATTATTTCTTCTTCCATTAATCTTGCTCTCAATGATTATAGTTTGGCTGAGCAAAACATAATACTGGATAATTAAGTTTGATATTCAATCTAACTTATTTAAAATAAGAGTAATAACGAAAATCTTTATGTGGGTATTAGTATTATATTAGTAGATAATTTATAGAATATAAAATATAAAAAAGACTCTTTGTTGTGTAGAGTCTTTTTATTATAAATTATTCTTTTGTTTGTTCTTCTGTATTTTCTTGTATTGTAGTATTATTTTTCTTTTTTCTATATATATTAAAATAATCAAATATTGCCATAGTTGCAACTGACAAAGCAACTACCAATATTCCTGTAAACCACCAAGTAAGGATTGTTCCTTCAAGTAGTGGAGTGGTTATGTTCATAGCACTGGTATGTCCAACTGCGTCTAATAGGAATAATCCGTAAGTCATAACACAAGCCAAACCTAGTGGTAAGTAATACCATTTTTTAAGTGTTGGTACAAAGTATTTTGTTATAACCATAATTAAAACTAGATAGAACATTATTGTGTGATGTAACAGTCCAGAAATTGTTGCAGGGTATAAGAATGATTGATTTTGACCTAAGAAATCTGGATAAATAAGAGTAATCAATCCTCCAATAAATCCAAGGTAACATATAAAGTGGAAAAACCAATTATCTTTTTTGCCAACAAGTACACTAATAGATAATAGTAGACTTGACAATCCACAGAATGAGTTAGGTATCATATGTATCCAACTACCTTTGTTGATTGTGATACATATTCTGTTCCACAATATTGCAAGTAACAATGCACCAGCAATAGATTTAATAACAATAGTTAATGTCTTTTCGTTTTTAACAAATTTTAATATACAATATGTGCCTACAACTGCTAATACAAGAAAAATAGCAAGATATGTTAGATGTTGCCATCCAAATACTTTTGGATACATATATCCCTCCTTATAAATACATTCTAGTATATCATATCAACTTAAAAGTTCTAAATATTTTTAAGTGTTTTGTTATTTGCTTTTTAAATTTTTGATTTTGTGCTTTAATATTATATGTGAAAGGAGAATGTATGGAAACATTAAAAGCTGGTTGTTATTTGTTGGACAAAAACAATATGAAGATAGGTTTAATATATAGAGAAAAACTTAACGATTATTCATTTCCAAAAGGACATTTGGAAAACCTAGAATCACTTATGCAATGTGCTATAAGAGAAACTGCAGAAGAAACAAAACGAGATTGTGTTATTGTAGATAGTATTCCACCTATTATAGATAGGTATACTACACCTAAGGGCGAACAATGTGTATGTTATATGTTTGTGGCTATAGACATAGGCAAAAGTGATAATGACTCTCTTGACACTCACGAACTTATTTGGGTTGACATAGACAAAGTAGAATCTATACTATCTTATGATGACCTTAAAAAGCATTGGTTAATAGCTAAAGAAAAAATATTGGAATATGTAAAGGATTGATATTATGACAGATGAAGTAATCAAATTTGAAAATGGTGACGAATATATAGGTGGTGTAGACAATGGTATGTTTAATGGCAAAGGTAAGTTTACACTAGTAGAAGGTATTGTGTATGAAGGCAACTTTACCAATGGTGTGTTAAAAGGACAAGCAAAAATAACATATCCTAATGGCAATTATTATGAAGGCGAAGTATGTATTGGTGACCCTAATGTAACCGAATATGAAAGCAAGGGTAAGTACACAACTACAGATGGTACAACTTTTGAAGGTACATTTAAGAATGCTACACTTAACGGAAATTGTACTGTTAAATTTGTGACAGGCGAAGTCTATGTTGGCGAAATTAAAAATGGACTTTTTGATGGACAAGGTAAACTTGTATATAATGGCTCAATATATGAAGGACATTTTAAGTCTGGCAATCTTGATGGAAAAGGTACTATAACATATCCTAATGGTAACTACTATAAAGGCGATGTTAAGGACAATGCTCCTAACGGAAAAGGTTATATGACTTATGGTAAAAATAGTTATGATGGTGAGTTTGTAGACGGTATTAGAGAAGGTAAGGGAACATACAAATTTGAACAAGGCTCAGTGTATACTGGAGAGTTTAAAAATGATATGTTTGATGGTGTTGGCGAAATCATCAATCCAGACGGAACAGAGTATAAAGGTACATTTAAGAGTGGTCAATTTGATGGACACGGTCAATACAAATTTGCTACTGGCGAAGTATATGATGGTGGTTTTAAAATGGGACAACTTGTAGGTACCGGAACAATCACAACTAAAGATGGAATAGTTAAAAAATGTGTGTGCGAAAAAGGACTTGTAAAGATAGTAGAATAATTGTTTTATAATAAATTATTAAAAATAAAACAAATATTTTATGTACTATGCATAAGTTAAGTATTAATATGTTAATATTTGCTTAATTTAGGAGATTATTGACATTTTGAATAGTACTAATAATTTACACAATTAATAATAAAAAAGACCATAATTAAATGGTCTTTTTTTAGTGCTTTAATTTTTGAATTTAAGATTATTATTAAATAAATAATTAATGATTTAAAATATTTTGTAAGCTATATTTACTTATATTTAGATTTAAAATAAAGTAGTTTTAATATTGAATATATAAAGTTTATTGTTGATGAATTTTTATTTCTCTATTAATCCATTCCATAATAATTTCTACTACAAAATCAATTTCTTTTTGTGTTAATGGACGATCCAATGGAATGTTATACCATTTGCTTAGACAGCCTCTACAACAAGTCGCTGTTGCGTGTTGAGCAATAAAAACAGGGTGACCATGCATAGGTGTCTGCTTGCCATCATTAGTAGGGTTGAGTGGTGCAAGTTTTTTTGTTATAAAATCGTAAGCGTGACTTTTTATAGTATCTATAGATTTTTGTTCTATGTATTTAAAATCACTTTCTTTTAGATGAAAACTTGACCTAAATTTTGATTTATTAAGTTTGTCTAAATATAAATTTATTAGTTCCATAATTACCCATATTTTACAACTCTAAATTTTAATATACAACATATTTTATGAAAATAATTATTATTTTTATTAATTCTTTACATTGAGAATTTTATGTAATTTATTGTAATAATACAATATTAAAAATAAAAAAAGACACAAATCTAATTGTGTCTTTTTATCTGATTATGATATATGTAGTTTACTTGTTTTTTCTTCTAAATACTCATTGTATTTTTTTTGTTCCAAATTGGTAAGCTTATCAACAAATGCTTTTTGCTGTTGATTTAGTTTATTGTACTTTTCGTTAGGAGCCCAACTATCTTCAAAATATATGCGTTTGTGATGTCCACGCCAAGTTTGTTTAATTTCGTTGCCTAATGCGTGATACATAAGTTGTAAAAATTTATATTCGTTGGTTTCATTTTCTTGTTCGTTTAATTTAGAATTTGATACGCCTTTTATTTTTGCAACAGGGCATATAGTACCACTAGAATATCTTTGACCAACTTTATCAGCGTGAGCTTGTGCCATTTGATATACATATTTTCCTAGTCCAGTACCTTGATAATCATAACGAGTTATAAAGTATTCGATATAACAGTTGTTGCAATCTAGGTCATATTCGATAGATGTTGCTGGACGCATATAATCGTCTTCGTCCAATAATACTATTTGATATTTTCTTTGTCTTATTTCGTTAATTGTAAACCAAGCAACAAAAGACCTGTTTGCTTTTGGAACAAAAACGATTCTTGCTATAGAATCTTTGTCATTGGATTTTATGGTGTCTAAAACTTCTTCTAATGTCATTATAGAACTCCTAATCAATTAATTACATATTTATTATATCATATAATTGTCCATTTGTACATACCCAACTTAAAAGTGTTGCGATGATAATATAAACTATATGATGTTGATTTACTCACTATGTTCGTAAATCAAGTTGCTAATCGCAACAACCATTGCTACACAATGGATACATAGTTTTGATTCGGCGTCAGTTTATGTTAAATGCCACTCCGTGTCGCTTGCATAAACTTCCTTGAGTATAAACTATGTGATGTTGTATTGTTCACTTTGTTCACAACACAAGTTGCTAATCGCAATTCCACGATAAATCGTGTCATCACAGTTTGAATAAACATCAGTTATACGAAAATATTGCTTTGCACTGCTTTAGTCTAACTTCCGATAATATAAAAAAGACTAAGCAATTTTACTTAGTCTTTTATTATTAATTTGTTTTACCTTTTTTATTAATATCATCTAAATAATCAAATCTATGTATGTACTCATTATATTGATGTTTTTCGTACTTTACAGCATCTTTAATAAATTTTAGTTGTTCGTCATTAAGTTTTGCTGTTTTTTCTCCAAGTTTCCATTTATCAGAAAAAGTTAGGATATCAATATCTCCTGCTTCAACTTTGGTTATTTTATTGCCAAGAGCGTGATACATAAGGGTTAGGAAAGTATATTCTTTTTCTGTACAATCTTCTTTATTGTTTGATACACCTTTAATTTTGCCAACAGGGCATATCATACCTTCAGAGTATGGAGTTTTTAATATATCAGCGTGAGCTTGTGCAAGTTGATATATGTATTTACCTAGTCCAGTACCTTGATAGTCATATCTTGTTTTAAAATAACAAATATAAATTCCACTATTATTAATTTGATATCTGATAAGTGCAACTGGATCTAAAGGGTGCTTTTCGTCTTGCAATATTATTTGGCAGTTTCTTGTTTGAAAATCGTTTATAGAAAATGAAACAATAAATTTTCTTTTTGCTTTATCAACATAAACAATATTTGATGGTTCTTCTTTACCGTCATCTTTTAAAATAGATTTAAGCAAAAATGTATAGTTTATATCCAAATTGGTATCAGTATCAACACTTTTTGTATCGTCAACGAATTTTGATTTATCCATATTATTTACTCTTATCCTTTTTATTTTTTGATTCTAGATATTTTTGGTTTTGTTTCATTTCGTACTCAACCATTTTTTCTAAAAATTCTTTTTGGTTTTCGTCTAACTTTTCTAACTTTTGTCCGTGTTTCCAGTTGTCTTCAAATGTTAAGTCAACACCTTGATAATTACTTTTTTCTATTATCTTATTACCAAGAGCGTGATACATAAGAGCTAAAAATTTAAATTCTTTTTCAATGCTATCATCACTATCTGAAGATACACCTTTTATATCATCAACAGGGCAGATATAACCATCTGAAAATTTAAGACCAAGTTTGTCAGCGTGTGCTTGAGCAAGTTGGTACAAGAATTTGCCAAGTCCAGTACCTTGATAATCATATCTTGTTTTAAAATATGAGATGTGCATACCATAATCTCTAAGTTCGTATCTTATAAACGATACAGGCTCAACTATAGTAGTAGGTCCATCTACCAATGAAATTTGGCAAAGTCGACCCATTTTTGCACTGTACTTAAAAGTTATTATCAAATCTCTTTTTGCTTTAGGTACATATATTAGTTGAGCAGGTGAGCCAACTCCGTTGTAGGATTTTGCCCATTTTATTGTGTCTTTTTCTTCTTGAGTTAGTGGTCTTGTGTTTTTATCTTTTGACATTTCTTTTTGTCCTTATTTAGTCTTTTCTATTTTTAAGTTTAATTTATTATCATATTCAAGCATTGAATCCAAAAATTTTAATTGTTCATTATTTAGTTTTGCTATCTTTGTATTTGGTTTCCAGACATCTTTAAATGAGTCTAATTGTATACCGGGATATAAATCAGATTCATTTTGTATTTGATTGCCAAGTGCGTGATACATTAGCTTTAAAAAATTCATTTCTGTTTCGTATGTTTCTTGTGGTGTCCCAGTAATGCCTTTTATTGCTCCAATAGGGCTAATAATACCATGAGAACAACATATTTTATACTTATCGGCGTGAGCTTGAGCAAGTTGATACAAGAATTTACCTATGCCTTTACCTTGATAGTCATAATCAGTTTTAAAAGAAGATATATAGCATTTGTCTTCGTGTAAGTCATATTCAATAGTTGATATTGGGTCAGTTGATTCAACATCATATAGAATTAAGTCAGCATAAATATCTTTTCTTCTATATCTTAAAACATAATCCTTATCAGCTCTATCAATATGTACTTTTTTAATATATGATGAAGGGTATCTTCTTGTAAGTCTTTCTTCCAATTCATCTATAATCATAGTTTACTTCCAATTATTTTTGATTGTTATTAATTTTTGCATCAAGAGTTTGTGTACTTTTATATTGTATTATTCTTTCGTATTTTAACATTGAGTTGACAAATTCTTTTTGCTCAGTATTTAATTTTTCATATTTTTGGTTGTGTGTCCAACTATCTCTAAATTTTGTTATTGGTTTACCATTACTTTTGGATTCGATAATAGTATTGCCAAGAGCGTGATACATAAGTGCTAAAAATTTGCGTTCTGCTTTGTCAGAATCTACACCAGATTTTGTTACACCTTTAATATCATCTAGGGGAGAGATTACACCATAAGAATTATTGATGTTGGTGCAATCCATATGTGCTTGAGCTAATTGGTAGATATATTTGCCTATACCTTTACCTTGATAGTCATAACTTGTTTGAAAATGAGCTATATAGTATTCTCTTTGTTTTTCAAAAGAAATTATTTTTTCATCACTATTAGGATTGTTGCTGTATGTAGTAACTGGGTTTTCTGTAAGTTGATACCATATTTGTGCTATTGGAGCAAAACATCTTATTTCGTCCATAACCAAAATTTTGCAAGTCTTAAATGGTGGCATTTCTTTAGTAAATGCCAATAAAAAATTCTTTTGTGCTTTTGGTATATACACAATTTTTGTTGGCATATTAGGATTGCAAAATTTAATTTTCTCTTGAAGTTCTTCTAATGTCATTTTCAAAACTCCATAATATATCTTATATATATAATATCATATATATGTCCATTTGTACATACCCATATTTTTCAAAATTTGATATTTTTATATAAATTTTAATTGTTTATTTATAGAGTTTTGACAAAGTAAGTCAATAATGTTATTAATAAATATATACTATGGAGAAAAATATGAATAGATTTAGTTTTAATCAAACTAGAAAGATAAGAAAACAATTATTGCAAGTCAATTGTGGTAAAGACCATATTTATATGAAAGGTAATAATAATGTTATTATTTCTGTACCACACGGAGTAAGTCAAACAAGATTGGGTAAGCACAAAGTCGCTGAGTTGGGTACAATACCTATGGGTATTATTGTCGCCGATAACACTAATTCACATTTGATTGTAAAAACAAAAAATAATTTTGATGACGCCAATTTTGATAAAGATTGTTTTTATAGAGAAGATTTAAAACAAATTATAAAAGACAATAATATTAAATATTTGATTGACTTCCATGGATTGGCTAGGTGGAGAAGTATGGATGTCAATTTGGGTACTCATTTAGAAAATAATGTCGCTATCAATAGACCATTGTTTGACAAATTGTGTGATAGATTAAATCAAAATTTTGTGGTAGAAATAGATAAGCCTTTTATGGCATCATATACAACTATTAGTGGATATTTTTCAAAAGAGTTGGGTATATGGACAATACAGATTGAGATAAATTCTGGTATTACCAACGACCCAAAAAATATTGAAAAATTTAATTTGTTGGCAAGCACTTTGATAGATTGGATTAATAATGATATTGTAGTTTAATTGTTATTAACTGATATTTTGTATGCTATTTTATTTAATTGTTTTTTACTCAGTTTTTTAGTATTAATAAGTTTTTAATGTTATTAATTAATGTGTTATTGATATTTAAAAAATTGACAAAAGTATATAATAAATTTTATTATATATAATAAATATAAAAGGAGTGTTTTATATGAAAAAAATTAAAGTAGCCCAAATTGGTTGCGGAAAAATGAGTAAGTATACAATGAGATATGTATACGAGAAAGATGGAGAAATTGTCAGTGCTTTTGATATCAATCCAGACCGTATTGGCAAAGACATCTCTACAGTAATGGGTGGAGAAGAAAGGGGAGTAAAAATCTCTGATGTTAAAGATTTGGAAAAAGTATTGAAAAAGACAAAACCAGATATTGCTATTGTTACTACAATGAGTTTAATGTCTGACCTAGAAGATGTATTTACTATCTGTGCTAGTCTTGGTGTAAATGCAATTTCAACTTGCGAAGAAGCGTTTTATCCTTGGAACTCTTCTAAGAAAATCACAAAGAAAATTGATAAACTAGCAAAAGAAAACAATTGTACAATTTGTGGTAGTGGATATCAAGATTATTCTTGGGGTACACTAATAACATCTTTGTGTGGCACTACACAAAGTATTAAAAAGATTAAAGGTAGATCTAGCTATAATGTAGAAGATTATGGTATCGCATTAGCACAAGTACACGGTGCTGGATTAGACCTAGAAACTTTTGATAAAGAGATAGCTTCTGTTGACCGTATGTCAGATGAAGATAGAAAAAAATTGATTGATAGTGGAAAATATTCACCATCATATATGTGGACAGTTAATGGCTGGTTGTGTGAAAAATTAGGACTTACTGTTACAAGACAAACACAAAAATGTGTTCCTCAAACATACAAAAAAGATTTGGTATCAAAGACCCTTGATATGAAAATAAAGAAAGGTTATGCTACTGGTATGAGTGCTGTTGTAACAACCGAAACAAAAGAAGGTATTGTTATTGAAAGCGAATGTATTGGTAAAGTATATGGACCAGACGAATTTGATGTCAACGAATGGACAGTAGAAGGTGAGCCAACAACTACAGTTACTGTTAATCGTCCAGCTACAGTAGAACTTACTTGTGCTACAGTTGTTAATAGATTGAAAGATGTTATCGAAGCACCTAGTGGTTATGTAACAACTGACAATATGAAAGATATTCACTTTGTTCAAAAATTATATAAATAAAAAATACGATAATAAAAAACACTTTCTAATATAGAGAGTGTTTTTTTATTGAGTACTTAACAATAACATAAAAATTAAAAACAATAAAAACTGTAAAGACTTTTAAAATTACAATAATACAATTAAAGTATTAATTAAAAAAATATTTTTTTATTATTGCATATAGTATCCAGTTGTTTATGTAATTTTTCCTAGTTGGAGTATAAGGAGAGATAAAGTTAAGATTTTTTGGAAAATACTTAGGCTTAATATATTCTGGTTTTTTATTTAATGTTGTTGTAACAATATTGCTTACAATAGTTATTGTTTCGTTATTCCTTGATTGATTTGCAGGATATTGCAATTTTGCTTGATTGGTTAATATCATAATATTTTCTCACTTATTTTTTTATATATTTTAGTCTATTACAATTAACCATTTATTGTGAGTTGGCATAGTATACAATAGCAAAGCAAATCTATATAAAAGGATAATAATATGGCTGAAGTTCAATTAATTAATAAAGTAGATGTTGCAGGTAATTATGGCGATGACAATGTACCAGTAACATTTTCTAGTGCAGATGTAACAACAACTATTGTTCAAGGTTTAACTGTTACTAAAAGTGCAAATAAAAATTATTGGGTTGACGGAACATTACTATATACAATAGTGGTAGACAATCAATCTGGAGCAAAATTGTCAGGTGGTACAGTAACTGATGTTTTGGATACTACAAAAATTGTATTTGATACCGATTTTGGTGTAACAATCAATGGCGAAAAAACAACCAACTTTACCTATAATGATGGTACACTTACAGTAACATTACCAGATGTTTTGGATACTTCCAATGCAACAATTGCTTTCCAAGTAACAAAGATTGTTTAATTGATTATTTCAAACATCTATTATTGAAAAGTATAAATTTAATAGTATTGTACTTTTATAAAAAAGACATTATTAATTAATGTCTTTTTTTGTTTTGTCTTTAATTTAAATATAATTTACTAAAAATATTTTTATTCTATTTCTTTTATGGTCCACAATAATTGTGTGGTATATTTGCCAGCAGAATATAGTTTTTTGTCATCAACATACAATAGTATGCCATTTTCTTTACTCCAAGTGATATTAGTAACTTTTGGTGGTGTATCCCAATCTCCAGTATATACTAATAATGGAGTATTAGTTATAACTGTATTTAAATTGTTGTTATTGTATACTATACAATCATCTATAGTGTTAGTATCAGAGTGTAATTGTTGGTCTATATATACATACAATTCCCATTGACCACCAGATGTTCTAGTATCTGTAACTTCTATAGACCAGTTGGGATTGATACGATTGATAATGTTTTTATTATATGGGACACCAATACTATAATAGTCCAAATTTTCTATCTTTGTTATTGATACACTTCCAACACTTATTACACTTATATTTTTAGTCAGCATATTGTGATTGGCACTTATTTCTATTTTTGTTCCAACTGGTATTTTGTCTAAGATATCTAAGTTGTATTGTCCATTTTCTTCTGCAGTGCCCGTTAATGTTGTGCTGTCATATACAGCTTTCATATTAGATGTGGATTCAGACATTCCAGAAATTGCAGTAGATATATCACTTACTTTTTCTGCTGTTAAAATTAAGTTTCCCATACTAATAACTTTAGATGTTAAAATATTTAAAGTACTTGTTGTCATTGGATAACCTGTGTCTTCTTCGACTAAATTGTTTTGAGTTGAAATAAGGGCAGTGTTAGTTGAAGTTATGTTGACGACAATATCACTTTCATAGTTGTATTTAAAAAACTCTTTGATTGGTATATCGTCAAAAGTTCCTGCGCTTGCCAATGGGGTTTTGGCTGTATTCCATAATCTTAACATTTGAGTAGTTATATCTATTTTATTTGGACTTGCACTTGTGCCAGTTTGAAAACTAAATACATTACCACCATTGTTGTAGAGTATGATACTTTTTGGATTGTTAAAGACAAGGTTAGACGCTTTAGCAAAATACATAAGTGATGCCGAACCTGACGCTGGAGAATACAAATGGAATGTTGTGTTATTGCCAATTGTGCAACTAGAAATACATTTAAACATTGGTGTTGAATTGCTAGCAGTTTGTGTTGAAATAAAACTTGAACCATCTTGCATTGTAAACGAATTGGCAATGTGAGATGTTGTTCCGGTTGAATAAAATAGACCATTGAGTGTATTTATTTTTGTGTAGGAATTAGCATTTAAAAGTATATCAGGTTGACTATCTGTATATAAAAAGTATGTTGATGGTGCATCAACAATAAAGGTTGCATTTTCTGCTACTTCCAATCTAGAATTGGCATTAGTAAACCATATCACTGCAGTAGATGTTGTTTCTGATGTTACTTGTGTGTTGCCAGAAATATATAGTCTATTTGCTTCACAAAATTCTTGCGAGTTGGTAGACGAATTGTTTTTAGATAGTTTTACAATACAATCAACTATTTTGGTTGTACCATTTTTATTGTATACAAATTGTGGACCTGTATAATTAATGTTGTCCAAAACAATAGTTGTGTTGGTGTTTCCGTCATAGACACCTATAACACCATAATAATTTCGACCATTCCATATAGCGTTTTTTGCTGTTATAGTTATTGTTGCTGTTGTCCCAGATTGTACATAAATAGTGTCGGTAAAAGTTGACGAATTATTGTCAGTTATATTGTGTCCACCAAAATCAATAGTTACATCGCCTTTAGTAGTATTTATTCTAGCTCCGCCACCACTAAATACAATATCTTGCGTAACAATTATATCTGTAGAAGTTGTGTCTTCTATGGCTGTTTTTAACTCTGAAAAAGTACTTACATTTATTGTTGCCATATTAGTATCCTTTTGTTTTAATTAGGTAGAGTTATCTACAATATATAGTATTAAAAATTTATTGCTAATTGTGAGTAGTGCGTTATAATAATGCTAATAGGTTAAGGTATAAAAAAAGTACCTATGTATTGTAGGTACTTTTATTTAATATTAAATTGTTTTTGATATTATAATGTTACATTATAGTTTCTCTATCTTTTTTATTTTCATCATTTAGGGCAGTGGTAGAGAAAAGTTCTTTTGGAACTATAGTATAATAAGCTCTAACATCGGTATTTTTATCTTCTTTATCAGGGTAGATAGTATTGATACGCTTAATATCATTCATAGACAATGTCAATCTATCAATGCTAGGGAACATTAAATCATTAGGGTTTTTACTATGTTGAAGACCAATTACATGTCCCATTTCGTGTTGTACTACAGATGATAGTAAAAATCGTGGAACTTTTTCTGTATCTACACAGATATAACCGCTAATAGTTTTATCATCAAGCTCTCCAACAGTTGCATAAGCTAATGTTGAACCAGATATTTTTTCAGGGTAAACACCAACATCAAACTTAGCACCTTTTGTTTCACCATAAGATATCTCAAAAGAAATACCTTTTGCTTTTTTATCAAATGTTTTAAAAGCATTTTCTATTGTGTCTTTATATTTAACATCAATTTTGTCTGATATTCTTATTCTTACAGGGTGATCGTTATAATATCCTGCTTCAACTACTGAGTTTTGTCTATAATCTCTTTCTTCAAAATCTAAACCACCTTCAATTGCTGTAAGGGCATAGTTAGAACCTCTAGCTATTACTATTAGACCTAAACCAGTACCACCAGCTATTGCATTGGCTTTTACAAAGTATTTAACTACATTTTTAAGTTTTTCGTGTCTTTCTTCTTTTATAATTTGTTTTAGTCTTTTTTCACGAGCAACTTTTTCCATTTGCTTTTTCAATTCGCTTTCTTTTTTGTGGTCGACAATATATTTAATGTTGTCTAGTCTTTCTTGTTCTTCATCGTATTCTTTATTAGCATTCCAAGTTTTCATATCAACTACTTTCATAATATATTCTCTCTTTTTTTAAAAATTTACATTAATATTATACCCCTTTATTGTCAATTAGTCAATATGACCATATTTGAAAGTTTCAATTTCAATAATAAGTAAGTTATATATGTTAGCTATTGCATATTGGCATACAATCATTTCTTTGACATTAAATATTAAAAGTTGTAATATTTTGGTGTATAAATTATTTTTATAAAGGGGATATAAAAATGTTAGAATTAGACAAAAAAGATGTTAGCCAATTGTCACCAGCAATGGCATACCAATTTTATACTGATGCAATGAATGAAGAAGATACACCAGAAGCTATTATGGAAAATTTGGTAAATGCAAATTATACTGAAGTGCTTGTTGATAGTGACATACAAAAAATGTTTTTAATATATTCTTTGATCAATAAATGGATATTTAATAATGACGAAAATTATGCACTTTCAAAACAACAACTATTTAATAATAAAGAAAGTGCAAAAGTAGATTATTCTAGACTACAACAATATGTAGAAGACCATTATCCTAACAAACTAGATAGATATTATCGTGTAATCAATGTTATTTCTGAGTGTTATTATGACTTAGATATGTTTTCATTTGACAACGAAGGAGAAAGTCAACCTGACTTATATAACTTAAAAGAGTATGCTAATATTGCACATACATTACTTAGTCGTATTGGTTGTAGCATAGGACATTTTGTAGAAATACCTTATGATGATTATCCGGATATTATTGAGAAAAAATTTGATTTTTACGATGATTTTATCAGTGAATATGAAAATTATCAACAACAATGCTTCGATGAAAAAGCACAAGACATAATGGGCATTAAGGCTATGCAAAGAGCTGATGGCGAATACTTGTTGTACAATGGTAAAAAGTTAGTTAATTGTGACCCATTGGTAACTGGAAAAGTAGTTGTAAAAGATGGTACAATATCTATAGAACCTGACGCATTTATGTATTGTAGAGAGATGACAGAAGTTGTTTTACCTGAAAGTGTAGAGATTATCGGTGCAGAAGCATTTTATGCTTGTGAAGGTCTTACAAGTATTGACTTACCAACCAATCTAACCGAATTGGGTGCTAGTGCATTGTCTAAATGCTCTAATATTACAAGCATAACAATACCTAGCAATATTACTGTTATTAAACAAGGTTTGTTTAAACTATGCGAAAAATTGAACAGTGTTAAGTTTTTAGGAAATGTTACTGATATTAAACCACAAGCTTTTTGGGGTACAGGATTGAAAAATTTTGATATGCCTAAATATGTTAATTATGTTGGAGATTATTTATTTAACAATTGTCAACAACTAGAATCAGTTACATTGCATTGTCCACTAACTAAAATTGGCGAAAAGTCTTTTGCTGGTTGTAGCAATTTAAAGACCATATATTTTGACGGAATATCTTTAGAATGGGATATGGTTGAAAAAGATAGCACTTGGAAAGATAATTCTAACAATTTTGAAGTAAAATTTAATTAAAATATTAAAGGAAAAATATGAACAAACAAGAAGTATATGCTTTTATTAAAAATAAAGGTATATGGTATGAAATAACTGAGCATAACGCTGTATGCACTATGGAAGAACTTAAAAGTGTTGATTTGCCATATCCTGAAGCTGATGCAAAAAATATATTTGTAAGAGATGATAAAAAACAAAATTATTATCTAATAAGTGTAAAATCTGATAAAAGAGTAGACTTAAAAGAATTTAAAAAGAAATACGACACAAGACATCTTAGTTTTGCACAACCAGAAGACTTGTGGAATATATTACAACTTGTACCGGGTTCAGTTACTCCATTAGGAGTACTTAATGATACCGAAAACAAAGTTAAAGTATATATTGATAAGGATTATGTTGATGTCGGTATTATTGGCGTGCACCCAAATGAAAATACAGCTACTTTGTGGTTAAAAACATTGGATTTGATAGATATAATAAAAGAATCTGGACACGAAATATATATTGCTGAGATATAATTGAATTTATCAACCAATAAAAGGGATACTTATGAAAAGAAAAACTATTACATCACTTATAATATGTGGTGTGTTAATGGTTGTGTTAGTGTTGGGTATTGTTTTTAGATATGATATATTTTATGGATTTACTTCATTAAGGACTATCAAGATTGATACGGAAAATACTACAACATCAATAATGACATTCAATATAAGATGTGCCAATAATTCTGATAAAAACAAATTAAATTGGAAGTATAGGACATCGTTGATTAGTGATATTTATCAGGAATATCAACCATCTATTATTTGTATGCAAGAAAATAAAAAATCACAATATCAATTTTTTAAGAAATATTTAAAAGGTTATGATAGTGTTAAGGAGTATCGTGATGATACAAGACTGACCGAATGTCTACCAATATTTTTTAGAAAAGATATGTACACTTTAGTTAGTACAAAGACTTTTTGGTTGAGTGATACACCAGACATAATGAGTAATACTTGGGACGCATATTACAATAGGATATGTACAATAGTTGTGCTTAAATCCAATATTACAGGACAAGAATTTTTAGTTGCAAACGCACATTTGGATTATAAAAATAGTCAAATTCAACAAAAGAGCATAGATTTGATATACGAAAAATTGAGTGATTATTCTATGCCTACAATTATAATGGAAGATTTTAATTTTGAATCGACATCAGATATGTATCAATATTCAATTACAAAATTTGATGATGTAGGCAATAATTTTGAGGTCAATAATACTGCAACTATCAATGAATTTAAAACCGAATATCCTAATAATAAGATTGATTATATGTTTCAAAAAACTGGGAGTTTTGAAGTTGACAATTATCAAATAATTGATAAAAAGATAAAAGGCCATTATGCTAGTGACCATTTTCCAATTTATACCGAACTAACAATTAAATAAATAAAAAACTAAGTAATTATTTAATACATTTTCTATGTTGTATCATTATTACTTAGTTTTTTTATTTGTATATGTTAATTTTAAATTTTTAATTGTTACATTTATTTTTATAGATTTATGTAATGGTATTATTTGTTTTATTATCAATGTCTTCATCATTTTTAGTGTCAGAAACATTATTAATATTGTTATTTATTGGTTCTTCTTTTTCGTTGTTATCGTCTACAACATTGGTGTTGTCAATATTATTTTCTACTGTTTTCTTTCTATTAAATATAACATCTAAAATAGGTGTTTCTTTCTTTAACAAACAATAATATATAAAGCAGATTACAGAACTTAAAAAAGTTATTATTTTAAACACCATTGAGATATAAGCACCAATGACAGCATTGTATATTACATACGAACCATTGTTGATGATGTATGAAACACGCAAAATTGCTGGATTGTCTTGCCAACTACCGTATCCAGCAGAAAGTAGGGCAACAAGTGGAAGTAAATCAAGGGCATCTTGCCAAGTCAATATTGTTGTTACGACAAAACCAATTTCAAAAACTATAAGCCATATAATGTTAGGCTTCAATTTCTTTAAAGAATAAAACATAAAAATGAAAGTTCTTATTGTAGCAACTATACATATTATTGCTGTTGTAATTCTATTAAAAGAAAAATATATTATGACAGACAATACATTGTTGATTGTATAGTAAAGCATCATTTTCCATTTTTGCTTTTGAAGTATAGCAATAACCGAAACAATGACACTTAATATTTGAAAAATAATTTGAACTGCTTCCATTTTTATCCTTTGTTTGTATTTAGTATGTTGTATAATCTAAAATTAAACGAGAGCATTGCAAAGCAATATTTTCGAATAACTTATGTTTACCCAAATTGTGATGTTTGTTTTACGATGGTAGTTATGATTTGTTATTTAGGTTATAAACAACATAACATCACATAGTTTATATAAGTGTTGATTTAAATAAAAATATATAGTGATTTGTGTATTAAGATTATAAATCTTTTACTATATATTTTCAAGTTAAACAACTTAAAAAAATCCCGAATAAAAAAAGTACTCCGTAAGGAGTACTAAGCTGGTGCCGAAAGTGGGACTTGAACCCACATGATATTGCTATCGCGGGGCGACTCGTAAAGTAAATAGTCCAGTGGACTATTTATAGATAGCGAAACAGAGTGAAGCGATAAGCCGGGAGCAACTTGTTTGCGGTCAGGCTCCGACAGGAGTTTGATGTCCCGACTCAAAATCCCGAATAAAAAAAGTACCCCGTAAGGAGTACTAAGTTGGTGCCGAAAGTGGGACTTGAACCCACATGATATTGCTATCGCGGGATTTTGAGTCCCGTGCGTCTGCCAATTCCGCCATTTCGGCATAAATGTGAAATTTTCTTTTAATCGCTTTTATATAATATCAAATTGTTTGACGAAAATCAACAATAATAATTAATTTTGCAAAATTTGTTTATCATTTTTTATTTTTTATGTTTTATGGTACAATATTATATATATAATGGTTAATGTGTGATTAAATATGCTAACATATTAAATATTGGATTAAAGGTGTATATAATGAAAGATAAATTTGTTATTATTGATGGCAATAGTCTTATCAACAGAGCATTTTATGCTTTACCACAACTTGCTAATGCAGAAGGTGTTATTAGCAATGGTGTTTTTGGTTTTGCGACAATACTTGTAAAAATAATTACCGAAATAAAACCAAAATATATTTGTGTTGCACTAGACTATGGCAAACACACTTTCCGTACAGATATGTATGCAGAGTATAAGGGTACTAGAAAAGGCACTCCAGAAGAATTGAAAAGTCAATTTCCAATACTTAGAGATATGTTAAGTGCTATGGGTATACAACATATTGAAAAAGAAGGAATAGAAGCCGACGATATTATTGGCACACTTACTCGTAGATTTGACACAGAAAATATTGTTGTTACTGGAGATAAAGATAGTTTTCAACTTATTAATGACAATACTTGGGTTATGTTTACTAAGCGTGGTGTAACCGAAACTATCAACTATGACCAAGCACAACTATTTAATGATTATGGTTTAAAACCTTTCCAAATAGTCGAACTTAAATCTCTAATGGGTGATAGCTCGGACAATATACCTGGTGTAAGTGGTGTAGGTGAAAAGACAGCTTTAAGTTTACTTTATAAATATGAAACATTAGACAATGTCTATAACTATATAGATGAGATAACTGGAAAACTTAAAGAAAAACTTGTTAATAGTAAAGAAATGGCTTATTTAAGCCACGCTTTAGCAACTATTGATACCAACTGTGACTTTGAATGTACACTAGAAGATTGTGAATATCAATTCCCATTTAACGAAGAAGTTTTAAAATTCTTTAAACGCTATCAATTTAATTCGCTATTAAAAAAATCTAATTTGTTTGAAGAATCTCAACCTAAAACTTTCGAATATGAAAAAAGTATTGAACAATACAATATAGATAGTCTTGATATTGTGCAACAAATATCTAATGAGATAAAAAAAGAGAAAAAAATATATCTTAATTTAAGTGGTGGAGTAAGTATCTTTGTCAATAATAGAGAGTACAATTTAAGTGAAAAAGTTGATTTGTTGACCCCAACTATTGAATGTGCTGATTTGTTTAATGGTTTAAAAGAAGTTTTTGAAGATGAAACAATAGAGAAATGTGTTTTTGATTATAAAAGCATATTGCATACATTGAAAAAGTATAATGTTGGTCTTAACAATGTTAGTTTTGATGTGTACTTAGCTAGATACCTTATCAATAACAACAATAAATCTAATATTAGTTTTGAAGATTTGCTTATTGAAAATAATCTTAACTTAAATTATAGAGCATACAATTTAAAATCACTTGAAGAGATGTATGTTGACAATCTTAATCAGTTAAAGTTGACCAATTTGTATAACGATATTGAGTTACCGCTTACAAAAGTACTTTATAATATGGAAATAGTCGGTTTTAAGATTGACCAAGATGTACTATATCAACTAGATTCAAAGTTTGATACCGAACTTAAACAGGTTTCCAACGAAATTTATGATTTGGCTGATTGTGAGTTTAATCTTAATTCGCCAAAACAGTTGGGTGAAGTGCTATTTGACAAAATGAACTTGTATCACGGCAACAATAAAAAGAAAAGTACAGGTATAGATGTACTTAACTCACTTAAAAACGACCATCCTATTATTGAAAAAATAATTAGATATAGACAAATTAGTAAATTGTATTCAACTTATATCAAATCTTTTGAAGAATTAATTAATAAAGATACTGGTAAAATATATACAACATTCAATCAGACATTAACATCTACTGGTCGACTAAGTAGTTCTGACCCAAATTTACAAAACATTCCAGTAAGAAGTGAAGAAGGAAAAGAACTAAGAAAAATGTTTGTTCCAAGTACATCTGACGGATATATTGTTTCGGCTGATTATAGCCAAATAGAACTTAGATTGTTGGCGTCTTTTTGTGGAGATGAAAAACTTATTGAAGCGTTTAGGCGTGGAGATGATATTCACGCACTTACAGCATCACATGTGTTTGGAGTGGATTTAAAAGATGTGACAAGCCAGATGCGTAGAGATGCAAAAGCTATCAATTTTGGTATCATTTATGGTATATCAGATTATGGACTTAGTCAAAATATTGGCAGTACAAGAAAAGCTGCAAAAGAGTATATCGACACATATTTCTTAAAGTATCCATTGGTTAAAAAATATATGGACGACAATGTAGAATATTGTAAGAAAAATGGCTATATAAAGACATATTTTGGTCGTATCAGATTTATACCAGAAATCAATAATTCCAACTATAATATCCGTCAATTAGGTGAGCGTTGCGCTATGAATATGCCACTTCAAGGCTCTGCTTCAGATATTATTAAACTTGCTATGATTAGAGTTTACAATCGTATGAAAGATGAAAACTTACAATCAAAATTAATACTTCAAATTCATGATGAACTTATTGTTGATTGTGTTAAGTCCGAACTAGAAAAAGTCACAACCATACTAAAAGAAGAAATGGAAAATGTTGTTGACCTTAAAGTTAAACTTGAAGTCAATGTAAGTTATGGTAAAGATTGGTACGAAGCAAAATAGTTTGTGCTTTATATTATCGGAAGTTAGACGAAAGCAGTGCGAAGCAATATTTTTTATCTCTTATATTTTTTATCAAATTTTTAAATACAAGAAATGTTATTTTATATTTAAATTGTGATTAATTATTTTTAATAAATACAATTTAGAATATTACAAAATATTTAGCATAAAATAATTTTATGAAAAAGAATATTATTTTGTACTCAAGTTTGTTGGGATTTATAATAATTATGTTTGTGGCAATAATGTTGTATCTTGTTGTTTTGTATCCTATAAGATATAAAGATACGATAAGAAAATATGGGGAGATATACAATATTGACCCAGAAATTATTTGCTCAATTATTAATATAGAAAGTGGATTTGATAAAAATGCAGAATCTAGTGTTGGAGCAAGGGGGCTTATGCAAATTATGCCTAACACTGCTTATGAAATAGCTGATAAATTAAATATATCAGACTTTACTTTGGATATGTTATTTTCTCCAGAAATCAATATTCGTATGGGGTGTTATTATATCAATTATTTAGCGTCAATGTATGAAGATTTGGACAATATAGTTGCTAGTTACAATGCAGGGTTTAACAAAGTCAACGAATGGCTTAAATCAGAAGAATATAGTTCTAATGGTGTAGTTGACAATCCACCTATTAAAGAAACAAAACAATACATTAAAAAATTCCACAAAAATTTAAATGTGTATAAAAATAGGATTAATTAAGTTTTAAAAATCACTTTTATGAGTGATTTTTTTAATGTTGATAGTTAAAAGCGTGGGTTTAAGATAAAAATAGTTAATATTATACTATATATTATAATAAAAAATAAGTTTATAAAGGCACTTATTTACATTGACTTATATTGGTTTTTTATATATACTTGTTAAGTAAAAATTATCTATTATCGGAGAAAAATATGGAACAAAACAATACTGAAAATTTATACAAAGAAGTTGATATTAGAGAAAAGAAAATTAAAGATTTAAAGGCTATGGGTATCAATCCTTATGCTGCAAAATTTGATGAAACTCACAATATCACCGAAACTAGACAACTTAATGACGGAGATCGTACAGCAGTTGCTGGTAGAATGATATTTAGACGCACATTTGGTAAATTTATGTTTGTTCAAATTTCTGATGTTTATAACAAACTTCAAGTTAGTTTGAGTGTTAATCAGATAGATTTGGACACATACAAATGGTTTAATGACTATGTTGACATTGGCGATTTTGTAGGATTTACTGGTGTTATATATCACACAAAAACAGGTGAACTTACTGTTCAAGCAGATAGCTATACATTGCTAAGTAAGGCTATGAAACCTCTTCCAGAAAAATTCCACGGTTTAACTGATATCGAAACTCGTTATAGACAACGCTATCTAGATTTAGTTACCAACGAACAATCAAGAAAAGTATTCTTAGGAAGAAGTAAAGTAGAATCTATTATTAGAAGATACCTAGAAGATATTGGCTTTATCGAAATCGAAACTCCAGTACTTCAAACAGCTGTTTCTGGTGCTTCTGCTAGGCCTTTCTTTACACATCACAATGCTTTGGACTTAGATTGTAACCTTAGAATTGCTAAAGAAACTTGGTTAAAACAAGCTATTGCTGGTGGTATACCTAGAGTATTTGAACTTGGAAAAGACTTCCGTAACGAAGGTATGGACGCTACCCATTTGCAAGAATTTACTCAAGTAGAATGGTATGCAAGTTATTGGGATTTTGAAAAGAATATACAAGTATTTAGAGATCTTATCCAAAAATTGTTAATGGAAACTTTAGGTACAACTGTTGTTAATTATCAAGGACACGAAATTGATTTTGGTAAAGAATGGGATCGTATTGATTATGTTGCCGAAATGACAAAAATTTTGGGATTTGATTTCTTAGACATTGAAGACCTTAACGAATTTAAGAAGAAAGTTGTAGAAAAAGGTTTGTTTAGTTATGGCGACTTAGAAGAATGTAAGTCAGTAAGAACATTGATTGACTATATCTACAAGAGAAAGATTAGGGAAGGTATGGTTGGACCTACAATCCTTTACAACTATCCAGCAGTATTAAAGACTTTAGCTAGAAGAAGTGATAAAGATAGTAGAGTTACAGAAGTATTCCAAGTTGTAGTATGTGGCGCAGAAATTTGTAACGCATATTCAGAACTTGTAGACCCTATGATTCAAAGAGAAACATTAATGCAACAATTAGTTGAAAAAGCTAATGGTGATGAAGAAACTATGGACCTTGATGAAGACTTCTTGTCTGCTATGGAGCACGGTATGCCTCCTATGAGTGGTCTAGGTTTTGGTATTGATAGATTTATTATGCTTATCTATGATTTGCCTAATATTAGAGATACCGTTCTATTCCCAATTATGAGATAATATATTAGTATAATATTTTAGTATAAGGGGTAATGTATGAGTGTAATATTTGCAAGTTCTACTTGCGATTTGGATTTAAAGACTCTTAAAAAAGTAGATGTTGATGTTATCAATTTGCCTACTATTCTCAATGGTAAAAAATGCCTATATAATGCCGACAAATTTAATTTTGACGAGTACTATGCAAACGGCACATTTTCCGTTGACTTTGATAGTTATAAACAACTTATCCATAAAAAATATTTAGAAGCTTTAAGTAGTGGTCAAGATATATTGTTTTTGACCCCTAATGCAAAATATGATGTTTCTTATGCTATAGTTAATCAAGAAATAAAACAGTATATTGGTAAATATCCTGACCAAAAAATTGAGATGGTAGATTGTCAAAATTGTGGTTTAGGTTATGGACTTATTGTATATGAAGCAGGCATTGCTAATATGCACGGAAGTTCCATTACTGAAGTTATGAGTTTTGTCAATACTATCAAACGAAATATTAAAACATATATTATTCCTTCAACCAATGAAAACATTAAAGAACAACTTACACTTGTAGGAAGTTCTATAGGTGTTAGACCTGTACTAGAACTTGTGGGTGGCGAACTTAAAGTTGTAGACAATGTTAAAGGTAAGAAGAAAGTTGTTGATTATTTGTATGAAAAAGCAAAGTCAAATTCTGCTGAAGTCCCACTAGGTATTATGTGTGGCAAAAATACAGATGAAGCGACAACTATTGCAGACCTTATTAATAAGGTTGAAGATGAGCGTATTATTTTTAAATCTAATCTTAATCCAATGTTGCTAAAAAAGTTTGGCGATAAGACATTGGCTGTAAGTTATTATAAAAAATCGAAAAGTTAATTTTCGATTTTTTTAAAAGGTGAGTTATGAAACAATACAATGTAAAAATTTATGATGATATGGTATCACCACACAATATAAAAGTTGATTGTGACAATGTCTATGATATTGACAATGTTATTGGTTTGCCAACATTTAAATATCTCAATTTAAGTAGACTTAATAGTTATAATGTGTTTGATTTAAACAGTATTTCTTATGACAATCTTTTAAGTCAGTATAAAAACTTTGATAATGATAAAGTTACATTTTTGTATATTGATGATGTTTTAAAATATGAACAAGAATATCAAACAATAGTAAGATTTTGTATTGATTATCGTATAGCTGTTATTGTCAATGCTGGTAGTACTTTAGAAGAGATGGGCAGATGCGACAAAATGTATGGACTTACTCCTATTGGTGTTTTGGAAGAATTTGGCGTATTGGATTTAGAACCTATTATTCTTAGTGGTGCCAATCTTGATAAAGAAGATTATGAAAAAATGTCATACTATAATGCAACATTATGTTTGGATATTACCAATGATATGTTAAAGGGCAATGGAATTGCTCAAATAGTTACTGCAAAAAAATATAATATTAATATGATATTTAATTGCAAAGATATTTATAAAGAAATGTTTTTGGCATATACATTGCCAAGAGGAATACTTAATACCACTACAGCTATTAGTCCAGAAGATGTATTGGAGATTGCTTGTATCAATATGGGTAAGGTCTTTAAGAAATACAAAAATAATACTTACAACATATTTAATACTGGTAGTTTGCTTGATGTAGTTATTAATGGCAATAATTTAAAAATTATTGATACAATATTCTTTTCCAAATAATTTTGGTATTGAAAATTTAAAATAGATATGTTATACTTAATTGTAATTAAAGGAGACATCTAATATGACTGCTACATTATTTATTATTGGAATATTCGTATTGTTTACCTTTTTTAAAGGATTCAATGCTTAATAATATATTTTTTTAGACAGCGTTTTTGCTGTCTTTTTTTATGCTTAAATTTATGACATAATTTAGTGCTAACTTTTCTTTAATTAAACTTGTTTAAAAGATTATCAAATGATTATAAAAAGTGTATAATTAAGTATCAAATTTTAATTAAATTTATTGTTTTTGTTTTGTCTACTTACACATATTATGAGATAATGAAATATAAATTATTGTTTGATATTTTTTTACATAAAATTGATAAGTAAGATATTAATATTGATTTAAATTTTAGTAATATAAAAGGAGATATTTTCACTATGTTATGCGATAAATGTAAGATTAATCCAGCTACTTTCCATAGTAGTGTTAATATTAATGGCAATGTTATTACTAAAAATTTGTGTCAAGATTGTGCAAGTATAGAAGACGAAACCGATTTTGATATGCTTATTAATGATAATGACAATGATATGGACGATGGCGAACTTAGTTGTCCCAACTGTGGATATACTTTAACCGATTTTAAGTCTACAGGTTTACTTGGTTGTAGCCAATGTTATGATGTATTTAGAGATATTATTGTAGCCAATTTGGAAAAAACACAACCTAACACTACTCATATTGGCAAAACTTTAGATGAAGACAATTTGAGTGATTTAGAACTAAAAATTAAAAAGTTAGAAATTCAACTTAAACAAGCAGTCAATGAAGAGGATTATGAACTTGCAAGCAGATTAAAACAACAAATTATTGCTTTAAAGGAGAATGCCGATGAGTAATGATATTATTGTAAGTTCTAGGATACGACTAGCTAGAAATTTAGCCAACAAACCTTTTAGCAATAACACAAGTTTGGAGATTGGCGACAATGTTCTTAATTGTGTATTTAATGCATTGTCTGATATTTCTAATTTCAATTTTTATAGATGTAAAAACTTAAAAAACAACATTATGGAAGATATGCTAGAAGACCATATTATTTCTAGCGAACTTATCAACAATTCTGATATTGCAGGAGTAGCGATTAGTGAAGACAATAGTGTATCAATTATGGTTAATGAAGAAGACCATATTAGAGAACAATGTTTTTTAGAAGGTCTTAACTTAAAGCGTGCTTACGACATAATAAGCGATATTGATACTGAGCTTATTGAGAGTTTGGATATAGCTTATGATGATAAATTGGGATTTTTGACAGCTTGTCCATCTAATGTCGGTACTGGACTTAGAGCGTCAGTAATGATGTTTTTACCGGGTATTGTACTTACCAACAATGTCCAAGAATTGATTGACGCAGTTAGTAGGTATGGTATTTGTGTTCGTGGTTGCTATGGCGAAGGAAGCAATGCCAATGGATATCTTTTCCAAATATCCAATCAATTTTCTTTAGGAAAAACTGAAGAAGAGATTGTGCAGTTGGTAGAAAGTACAGCTTTAAAAATCGTGGACTTAGAAGAAAATGCAAGACAAATGCTTTTAAATACAAAAAAAGAAGAATTGACAGACGGAATACTTAGAGATTTTGGCGTTTTATCCAACTGTTATAAAATATCAACCAATGAAGCAGTAGAAAAACTTAGCAAAGTCAAAATGGGCTGTGCTATGGGACTTATAACACTTGATGATACAAAAATAATAGATGAGTTAATCAACAATATGAGTCCAGTCAAAATTAATAAATTGAGTAATATGGAACTTTCATACAATGAAAGAGATATTTATAGAGCAAATTATTTGGGGAAAATGCTAAAGGATAGTAGAATAATATAGGGAGATAAATAATGGCCACAGGAATACGACTTACTGAAAGTGTTAATAGAGCAATTCAAAATGCTGGTAGAATAGCATTATTGTATGGCAATTATCAGATAGGTACTGAGCACCTTTTGTATGGACTTAGTTCGGTTAGAGATAGTGTCGCTTGCAAAATACTTTCTAGTTATGGAGTTAATTATAACAAAATAGAAGAAATATTTTCTAAAAATTCTTCTAAGAAAAACAATGTTATTTTACAAAGTTCAATAGATTTTACACCAAGGTCAAAAGAAGCATTTGTGCTTGCCAATCAGTTTGCTATGCAGATTGGACACAATTTTGTTGGTACTGAGCATTTGCTAGTATCACTTCTTTTGCAAGAAGAAAGTTATGCTGTAACAATGCTAAAGAAAAACTTTAAGGTCAATATCAACAATTTGAAAAATAGTATTTTACAAGTTTTAAAAGCAGAAACTTCTACAACTTATGACTCAGCTATGCAGACCAATTTTGATTTTGGTACAACTCAAAGAGAAAGTGTTAATGCTGGTTATAATACTAGTTACAACAATAATGCTAGTAGTCTACCACAACAATTATTGGATATGGGACAGGATTTGACAGCCAGAGCAAGAGAAAATAAGATTGACCCTATCATTGGTAGAGATGAAGAAACCGAGCGTATAATTGAGATATTGTGTAGAAAGACCAAAAACAATCCTTGCTTAATAGGTGAAGCAGGCGTTGGTAAAAGTGCAGTTGTGTATGGTCTTGCATTGCGTATAGCAAGTGGCAATGTGCCAGATATACTAAAAAATAAGACATTGTTTAGTCTAGAACTTGGTGGTCTTATGGCTGGTACAAAATATCGTGGAGAACTAGAACAAAGATTAAAGACTCTTATTGATATAATAACCAACAATAAAGATATAATTGTATTTATAGATGAAATACATACACTTATGCAAGTTGGAAGCGAAAAGGGTGAAATTAATCCAGCAGATATGTTAAAACCATATCTTGCTAGAGGCGAATTTCAAACTATAGGTGCAACAACAACTGACGAATATAGAAAATATATTGAAAAGGATAAAGCACTAGAACGCAGATTCCAACCAGTTATTGTTAATCCACCATCTGTAGAAGATACTATTAAGATATTGAAAGGTCTTAAAAATAGTTATGAAAAATTCCATAATGTAACTATTAGTGATGAAGCTATAGTAGCAGCTGCAAAACTAAGTGATAGGTATATCTTAGACAGGAGTTTACCAGATAAAGCTATAGACTTAATAGATGAAGCTAGTAGTAAGGCAAAGGTTCAAACCAATAAAAGACCAGATAGTCTAGTTAGGATTGATGACGAAATAGAGTCATACGAAAATGAAAAGAAAGAAGCATTGATTAGTGATGACTTTGAAAAAGCTGCTTATGTTAGAGATAAGATAAGAGAAGCTACAGATAGAAAGAGAAGACTAGAACAAGAATATGCCAACAATAATTCAAGAGCAGTTATTGGCGAAAGTGAAATATGTGAAGTTATTAGTAAGTGGACTGGTGTTCCTATAACTAAAGTTACTGAAAGTGAAAAACAAAGACTATTAAACTTAGAAGAAATACTTCATAAAAGAGTTGTAGGACAAGACGAAGCGATTACTGCTGTAAGTAAAGCTATCCGTAGAGCCAGAATAGGACTAAAAGAAAACAATAGACCTATAGGTAGTTTTATGTTCTTAGGTCAAACTGGTGTTGGTAAAACCGAATTGTGTAAAGCACTAGCAGAAGCTATGTTTGACAATGAAAACAATTTTATCAGATTAGATATGAGCGAATATATGGAAAAGCATAGTGTAAGCAAACTTATAGGTTCGCCACCGGGATATGTTGGATTTGATGATGGCGGACAACTTACAGAAGCTGTAAGAAGAAAACCATATTCGGTAGTATTGTTTGATGAAATAGAAAAAGCACACCCAGATGTGTTTAATATGTTGTTGCAAATATTAGATGACGGTAGACTTACAGATAGTCAAGGAAGGACAGTAAGTTTTAAAAATACAATTATTATTCTAACTTCCAATGTAGGTGTTGACCAGTTGCCAAAACGAAGTGGTCAATATGATGGCAATCAATTTGACCAACTTGACTATGACACAATTAGAGATACATTGATTGGTGCATTTAAACGCAAATTTAAACCTGAATTTGTCAATCGTATAGATGTAGTGACTGTATTCCATCCATTATCATTTGAACAGATAGCTACTATAGCTAAGATGTTTATTGGCAATCTAAATAAAAGATTAAAAAATCAAGGTGCAAGTTTAAAAGTAACTGAAAGTGCATTAAAATATTTGATATATAAAGGTTACAACCCAGAATATGGTGCTAGACCTTTAAGACGACTAATTGAGCAAGAAATTGAAGATAAAATAGCAGAATATATTTTGTCCAATACATTACAACCTGGCTCAGTAATATTGATAAGCGAACGAAACAATAATCTTGTTATTAATTTTGAATATAATAGACAATAAAATACCAAAATAAATAAAAGATAATTGCATTTGTTTGATTAAAAATATTAAATTTGATAAAATCTAAGTAGGAAAACTAGGGAGGACGACATTATGAAAATATCCTATACATCAAAAAATTATAATATATCTGACAAATTTAAAGATATACTAGAAAAGAAATTGGCTAAATTGGAAAGATACTTTGACGAAGATGTTTCTGTAAAAGTTAATTGTATCGAACAAGCTAAACAAGATAAGTTAGAAGTAACTATCAATGCTCGTGGTATGTTCTTTAGAAGTGAAGTTTTAAGTGATAATATGTACAACAATATTGATTTGGCTTTACCAAAAATTGAAAAACAAATTATCAAACAAGGTAGTAAGTTTAAATCAAAATTGAAGAAAGATGCTTTTGCTAATGCTGAAGCTATGATGGAAGAACTTGTTAAAGAAGAACCAACTCTTCCAAAACTTGTAAAAGTTAAAAAGTTTGATTTGGATCCATTAACAGTAGAAGATGCTGCTGCTTATATGGAAGCACTAGATCACAATTTCTATGTATTCTTAAATGCAGAAACTGGAAAAGTATGCGTTGTTTACAAGCGTAACGATAAAGACTATGGTCTAATCGAAGTTAATTATTAAGATTAATTTAATAGATTGTATATTAAAAGACTCTATAATTTTATAGAGCCTTTTTTATATTTTTATCTATAGTAGTATGGGGAATAGTGAAAAGTTGTTGATATTAAGGTTTTTAATATTACAAAGCTTACAAAAATTGGTATTAAAAAACAATTCTATTTTTATATATTAAATTAATAAAATAATTGAATTTATAGTTTGAAGATGTTATAATCTTAATAAGTCGTATAAGTATATCAAAAAGTATTTTTAATGACTATATTTATTGTATGCTTTTATAAGGAGTAAAAAAGTGCTTAACGCTAGCAATGTATATCTAAAATACACAAAAGAATATAATACTCTTAACAACATTAACTTAAAGATTGAAGATGGCGAAAATGTTGTTCTTTTTGGCGAAAAAGAAAGTGGTAAGAGTAGTCTTATAAGAGCTATTGCTGGACTAGAAAAAATTACTAGTGGCGAAATACAAATTAAAAATATTGATATTTCAAAAATAAACTTTAAGACAGATATCAGTCTTGGATATTTAAGTGCACTTGGTGCATTTTTAGAGCGTAAGACTGTAAAACAAAATCTTGAATATGTTTTAAAAATTAGAAAGTACGATAAAGATGTAATCAATAGTAAAGTTAATGGAGTTATACTTACTTATGGATTAGAAGGTCTTAAAGATAGAAAACTTAAAGATTTAAGTCCATTTGATAGGATTAAAGTTGCTATTGCAAGATTGTCTTTAAGAAAGATTGACTTTTTGATTTGTGATGATATATTTAAAAATTTTGCAGATGTTGACTCATTAAAACTTGCTACATTAATCAATAATCTAATTGACCAAAACGAATGTACAAGTATTGTGGCAATATCCAATGAAAAATTGCTAAAAGCTTTTAAGGGAAGAGTAGTTAGATTGAAATTTGGTTCAATAGTTGACTAGAGGTGATTTTATGGTTAGAAAACAAATAGATAACAAGGAGATAAGGCAAAGATGTATTTTACTTTTTGCTAGTAAAGCCCTGTTGTATACCAATTTTGTGTATTCGGAAGAATACAAAGACTTTTTTGCTATAAAGACAGTTGAGTCATTGCTTAAAGATGAAGAACTTGTAAAAACAGCAACTTTGTTTTTTGACAATAGCCTTAATATTTCTACAGCAAGTAAAGTTGGGTTTATGCATCGTAACACATTGATATATAGACTAGACAAAATCAACAAACTTATCGGTCTTGATATCCGTAATTTTAAAGATGCAGTAGCATTTGAAAATATGCTTATTTGCTATGAAAAATACGAAAAAGTTGAATAATTAATAAGCAAAAAAGAAAGGTTATCCTTTCTTTTTTTATTCTATACGCTTTAGACTATCGATATAATTGTCGGTAGTTATTTTTGTTTCTGTTTGTTTTGGTTTTTTAATAGTCGTAAACAACTTTAATAAGTCAGCCATACTTAGGTTGCCATTACCATTGATTAATGGCATAAGTTGTTTTATCATTTCATTATTACCACTAAGACTAGAAAGTAAAGGTAACATTGATTTAAAATCCATCTCGCCATTGAGATTAAAATTATTGTCCATTGTGTTTACTTGTGTATTGTCAATTTGTGGTTGGACTATGTTGTATTGTGGACTATTGTCAATGCTTTCTTTTGGTGTGTTGTTTTCAAATAGCACATTTGCTTTTTGCTCATATTCTTTTTTAAGTTGTTCTTGACCTGCTTTTGTGTATTTTAAAGGTAACTCACCATACGGATAATATGTTTGTGGTTGATAAAAATCGTTAGGTTTTGATTCGCTAGAAGTGCTGTTTTTTAATTCGCTATATTTCATATATTTACCCCTTTTAATAATATGATTTTATAAATATAGTATATTGTGATTGTCATAATATTATATGTTAGCATATAAATAATTAGTTAAACTATTGGGGGATAATATGAAATTTAGCGAATATAATGTAGATACAAAAAAGCAATATGAGAAGATAAAAGAAGACAACCCAGAAGCTGTAAACAATGTTGAAGAACAACTTAAAAAATATGAAAATTTATCACAAGCCGAACTTATGCAAGAGTTTATAAAAGAAAGTAAAAAGCAAAAACAAAATGGTAATTTGGATAGAGATAAAATGGAAAATATTAAAAGTACTTTGCTACCATTTTTAAATAGCAATCAACAAAAACAGTTGGATTATCTTATGGGGATAGTCAATGATGATTAACAAAATTGACCCATTACTGTATCAAAAAATACAAGCTCAAAACTTAAATAATAAGCCTATTGATTGTATAGTCTATAGCAATAATTATAGATTGTGTAAGCATTGTTTGGACAATGTATGTGATATAGACAATAAGGTTGAATTGCCATTTATTAATGCTTTTGGCGTCAAATTAAAACCAGAAGAAGTATCACAAGTTGCAAGATTTTCGCATGTAAGTTATGTCACTAGTAGTTTAAAAGTACAGACCCAAATTGATGTAAGTAAGAAGATTATTGACATAACAACTGAGTCACAATATCCACACGATTTTACTTGTGTAGTCATTGATACTGGTATAAGTCCAACATTGGATTTGTGTGTGCCCAACAATCGTATTGTAGAGTTTGTGGACTATGTTAATGATAAAAATAGTCCTTATGACGACAATGGACACGGAACATTTGTAGCAAGTATTCTTGCTGGATATGGCACTGTTAGCAACAGAAAATATGCAGGTGTGGACAGTAAGTGTAGACTTATTGGCATAAAAGCACTAGATAGCAATGGCGAAACGGGAGTTATTAATATTTTAAAAGCAATGCAATGGGTGGTTGATAATCGTAAAAAATACAACATAAAAGTTGTTTGTATGAGTTTTGGTAGTATGGTATTAAGCTCCAACGACCCACTCATAACTGGTGCAGAAGTACTATGGAATAATGGTATAACTGTGGTTGCAGCTGCAGGCAATAGTGGCCCTGAAAGTCAGACAATTAAGTCACCGGGTGCTAGTAGCAAAATAATTACAGTTGGTGCAATCAACGATAATAGAAAAAATGGTAAATACAATGAAGATGATTTTGTAATAGCAGATTTTTCAAGTCGTGGACCGATACTTGATAACTACAAACCAGACTTAGTAGTTCCGGGTGTAGATATAATGGGTGGCTGTAATTATAGACTTACAAAAGAGCATTATAAGACTATGAGTGGTACAAGTGTTGCTACTCCAATAGTTGCTGGTGTATGTTGTAGACTATTAAGTCAAAATCCAAAATTAAAACCAAATGAAATAAAACATATACTTCTCAACAATACTATCAAAATTGTTAATGATAGAAATGCAGAAGGTTATGGCTTGCTTAATTGTAGTAATTTTATTTTTTAAAACAAAAGGCATTACAAAAATTGTAATGTCTTTTTTGTTTGTGTTTTATATGTAAATTATTTTTTCTTTACTAATTTTTCTAGTACTTTTATTAATGTTTTTATATCGTGACTAGTATTATAATGCGATATTGATACTCGTATAGTTCCTGTTTTGATAGTACCTAAATATTTGTGAACTAAGGGAGAACAATGCAATCCACCTCTGACGCATATATTTTTTTCATTAAGATAATTGACTACATCACTATTGTCCATATCTTTAATATTAAAACTTACTACACCACTACTTGGAGTATTGCTATAAACAATATAATTTGGATTTTTCTTTAGATAGTTTAGCAACATTATTGTTAGTTTGCTTGTCTTTGTGTTTATTTTGTCTAAGTGTTTTTCTACATAAGATATTCCGCCATCAAGTGCTAGTATTCCTACAGTATTTATTGTGCCAGCTTCTAGTCTGTCTGGATAATAATCAGGCATAGTTATTTTTTCACTTTCAGTACCACTTCCACCAAATTTTAATGGATTAGGATAAACATCGCTTAATACCAATGCTCCAATACCTTGTATTCCATACAATCCTTTATGTCCAGCAAGAGCCAACATATTTATGTTGTCACGCTTCATATTTATTTTTACATGACCAGCACTTTGTGCACCATCGACTAAAAATATTATGTTATTTTGCTTACAGTATTTGCCTATCTCTGTTAGTGGTGTTGTATCTCCAGTGACATTACTTGTTTGGTTGATAACAACCATTTTTGTATTTTTGCGTATGTGTTTTACAACATCATTTAGGGTTATTACATTACCACTAGGTTTTGCAACACTATATTCTATACCCATATTGCCTAAAGTTCTAACTACAGCATTGTGTTCAAAAGTAGATATTACAACATGGTCGTTAGGTTTAAGAGTTCCTTGCAATGCATAATTAATTGCTTCTGTGCAGTTGTATGTATATACTACATAACTATCATCTTTTGCTTCCACAAATTGTTTTATATGTTGTCTGCACATTTCTATTTTTTGCCCAGTTCTGATGCTAAGATTGTGACTACTTCGAGAAGGGTTGGCACAATAAAAAGTCATTGCTTTCAACATAGCAATGTGAGTACTTAATGGTTTTTTGTGAGTTGTTGCCGAATTGTCTAAATATATCATTGTTACACCTATGTCAATATTTTTATCTTTTTAATAGTATATAGTGTAAGCAAGAATAATGTTAATGGAGAAAATTTTATGGAACCAATTATGTATGCAATAGCAGTATTTCAAAATAGGAACGAAACATTGCGTTTTAATGCTCAGTTAAAAGTATTGGGCATTAACTCTATGGTTATATCTACACCAAAAGGTTTGGGCAGTACTTGTTCTGTTGCTGTTAAATTTTATTATAAACAACTATCTCGTGTAATCTATGCACTTAAAAAAGGTAATTATCATACTTTTAGTTATTTCTTTAAAATAATCAGTACCAGAAGTGGCACTCATTATGAAATAATTAATTATTAAATATAACTTCTTTATTTTAAAATACTTTGTACTAAACATAAGAAAATATCAATTTAACTTGAAGTTTTTTGTTTATTAGTTTATTATTATTTGTTATAATATAATATGGACAAAAAAATTGCAGATAAAATTATAAAATTGTTGGACGAATATATACCCAATCCAGTAACAGAGTTAGAGTATAATAGTGATTTTCAATTACTTGTTGCTGTTATACTTAGTGCTCAATGTACAGACAAAAGAGTCAATATTGTTACTAAGGAATTGTTTAAACAGTATAAAACACCACAAGATTTTGCTAATATGGATTTGGCAACTTTAGAAAGACTTATTCATCCTTGTGGATTTTATCACAACAAAGCCGTCAATATTATCAATTGTAGTAAGATGATTGTTGAAAAATTCAATGGTCAAGTACCTACCAATTTTGATGACTTAGTAAGTCTTCCGGGTGTAGGTAGAAAGACTGCCAATGTTATGCTGATTGTGGCATTTAATACACCAGCAATTCCTGTAGATACACATATCTTTAGAGTAAGCAATAGGTTGGGTCTAACCAATGCTAAAAACGAAACAGAATGTGAAGAGCAGTTGGTAAAATTGTTTGCCGATAAAAAAGAACTTTGGGGTAAAATACATCACCTTATACTTTTATATGGAAGATACAACTGCAAAGCAATCAATCCTATGTGTGACAATTGTATTATTTCACAATATTGCAAATACTATAACAAGCATTAAAAGGAAAATTTCTTATGTTTATAGATAAAGTAAAAATCACTTGTAAAGCCGGCAACGGTGGCAATGGTAAAGTACATTTTAGAAGAGAAAAATTTGTGCCTAATGGTGGCCCAGAAGGTGGAGATGGTGGTAGAGGTGGCTCTATCATATTTAAAACAACCCCTAATATGACTAATTTGGTAGATTTTAGATTTACCAAAGTCTTTAAGGCTGGCAATGGCGAAGATGGTGGCAATAATATGTGTGATGGTAAAGCAGCACAAGACCTTACTATCTTAGTACCAGTTGGCACTGTTATAAAAAATGCAAGTACTGATAAAGTTATTGCTGACCTAACAACTGCTGGAGAAGAATTTTTAGCACTAAAAGGTGGTAGAGGTGGTAGAGGTAATAGTAAGTTTGCGACATCTACTAGACAAGCTCCTAGATTTGCCGAAATGGGCGAACAAACCAAACCTTTTGAGTTGATATTAGAATTGAAGACAATAGCAGATGTTGGACTTATTGGATATCCTAATGTTGGTAAGAGTAGTCTATTAAAAGCAGTTTCTAATGCTAAACCAAAAATAGCTAATTATCACTTTACAACATTGTCACCTAATATTGGTGTTGTTAAAGCATACAACACAAGTATGGTTTGGGCAGATATACCGGGTCTTATTGATGGTGCTAGTGAAGGTGTAGGCTTAGGACACGACTTTTTAAGACATATTGAAAGAACTCGTGTTTTGATACATGTTATAGATGCAGCTGGTAGCGAAGGTAGAGATCCATATCAAGACTATATCAACATCAACAATGAATTGAAAAAATATAGTGAGTATGTTTCTCATATTCCTCAAGTTGTAGCTTTAAATAAAATTGACCTTATTGACCCAGATATTAGAGAAGAATATTTGGCAGAATTGAAAAAACAAATCGGTAAAGATGTGCCTATTTTTGAAATTAGTGCTGTAGCATTTATGGGACTTAACGAACTAATTAAGTATGTAGCTGATTTAGTAGAAAAACAACCTGAACTTGTAAAAATGGATATCGAAGAAAAAGATATTGATAAACGCACAAGAAAGACATTTGAAATTGCTAAGTTAGACGATCACTATTATGAAGTATTTGGTGATTTGATTGATGAAATAGCATTCAATGTTATACTTAATGACTACCAAAGTTTTGCATATTTTCAAAAGCGTATAAAAGATGAAGGTATTATTGATGCTTTGCTAGAAGCTGGTATGAAAGAAGGCGACACAGTAAAAATGTGTCAGATAGAATTTGAATATACATTATAGGAGTAAATATATGATAACAACTAAAGAAAGAGCAACATTAAGAAGCTTTTCCAACAATATTCCTGATTTGGTTTATGTTGGTAAAGACGGAGTTACAGACAATGTTGTTAAACAAGTTGAAGATAACCTTTTAGCTCACGAACTTATCAAAATTAAAGTTCAACCTAACTGCAGTATGACTTCAAGAGAAGTTTGCAACCAATTGGTTGAAACTACCAATGCTGAGCCTATTAGCGTAGTTGGTGGTAAAATAGTTCTGTATAAGTACACAAGCAAAAAAGGCTTTAAACATTATTTGGGATAATATATAGTATGGATAAAGACGAAACCAAAATAAAAGATGAAACTAAAACCACTAAAGAGATTGACTGGGATGAAGTAGATAAAGAATGTGAAAAATGGCTTGAATTAACTAAACTATTTGAAGAAAATGTAAGAAAATCAAGACAAAAACCAGTAAGTGCTGAAGAGTGGGAAAAACGACAAGAAATGGTATTAAAGTACTTAGAAGAGCACGGACTAAAGGATAATATTGTAGAACTTGATGAAAATGATAATCAGTTTAAAATGGTTTCATTTGATGATTTAAGTGTAGAAGACTTTATCAATGATATAGAAGAAAATAATACAAATAAAAAAGAGAAAAAGTAAAACATACATTAGTTTTACTTTTTTTATTTTTATAATTAAGATAGTCGATAGTAGATAATATTATTTAAAAGAAGATAATATTATTTAAATATATCATTTTTTGTAATGGTATTGTATTTTTTATTAACTAGGCTAAACAAACTAAATAAAAATAATATTGTGGCTACAATTTGATAATATAGTCCATACCCATAGAAAAAACTTGTTATCATTACAAAAACGCCACTCCAAAAATAATTTTTACTATTCTTTTTGTTAAATGCAATAGCTATTAATTGATTCAATTTTAGTTTAGATTGTTTTCTTAATGTTATGTTATTTACCAATGGGATTTGTGATTCTTTAAAAAATAAATTGTATATTTCATTGATAGTTAGTATTTTTGTATTGTTGGATTCAATATTTTTTAGATATTCATTTAAGTTGGTATCTATATTGTCTGTTAGTATGCACAAATGCTCAGATGTTTTTAGTTTGTACGCTTGTAGATAATCCTTAATTGTTAAAAGATTATTAAATATTGGGACAATGGTTGTATCTTTTACAATAATATAATCTTTCATTTTTTTTGTGTTTTCATATTTTTTTTGAATAGTTAGATAAAAATAGTCTATTAATTCTTTTGTTTTTAGATGCTGTAAATTTAAGCATAATTCTAATATTTTTCTTTCTTCATCTTTTGAATGTTTGGTTTTTTCATATTTTTTATTATTTTGTATAGCAATAAAAATGACAATAATTGAAGCAATTATTGATGCAATAATTACACTTGGTAAAAATTTTGGGTAATAATAATTTATCCATACAAAAGCAATAAAATATATACACAAAAATCTTACTATATTATTAAGCGTGATTGACAATTTGGACTGCATACATAATTGTTGTACCAAAATATCGCTTTAATACTTAAACCTTTGCAAAAATAATCAAATTTTGCTAATATATTAAAGTAATTATTAAAAGGATATATATGGATTTAAAAATAGTTAAGTTTGTTCAAAGTGGAGCAACACCATTTTTGGACCAGTTCTTTAGTATGTTTACTCGCTTTGGCGAAGAAATATTTTTTGTATGTATGTTCTTAATATTGTATTGGTGCGTTAGTTACAACTATGCATTTAAATTTGGGCTTTATTATGTTACAAGCGTACTATTTAACAATATTGCAAAAATGATAGTTAAAAGACCACGACCTTGGATGGCAAGTGAAGATGTTGTCAACAAACTTCCTGCTAGTGGTCTAAGTTTTCCAAGTGGACATAGTCAAGGTATAAGTTGTATATCAACTTTTATTGTGTATGATATATATCATACTGACACAAAAAAATCATATAAAATAGTTTCGCTTATTACTGCTATTGTTTTGTGTCTAATGGTAGGGTATTCAAGATTGTATTTAGGTCAACATTATCTTACTGATGTTATTGCTGGATTTGCTTTTGGTATTGGTATTATTCTTTTGTTAAAAGCTATAGAAAAAGTATTGCCAACAAGTTTTAAACAATCTATCAATACAGAAGTTATTCTTAGTACAATTTCAATAGTTTTAATATTGATTATAACTATTTTACAATTTAAAAATTTTGGATTATCATATAGTGCTATTAATAAATTATATAGATATTCAGGATTGTTTGTATCTGCAAGTGTAGGATATATTTTATCTAAAAGATTGGTAAAAGATATACAATTAGATTTTTACTTAAAACTAATAAAAATGGCTATTGGTCTAATAGTTACATTTGGTTTGTATGCATTATTAAATTTGCTTATCCTACCTAACTTTGTTAATTTTTTAATTATTTTATTTGTAGGTATAATAGCAACATTTGTATATCCATATATATTTAATTTGGTTGTGTTAAAAATAAGAAAGGAATAAATTATGCAAAAATGTATAGTTAATAATGTTAAAGAAACAGCTAGTCTTGCAAAGAAGTTTGCAAAGACTTTGACTGGTGGAACAATAATATTGCTTAACGGAGATTTGGGTGCTGGCAAAACAACATTTACTCAAAATGTTTTTAAGATGCTAGGGGTTAAAGAACCAGTTACAAGTCCAACTTTTACATTGCTTAGAGAGTACTATGTAAAAAACTTTAATTTGTATCACTTTGATATGTATCGTATCAATGATGAGAGTGAAGCAGTAGAGTTTGGTATTTTGGATTATTTTAATGACCCAAAAGCTATTGTTGTTATTGAATGGTATCAAAATATCGCTGGACTATTGCCAAAGCATTATATCCAAATTAATATCAACAAAATTGATGATAATAAAAGAGAATTTGAATTTATAAATAAATAAGGACAAAAATTATGAAATTATTATGTATTGACACTACAAAACAACAAGCAATACTTGCACTTAACAATAATGGTAAATATTCGGTTAAGATTATTCCAGAAACCAAACGCCATAGCGAAGCTTTGCTTTTTGAATTGGAACAATTTTTATGTGACAATCATTTGACTATACAAGACATTGATACATTAGGTTGTGTGGTAGGACCGGGTTCTTTTACAGGTATCCGTATTGGAGTTGCTACAATAAAAGCATTTAAATATGCTTTAAAATGTAACATCGTTTCTGATGATTATTTTAGTATAGTTGCAAGTACTGTAAAAAATGGATATGTTGCATTAAAAGATACCAACACTGCAGTATATTTATCAAAAATTAGTCGTTCTAAATCCACAGGTATTGATGTAGCCAACAATGATGAAGTAAAAGATATTGTTAAAGATAAAGTATTGTACTTAGATGGTAGCGAACATTTGTCAGAAGTTATCTCATATAACAATATTAGTATGATTAGTGATTTTGCCACAATAATGCTAGATTATTTTACTAAAAAAGCAGAAGCAAAAAAGTTTACAGATGACGCTAATTTTGCACCAGTCTATGCCCAATTATCTCAAGCTGAACGCAATCTAAAGGACTAGAATATGGTAGTTAGATTGTTAAAACAAGAAGATTTGGACGGATTGGTGTCTTTAGAACAAGAACTTTTTGACAATCCTTTTGGAACTCAGTCGTGCTTAGAAGAACTTACCGAAGACAATAGATTGTATCTAGGTATCTTCAATGACGGAGTGCTTATAGCTTATGTTGGAGTTATGATAACTTTAGATACTGCCGACATTATAAAAATTGGCGTAACAAAAAGCCAACAAGGCAAGGGATATGCAAAAAGATTGATGATGTTATTGTTACAGATATTAAAAGACAATGGCGTAAAATATGTTATGCTTGAAGTCGAACATCAAAATTTTAAAGCTATCAATTTGTACACTGGTTGTGGTTTTGAAGAAATCAGTGAACGCAAAAATTATTATGGTGAAAATAGTCATGCTAAAATAATGAGATTGGAACTATAATGAATATTAATTATCAATATATAAAAAACAATAAAGAAACTATTTTATTTTTGCACGGTTGGGGTGCAGACAAAAATAGTTTCAATTTTTTTTCTAACAATTTAAAAAATCAATTTGATATATTAACTATAGATTTTATAGGGCACGGACAAAGCGAACAACTTAAATATGTTTATACAGTTTATGATTATGCTGTTGACATATTTAGATTGATAAAAAAATTAGATATAAAAAATATTACTATTATCTGTCATTCATTTGGAGCAAGAGTAGCTGTATTACTTGCAACTATATTTAATATAAAAATCAACAAACTTATTATTATAGGTGGTGCAGGTATCAGACCACGATTTAACATTTTTTGCAAATTTAGTATATATAATTATAAGCTAAAAAAATGGTTAAATACTAAATTAAAAACTAACTTTTGTTTAGATAAATGTGGAAGTCAAGAATATAAAAGTTTGGACAAAATTGGAAAACAAACTTTTTCAAATATAGTTAATTTTGATGAGAAAAAGTATATAAGATTGATTAAATGTCCAACGCTACTTATATGGGGTAAAATGGATAAATCTACACCATTGTATATGGGCAAAATTTATCATAAATTAATTAAAAATTCTAAACTAATTACAATAGAAAAAGGTGACCATTTTTGTTTTTTACAATATAAAGATAAAGTGCAATACAATATAAACAAATTTTTGTATTAGTACTATGCAAAATTGTTAAAAAAGGAGAATAAAGCCATTTTTACATTGTTTGTTATTTTAAATATTGCTGTATCTATTGTGTATAGTGTATTTAATAATTGTATCCTTATAAGATATATTTGTGTTTTACAACAAAATTATTATAGACCCAAAAAGGTTATAAAATGGTTATTTGATTATAACAATATTTATTTTAAAAACTTGTACATAAACACTTTATTATTATCGCTTGTGTTTATAGTAATTAGTGCTATATTTGTTATTTTAAAAGTAAGTTATGGGTTTTACTATATACTTCATCTTTTTTGTATTACTTATCTTATAGTACTTAATATGACCATATCAGAAATACCATTTAAAAAGCCACTTGTATATACCAAACGAGTAATAAGATTGCTTATTACTAATGCATTAATTAATGCTATAATGTATGGCATTATTTTGGTATTTTCTATTAAATATAACTTTGTATTTTGTCTACTTTCTATACCATTGTATCTTTGTCCTTTTACTCTTATTTTCTCCAATTTTGTTAATAGCCCATTGGAATCTTTTATAAATTTAACTTATGTAGTAAAAGCAAAAAATAAATTGAAAAAATATAAAAATTTAAAAGTTATTGCAATAACTGGAAGTTATGGAAAAACCAGCACAAAAAATTATTTGTATTCAATTTTAGCTAAGCGATATAATGTTGTTTCTAGTCCGGCTTCATACAATACATCTACAGGTATAACTCGTACAATACTAGAATATCTTAAACCTTATCACGATATACTGATTTTAGAAATGGGTGCTGATAAGAATAATGATATTGATAAATTGTGTAAGATTGTAAAACCAGATATATCTATAATTACAGCTGTGGGCAATCAGCATTTGGAAACATTTAAAACGATAGACAATATAATTAATACCAAATTTCAGTTGGTTAAAAACACTTCTGATAACGGATTTTTTGTTACTAATACAACCAATGCTATCTGTAAATTTTATACTCAGTGTTCAAAAATACCATATTATGCTGTTGGAGATAATCAAGATTTTTGCACCATTGACGATATTAGGTGTAGCAATAATGGTATGGATATTGATTGTCACATAGATAGACAAAAGTTAAAACTTCATACTGGTATCATAGGCAAGTTTAATGCAATTAATATTCTTTTGGGAGTAGTAACAGCATATAAATTGGGTGTTAAAATTGCTGATATTGTGGACGCAGTCAATAGTCTACAACAAGTGGAGCATAGACTTAATACTAGGATTTTGCCAAAAGGTGCAACACTTATTGATGATAGCTTTAATAGTAATGTAGAAGGTTTTAAAGGTGCAGTTGATACTTTACAACTATTTAATACTAAAAAAGTCATTGTTACTTGTGGTGTAGTAGATTTGGGTGATGAACAATATAAAACCAACTATGAACTCGGTAGACTTTTAAAAGATGTCGAAGTGTATGTAGTCAACAAAACCAATTATAATGCAATAAAAAATGGTGTTGAAAGCGTAGGTGGCGAAACACCAAAATATTTTGGTAGTTTTAAAGATTGTTACAATCAAGTTATTGCTAATCTTGATAAAAGCTATACAGTGCTTATTGAAAATGACTTGCCAGATTTATATATAATAAATGACTAAAAATATTTAGGAGATAATATGAAAGAAAATTTGATTGTTATTTTTGGTGGTGCTAGTTCCGAACATGATGTATCAATAATATCTGCTTTGCAAGCAATCAATTATATTGATGTTGATTATTACAATGTTATTCCAGTATACATTGACCAAAACAATGTTTGGTATACAGGTAAAATTTTGAAAGACATAACCAATTATAAAAATTTAAACACAAAAAGATTAAAACAAGTATCAATTATTGCTGGCCAAAAATATTTGTATCAAAAATTCTTGTTTGGATATTATAAAAAATTAAAAATTGATTGTGCTTTAGTTGTAATGCATGGTATCAATGGTGAAGATGGCAAAGTAATGTCTTTACTAGATTTAGCAGGTATCCCTTATCAATGCTCCAATACTTGTGAAAGTGGTATATGCTTAGATAAAACAATTTTTAAAGATTATCTTAATGGTTTAAAAGTAAACAATGTGAAAGGTGTCGGAATTACTCAGTATTTGTACAACAACAATCCAGAAAAGATATATCAGTTGTTGGAAAATAAAATCGAATATCCAATGATAGTTAAGCCAGCAACTCAAGGAAGTAGTATTGGTATAAAAGTGTGTCGCAATAGGACACAACTAGAAGATGCTATTGTTGGTAGTTTTGAGTTAGGGGAGAAAGTACTAATTGAACAATTTTTAGATGATATTACTGAGATTAATGTTGCCATAGTGCGAGATGACGATAAGCTCATTGTGTCTGAACTTGAACAACCACTTAAATCTAGCGATATATTAAGTTTTGAAAATAAATATCTTAATGAATCCAATTCTATGCAGGGTATTAGTCGAATTATTCCAGCACCAATAGATGATAAAACAAAATCCAAAATAAAGGATATGGCAATAAAGGTGTATGAAAATTTAAATCTAAAAGGTGTGGTTAGATTTGATTTTATACTTAATAAGGACAATGTCTATCTCAATGAAGTTAATAGCATACCGGGGTCATTGGCATATTATTTGTTTGAACCATTGGGTATAGACTACAACAAACTTATTAATATACTTATAAAAAATACATATTTATATGAAAAAAATACCAAGAAAAAAATACATAGATATTTTAGTAATATTCTAGACGGAACCAATATAAGTATAAAGAAATAAAATAAACAAAAAGTAAACCGATATATAGGTTTACTTTTTTGCTGTTATTTAAACAATTTTGATTTTATGTTATTTAAATAACTTGATTTTATATTATCTAAACATATCTAAACATATTTAAGTTTTTTAAGTTTTATTGTTTGCTTTAATCAAAATGCGATGTGTTATTGTAACAATAAATATAATGTATTATAATACCAATATATGTATAAAAATACATTAAAATCAATTTATATAATTATATTAAAATTTTCATTTTACATATTTAATAGTTTAGTCTGAATACTATTTCGTAAGCTTTCGCTAGTTATGGTAAATGACATATTAAGCAATGCGACTTTTTCAGCTGCCGTGAAAAATAAATTGTTTAATTGAACACAATTATTTAGGATTATACCACCATTTTTACCTTTTTTAGTCGTTATTGGAATATTGTTGCTATCCAAAATAGATATGTATCTATAGATTGTCCTAACACTTACATCATATTTTTGAGATAGATATTTTGCTGTAACTTGCTTCTTTCTATTGAGAGTCAAGAGTATTCCAAATATTATATCAATATGCATATTTATACCTTTTTATAATATCATTTGTCTTTATATTTTTAGGTATTATAGCACATCAATATTAATATATCAAACATTTGTTCGATAAAATTTATTTTTGTGTCTTTGTTACAAAAATATCATATTTACCAAAAGTCGTTGTTATTACATTGTTAGGATAACAGTAATTGCCAAAGATTGTTAGATTGTTGAAGTAATCACTATCAAAATACACTATATCTGCGTTGTTAGAAAAATTGTAATTATTTTTTTCTTTTTGTTCGCCTAGAACATTGAAGACATAAGTATTTATTGAATTAGATTCTTTAGTGACAATATTAATGTTCGTTTTTAGTTCTACTTTATATTCTTCTACATTGTCTACAAGTTTTGCCGAATATATTTTTGTTGCGTGGTCACAATAACAACTCATATATAGGGCACTATCAAGTGTGTAAGTTAAAATGTGAGTATTGTTAGTCCATATTATGTTATAGTTGGTTCCAGCGTCTATAGTGCTAGAATATTTTTCGTTGAAATTGTTATCCAATATTTTTATATAATTGTTACCTTTTGATGTTGTAAGCAAAACAAAATTTTCTTCAGTGATATTTATTTGTAATGTTAGGTAACTTTGTATTGTTGACAATGGAGTTATTCCACTTAAAGTAAGTAGAGCAAAATGAGTGCTTAGGTTGTCATTGTATATAATCAATGTACCATTTAAATAATCGCACGATAGAAGTATTTTTGTGATATTGACATTGTATACTTTTACAGCATTTGACAACACAAAATAGAAAGATGTTGTTTGACCATTGAAAAATGCGACTATTGGTTCGCTAGATATTATTAGGTCAGATTGACTGTTGCTATCAAAATAATCTACATCAAATAGGTTAGTGGTTAAGTTGTAGTTGATAAGTTTTGTTCCTTGATTGTTTACTAAAATGTAAATATAATTTTGATGTATTTTAGTGGATATTATTTGTATATCTTTTTCAAAACTTATCGTACTAATATTGACTACATTTCCGTCAGTGTCAACAATCATAACAAAAACACTATCTGAAGATACTTTGTTAAAATATTTGTCTTTGCTTTTTGTTGTTCCTATTAGATAATAATTGTTAAGTTTAAATACTTCTACTATTTTATCGTCATTGGTTCCACCAAAATTGTTTTCAAATTGGATATTGCTATTTTGACTTATTCTTGAAGTTATGTATTTAAAATCTTCTTCTTTAGATATATTGGTTTCTTCTGTCTTAGATGTGTTTAATGTGTCTGATTTACTAATTGTAGAAAATGCAATAATAATACCAGACATAACCAAAATCAAAACAAATATAGCTATATAATTGTGTATATTTTTCATACTTTGCACTCCAAAATTTTTCTCACATTATATCAAAGTAAAAGTGAAAAAAGTTGAGATTAGCAAAAGTTCCTATAATGTTATATTAAAATAAAAAAGCACTAAAAAAGTGCTATTTTTCGTCATTTTTTGAGTTTTCTAAAATAACTTTTAATATGTTTTTAGTACCATTTTTACCTCTTTGATTTTGTTGTGCTTTAATTATTTTTTTATGATCTTGATTAAGACGGTCAATAGCATTTAGCATTGATTGTTCGGTCATATCTTCTTGATACAATATATTTGCGTATCCTTTAGACTCAAATTCTTTTGCATTAAGTATTTGGTCGCCTCTCGAATTTCCTTTTGGTAGGGGAATAAGCAACATTGGCTTATTTAAGACTAAAAACTCATTTATTGCATTGCTTCCAGCTCGGCTTATTACCATATCTGCAAGTGCAAAATAATCTTGTATATCTGACAAAAATTCTATTTGATAATAATTTTTTATTTTTATATTTTTATTATAATTTCCTTTGCCAACTATATGTATTATGTTGTATTTTTTTGTTATTTGTTTTGATATCTTAAACATACATTCATTAATGGCTTTTGCTCCTAAACTTCCACCTATAATGAGTATAGTTGGTAGAGTATTGTTAAAATGGCACTTTTGTTTAGCAATTTCTTTTTTGCCATTAAATAGTGTATCTCTAATAGGACTTAGAGTATATACTCCTTTTTCTTTGCAACTTAAAGCTGTGGCTTCAAAACTACAACACATCTTGTTGCAAGTCTTTAATATTAGTTTGTTTGCAAGTCCAAGGTTATAGTCACTTTCGTGGGCTACAATAGGTATTCCTAAACTTTTACCAGCGTAAGTTACGGGTACAGATACATATCCACCTTTTGAAAATATTACATTAGGTCTTAATTCTTTAAGTATTTTTTTAGATTGATTGTAGCCTTTTATAAGCTTAAATGGTATTAAAAGATTTTTTATATTTATACCTCGTATCAATTTAACTGAAGTGATAGGGTAATAGGTTACATCTTTATATTCTTTCAATATATTTCTTTCAATTCCATTTATGCTACCAATATAATATATTTTGTCGTAATGTTCGTGTAAATACTTTAAAAGTGCTATATTTGGCATTACATGCCCAGCTGTTCCACCACCACATAATACTATAGATTTCATATTACCACCTTTAGTGTTTTTTATTAATATATGTATATATGCTCAAAATTATTTTTGATTGACATAATTAATATTTATAATTGTTTATGTATAATTATACATACAATTGCATCAATAGTAATATGTTGGTGACTTAAGTATAAACATTAATATTATTGTAGTAAAATATTGTGTCTTGACTACTAGTATATATTTATATATACTAATAAATATAGTATATTAGCTTAACTAAAAAAGAAAAAATTAGTTTTTATATTTTTCAAAATGTGTTACACTAATATGTAATTTAGATTTATTGGAGGCTTGTTTTGGCTAACGCTTATAATAGTAAAGATATAATTGTATTAGATGGACTTGATGCAGTGCGTCTTAGACCGGGTATGTATATTGGTACAACTGGTATTAAGGGTATGCATCATCTTTTATGGGAAATTGTAGACAATGGTGTTGACGAATTGTCCAATGGACACGGTAACAAACTTACTGTTACTATGCACAAAGATAATTCAATAACTGTTACTGATAATGGTCGTGGTATACCAGTTGACAAACACCCAAAATTGAAAGTAAGTGGTGTAGAAGTTGTATTTACTCAGTTACACGCTGGTGGTAAATTTAACAATTCCAATTATGCATACTCAGGTGGTTTGCACGGTGTTGGTGCTAGTGTAACCAACGCTTTAAGTGAATGGTTAAAAGTTACAGTATGTAAAGATGGTAGCAAATATAGTATGTCATTTAAAGCTATGGAAAAGGGTAAAAAAGTTACCGGTGGTGTTCCACAAGGTCCACTTAAACTTATTGGCAAAACCAAAAATAGTGGTACTGAAGTAACATTCCTACCAGATAAGCGTATTTTTGGTGATGTACTATTTGACTTTGAAACTATCAATAAAAGACTTAAAGAGTTGGCTTTCCTTAATGGTGGTATCGAATTTGTTTTGACAGATGAAAATGTTAAAATGGAAGACGGAACATATAAAACAAGAGCATACAACTACAAAAATGGTCTTAAAGATTTTATTAAATATCTTAATGATGGTACTAATCCTGTATATAAAGAACCTATATACATTGAAGGTAAGTCAGATTTGGTAAAAATGTCTTGTGCTATACAGCATGTGGACAATTATAATGAAAATATATTTAGTTTTGTCAACAATATACCTACTACAGAAGGTGGTACTCACGAAACAGGTTTGAAGTCTGCATTAACTAGAGCATTTAATGATATTGCTAGAGAAATGGGACTTTTAAAAGATAAAGAAGCCAATCTTATGGGGGAAGACTTTAGAGAAGGCTTAACTTGTGTTTTATCATTAAAATTGAAAAATGTTCAATTTGAAGGTCAAACAAAAACTAAACTTGGTAACCCAGAAGTTAAACCTGAAGTAGAAAGTCTAGTCTATGACGGCTTAATGGAATTTGCTAAGCAAAAAGGTAGCAAAAATGCTCTTACCGAAATAATCAACAAAGGTAAGGGAGCTGCTAAAGTTAGACTTGCAGCAAAACACGCAAAAGAAACAGCAAGAAAAGCCAATTCGGCTGATACTTATAGCTTAGTTGGTAAATTGAGTAGTTGTACTGGTAAAAATTATCTTATCAACGAACTATTTATAGTTGAGGGTGATAGTGCGGGTGGTAGTGCAAAACAAGCTAGAGATAGACAATATCAAGCTATATTGCCACTTAAAGGTAAACCACTTAATGTAGAAAAGAAAAGACTTAACCAAGTATTGGATAATGAAGAAATCCGTACAATCATTAGTGCATTAGGTGCTGGTGTTGCTACAGATTTTAAAATTGAAAATTTAAAATATAACAAAGTGATTATTCTTGCAGATGCCGACCAAGATGGTGCACATATTAGAGCTATTTTGCTTACATTCTTCTATAGATATATGAGAGAACTTATCACAGAAGGTCATGTATATGTAGGAGTTGCTCCATTGTATAGAGTATATAAAAAGAACTTTAGCGAATATGTCTATGATGATGACAAATTGGCAAAAGTTATTAAAAAATGTGGCGCTGGATATCAAATACAAAGATATAAGGGACTTGGCGAAATGACAGCTGAGCAGTTGTGGAATACCACTATGGATCCTGAAAAGCGTGTACTTGTACAAGTTACTTTGGACGATATTGCAGAAGCTGAACGTATGATCACTACATTTATGGGTGACAATATAGAAGCTAGAAAAGAATATATTAGTGAAAATGCTAATTTTAATAAAGAAACTAATTTTGAACATATTGGAGAAGTAAATAACGATGAAAGATAACGAATTTACTCCTGACGAGGACAACGATATTATTGAAGGTCAAACAAGTATTGATGACTTAAATAATGTAGAAGATAATTCTGAAAATGTAGACAATAATAGTGACGATATGTCTAATGTAAATGTTGATACTAACGATGAAGATTTAGATACAGATAGCGAAGACAGTGAAAATGCAGATGGTGAAGAATCTGCTATTCAACCTAAAGGTAAAGTATCTAGGAAAAAACAAGACCCTTCATTTACATCATTGCTTGGAGATAACGATGGTAAAGGTATAGTTACTAAGAGTGTCGAACAAGTAATACACGAAAGTATGATGCCATATTCCGAATATGTTATTTTGGATAGAGCATTGCCTAGAGTTGAAGACGGTCTTAAACCAGTTCAGCGTAGAGTACTTTATAGTATGCTAGAAGTTGGAGTTACTCCAGACAAACCTTATAGAAAAAGTGCAACAATAGTTGGTACTTGTATGGGTAGATACCACCCACACGGAGATAGCAGTATTTATCAAACAATGGTAAGACTTGCACAAGATTTCAATATGGGTATGTGCTTAGTTGATGGACACGGTAACTTTGGCTCTGTGGACGGAGATGGTGCTGCTGCTATGCGTTATACAGAAGCAAGACTAAGTCCTATCAGTCTAGAACTATTAAAGGATATAGAAAAAAATACTGTTACTTGGAGTTTTAACTTTGATGACAGTCGTAAAGAACCTGATATGTTACCGGGAAGATTTCCTAACTTATTGGTTAATGGTGCTACCGGTATTGCAGTAGGACTTGCTACCAATATACCTACACACAATTTGGCTGAAACAATAGATTGTGTTACTGCATTTATTGACAATCCAAAAATCAAACTTGAAGAACTTTTGAAGATTATGCCGGGTCCAGATTTTTCTACTGGTGGATATATTTTGTCTAATAGTGAATTTGATGATGTGTATAGAAAGGGTAAAGGTAAAATTATTGTTAGATCCAAACTTAACATAGAAACTGGAGATAATGGTAAGAAAAATATTGTTATTACCGAGATACCTTTCCAAGTAAATAAAGCACTTATGTTACAGCGTATAGCCAAACTTAAAGAACTTGATCCTACAAGTTGTTTAAGTGGTATTGCAGACATTGTTGATGAGTCTGATAGACACGGTACTAGAGCTGTTATCAAATTGAAAAAAGACGCTAATCCAAAAGCTATAATCAACTATTTGTATAATAAGAGCGATTTGCAAACCAATTTTAATGTAAATATGGTAGCTATTGCTGAGGGTAAGCCTAAACAATTAAGTTTGGTAGAGATATTGGATTATTATGTAAAATACCAAAGAAAAGTTGTTTACAATCGTACCAAATTTGACTTAGATGCAGCTGAAAAGCGTAAGCATATTTTGGACGGATTGTTGATTGCTATTAAGAATATTGATGATGTAATTAAGATTATAAAGACAAGTAAAAGCACATCTGAAGCAAAAGTAAGACTTATGGAAAAGTTCTATCTTACAGATGTTCAAGCACAAGCAATACTTGATATGAGATTGGCAAGACTAACCAATTTGGAAGTAAACAAGCTTATAGCCGAACTTGAAGGACTTGTTAAACTTATAGCCGAACTTAAATCAATATTGGAAAGTGATAAAAAATTGATGAGTGTAGTTAAAAAAGAACTTATCGAAATCAAAAAGGCTTATGGTATTCCTAGAAAAACAAAAATCATTGATCCTAATGATGATAATATTGAAGACGCACAACCAGATGTTCCACAAACTGTTGTTAATAAAAATGTAGAACCTGAAGATGTACATGTTGTATGTTCTGAAAACAATACATTAAAAGCAGTAAGTAAGCGTAGTTATAGTATGGCAACAAAAGAATTGAGCAATAATCCTACTCCTTACGAAATTGTTAAATTCGACTTGTTTATGTCCAATACAAAATTTGTATACTTGTTTACCAATTTAGGCAATTGTCATAAAGTAAAAGTATGTGATATACCTATGTGTAAACTAAAGGATAAGGGTATACCAGTTGGCAACTTAGTTAAAAACTTTACACCAAGTGAAAAAGTCGTTGGTGTATTTGACTTTAATGAAAATGATGAAGATACCGAACTTATCTTTACAACTAAGTCCGGCTTAATTAAGATAACTCGTCAGTCCGAATACATTAGTTCTAAACAATCTATTTCTGCTATTAAACTAAAAGAAAATGACGAACTTGTAAGTGTAGACTATGACAACAGAACAAAACCATTGTTAATATTTAGTCATGATGGTATGGCTGTCAATATTATTAAAGATGATGTTGCTACACTAGGTAGAGTTAGTGCTGGTGTTAAAGGTATGGCACTTAATGACGGCGACTATGTAGTAGGAGCTGTTATGGGTGGAGCATTGGCATATACTGTGTTTACATCTAATGGATATGGTAAAGTAATTAGAGAAGTTGATATACCTTTGACAAGTAGAGCAAGAAAAGGTGTTAAGGTTATCAATGGTAAAAAACTTGATATCAAATTGATTGGTGTAAGCGACCTTAACAAATGTAAAAACTTTGTAGCTATATTAAAAGATGGTTCTTTAAATTATATTGAAAGTAAAAAACTAAGCCTAGAAAATAGACTTGGAAGTGGTAAGTCTGTAGTCGCAGATAAAAATGGTGCCGAAACAGTAAAAGTTGTACCTTTTATAGTTGAAGCATAAAAATAATTAATTAATAAAAACACCTAATTTAGTTAGGTGTTTTTTTGTTGTCATAAATTATTGATATGAAAAATACAATATATTGTTACATATATTTTGTACTATACAAGATAATTACAAAAAAGCTTAAATTCGTCATTATTTGGCATTATTGTAATTGTAATTAAATTATAAAAATATTGAAAATGTTATATCATTAAGGAGTGTTAAATATGCGATTTTTAGTTATCAAATCTAAATCCATAAAATACGCAATAGTAGTTATACTTTCTATGATTTTATTGGCTATCAATTTTGGTATGGGGTCTAGTGCAAATGTCTTTTTTGGATATTCGCCAAGAAAAGTTCCTATATATTCGGTTGATACAGATAAAAAACAAGTGGCTATAACATTTGATTCAGCGTGGGGAGCTGATAAAACTTTAAAGATATTAGAGATATTAAAAGAGTACAATGCCAATGCGACATTCTTTTTAGTTGGCTTTTGGGTTGAAGATTATCCTGATATGGTAAAAGCTATACACCAACAAGGTGTTGAGATTGGTACTCACAGCAACACTCATCCTGACTTTGTTAAACTTAGCAACAATGATATGAAACTTGAACTTACTACTTCTATGAAACTTATTAAAGACATTACAGGAGAAGATGTCCAACTATTTAGAGCGCCTTATGGTAGTTACAACAACAATGTCATTTCTGTTGCCGAACAACTTGATTTAACAACAATTCAATGGGATGTAGATACATTGGATTGGAAAGGATTGAGTGGAGTAGAAATATGCAATAGAGTAGTCAATAAAGTTAAAAATGGAAGTATTATATTGTGTCACAACAATTCGGATCATATATTAGATGCACTACCTTTAGTATTGGATAGACTCAACAATATGGGATACAATGTAGGAAGTGTTGGTGACCTTATAATGAAAGATAATTATTATGTAGACAATTTAGGTATTCAAAGACAAAAATAAATGGAGGATAATATGAACTTTGAACAGATGAACAACAATAAAGTATATATTGCAGGAGAGGTACTAGAAGAACCAAAATTTAGTTACGAAATATTTGGCGAAGGATTTTACGAATTTCAACTTCAAGTTAAGCGTTTAAGTAACTCTAACGATATTATACCTATCACAATAAGTGAAAGACTTATTAAAAATGAAAATATAAAAAAGGGAAGTCTAATAGCAGGCATTGGACAATTTAGAAGTTACAATAAAGTTGTAGAAGACAAAAGCAAATTAATGCTAACAGTATTTATAAGAGAACTTGTTCCTTATGATGAAAGTGTTAATCCTAACCAAATAGAACTTACTGGTTTTATATGTAAAGAACCTATCTATCGTACAACACCATTTAAGCGTGAAATATGTGATGTGCTTATTGCTGTTAATCGTAGTTATAATAAGAGTGACTATCTTCCTTGTATAGCGTGGGGTAGGAATGCTAAGTTTGTAAGCAACTTAAATGTTGGAGATAAACTTAGTATGATTGGTCGTATTCAAAGTAGAGTATACCAAAAGAAAATTGGAGAAGAATTGGTAGAAAAAGTTGCATACGAAATATCTTTAAGCAAGATACTTATTAGCGAATCAGAACCAGAAAATACTGCTTATGATTATGTTAATAACTACTATGCAAATTAACAATTTTGCCCAATATATCAGTACTTTTTAATGCTATGCAATTATTTAAATTTTTGTTGATTTAATTTATATATTATTAAATTATTAAAATTATAAACATAGATAATAAAATAAAAAAAAGATGTAATTATTCGATTACATCTTTTTTGTTTAAACTTATGTATACAACTACAGAAGTGATTATGATAATAATACTTACTCCAAGTAGTATATATGCACTTACCATAAATGGATTGTTGCTTGTTAGTTTTATATATTTTGTTTCAACATATCCAGAAATAACAGTTTTATTTTTTGTAATAACACTTACATAAGTGTATTTCTCTTTAGCATTATATTCTTTAACACACAACTTTTGACCAGCGTCAAGTTCTAATAAAATATAAGAACTATCATCTGCTTCAGTATACAATTTTACTTTATCACTTTGGTTGTTTATGATTACTGCATTGGTGTCAGGTAGTGGAGATATATCACTTGATAAGTCACTAGTTACATCACTTGCATTAACATAAAGTATAGTGTTGTCTTCTGTTTTAACTGCAAAATATTGTGAGTTGTCTATACTTATTAGTGTATCATTAACTACATTAAGTGTTGTGTTAAGTTGAACTGTAGTATAAGCAAAGTTGATATCGTTGACATCTTTTAGTATGGTTGGAAGTTTATATAGCTTAATGTTTTTGTTTATGACTAACATTTGTTTAGGTTCGTTAATATTGTTGTCTATTATGTTTATGTTTGATTTAGTAATGTATCCATAATTAACAATATTATTGTAGTTGTACATAACATAATAACTATTATCTACTTCACCCAAAATAAATACTTTAGTATCTGTGTTTAACAATCTTATTATATCAGTGTTATATGGATATGCAGTTATGTATGTATTAGTGTTTAGCTTACCACTTTGTATTATTGTTTGCTTTGGAGCATAATTTGAAGTATCTACAATGTGTTGATAATCTTCTACTTTTTTTACATAATTGCTATGTATTTTTAATAGTCTATTGTTATAGTTGTCATAACATATTATATCGCCACTAACTTTATTTATTTGTAAATAATTAAGCTTTGAAGCTTCATAAGTAAGTGGGATAGTAGGTGTCAATGTGTGATTGATATTATCTATTTTTACAATATTGTGTGTGGTTAAAGTATAAATATTGTTGTAAAAATCTTTGTCTATGCTTTTGATGTTGTCATCAAGAGTAATACCAGCAACTACAGAACCATCATTAATATCAAATATAGTAATAACTTTGTTTGTAGATACTGCTATTGTATCATCATTTAATAACAATAACTTTGAATCATTGTTTAAGTTAAGGTCATTTACAATAACTCTTGGAGTATATTCTCCATTGTTGATAACCTTTAGACTATCTTCAACTAAATCTAAATAATACAAGTTGTTTTCTTTAGATATTTTCATATCTGTGATTGAAGAAGTTACATATTCGGTAATATTGTCATTGTACAATTTAATAATTTTATTGCTTGTATATAACCAAAAACTAATATTATCATTAGTTGTGATTAGTTTTGGTTTATTTAAATTGATATCTCCAACTTTATCAAGTATTGTTACTTCGTCATTGTACATTTGAATACGATTGTTGTCTGTATCAGATATGTATATGTTGTTGTCATCTACATAATAAAAATCGTGTGCATTGTTAAAATATCCTTTTTCAAAACTATTTCTAGCGACTACAACTGATTTTGCTACTAGTTTATCTCCAGATAGTTCAAACGATTGAATATTTTTGTTAAGGCTGTCACCAATATATATACAACCATTAAATGTTTTTACATCTGCTATGCTAGATATTTTGCCAAGTTTAAAAGATGTGTTGATGATAGCAAATATATCTTTTTCAGCTATTGTTTCGAAAGAACCTTCATTTTCTTTTAACACTACTACAGAGTTATTGTTCTTTGCAGTAACAACTAAATATTGATTGTTGTTGGACTCCAACATCTCCATATTGCTTACATTAAGATAAGTAAAAGATAGAGTGGTTGGGGTAGTAGTAGAGTTGTTGTATTTAGTCATATTGTATGTACTACCATTTTGAGTAAGTACATAAGTATAATTTTGATTAAGACAAATACTTATTATTGCGTCAGAAGATTGCTTTAAAGTATGTCTATCAACAATTTGCTCATTTCTGATTTCTACAACTTGTACACTATTGTCTTCTTTTGCGTAAGATACAAACAATGATTGGTTGGATTCAAAAACATTATAAGCAGTTACTTCATCAATACTTAACTCAGCAATGTCAATGGCATTGTTGTTTTTTAATACTTTCAATCTATTGTTTGCTAATATAACAACATAATTATCTGTTTGCTTTATATCTGTTACATTGCTAAATCTTAATGTTTGAGAAAGATTGTTATTAAAATCAACAATATTTAAACCATCATCATTTAGGTAATATGCCGAATTTTTAGTTACAGCAAATTTTTGAAAAGTACCCATATTAATCTGATGTTGATTGTCTACAAAATTGATAACTTCAGTAGTTACTGCGTCTGTACTTTCAGCCAAAACATTCTTTACATTTGTGGTAGTAAGTGTAGCAGACAACAATAACATTGTGCCTAACAATAGTTTTTTCATAAGTTTTTCATCCTATAATAATCTATTTATTAGTATATCAAATAATATATTAAATAACAATAAATTAATGCGATTGGATATTCAAAACTAAATATAATTTTTGTTTTCGGTTGTTAATAAAAAATTTACATTATTTTCAATTACTGACAAACAGTTGTCATATTAAAGGTGTTATTATAGAACAGATGTTCGATAAAATTACAAAATTCGCCAAGAAAATACATTTTTGCACAAAATTAAACATATTTTTACAAAAATGTGACACATAATTTTGACTTTACAAAAATTGCTAATATAAAATAAAGTTGTTAAGCAAAGGGGGACAAAATGAAAAGAAATATAGAGAATGAATTATGGGGCAAAACACTTTTATCACTGTATAGACATTTTGGAGTAATGGCTAATTCGATAGACAATCTTGTTAGACGCATAGGTATCAATTCGGCTTTTAGGCATACAATATATGATTCGACTATAGTTGACTCAAATAAGATACTAGAACTAACTGAAAGAAAAATAAAAATAATCAATCTTAAAGTTATTGTAGAAGACATTTTAGCTGATTTAAATATGAAAGACCTAAAAATACTAACTTTATGCTATGTCGATGGGGTTGAATATAAAAAGATTATTAAACTTCTCAATATCAATCAGCGTACATTTTTTAGAAGAAAAGAAATTGCCATTGCTAGATTTTCTAACAAATTAGCAGAAATGGGGTATGATGCAGATAAATTGGAAAAATATTTGCACAACGAAAACTGGATAAAAAATACATATTATCAAATTATCAATTCTACAGCGTCAAAACTTGTAAGTGACAAGAAAACAAAAAGCCAATATCAACTTATTAGGTCAGTATTGGACGATTTTGGTTGTAATATTAATCATAGTTTTTCTTGTTTTTATTAAAGATTTTCGTCATACATATCAGTAACGCTAGTTGGTTTTCGTACCGTCTTCAATTTTTTAGACTTTTTAGGCTTGTACAACATATATAGTATCAATAATGTAGGAAGTAGTGTAAGTATTATTATTACTACACAATCAATATTGGTTAATGGGTTTACTTTTTCAAAAGTATTGCCAGTGTATATAGATACTTGTTCTATATTTTCGCTTATTATTGATACATTGCTTGTGTATCCAGAATATACATATCCAATATTATCTTCATATTCGGTTAGATACCATATACTTCCTTTAAAGTCTACAGCTTCTTCACCAATTATTTTACCGATGTATTTTAGTTTTTTACTTCCTGCTGGTATAACGCAGATTGTATTATCTATGACATCTTTTACTTTTGGAGATTTTCTTAAATAGCAATTATTAGGAGTGTTAAATGTTGCTATAGGGTAAGGCACTGAAGGAGTTTCGTTGATTAATTGAATATCAGCCTTTAGCACAAATCCAGTTAAACCATTATATTCGGCTTTATAATAATCATTGTTATAGTTGGATATAAGTTTAACAAAATAACTTTTTTCAATCAAACACCATTTATTTTGATTAGACTCAGCACTTTTGTATAGATAAGTGTTTGAGTTTTTTATTTGGGCATACATAGGTGGTTTGGCATATATTGCGACATTATAGTTTGTGTTTAATATAGCAAAAACACTTATAACTATCAATATTAAACTTAAAATACCTTTTCTAGTTTTCATACTATTATTATAAACCAAATTTAACTTATTTAATAAAAATTACCAAATCTAAAATTATCATAAAAAGGGGGAATATGAAAGATAAACAATTAAAATTGAATTTAATAAAACGACTTGATATTATCTCCAAAGAAATTATTAGAAGAAGTAATAATGACAAACTATCTAGGTACAACACAGGTAAAGTTGTGCATAAAAAACAAATGGAATTTCATAAATCGCAATTTAAAAATAGATGGGTGTTTGGTGGTAATAGAAGTGGTAAAACAGAATGTGGTGCTGTCGAAACAGTTTGGCTTGCAACCGGAACACATCCGTACAAAACTAATAAGAAAAATATTAGTTGTTGGGTAGTAAGTTTGTCTAGTCAAGTACAGCGTGATGTAGCTCAAAGCAAAATTTTGTACTATCTCAATCCAGATTTAATAGTTGATATTGTTATGTCACAAGGTAAAAAGGAAGCACCGTATTTGGGGATTATTGATACAATCATAGTTAAAAATGCTATGGGTGGAACAAGCAAAATTGGATTTAAAAGTTGTGATCAGGGTAGAGAAAAATTTCAAGGTACGAGTTTGGATTTTGTGTGGTTTGATGAAGAACCACCTTATGATATTTATCTTGAATGTAAAATGCGTGTTATTGATAGATGTGGTCAAATTTTTGGAACTATGACACCACTTAAAGGACTAACTTGGGTATATAACGAAATATATCTCAACGAACACAAAGATAAAGAAGTTTGGTGTGAATTTATGTCGTGGGAAGATAACCCATATCTTAATAAAAAAGAGATAGAATCTATAAGTTCTACACTAAATAACGATGAACTTAATTCTAGAAAATATGGTAGATTTTCATCATTTGGTGGTATGGTCTATAACGAGTTTGATGAAAATATCCATGTTATTGATCCGTTTGAAGTACCACTAGAATGGCAAGATACTATGAGTATTGACCCAGGTCTAAACAATCCATTAAGTTGTCATTGGTATGCTTGCGATTATGACGGCAATGTTTATGTTGTTGCAGAGCATTATGAAGCAAAAAGAGATATTCAATATCATAGTAAAAAAATAATTGAAAAGTGCAAAATGCTTAATTGGAAACAAAATTCTAGTGGTAAGTACAATGCTCTTATTGATAGTGCAGCCAATCAACGAACTTTAAATGGTACAAAGAGTGTTGCCGAATTATTTTATGATTTAGGTATATCAGTTAATACAAAAGTCAATAAAGATTTGTTTTCGGGTATACAGAGAGTAAAGAGTTATTTAAAAAATGCAGAAGGTCAACCAAGATTGTTTATATTTAAAAATTGTCCAAATATGATAAGAGAAATAAAAGGATACTTTTGGTCGGATAATGATGTTCCTGTAAAAAAGGACGACCACTCATTGGACGAACTCAGATACTATATTCAAAATCGCCCAGATATACCAATAAAAAAAGTTGAAAAAACATTGGTTCAAAAAGATAAGGATAGACTTATAAAAAAGTTGAAATGTGGTAGATATGCAACTAGATGACCAATTAAAAGAAGCACTTATCAAAAAAGCTACAGGATATACTGTAAAAGAAAGTGTTATGGAATATGGTATGGAAGAAGGCGAAGAAAAACTTTTAAAGAAAAAAGTATCTACAAAATATTATCCACCAGATTTATCAGCAATCAATATTTTGCTTAACGAAAAACAAGTTGATATTCAAAGTTTGACTGATGCCGAACTTGAATTGGAAAAAGAAAAAATTATTAAATTGTTAAAGGAGCTAGATAATGGAAATAAAAAAGACTAATGTAAAAATCAAATGCGATATGGCAGGGTGTAAAAACATAGCTGATTATTGTATAGAAAATAGTGAAAATAGTAGATACAATTTTAATGTGTGTACTACTTGTCTTAAAGAATTACATAAACAATTTAGCAAAGTTCTTACTCCTAAAAGTATAAAAAGTGTATATCAAAAAGGAGGACTAGATGGACAACATAAATAAAGAGTTGGAAGAACTTGCAGAGTCAATAATTGAAGATTTTAAAAATAGACAACAAGAACGCAAACGCTATGAAGCCAATTGGCAACTCAACATTAATTTCTTTATTGGCAACCAATATTGTGCTATCAATAACAACAATGAAGTTGTGGATTTTGAAAAACAATTCTTTTGGCAAGAAAGAGAAGTGTACAATCATATTGCACCAATACTAGAACAAAGATTGTCAAAACTAGCTAAAGTAAGACCTACTATGACAGTAGTACCTTTTAGCGATAGTGACCAAGATATCAATTGTGCAAAAGTAAGTAAAAATATTTTGAAAGCAACCAGTTACAAACTTAACCTTAGTCGTATTATTAGTGAGGCTACTGTATGGAGTGAGTTGTGTGGTACTGTGTTTTATAAAGTAACTTGGAACAATAATTTGGGTACAACATTAGGTATTGACAATGAAGGCAATAGTATTCACGAAGGAGATGTCCAGATAGATGTGGTTAGTCCTTTTGAGATATTTCCAGATAGCTCAACATATTCAAATATTGATGATTGTAAAAGTATTATGCAGGCGAGAGTATACAATGTTGATACTATTAAAGATATGTGGGGTATAGATGTAGAAGGAAAAGACTTAGATGTCTTTACACTAGATAGTGTCAACCTAGCTGGTGGACTAGGATATTATGGCAAAGTAAATAAAGCAGGTAAGACCGTTAAACACAATTCGGCACTGGTTATTGAAAAATACGAAATGCCTACTATAGACTATCCTAATGGCAGACTTATTATAGTTGCTGACAAAAAAGTGGTATATATTGGCGAATTGCCATATATTAATAAATCTGAAAATAAAAGAGGATTTCCATTTATTTCACAATGTTCTATCCAAAATCCCAACTGTTTATGGGGTGGTAGCGTAGTTGAAAGATGTATACCAATACAAAGAAGTTACAACGCAATCAAAAATAGAAAACACGAATTTCTCAATCGTATAAGTATGGGAGTTATGGCTGTAGAAGATGGTTCTGTTGATACCGACAACTTAGAAGAAGAAGGTATGGCACCGGGTAAAGTTTTGATATATAGACAAGGTTCTCCTATACCAAAACTATTAAGCTCAGGTAGTGTTCCATCAGATTTTGCTTATGAAGAAGATAGACTACTTAATGAGTTTTTGACTGTTAGTGGTGTAAGTGATTTACTTAGAAATTCTAGTCTTACTAGCAATGTAAGTGGTGTTGCGTTAGAACTTCTTATTGAGCAAGATGAAGCAAGACTTATAAGTAGTGCAGAAGAAATAAGACAAGCAGTCAAAGAGATTAGTAAACATATCTTAAGATTGTATAAGCAATTTATCAACGGTAAAACAAGTTCTAAACTTATTTCTAATAATGGCAATATAGAAATGTTTTATTGGAATAAATCAGATATCAATTCTGATGATGTAGTGTTTGAAACTGAAAACGAACTTAACGAAAGTTTGGCACAAAAAAGAAATATGATATTTGAGATATTTAATTCTGGATTGTTGCACGATGAGAATGGTAAACTCAACAATTCTGTTAGATATAAATTATTGGAACAATTGGGTCTTGGTATTTGGGAAAATACACAAGATATAAAAACATTGCAAATTAAAAGAGCAGATAAAGAAAATTTGCAATTATTGGATACTCACAATATTGATATGCCACGAGAAATTGATAATCACGATTTACATATCAATGAACATACTTGCTTTATGTTGTCAGACGAATTTGAAAAAGCGTCAAAGCGTAATCCAAACATTGAAAAACTAATGTTGGAACATATAAGACAGCATAAACAATTTAGACAAATAACTAATGAAAAGGAGAATGACAATGGATAAAGAACAACCAAAAGCCGAAGAATCAAGCAATGTTTCGTATGAAAAGTTTTGTGATTGTGCTTCCGATTCTGCTTTAGGCTCTTTAGAAAAATTTAAAGATGTGCAATCTTTACAAGAGGCGTATGTAAACTTGCAGTCCGAATTTACTAGGAAGTGTCAACGACTTAGTGAAGTTGAAAAGGATAATTGTAGATTGAAGTCCGAACATAATAATTTACAACCCTTTTACGAAAAACCAGAGTGGGACGAATATGTTAAACAATTTTTAGCTAACAATTCTACTGCTCAAAACTATGCTAGCGAAATTATGGAGATATTGACTAAGGATAAAGTTTTGGCAAGTATGCCTAACTCCCTTGAGTTAGCATTTGACAGAGTTAAAGCTAGCAAATATAAGTCAGAATCAGAGCTCGCTTCTGACCCCAATTTTATAGATAAATATATTATTAATAACGAAAAAATTAAACAAAAAATTATTAATGATTATTTAGATGTTATTAAGCAAAACAAATCGCCACAACTTATCAATAGCACTCGCACAGGGAGTGTTGGTCTTACGCCTTTCAATAGGCCGACAAGTTTGAGCGAGGCTAAGATGTTGGCAGAAAAATTATTTAAAAAATAGGAGAATAATATGGTTACACTTAGCACAGCAGAAAATGCTTTAAAGACTGTTTATTTAGGAGTGGTATCAGACCAACTTAATATTAACAGCAACCCATTACTTGCAAAAATCAAACAAAGTACAGCAGATGTATGGGGTAAAGAAATTAGAAAATTGGCACCTTTTGGTATCAATGGTGGTATTGGTGCAGGTACAGAAGATGGTAGTCTTCCTACAGCCAACGGCAACAACTATGTACAATTTGTAAGTACTTTAAAAAACTTATACGGTACAATCGAAATATCAGACAAAGCTATCAGAAGTAGCGAAAACAATGCAGGAGCATTTGTAAATTTATTAAATGCAGAAATGGAAGGACTTATCAAAGCAAGCAACTTTAACTTAAGTCGTATGTTGTATGGTGATGGTAGTGGTGTGCTTGTTGATTCTTATACCCATACTGCAACTAAAAACTATATTACAGTTGATGATACTCGCAACTTTATGGAAGGTATGATTGTAAGTATTTATAGTGTTGATGACGCTGACTATTTAGCAGGTGGTCGTACTGTAAAAATTACTAAAGTTGATAGAACCAACAAAACAATTTATTTTGATAAATCATTTACTACAGCATTAGACTCTGATGACAACAAGATTGTTGTTCAAGGATCTTACAACTTAGAAATTACTGGTTTGGGTAAAATATTTGATTCTAGTGCAACTTCATTGTATGGAGTCAACAAGACCAACAATCCTTGGATGAATCCATATACAGCTTCATCTGTAGGTACTATAACCGAAACAGCAATTCAAAAAGCTATTGACAACCTAGAAGAAGTTACAGGTTCTCAAGTAGACTTTATTACTTGCTCTAGTGGTGTAAAGCGTGCTTATCAAAATCATCTTAACACTTATAAGCGTAATGTTGATGTTATGGAACTTAATGGTGGTTATAAAGCATTGTCATATAGTGGTATTCCACTAGTATCTGATAGATTTATTAAATCAGGTACAATGTACTTGCTTAACACTAAAGAATTTACTTTACATCAATTATGTGATTGGCAATGGTTAGAAGGTGATGAAGGTAGAATACTTAGACAAAATGTTGGTAAACCAACTTATACTGCAACATTGGTTAAGTATGCAGACCTTATCTGTGACAAACCAAATGGACAAGCTATGCTTACTGGTATTACAGAAGCTTAGTTATTAAAAATTTATTGATTATTTATATTTAATAACAACTATGTAAAAGGGTAAGGTGTGTGATTGTACACACACCTTATACTTTTTTTAAACATATTATTGGAGAACTATGAAACAAATAATAACACACGATGTATTCAATATATCCAGTCGTATAAAACAATTAGACAACAATTATTATATTGTGTATGACACTAAACTTAATAGATACGAAATTCATAATAAAAAATATAAAGATTCTTTATGTCTTGTGGTTCCATACAAAAATTTGGATTGTAGAACAATAGAATTGGTACGAAAATCCCAAGATGTTGAAAAATGTCTTAATGATATTGAAGTTAATAATGCAAAAATAAACCAACGCAACAAACAAAACTTGTTGGATAAAACAACATATCAATTAAACGAAATATATAATTATGCCAATGCAAAAGGTAGCTTTGATGGTAAAGCGTATCTTAACAAATGGTGTTAAAAGGAGGTAATATGCTAGTAAAAAATATATTAAAAAATGTAATTACTTTTCTTAATATTAACGAACTTCTTGATACAAAACCTTTTGGTGGTACTTCTGATCCAACTTCCGAACAAACCGAACTTATCAACTTGTTGATTAATGCAACCAATTTGGTTTGTAATCAGATAGCAAGTGAGTACTATCCAATCAAACAAACAAAAACAATATCAACATCAACTGGAATGGTTAGTTATTCAACTATTAGTACAACTCCTATTGTTGATATTTTGAGTGTAAAAATTAATGATATTGATGTAAGTTATCAGTGTTATCCAACATATTTAAAAACACAAGCTGGCACTTTGGATATTTGTTATGCTTCTTCACCTAGTGTTGCTACAAGCGTTTCGTCCAATATTGACTTTTACAACTATCGTATCAATGAAAGAGTTATTGCGTATGGGGTAGTGGCAGAATATCATTTTATTAATGGCAACTATGATGATGCAACTATTTGGGATAATAGATTTAAAAATTCTTTAAATAGTGTTATTAGACCAAAAAGAGAAATTAAAGTAAAAGAAAGGTTGTGGATTTAATGGTTCCAAAACAATTATTAAAAGGTAAAACAGTCCAATATAAAAAAGTCAATTATGTCAATTTTTTAAATGGTATCAATGTTGACTATGACGAACATATTTTGCCTATCAATTATAGTACCAATACATACAATTTTAGTTTTTTAAGTGGTGCACTTACTACTGGGCTTGGTATATCCGATATACATTTTCCTAATACATTATCAGATACAGATAAGTCCACAAGAACAATAGATTTAAGCAATTATAGTATTAAAGCAACTTGGTTATATAGGAGAGAAAACACAGCTAGAAGTACAAGTTTTACAGATTTTTATTATTACAATCAACTTATATTCCAAACAACTGATGGCGATTTTTATAGTTTAGATATTTGTAATAGTCAAGATTATATAAGAAAAATCAACAATATCAATTTAAATCATATACCAACTATAATCAACTACAATCTTAATGGTGAAGATAGCATTTTGATATGTTCACCAAGTGGTATGTGGGTATGGGATTATACAAAAACAACAGGTGCTGTAAAGATAGACAATGCACCAAAAATAAAAAATATGTGTCTTCATTATGAAAGACTATTTGCTACTGTTGATGATGACCGTAATGAAATATGGTTTTCAGATGACCTAGACCCAACTAACTGGAATGTAAGCCTTGAAGAAGCTGGATTTATTAAATTTAATGATAATAGAGGCATTGTTAATAGAGTATTGAGTTTTAATGATTATGTGTATGTGTTTAGAGAATATGGCATTTCTCGTATTACTGCTTATGTCAATCAATCCGAATTTAATGTTGCTCAACTATTTGTGTCTAGTGGCAAAATTTATGGTGGTAGCGTATGTGAATGTGGCGACAAAATAATTATGTTGACAGCCAATGGTTTGTATGCATTTGATGGGTATAATACGACAAAAATTAATCTAAATATTGATAAATTATTTTTAGGTACACAAAACATAATGTGCCAAAGTTGTTATTGCAATGGCAAGTATTATTTGGCTTGTAATCTTAACTTTAACGATGATAAAAAAATTATGTGTGAAAACAATACCAACTATGTTAATAATGCTTTATTAGAACTTGATTTAGAAACAAAAAATCTTAATATTATGCGTGGAGTTGATATTCGCAACTTAAATGCAGTATTTGATGATAAAGTTAATAAAGTGATTGTTTGTTATTATGACGGCACAAATTATAAAATAGGAGAACTTGGCAATTTTGGTAAAGTATTTACAAGTGTTTTGCCTAAATGCTGGCAATCTCCATTTAGTGATTTTGGGTATCCTGAAAAATACAAAATTATTAAGGATATCTACCTAAAATCAGACAATGCAGTAACCATTACTATTAGAACAGAAAAATTGAGTAAGTCATATACTTTAAATCCAAAAGATGGTGTAGTACATCTAAGGACACTAGTAAAAGGTAAACATATTGCTATTGATTTTGAGTCAAATAGTGATAATGCAAAAATATCTACACCAACAGTTATTATGGGATTAGTATGATTAATTTTGGTAAAGTTGCTTATGATAGACTCAACTCACTTCAACAAAATAAGAGAGTAGAGTATTGTTTTAATAGTAAAATATTGCATTACAATGTAAGTGGAAATAACAATGATTTTTATATAACTTTAAATGCTAATAACGATGTATTTTTTGAAATAAGTTGTGATAAAAACATTGATTTAAAAATCTATAATGACGAACAATTGTGTATGGCAAAAAACAATATTACTAATGATATATTTCATTTAAAAATATTAAAATTGTCAAAACTAAAATTTGTTGTTGATTGCCAATCAGATACTAGTATCACTATAAAAATAGTCGGCAATTTTGAATATAAAGATGATAGTGTTATCAATCTATATTCTTTTACCAATATGTCAGTAATAGCTAGTGTCAATGACAATACATTTTCATTGTATACAGGGACTACTGCTAACGATGCTATAGACAATTATAACAACAATATTTGTACTACTTATAGTGGTAAATTGTTGGATATTGAATATATAGATGAGTTAAAAATAATGTACCAAAATGGTGACAATATTTGTATTAAGGGTGGTGCATTAAATACTATTGATAATCTCCAATTTTCAAAAGGAGTTATGTTTAAATGTGACTACTTAAATACTGCATTTGCTATTGCTTATATTAAGCACGGAACATTAAATATAAGACTATACGATAGTAGTCTTAATGAGATTAATACACATCTCAATATATCTATAAAGGGTATTAATAATATAGTTGATATTAAGTGTATTGATAACTTAGTAGATGATAATACATATTTTGTATTAACAGACAATAATTACAACAATTACATAGTACTATTCAATTATCCCAATAATGGCTTAATTGCTAGCATAAATAATATTATTGGTATAGAAAAAGGAATAGTTAAAAATATTAAAAAAATAACTTCAAACAACTATATAATTGCAATAATTAATGATTATTTAAAAGTGATTGATTGTAGTATTAATACTACTAACAACTTAATCACATATAATGATATTTTTAAATTTTACAATGTTGATAGCGTATGTATTATTGACGACAATAATCTTATTTTAGGGTATGGCAATTCGGTCATTAAACATAGTTTGGAAGTAGTAAATAATGAAGATAATCAATAAAAAAATATATGCAAAAATTAAACAATTCAATTATAAAAAATTAGTCTTAGGAGGGATACTAATGAGTAGCTATAAAGTACCTGATAATGTTACTAAAGATGTAGAAAATATTGTAAAAGCAAAAAAGAATAAAAGTAAGGTTGATGAGATAAATTCAAAGATTGATAGTATATCCAATAAGTATAATGGTACCAATGAAAATTCGGTTCCAGACAAGATACAACTTGACAGAATGGAATATACAAGACCTAGTGAAGAAGATATAAAAAAGTCTAGTGAAGATTCTTTAAAAGACTACAAAGATAGTAGCATCAGTAATATCAATGACGAATACAAATTGAAAAATGATGAGTTGTATTCTAATAAAAAAGACTTAATTGAAAATACCGAAAATTCAAAACAAAAACTTAACGATTATTATACAGAAGCTAAGAACAATGCTGAGTCACAAGCATTAAAAAGAGGACTTAGTAGAAGTAGTATTATTATCAATCAATTAGATGCTTTTGATAGTGAAAAAATCAATGATTATAAAAAGCTAGATGAAGAACTTTCTAATGATATCAATGCTATCAATTTTGAAATTAATGCTTTGGCTTCACAAAAAGAAAATGCACTTAATAATTTTAATATAAGTTATGCTGTTAAAGTCCAAGAAAAAATAAATTCACTCAATGAAGAGTTAAATAAAAAAGAAAGTGAAGTTATTAAGTACAACAATGAAATTGCTTTAAAAGAAGCAGAGTATAATAAAAAGATTGACGAACTAAAAAATGAGTTGGCTAAATCCAATAGAGAAGACGCTACCAAACAAGTTGACTTGTATGGCAAGTATGGCTCTAAGATTGTAGAAAAAGCTAAAAACGATGAGATATACAACACTGTAAAATATTATCTAAACACATTGAGTGCTGACGAAATTAAGTCTGTACTAGAAGATGAAGATTTCAAACGCCGTTTGGGTTCTAACTACGAAAAAATCTATGAAGAGTTCAAATAATGTGGGAAGAAATATTTAATTTGGCACTCAACAATGGATTGTGGGCAGTGTTGTTTTTAGCCTTGCTTATATACCAACTTAAAGATTCCCGAACTAGAGAACAAAAATATCAGCAAACAATATTTGAACTTAACAAAACTTTAAATAAGGTCAATAAGATTGATGAAAATGTTACAGCTTTAACAGAAAATATGTGTGATGTTAAAGACGATATCAACAAACTTGAAGATAGCGTAAATATGTTTATTCAAGATAGTTTGGCAAAAGACAAAAATAAAAAGAAGGACAATACCAATGAAAAGAAAGACAACGGGGTTTTGGATTAGTTTAAGTGGTGCAGTAGCACTTGTTGTAAAAATAATTTTAGAGTCGTTTGGGATAACTTTTGATGTAGAAGCAGTCAATCAGATAGTTACATCAATATGTGGTATATTGGTTGTGGTTGGTGTTTTGATACCGTCAGACCAATACAAAATCAAATTGCCGTCTGACACTCAATCAGATAGTCAAGATAATAAGTCGGAAGACAATAATACAATCAATGCCGATTGTGTAGACAATGCTAATTGTGGAAAAGGTGATGATGTATACACAAATAAGTGTGATGTATTAGACAAAAATATTGATTTTATAGACCATAAAGATGTAAATAATATTAAAGAAAATAATACTCAAGACAACTTAAAATAATTTAATATTGTAAAAATAATAGAGTATAAAAGATTATCAAAGTTAGAATGATATTATGAAATTATAATTAGACATATTTCAAATTCTAATTTAATAAATATTATGATTTTAATGACTTTATAAAATTTAAAATAAAAAAATATTGCTAAAAAATAGCGTTAAATTTAAAGTAAAAAGTATTATATATAAATATAAAAGAGATTAATAAAAAAATGCGGGTTGGTATGCTCGCATTTTTTTTGTGTTACAATTTTATTTTTTTTGTGTTTTGAATATATCTGTTTTGTTGCTTTTCTTGAGTTATATATGTGCCATATAATTAATTTATATCATAAATATTATTGATACCAAGTTTAAAAGCACTTAAATAATTTGTAAATATATTATTTTTAATATATACTATTAGGTGTAGATACTATGTTAAAAGTAAATAATAGGGTATAGTATGAAAAATTTAAGCGAAACAATAAAATATTTAGGAAAAAACTTTATATTTGTTTTTGGATTTGTATTATTGCCATCATTTTTTATAGGTGGACTATTACAACCTTTTTCTGTGCTTAATTTTATGGTTGATTACAAAAATTTGGTTGTCAACAACTTTGGCAGTATATTATCTGTTTTGTTTGGACTTAATTGGGTAGATATTATCAACTGGATACTTGCTACAATATTTTTTGTATTTATATTTTCAGCTATTGTTGGCAATATCGAAAACCATTTTAAGAGTGGCAAACTTAACCCTTCTTCAACAATGAACTTTATCAACAACAACTTTTTAAGTGTATGTACTTATGTTGGTATATTTTTATTAGCATACAATTTGTTTAAAGTTGTGTTGGGACTTATGTATTTTGTTGTACATATTTTATGTGGTAAGTTGGGTAGTGCACCTACAATGGCTATGTTTGTAGTACTTACTATACTTGCAGTAGTGGCTCTAGTATTTATGGCATATTTGTTTGGTGTGACTATTATTGCTATGGTAGATACAAATATTTGTGGGTATTCTGTACCTACAAGTTATAGTGACGCCAACGACCTTATGGACAATAAAGTATGGCAAACTATCTTTTTAGTAGTTTTACCTTTTGTTATTATTGCACCATTGGTTGTATGTGGTCACTTGTTCAATTTTCAACTTGTAAGCAATATTGTTGCTATAACTATTGCATTTATGTATTATCCAGTTATGGCATATACAGTTTATTTTGATTATGCTCGTATCAATAGATATGACAATATCAAACGCTATTATTATTAATGTGATAAAAGGTTTTTATTATGATGTATCGCAACACATTTAAACTTATAATATCCAATTTTAATTTGGTATGGAAGATTCTTTTATACTTACTTTTTTCATCTGTTTGTGTACTTGGACTAGCTTATGCTTGTAGTCTTCCTATCATCAACTTGTTGCACGAACAGGGTATACTTACTATGTTTGTGGACTTGTTTAAAGAGTTTAGTCATTCTTTCAATGTTTATGAGTTGTTGTCAGGCTTTGTTACATTAATTGAAAACTTTTGTACAGTAATTGCTGTTAATATCAATCGTTTATGGTTGTATATTGTACTATTCTTATTTATAGTTATCATTGTTAGAGCATTCTTAAATGGTTTCTATAGATTTGCAACTACCAATGCTTTATACAACTCAATGAGTAGCAATATTAAGATTGGTTTTACTACAAGTTTGTTTTCTTGTTTTGGTCTTAATATTAGATACCAATTAGCTTCACTTATAGTTCAATTACCTTTAGATGTATTGTTGTTTGCAACATTGTACTATTTGGTTAGTTGGTTGGTTACTACAGAAGGTTTGTTGTTGCTTGCTCCTATAGCTCTTATAGTAGGAGTTATGTTGTTAGTCGGATTTAAAGTAACATTGTTTAGTGGTTGGATACCTGCAATCATTACATTTGATTGTGGTGTTTGGAAAGGTCTTAAACTTGGCGTAAAAGCTGTGTTTAGGAACTTTTATCGTGCATATTCAACAGTTATACTTATTATGCTTTCTTTATTTGTAGTCAATGTAGTATGTGCTTTGTGTACATTTGGTGTAAGCACTATTATTACACTACCATTATCATTATTTACAATTTTAGTATTTAATATGGTTATGTTCTATTCTAGTCAAGGTATGAGATTTTATGTTGATAGTGATAATGTCGTATCTCCAAAACGAATGGAAGAAACAGACACAATAAATTCATTAAAATACATTATTTAACAAAATTTCTATTTACAAAACAATCAAATTAGTATAGAATACTATTAATTTATTTGTTACTTAACACATTGAGTGTGTGTTTTGAATATTACATTAGGATAAGTTTTTTGGTTATATTTGGTATTTAGCCCAAAAGTTTTTTTGTGTGTAAAATTGTATGTATTGGGTAAAAATGATACTTAAAAAATTAGAAATAACCATATTTTTTGTAATGTAAAAATAAAAAATTTAATATATAAAGGAGAAAAAATGGACTCAAACATAACAGAAAATGCAGAGTTAAAACCTACTGAGTCAAGACCTAGAAGAGTATCTAGACCAAGACCTCGTAGAGTACCTGCTAAAAAACCTGTAGAAGATACTGTTGTTTCAACTGAAAACAATGTTAATATAGAAGCAACTCCAACTACAGATAAAAAGTATAAAAAAACTAGAACTCCAAGATATAGTGGTTCTAAAGTAGCACCGGGACTAAAAATATCATTTTTAGGTGGTGTAGGCGAAATTGGTAAAAATATGATGGCAGTAGAATATGGCAATGATATGATTGTTATAGATGCTGGACTTACATTCCCATCAGAAGATATGCCGGGTATTGATTTAATAATACCTGATGCCAATTATTTGGTACAAAATAAGGATCGTATAAAGGGTGTTATTGTTACTCACGGACACGAAGACCATATTGGTGCAATACCTTATTTACTACAAAATGTCAATGTTCCTATTTATGCTACAAGACTTACTTGTGCATTAATAGAAAACAAATTGAAAGAACATAAAAAGATAAAAGCAAAACTTATTTCTATAAAACCAAAACAAGTATTAAAACTTGGCGTATTCAGTATAGAAGTTATTAAAGTTACTCACTCAATCGGTGGTGCTGTAGGTTTTGCTATCACAACTCCAGCAGGAACATATTTCCATACTGGTGATTTCAAACTAGATTATACACCTATTGACAACGAAGTTATGGATTTAGCTAGACTTAGCGAACTTGGTAAAAAAGGTGTGTTGCTTCTTACAGCTGATTCTACCAACGCAGAGCGTCCGGGATTTAGTATTAGTGAAGCTAAAGTTGGTAAAACACTAGACAATATATTCTCTCAAAACAAGCAAAAGCGTATTATTGTAGCTACATTTGCAAGTAATATTTATCGTGTACAACAATTATTAAATATTGCTGAAAAATATGGTAGAAAAGTTGCATTTAGTGGTCGTAGTATGATTAATGTATGCGAAACTGCTAGCAAGTTGGGCGATTTAAAGTTCAATAAAGGCAACATAATTGATATTACTAGAGTTGACAAATATCCTGACAATGAAATTTGTATTTTGTCTACAGGTACACAAGGTGAAGCTAGAAGTGCATTGACTCGTATGGCTGAAGGAGATTTTAACAAAATCGAAATTGGCGACAATGACCTTATTATTTTGTCTTCATCAGCAATCCCAGGCAATGAAAAAGCTATCAACAATGTTATCAACTTACTTTATAAGAAAGGCGCTGAAGTTATATACGAATCTTTAGCAGAAGTTCATACATCTGGACACGCTAACCAAGAAGAGTTAAAAACAATTCACGCATTATTAAAACCTAAATTCTTTATGCCTGTTCACGGCGAATTTAGACATCTAAAAGCACACGCAAATATTGCCGAAGCTATGGGTATGCCAAAACAAAACATTTTGATACCTGATTTAGGTGACCAAATCACTATTACTAAAAACACATTGCAAAAGACAGGTGTTGTACCATTTGGTTCATTGCTTATTGATGGTGTTGGTGTTAGTGAAGTTGGAAGTACAATTTTGCGTGACAGAATGCAACTTAGTGAAGAAGGTGTATGTGTAGTAGTTATTTCTATAAGCATTATGACTGGTGCACTTACAAGTAAACCTGACATTATTTCTAGAGGATTTATCTATAAAAATAGTGACGAACTAGATGTTATAGAAGAAGCTAAAAATATTGTTATCAATACAATTAGTCAAACAGATTTCAAATCACAAGATTGGGGATTGATTAAATCTAACATTAGAAAGAACTTAACAACTTTCTTTGCTAGAGAAATTAAATGCCGTCCACTTGTAATTCCTGTAATTCTAGAAACAAAATAAATTTAAAAAGTGTGAGTTAATCCTTACACTTTTTTTATTTTATTTGATATAATAAGATGCTATGAATAATGTTAATCAATTAATAAAAATTAATAATGAAAGTATGGATAAATATAATCATACATTAGACAATGAGATGAAAGAGATATTGTCTTATGCAAGAAACAATCATATTCCAGTACTTTTGGAAGACACGGCAAAATTATTATTTTCTGTCGTGTTCAATCTTCAACCTAAGAAAATGTTGGAGATTGGCACAGCTATAGGGTATTCGGGTACACTTTTGCTCAATGCGACTAAAGGCTCGCTTACCACCATAGAAAACTTTGAAGATAATTACAAACTTGCAATTAAGCATTTTGAAAGTGCAGGACTTAAAGATAGAGTTACACCAATATTTGATGATGCTTACAATGCTATTGTTCAATTAAGTCAGAACAATGAAAAGTTTGATTTTATATTTTTAGATGGACCTAAAGGTCAATATATTAAATATTTGCCAATACTTAAATCTATGCTTAATGATGGCGGAGTATTGTTTGCAGATAATGTGCATTTTAAAGGTATGGTATTTTGGGAAGGTGTTATTCCTCATCGCAAACGCACTATTGTTGTCAACCTTAGAAAATATCTTGAAGCAGTAAAAACTGATAAAGATTTTGACTCAGTAGAACTTGATATTGGAGATGGCGTAACAGTATCTCAATTAATATGTGAAAATAAATAGAATAAAAGGAAGTATATTATGTTAGAATTATTAGCTCCTGCAGGAACTATGGATAAATTAAAAACAGCATTTTATTTTGGTGCAGACGCTTGCTATTTTGCTGGTACTAAATATGGACTTAGAGCTTACGCAGGCAATTTTACAGATGACAACTTAAAAGAAAGTGTTGAGTATGCTCACAAAATGGGCAAAAAAGCATATATTACAGTTAATATAATTGCTCACAACGAAGATTTTGATGGTATGGCAGATTATATTAGATTTTTGGATAGTATAAAAGTAGATGGTGTTATCGTTGCAGATATCGGTATTATCAAACTTATTAGAGAAACTTGTCCTAATCTACCTGTACATGTAAGTACACAAGCCAATATCACCAACAAGTATTCAGCCAAATTTTTCTGTGACTTAGGCGTTACAAGATTGGTTTTGGCAAGAGAACTAAGTGTTAAAGAAATAAAAGAAATTAAAGATTATATCCCTAAAGAAGTAGAAATAGAAGCATTTGTACACGGAGCAATGTGTATTAGTTATTCTGGTAGATGTCTACTTAGCAACTATATGTGTGGTAGAGATTCCAATAAAGGTGCTTGTGTTCAAGCTTGTCGTTGGGAATATACAATTCACGAAAAGAGCAGAGATAACGAAGAATATCCTATTTATGAAGACAATCGTGGAACATATATTCTTAATAGTAAAGATTTAAATATGCTACAACATATTAAGGAATTGGAAGACGCAGGCGTAACAAGTCTAAAAATCGAAGGTCGTATGAAGAGCGTGTATTATGTAGCGACTGTAGTTAATGCTTATCGTCGTGCAATAGATTCTTTAGGTACTAGTGCTTCTACTGACCAATTAATGGCAGAACTTAACAAAACAAGCCATCGTAAATATACAACTGGATTTTACTATGGTAGCAATGATAAAGAATGTCTTGAATCTTCTTCTCCAGTTCAAACACACGAATTTATGGCTGTTGTTATTGGTAAAAATGAAAATGGTAAAGTACTAATCGAACAACGCAATAGATTTAAAGTAGGAGATACCTTAGAAGTATTAAGTCCAACTGATACTTTCAATAAGACTATTTTGGTTACTCCAATGACTGATGAAAAAGGTCAAGAAGTTGTAGACGCTTTGGGTGTACAACAAAAATTGTATTTAACAACAGATTTACAATTACAACCGGGTGACATACTAAGAAAACAAATTTAAATATAAAAAAAGATAGATTTTGTTCTATCTTTTTTTTTAACTTAAATATTGTGTAATTCGTTCGATATATTGGACTGCTTTATTTTGAGTAGGTGTAAGTTCAATATTGTCGTTGATATAATCCAAAATTTTATAAACTTTAGTTTTTTGTTTTAACCTACAATCTATTAAAGCCATAAATATCCAACAATTAAAATTATATTTGTTTAGGTCAGTTGCTTCTTTAGCTAAATCCATCATAACCTTAAACATATCACTAAAAAATATTTCGCAATATTTATATTTTGGCATAAGACTTTCGTTTGTAGTTTTTCTATTAATATCTATATGTGTATCTCTAAATTTGCTTAATGCTTGACTAAGTATTTTCAATCCTTTGTAATAGGTTAGACTAGCTTTGTGTAGATTGCCTTGTCTTTCACATATATAACCATATAAAAAATATTGCATATATTGTATGTTGGTTAGCTTTTCTATGGTATTAAGTGCATCATTATTTCTTATTTGGATATATTCGTTGTCATATACATATTGACTTAGTTTGTTATTGCCATAAGTTATATCTGGATATGAAAAACCACAATTTTCGCATTTTTCTAATTTAATATCCCAAAGACTATTAATATAACTATTGCCTTCGTCATCAGCAAAAATAGCGTCAGTATTGTCATACTCACTGTTATTTATGTTATTAACTTTTCCACAAATATAACATATCTTTTCCATTATATAAGCCTTTAATCAATATTTAATGTATTTGCACGAGTAAGTATATCAAATTTATTTTAATATTTCAAATTATTATTTTCCATTTTTTGATATGTACAAGCAAAATTTGACAAAAAGCGTCATATAAATAGGTTAGTCTAACTTATAGGAGTGCTTATGATTTTTGAAAGTTATATGGCGTTTTTACAAAAAATAATGCTTTTTTCATCTTATGTAAAAAACAATTCATCTTTTGAAAAACCACTTACTTCAAAAGAAGAAAATATGTATTTACAAAAATATAAAGATGGAGATATGGAAGCGTATAAAATACTTATTGAACATAACCTAAGATTAGTAGCACATATAGTTAAAAAATATAATGGTGCTGATGAGGCAGATGACCTTATTTCGGTTGGAAGTATGGGGCTTATTAAAGCAATAAAGACTTTTCAACTCAATCACGGAACTCAGTTTTCAACCTATGCAGCCAAATGTATTGAAAATGAAATATTGATGTTGTTAAGAGTTAATAAAAAACATAAAAACACAATTTCTATAGAAGACGCTCTTGGTACAGATAGTGAAGATAATGAACTTGCTGTTATAGATGTAATGTTTGAAAGTGATGATGTTGAGCAGAAAGTACATAATTCGGTTGTGTCTGAAAAACTTAATTCTAAATTAAAAAAGTATCTTACGAAAAGAGAATATATAATTATTTGTCTTAGATATGGACTTAATGGGTGTCCAGCACTTACTCAAAGAGAAGTTGCAAGCAAACTAAAAATAAGTAGAAGTTATATAAGTCGATTGGAAAAGAAAGCCTTAGAAACAATGCGAGATAACATAGATAAAAAGGAATATACTTAAAAACATTAATTTTTTGATAACTATTGCAAAAATGTTTGATATGTAGTATAATACTTGAAGTTAGAGATTTATGTGGTCGCATGAAGCAATTCATGAGGAAAGTCCGAGCAGCATAGAGTAAGGGTACCAGATAACGTCTGGCTAGGGCGACCTAAGGTAAAGTGCAACAGAAATATACCGCTCGAAAGAGTAAGGGTGAAAAGGTGAGGTAAGAGCTCACAAACTTGTTAGGTAACTAACATTTGCTGTAAACACTACCTGCTGCAAGATAAGAGAAACATTTAAAAGTTACTCGCTTCGTTTCTTGATACATCGCTTGAACATGCTAGCAATACCATGTCTAGATAGATGACCACTTAATACAGAACTCGGCTTATTTAATGTCTAACTAAGTAAACACATAAGTAATTATGTGTTTATTTTTTTTGCTTTTTTACCATAATTAAATATGTCTATTTTATGTTTTGTAGAAGTTAGTTTAATAACATTGTTTGTAATAGCAATATCTTTTTCTTGTTACAAATATTTTAAATTAGAGAAAAATAAAACTAAATTTGATATAACCAATTACAAACGAAAATTATTAAAACTAAAATTAAAATTAGATACAATTGAAAATAATCATATTAAAAATAATTGTAAATATTATAAAATAAAAATATCTAAATTAGACCCAAATATTGCACACTTTAAAACTTATTATTTTCAACAAAAATTAAAGTATAAACTAGCTAATAATATTGAAGATATACAATCAAAAATTAGTCAAAAAATATATATCAAAAACATAAAAAATAAGTGTAAAAAATTATTAAAATTTAAGACAAATTTTATACTAAAAAACACATTAAAAATATACAATAAAAATAGTCAAATATCTATACTAAAAAACAGCATTTCATTTTCCAACTTTTTTATTCATGTCAATGGTAAACCAGTTAAAAATTATACTATTGCATATATAGATAAAGATATTATTTTTTATAGAAAAACCAAACATTATATTATAAAAATTACTAAAAGTGGAGTAGATAAAAACATTATAAATATTAAATATTTATCTATTAGTCAAGAAGAAAAATATAATCAAATATATATAAGTTTTGTTGGATACAATATGTCAGGTAATGATGTATCTAGTGTGCAAGATTATAATAAAAAATCAATCAAACATTATAAGTATTCTGTACCCAATATATCGCATTTTAAAGTAACTAATGTATTCAAAATTAATGCTATGCAAAATATTAAATATGACCTAAATTTTAGGATATTTGATTATAATTTAAGTACTATGCATAATAATAGTTGTAAAAATACTAAAATGCTTAATTATAAACAATTGGCTATTGATAAAGACAAAATTATTTTTAATATTAATGTTTTTGATTTGTTTAGGTTAAAACACAATAGATACAATATTCTTAAACTAAAACGATTGTTTGGTTTAAAATTATTAGAGTGTAGTAAGACAAAAACTGTGTTTAAAAATGATGAAAACTTTTTTAATTTTGATACTATAAAAAATATCAAAGTTGATAGTAATAATAAATATTTAGATAACTTAGTTAATAGTTATTTGCAACCAAAAATAATTAATGAATACACTAATAATTTTGATTTTAAACCATTAAATAATAGACTAAATATTTACAAAAAAATTGACTACAATTATATCTCTGTTATTAAATATTTTTTAGCAAAAAAACAATATATTTTACTTTATAATTATTTGCTTTTACAGGTGTATGGGATAGGTGTATTTGAAGACAAAATATTGTTTTACAATTCCAATAATTTATTAAGAAAATTTACTATTAATTATGCTAACCATTTTATGATTATTACCAATGAAAAAGGTACTAAAAAAGTACTTTATAATGGTATTGTTTATGTTAATCCAAAAGTTATATTTTTAGACAAATCACATATTAAAATCGACAAATCCAATTTAGTGTGATACACTAACTATGGAGATAATTATGGAAGATTTATTTAGTGAAAATATAAAAAGATTTGCTCCACTTGCTGACCGTATGCGTCCTACAACATTGGATCAGTTTTTAGGTCAGGAGCATTTGATATATAAAAATAGTTTTTTAGTAAGAGCTATTACAAGTGGCACTATTGGTAGTTGTATTTTTTATGGCCCACCGGGTACAGGTAAAACAACAATAGCCAATATTATTGCCAATACTTGTAAAGGACAATTTAGAAAACTTAATGCAGTATCTAGTGGTGTAGCTGATGCAAAAGCGATTATTGATGAAGCTAGAAACAATCTAAAACTTTATGGTACTCGTACATTTTTATTACTTGATGAATGTCATAGATGGAATAAAGCACAGTCTGATTGTGTATTGCAAGCAGTTGAAGAAGGTAGCATTATCTTTATTGGTAGTACTACTGAAAATCCATATATCAATATGACTAGAGCTATTGTAAGTAGATGTAGAGTTTTTGAATTTAAACCATTAAACAAAAACAACATTATCACAGCATTAGATAGAGCAGTTAGTGATAAAGTTAATGGTTATGGCGATTTAAAAATTGAATTTACTAATGACGCTAAAGAACATTTGGCTTGGGCGTCAGCTGGTGATGTTAGAACAGCTTACAATGCACTAGAACTTGCAGTCAAAACAACTCCTGCTAATTCGGACGGAGTTATTGTGATAGACAAAGAAGTCGCTGAAGAGTGTATACAAAGGAAAGCAGTTACTTTAGATGAAACAAGTTATTATGATACTTTAAGTGCTTTTTGCAAAAGTTTGAGGGGTAGTGATACTGAAGGTGCTTTGTTCTATAGTCAAAAATTGCTACTTAGTGGCTGTGACCCAAAGATAATTGCTCGCCGTATGATAGCACACGCAAGCGAAGATATTGGTATGGCAGATAGCAATGCTTTACTTATGGCTATTAGTGCTTTGACTGCTGTTAAAGAACTTGGTATGCCAGAATGTGAACTAAATTTATCACACGCTATTATTTATATTTGTGAAGCAGAGAAAAGTAACTCAGTACTTATTGCTAAAGATATGGCAAAAGCTGATGCTTTAAAATATCTTGATTCTCCAGTGCCTAACAATTTAAAAAATCACCCAACAGGTTATAATGATAGCACTGGTTCGTACAAATATCCTCACGCTTATGGTGGCTATGTAAAACAACAATATATGCCAAAAGAATTAAAGGATAAAGTGTATTATGTCCCTTCCAACAATGGTAGGGAAAAAGGACTTGTTCGTAAAAAAGAACGCAACAAATAAATATTTTATTAAACTTAAATAGTTGACTATGTTTTGATTAATTAAATGAGTCACTATTTAAGTTTTTTTATTTATTATTAATAAATATATTAATATAATAATATAGAAAAAATGGCTTAAAATTTAGATTTTTTAATATTTTTTATAAAAAAGTATTGACAAGCCAATAAAAATAGTTTATTTTGTAAGTGTTAATTTTAAGAAACAAAAAATAAATAAAGGAGGACAGTTCGCATGAGCGTAATTAAATTTGCTTTTAACTTTAACAAAAATAATAACAATATTTTATGCCATACGAATGGTTCTTTTTAGTGTATAATATTTAATAAGTATTTTACTTTGCCTTCGTATGAGTTACGGAGGTTTTTTTATATGAAAAATAAATCAATAAAAGAATATTTGGCAAGATATAAATGGGCGATTACGCTGTATATTGTGCTAAATATTATAAGTGCAGTTTTGTCTATTGCATTGACATTAACATTAGCAAAAGCAATAGATTGTGTAACTACACAAGACTACTATAAAGCAATACTTATATTGTGCGTTGCTTTAGGCTGTAGTGTATTAAGGAGAGCTTGTTGGGTAACTAACAATGCGTTATTCTTCAATTACTCTTCAAAAATTATGGCTGATCTAAATTTGGATTTAGCAAAACAAGCATTTAAACTTAATTCTCAAACTTACGCTGACCACGAAACAGGTACATTTGTACAGCGTATAGTTAATGACCCAGAAAGATTGGTTAATAATTTAGCTGATGTGGTAGATATGATTACTGATGTAGTATCATCATTAGTTATTTTGGTTTATATCGTTACACTCAACTTCTATATCGGCCTAATTTTGATATCAGTGCTTGCGTTGTGTTTAGTACTAGAAGTTATTAGAGTAAGAGTATATAAAACCAACAAGAGAAAAACTCGTAAAGCTTCTGACAAAATCAATAGTCTTACAACAGAAATTGTAAGAAGTGAAAAAGATATCAAAGCGATTGGCTTAGAAGACAAACTTAGCGAAGTAAGCAAAAAATACTATGATAACTATAAAAATGTAAGTTATCGTACCAATATGAAGGATATGAGTTTTTGGTCTTCAAGAAACTTTATTATCGAAACAATGTCTATAGTGGTGCTTATTTTAGGCGTTGTGTTGATTAATAAAAGTTTGATAACATTTGCTTCATTTATGATTGTGTATAGCAATAATAATTCTTTATATGGACTTATCTGGCAGTTGGGCAATTTGACATCAAAGTTCTCAGAAATCAAAATTTCTACGGACCGTATGTTTGCTTTATTTAATGATAACGAATTTGTTTGTGAAAGATTTGGAGATGTTCAACTTAACGATGTTAAAGGCAAAATAGAATTTAAAGATGTAAAGTATTCATACAACGAATATGAAGAGCCCGATGAAGATGAAGAGTATGATAAGAAAAAAGATAAGACAAGAAAGATTATTAATACCAACACAATATTTAATGGTTTAAATTTTTTAGTAGAGCCCAATACTACTGTTGCATTTGTAGGTAAATCTGGTAGTGGTAAATCTACAATACTTAATCTTATGAGTAAAATGTTTGAAGTTGATGGCGGAGAAGTCTTGATAGATGACATCAATATCAACGACCTATCCAAGGAAACATTACGAAATTCTATTTCATTGGTTAATCAATTTCCGTACATCTTTGATATGACAATAAAAGAAAACTTGATGCTTGCTAAAAAAGATGCTACAGATGAAGAAATTGAAAATGCTATAAAAGAAGCTTCTTTCGATGACTTTGTATCTACTTTAAAGAAAGGTATTGATACAAAAGTAGGTGAGAGTGGTGTTAAATTGTCTGGTGGTCAAAAACAGCGTCTTGCTATTGCTAGAGCGATGCTAAGAAAATCTAGTATTATAATTTTTGACGAAAGTACAAGTTCTTTAGACAACTTTGCACAAGAAAATATCAAACGCAGTATAGACAACCTAAAAGGTAAAAGTACGGTTGTTATTGTTGCACATAGATTATCTACAATTAAAAATGTTGATAAAATATTCTTCTTAGATGAAGGAAAAATTATTGATGAAGGAACATTTGATTATTTGTATGAAAACAATGAAAAATTTAAAAATATGTTCCTTGCAGAAAATATTTAATTAATGCGATAAAATTAGATATACATATTAAAAATACCACTTATACTAAAGTGGTGTTTTTTTATTTATCAATATTAATGAAGTTGTAATTTTAATTTGATTAAAATTTTAATTTATTACTGTTTTTAATAATAAAAAACTCATAAGCCTAAACTTATGAGTTCAATTATTATATTTCAGGTATAAAGCCGTCTACAATTACATTGTCGCAATACTTAACTACATTAAGATAATCGTGTTCGTTGGTTACATTGTAAGCAATAATAGGTAAAACACTATATTTCTTAACATACTTATTAGGTAGTTCTTCTGCATTGTATACTATAAAGTCTGGCTCTGCAATCTTGTTGTATTTAAGTTTTGTAAGTCTTTTAGATTTTAAACTTCCGTACAACTTATCAGGGAATTTACCACTTTTTATACCACGCCATACATCTGGAGCGTTGTTTTTAAACCATTCTAAGACATATGGGTTAGAGCATACTATAGCATATTCGCCATTGTATTCTTTAAGTACTTTATATACATTACTTTCCATTTTGCCGACATTGCTATCGTTAAGTATATATATTAGTACTGGTACTTTTCCGTCAATGACTTTTAAAGCTTCTTCTAATGTAAGTATTTTGTATTCTGTGTTTTTAAGTCTTAAATCTTTTATATCGTTTATATTTAGTGTTTGTACATATCCTGTGCCATCAGTCAACTTACTTATATTTTTGTAAGGAAAGCAGATTAAATTTTCATCATCTAAGCTTTCTACTGCTAGCATAATAGGTGCTTTAATATTAATTGAATTATTAATAGCTCCAACTGAATTTTCAGGCTCAGTTGTTGTTACAAGCCCAAATCTTGTTATGGCATCATTAATCAGCCAACTTTCAAATATATCCATAAATATCCTTATATAAAAGGCAATATGCCTTAAAAATTGTTATATTGATATGACTATATTATCAAAAAAATTATCAATTTGCAAATTGATTGTGCCAATTTATTCAAATATCGTCATTTTCAAGCAAAAATTGTATGGTTTTTGTCAATTAATTGGGTGTAATTACAAAATACTTGATATTTGTATTATTGACTAATTATCTTAGTATAATCTTTTATTTTGATAGCTATAAGTTATAGTTTGGGTGGGTATGGTGTTGTGATTATTCCAATCCTCGATTGGAATGTGCTTTATCAAAGCACGCCACAAGTCCTTGTGGCATTACAACACCACTCCCACCATATCAACTTTGATTTACTTCTTTTATAGATAACATTATCTCACTTTTAATCAATAATTGTGTTTGGGTAAAATATCGCTTTCTTATTATCCTTTAGTCTACAATTTATATTCCTTTTTTATATCTAGATGATGTTTTTTAATATGATAATTATTAATAACAATGTTCAACTATAAACTTACTTAATAATATAATAATATATTTATAAGACAATTAAAATATTATTTTATATTTGTTTTTTTTCAATATTTACATTATACTTATATAGATTATTTATTTAAGGAGTACAACTTTGCAAGATAGACAAAAATATATACGAAACTTTTGTATTGTAGCTCATATAGACCACGGTAAAAGTACTTTGGCTGATAGACTTATAGAATATACAGGTACACTTAGCAAAAGAGAACTTAGCGACCAAGTGTTGGATTCTATGGATATAGAGCGTGAGCGTGGTATAACTATCAAACTTACACCTACCAAAATGAACTATACTTACAATGGCGAACAATACGAACTTAATCTTATAGACACACCGGGACATGTCGACTTTACTTATGAAGTTAGTAGGTCACTTGCTGCTTGTGAAGGTGCAATACTTATTGTTGATGCAACCCAAGGTGTTGAAGCTCAAACATTGGCTAATGCATATCTTGCTATAGACAATGATTTGGAGATTTTGCCAGTTATCAATAAGATTGACTTACCAAGTGCAGATGTAGAACTTGCTAGAAAAGAGATAGAAGATATTATTGGTATTGATGCAGAAGTTGCTCCAGCTGTTAGTGCAAAAGAAGGCACCAATATTGATAAAGTTCTAGAGCAGATTGTCAACTGTGTTCCTGCACCTAAGGGCAATGCTGACGCACCACTTAGAGCATTAATATTTGATAGCTATTATGACAACTTTAAAGGTGCTGTTTGTTTAGTCCGTATTTTTGATGGAAAAGTAAAAGCTGGCGATAAAGTTAAATTTTATATTACTGGAAAAGAATATGATGTAACCGAAGTTGGTGTCTTTGAACCAAAACCAGTTTCGCAAGATATTTTGTCTGCAGGTGATGTAGGATATATATGTGCTAGCATTAAAAATGTGTCCGAAACAAAAGTTGGAGATACAATAACCAATGCTGACAATCCTACTGACAATCCATTACCGGGATATAAAGAAGTTAAACCAGTTGTGTTTAGTGGTATATTCTGTGTAGATGGTGCAGACTATGATGCATTAAAAGATGCACTAGAAAAATTGAAGTTAAATGACGCTTCATTGGAATACGAACCAGAAATAAGTCAAGCTTTAGGATTTGGATTTAGATGTGGATTCTTAGGTCTTCTTCATATGGAAATTATACAAGAAAGACTAGAACGAGAATTTGATTTAGATCTTATTACTACAGCTCCATCAGTATGTTATAAAGTACATACAGTAACAGGCGAAACAGTAATGGTATCCAATCCAGCTGATCTTCCAAAACCACAAGAGATAGATTATATGGAAGAACCAATGACAAGAGTTAATATATTTACACCTCCACAATATGTCGGCAATCTAATGCAACTTGCTCAAGATAAGCGTGGCGAACATAAGGATTTGCAGTATATTGATAAAAATAGATGTCAATTGGTATATGATATTCCACTTAATGAGATTATATATGATTTCTTTGACCAATTAAAATCTTGCTCAAGAGGCTATGCAAGTATGGATTATGAAATTATAGGATATAAGATAAGTGATTTAGTTAAAGTAGATATATTGTTAAATGGCGAAATATGTGATGCTTTGTCTATGATTGTTCATAAGGATAGAGCATATTATAAGGGTAGAGCAATTGTTGAAAAACTTAAAGAAGTTATACCAAGACAATTATTTGAAATACCTATTCAAGCAGCAGTAGGAAGTAAGGTTATTGCTAGAGAAACTGTAAAGGCTTTAAGAAAAGATGTATTGGCTAAATGTTATGGTGGAGATATTAGTAGAAAAAGAAAATTGTTAGAAAAACAGAAAAAAGGTAAAAAGCGTATGCGTAAGATTGGTTCTGTCGAAATTCCGTCAGAAGCATTTATGAGCATACTAAAGATTGATTAATGAATTTAGGATTATATGTTCACATACCATTTTGTGTAAGCAAATGCCAATATTGCAACTTTTATTCTATCAATCAGTTAGACTATGTTAATGATTATTTAGTTGCATTGATTAAAGAGATTGAAAGAGAAAGTGCTAAGTATAAAGATTGTAATGTAGACACTATATTTATTGGTGGCGGAACTCCAAGTATTTTGCCTACTGGTGCAGTGTCATTAATTATTAATACAATTAAAAATTGTTACAATGTTGATACTAATTGTGAAATAACTATGGAATCCAATCCTAACTCCATAGATTATACTAAGGCTGTTTCGTGGAAAGAAGCAGGGGTTAATAGGATATCTGTAGGACTTCAGACTACATCAAATAGACTTTTAAAACTTATTGGTAGGGCACATACTTTTGAAGATTATCTAAATTGTATGGATATACTTAAAAAAGTCGGATTTAATAACATCAATGCCGATATTATGCTTGGACTTCCTAGTCAAAAACAAGGCGATGTAAAAACCACTTTAAAATATTGTTTTAACCTAGGTATTACACATATAAGTGCATATACACTTATTTTGGAAGAAGATACACCACTATACAATAGAGTTGTTAGTGGCGAACTTAAACTTCCAAAAGAAGAGAAAGTAGTAAGTATGTTTGATTATGTTTTAAAACAAACAGCAGAAGCTGGATATAAAAGATATGAAGTGTCCAATTTTGCAAAAGACAATTATGCTTGTAAACACAATGTCAATTGTTGGAGTATGTGCAATTATGTCGGATTTGGTTGTTCGGCTCATAGCTTTTTTAAGACTACAAGATTTAATAATATAAGTAATGTCAAAGATTATATATATAATATCAATAACAATATAAGTGTAGTTGAAAATAGTGAAGAACTAGATGCTTTACAACTTATTGAGGAAAGTATAATGTTAGGGCTAAGAATGACTAAAGGTGTTGATTTAGATAGATTAAAGACTTTATATAACTACGATTTGTTGTTAGATAAATCTCAAGAAATCAATGATTTAAAAGCATTAGGACTTATAGATAATGATACACATTATTTATGGGCAACCACTGAAGGCTTTTATGTCCTTAACCAGATTATATTAAAATTAGTTAATTAATATACTAATATATATTAGTAGAATATAATAGAAAATTTGATTCTATGTATTCTACTTTTTTTGTTAAAAAAATATAAAAAATTTTTAAAATTTTAACATAAAAATGTTGACTTGCGTATATAATAAGAGTACAATAGTGCTAGCAATCTAGGAAAGAGAGTGCTAACAAATAAAAAATTTATTTGCTAAATAAGGACTATCATGGAAAAAGAATTTAAAATATCAGAACGAAAACATGATTTGCTGTTAAGTGCAGTTGAGAGTTACATCGAAAATGCAAGTCCAATAACAAGTGAAAAAGTGCATAATACATTATTTAAAAATTTAAGTAGTGCGACACTTCGTAATGAGTTAAGTGCATTGGAAGAAATGGGATATCTAAGACAACTACACACAAGTAGTGGTAGAGTACCAACTACAAAAGCATACAGATATTATGTTAATCACATTATCCACAATAACGATTTAGATGCTGATTTGGTTAATGAGATTAAAGACAAATTTGTTATGCGTTCGACATTTTTAAGTGATATGCTTAGTGACATTGCTAAAAGTATCAACCAAATAACCAATTTCCCAACTTATGTTAGGATAAAAAGTTATGACGATTTGACTGTTCAAGGCATCAACATTATTCCATTGATTACCGGTCAAGGTTTGTTGTTGTTCCAGACAAGTGCTGGCATAATCAACAATACTATTGAACTTAGTCCTGATGTTACCGAAGATGTATGTAAAGATGCATCTAAGTACCTTACAACCAATCTTTACAATAAAAAGATTACTGACATTATTGAAAACATTGATTATTACAATCAACTTTTCAAACGCCAAATAAGTTTTTATCAAGAGTTGTTTGTGGCTGTTACTGATATATTAAAACAGTTTACAGAGCAACGAGCTTCAAAACTTGTTCACGCCAATGCAACCAATTTGCTTAACGAACCTGAATATAGAGATATTAATGAAGCTAAAAAGTTTTTAAGACTTATTGAAAATGAAAAGGAGATTAAAGATATAATCGATAACATTGATGACAATTCTTCCAACGATGTTGTATTTACAATAGGTGAAGAAAATCTCAATGAAAAATATTCTGATTATTCAATAATCAATACCAACTATAATATTGGTAATGGTGTAGTTGCTAGTGTAAGTGTGCTTGGACCTGAGCGTATGGATTATGCAAAAATCGCATCTGCATTAAAATATATATCTGACGAATTAGATAAGTATAATAAGGAGTAGTAGATGGCAAAGAAAAAACATAATTGTAAAAAACCAGAATGTAATTGCAGTTGTCATAAAGACAATCAAACCGAACTTGAAGACAAAGTAGATTCTGCAATGGAAGACGAAACTAAAGCAGATGAAACAATGGAAGATGTTCAAGAAAAATGTGTTTGTGATGACGAACATTGCAATTGTGACGAACATTGTGATTGTTGCGATGATGATTGTGAATGTGAAGATGTTAGTCAAGATGCTTTAGGGTATCTAGAATTAGCACAAAGAATACAAGCTGATTTTGAAAACTACAAGCGTAGAAATGCTGAAATTGAAAAAACAAGTTTTAACAATGGTGTATATGCTATGATTGCAAAACTATTACCAGTTATGGATAGTTTCAAACAAGCTAGAGCTACTATTAAAGACCAAAGTGCATTGGACGGATTGGAGATTATACATGGTCAATTGATTAAAGCATTATCTTCATTTGGAGTTTACAAAATTGAATGTGTTGGTCAAAAATTTGACCCAAATTTGCACAATGCAGTACTTACCGATTGTGACGAAACTAAGGAAGACGAAGTCGTATTAGAAGAGTTGCAAGAAGGATTTAAGTCTGACACAAAAGTTATTAGACATAGCGTAGTTAAGATTAACAAACTTTAATATTTAACTACTATGCAAATATTAAAATAATCAATAAATAAAGTAAATTTTTAAATTTAAGGAGATTATAAATTATGGCAAAAATTATAGGTATTGACTTAGGTACAACAAACTCATGTGTTGCAGTTATGGAAGGTGGTTCTCCATTTGTTATACCTAATGCTGAAGGCGACAGAACAACACCAAGTGTTGTCGCATTTAAAAAAGATGGTGAAAGATTAGTAGGTCAAGTAGCAAAGCGTCAAGCAGTTGCTAACCCTGAAAACACTGTTATTTCTATTAAGCGTCATATGGGTAGTGACTACAGAGTAGAGATTATGGGTAAAAAATATTCTCCACAAGAAATCTCTGCTATGATTTTGACAAAATTGAAAAATGATGCTGAAACATATTTAGGAGAAAAAGTAACTGAAGCTGTTATTACAGTTCCTGCATACTTTACAGACTCTCAGCGTCAAGCTACTAAAGACGCAGGTAAAATTGCTGGTCTTGAAGTAAAGAGAATTATCAACGAACCTACAGCTGCTGCTTTGGCTTATGGTCTAGATAAAGCTGATAACAAGAACCAAAAGATTTTGGTTTATGACCTAGGTGGTGGTACATTTGATATTTCATTACTAGAAATTGGTGATGGTGTATTTGAAGTATTGGCTACTGCTGGTGACAACAAACTTGGTGGAGATGATTTCGACCAAGAAATTATGAATTTGTTGATTGACGAATTTAAGAAAGCAGAAGGTATTGATTTGTCTACAGACAAACTTGCTATGCAAAGACTAAAAGAAGCTAGTGAAAAAGCTAAAATTGATTTAAGTGCTGTTAACAAAACAACAATTAGTCTACCTTTCATTACTTCTAATGAAACTGGTCCAAAGCACCTAGAATACGAACTAAGCAGAGCAAAATTTGACTCTATTACAAGTTATCTAGTTGACAGAACTTTGGAAAAAGTAAAACAAGTTATGAAAGATGCAAAACTTTCATTTAATGATGTATCAAAAATCTTAATGGTAGGTGGTTCAACTCGTATACCTGCTGTTGTAGAAGCTGTTAAAAATCTTACTGGTAAAGAACCATTTAAGGGTATCAACCCAGACGAATGTGTAGCTATGGGTGCTGCAATTCAAGGTGGTGTACTTGCTGGTGATGTTAAAGATGTATTGTTACTAGATGTTACTCCATTGTCATTAGGTATCGAAACAATGGGTGGAGTATTTACAAAACTTATTGAGCGTAACACTACAATCCCTACAAAGAAATCTCAAATCTTTAGTACAGCTGTAGATAATCAACCAGGTGTTGATATCCATGTATTACAAGGTGAAAGAGAATTTGCTAAGGATAATAAGACTTTAGGAAGATTCCAACTTAACGATATTCCTCCTGCTCCAAGAGGTATCCCTCAAATCGAAGTTACATTTGATATTGATGCCAACGGTATTGTATCAGTAAGTGCTAAAGATTTAGGTACAAACAAATCTCAAAGTATTACAATTACTTCTTCTTCAAACTTAAAAGAAGACGAAATTGATAAAGCTGTTAAAGAAGCAGAAGCTCACGCTGAAGAAGATAAAAAGCGTAAAGAATTAGTTGATTTACACAACCAAGCAGACAATCTAGTATATTCTCTAGAAAAGATGCTTAAAGATGCTGGTGACAACATCAGTGCTGAAGATAAAGAAAAACTAGAAAAATCTATCGAAAAAGCTAAAGAACAATTTAAATCTGATGATGCTGACACTATTAGAAAAGCAATGGAAGATTTAGGTAAAGAAAACGAAGCAATAGTTACTAAGTTGTATCAAGCAGCTGCTGAAAAAGCAAAAGCTGAACAAACAGAAAAGTCTGAAGATGAAAAAGAAGACGATGAAGTAATTGTTGAAGACGATAAGAAAGAAAATAAATAATGATTAAGTATTAGACGAAAACATAGCGATGTGTTTTCGTCTAACTTAATTAATATAAAGGAAATTTATTGTGGCAAAAAATTATTATGATGTTCTAGGTGTATCTAAAGATGCGTCTAGTGAAGAAATCAAATCTGCATATAAGCAATTAGCTAAAAAATATCACCCAGACCTAAACCACGAAGAGGGTGCAGCAGATAAGTTTAAAGAAATCAATGAAGCTTATGAAGTCTTAGGTGACGAAACTAAAAGAAAAAATTACGACACTTATGGCACTGCTAATCCTAATGGCTTTGGTGGTGGATTTAATGGTGGTCAAGGTGGCTTTAGTGGCGACTTTAACTTTGGTGGATTTGACGACTTATTTAATATGTTTGGTGGTGGATTTAGTAGCAACTTTGGTGGCTTCGGTGGTGGACAAAGAAGTACAGCAGTCAATGGAGAAGATATTGATGTCAAACTTAATTTGAGTTTTGAAGAAGCTGTATTTGGTTGTACTAAAGAAGTTAAAGTTACAAAGATAGAAGCTTGTGATAAGTGTAACGGAACTGGTGCTAAAAATGGTACTAAGTATACTACTTGTCCAGATTGTAATGGTACAGGTACTGTTACATATACAGAGCAGTCTTTCTTAGGTAGAGTTATGCGTACTGGTGTATGTAAAACTTGTAACGGAACAGGTAAGAAGATTATTGAAAAGTGCGAAAGCTGTAATGGTGATGGATACAACAAAATCAATAAGACAATATCTTTAAAAGTTCCAGCTGGTATTGATAACGAACAAGTACTTACAATGCGTAATGCAGGCAATGCTGGTATTAGAGGTGGCAAGAATGGAGATATTCATTTCTATGTTACTGTAAAACCACACAAATTGTTTACAAGAGATGGATATGATCTAAATCTTAAATTGTATGTACCATTTACATTATTGCTTACTGGTGGCGAATTAGAAGTTCCTTTGACTAAAGGTACAACTACAATTAAGATTCCAGAACTTACTCAAAGCAATACAATATTTAAACTTAAAGGTAAGGGTATTAAGAATCTTAATTCAAATTCTTACGGTAACATCAATATTACTCTTGTCGGTGAGTCACCTAAGTCAATTAATAAAGATACAAAACAATTACTTGAAAAACTTAGTGATAGTATAGATAAAGACAATTATTCTAGATATAAGAGTTATGTTAAAGACCTTAACTCATTAAAATAATTAGTTTTTACTATTGTCTGATTTTTGATTTACATTAAAAAACTACTAGAAAATCTAGTAGTTTTTTTTGTATTGTGTTATTAATTTGTTTCATAAAAAATTGATATATGATATCATAAATATATGAAAACTTTTTTTACAAAAAATATTAATAATGACATTGTTGTGCTTACCAATGACGAACATAATCATCTTAAAAATGTTATGCGTCTTAATGTAGGAGATAAAGTAAAAGTTGTATGTGGAGATCAATACAACTATTTTTGCACTATTTCCAATATTAGTAAAAACGAAAGCACATTAACAGTAGATTATAAAGAACTCAATACAGCCAATCCAAAAGTAAAACTCACTTGCTATATGGCCCTTATCAAAAATGACAATTTAAGTCTTATTGTTCAAAAATTAACCGAACTTGGTTGTACCAATTTTGTACCATTTGAAAGTCAATATACAGTTAATAAAGATAAAGGTACTAAGGCTGATAAGTTAAGTATAATAACAGAGCAGAGCATTAAACAGTGTGGTAGAAGTATACCTATGAATATAAGTTCTACTTACAAACTTAAAGATTTAGACCAATTATTAGGTCAACACGATCTGATTGTTTTTGCTAATGAAACAGAAAAAAGTGTACCTTTACAACAAGTGCTGGATAACAATAAGGATGCTAAAGATATAGCTATTATTGTTGGCTGTGAAGGTGGATTTGCACCAGATGAAATCAAATTTTTAATTGATAACAATGCTAAAAGTGTAACTTTAGGTAGTCGTATACTTAGAGCAGAAACTGCAAGCATAATGTTGTCAGCTATTATTTTAAACCATTTTAAGGAGTATTGCTAAGTATTATGCAAAATGATAAAATAACCCCAAAGAAAGCCTGTTTAATCAGTCTTGGGTGTAAAGTTAGTAAATATGAAATAGATTGTATGGCAAATATATTAAAAGATGCTGGCTGGGAAGTTACATTGCAACACGAACCAGCAGATTTGTATATAGTCAATACTTGTGCTGTTACCAATGAAGGCGAAAAAAAATCAAGACAATATATATCAAAATTGTCTTCCTTAAATCCAAATGCAAAAATTATTGTTTGCGGTTGTGCTAGTGAAAATAATATAGACCAATTTAAAAAGCCTAATGTTGTATCAATAATAGGTAATGAAGGAAAAGAAAACATACTTGACCTTATAGATAATCCAAGATTTGAAAAGTATCCTTTTTATCCAAAATATAATAAAGATGTTAAAAATCCTTTTAAATCTCAAACAAGAGCGTATTTAAAGATACAAGATGGTTGCAACAATTTTTGTTCTTATTGTTTAATACCTTATGTTAGGGGTAGAAGTAGATCAAGAGAGTTTGAAGATATTATGAAAGAAGCAGAAGTTTTGAGCCAATCAAACTCTGAGATTGTTCTTACCGGTATTGATATGTCAAGCTTCAAAATTGACAACGAATTGGGTTTAGGCAAGCTTGTATATGCTATGCACAATTTGCCTGCCAGAATCCGTATAGGAAGCTTAGAGGTTAATGTTATTACTCCACAATTTTTGGAATACTTAAAACTTACTCCTAACTTCTGTCCACAATTTCACTTGAGTTTGCAAAGTGGTAGTGATACTGTTTTAAAACGAATGAATAGACATTATACAAAAACAGAATATTTGGAAAAAGTTAATCTTATTAAACAATATTTTCCATTAGCCAATATTACTACAGATGTTATTGTTGGTTTTGCTGGCGAAACAGATGAAGAGTTTGAAGAAACTTGTGATACCTGTATAAAAGCAGGGTTTGGTAATATGCATATATTCCCATATTCAAAGCGTAAGGGCACAATGGCTTACAACCTTCCAGTTCCTAATGGAAACATTGTTAAGGCTAGAATAAAGAAATTGGAAGAGATTAGAACACAACTTTGCAATAGTTATTTTCAACTAATAACTGGTAAAACTTTTGAACTTTTAGTTGAAGAAAAAGAAGATGAATATTTTACTGGTTATACTGAAAATTATGTGAAAGTTTACACTAAGGATAATTTGGAAATTAACAAATTTTATAAGGTTAAAATGCTAGAACCTTTTAAACAAGGTATGCTTGTTGAAGTAGTTAAATAATAGAACCGATATTAATAATTTCTTAATACAAATTAAATATAAGTTAATATAAATATTAAATGAAATTTTTTGATAAAATGACTATTGTTTGACAATAAATTTGTTTAATAAACTAAATTATAAAATAAAATAATTAAATAAAAAATAAAGATTACATATAGGAGTTAATTATGGATAATTGTATTTTTTGCAAAATATTAAAAGGTGAGATACCAAGTTCTAAGATTTATGAAAATGAAAAAACTTATGCGTTTTTAGATATATCTGGTGATTATTATGGGCATACATTAGTTATCCCTAAATGTCATTGTACCAATGTACTAGATTGTCCAAAAGATTATTTGGAAGCAGTCATAAACACTGTTCAATTAGTATCCAATCATTATGTCAATGATTGTGGATTTGATGGTGTTAATATTCTTAATGCTAGTGGTACAAGTGCAGAGCAAAGCGTTATGCATTTACATTTTCATATTATCCCTAGAAAAACAAATGATGGATTGCATACATATCCTACTAGAGAAAATCAAGGCTATGATATGAAAGCAACAATGGAACATCTTAAACTTAAATAAAATATAATTTTCTCTTGACATTTTGTCTTTATATAGGTATTATATTTAAGAATTTATTATAAGTGGGTGAAAAAATCAATGTCAACAGTTAGAGTTGGAGAAAACGAAAATGTTGAAAGCGCTATCAAGCGTTTTAAGCGTAAATGTCAAAAAGACGGCATTATTGGTGATCTTCGTAAACACGAAGCTTACGAAAAACCAAGCGTAAAGCGTAAAAAGAAAACTAAAGCTGCTATCAAGCGTAACAAGAAAAACAGTAGAGTTTAATTGTTAATAATGACAAGGATATTTATATATCCTTGTTTTTTTATTTTCTTAATATGTTATATAACTAAACAAACTAATTATGTTTTGTTGATACAATTAGTTGCTTTCAATGATAAATAATAAATGATAAATAATAAATATAAAATATTAAATTTAAATAATATTCTATTTTGTTTGTTTCTTTTAGATTAGATACACAATATTGTCGAAATATAACCAATTTAGACTTCTTTTGTAATTATTAAATGTAGTTAAAATAATTGCTTTCTTTTTTATATTTTCCATATTAAACTGAAGTCAATTAATTACAAGGAGTTAAAAGTTTTATGGGTAACAATAATTTAAAAAGTATGGCAAGCATTGCTAAAGAACGCTTAAAACGAGGTTTATATACAAATGCAGAAAAGATAAAAGCAAGGAATGCTATGAATGTTAATAGCTATTTTATCAAAAATCTTAATGCTTTAAAGAAGATTAATTCTAAAGCTGAGTTTAAATATATTTCAAACGAAATTGATGATGAATTTGTAGATAATGTATATACAATTCTTAATAGTCCAACTGAAGTATTTAATCCTATTGGTAGGTTAGTTGATCAAAAATTGTATGATTCGCTAAGTGACATTGAAAAACAATTTTATATTCTTAACATTGCAGATAAGTACAATAAAATTAAATCCGAATATTTAGAATCATATTCAAAAATAAGCTAATGCTACGATTAATTGTTTTTATATGCTAATTGTTTTATTTTAAGATATTATCAATATTTAATTATAGTATTAATAGTAAAAATTACTAAAGTTGATGTTTTAGATAAAAGTTTACAAAAGGTTATCAAAAAAAGTTAACAAATCATTAATTTTATTGTTTATATTATTAAATAAATATATAAATAGTTATAAAAATAATGCGTGAATAATAACAAAATTAAACCATAGCAAATATAAAAATTTAGCATCAGCAAAATGTATAAAAGTGTTTATTACTATGTATACTAATTGCTTAAAACTCTCAAATTTGATATAATCAGTTGATTATTAATTTGGGAGTTTTTTTATGCTAGATTCACTTAATGAAGAACAAATTAAACCTGCTATGGATACTGATGGAGCAATACTTGTAACTGCAGGTGCAGGTAGTGGAAAAACAAGATTGTTGACTGAAAGAATTAGTTATCTTATTAAGGAATGTGGCGTAGACCCATACAATATACTGGCTATCACTTTCACCAATAAAGCAACCAATGAAATGCGTGAGCGTATTTTAAAATTTTGTCCATCTGCTGATAGTCTATGGATATCAACATTTCATAGTATGTGTGCCAGAATTTTGAGAGAAAATATCTCAGCATTAGATGGTTTTAATAGATTTTTTACAATTTATGATACTACAGATAAAGATAAACTATTAAAAAAGATTGTCAGTGATTTAGGTTTCGAGAGTGATAGAGTAAAAGATTTTGCTTGCGAAATTGACAAAGCAAAAAATCTCGGATTTGACCCAGACGAATATTATCAAATTACCGAATTTAAAAGTGATGCAATGGATACTAAAAAAGTGTATTCTGCATACCAAAATGAATTAAAAAATAACAATGCTTTAGATTTTGATGATTTGCTAGTAAAAACATTAGAATTATTTAAACATTGTCCTAACATTTTAAGAAGATACCAAGAAAGATTTAGATATATACATATTGATGAGTTTCAAGATACCAATCTTGTACAGTATAAAATAGCAAAATGTCTTGCTGGATACCATAAAAACATATTTGTTGTTGGTGATGAAGATCAATGCATTTATGGTTGGCGTGGTGCTAATATTGAAAATATTATGAATTTTAGACAAGACTTCGATAATGTTAAGTGTTATAAACTAGAAAGAAATTATAGAAGTACTAAAAATATACTTAATATTGCTAATAAACTTATCAAAAACAATACATCTCGTATTGAAAAAGTTTTGTGGACTGATAATGAAGAAGGAGAACTTCCGGTATATTTTTCAGCTTATGACGAAACTAAAGAAGCCGAATATGTTGCTGGTTCTATCTACAATCTTATCAATCGTGGTGTTCAACCTAATCAAATAGCTATTTTGTTTAGATTGAGTGCTATAAGTAGGCTTATTGAAGAAAAATTGCTAAGTTACAATTTGCCTTATGTTGTGTCTGGTATATTTAAATTCTTTGAAAGAGCTGAAATTAAAAATGTTTTGGCATATTTAAGATTGACCGTAAACCCAAAAGATAACGAAAGTTTGAAACGAATAATCAATTTCCCTAAGCGTGGTATTGGTAATGTTAGTATAGAAAAAATAGAATCTTTAGCAAAATCAAATGGTGTAAGTATGCTTGATGTGGTTTTGGGCGATTATGATTTGCCTAAAGCTTTAAAAGAAAAATTGGAAAGCTTAAAGTATGTTTATACCAATTTACCTGATAGCAAAGAAGGTATGTACAATTTCTGTGAAAAGTTAGTCAAAAATGCAGAAATATATGGTGCATACAACAAACAAGACGATGAAGATAATGATAGATTGCTTAACATTTCACAATTAATGCAGTCAATTAAGTCTTTTGAAAATCAAAATCCGAATAGTGAATTATCTGATTATCTAGAAAGTATCACATTACAAAATAGTATAGAAGAAACAGATGATGCCAATAATTCGGTAAGTGTAAGTACTATACACGCATCTAAAGGGCTAGAATTTGATTATGTCTACATTATGGGTGCAGAAGAAGGACTATTCCCAATATCTAGGGCAGTAGGACTAGATGACGAAATTGAAGAAGAAAGAAGACTTATGTATGTTGCTATAACAAGAGCAAGAAAAAAAGTGTTTATAACTAATGCTAAATCAAGATATTTGTATCACGACAGAAGTTATACAACGCCATCTAGATTTATAAAAGAAATGGATTTGTTACCAAAACGCACAGAAGTTAATACTGGTTATGGTGACGGATATAGTTCATATAACAAATCTAGTTATAGTGGATACAATTCAAATTATGGTGGTGGATACAACCGTAGTATTGAATATAATTACAATAACTCTAGCTACAATTCTAACAAAACAACAATGTATAATAATACCGATAGTATGTATAATTATGCAAACGACACAAGCGAAAAAGTGTCAACAAATTTACAAGATTTAATGGTTAAAAAAATATCTAATCAAAAAAATAATTATGACGGATATACAGTAGGAACACAAGTTTTACACCCAAAATTTGGAATAGGTACAATTATAAAAAGCAATTTATCTGGTGCTTCTCCTGATGTTACTGTTGACTTTGGTAAATTTGGTAATAAGACAATGTCATTGTCTATAGCTCCATTGCAGATATTGAAAAAGAAACAATAATAGATATAAATATATAACTAATAAAAGATATTAAAACATAACTAAATTATTTAAAATAATTGCATAAATATACATTATCAAATTATTTTCGAGGAAATTATGGATAAGATTAAACGAATAAAAGAATTAATCACACAACTAAATAAATACAATTATTATTACTATGTATTAGACAATCCAATCATTGCTGATAGAGAATATGATGCTATATATGACGAATTGGTTGCACTAGAGAAAGAAACTGGTGTAGTTTTGCCTGATAGCCCTACAAAACAAGTAGGAGATACTGTTCTTGAAGGATTTAAAAAATTTACACATATTACAAAGTTATATTCTTTGGAAAAATGCAACAATTTTGAAGAATTGGAAAGTTGGGTTAATAATATTACCAACACTTATGGCAAACAAACATATTCACTAGAATACAAATTTGACGGTCTTAGAATATCCATTACTTACGAAAATGGTAGATTAGTTACAGCTGCTACTAGAGGAAATGGCTATATTGGGGAAGATGTTACACAACAAGTGCTTACTATAAAGAGTGTACCAGTTACTATCCCATATCAACAAAAAATTGTCGTTGAAGGCGAAGCAATGATAAAATTAAGTGATTTGGCAGAGTACAATCGTACTGCTTTAGAACCACTAAAAAATGCTCGTAATGCAGCTGCAGGTGCTATTAGAAATTTAGACCCACGAGTTACTGGTAGTCGTAATTTAAGTATGTTTTTCTATGGAATCCCATATATTGAAGGAAAAACATTTGATACACACATAGAAATAATGCAATTTTTAAAAGATAATGGTTTCCCTGTGTATGATTATCAAAAAATTGTTTCTAATATTGATGATATTGAAAGAGAAATTGACAATATTGACATGACAAAAAAGAATTTAGATATTCTTATTGATGGTGCAGTATTAAAAATTATTGATTTAAAAGTTAGAGAAAAACTTGGTTTTACAGCCAAATTTCCTAAATGGGCTGTTGCTTATAAATTTGAAGCTCAAGAACTTACTACAACACTTAACAATGTTGTATGGCAAGTTGGTCGTACAGGCAAACTTACTCCTATAGGGGAAGTCGACCCTATAGAACTTGCAGGTGCAACAGTAAAAAGAGCGACCCTAAATAACTATGGTGATATTGTTAGAAAGGGTGTAAAAATCAATTCTAAAGTGTTTGTAAGAAGAAGCAACGAAGTTATACCTGAGATTTTAAAAGTAGCAAGTATTGATGATAGTTGTTATGATATAGTTAAACCAACTATTTGTCCAAGCTGTGGTACACCATTAATTGAAGATGGAGCCAATTTGTTCTGTCCTAATTATTATGGTTGTCCAGACCAAATTGATCAGCGTATAGACCATTATGCTTCTAGGAACGCTATGAATATTGAGGGTATAAGTGAAAAAACAATAGAAATGCTTCGTACTACTTTAAACCTTCATTCTGTTGTAGATTTGTATCATTTGGATAAAGAAGATTTAAAGAAACTTGATAAGTTTAAAGATAAAAAGAGTAACAATCTAATCAATAGTATTGAAAAGAGCAAAACCCCTAAATTTAGCAATTTTATATATGCTTTAGGTATACTTGGTGTTGGCGAAAAAACTGCAAAAGATTTGGCTAAAAAGTTTAAAAATTTAGACGAACTTAAATCTGCAACAATAGAGCAACTTATAAGCATAAATGATATAGGACAAGTAATAGCACAAAATATTGTTGATTATTTCTTGGATCCAAATCAGTTAAAATTGATATCAGACCTTTTAGATTCTGGTGTAAATATTCAATATTCTAATATGGACACAACAACCAATCCTAATTTTACCAATAAAACTATTGTATTGACTGGTGACCTTAACAATTACACTCGTACCGAACTTACCAATTTATTAGAAAGTTTTGGTGCAAAAGTCACAAGTTCAGTAAGTAAAAATACTGATTTGGTTATTGTGGGCGACAATCCGGGTAGCAAATTTAATAAGGCTAAGGAACTTGGCATAACTATAATGTATGAGCCAGAACTTATTGAAAAATTAAAATAACATAGTTAAAATCACGATAATTATTAAAAAATTTTGATAAAAATATGATAAATTTTTTAAAAAGTACTTTATTTATAACTCTAATATTGGTATACTATATTAGTATTAAATATATAAAGAGGCATAATTATGTTATTAGAACCACCTATTGACCAACTAGTAGCTAAAGTTGGTAATCCATATAAACTTGCAGTTATGGTAAGTAAGCGTGCCAAAACACTTCAACAAACTCTAACTGAAAAAGAAAGAGAAGACATTCCAGAAGTTACACGCGCTGTTGATGAAGTTTATACTGGAAAAATTATTTCAAAGTAAATTCTATTGCTTCTATTTCTAGCAATAGAATTTTTCTTTGTTGTTTACTATTTGTTATATGCTTTTAACTTATTAGTTAAATAACATAAAAGATTGTATTTTAGTTTTTAAAAGGGTAGTATTTATCTATGTTTGCAGAAGTAGTTGTTGATGTAATGGCAGATTCTTTAGACAAAATATTTGATTACCAATGTCCTGAAAATATTGATATAAAAGAGGGGCATAGAGTTTTAGTACCCTTTGGTAAAAGAAAACTTGAAGGATATGTTTTAAAATTAAAAAATTCTACTGATTATGATGAAAATCTTGTTAAACAAATAATCAATGTCCTTGACCCACAACCACTTATTACTACAGAGATGTTTGAAGTAATAAAAGGTATGGTAGAAGCTTACAATCTTAGAATAATAGATATAATTCATCTTATTATTCCAGCACAAATTAGAAGTGGAAAAATCAAACAACAAACTACTAAAATGTGCTATTTGACTCAGTTTGGATTGTCTAATTTGTCTTCAATTAGAGCCAATTCAAAAAATCAGATTTTGGCTTGTGCATACTTAAAAGATAGACCTAATGCAGATATAGTAGACCTTAACAAAAAGTTTGGCAATGCAACAATAACAAAACTTATAGAAAAAGGGTATATTGCATACAACACAGTCAATCGCAATAGAAATCCATTTAAAGAAGATGTGGCAGTATCACAACCTTTCAATCTTACTCCAGAACAAAAATTGGCTGTAGATAAAATATTATCAAAAGACAATTTGTTTAATTTGTTATTTGGTGTTACTGGAAGTGGTAAGACTGAAGTATATATGCGTGTCATAAGTGAAGCTATCAATCAAGGCAAAACAGCTATAATGCTAGTACCCGAAATATCATTGACACCTAAGACTGTTAAACAGTTTAAATCAAGATTTGGAGATATGGTAGCTGTATTACATTCTGGATTATCTGACGGAGAAAAATTTGACGAATGGTATAGACTATATACTGGAGAAGCAACCATAGCAGTAGGTGCTAGAAGTGCTATATTTGCACCACTTACCAATCTTGGTGCAATAATTATTGATGAAGAACACGATAGTTCGTATCAATCAGATAGCAATCCTAGATTTGAAACAGTTACTGTAGCAAAAATAAGAGCTAAATACAACAATTGTCCTTTAGTACTTGGAAGTGCAACTCCTACTATTGAATCATTTTATCAAGCTCAAAATGGCGAATATAATCTTATTACTTTAGATAAGCGTATCAATCAAATGCCATTACCAAAAATGGAAATTGTAGATATGTGTAGTGAGTTTAGGTCTGGCAACAAATCTATGTTTTCAGGCACATTGCTCAATTTTATGAGTAAAGCTATAGCCAATGACGAACAGATAATGCTATTCCTTAATCGTAGGGGATTTTCAAGTTTTCAGATGTGTAGAGAGTGTGGCTTTATAGCCAAATGTACAGATTGTGATGTATCACTTGTTTATCATAAAGAAGACAATTTGCTTAAATGTCACTATTGTGGTAAAAGGTTTAAACCATTAACTATTTGTCCATCTTGTGGTAAAAACACAATTAAACTTGGCAATACAGGTACAGAGCGTATCGAAGACGAACTTCATGAACTATTTCCTACAACAAAAGTTTTTCGTATGGACAACGATACAACTACTACAAAGAGTTCTCACGCTAATATACTTAAAGCTTTTGAAAATACAAAACCTGCTATTTTAGTTGGTACTCAAATGATAGCTAAAGGTCACGATTTTCCATTGGTAACTCTAGTGGGTATTCTTGATGCAGATTTAAGTCTGTATTATTCAGATTTTAGAGCCAATGAAAAGACATATCAGTTAGTAACTCAAGTGGCAGGTAGAGCAGGTAGAGCAGAGAAAGAAGGAAGAGTTGTGTTGCAGACATTCTTCCCAAAACATTATGTATATAACTTTTGCTCTAACTACGATTATTTAAGATTCTACAACAAAGAAATCAATCTTAGAGAAACAGCATCATTTCCACCATTTTCAAAGATTATAAGAGTTCTTATAACTTCCGAAAATGACGAAATAGCTAAAAATGTTACTCACGATTTATTTTTAAAATATAAAGATTTGCGTATTAAATACAAAACCGAATTTTTCTTTTTAGAAGCAATGCGTTCTCCACATAGCAAAATAAAAAATAAATATCGTTATCAAGTATTGATGCGTATAAAAAATGACAACAAACAATTAGTTAAAGAGATATTTGATATCTCTAATATAATTATTAATAAGACATCTATCTTTACGGAAGTCAATCCGCAAAGTTTGGATTAAAGGAGATATAATGGCAATACGAAATATTGTATATAGTGACAATGAATTTATAAGAAAAATAAGCAAAACTGTTACTAATTTCAACGAAAATCTATGGGAACTTTTAGATGATATGAAAGAAACTATGCACAAAAACAATGGCTGTGGTTTAGCTGCTGTGCAAGTTGGCGTATTAAAAAGGGTTGTTATAGTTGAAGTCAACAACTTGTTTTTAGAATTAGTTAATCCTGAAATACTAGAAACAGTTGGCGAACAATGCGAAATAGAAGGTTGTTTAAGTGTAAAAAATGTTACTGGATATGTTAAACGCCCAGAACAAGTTACAGTTAAAGCTTGTGATAGATATGGCAACGAATTTGTGATTACTGGTACAGGATATCTTGCTTGTGCATTGTGCCACGAAATAGACCATACTAAAGGTATTTTGTTTATAGATAAAATGGAAAAGAATTATAAACCTAAAAAGGATAAAAAAGATAATTAATATGAAAATAGTATTTTTTGGAACACCGGATTTTTCAATTCCAACACTACAAAAATTAATAGATAGTCATCACGAAGTTATTGGAGTTGTTACTCAACCAGACAAGCCAGTTGGCCGTAATGGCAAGATTGTGTTTAGCCCAGTTAAACAACTTGCATTAGCTAACAATATACCAGTATATCAATACGAAAAAATTCGTAGAGATGGCGTAGAAGAATTACAAAATTTAAAAGCAGATGTATTTGTTACTGCTGCTTATGGTCAAATATTGAGTAAAGATATCTTAGAAGCTTCTGTATATGGAGTATTTAATGTTCACGGTAGTTTGTTGCCAAAATATAGGGGAGCAGCACCTATCCAATGGTCTGTTATTAATGGCGACAAAGTAACTGGTATTACTATACTAAGAAGTGAAGTTGGTATGGACGATGGAGATATTATATTGAAGAAAGAAGTACCTATTGGCGACAACGAAACTGCAGGCGAATTGTTTGATAGATTGGCAGTAATTGGTGCTGATTGTTTAATGGAAGCTTTAGAGCAACTTGAAAATGGAACTATTACATATACTCCACAAGACCATAGTCAAGCTACTGTATGTAAGATGTTAAAGAAAGAAAACAATACTATTGACTTTAATAATACAGCATATCTTGTTAAGCATTTTGTATTAGGACTTAATCCTTGGCCAGTAGCTGAGATGAAACTAGAAGAAGGTAGATTTAAAGTCTATAGAGCTGATATTTATACCAATCCAAACTATGACTATCAAAACTATAAAGTTGGCGAAATTGTTGTAGCTAGTGCAAAGGGTGGTTTGGTAGTAAGAGCTATGGACGGATTGGTTGAAATTACCGAAATTCAAGCCGAAAATGGCAAAGTAATGAGTGCAAAAAGTTTGCTTAATGGCAAACATATAAGAGTTGGTCAAATAGTTAATGAATAAAGAATTAGTTTTGAGTTATCGCATACTTAACAATGTTTATTTTAAGAAAGCGTATGCGTCTATAGAACTTAATAAAAATTGTCAATCAGATGTCAATTTTAATCTTGTTACTAAGATTGTATATGGTGTTATTGACAATGATGTAAAATTGGAATATTATCTTAAACAATTTTATAAAAAAGCACCAAAGAAAGATGTCCAATTATTGTTAAAATTGGGTGCTTATGTGCATTTTTATATTGATAGTATACCTGATTTTGCTATGGTCAACGAACTTGTCGAATTGTCCAAACATTCTAAGTTAAAACCATATAAGTCATTTATTAATGCAGTCTTAAAAAAGGTTGTTTCAACACCATTTGAGTTGCCAAGTAGTGACAATAAGATAGAGTATTTATCTATCAAATTTTCAAAACCACAATGGTTTGTGCAACTACTACTCAACAACTTTGATTATGGCTTTGTTACGAGTGTGTTAAGTGCTGAGTTGCCTACTGATACACATATAAGAATTAATACATTACTTACCACTGTTGAAGATTTTAAACATATACTTGATGATAACAATGTTAAATATCAACAATCAATACTTGATGATGGTTTGTATGTAGATTATTCTGCTTTGGTAAAAATAAAAGATATTGTTAGTCTATATACTGCACAAGGTATACCTAGTATGATTGTGTCTAAAAATGTTGTAGGCAATAGTATACTTGATGCTTGTTCAGCACCGGGTGGTAAAGTAGTTTATATAGCGACTCTCAATCCTAATGCTGTTGTTACAGCTTGTGATGTATACGAGCATAGAGTTAAACTTATAGATGACTATGCAAAAAGATTAAACATTACTAATGTAAAAACTTGTGTTAATGATGCAAGTGTCTTTAATCCAGAATTTGAAAATAAGTTTGATGCTGTGTTGCTAGATGTACCTTGTTCTGGACTTGGTGTTGTAGATAAAAAACCAGATATTTTACTTAATAACCAATTAAAATTTGATGAATTGCCAGCATTGCAATCAAAAATATTGGATATTAACTCAAAATATGTTAAAGTTGGGGGTAGTATAATTTATAGTACTTGTACTATACTTCCAGCAGAAAATGAAAATATTATTAATGAGTTTCTCAACACTCATCACAATTTTAAATTGGATAAAGTTGAGGTGTACAAAGTTCCTGCTATGGATAATAGTGGATTAAAAACATTTTATCCCAACATAAGTGGAACAGAAGGATTTTTTATAGGAAAATTGGTGAGATATGAATAATTTATTAGATTATGATTTAACAGAACTTACAAAAATAATAGAGAATATGGGAGAACCTAAGTATAGAGCAAAACAATTGTATAATGCTATACTTAATGGTAAAAATTATGGACAACCAACAGTACTTCCACAAGCATTGTTAGACAAACTTTCTAACAATGGTTTTGATATGCAAAGTGTCAAAATATATAAGGTATTTAAGTCCAAAGATAAGACAATTAAATTCTTATACAAACTTAATGATGACAATATCATTGAAGGTGTTTTGATGACCCATGTATATGGTCGTACACTATGTATTAGCACACAAGTTGGTTGTAAGATGAATTGTTCATTCTGTGCAAGTGGACTTAACTTTGTCCGTAATTTAACAGCAGGAGAGATATTGGGACAAATAGTTGCTGTTAATACATACTTGAAGGGTGGTGTCAACAATAGAGAAATAACCAACATAGTACTTATGGGTTCAGGCGAACCATTGGACAATTTTGACAATGTAGTCAAATTTTTAAGATTAGCTACAAGTCCAGACGGATTTAATTTTAGTGTTCGTAATATTACTTTGTCTACTTGTGGTATTCCTAGCAAAATAGAAAAATTGGCAGATATTGGTTTAAGCATAAACTTAGCCATTTCTTTGCACGCTCCTAATGACGAAATTAGAAGAAGTATTATGCCAGTTGCAAAGAGTTTTTCTATAGAAAGTGTTATTGAAGCAGCTAACTATTATCATACAATTACCAATCGTATGATTTATATCGAATATACCTTAATTGATGGTGTCAATAGCTCTATCCAAAACGCTCAAGAACTTGCTAGTTTGCTACGCAATCTTGATTGCCGTGTAAACCTAATTTCACTTAATGAAGTTAAGGAGCGTGGACTAAAAGGTATAACTGAAAATAAGACAAATGCATTTTTAAGAGAACTACTTAAAAATGGTGTTAGTGCAACAGTTAGAAGAAGTCTAGGTGATGATGTTGATGGTGCTTGTGGCCAATTACGCAATAACGAGTTAAAAGGCAATTTAACTCAAGATTCAAGTGCTATGCCAACACAAGAAAATAGTAGTGTTAAAGCAAAAAAATCAACTTTGCATAATACTAAATCAAATAGCAATAGTCACAAATTAGATAATAAAAAATTTAGTAAGCCAACAACCAAAAATTCTTATGGTAATTCTTACGATAATAAAAATAATCGTAATAGAAAATATGGCTATGAAGACAATCAAAACGGATTTAAAAATACTAAAAATCGTAGCCAAAGAAATGCTGATGGCAATAGATATAATAGTAATAAACCTTATAAAGACAATGGCTTTAGTGGCTCAAAATCTAATATGTCAAAATCAGGAAGACAAGATAAAAATTTTGGTAAAAACTTTGGCAACAAATCTAGCCAAAATAGTAGAGGTAAAAAGAGATTTTAGGAAAAATTGTTAGAGGAATATCCAACCAATTTACAGTTTATGTGGATAATCAATATGTTTCTGCAGTGCCACTTGGCAATTTAAAAAAACAAGGTAGATTGTTAGTAGGTGACAATGTAGAATTGGCAAATAATGACTTTGGTAATGATTATGTTATTACCAAGGTTTTGCCACGCAAAAACGAAATTTTAAGACCTAAAGTAACCAATATTGACCAGTTGCTTATTGTTGTGTCTGCTAGACCAAAGCCAGATTTGTATTTGGTAGACAAACTTATTATTAATGCTTTTGTTAATAATATTGAACCTATTTTGGTTATCAATAAAATTGACATTTTTGAAAAATCTGAAATAGATAATATTGTTAATCAATATAAAGGCGTTGTATCCAATATTATTTTGACAAGTGCTATCAACAATGATTTAAGTACACTTAAAGATATACTAAAGGATAAAGTAAGCGTATTTGCAGGGCAAAGTGCAGTAGGAAAAAGTAGCTTGCTTAATTCAATAGATAAAGATATTAACCAAGCAACCAATATTTTAAGTCGAAAAGTTGAGCGTGGTAAACACACAACTAGAGAATGTACAATTTTTGTACTCAACGACAATATTATGATTGCCGATACACCGGGTTTTAGTATGTTGGAACTCAACATCAAATATACCGATTTAAAGAGTTATTATCCAGAATTTAGCGATTTTAACTGTAAGTACTATAATTGTACTCATACCAGTGAAAATGGCTGTACAATAAAGGAAGATGTCAATAACGGTTTAATCAATAAAGATAGATATGATAGATATCTAGAACTATATAAGCAATTAAAGACAAAATGGGAGAGAGAATATGATTAAAATAGCACCTAGTACCAATCCAGAAAAAGAAGACAATCTTATCAATTATGTTAAAGAACTTCAATCTGCCAATGCTGATTATTTGCATTGTGATGTCATGGACGGACAATTTGTTGAAGCCAAATGTTTAAGTCCTGAACTATTGTATGAAGTAGGTCAAAATTCTACTATTCCACTAGATGTACATCTTATGGTAGCCAATCCTATTCAAGTATGGGAAGATTATTATAAAGCCAAACCTACCAATATAACTGTACATTATGAGAGTTTTCAAAATAAAAACAACCTAATTTATCTTATCAATGAGATACATAAGAAAAAAATAATGGTTGGAGTAAGTATCAAACCTGATACTCCAGTAGATGATATCGTACCATTTTTGCCACTTATAGATGTTGTCTTGGTTATGAGTGTTGTGCCAGGTAAAAGTGGTCAAAAGTTTATAGAAAGTTCTTATGAAAAAATAGCAAAATTAAAATCTATTATTACTACCAACAATTACAATGTAAAGATAGAAGTTGATGGTGGTGTAGATACTACCAATATCAAACTTGTTTATAAAGCAGGTGCAGATATTGTTGTTATGGGTAGTGCAGTATATAAAGCTGACAATAAAGCCAATTTTATAAAAAATGTTAAAGATTTAGCAGTTAAATAATTGCTATATAAAATCCTAAAGATATAAAAAGCCTTACATTATTAATTTAATGCAAGGCTTTTATTTTATTATTTAGTTTAACTTTATTGTTTTAATTGTTTGATATACATAATAGCATTTTAGTCCCGTATAATAGCATTTTAATAAATACATTTATACTAAATTTATACTTATTTAATAGATTTGATTTAACCAAATAATCCGATTAAACATATAAAATATTAAAATATGTATGGAGGAATTTGATGAAAATATATTGCATAAAGTGTCCAAAATTTTTAAGTCCATTATTAAAATTTATATTTAGAAAATCTCTACATAATGACATAGAGGATTATGCTAACTAATAAATATAAATATTGTTAAATTATGTGCTTACAATCAAGTAAAAGGGGAATAAAAAAAAGGAGTTTAACTCCTTATTTTTTGGTTACCACATTATCTATATTAATTGATAACATATCAACTAACCAATAGTTATCATATCTATGTAACTATAATCTAGATTGTATGGGTATTAGTCTTCTTTCTTTAAAGTCTTTAGACATCTTGTGCAAATGTATTTGTTTTCTACTTTTCCATCAACTTCGATTGATTTCTTTTGTAAATTTGCACTCCAAGTACGCTTTGTAGCAATATGAGAATGGCTTACTTGGTTGCCAGAAACTTTACCTTTTCCACAGATATAACATACTCTTGGCATAATTATTCCTCCGTTAATTTTTAACTGCAATGTATTATATCAAATAAAGTTGATATGTGCAACCATAATTTGAATTTTTTTTGTAAATATATCAATATATAGTGGTTAAATAGCCTAATTTGACCTATAGAGAAGAAAAGTCAAAAAAAATTGTTTACTTTTTTTGTGGTATAATGTAATATATAATGTGTATGATAGTTGTACTAATGTCGTCAAAATTATTTTGATGATAATATACAATGTCTTATACAATGAAATTATTAAAAGGAATAACTTATGTCTGTAAAAACAAGTAACGCTTACGGTAATATTACTATATCCAATGAAGCAATAGCTATTGTAACTGGTTATATTGCGCGTGATTGTTATGGCGTTGTAGATTTGGTTAATCAAAAATTAACCGATAGTTTTTCCGGATTGTTTAAAAAACAAACCTTAAGTAAAGGTGTAAAGATACTTACAGTTAACAACCGTATCTATGTAGACCTTTATGTAGTTTTAAAATATGGCGTGTCTATCAGCGCAGTTGCTGATAGCTTAAAAAAATCAGTAAAGTATGGATTAGAGCAGTTCACGGGGATGATTATAGACTCTGTCAATGTTAATGTAGTTGGCGTTAGAGTTTAATAATATTTCGTCGTGTTTTTTCCGTTTGTTCTTAAATTTAAAAGGAGTATTTAATGCAAAAGACTATTAATAGCACACTATTTCGTAAGATGATTATTGCAGGTGCTAAAGTTTTAGATAACAACAAAAAATTCGTAGATTCACTTAATGTTTTCCCAGTTCCTGATGGTGACACTGGTACAAACATGAGTATGACATTCAACAGTGCTGTAAAGGAGATCAACAATTGTCCAGACAATTCATTTGCAGCTATTTCAAATGCCCTAAGTAAAGGTGCATTGCGTGGTGCAAGAGGTAACTCAGGTGTTATCCTTTCCCAAATTTTAAAAGGTATCGCTACCGAAGTAGGTAAGTGCGAAACCGAACTTACAACAAAACAATTTGCTAAAGCTATGGCTGAAGGTTCTCAAGTTGCTTATAAAGCAGTTACTGTACCAAAAGAAGGTACAATTCTTACTGTAATTAGAGTTATGGCAGAAACAGCAATGAAAGCTGCTAAAAAGGTAAGTGATTTTGAACAGTTCTTTGAAATTATATTAACCGATGGTGAAAATATTCTTCAACAAACACCAGAGATGTTGCCAGTACTTAAAAAGGCAAATGTTGTAGACGCAGGTGGTAGAGGACTTATTGTTATCTTTACTGGTATGCAAAAGATGTTGTTGGGCGAAGAAATTGACCTTACAGTTGAGGAACTTTCTCCACAATCCAATGTACAAGCTTTCAGTTCTGATAGCAATGACTATATCATCAATTTGGACAATTTGGGTGATATCGAATTTGCTTATTGTACCGAATTTATGGTTACACATATGAAAGCAAAGACCACAGTGTCAGATATTGACAAACTTAGAGAAAATTTAATGCAAATTGGCGATTGCGTTGTATGTATAGGCGATTTGGAACTTGTTAAGGTCCATGTTCATACCAACGAACCTAATATTGCACTTGGTTATGCGCTAGAAATGGGCGAAATCATCAATATTAAGATTGAAAATATGCTAGAACAAAACCGTGAGCTTAAACGCCAACGCAATTTAGCACAAGCCAACCTAAAACCATTTGGTATGGTAGCAGTAGCACCAGGAGATGGTATTGCCGGAGTATTTAACGATATTTTGGTTGATGCTATTATCGAAGGTGGTCAAACCATGAACCCTAGTGCTGAAGATATAGCAAAAGCTTGCGATAAAGTACAAGCTAAAGAAGTTTTTGTTTTACCTAACAACAAAAATATCATTTTTGCTGCCGAACAAGCTAAGGAATTAACAAATAAAAAATTGCATGTTATACCTACAAAGTCTATTCCAGAAGGTATTTCTGCAGCTTTAGCATTTAATCCTGACGCTACAGCAGAAGAAAATGTTGAAAATATGACAAGTAGTAAAGATAGTGTTACAGCTGCATCAGTAACTTACGCTGTTAGAACTACACATATGGACGGATTTGACCTAAATCAAGGCGATATTATCGGTCTTAACGATAGCAATATCCTTGCTAAAGGATTGTTGGTTAATGATACAACAATGGATCTTATTGAAAAAGTTAAGAATGATGATGTTGTTAATATTACATTATTCTACGGAAAAGATATAAAAGTAGAAGAAGCTGAGTCACTACAAGCAAAACTTGAAGAAAAATATCCAGAATGTGATATTACTTTAGTTCCAGGTGGACAACCAGTTTATTACTATATTATTAGTCTTGAATAATCCAAAATATTTACTAATTACTTAGCATACCTTTTAAGTATGCTAAGTTTTTTTAGTAAAAAATGATTTTCGTAATATTAAATTTGTCATTTTAATTTAAAGGTAATAATGTTAGTTGTATAGTTTTATCTTAAAATATATATAATTTTAGTTAAATTTATAGGTGATTTAGTTATATTTTTTGATTAAATTTATAAAAAATGGTATAAATTATGTAACAAAAATGGCTTTATTACGCATAAATTTATAATGTTAAAAAAAAATTAAAAAATATTAAAAAATTAATAAAAAAGTCTTGCTTTTTTTTCTATGATTTGGTATATTATAAGAGCGTTAATAAATAAGTTATTAATGCATTGCAAATACATTTGGTGTGGGAGTTTAGCTCAGTTGGGAGAGCATCTGCCTTACAAGCAGGAGGTCATAGGTTCGAGCCCTATAACTCCCACCATTTTATTTTGCGGGGGTGGCTCAGCGGTAGAGCGTCGCCTTGCCAAGGCGAATGTCGCGGGTTCAAATCCCGTCCTCCGCTCCATTTTTTTATTTAGGATAAAACCCACTAGGTTCGTATGTAATTGTCATGGCACCGTAGCCAAGCGGTAAGGCCAAGGTCTGCAAAACCTTTATGCTCCAGTTCGAATCTGGACGGTGCCTCCATTTTATGCCGAAGTGATGAAATTGGCAGACATACAGGACTTAAAATCCTGGGGTAGCAATACCGTACCGGTTCAAGTCCGGTCTTCGGCACCAAGAAAGTAACTTATTAATAGTTACTTTTTTTATTTTTTTGATACTAAAAAAATGGTATAATTTTACATAACTTTTTGTACATTTTAACCATTGCCAAAATCGTTAAAATAGTCCATAATAAAGCCGTAGAATAAAGATGAGATATTTTACTTAATAATTACAATTATTTAGCTAATTTAAAGGAGACAATATGGCACAAAAGACAATATATCATATTTCTAAAAGAGATAATGATGGAAGAGAATGGAAAGTATTTATTCAAGGTTCAGATAAAGTAATTAAGTTATTTGATACCCAAAAAGAAGCTTTAGCCTATGCCACACAGTTGTGCAACAATAAAGATGACGGAAGTTATATTGTTCTACACGGATTAGATGGCAAAATTAGAAAATTTTAATTATTAAAAGGGATTATTGATATAAAAAAAAAGCACTATCGTATTGATGGTGCTTTTTTGCATTAACTAATTACAATTTTTTGCTCTTGCATTAGTCTTGCCAGTGGTTTTTGAACTTGTTCTACTTGAAGTATTAGTTGTTGTACTTGATGTACGACCTTTAGCACTTCTTGAGCCACAACCAGTTGTTTTGTTAGTAGTTTTATTTGTTGTTGATCTACTAGTTTCATTATTGTTGTTAGCTCTTAACTTAGCACTTGTTTTAGCAGTTGTTTTGCCTTTAGTGCAATCAGTAGATTTAGTTGTTTTCTTAACAGCCATTTTGTTCACCTCCCATAAATTACAAAGTTATTACCTTTGTATTATTATTTTTGTCTATAATTTAGATATAATACCAAAAATTCAATGGTAATAATTGGATTAGTTTATTTTTTTGTGCTAATATATAGATATTAGGAGAAAGATATGGTTAGTTTACTTAATTTAGCGTTTTCCAACGAATTTAATTTGGCTACATTTGTTGTAGGACTTTTATCATTGGGTGGTGTAATAATCAATATTATCGTTACAGCCAACAACAATAAAAAGAAAAGATATACAGATCTTATCACTCATAGAAGAATAACCACTATGCAGGCTATGATGGATTGTTCAAGCTGTTGTATCAAATCTATGTATAGCATTATGACTGATGATTGCAATTTCAATGCAAATTTGGACGATTTTATCAAAAATAAGTCACAGTTATTCTATGATACCAACTATAAGTCAAAACCCGAATTAGAGCTTAGAGAAGCCCTTAATCTTATGGAAGATATGCTTGTAAACTATACAAAAAATCATAACTATTTAAATGACAAACAAAAAGAAAAGATTTTTGATGTTATTAAAGTTATGACTGAGTATTATCAATTGGTATCTTGTATTTACTGTAAATGTGAATGGGAGCGTATAAAAATCACATCATTATCAGTAAAAGAAAATTATGATACTAAAAAACAATATTTTGCAAAGAAAGAAGAATTTAAAGATGTTTTAGATTCACAACGCCAATTTTTATTAAATAATAAATATAGTGATATAATTAAAGATAAGGATTAGTCCTTATCTTTTTCTATTAACTGGATATATTCTTGCCATTTGTGTGGTCGTATAGGCATTATATAGTTACCCAAAATTAGTAGTAATGCAGGGCTAATATTATTGTATTTTTCAACAATCTTATAATCGGTAAGTTTGCCTTCTTTTATTAATTTTTTTGCTTTTGCGTGGTAGTTAAAATACATACATTAGTTATATGTAAATAAATTTGTATTATCAATTATATTTAACTATTTGCTAATCTTATAATTAATGTGCTAAAATTATGGGGTATTTAAGGAGATTATATATGGGTATAACTAAAGAAGTTTTAGACAAAATGAGCGAACATAGACCTGTATGGCCAAAAAGAGCAATAGTAACAAGTGGTATGCCTTATGGCAACAAATCATTACATTGTGGTCATATAACACTATTTATACATTCAGATTTCTTTGCTCGTTTTTTGCGTGATAGATTGGGTAAAGACAATGTTATTTATGTTTCTGGTACAGACTGCTATGGTAGTCCTATTATGGAAGGTTATAGAAAGGCAGTTGAAGCTGGAAAAGTTACTGGCACTATAGAAGATTATGTTGAACATTATCACAACATTCAAGAACAAATTTTGAATGATTACAACATATCTCTTAATATTTTTGGTGCTTCAGGTATTGGTGAAGCCAAACCTTTCCATCAAGATATGTCTAATATGGTATTTAATAGATTGTTAGAAACCAACAATTTAAGTCCATTAAAGACTTTACAATTCTATGATGAAGAGAAAAAGACTTTCTTAAATGGTAGACAAGTTATGGGTAAATGCCCATTTGAGGGTTGTCAATCAGAACACGCTTATGCAGATGAGTGCGATTTGGGACATCAATATATGCCACAAGAACTTATCGACCCAGTTAGTTCTTTGTCAGGAAAAAAACCAGTTTTAAGAGAAATTGGCAACTGGTATTTCAATCTAGAAAATTATATTGATTTATTAAAACAATGGACTCAATATCTTGACCGTGAAACTCCAACTCGTAGTTATGTTACTAAAGAGATTAATGAGTTTTTAAAGAAACCAGAACTTTATGTTAAAAAAGAATATTTAGACCAATTTAAAGCAATTACCAATTTACCTAAATACGAACTTATTGTTGACAATAAGCCTTCATTTACTGTTATTTTTGATAAATTAACAGATAGAGAAAATGCTTGTGATATTTTGACCGAAAAGGGTATAAGATATCGTACTGGTAAGACATTAGTTCCATTTAGACTAACCGGTAACATTGAATGGGGTGTTAAAGCTCCTGACACTAAAGAATTGCAAGGTCTTACATTCTGGGTATGGCCAGAAAGTTTGTGGGCTCCAATTTCATTTACACGCACATATCTTAATAGATTTAATCGTGAAAACACTTGGCGTGACTGGTGGTGTAGTAAAGATAGCAAAGTTTACCAATTTATTGGTGAAGACAATATTTATTTCTATGGACCAGCCCAAACAGCAATGTGGTTTGCTATGCAAGGGGATAATCCTACAATTGATGTTAAAGACGGAGATTTGTCTATTCCTCAAATCGTTGCTAACAAACATACTTTGTTCTTAAACAAAAAAGCAGGTTCAAGTTCAGCTATTAAACCTCCTATGGCAAACGAATTGCTTAACTTGTACAGTGCAGAACAATTAAGATTCCATTTCTTAGGTATGAATGTAGGCAATAATAGTGCAAGCTTTATGCCAAAACCACTTAACCCAGACGCAAATCCTAACGAACAAGACCCAGTAGTTAGAGAATATAATTTGTTGACCAATGTATTTAATAGAGTTTTGCGTACTTTGTGCTATACATGGCAAAAAGATTATGATGGTGTTATGCCTTATGGTACTGTAAGTGAAGATATTAAAAATCAATGCACTTATAGCGTTCTAAAATATGAAAAAGCAGTATTTGAACACAAATTCCATATGGTATGTTATGAACTTGATACTTTAATTAGAAATATCAATAAAGTATTAACAGGTTATACCAATGATAAGGCAAATACTGAAGAAGGAAAACAAATATTGGTTGATGCATTGTATATGAGTCGTATTGCTTTGACATTGCTTCATCCTATTGCTCCAGAGAGTGTAGAAAAAGTTGTTCAATTCTTAAAACTTGATACATCAATATTTGATTGGAAAAACATTGATAAGGATATTTATGCATTTGTTAAAGACCCAACCAATCACAAACCTACATTCCTAGAACCAAAATGTGATTTCTTCACAAAGCCAAGTTGGCAATATGAAAACAACTAAATTTATGTTTTATTAAGACAAAAATACAATCCAAAGTAGATTATTTGGATTGTATTTTTTTAGTTTTCAACCTAATTAAAATAAAAATATCAAGTATTTTATTAAAAATATTAATGTATAATTATACATAATAATATATTGATATACATTTTAATTATTTATATAAATCTGTTGACAATATGAATGAAAATTCATATACTAATAGTGTAAAATATGAATGGTTGTTCATATACTAGGAGTAATATGGAAAAATATGTTAGCCCAACTTTAGAAGAGATTGATAAAGTTGGAGATTTGTTTAAGATAATAGGAGATAGTACTAGATTAAAGATTATATTTAGTCTACTAGAAGGTGACAAGACCGTAACAGAGCTTTCACAAACTACTGGTGGTTCACAATCTCTTATTTCGCACCAATTAAAAATTTTAAAAGACAATTACATTGTATCTAGCAAAAAGAATGGCAATTTTGTGACCTATTTTCTTATAGACGAACATATTAATATACTACTTAATATATGTCGTATTCACATAAACGAACAAGGAGATATTTAATGAGATCTAATTTTAAATTAGTTGGTGTTGATTGTGCTGTATGTGCTGGTAAACTTGAGCACGCTATCAACAAACTGCCTTATATTAAGTCAGCAACACTTAGTTTTGTCGATTTAAAATTGTATGTTGAAACAGTAGATGATTTTGACAAAACCGAACAAGAACTTGAAAATATGTTGCAAGAACTTACTTCAAAAGTATTGCCTAATGTTATAGTCAAAAATTTGAAAAAACAAAATTATCTTGACTCATTAAAAGCTAGAAGCAAAAATAAGAAATTTAAGGAAAGTGAAGTTACTGTAAGCAATTCTTCTCATGTCCATGTTTCGGAGAGTGATATAGATAGTATTGTTGCTCAATTATCTATTGATTCTTTACCAGAAGTTGAAAATGAAAAAGCAGATACTAATGTAGAAACAAAAACAGAAAGAAAAGCAAAAAGTACTTACAAAATCAATTGGTTTAGCCTTGAATTTATAAAAGTATATATTTCTACTGTATTGTTTATTTTAGGACTTACATTACCAGTAGGTTTCTGGTGGAAATTTGGTATTTATCTAACTTCTTATTTGGTTGTAGGATATGAAGTTATTATTGATGCTTTGAAAAATATATTTAAAGGTAAATTCTTAGATGAAAAATTCTTGACGTGCTTGGCTTCCATTGCTGCATTTGCCATTAAAGAAATGCCAGAAGCTGTAGCAGTTATGCTTTTGTACAATGTTGGGGAGTTGTTCCAAGACCACGCTGTAGCAAAATCTAGATCAGCTATCAATAGCATTGTTAACTTAAAAGCTGATTATGCCAACCTAATGGTTGACGGTAAGGTAGAAGTAGTTAAACCTGAAGAATTAAGAATAAATGATATTATACTTATTAAAGTTGGTGAAAAAGTTCCTACAGATGTAGTTATTGTTAAGTCCGAATCCAACTTTGATACAAGTTCAATTACAGGTGAAAGTATGCCTATGTTTGCTGGAGTTGATAGTAGAGTTTATTCTGGAAGTATCAACTTAAGCAATGCAGTATATGCTAGAGTAGTTAGCACATACGAAAATTCAACTGTTGCAAAGATTTTGGACTTAATTGAAAACAACTCAAGTAAAAAATCAAAAGCTGAAAACTTTATAACTAAATTTGCTAGATACTATACTCCAATAGTTGTAGCTATCGCTGTTGTGTTGTTTGCTTTCTTCCCACTATATAAAGGTGGTATTGTTAGTGCAATTCACAAAGCAGCAGTATTCCTAGTTATATCTTGTCCTTGTGCATTGGTTATTTCTATACCATTGACATATTATTGTGGCTTAGGTGTTAGTGCTAGATATGGACTTCTTATAAAAGGTGCTAATGTATTAGATAAAATCAATAGTCTTAATGCAATATGTTTTGATAAGACTGGTACAATCACTCAAGGCAAATTCCGTATAACTGAGATTAATAGTCACGATGAAAAAGAAATGCTTAAATTTTTGGTTTATGCTGAAAGTACTTCCAATCACCCAATATCAAAGTGTATTGTAGGTGACAACAAGATAGACCATTCACAAATCACTGCTTCACAAGAAATAATGGGACAGGGTATTATAGCTACTGTGTTTGGCGAAGAAGTATTCTGTGGTAATGAAAAATTGTTGGAGAATAACCATGTAGATTACAATCCACAATCAGTTGCTGGTACAATAATTTATGTTGCTACTAGAGATGAATTTTTAGGTTATGTTGTCGTTAGTGATGTTGTTAAAGATAGTTCTAAAGACGCTATTGCCCAATTAAAGGCAAAGGGCATTAAGACCATAATGTTAACTGGTGACAACAAAGTTACAGCCGAATATGTTTCTTATGATATTGGTCTTGATGATTATAAATATGAATTATTGCCTCAAGACAAAGTTGCAGAGTTTGAAAAAATCAATGAGCAATACAAAAATGTTGCGTTTGTTGGAGATGGTATCAATGATGCTCCAGTGCTAGATATGTCTAGTGTAGGATATTCTATGGGTATCAATGGTAGTGATAGTGCTATTGAATGTTCAGATGTCGTTGTTATGACAGATGATTTAAGCACAGTAGTAGATTCTATTACTATAGCAAAAGCTACTCGTCGTATCGCTATAGAAAATATTACTTTCTGCCTAATTATTAAATTTATTATTATGGTATTAGGTGCGATAGATTTAGCTCCAATGTACTTGGCTATATTTGCCGATGTTGGTGTAAGTATTTTAGCTATTTTAAATGCAATCCGTATGTTTACAATCAAACTTGGCAAAGATAGAAAAACTAATAAAAAATTATCAAAATCTAAAAATGCAAAATAAAGAGAAAGAAAATGGCAAATATGCCATTTTCTCTTTTTGTTTTCAATATATTTTGATACAATCAAGTTAAGAAGTGTTAAGGAGTGTGGAGTATGAAAAAAGCGTTTAAAATAACAGCCATAACACTGGCAAGTTTGTTGGGTGCTGTTATATTGCTTGTGTGTGGCTACTTAATTTATGTATCTTGCCAATATTATAGGATAGAAGACAATCTTGAATTGGATATTAAAAACAATCAAGATAGTGGAGTGACAACAAATAAAGATTATACTATTACTACTTACAATATCGGATTTGGGGCTTACAATCACGAATTTTCATTCTTTATGGATAGTGGTAAAATGCTTGATGGTAAAGAAGTGACTGGTAAAAATAGTAAAGCAAAATCAAAACAAGTTGTTTTGGATAATACCAATGGTGTTATTAATGTTGCTCAAACATTAAATTCTGATTTTTATCTATTCCAAGAAGTAGACACTAAAGGGGATAGAAGTTATAAAGTTAATCAGTTAGATATGTTAAAATCTTTGGGAGATAGTTATGGCTATACTTATGCTATCAATTTTCACTCAGCATATTTAGCATATCCATTTAATGACCCACACGGAGCAAATACTGCAGGTGTTGCAACTTTTAGTAGATATAAGATTAATCAATCAACTAGGATATCTTATCCAGTAGACAATAGTTTCCCAAACAAATTTTTTGATTTGGATAGATGTTTTTCTATCAATCGTGTTCCTACTGATAATGGTAAAGAATTAGTTATTATCAACTCACATATGTCAGCTTATGATAAGGGTGGTAAAATAAGACAACTTCAATTAGCTTGTCTTAACAATATTTTAAGTAGCGAATATGAAAAGGGTAACTATGTTATCGCAGGTGGAGATTTCAACCACGATATCGCCAATAGTATTAATTTGTTTCCTACTCAACAATATGTACCAGAATGGGTATTCCAATTAACCCAAGACAATCTAGCAGAGCATTTTAGATTTGCTTCAGCAGTAGATGACGCTACTTGTCGTTCGACAGATATGCCATATACAAAAGGTGTCAATTATAGTGCAGTGCTTGATGGATATATTATTAGTGACAATGTAAGTATTACCAACATTACCAACTTAGTTAATGGTAAGAGTGTAGACTTTATGTATTCAGACCATAATCCAGCAACACTCACATTTAAACTTATCTAAAGATATGTGCTATGCAATAGTATTATGCAAAAATAAAAATAACCGCTTTAAAACGGTTATTTTTTTGTGTTAGATATATTATTAAATTGTTATAAAATATCAATAATTTTGATAAGATTATTTGTTAAAGAAATCTACTACATCTTTATAAACTTCTTGTTTTTTAACACCATTCAATATTTCATGTAGTTCGTTTTCATACAATTTCATATCCACATTAACATGTTGTTTTTTATAAACATTGTATAGTTTCTTTACAAGTTTACCATTGCCACCAACAGGGTCTTTATCACCAGCAATTAAAAATATTTTTTTCTCTGGTGTAATAAGTTTTAAATCTCTATAATTTCTTATAGCGTTTTTAAATAAACTTTTGTAAAAACAAGCAGGGAATGGTGTACCACAATATGGGTCTTCTTTATATGCTTTGTATACTTCGTCATCAGTTACTAGCCAGTTACCATTTTCGTGTTTTTTAGCATAAGAACCAAAACTTAATTTTTCTATAAGTTTAGCTTCACTATGGTTGCCTTTAAATAGAGCAGTTATATGAGCAATTATATTAGCCATAAACATTGTTAAAGTCTTTGTATAAGCACTACCACAAATTACAATCTTGTTGGATAAGTTGCATATTTGAGCATATCTTTGAGTAATAAACGAACCAAAAGAATGTCCCAATACATATACTGGTAAATCATATTTTTTAATAAGTTTTTCAGTGATTAATACTTGGTCAGAAACAATTTCTTTAAATATATCTCCGTTAGTATGACCCAACAATTTTACATCACCAGCAGTTTCGCCATGACCTCTTAAATCACTAGCAAATACAATATATCCATTTTTATTTAAGTATTTTGCAAAATCATCATATCTTGTAGCGTGTTCTTGCATACCGTGTATGATTTGGACAACAGCTTTAGGAGAGTCAACTTCATCCCAATAATATCCAACTAAATCTTTATTTTGATAACCTGTTATAATTTCTTTTCTCATTTTTCACCTAACCTTTGTTAAGACATCTTTTTACTGCATCATGCCAGCCAGTAATCAATTTTTTTGCTTCTTTTTCATCCATATTTGGTGTAAATTTAGAAGTAAATGTAATGTGTTTTGATATGTCTTTTTGATTTTTAAATACGCCACAATTTAAACCTGCCATATATATAGCACCTAGCACTGTAGCTTCTATGCTTTCTTGTCTTAATAATTTAACTCTAATTAAGTTGGTTTGGAATTGTAGTAAGAAGTCATTTTTACTTACTCCGCCATCAACTCTAAGTTCTTGAATATTGATATGTTTGCTTTCCATTGTATGTATTATATCGTAAGTGGAGTATGCCATACTTTCTAATATAGCTCTACTAACATGTGCTTTTGTAGTGCCACCAGTTATACCATATATTATACCTTTAGCTTTAGGATCCCAATATGGAGCACCAAGTCCTGTAAATGCTGGAACACAATACAAACCATCGTTATTGCCGACACTTTCAGCAAGGGCAGAAGTTTCTCTGCTATCCTTAAATAATCCAAGTCTATTACCCCATTCTAGGGCAGCACCGGCATTAAAAATACTACCTTCCAATGCGTAATTGATTTTGTCATCAATTTGCCAAGCTATTGTCTTTAATAATTTTTTATTGTTTAGTTTAGATTGTTCTCCAATATTCATTAGTATAAAACAACCTGTACCATAAGTGTTTTTGGCCATACCTTTTTCAAAACAACCTTGTCCAAATAGGGAAGCTTGTTGGTCGCCGATAACACTAAGTATTGGTATTTCGCCAATTATTGTTTGTGCCATACCAAAATCATAATTACAAGGCTTAACTTCAGGCAACGAATTTATGTTGATACCAAACTGTTTTAATAGCTTTTCGTCCCATTTTAAATCGTTAATGTTGTATAACATTGTTCTAGAAGCGTTGGTTACATCAGTATAGAAACTTTTACCTTTAGTAAGTTTTGCTATAAGGAAAGTATCTATTGTACCAAAACATAAGTTATTTTCTCTATCAAGTTTTCTAACTTCAGGCACATTGTTTAGCATCCATCTCATTTTTGTAGCTGAAAAATAACTATCTACTATTAGTCCAGTACGATTTTTTATATCGTCCTTGTTTTTTATACTGCTACAATAATCTGCTGTTCTTCTGCATTGCCATACAATAGCGTGACAAGGACTTTCTAAAGTTGTTTTGTTCCAAGCAACAGTTGTTTCACGCTGATTGGTTATGCCTATACCATATATATCTTTTGTGGTAAGACTAAATTTTTTCAATGTGTCATTAAGCGTTTTTTCTGTGCATTTCCATATTTCTTTTGGATCGTGTTCTACCCAACCAGGTTTTGGAAAATACTGAGTAAATTTTATTTTTTCTACATTAACAATTTCGTGCTTTTTTGTGTCATACAATACTGTTCTGACACTGGTAGTACCTTCATCGATACCCAATATATATTGTTTTCCCACATTTACTCCTAATATTAAATTATTTTTTAGATATAATAATTTTATCAAACTTTACAAAAAAATTAAAACAATTTGCTTATTTATTTATACTTACAACAACTTTTTTGTTATAATAATTTTGAGCAAATAAGTATTTAATATACAAATTTAATAATTAGGAGTGAATTATGGATTATGAAGTTGCAATAATTGGCGGTGGAGTTGTCGGTTGTGCTATCCTAAACAAACTTACTAGACATGGTGTAAGTTGTGTTCTTTTGGAAAAAGCCAATGATGTCGCTATGGGTGCATCAAAAGCCAATAGTGGTATTGTCCACGCAGGATTTGACTGTAAACCAAACACACTAAAAGCAAGATTTAATGTTAGAGGTAATCAGTTATTCCATACTCTTTGTCCACAACTTAAAGTTCCACTTAAACAATGTGGTGCTATTGTTGTAGGCAATGACCAATCAGTCGTAGAAGATTTATACAATCGTGGTATAGCCAATAAAGTCGAAGGTTTAAGTATACTTGATAGAGCTGGATTATTGGAACTAGTACCTAATCTTAATGAAAATATAACTTGTGGATTGTATGCAAAAACATCTTGTATTGTTTCTCCATATATGTTTACTATTGCATTAGCTGAAGAAGCAGTAATTAATGGCGCAAAAGTATTGTTTAATACACAAGTAAAACAATGTAAAAAAGTTGATGGATTATTTAATTTAATTGGTGATAACTTAGATATAAAAGTTAAATATGTTATCAATTCGGCAGCAAGTGGTTATAACGATGTTGCCAATATATTGGGTAGTGAAAACTATGAGATTAAATATAGAAGAGGCGAGTATTTCCTATTAGATAATACAGTCGATATTACAGACCTTACTATTTTCCCATTGCCAAGTAAAGCTGGTAAAGGTGTGTTGATTAGTCCTACAGCAGATGGCAATACAATAGTTGGCCCAACTTCTATACCATCAGATGATAGTACAATGACAACAACTGATGGACTTAACGATGTAAAAGTTAAATCTAAAATGATATTAGATGTTCCTTTCAATAAAAATATCCGTAATTTTGCTGGAGTTAGAGTTACTGTTGGAGATGATTTTGTAATAGAAAAATCCAATAAGCAACAAGGGGTTATCAATATTGCTGGTATATGTTCACCGGGATTAAGTTCAGCACCTGCTATAGCAGAATATGTTGTAGAAGACCTTTTGGGATATAAAGGTAAAGAAATAGATGTAAAACCTAGAACACCATATACTGTATTATCTCAACTTAGTGGGGAAGAGAGAAATAAACTTATAAAAAGCAATAGTGATTATGGTAAGATTGTTTGTAAATGTGAATGTGTTAGTCTAGGCGAAATAAAGGAAGCACTTAATTCTCCATTAAAACCAAATAGTGTCGATGCTATTAAGCGTAGAGTAAGAGCTGGTATGGGTAGATGTCAAGGTGGTTTCTGTTTAACAAAAGTAATTCAAACTATAAGTCAAACTTTAAATATACCAATGGATAATGTTGTAAAAGAAAATATGGGTTCTAATTATTATGTTTCTTCAATCAATCCAGAGATAAAGGAGTAACTATGGGCGAAAAATTGTATTATGATGTTGTAGTTATTGGTGGCGGACCAGCTGGTATGGCTGCTGCAATTGAAAGCGATAAAGTAGGTGCAAAAACCTTATTGCTAGAACGCAATGAAAAATTGGGTGGTATACTTAATCAATGTATTCACAATGGATTTGGATTACATTATTTTAATGAAGAACTTACTGGACCAGAATATGCTTTAAGATTTGAAGCATTGATTAATAAAACAAATGTTAAAGTTATGCTTAACACATTTGTAATTGATGTTACTGGACATACAATAACTTTTATTAATCCTGATGGAGAAACAATAGTTGAAGCTAAAGCTATTGTTATGGCTATGGGTTGTAGAGAAAAAACACCTGCTGGTATCACTCTTACTGGTACAAGACCGGTTGGTGTATATACTGCAGGACAAGCACAAAAAATGGTTAATATGTATGGCAAACTTCCGGGCAAAAATGTAGTTATTCTTGGTAGTGGCGATATTGGGCTTATAATGGCAAGAAGACTTACTTTTGAAGGTGCAAAGGTTATTGAAGTATTGGAAATTATGCCAGAATCAGGTGGTTTAAAGCGTAATATACAACAATGTCTAAATGATTTTAATATTCCACTAAAATTAAAGACAACAGTAACAAGAGTTGTTGGAGATACAAGAGTTGAAGGTGTATATGTCGCTGAAGTAGATGGATTTACACCTATAAAAGAAACAGAACATTTTGTACCTTGTGATTGTTTAATTTTGTCAGTTGGATTATTACCAGAAACAGATTTGATAAAAGGTTTAAAACTTAATCCAAAAACTTCTGGTGCTGATGTCAACGAATATAGAGAAACAAACATTGATGGAATATTTAGTTGTGGTAATGTTTTGCATGTACATGATTTGGTAGACAATGTTACTCAAGAAAGTATTTTGGCTGGTACAAATGCAGCTAAATATGCTCTAGGATTATTGAAGTATGACAACCCAATCAATGTTGTCGCAGGCAATGGTGTAAGATATGTTTCGCCATCAAAAGCATTTTTGACTGAAGGCGAACTAACAATTTACTTTAGATTGAGTACTAGAATAACAAAATCATTTATTACTCTTAACTGCAATGGACAAGAAATATATTCTAAGTTTGTATTAGCAGCTAATGCTGGCGAAATGCAAAAGATAACAATAGACAAATCTAAAATTAGTGGTGATGTCACTGTTTTAGTAAGGGGGCAATAATGAAAACAACTTGTATTATGTGTCCAGTTGGATGTGAACTTACTATTGAACAAGTCGGAGATGAAATAAAAGTTACTGGTAATGGTTGTATTAGAGGTCAACATTATGGTCAATCCGAACTTACCAATCCAATGCGTATGGTTACTGCCTTAATCACTACAGATTTAGGAGTGCTTCCAGTAAAAACTACAGATTTAGTACCAAAATCAAAGATTGATGATGTATTAAAAGCTATTGCAAAAATTAAGGTAAATAAGGCAAAAGCAGGAGATATTGTATTAAAAAATGTTTGCAATCTCGGTGTTGATATTATCGTAACAGGTAACTATTAAAAAAATGGCGTTTTGCCATTTTTTTTTAAATATTAATTTGATATTTCTCATATACTAAATTTGTAAAGGATTTTTTATGTGGGAATATAATATAACAACAAATATTAAAGATATTAAGTATCTTATCGAATTGGAACGCAATATAAAAAATAAATATAAAAATGCAATTATCGCTACTTATAACAATAGTATGACAATAGCACTTCCTTACAATCAAAAACCAAAAGCATTTGAATATATAAAAAGAATTTTGGCAGAAACTATTGCTTTAATATATAAGGAACGATTACTTGTAAACAATATTAATTTTGATTATTTGAGTGAAGAATATAAAATTGCTTTTGTAAAAAGTCTTATATATTTTGATTTGGAAGAAGATATTTTTGAAATAATCAATCAGATAGATTTTGATACTGGTATTAATTTTGATTCTTTTTACAACTTTAGACTTGCCAATTTAAAATATAAGTGGCAACAGCTTATACTTGTTTGTAAATCAAATACTATGTTTTTAGAGTCTGAAACATTTTTAGAGTTACTTAAATTTTTAATTGATACTATAATACCAAGACATCGTTCAATAGATGTGTTTTATAATGGTACAAATTTTGAACTCTTAGATGAAAATAACAATATCATTTGTTTCAATAATACCAATAATCCAGAAGCTAATTTAATTTCTGGACTTATTAGCCTTGCTCCAAAAACAATCAATCTGCATTGTGCAGGAATGTTGAGTGACAATACATTTAAGATTATTTATTATATTTTCAACAAAAAAGTTAATTTGTTGGTTTAAAATATTGACATTCAATAATATTAATTTTATAATTGACTTGTACTTTTTAGTATGGTGTAATTATATTTCGGGTTGACAAAAAGACAAGTAGAAATAAGACCATAAGATACAGAGAATAGTGCCTAGGCTGAGAGCATTAACTTATACTTATCACATCGAAACCACTTTTTAGACCGAACCATTTGTTGTTTTGGGATTAAAACAAGATTAAGTGGCAACAATATTGTTGCAATAAAGGTGGAACCACGGATAAGTTTATTCGTCCTTTGATTATATCAAGGGGCTTTTTTTAAAGCCAAAATCAAAAAAGGAGATTTATTATTATGGAAAAAGAGAAAGAAGAACAATTACACATGTATCGCCATAGTATGGCACACATTCTAGCTAAAGCACTTACTCAACTTTGGCCAGATGTTAAGTTGACAATAGGTCCTGCTATTGACAACGGATTTTATTATGATATAGATATGGAACACGCTATTACTCCAGACGATTTTAAATCTATATCTGACAAAATGGATGCTATTATTAAAAATAACGAAGATTTTGTTAGACACGAAGTAACAAAGCAACAAGCATTAGAAATGTTTAAGAACAATCCATACAAAACAGAACTTATTGAAGAAATGCCTGAAGACGAAATTATTACTGTTTACAATACAGGAGATGATTTTGTTGATTTGTGCCGTGGACCTCATGTTGAAAATACAAAGTATTTAAGAGGTTTTGCATATAAAATTGCTAAAGTCAATGGTGCTTATTGGCGTGGTAATGAAAAAAATAAAATGCTTCAAAGAGTATATGTATATGGTTTCTTAAACAAAGAAGACCTTAAACAATATGTAGCTATGATGGAAGAAGCAGCACAAAGAGATCATAGAAAACTAGGTAAAGATTTGGGTATCTTTATGTTCTCTGACTTAGTAGGTAAGGGATTGCCTATGTGGTTGCCTAACGGATTTATTGTTCGTAGAGCATTAAGTGACTATATTATTGATAAAGAATTGGCTCTTGGTTATAAGCATGTTATGACTCCATCTTTAGCAACTGTAGATTTATATAAGACTTCTGGTCACTGGGATCACTACCACGAAGATATGTTCCCATCAATGAAAAGAGAAGATGAAGAATATGTTTTAAGACCTATGAACTGTCCTCATCATATGATGATATTTAAAAGCTTTATGCATTCATATAAAGACCTTCCATTAAGAATGGCAGAAATTGCTAATGACTTTAGATTTGAAGGTGGTGGCTCTTTGTGTGGTATTGAAAGAGCAAGAGCATTTACTCAAAATGACTCACATATTTTCTGTAGACCAGACCAAATTGCTAGCGAAGTAGAAAATGTTATCAAACTTATTCTTGATGTATACAAAGATTTTGGATTTGAAAAATATTCATTCCGTCTATCATTAAGAGATGAAAACAATGCTGAAAAATATTTTGGTAATGATGACTTGTGGGAAAAGAGTGAATCTGCACTAAGAAAGATTTTGACAGATAATGGTGCTGACTTCTATGAAGCAAAAGGCGAAGCTGCATTCTATGGTCCAAAAATTGATGTCCAAGTAAGAAGCGCTTTAGGTCACGATGTAACATTGTCAACTGTACAATTAGACTATCAATTACCTGAAAAATTTGAACTAGAATATGTAGATGAAAACAACCAAAAAGTAAGACCAGTTGTTATTCATAGAGCAATTTTGGGTTCATTGGATAGATTTGTAGCATTCTTGCTAGAAGAAACAAAAGGTGTATTGCCAGTATGGTTGTGCCCAGTTCAAGTTAAAGTTTTAAATATTGCCGATAGTCATCTTGAATATGCTAATAAAGTTAAAGATGTATTGTTAAACAATGGCGTAAGAGTAGAACTTGATAGCAGAAATGAGAAAATCGGTAAAAAGATTAGAGAAGCTCAACTTGAAAAAGTACCTTATATGTTAATTATAGGTGATAAAGAAGTTGAAGAAGGTAAAGTAAGCGTTAGACATAGAAAAGAAGGCGATAAGGGCGCTATGGGATTAGATGATTTTGTAGAACTTATTAAAGCTGAAATTAAAAGTAAATCTATCAACTAATTTAACTTTTAAAAAATATTTGTAACTAAAACGAATCAATTTATTTTGGTTCGTTTTTTTTATAAAAATATAAACATAATTGCTAAAAACGAATTGAAAACAAGTAAAAACAATGAAAATCAAATGAAAAAAATAACAAAAAAGTAATAGATTTTCTTGATTATTTATAAATAAAAATAATGTTGATATTAAAGAATATTTTTTATATAAAAGTGTTGACAACTAACACATTAATAGATATAATATTTTCGTAAAAAGTAGAGGTACTAACTTCTCACCGGCAAATGAAAGATTTTCGCTTGGTAATAAAAATTAAATTAAAACTAATTTATTTTTTATGTGAGAAGTGGGTGCGTATGCCCACTTTTTAATTTTATTTAGGAGGATACAGCCATTAAAGAGTTATTAATTAATGAGCAAATCAGAGCTAACGAAGTAAGACTTAATGGAGAAATGGGAGTTACTTATGGTATTGTTTCTTTAGAAGAAGCAAGACGCATAGCTGACGAACAAAACCTAGATTTGGTATTGATTTCCCCAACAGCCAACCCACCAGTATGCAAAGTTATGGACTATGGCAAATATCGTTTTGATATGATGAAACGAGAAAAAGATGCTAAGAAAAAACAAAAAGTTGCAGAAGTTAAGGGTATGCAATTAAGTATGAACATTGCTGATAATGACTTAAACTTTAAAGCAAAAAATGTTAAAAAGTTTTTAGCTAATGGTGACAAGGTTAAAGTTGTTTTAAGAATGTTTGGTCGTCAACTTCAAAATCCACAAATGGGTATGCCAATTATGGAAAAATTTGCAAGTTTAGTTTCTGAAGAAGGAGAAGTTACATCTCCAGCTACTGTTAACGGAAGACAAATTATTATGGTAATATCACCAAAAAGTGCAAAGTAATAGGCTTACTTTGTAAGTGCAATATAGCACAAAATTAAACATAAAATTATTTTTATATAAGGAGAATTATTATGCCTAAGCAAAAAACAAGAAGTACAGCAAAAAAACGTTTTTCTGTAAAACCAAGTGGTAAAATTAAATATTCTAAACAAAATCGTAGACACATTCTAACAAAGAAAGCTCCAGCTAGAAAGATGGCTCTTCGTCAACCAGCTTATGTTTCTAAAGCAGACGAAAAGAATGTTAAAGCAATGTTAAATGTTTAATCGGATAATTTTATAAAGGAGAAAATGTAATGAGAATTAAAAGAGCAGTTAATGCAAATAAGAATCGTAAAAAAGTATTAAAAGCAGCTAAAGGTTATAGAGGTTCTAGAAGCAAACTATATCGTGTTGCTAACCAAGCTGTTATGAAGAGTGGTCAATATGCTTATGTTGGTAGAAGACTTAAAAAGCGTGACTACAGAAGTCTATGGATCGCAAGAATCAATGCTGGTTGCCGTATCAATGATTTATCATACAGCAAATTTATGCATGGTCTAAAACTTGCTAACATTGACCTTAACCGCAAAGTATTAGCAGACATCGCTTTAAATGATGCTCCAGCTTTCAAAGCACTTTGCGATCAAGCAAAAAGCAAATTAGCTTAATTATGTAGTTATTAAAACCTATATTTTTTATAGGTTTTAATTTCATTTTTAAAAGAGAGTATTTATGATTAAAGAAATCACATCTTTAACTAATCCAACTGTTAAATTTACAAATTCTTTAAAAGATAAAAAAGAGTGTTTAAACAACAATTTGTGCTTTGTTGAAGGCGAAAAAATTGTTTTAGACCTTATATCTAAAGGTGTTAAACCTAATAGATTATTTATCGAAGAAAGCAAATTGGAAAAATATAATGACTTAATTGAAAAATATGAAAATATCATATATAAAATTAGTCAACCTGTCGCTAAAAAATTGTCGGATACTGTTACCAATCCGGGGATTTTTGGACTATTTAATTTGCCAAAACAAAAACAATTTGATTTTAATAACAAATTTTTAATAATTGACAATTTACAAGACCCATCTAATTTGGGTGCAATTATTAGAAGTGCAGTTGCGTTTGGTTTTAACAATATAGTTTCTATCAACTCAGTATTTCCATATTTACCTAAAGTTATTAGGTCAAGTATGGGGTATGTATTTGATATTAACTTTATCAATATGACTATTGCTGATTTGGAAAATCAGAAAAAAATCACACCTTTCCAATTAGTTTCTGCTAATCTTCACGGTGTAGATTTAAAAGATGCTGTGTTAGACAATAATTTTGGTCTAATTATTGGCAATGAAGGCAATGGTGTAAGTAAAAGTTTACAAAATTTAAGTGATGTTACAGTCACAATACCAATGCAGAATAATGTAGAAAGCCTTAATGCTTCCGTATCTGCAAGTATATTAATGTATAATCTATCAAAATAAAGGAGAAATTTATGTCAGGACATAATAAGTTTAGCAAAATCAAAAACATAAAAGCTAAAAATGACGCTGCAACTGGTAAGATTTTTACAAAGATTGGTCGTGAAATTCAAGTTGCTGTTAAAGAAGGTGGTGCAGACCCTAACTCTAACGCAAAATTAAAGAACTTGATTGCAAAAGCAAGAGCTAACAATATGCCTAATGATAACATTACTCGTTCTATTAAGCGTGCTAGTGGTGAATTGGGTTCAGTTAACTACGAATCAATCACTTATGAAGGTTATGGTCCTGCAGGTTCAGCTATTATAGTTGAAGCTCTTACCGATAACAAAAATCGTACAGCAAGTGATGTTAGACATTTATTTGACAAGTTTGGTGGAAGTTTGGGTGCAACAAATTGCGTATCATATCTTTTCTCAAGAAAGGGTATAATCATTATACCTCGTGGTATGGGAATAAGTGATGATGACCTTATGATGCACGCACTAGAAGCAGGTGCTGATGATTGTGCTATGTACGATACATATGCAGAAGTTGTTACATCTCCTGAAGCTTTTGAAGGTGCTAAAGAATATTTTGATAACAACAAGATAGAATATGATAGTGCAGAACTAGATTTAGTTCCATCTTCATATATTACACTTCCAGAAGACAAACTTTCAAGTTTCCAAAAACTTGTTGATTCTTTGGAAGACAATGATGATGTTCAAGAAGTATATCACAATGTAGAACTTCCAGAAGTAGAAGAAGACGAAGAATAATAATTTAAACACTCTATTATTAACTTTTTATAAGTTAAGTTAGAGTGTTTTTTTCTTTTTATATTGTTGGTGACTAATCCAATTTTTTAATAAAGTTTATTGTTATTAATATAACAAATTTATCTCGATTTGATTAAATTTTTATAATCAAAAATATTTATTTTTAATTACTTTATCAAACTAATGTTCTATAATTTAATTGACATTTTTTATTAAAATAATTAAACTATGAATAGTATTAAAAAATTGAGCAATTAGGCTATTTTTTTAAGATTTGCATAATAGTTGGAGTAGTATATGATTATATTAGGTATTGACCCAGGATATGCCATTGTTGGCTTTGGCGTTATAGAAAAAACAGCAAGAGAAACTAAAGTTATTGATTATGGCGTCATCGAAACAGATAAGAGTTTAAAAATGTCAGTTAGACTTAACAAAATATATGACGGATTAGAGTATTTAATAAAAAAATATAATCCTGACCATTTTGCTATAGAAGAGTTGTTTTATCACTCAAACCAAAAGACAGTTATCAATGTTGCTATGGCTAGAGGTGTTACAGTATTGGCTGCAACAAAATTTATGGGTGCAGACAAACTTTACGAATATACACCATTGCAGATTAAACAAGCACTTACTGGCAATGGTAGAGCAGAAAAACAACAAGTTCAATTTATGGTTAAAGCAATACTTAACCTTAACAAAATACCAAAACCAGATGATGCAGCCGATGCTTTAGCAGTTGCATTATGTCATAGTCAAACTAATTTAATTTTGTCTAATACTGACATTAAATAGTTTTTGTTTTTTGTTAAATTATAGTATACTTAATTGTATGTAAAAATTTTTAAATAAAGGTAATATTATGTACGCATTTATTAGTGGAATTATTGATGAAAAAACAGACCAATATGTTGTAGTTGATTGCAATGGTGTTGGATATGAAATTAATGTATCAACCAATACTTTATCCAATTTGCCAGCAGTAGGCGAAATGGCTAAAATTTATACATATCTTCAAGTTAGAGAAGATGCTATGCAATTATTTGGTTTTTTAAGTAGAGAAGAAAAAAATATGTTTCTAGAGCTTATTACAGTATCCGGTGTAGGGCCAAAGATGGCTTTAGTTATATTAAGTTCGTTAAGTATAAGCAATTTGATTTCTTGCATTACTTCTGGAGATGTAAAAACATTATCTCAAGCAAAAGGTGTTGGTAAAAAGACTGCAGAGCGTATTATTGTAGAACTTAAAGGTAAACTTGGTGATTTATCATTGCCATTACTTGATGGTACAGCATTTACTGACTTTACAAGTTCTGCTTGTGATGAAGCTACAGAGTTGCTTGTCAATATGGGACTTAGCAAATTTGATGCGCTTAAACTTGTTAAAAAGGTTGCATTGCCTGATGATACAACTGAAGTTATAATTCAAAAAGCATTAAGAAATATGAATTAGGAGTAATATGGAAGACGATAGATTTATTACCAGCACTCGCAATATGGAAGATGAAGATGTAGAAAACACTCTTCGTCCTACCAATATGGACGATTATGTTGGACAAGAAAAAGTAAAAAATCAACTTAATATCTATATTCAAGCTGCAAAAAAGCGTGGCGAGTCTTTGGACCATGTTTTGTTGTATGGACCTCCGGGACTTGGTAAAACTACTTTAAGCCATATTATTGCCAACGAACTTGGAAGTAGTTTAAAAATTACTAGTGGACCAGCTATAGAAAAAGTTGCTGACTTAGCTAGTATTTTGACTAACTTAAATAAAAACGATGTTTTGTTTATTGATGAAATACATAGATTAAGTAGGTCAGTAGAAGAAGTATTGTATCCAGCTATGGAAGACTATGCTTTGGACTTTATATTAGGAAAAGGTCCTAGTGCTAGAACTATGCGTCTAAAATTGCAACCATTTACATTGATTGGTGCGACTACAAAAGCAGGTATGCTTACTGGACCATTGCGTGACCGTTTTGGAGTTGTTTGTAGACTAGAATTGTATTCTAAAGAAGAACTTAGTCGTATTATCAAGCGTTCAGCTAATATCTTAAATATTAAGATTGATGATGACGCTTGCGTAGAACTTGCACTTAGAAGTCGTGGTACTCCTCGTATTGCCAATAGATTTTTGAAAAGAGTTAGAGATTATGCCGAAATAAAGGGCGAAGGTATAATTAATCTACAACTATGCAAAGATGCATTAGAGATGTTGGAAGTGGACGAATTAGGACTAGATTATACTGATAGAAAAATGCTATTGACAATCATTGATAAATTCCAAGGTGGTCCAGTTGGACTTGATACTTTAAGTGCTGCAACTGGAGAAGAATCCAATACTATTGAAGATGTTTATGAACCTTATTTAATTCAATTAGGATTTATTGCTCGTACACCTAGAGGTCGTGTGGCTTTGCCTAACGCTTACAAACATTTGGGTAAACCAATTAATGCAAATAGACAAAAATATATAGATATGTTTGTTGATAAGGAAGAAGAATAATGGATATTTACGATAGAAAAACTTATTATTATGATTTGCCGGAAGAACTTATTGCTCAAACTCCAGCAGAACCTAGAGATAGTTCTAGATTGCTTGTTTATCATAAAGATAGTGGAGCAATGGAACACAAGATTTTTAGAGATATAATTGATTATCTTAAACCGGGTGATGTTTTAGTTGTAAACAATACAAAAGTTATACCTGCAAGACTATATGGTAAGAAAGCAGATACTGGTGCAAAAATTGAAATTTTGCTTTTAAAACGACAAAATTTAACTGATTGGGAAGTTTTAATTAAACCAACTAAGAGAGTAAAAGTTGGTACAATTATCGAAATTAGTGACGAACTTAAAGCTGAAGTAACCCAAATTAATGATTTTGGTAACTGCTACATTAAGTTTCATTTTAATGGTGTGTTTGAAGAAATTCTTAATAGAGTTGGCGAAATGCCATTGCCACATTACATTAAAAAGCAATATGCCGATAAAGAAAGATATAACACTGTTTATTCAAAATTTGATGGTAGTAGTGCAGCACCAACTGCTGGATTGCATTTTACCCAAGAATTATTGGATAAAATTAAAGCAAAAGGTGTTATTATAGCTGAAGTATTGTTGCATGTCGGATTGGGTACATTTAGACCAGTAAGTGAAGACAATATACTTCAACATGAAATGCATACCGAACATTATGAAGTATCTAAAGAAACAGCAGATATTATTAATAAAGCAAAAGCCGAAGGTAGACGAGTTATAGCAGTCGGTACTACAAGTATCAGAACCCTAGAAAGTGTTGCAACAAAATATGGAAAAATGTGTGAATGTAAAGATGATACAAATATCTTTATTTACCCAGGATATCAATTTAAAATTGTTGATGGTATAGTAACCAACTTCCATTTGCCAGAAAGTACATTGATTATGCTAGTAAGTGCATTTTTAGGTATAGAAAATACACTTAATATGTACAATGTTGCTGTTAAAGAGGAATATAGATTTTTCTCATTTGGTGATGCGACATTATTGATTTAGTTAAAATACAAATTACAAAAGGAAAGTTATGGACAAATTTAGTTTTGAAACAATCAAACAAGACCCAAGAAGTGGGGCAAGAATAGGTAAATTTACAACACCTCACGGAGTAATAGAAACACCAGTATTTATGCCAGTTGGCACACAAGCTACAGTTAAAAGTCTTACTCCAGAAGAACTAAAAGAAAATAAAGCACAAATTATACTAAGCAATACCTATCATTTGTATTTAAGACCGGGACACGAAATTGTGAAAAAAGCAGGTGGCTTACACAAATTTATGAACTGGGATAGACCTATACTTACAGATAGTGGTGGTTTCCAAGTATTTTCATTATCAGATTTAAGAAAAATTAGCGATGATGGCGTTGAATTTAGATCACACCTTAATGGTTCAAAGCATTATATAACACCTGAAAAAGATATGGAGATACAAGAAGCTTTGGGAGCAGATATTATTATGGCTTTTGACGAATGTACTACTTATGGTACAGATAGAAAACATAGTGAAAAAGCACTAGAACGCACTATGAATTGGCTAGATAGATGTTATAAATATCATCAAAATGACAATCAAGCATTGTTCCCAATAATACAAGGTAATTTCTATACAGATTTGCGTATTGAAGCAACAAAAAGAGTTTTACCTTATGTAAAATATGGTGTAGCTATTGGTGGATTGTCAGTTGGCGAACCAAAACCATTGATGTATGAAATGATGGACGCAATGTATCCTTATTATCCTACACATGTTCCTAGATATCTTATGGGTGTAGGTAGTCCAGATTGCATATTGGAAGGCGTTGAGCGTGGTATTGATATGTTTGACTGCGTTTTGCCAACCAGAATAGCTCGTAATGGTACTGCATTTACTCGTAATGGTAAATTGGTCGTTCGTAATGGCGAATATAAAGAAGATTTTAGACCTATTGACGAAACTTGTGATTGCTATGCTTGTAAAAATTATACTAGAGCATATATAAGACATCTTATCAATGCAGGTGAGATACTTGGTGCTAGATTATTGAGTATTCATAATATCCATTTCTTAACCAATTTAATGGAAGAAATCAAGCAAGCTATTAGAGAAGATAGATTTAAAGAATTTAAAGAAGAATATTTGAAAAATTACAAAATTTAAAAATATTACAAATTTTACCGAAATATAACAAATAATTTATTGTTAAATAAAGTTAAATTTGTTATAATTCACATATATCATAATATAGGAGAACAATATGTTAAGTTTATTAAATAACGCTAATTTCTTTTCTCAATATGGATTACTTATTGTTTTAGTTATTGCATTAGTAGTTCTTATGTTCATCTCTTTCAACCGTCGTAAAAAAGATGACGCTTATCGTAACGAACTTCTTAAAAAGGTTATTCCGGGTGCAAAAGTTAAGACATACTATGGTTTGTATGGTAAAGTATTAAAAGTTACCGAAACAACTGATGGTAAAGTTTTATTAATCGAAACTGGCGAAGGCAACAAAACTTCTTATGCTTCTGTACATATTAATGCAGTATATGGCATTGATGAAAAAGAAGAAGTTACTTTAGACGAAAATGGTCTTCCAGTAGATACTGAAAAGAAAGCTGATAAAACAGATAGCGAAAAGAAATTTGAAGAATTAGAAAAACAATTAGAAGCTAAGACTGAAGAAACAAAAGAACCTGAAGTTAAAGCTGAAGAAAAAACTGAAGAAAAAACTGAAGAAGTTAAAGCAGAAAAACCTGCTACAAAAAAGAGCAGTTCTAAATCAACTTCAACCAAAAAGGCTTCTACAACAAAAGCTAAAAAATCTGAAGAAGCTAAAAATTAATTATAGTAAAATACACCTAGAAATAGGTGTTTTTTATTTGTTTGCATAATACATTGTATTCAAAATATTTGATTCTAATTGTCATATTCAATATCTTAAAAACATATATAATTATATCAATATAGATTTGGACACGCTTTAAGTTGAAAAATCTAAAATATATTAATTTGGTAGGTAATATATGACAAAACACAAAAGTAATAATCTTACGCTTGTTTCATCTGTTTTAAAGGGAGCTATACTTGCAGTATCTTTAACATTGGTACTTATTTTATTGTTTGCTTTTATTATTAAAGTAGCCAATATACCTGACTCAGTAATAATGCCAGTTAACCAGTTTATCAAAATAGCAAGTATATTCTTTGGTACATATTTAACATTAAAAAAAGTACAACAAAAGGGATTGTTGACAGGAGCATTAATTGGTTTGTTGTACACAATGCTTGCATATCTAGTATTTAGTTTACTTGGTGGTCAATTTAATTTAGATGCAAGTTTATTTATTGATATGGCGTTTGCATTAGTTATTGGTGGACTATGTGGTATCTTTGCAGTCAATAAAAAAATTAGATATTAGTTAATTTGATTATAGATATTGGACATCAATTTTTGAAAAGACGATTTTTCGTCTTTTTATTTTTTTACTTAAATAAATTTATTCCTTTATTTGTTATTATTTTTGTTTATATGGTAACAATTTAAACGATTATGTTTGACTTATATTATATATTTATATATAATAAATTCAGCAACTTTTAAGGAGTAAATAAAGTAAATGAAAAAGAGAAGAGCAATCCGTAATTTTATACTTATCGGTATTGTTGCATTACTAGGACTTTTATTAACAATTTTCAGTTTTGACATTCCATTTACCAATTATACTTTTAATGGTTTTGCCAAAGGTATCCAACTTGGCTTAGATTTAAAAGGTGGAGTTATGGCTGTTTACGATTGTGAAAAATCTAGTGAAAGTGAAGGTTCATTAGATGATCAAATCGAAGCTACTATTTCTCGTCTTACCAATCTAATTACTGAGGATTATCCTGAAGCAACTATCATTAAACAAGGAGATAGTCAAATCAGAATTGAAGTTCCTGATGTAGATGACCCAGATGAAGTATTAGAGCTTATCGGCGAACCAGCTAAATTGGAATTTAAAAAGGAACAATCAGATACTGCTGAAGCAGTTTTGACAGGTAAAGATATAAAGAGTGCAGAGTATCAATATGACTCTGAAAACAACCAACACGGTGTAAGTATTACTTTCACTACTGCTGGTGCTACAAAATTCTATAATGTTACTAGCGAACTAGCTACTAGTCAAGGATCATTGTATATATATCTTGGTGGTCAATTATTTAGTAGTCCAACAGTTAAAGAAGCTATTTCTGGTGGCAAAACATTTATATCTGGTGGTATGAGTACACAAGCAGAAGCAGAAGCTTATGCTACAAAAATTTTAAGTGGTACTTATTCAGTAGACCTAACACTTAGTGAAAAGAATGTTATTACAGCTACTCTTGGTGAAAATGCGTTGTTACTAAGCATTATTGCTGGACTTATAGGATTGACACTAATATTTGTATTTATGTACATCGTATATAAAAACTTAGGATTAATTGCTGACTTATCATTAATATTCTATACAATTATTCTTATGTTCTTATTATCAGTTCTACCATTTATTCAACTTACATTACCAGGTATTGCAGGTATAATTCTTGGACTTGGTATGGCAGTAGATGGCAACATTGTTATTTTTGAGCGTATTAAAGATGAATGTAAATCTGGTAAAAAGATACCTGCTAGTGTAAAATCTGGATTTAAGCGTGCATCAGTTGCAGTTTTGGATAGTAACATTACTACTATTATTGCTGCATTAGTACTTGCATGGTTAGGTACTGGTTCTATTAGAGGATTTGCTTACACATTGCTTATAAGTATGTTAGTTTCTATGTTTACAACACTTGTTGTTACTCGTGGATTTATTAATATCGCATTAGATATCAACTCAACCAACTACAAGCGTTATGGACTTACAAAAGGTGCTGATTTAAACAAATCAACATCTAAAGACACTCAAGATACTACAAAAGAGCAAAAAGTAGAAGATACTAAGGAGGTGCAAAATGTCTAATTCTAACAACAAAACTTCCTTAGGCGCTAAATACAAGGAATTTCTTAAAAAAGACTTTAACATAGCAAAAAATTGGAAATATTATTTTGCAGTTCCACTTGTTATTATACTTGTTGCAGTAATTGTATTTGCTTGCATAGGTTTTAATCTAGGTATTGACTTTACCGGTGGTACAATTATTAAAGTCAACTTCGGTACTGATATCAGTAATAATGAATATAATCAATATAAATCTGATATTGAAAAAATTATTAAAAATTATGGTATAACCAATTATAGTTTGCAAAAAGAAGGAACTAATGATGAAGGTGCTATATCAATAAAATTCCAAGATATCAAAGGTAAAGATGAAGAAGAAATGACAAAAATCTTATCCGATATTAAGGATGATATAGTAGCTAAAATCAATCCAAATGACGAAATCTCTAATTTTAAAGTAGAAGATAGTCAAAGAATTGGTGCTAGTGCATCTACCAATTTGCTTAAAAATGCATTGCTCGCTGTATCTATTGCAACTGTATTAATGTTAATTTACATTGCAATTAGATTTGAATTTGCAAGTGGTATAGCTGCTATTGTTGCATTGTTGCACGATGTATTAATTATGTGCGCTATGGTTATAATATGCCGTATCCAAATAAATTCTTCATTTATTGCAGCATTGATTACAATTATTGGTTATTCTATCAATAATACTATCGTTATTTTCGATAGAATTAGAGAAAATTTGCGTAAAGACGAATATAAGAAGACAACTAACGCTCAAATGTTAGATATCTCAATTAAGCAAACAATGACTCGTACAATTTATACATCATTAACAACTGTATTATCAGTAGCATTGTTAGCAATTATTGGTGTATCATCAATTAGAGAATTCTTATTCCCAATCATTATTGGATTGGTCGCTGGTACTTATTCTTCAATATTCATTTCTGGTACAATATGGTCATTTATCTACAACAAAGATAAAGATAGACGCTTACAAAAGCGTATTGCAGATGAAAAAAATAAAGAGAAGAAAAAATTGGCAGCTGGCGAAAATCCAGATGATAAAATTGTAGTCTAATTAAATAAAAGCCCTTCACAACGAGGGGCTTTTGTTTGTTTAAAAGTGTATAAAGGTATATGAAATTAGTTAATAGATTAAATAATATAAAATTTAATAATAAACTTGTTAGTGAATATGCAAAAGAATTTAATGTGACAGAACCTGTAATTAAATTGCTTTTTTCTCGTGGCATTAATTCTAAAAAAGAAATATCTGAGTTTTTAAATTGCAGTATCAATCAATTTTATAACCCATTTCAATTAAAGGGTATAAAAGAAGCTGTTGAAGCTATCAAAAATGCTATAGAAACAAAAAAGAAAATCCTTATAGTAGGAGATTACGATACAGATGGTATTTGTTCTACAGCTATACTTTACAAATATTTTGAAAGTATTGGTATAAAGGTTAATTACTTTTTACCTAATAGGTTTGCTGATGGATATGGATTAACAATAGATACCGTAAACAAAATTGTTGCTGAGTTTAACCCAGAATTTATTATAACAGTTGACTGTGGTATATCTTGTTATAAAGAAGTCGAATATATCCAATCTTTGGGTATAGAAATAGTAGTTACTGACCATCATGAAATACCAGAGATTGTCCCTGATTGTATTTGTGTAGACCCAAAATTGCCAAGTAATTATCCTTTTAAAGAACTATGTGGTGCAGGTGTTGCACTTAAAGTAGTACAAGCTTTAAGTGGTCTTAACGAAGCGTTAAAATATACTAGCATTGCAGCATTGGCTACTGTTGCCGATATTGTTCCTTTACAAAGTGAAAATAGGGCAATAGTTAAAAATGGATTGGATAATGTTAATCAACTTCCAGTAGGTGTTAAAAAGCTTATTGAAAGCTTAAAAATTAAAGATATGACATCAACCGATATTGCATACAAGATTGCACCAAAACTAAATACTGCTGGTCGTATGGGTGATGCTACAGTAGCATTTAAATTATTTATAGAAAAAAATCCTAGCGAAATTATCAATATACTTACTTTGCTTGAAGAACAAAATAATCAAAGAATTGAAGCTGGCAATATAATTTATGAAGATTGTATCAATCAGTTGAAAAATATATGTATATCAAAACTGAGAGCTATTGTTTTATATTCTGATTCATGGCACGCTGGTGTATTAGGCATTGTATGTGCCAAATTAACCGAAAAATACAATAGACCTGTATGCTTGCTTACTAAAGTTGATAATGTCTATAAGGGTAGTATACGAAGCTTACCGGGGATCGATATTTTTAAAGAACTATCAAAATGTAGTGATATTTTAGTTAAATTTGGTGGTCATAGTGGCGCTGGTGGATTGACTATAGAAGAAGCAAAACTAAAAGAGTTTGCTGATAGACTTAATAAAAATATTACCAAAACTTATGATGATAGTTATTTTGATTGTATCAAATATTATGATTTTGATTTAAGCAAAAATAATGTCGATATTGATTTTGTTAAGTCATTGCAAGTTTTAGAACCATTTGGATTTGGCAATGAAAAGCCAGTATTCAAATATACATTTAATAATCTTAAACCTGAAAGACTTAAAAATTATCCTAATTATCTAAAATTAAAAGCAGATAATTTAGAAATAATGACATTCAATCTAAGTGAATATTATGATTCACTTAATACCAATTCTAATAAAAATGTGCTATTAGATATAAGTGTAGATACATACAACAAAAAAGAAAAACTAAAAGCAATTATTAAAAATATTACTTTTGACCGTATCAATACTGGTGTTAAAAATGAAATCAGTTTGGGGTATTATGCAAAACAACTTAATATCCCTAAATATAGGTATTATAATGATATCAAAGAAATAGATGCTAATATGTTGAAAAGTATTATGCATAATTCATTTGGAACATTGTTTGTTACCAATACAATAGAGTCATACAATTATGCTGTAACCAATTTTGGTGACTTTATTAAAAACTATGAAACTTATTCTGTAAAAGATTTAACAGGTTCTAATACATTGTTGTATATGGCAAAAACAACATCTAATTTTTCCAATTACATTAATGTGGTATTTTTAGATGAAGTACTAGATATCAAGTATTTACAATCAATTAATGCTAATATTTATTTAGCACCTGTTACTAAAGACTATACAGTCCTTAAATCTTTAAATTGTGATAGAAAAGAATTTGGATATTATCATACAGCAATCAAACAAACATTTGCTAAAGGTCAATATTCTTATTCAGAACAAGAGTATTTTAATCTTATTAAACATAACAGTGGTTATAAGAATTTAAAATTCAATCAATTTATTTTTGTTACAATGGTTTTAAGTGAACTTGGAATAATAAAAATTGATAAAAAATTAGATTATTACAATATAGAAGTTACTGGAGTTAATAGTCAACTTAACCTTTCAACTATATACAATTTTGTAAAACTCTACAACGAAACTAATTAGGAGAATACAATGAATTTAATATGTTCAAATGAAAAATTTAATGATGAATTATTGCTTGTAGTTAAATTGTTTTTTTCTCCTACAGAAGTAGAGGAAAGTGACTTAGATATTAAAGTTGATTATAATATTTTAGACAATAATTTGTCCTATGATATAAGTATTAGTGGTATCTTCAATAAAAGCCTTCATAACGACAAAATTTTAACAAAACAACAACTAGAACAAGAAGATAAATATGTAAAAAGATATTTAAAAATTTCTTTATATGATATGTTGTCACAATTAACACAAAAGACTATGCCTTGGGGAAGTTTAACTGGTATAAGACCAACCAAATTATTTTACGAATTAAAGAAAGAATTGGGTAGTTCAATATTAGCTAAAAACGAACTTATCAATACATTTAGAGTTTCTCCACAAAAAGCAGAAGTTGTTATGGAAGTTACTCGCAATCAAAGTCGTATTGAAATAAACGACAATCTTGTTGATTTATATATCAATATTCCATTTTGTACGACTAAATGTTATTATTGTAGTTTTATTTCTGCACCTATAGCTCAATGTCAACAATATGTAGAACCTTACATAGACGCTTTACTTAAAGAACTTAATGCAGTTAAACAAATAATCAATAAAAACAACTATATCGTTAAATCAATATATATGGGTGGTGGAACTCCTACTGCGTTAAGTCATGAGCAACTAGACAGAATTTTGACTCAAATCACATATCCAGTTAGTGAGTTTACAGTTGAGGCTGGTAGGCCTGATACTATAACCAAAGAAAAACTTGATGTATTGAAAAAACACGGAGTTACTCGTATAAGTATCAATCCTCAAACATTTTCTAATCGTACACTAAAACAAATAGGTAGAGCTCATACTAGTCAAGATATTATTGACGCTTACAATATGGCATTGCCTTATGATTTTTCAATCAATATGGATTTGATTGCTGGATTGAGTAATGAAAGTTTTAACACATTTAAAAATAGTCTTAATAAAACTTTAGAATTGCATCCTGACAATATTACAGTTCACACACTTAGCGTAAAACGAACAAGTAAGTTAAGCGAAGGTGAAGGTGATAAAGGTACAGTCGATGAAGTTACAAAAATGATTGATTATTCTTATAAAAAACTTACTGAAGCAGGATATAGTCCATACTATTTGTATAAACAAAAAAATATGGTAGGCAACTTAGAAAATTTAGGTTATACATTAAAAAATAAAGAATGTATTTTCAATATCGATAGTATGGAAGAAGTTGCAACTATTGTGGCTGTTGGTGCCAATGCAATATCTAAAAGATTTTTTAGTTTAACCAATCGCATTGAGCGTAATGCAAATGTGAAAAATCTTAATGATTATATTAGTCGTATTGATGAAATTATTAGTAAAAAACAAGAATTTTTTAAATAAACTAATTAATTAATCTTTACAATTAATTATTATTATGATAGTATAAGTTATACTTAATACTAGGTTTAGCGCATATCCTTCATTTTACGCTCTGCTTGGTATAAAGCGAATCATATAGGAGGAAATTAAAAATGATTAAAAAAGACAAAAAGCAAGAAGTTATCAAGGCTTACCAATTAAGTGATAATGACACAGGTTCTTGTGCAGTACAAATTGCTATTTTAACTGCAAGAATCAACGAATTAACAGAACACTTAAAATCTAACAAAAATGATAACCATTCTCGTCGTGGATTAATCCAAATGGTATCTAATCGTAAAAGTTTACTTAAATATTACGAGAAAAAAGACCTTGAAGCTTGCCGTGAATTAAAGAAAAAATTAGGTATTAGATAATAAGTAAAAGGTGGAAGATTTCTTTCGCCTTTTCTTTTGTTTAAAAATAGGTAATTTATTGGGAAAGTTCAAGGAGGAAAAAATGAACGAAGTAAAAAAATATCAAACAGAAATTGGTGGTAAAAAAGTAGATATTACATTAGGTAAATATGCTTTCCAAAGCAATGGTAGTGTAATAGTATCTTGTGATGACACCGTAGTTATGGTTAATGTTACCATGAGTAAAGAACCACGCCCAGGACAAGATTTCTTCCCACTAAGTGTAGATTTTGAAGAAAAACTATATGCAGTAGGTAAGATACCGGGTGGCTTTAAACGCAGAGAAGGAAGAGCTAGTGACCAAGCAATTTTGACAAGTAGATTGATTGATAGACCACTTAGACCTTTGTTCCCTAAGGGATTCTTTAATGATGTATCTGTTATTGCTACACCATTATCAGTTAATCCAGATTCTGCTCCAGAGCCTTTAGCAATGTTTGCAAGTTCTTTAGCACTTACAATATCTGATATTCCATTTGGTGGTCCAACTGGTAGTGTAGATATCGCTTATGTTGATGGCAAATATATTGTTAACCCTAATCAAGCAGAGCGTGAAGCAAGTCTTATGGACTTAACAGTAGCTGGTACAAAAGAAGCAATTCTTATGGTTGAAGCTGGAGCAAAAGAAGTATCTGAAGAAGTTATGCTTCAAGGTATCTTATTTGCTCACGAAGAAATCAAAAAACAAGTTGAATTCCAAGAAAAACTTGCAACAGAACTTGGTGTTAAGAAAAATGAAGAAATTAACTATTATGTAATTTCTGAAGACATTGAAAATGCAGTAAGAGAATACGCAACTGATAAAGTTAAAGAAGTTATGTCACACTTCGACCGTCATGTAAGACAAGACGCTGAAGAAGTTATGGATAAAGATGTTTTGGAACATTTTGCTGATGTATATCCAGAAAATTCTAGAGAAATTCTTGATGTATTATACAAAATCAAGAAAGAAGTTATGCGTTCTAAGATTATTAACGATGGCGTTAGACCAGACGGAAGAAAGACTGACGAAATCAGACCAATATGGTGTGAAGTTGGTATTTTACCAAGAGTTCATGGTTCTGGTGTATTTACTCGTGGTGAAACACAAGCACTTACAACATTAACATTGGGTTCTTTGCGTGATACACAAATCCTAGACGGATTAGATGATGGCGAAAGCGAAAAACGCTATATGCATCATTACAATATGCCAGGTTATTCAACTGGTGAAGCAAAATCTATTAAGAGTCCAGGTAGAAGAGAAATTGGTCATGGTGCTTTAGCAGAAAGAGCATTAGTTCCAGTTTTACCAAGTGAAGAAGAATTCCCTTATGCTATTCGTACAGTTAGCGAAATTTTAAGTAGTAACGGTAGTACAAGCCAAGCAAGTGTATGTGGTAGCACATTAGCACTTATGGACGCTGGTGTTCCTATTAAAGCTCCAGTTGCTGGTATTGCTATGGGACTTATTAAAGATGTAGAATCTGGCAAAGTAGCAGTTCTTACAGATATCCAAGGTCTAGAAGATTTCTTAGGAGATATGGATTTTAAGGTTGCAGGTACAACAAAAGGTATTACTGCTATCCAAATGGATATTAAGATTAAAGGTATTGATGAAAACATTCTTCGTACAGCTTTGGAACAAGCTAGAAAAGGTCGTATGTTTATTTTAGGTAAGATGACAGATGTTATCCCTGAACCTAGAAAACAACTTAGTCCTTACGCTCCAAAGATTATTACATTTACTATCAATCCAGATAAAATTAAAGATGTTATTGGTTCTGGTGGTAAGACAATCAATAAGATTATTGAAGAAACTGGTGTAAAAATTGATATTGAAGACGATGGTAGAGTATGTGTTGCTGGCGTTGACGCTGAAATGAATGAAAAAGCAAAACAAATTATTTTAGGTATTGCTGAAGTAGTTGAAGTTGGCAAAGTATACACTGCAAAAGTTGAAAGAATTATGCCATTTGGTGCTTTTGTAAGCTTTGGTTGGAATAAAGAAGGTATGATTCATATCTCTAAATTAAGTACTAAACATGTTGATAAAGTTGAAGATGTAGTTAAGATTGGCGATATTGTTGAAGTTGAAGTAATTAAGATTGACGAAAAAGACCGTATTGACCTTAAACTTCTTGCTGTAAACAACAAATAATTTAATTACACTTTATATCAATAATATTTAAAATAGTTATAATGAAAAGGCAATACATATTGCCTTTTTTTATATTTTTTAATATACTATTATTAGTTTAATTAAAGGGTATATTAATGAAAAATTTTCAAAAAACATTTTACATATTTTTGGCAATATTTGCTGTAGCATTTTTAATACCAGTAATATTTTGTATTGTAGAAGCGACTACATCATTGTCATATAAAAAAATAGTCAATAATGGTATAGAAACTATAGCTTATGTCAACACAGACAATCCTATGTCGTCCAATCTTACTGTTAATGAAGTTAAATATTATCAAATAAACTATTATTTTGAAGTTGATGGGCAAGTTTATTATGGAAGCACAAGTTCCAACTATACACTTAGTAGAGCTAATGAAATACTTAGCAATGGTAGCCTAAAAATTAAATATATTAGACATAAAAACACATACAAATCTATTGAAAGCAATTATACTAGTGGACCTGCCAATACAGGACTTTTAATAAGTCTAATATCATTTGGATTAGTAGACGCAATAATATGGTGTATCTTTATTATTAAAACAGTAAAAGCAATACAATGGTGTGTTATTAATAAAAAAGGAACAATAAAAGAAGCAACTTTTGTTTCTTCTGCGTCAGGTGTTGTTTACAACAAAGTTCCAATGTACCATATCAATTATTTTTGGACAAATGATAGTGGTAAAACCATAGAAGGGTGTACAGCTGACAACTATACAAAAAGTGAAGCAGATTTGTTTGAACAAATAAAAGTTTTTGCAATTAAAACTTTAGGCAATAAGAGTATTGTTGAGTCTAAACCTTTCCAATTAAGTTCTACTTTTAAAGAAAAAGAATTGTCCGATAGAGTAGAAAAAGAGTTAGATAACAAATTTGTTGAATGTGAATATTGCCATTCTATATACGATATTAAATTATCAAAATGTCCAACTTGTGGTGCACCAAAAAATCTTAATAATGCAAAATAGTATGCAAAGTTAAAAATAAGGGCTTAATGTCCTTATTTTTTTATGTTTGAATAGTATATAAAATTTCAATTAAATTTTTTAATTTAGCAATTGATATTTTATAATAAAAATCATCATTAATTATAAACAAATACTACAAAATATTTTTAATTTTTTATAGTTGGGTATGGTAAAAATATATAGTAAAAATTTATATTGTTTTCATATTACAAAATTTAAACACATATAAATTAATAGGTGTTAATAATATGAAAAATAAAAAAGAGAAATTATTTATACATGGCATAGCCAATATAGTTATAGTTGGAGTGTTAGCATTATTTGCTGTGATGACATTATCATATAATTCAATAACTGTATTCGGCAATAATAGTTATAGTCCTATATACAATGGCAATCGTGATAGCAACAAAGTTAGTCTTATGATTAATGTCTATTGGGGAACAGAGTATATCGAAGATATTTTGAAAATATTGAAGGACAACAATATTACAACAACATTTTTTGTTGGTGGTCAATGGGTAGAGAAAGAACCTGAAATGTTGCAAAAAATCGTAGATAATGGTCACGAAATTGGCAATCACGGATACTTTCATAGAGATCACGATAAATTAAGTTACGACCAAAACATTGAAGAAATAAAGACTTGCCATACACTAGTTAAGAAGTTAACTGGTTTAGATATGAATTTGTTTGCTCCTCCAAGTGGCGCTTTTAATAAGACAACTTTAGATGTTGCAAAAGAACTTGGCTACAAAACAATAATGTGGAGCAGGGATACAATAGATTGGAGAGATAAAAATAGTGATTTGGTATATAAAAGAGCAACCAATGTAAAAGGTGGTGATTTAGTTTTAATGCACCCAACTGAGCATACTTTAAAAGCACTACCAAGTATTTTGGAATATTACAATAATAACAATCTAAAAGTAACAACTGTTTCTGATACGATTTTGTAGTAAAAAGTAAGATGTATATTATATACATCTTTTTTTAAAAATTTGTAGAAGTTTTATTTTATAATTACAAGATAATATGGTATAATTATTTTGACTAGTTATGTATTAATGGAGGATTATATTTTGCCAGTATATTCTAACAATAATGGTATTAAAAATCAAAAACGACAATTAGTTATCAATCGTATTGGTATAGCTATGATTGTTGTTTTTAGTATATTATTAATTAACTTGATTTTTGGTATTGTACCATTTATCAATTCTTTCTTATTAGGTACATTTGGACTAACTATGTATGCTATATGTATTGCTTGCATTGTAGTAGGTATATTGATGGTTCGCAATGTAAAAATGACAGCACAAGGTAGTGATATAGTTTATTTATCATTATGCTTTGGTGTGTTGCTTATAATATTGCATTTGGCTACTACAACCAATATTGTAGATCTTAGCTATAGCCAATATATTGTTGAATGTTATAAGTTAAAAAATACAGCTGGTGGATTATTGTTTTCAATCATCACATATCCAATCAATAAGTTACTTACACATCTAGTTGCTTCATTTACTGTTTTAGCTATAATCGAAATTATCTTAATAGCATTTACAACAATTCATTTTATCAATAATGCTAGTAGAAAGGTGAAAATTGACAATAAAAATGTTCAAGCCGAATCTGAAGTCAAACAAAAAGTTGATACAAAGTTGGATTATGACAAACACATTGATAATAATACACAAGAATCACTTGATGATTTGATAGTATCTGATGATGTAGTTATGCAAGACGAACAAGTTAAAACTGATGATACAGTTGATGACGAAGACAAAATCAAAGCTAAATCAATTTTGGGATTATCCAATCAATCTCAAAAAGTTGGTAAAGAAAAGGGTAATATTATTTCAAATCTAAGACCTACATTTGAACCAACTCAAGACAATAAAAACATATTTGAAAACACTTATGAAGAAGAATATAACTATTCTAGCACAGTCAACAACCATACAAAACCTCAAAAGTTTTTACATTCTGACACAGAAATATCAACTAAACCAGAGCGTAAATTAACTGAAAAGGATAAAGAAAATCTTAAATATTTACAAGATATAACAGGTGGTTATTTTGGCAAAATTGAAGAAGAACAAAAGCCACAACAACCAATTAAATCTAGCAATTCTGATTATGATGTAATGCAAGATTTGTATGACGAAGATTTGACTCAAAACAATTATAAAACAAAGTTTACTCCTACTCACAACAAACCAGAAATTAAAGTTGAAGCAAAAGATGTTTTATTTAAAAAGTCTGATAGTCCATCATACTTAAACAATATTAATACTGATTTTTCAAACAACAATAATATTGATTATAATTCTAATCGAAATAATGACAGACCTAATCAAAATTACAATTCACAAAATTCTGCTAATGAAAAGCCATATAAAAACAATAGCCAAATGTTATTTGGTGACCAATTTGGTAATGATGACGACATTGTAGAAGAACCTGTTGAAATCAATAATAATAGATATTCAAACAATAATTCTAATAACTATCAAAACAATAATTATTCAAAACCAAACAATAATTTTAATCAAAATAACAATAATTATTCTCAAGATAGAAACTCTAATCAAAACCAATTTAATCAAGATAGAAATTCTAACAATAATCAATTTAGTCAATCTAAAGTTGAAACTCCTAAAGAGCCTGAAAAACCTAAAAAGGTTTATAAAAAACCTCAACCATACAACAAACCTCCTATTGATTTGTTAAAATCTATAGACAATTCTCAAGTAAATCACAATGACAACAATACTGAGAAAGCTAGAGTACTTGAAGAAACTTTGGCAGGATTTAATGTTCCAGCAAAAGTTGTATCCATAACTAAAGGGCCAGCTATTACAAGGTTTGAACTTCAAATGCAACAAGGTGTTTCTGTTAAAAAGGTTATGGGACACATAGAAGACTTGTCTATGGTGCTTGAAGCCAATGGTAAAGTTCGTATGGAAATTCCTATTCCGGGTAAAAATGCTTTTGGTGTTGAAGTTCCTAACGAAACAATCGAAACAGTACCTTTAAGAGATGTTATAGAATCTTACAACTTCCAAGGTAGTAAGTCACCAATGACTTATGCTTTAGGTAAAGACATCACAGGTGAATGTAAAGTTGCTCGTATAGACAAAGCTCCACATATGTTGGTTGCTGGTCAAACAGGTAGTGGTAAATCTGTTTGTCTTAACTCTATGCTTATAAGTTTGCTTTATAAAGCATCACCAGAAGATGTAAAAATTATTTTGGTTGACCCAAAAAGAGTTGAATTTACACTATATAATGGATTGCCACATTTGTTAATACCAAAAGCAATAACAGATATTGACAAAGCTATAGATGCTCTAGGTTGGTTAGTTAACGAAATGGAAAGGAGATATACTATCTTCTCAGAAGCTAGAGTTAGAAATATAGAAGAATTTAATAATAAAGAAGAAATTTTGTCTGGTGTAGAACCTAAACTTCCTTACATTGTATATATCATAGATGAGTTGAACGATTTTATGATGCAAAACAAGAAAGAAGTTGAAGATAAAATTATGAAAATTACTCAAAAGAGTAGAGCAGCTGGTATTCACTTAGTAGTTGCTACACAAAGACCAAGTGTAGATGTTATTACTGGAACAATTAAAGGTAACTTAAATTGCCGTATTGCATTTGCAGTTGCGTCATTCCCAGATAGTAAAACTATCCTTGACCAAGCCGGAGCAGAAAACTTGCTTGGTAAAGGTGATATGTTGTTCTCACCAGGCAACATACCAACACCAATGCGTATACAAGGTGCATTTGTATCCAACGAAGAAGTTGAAGCAGTCGTTGAATATGTTAAAGAACACAATGAAGCCAATTTTGATAGTGATATTGAAGACCAAATGTTTAACAACAAACAAAGTGGTTTCAATGTTGGTGGCAATGACTCATTTGCTTCATTTGACCCAATGTTAAAAGATGCTGTTAGATTAGCTATAAAGACCGGTAGTATCAGCGTATCCAAACTTCAAAGAGCATTTGGACTAGGCTTCCCAAGAGCTGGCAAAATAGTAGACCAAATGGAAGCTGCTGGATTTATAAGCGCACCTGACAGTAAGAAAATGAGAACAATATTTGTTACTCAACAAGAATTTGAAGAAAGATTCGGAGAAGACCTATAATGACCAATAAAGAATTACTTAATAAAAAAATAGGGTTTATTTCACTAGGCTGTGACAAAAATAGAGTTGACTTAGAAAAAATCATAGCACTAGTAAAAAATGCTGGATTTTCTACAGTTGATGATGTAAAAGACGCTAGTATTGTGATTATCAATACTTGCTCTTTTATTGAATCAGCAAGAAAAGAAAGTGTAGATGTTATACTTAATACAATCAATTATAAAGCAAAACATTGCGAAAAAATCATAGTAACAGGCTGTTTAAATCAAATGAATTATACTGATTTAGAGTCAAGTTTACCAGAAGTAGATTATTTCTTAAAAGTTGCAGACAATGATAAAATAGTCAATATAATATATGGTTTGTATGGACTAGAATTAAAAGAAAGTGCCAACTATTGTAATACCAATAGAGTATTGAGCACACCACATCATTTTGCGTATTTAAAGATATCTGAAGGTTGCAACAATTTTTGCTCTTATTGTACTATTCCATATATTCGTGGAAGATTTGTATCTACACCAATGGAACAACTTATTAATGAAGCTACAAGTCTTGCACAAGCAGGTGTAAAGGAACTTATACTTGTTGGACAAGATGTTACAAAATATGGATTTGATTTATATGGCAAAAATAGTTTAGTTAAACTTATTCAAGAATTGTCAAAAATAGATGGTATAAAATGGATTAGATTGCTATATTGCTATCCAGAATTGGTTGATGACGAACTTATTTCCGAAATGAAAAATAACGATAAAGTTGTAAAATACATTGATTTACCAATACAACATATCAATTCTGACATTTTAAAATCAATGAATCGCCGTACAGATAAAAATAAGATTTTGGAAGTTATACATAAATTAAAAACACAAATACCTAATATTGCTATTCGTACGACATTTATATTAGGATTCCCTGGTGAATCGCAACAACAATTTGAAGAAGTTATCCAATTTTTAAAAGATGAAAAACTAACTAATGTAGGCTTTTTTGCATATTCAAGGGAAGAAGGAACAAGAGCTTATAGTTTTCCTAATCAAGTTCCTACAAGGACTAAAAATGCTAGAGTTAAAAAAGCATATCTTACTCAACAATTAATTGTTAATTCCAACAATAAAGATTTGTTAAATAAAACTTTTGATGTTATAATTGATGAGTTAGAAAATGATGTATTTATTGGTCGTACATATATGAGTGCTCCAGAAGTTGACACTGTTGTATATATGCCAGTATCTAAAGATGTAAAAGTTGGAGATATAGTAAAAGTAAAAATAACCAACATAATAGATTATGATTTAGAAGGAGAAATATTATGAATCTACCTAACAAAATATCCTGTGTCCGTATAGCATTATTACCAGTGTTTATATTCTTCTATATGGCAACATTTATTCCTTGCAATTACCTTATAGCAGGTATCGTTTTTGCAGTAGCAGCATTTACAGATTTGCTTGATGGAAAAATCGCTAGAAAGTACAACTTAGTTACTGATTTGGGTAAATTTTTAGATCCAATTGCTGACAAACTTATTGTTATGGCTGCATTGATATTAGTATCAGCTGATGGTACAATTCCAAAGCCTTATGGTATTATTATTGCTATTATCATCATTGGTAGAGAACTAATTATTAGTGCATTTAGACAAATTGCAGCTGCAAAAGGTATAGTTATGGCTGCCGATATGTGGGGTAAATATAAGACTACATTCCAAACAATCGCTTTACCACTACTTATGCTACAAGCTCAAGTAGTTGCTTCTAATTGGCTAACTGGCAATGGCTTATTAGCATTCCAAATTGTCAATTATGTCTTAATCGGTATTGCTACAGTATTAACAATAATTAGTGGTTGCAACTACATTATTAAAAACAAAGCAGTGCTAAAACAAGAAGAAAAGAAAGATGACACAACAAAAATTGAGTCAAATGATAATAAAACTAAATAAATATAAGCAAAATACTACTATTATATGATAGTAGTATTTTAATTAAAATTGACAAAGTTTGACAAAATCTTTATAATCAAAGTTGTTATTAAATTTTAAGCGTATTGCAATCAATAACTAACGATTAAATTTAAACTCATAAAGGAGATTACATTTATGGATAATTTCAACAATCAAAATAAAACATCTAATATATATACTATTATTGATTGGGATAAAGAAGAACAAAGCCTACTTGACGATATGAAAAAATTAGATGAAATTACTAAAGCTGTAACCTCCAAAAGAGTTCCAGATATAAAAGTTGATTCTGACCCAGTTAATGAAAAAGTTAATTACTTTAATAAAGCAGTTAATCAATATAAAATTGACGAACAAAATGATATGAATCGTCTTAACGAAGTTAGACAAAAAGAACACTATACCAATAAAGTTAATCAAGTTAATTCTTATATGGAATCAAGTCAATTTAAAGCAGAATTGGCTATTCCAAAAAAGAACGAAACTGAAGGAGAGTAGTCTATGTTGGAAAACAAATTAGCCATAGATACTTGTATTTTTACTGAAATGATTAATTATAGCATCACATATAAAAGTGGTGGCTATGACGCTTTAAGCAAGTTAATTGTTACCAACAATATCAAGTTATCTTATCTTAAAAATTCTATTCTCAATATGTTCTGTAAAGACTTTGTTGATGAAAATACAGATTTATATAATACTGCACTTAATTCTAATACAACTAATTCAAATTATGCTTTGTCTACACTATTAGAAAAATATAAAGATTATTCTAAAAAAATAATAGGTTTTTATCAACAAACTCAAAAAAGACTTATTGTTTTTATTAATCACTTAAAAAATGAGCGCATTACAAGCATACAAAAAAATAATATTGATTTAAAAATAAAAGACTATCAAAACAAATTGTTTAATATTCAAGCCGAATATAACAAATTTGCTGGTTTTGATAGATCATTGGATAGCACTATTAAAAATTATAATTCAACCCTTAATGCTTTAAGTGCAGGTGAGTTGTATCAAGATAGCCTTAATGGTAAAGTTGAATTGGTTATTCTTCCAACAATTAGTGATGAAATAATCAATCATACAGATTTACCAGAAAAAGCTAAAATCCAAGAATTTAGTTTTCTTGATATTTTTGCTTTGCTTAAATCTTGCAAACATTATTCTACTAAAAGTGATGATGTTGTAACAGATGTTTTAAAACTATCTCGATTTATGCGTCCTATTTTCTCTGGTGCAGAATTTGCTAATATCCCAAACAATACATTGACTAGAAAAGCTGTAGAGTCCAATGCTATGGCAGAAGCAATAGTATATGGAGTCAATTTTGTTACATTTAACACAAGCCTATATATTAGAGATATGAGTATACCGGGAGATAATGACGCAATTAGACAACGCATTATTCATACTGCATCAAAATACTTCCCAGAAGCTACAGTAGCTCAACCATATTCTTTAGGTGAAGTAGTACAAGGATTGGCAAAAAATCAACCTACAACTGTTAAAAATCTTGAACTAATTGATTATTTAGTATACAATTCTTACTTTGCTAAAAAAGATTAGTGATAAATACTATAAAGACTATTTTATCAATAGTCTTTATTTTTATTTCTATATTTCACATTATTTGATATAATATAGGTGTTATGAAAACAGCAATTTTAAGAGTATCCAATGATATTTTACTTGGTAAAAAATTGGATAATATAAGTCAATATTTATTAAAAAATTGTCTAGAAATTGGCGAAATAATATCTAGTGTTAATGTATGCGAAAATCATCCAGAACATATTATAAAAGCCATTAATGATATAGACGCAGATTTTTTATTGATTGTCGGCGAAAATATTTCTTCTCGCAATTTTACTATTAAAAAATCTATATCCAATTATTTTAATATTAATTTTGCACCTAGCAAACTTGCTGAAAATACTGTAAAAGAATATTATCAAAAGAGCAATATTCCTGTACTATTTGACTCAGAAAATGAGTATTATTTGCCAGAAACTGCACAACTATTGCCAGTTACAATAAGTCCGTTGCAGGGATTTAGCATAACAAATAAGGTTAAACATATTATTTTTATACCAGGCGAACTTGATGTAGCAAAATATCTTTTCACTAATTATATAGCTGATATTATAAAAGCCAAACTTACTACAAAATATAAAACTACTACCATAAAAACATTTGGTATCAGTGAAAAAGATATATATTCAATACTTGGAGATTTGATAAAAAATAAATATAAAATACTATTTTTAACATATCCCAACAATCTAGAAGTTTCTATTGTTATCAGATACAATGCCAATCTTGATATGTCAATAATCAATGATATCATTGTTAAAGTATATGAAAGACTTAATAAATATATTTATGCCGAAGAAGAAGTAACTATATCCAATCGAGCAGTAGATTTGCTCAACATAGGCAATAGAAAATTGAGTATTGCCGAAACAATGACTGGTGGCAATATAAGTACAACTCTTATCAAACAAAATCAAAAGGTATCCAATGTACTTGCAGAAAGTATAGTTTGTGTAGATGACGCAAGTTTGGTCAATAGATTAAGGGTAAGTCCATCTATCATTAATCAATATGGTAGAGTTTCTGTTGAAGTCGTATACGAAATGGCAGCTGGACTACTAGAATCTTCTAAATCTGATATTGTTTTAACCACTTGTGGCGATATTGATTTTGAAGACAATGACAAGGTTGGCAAATTGTGCTTTATTGCCGTTGGAGATACTGATGGTATACATGTATATAAAAATGTTTTATACGGCAATAGGGAACAAGTTATAGATAGTCTAACACAAACAGCATTTTATTATTTAATTAAAAATATTAAACAAAATGATTTGTTTTTTGACAAAACTACTGTATAATAGAGTTATCAAACAAATGTTTTATAAACTAAATTTTAAGGAGTAATTTTATCGTGGATAATAATAAGGAAAAATTGCTAGAACAAGCCATATTACAGATTGAAAAACAATTTGGTAAAGGTTCTATTATGAAATTAGGAGATAGTGCAGATACACACATTGATGTTATCCCTACAGGCTGTTTATCTCTTGATATAGCATTAGGCGTTGGTGGTGTTCCAAGAGGCAGAATTATAGAAATATATGGACCAGAAAGTTCTGGTAAAACTACAGTTGCTTTACACATACTTGCTGAAGCACAAAAAATGGGTGGTACAGCAGCTTTCATTGATGCTGAGCACGCTTTAGACCCATCTTACGCTTCTAAGCTTGGTGTTAATATTGATGATTTGTTTATTTCACAACCAGACACTGGTGAACAAGCATTAGAGATTTGCGAAACTTTAGTAAGAAGTGGTGCAGTAGATATTGTTGTAGTTGACTCAGTAGCAGCTCTTACACCAAAAGCAGAAATTGATGGTGAAATGGGCGATAGCTTTATGGGCGCACAAGCAAGACTTATGAGTCAAGCTTTAAGAAAACTTACTGCTATAACCAATAAGAGCAAATCTTGTGTTATCTTTATCAACCAACTTCGTGAAAAAATTGGTGTTATGTTTGGTAGTCCAGAAACAACAACTGGTGGTAAAGCATTAAAGTTCTATGCAAGTGTTCGTATGGATATCAGAAAAACTGATGTTATTAAAGATGGTGCAGATATTATTGGTAACAAAACAAAAGTAAAAATTGTTAAAAACAAAATGGCTCCTCCATTTAAAGTTGCCGAATTTGATATTATGTACGGTAAAGGCATAAGTAAATCAGGTTGTATAGTAGATTTGGCTGTTAATGCTGATATTATCCAAAAATCTGGTGCTTGGTTTAGTTATAACGATGAAAAAATCGGTCAAGGTAAAGAAAATGCAAAATTATATCTTGAAAACAACCCAGAAATTATGGAAGAAATTGATAAAAAGGTTAGAGAACACTATAAAATTGGTTAATAACAAAAATATCAATTTAAGTTCAATTTAATTATAAAAAAGTAACTCAAATGAGTTACTTTTTTTCTTAATTAACTATTATTATTTTATCCAAATATCCACGACAAATTGTCGGCTTTTGATATTGCATTATCATACTTTTTCTCTTTTTTAGGAGTCAATATTGTTAATGTTTCACTTACACCATTAACATTATCATCTATAGTGCTTATTTTTATATAATAACTTATTTTCTTACTATCAGGTAAATTGGTATCATAATATGTTATGTTGTCGGATTTATTAGATACCTCTTTAATGACTTTACTTTTTCCGTCTTCTAATTTAATAATTTGATATTTCAAATAATCTTCAGCATTAAAAGTAATTAAGCAATTATTGTTTTCTATCTTAACATCAAAATTGTCTACTTTTAGTTCGTCAAACAATTTGCTTTTATCATAATTATTATATCTTTTACTTACTTTAATTTTTGTTTTATATCTCTCTGGACAATTAGCACTTGCCAACATTATTCTATGATTATCTTCATATTCTTTATTATCTATTTCAATTTCTTCAACACTATCAGGCATTATAAAATTACTTGGAATATCATTTTTATATAGGGTAGTAAAACATTGTTTTATCATACCAGTGGCATAAGTTCCACCATTATTTTTACCTTCTAATACATATTCTGGAGCATTACTATAATTGCCAATCCAAACACCCATAGTGTGTTTTGTTGTATAAGCAATTGAATATGCGTCAGTGTTATTGTTAGTACCTTTTATTGCTACTGTTCCAGTCTTTCCAGCGACATCATAATTTAGACTTGATAGTTTTCTACTTGTTCCATTATGACAAGCTGTTTTAAGCATATCAGTCATCAAATATGCTGTATCAGTTCCAATTACTTGTGTTGAATTGGTAATATGTTCATATAATGTTTTGCCATCTGCATCAACAATCTTTTTTATAAATCTAGCTTTATCATATTTTCCATCATTAACAAAAGGTAAATACGCATTAGTTAAATCTTTTAGATTAACACCTTTAGTAAATCCACCTAAAGCTAATGCTAAACCATTGTCATTTTTATCAAATTTTATACCAAATTTATTTGCCAGTTCTTTTGCATTATCAATACCAACCATATCAAGTACTTTGACACTAGGGATATTTAAACTATCACATATACTTTTTTCAATAGATACATATCCGTGATAGCTATTTCCGACATTATTTGGCGAATATCCATCATAATTGATTGGTTCATCATTAATTAAAGTTTGAGGCGAAATAAGCCCATTTTCAAGGGCAGGGGCATATACCAATATAGGTTTAATTGCACTACCAGGTTGTCTAGCAAAATCTACTAAATCATAATCACTTTTCCCATAAAATCCACTTACACCATAGTTTTCATTATCAATAATTACTAGTAGTGAATCATTAGTATTGCCATAACTATTTATGTGATAATTATCAGTATTTTGAGCGACATTGTATAGATTTTCTTGTATATCTTCATCAAGATATGAATATATTTTTAATCCCTTAATTCTTATATCTTTTTCACTTAAATTCAATAACTCTTGTGCTTCATTTAAAGTTGCTCTAATATATAAATTATTTTTATTGTCAATATCTTTATTATCTATAACACAAAGCTCAGTATTGATAGCATCTTCATACTGTGCATTAGTTATTTTTTTATCTTTTAACATCTCTTTCAAAACCAAATTTCTTCTATCTATACAGTTTTGCTTATTGTAGATAGGAGAGTATTTGTATGGAGATTTTATAATACCAGCGAGTGTTGCACTTTCAGCTAGAGTCAACTCTGTTGCAGATTTTCCAAAATATGTCTTAGATGCTTTTTCTATACCATACGAATTTTCACCAAAATAAATAATATTTAAATAACTTTCAAGTATATCTTTTTTACTTAGCTCTTTTTCCAACTTTTTTGTAAGCAACATTTCTTTTAGTTTTCTTTTGATTGTCTTTTCATTACTTAAATGTGTGTTTTTTATAAGTTGTTGACTTATAGTACTAGCGCCTTCTTTAAAACTTTTTGACTTAATATTGTTTACCATTGCTTTTGCAATTCTTTTATAATTAAGTCCTTTATGTTTAAAAAATTGTTTATCTTCTATACTTATAAAAGCATTTATTGTATTTGATGACAAATCTTCGACACTTACAACAGTTTTATCAGTAATGTTGTTGTCCAATTTTTCATTATTTTTATCATAAATTACAACTTCTTGATTGACAGTCATAAGTTTTTCTTTGTCAAATTTAACTTTATTTATACCCATAATATTGTTTATGAAAATGGCTATAAATAAAGAACTTAGTATTAAAATAATTCCTACAATAATTAAAGTTATCTTTAATGTTTTTTTCATATTTTTCACCTACTAATTATTATAAGTTAAATTGTAAAATTTATTTATTATTAAGTGTTTTTCAGTACTATTTTTAAGTTAATTTAACTAAATACATTTTTACTTAGTGTGGGATTAAACAAATATATTGATTTACGATTATTGTAAGCAAAGCAGAGTATATATTTATTGCATTAATTTTTAACTTTTTACTCTGCTTAATTATAATTTATGTCATACTTAAACCTAAGATTAGTCGCTATTTTGAGATAGTAAATTGGTCTTTTAGATATATATAATTTATATATATAAATTTATTTATACATTGTCTTCGTGTTGCTTTTAATCAAATATTTGTGCTATACTTATTTTGTAGAATTTTGCTTAAAATTAGGAGAAAATATGCAAAAACATTATTATATAAAAACTTATGGTTGCCAAATGAATGTTCACGAGAGTGAAAAATTGGCAGGTATGCTTAAAAGTTTAGATTATACCGAAACAAATGATATGGCTAATGCAGATGTTATAGTATTTAACACTTGTTGTATTAGAAACGCTGCTGAACAAAAAATACTAGGTAATATTGGTTCTGTAAAAAAGTTGAAAAAACTTAATCCAAATCTAGTTGTTGCAGTATGTGGTTGTATGGCTCAAGAAGAAGGACGAGTTGAATTATTTAAAGAAAAATATCCTTATGTAAGTATCGTATTTGGTACACACAATCTACATAAATTTAAGGATTACTTGATTCAATACAATAAAGACGAACAAAGAATTTTTGATGTTTGGGATACAGAAAAAGAAATCAATGAAGATGTAGATATGTATCGTACAAGTGATAATAATGCTTGGGTTAATATTATGTACGGTTGCAACAACTTCTGTACATATTGTATCGTTCCTTATGTAAGAGGTAGAGAAAGAAGTAGAGCAATGGAAGACATTGTTGATGAAGTTAAACAACTTATTGCTCAAGGTTACAAATACATTACATTGTTAGGTCAAAATGTTAATAGTTATGGCAATGACTTTAAAGATGGCACCAACTTTGCCAAACTTCTTACAACTTTAGCTTCACTTGATGGCGATTTTAGAATTAAATTTATGACTTCACATCCAAAGGATTTAACTGATGAAGTTATCAATGTTATTGCTACTCAACCAAAAATTAGTAAAGTTATTCATTTGCCAGTTCAATCAGGTAGCAACAAGATTTTGAAACTTATGAATCGTAATTATACTGTAGAGCATTACAAAACTTTAATAGATAAAATTAAAACTCAAGTTCCTAACTATTTTATATCTACAGATATTATTGTTGGCTTCCCACACGAAACTGAAGAAGACTTTATGGCAACTTACAATCTAGTCAATGAAGTAAAATATGGTGGAGTGTACGGATTTATGTATTCTCCAAGAACTGGAACCATTGCTGAAAAGATGGATGAACAAGTACCACAAGAAGTTAAAAATGAAAGAGTTAATAGATTATTAGCTTTAAGCAAATGTATTATCAAAGAGCAAAATAAAGAATTAATTGGTGCAGTAAGAGAAGCATTAGTTGAATCAAAAGATGGTAATACATATTATGCTGTATTAGATTGTGGTAAAAATGTAATCATCGAATCTAACCAAGAGTTACAATTACCAACTTTCAAAAATGTACTTATAAAAGATATTGAACGCAATAAACTTATTGCCGAATTTGCAGACTAAGCTAATAAATAGATTATATAGCCTAGCTAATTAAAAGGAGTATATATGGCATTATCACCAATGATGCAACAATATGTCATCACAAAAGAAAAATATAAAGATGCAATCCTAATGTATAGATTGGGAGATTTTTACGAGATGTTTTTTGAAGATGCAATAACAGCAAGTAAAGCTCTAGATCTTACACTTACAGGTAAACAATGTGGATTGGAAGAAAGAGCTCCAATGTGTGGTATACCATATCACGCACTTGATAGTTATTTGCCAAAACTTATTGAGCAAGGATATAAGGTTGCTATATGCGAACAACTTACCGAGCCTAAGAAAGGTGTTAAACTTGTTGAGCGTGATGTAGTAAGAGTTATTACACCGGGAACATTGATTGATTCTAATTTGCTAGATGATAAGAAAAACAATTATATCTTGTCTGCTGTTTATGCAAACAATCAAGTAGGCGTAACATATACAGATATATCTACAGGTGTATTGTATATGGCTGAGCAAACTCTTGACCAATTTAATGATTTGTTAGTTAGAGTTCGTCCAAGTGAGATTATATGTAATAGAGAACTAGCTGATATATCTGATACATTACTTGCTTCAAAACTTCAAGTTGTTCCTAATTTTCAAGTAAGAGCTTTTGAAGATTTTGATTATGATAACAATTATAAAGTTCTAACTAATCAAATAAATATGAAAGAACTTATAGGTATCACAGACAAACAAGAAGCAATAATAAGTGCTGGTATACTTATTAATTATTTGGTAGAAACTCAAAAAAGAAGTTTAACACACATTAATACAGTATCCTATATCTGTGATAACGAGTTTATGTCTTTAGATAGCAATACAAGACGCAATCTAGAACTAACAGAAACTATAAAAGATAGAAAGAAGCGTGGTTCATTATTATGGTTGCTTGATAAAACTCAAACAAGTATGGGTGGCAGAATGCTTAGAAGTTTTATAGAACAACCTTTATATGATGAAAAGTTAATCAACCAAAGGTTAAATGGTGTAGAAGAACTAGTAAAAAATATAATGGTAAGAGATTCACTTAATCAATTATTAAATTCTGTATATGATATAGAAAGATTATGTGGAAAGGTAAGTTACAATAATCTTACACCTAAAGACCTAGTTGCATTAAAAAATTCGCTAAGTGTATTACCACAAATTAAAGAAAAAATGTCTGTATTTAAAAGTACGATATTAAAAAATATAAGTAAGGATATATTTGATTATTCTGAAATATACAATATGCTAGATTCTGCTATTGTCGATAATCCTCCTTTTGTATTAAAAGATGGCGGATTTATTAAACCTGGATATAGTAAAGAATTAGATGATATCAATAATATATCAAAAGTTGGTAAAACTTGGCTTGCTACATTAGAAGCGGAAGAAAGAGAAAAAACCGGCATAAAGACCTTAAAAATAGGGTATAACAGCGTATTTGGATACTACATTGAAGTATCTAAAGGTCAAGTTGGACAAGTACCTTATAGATATCAAAGAAAGCAAACTATAGCAAATGCAGAAAGATACATAACTGATGAACTTAAAGAAATGGAAAATAAAATTCTTCACGCTGAAGAACAAAAAATAAGTTTAGAGATAGAACTATTTAACAAAATCAGAGAAACATTGCTAGAAAATGTTGGTGCTATGCAAAAAACAGCTAGACAAATAGCAGTACTAGATGCGTTACTATCATTTGCTTCTGTAGCTTGCGAAAGAAATTATTGTAAACCACAAGTTTCTAGCGAATTAAATACAATAGAAATAGTTAATGGAAGACACCCAGTTGTTGAAGCATTACTTAAAAATGATGACTTTATACCAAATGACACATATTTAGACAATGCTGATTCTAGAACAATGATTATAACTGGACCTAATATGGCAGGTAAAAGTACATATATGCGTCAAGTCGCTATCATTACACTTATGGCTCAAATCGGAAGTTTTGTACCTGCTACAAAGGCTAATATTGCTTTAACAGACAAAATATTTACAAGAGTTGGTGCAAGTGATGACCTTGCATTTGGACAAAGTACATTTATGGTAGAAATGTCTGAAGTAAGTAATATATTAAAACAAGCAACTAACAATAGTTTGATAGTTTTAGATGAGGTTGGTAGAGGTACAAGTACATTTGATGGCTTAAGTATTGCTTGGAGTGTTATGGAGTACTTGAGTAAAACATTAAAAGCAAAAACCTTATTTGCCACTCACTATCACGAATTAACCGAACTTGAAGGCGTACTAGAAGGTGTTAAAAATTATCGAATTAATGTTAAAGAATTTAATGATTCTATAATATTCTTAAGAAAAATTGTTAGAGGTGGAGCAAATAAGAGTTTTGGTATAGAAGTTGCAAAACTTGCTGGACTACCAGACAATGTTATATCAAGAGCAAAAGAAATTTTGCATACATTGGAAGAAAATGAAATTAATAAAAACTCTTCACTTACGACAATAAATTCGACAGCTGAAAGCATTAAATATCAGAAAAATGCTATAGAAGTTGCCAATATATTAAAAGATGTCAATGTTGAAACATTAACTCCACTTAATGCTTTTGACCTAATTTTAACCTTAACAGAAAAAGTAAAAAAGGATTAGAAAAATATGCCAAATATTAATATTCTTGATAAAACAATCTTTAATAGAATCGCTGCAGGTGAAGTAGTTGAAAAACCTGCTAGCGTTGTTAAAGAATTAGTAGAAAATAGTATTGATGCAAAATCTACCAATATTACTATTGAAGTAGAGGGTGGTGGCATCAAAAAAATAAGAGTAACTGATAATGGTTGTGGTATGGATATTGACAATCTACCAAAAGCATTTTTACCACACGCTACAAGCAAAATATCTTGTTTAGATGATTTAGACAAGATAGGTACTTTAGGTTTTAGAGGTGAAGCACTTAGTAGTATAGCTTCAGTTGCTAATATAACAGCAGTAAGTAAAGTTAAAGAAAGAGAATCTGGTGCAAAAATTATTATTAACGGTGGTGAAGTTGAATCTGTAGCAGAAACAGGTTGTGTTGATGGTACTAGCATAACAATAGAAAATTTATTCTATAATGTTCCTGCTAGAGCAAAATTCCTTCGCAAACCAAAAACTGAAGAAAATGAAATAACAAATTTAGTTTCAAGATTAATTCTTGCTAATCCAAATATCTCTATTAAATATGTTGCTGATGGGAAGACAATTTATCATTCTACAGCAACAGGTTTAAAAGATGCAATATATACTGTATATGGCGCTTCTGTAGTTGAAAATTTAGTTCCTATAGACTATACATATCAAAATATTATTAAAGTTGATGGATATATAGGAATACCTTCATTTACTAAGCCTAATAGGACTTATCAAACTATTATTATTAATGGTAGATATGTCAACAATAAAACCATTTCTACAGCCATTTTTAACGCTTATGAGCCATATATTATGAAAAGTTGTTTCCCATTCTTTGTTGTAAGTATGACTATACCTTTGGATAAAGTAGATGTAAATGTTCATCCAAATAAACTTGATGTAAAATTTGAAAATAATAATTTAATATTTGGTGCATTCTATACTCCAATAAATGAAGTTTTATTAAATTTAAGTTCAAAAATAAGAAAATATGAATCTGAAGAAAAAGAAGAACCAGCCACAAGTTCTCAGACTGTAAACTTTAACAATTTACATACTTTAGACAATAATATAGGTTCTCAATTTAATAATAATGAATCTCAAGAAAAAGTAGACACAGTAAAATATGCTACTATTGAAGATGATGAACCATCACCACAATTAATTGATAATAGTTTTAAATCTGAAACCGAACAAAATATTGCTCAATCTATTAATTCATTTTTAAGTAATAAAGAATTTGAGTTTGAAGTTAACACTAACGAAATTTCACAAAATATGATTAATAGAGCAACACAAGAACATATATTCAAACAATCTGATATGTTTGATGATAGAAAAGTAGATTTAGCTTCATTAAAAATTGTTGGTACTTGCTTTAATACATATATTATTGTTGAAAATAATGATAGTATATTCTTTATTGACCAGCACGCAGGACACGAAAGATTGTTGTATGACAAATTTAAAGCATCATTTGAAAAAGATGATTTGGTAGTACAATCACTATTAGTACCTTATGTTTTAAATACAAATTATCTAGAAAGCAACTTTATTAATAACAACATAGATGTATTTAAATCTTTAGGATTTGATATCGAACCTTTTGGTATAAATAGTTTTAAAGTATCTTCTGTTCCAGTTTTGTTAAAAGACATTTCTTTATATCAATTCTTTAATGAAGTATTGCAAGATGTAAATAAGAACTTAAACTTAACTAAATCTGACATATTAAAGGAATACTTAGAGCGTTCTGCTTGCAGAAGTGCAGTAAAAGCAAACGACATATTATCTAAACAAGAAATAGAAATTTTGCTTAATATGTTAAATCAAAACAACCAAATTTTGCAATGCCCACATGGTAGACCAGTTATTATCGAAATAACAGATAAAGAAATTGAAAAATGGTTTAAAAGGATTGTTTAATGTATAACTCAATTATTATATTAGGCCCAACTGCAAGTGGTAAAACTGATATTTCCATTAACTTAGCAAAACAGCTTAATTCAGAAATAATAAATGCTGATTGTATGCAAATTTATAAAGAATTAGACATTGGAACTGCTAAAGCTAGTATTGAAGAACAAGATGGAATAAAACACCATTTACTTGATTTTGTTGAACCTACAAAAGAATTTAGTGTATCCGAATATCGTGATTTAGCTCTTCCAATTATTGAAAATTTGATAAAAGAAAATAAAGTGCCAATAATTGTAGGTGGAACAGGATTTTATGTACAAAGTCTATTACTAGACAACAATTATGGTAATAGTTATAAATCTGAAGGACTTAGACTTCAATTAAAAAATTTAGCTTCTGAAAAGGGTAATATGGAAGTCTATAATATACTAAAGGATATAGACCCAGAAAGTGCCGAAACCATACATCCTAATGACTTAAAAAGAGTAATACGAGCTATAGAAATTTTTAAGTTATCTGGGCACAAAAAATCCGAACTAAAGCGTACTATGCAAACTAATATGCAAAATAGTATAAAACCCCTAATTATAGTACTAAATCGTAATCGTGATGAGTTATATAATAGAATAAATCTAAGAGTTGATTTAATGATAAAAGCAGGACTTGTAGACGAAGTAAAAAATCTTGTTTCAAAATATAATTTAACAATTGATAATCAATGTATGCAAGGCATAGGATACAAAGAAATTTTGGATTATATTAATAATATCGTTGATATAAATACAGCTATAGAAAATATTAAAATCAACACAAGACACTATGCAAAAAGACAACTTACTTGGTTTAGAAATCAAGTCGATGCTTTATGGATAAATTTAAGTGAAACATCTAAAGATGATGCAGTAAAATATATTATTGATAAATTTAACAATGAGTAAAAAAGAAAAAGACATATTAAAAATATGTCTTTTTTTATTATTTTAAAATTAAAATTTTCTAATAAGACCAATAACTTTACCCAATATCTCACAATGGTCAGTATAAATTGGTGCCATTGTATCATTTTCAGGTTGTAAACGGAATCTATTTTCTTCTTTATAAAATCTTTTTACTGTAGCGCAATTATCAATTAAAACAGCAGCTATTTCACCATTGTCAACACTAGGTTGTTGTTTTACAATTATTTTATCTCCATCAAAGATACCTGCATTTATCATTGATTCACCACTAACTGTCAATATAAACAATCCCTCGCCACGGAAAAGGTTAGGAGATGCTAATAAATATTCTTCAGTATTTTCAACAGCCAATATAGGTTCACCAGCAGTTATTTTTCCAACAATAGGTATTCTTAAATAATTGCTAAAATTAGATATTGTTTCGCCCACAACTTCCAAAGCTCTATTTTTGTTCGGATTCTTTTTAATTTGTCCGTTGTTTTCCAATTTGTTTAAATAATAAGATATTGTGCTTGTTGAACTAACTTTTATAGCTCTACACATTTCTCTTACTGTAGGTGGATATCCATATTCTTCTTGATGAGTTTTGATAAAATCAAGCAATTCTTCTTCTTTATTACACTTACGCATTTAATACCTCATTGTATTTTAATTATAAATAATAATACCATATAAATTACTCATTGTCAAACATTTGTTCTATCACAATAAAAAATAATTTATATGGCTATTAATTAATCTTTTCTTAATTTAACTTTAGTTGCTGCTTCACGACGAATATCTTCAGACATAGCAGCATAATGCTTACGCGTTGTATTGACATCTTTATGTCCAAGCACTGACGCAACAACATAAATATCGTTGGTTTCTCTATACAAATTAGTACCATAGGTACTTCTTAATTTATGTGGTGTAATATGTTTTAAAGGTGTTACAACACTAGCATATTTTTTAACCAATTTTTCTACAGTTCTTACATTCATACGCTTATTTTGTAGACTAATAAATAGGGCATGTTCGTCTTTAGATAATCCATTAATTGTATTTCTAACAGATATCCATTTTTGCAAAGCCTCTTTAACTTCATCTCCAAAATACAAAATTACACGGCTTCCACCTTTTCTAGTTATTGTAAATGCGTTATTGTCAAAATCAATATCTTCAACATTAAGACCAACACATTCAGATATACGGATACCAGTGCCTAAAAATAGCGATAAAAGGGCATAATCACGCTCTTTTGTATGATTGTGAAAACCTTTTTGCATAGTAGTCAATCCAGAGCCATCTTCTGACATATTAAGTAGTTTTACGACTTCATCAACTTCAAGTCTTATTATCTCACTATCTCGATATTTTGGTGTATCAACTTTTGTACCAACATTATTATCAATTTTCTCTTTTTTAAAGAAATATTTTAATAGAGCTCTAACACTGCTTAGTTTTCTTCCTTTGCCTTTTAGTCCATTTCTATATGTTTTTTTACCAACTTTATATACGGTAAGGTAATCCATAAACATTTCTAAATGTGTACTAGTAACTTTATTTAAGTCATCTAAAGTCAAATCAGCTACTTTTTTACCATAAAATTCTTGCGTATTGGTTACTAAAAAATCGAAAAAAATCTTCAAATCTCTACCATATCCAAGTCTGGTTAATGGCATAGTCTGGTTTTCTATTCCCATAAAAAACTGGCCACAAAAAGCAGGTAATTCAAGCCTTAGTTCTCTTAATTTTAAAATATTTTCTTCATCTCTTTGATTAAAATAATTAGAATTTCCCATAATTAAATTATATAACAATTCGCAAAATATTACAAATTAATTGAAATAGTATGACAATTATATTTTGATATGTTAGAATAAATTATCTAAAGAAAAAGGGGATTTTGGGTAATGTTAGATTTAAGTGAATATCTTAATATTAATGAAATCAAAAATTATAAAAATGTTAAAGAAAATATGATTACAATAGCTGAATATGCTGTTGGACAATATTTTGCAGATAAACCATTATTTAAAACAAACAATTTTAAATATTATTATTATGACGATTATTCATTTGATACAAATACAAGTTTTAACAACTATATGACATTGTATATTGAAATTAATCAGCCAAACAATGTAAAAGAAGTTCAAAGTAAAAAAATCATTAAAAAAGACGACAAATTAAAGGATTTACATCTAACACTTAAAGATATAAAAGATGGTCTATTTAATGAATTATTGACTTGTTTTGACAGTAATACATTATTATGGCAAGAAGATTATAGTATTAATTTGTCAATCAATGAGATACTTGATGAAGTTAAAACAAATTATTTGGTAAGAGTAATACCTTGTTTTACTTATAAAAATGAAAATAATGTTTCTGGTGTAATTTATTATAATAATGATATGAACAAAATCGAAATAGAATATCCATTAATAAGCACAAAAAACATTAAGAACAAAAATAAAGAGACAAAAAATTTGTACCAATATTTTGATGTTATGATAAAAAATATGCTTCAAATTGAAAGAAAAGAAAATTTTATCTATTTTGAAATATTTGAATCACTTTTATATAATGTTCCTAATAGTTTATATGTTGATAAATCTGAAAAAACATTATTCCAAATAATCAATTTTTTACGCAATAATAATCTAAAAGAATATAAAACAATTGATGAACAAGATTATATGTTTACATCAAAATACAAGTCATTTTCAATATTATATGTAAAACACGCTTTATCTCAAATTGAAAAGCATTTAAAGAAACTTATGAAAGATTAATACAAGCTAAAAATAATAAATAAACGGATTATAAGTCGACAAGGAAATAAAATTGTCATTATAATTCGTTTTTTTTAGTGCTATGCAAACTTTTATAATATAAATTAATGTAAAAAAATTAAATTTTTAACCAATTAATTGATCATTTAATTAATAAAAACGCTTAAAAATATAGTTTTTATCGATAAATTAAAAGATATAATTTATATGTTAGTTTAATAATAAATTAAACAATTAGAATTATAAATAAAAAACAAATATCATAAATTGTTGAAAAATTTGTTAAAAATCAAAATGGCTTTAAAAAGCCATTTTTTATACTTAACTATTCGCAAAACTATCCTTTTGCGAATAGTTTAATTGTGTATTTTTTTATAAAATTGTAGTATTGTCCATTTATTCCCTATAAAAAATAAGGAACAATATTATCAATAGTTCCTTATTTAATGATTAAATTATCTTAATAACTGTAATACAAAATTGTATTCTTTTAATCGTGCCCTATGTTTTTTATAATCTGGCATCACACTTTCAATAATCCTATAAAACTCTTTGCTGTGGTTAAACTCTAGTAAGTGACTTAACTCGTGTATAACAATATAATCTATAACTTTATGTGGTAACATACTTAGTCTTAAATTAAATTTAAGCTCTGCATTTATACTACAACTGCCCCATTTTGACTTGGAATTGTCAATCTTTATGCTACTATAATTAACTTGCATTAGGTCTGCAAAATAGCTTAATCTAGCCATTATTATCTCTTTTGTTATATTAGAATACCATTTAATTAATAATAAGTTTCTTCTATCTTCATCAATATTGGCTGGTACAAATATATTACTACCCGATATTTCTATATCTTTTAACTTATCAATTTCTATTTTTGTGTATCTTTCTCCACAAAAAAGATATTTATTACCATTAAATAGTTCATTGTTATCTAAATTGGTATTTTGAATAACCTTTTGTTTGTTTAATATCCATTTTTCTTTTTGTTTTATAAAAGAATAAATGTACTCCATACTCAATTTTCTTGGAGCTCTTACAATCAATTCTCCCTTTTTAGATATTGTTAAACTTAAACTTTTTCTGTTAGTTCTTATTATTGCTGTAGGATTAACCATATTATCTTCTCCACCTATTCAATTATAGCATAAATGGCTTTATTATTACTACTTTTTTTGATTGCATAATACTATTTAATACTAGATTGCATAGTATTTTAATTGACTAAAAATTGCAAATTATGTATTATTATATCAGAAGATATAAAAAGCATTATTAAAAACGCTTTAAAAAATTTATTTGGTTCCCTAACCTTGTACTTTAAGGAGGTATTATGGCATCAAGAAAAAGACCAGCTTCAAGAGGATTTGTTAACAATATTATTTTAGAAAGCCTATTAAGTGGAGATAAATATGGCTATGAAATAATAAAAGAAGTAGAAGATAAAAGTAATGGTAAAATTATATTAAAGCAACCTAGCCTTTATAGCAGTTTAAAAAGATTTGAAACTAAAGGGTACATTACATCTTATTGGGGTGATAGTGATATTGGTGGTAGAAGACATTACTACACCATAACTGAACCTGGGAAAAATTATTACAACAGAACAGTAAATAAAAAATTAAATAGACTTAACAAGAATATTACTGATGACGAAGATGATGATTTAGAAGATGTTGAACAACTTTCTTATGATGACACTGACACTAATGATGTTAATGAAGTAGATAACGAAACTATTGATGATACAAATGATGAAAGTGAAGAAAATCTTGTTACTGATACCAATGATGAAAATTATAATATATTTGAATTATTAGAACACAAAGAAAACAAATCCGAACCAAAACATAACCCACCTACTCCACAACCAGTAAAAACAAAAGAAACTGGTATTCAGGTTGATATGTTTACTCAACAAGAAAAAGTTAATGAAGTTGATAAAGAAGAAAAAGTTAATGTTGAAACAATACAACAATTAAAAATTAATGACTCTCCTATCACAGAAACTAAAGAAAATAATGAATCTAAGAAAGAGATACCATTAATTAAAGAACAAACACAAGAATTTTTCAGTTGGGAAGATTTAAAAAGAAAACAAGTTGCTCAAAAACAACAAGAACCAGAACATAATGAAGAACCTATTAAAAATCAAGTTGTTATGGATGAAAATGGAATATTGAAAGTTCCAGATCCAACTATTGAGAAAAAGAAAGAACATAAAATTTATGATAATGTTGGTTCAAGAATTGAATATAATGATCCAGTTATTAATAATAAAAAACACGAATCTAAAGTTCAAGAAAAAGAATTAACTGAAGAAGAAAGACATGTTATTAACCAAAAGTTTAATGAAAAATTAGATAGAATAATAGATCAAAAGGTTGATAAAAAAAGACAAGAAGAACCTACTCCACAACCAGTTGAAGAAGATATTGATTATAAAAACATTTTGGGCGAATTACTTTCAAAAGAAGATGAAATAGTTAAGCCACAACCTACAATAGCTGAACGCCAACCTGAATATGAAGAAAATAGTGATGAAGAGATACCAGATAATGTTGTTGAAGAAGCTATAAACAATGTTGAACAATATGTTGCAGAACAACAATCTACTCAGAACAATGTCACAGATTTTGGTTTTAAATTCAAGCCATATATGACTGAAACTGATGAAAAGAAAGAAAATGATTTTATCCTTTCAAATAAAGTTAAAATGAAATATGGTATATTTATGTTTGTACTTTTAATACTTCAAATCTCTACCCTATTTATCATTTTAAAAGCTAAAAATTTGTTATACACTTCAGACTATATTTTATATGGTGTAGCTTATGGATTATCATTAGCATTATTGTTGATATGCATAATTCCTTACTTTGTTTTACCAGACAAACGAAAATCCAATAATTTTAAACTTACATATTCTTTATTATTTGGTACATTATTATTCTTAGCTGCTTGTGCATTAACTTACGCTATCAATACATTTGCAGGACTTAATAGCTCTAATGTAGCTATGTTCTCTACAAAATTATTGTTACCAATAATATTGTCAATCAACTTTATTATTACACCAATAATCCATATGTTATTATTGTATGACAAACAAAATTATTAAAATAAAAATAAAATAAAAAGCCTTAATTAGGCTTTTTATTTTTGTTTGATTTAGGCAATTTAGATATTATCCAACTTTCTATAGGTTCTTGATATTTTGTCATTACTACTACTGCAACAATAGCTAAAACAAGTATAAATGGCCATACAAATAATCCCCAACCTGTAAATGGGACAATATATCCACCACCAAAGAAACTCATACAAACAACACCAATAGGTCGTGTAATCAATGCAATCCAAAAGAACTCTTTAAATTTCATTGATGTTATACCAGCTATTAAACATAGCATATCATCTGGGAATAATGGCAATAAAAATGCAACTATGAGAAAAAATTTTCCTTTTTTACTTATTAAATCTGCATACTTTGTAGCGTTATCCTCCCCTGCTATCCATCTTACAATTTTAACGCCAAATACTTTACCTAGCAGGAATGAAGAATATGAGCCTAATAATACACCAGTAGTGCATAATATTGAACCTAATATTGGTCCATAGATTGCAACACCTGTAAGTGTAATTATCATTGATGGAATAGGAACAAATAAAACTTGCAAGTACTGTACTAATACATATACAAACATTCCCTTACTTTTTGTTGATAATATAAATTCTTTAAATGTTGCCACAGATGAAAAAACTGAAAGCATATCATATTTATTTAAGACAAACACTACAAGAGAAACAATAAATATTATTATAGAAATTACAAAAAATAATCTTGAATATAATTGCTTTCTTTTTTTATAAAATATGTATGATAATACACTTAAAATTAAACTAACAAATATTAAAATTGTCCATACAATTGAAAATCCAATCGCCTTTTCATAATCAACAATAATTATTGTTGTTAATATCGGTAACAAAAATAATAATGAATAATATATAAATTTACTTTTGACCATTTTCACCTCTACATATATATATTATATTATTTATTAACTTTACTTATGACTTTACAAAATATTCTTATTATGTTACACTACTAAAAATATGATTAATTATTGATTTTTTATGAAATTTTAGTTAATTATTTGTATACTTTTTATTAAAAACCATAATAAGAGGATTAGAATTTGAGTAGAGTTGTTCTTAAATTAGAAAATGTAACAAAAGCATTTGAAGATAGAGTTGCTGTTAATAATGTCTCCTTTGAAATACACGAAGGGGAAATTTTTGGTTTCTTAGGTCCTAATGGAGCTGGTAAAACAACCACTATGCGTATGATTTGTGGCTTAACCAAACCTACACACGGCAACATTACTATATGCGGTTATAATGTCCAACATGACTTTGAAAAAGCCATGAAACTAACCGGTGGAATTATTGAAAATCCCCTAATGTATGGTTATATGTCTGGTTATGATAACCTTAAATATTATGCAAGTCTTTATAAAGGCATTACAAAAGATACAATATATGCTTACGCAAAAATTGTAGGACTAGAACATAGATTAAAAGATAAAGTTAAATTTTATTCTTTAGGTATGCGTCAAAGATTAGGTATTGCTCAAGCACTACTTCACAATCCTAAATTATTAATATTGGACGAGCCTTTTAGTGGACTAGACCCTCAAGGCGTTGTTGAGATGAGAAAATTCTTAAAGAATTTGGCTCAAAAATACAAAATAGCAATTATGGTAAGTTCGCATATGCTTGCCGAAATGGAACAATTATGTGATACACTTGCTGTTATTAATGCAGGTCAATTAATTGAATTAAAATCTATACATCAACTTAAACAAAGTATTGTTGGTTCTAGAAGAATTAAATTTAAAGTTGACTACCCTAACTTTGCTGGTAAAGTTGTTATCAACGAATTTCACTTCCCTGTTGATGTCGCAGGCAATTGCATATACATAACTGCTGGCGAAGAACAAGTACCTGAAATTAGCAAACGCTTACTAGATAATGGATTATCAATTTTTGGTGTAGAATTTATTTCAAAATCACTAGAAGAAATATTTATGGAACTTATTAAACGCAAAAATAAAGGACATATCGAAATCTTTTAACTAAGGAGTAATTATGGGTGTATTTAGAATTGCCCGTGCGGAATTTATAAAAATATTTAAAAAACCAAGCATATACTTGATGGGTGTCATATTGGCAGCTGTCTTAGTTTTGTCGTTATTATTTTTCGACCCTATTGGCAAACAAAATTACACTGTTACAATAGATGGTTCTAGTGTTGAAAAAATATATGACAAATTTATGGATAACGCTGGCGATATAACTAAAGAAACATACGATAAAAGTATTCAAAATAGTTTAGATAAAATTAATTTCTATAAAAGTTTTAATGATCGTAACCTTTCTTTAACAAAAATATATAATGAATTTGTTATTTTGTATAAAGACTTAGAAACACAAAATAGTATAGAAAACAATGAAGATAAAATAAATTCTACATTCACAGAATTAAAAAATAAATTTCAATCTTACTGTGATGAATATAACAATGTAGAAAATTTATCAACTTATAGCGAATTATTTAAAACTTTTTATGATAACTCAGATACAACAAAATCAGATTTAAATAATTTAACAGAAGTATTAAACAGAGAAACAACTACCCCAAAAGTTTTTATAAACTATGTAGTAAGTAATACATATTTAGACAAAATGGAGTCTATCAATAAAGACAATAAAAACTTTATAGTTTCTACATTTAAACGATATTCTGAATCAATAAAAGATAAACAAACTAAATATTATACTAGAGTAACCAACAACACAACATCTTCACAATTTAATGACTTAAAAGATGAATTATACCAAGAACTAAGTGCCTTTTATGATAATCTAATTAGCATAAACAAAGATGACCAACATCTTGCATTTATGGTAACAACAGAATATGAAAATCTTAAAAATGAAGTTGCTGAAGAAAAATCAATTATTGAATATTATAATGATGTAAACAATCCAAATAAAACTGAATACAAAAAACATCAAACAATTGTAAACCAATTAAATGATAAAAATATAGTAGCAAAAATTGATAAGTTTATTGATAATATTATTGAATTTAAGGTATCCAACACTACCCTTGAAAAATTGGAAAATACAATTAATACAAAGGTAATGGATTTAAAAGAAAGTCTAAATGCTGACATAGAAGCAGTTAAACAAATTTATAATACAAGCAATAAAAAAGATATTGACAATATTAATAGTCTTATTTCTAAATACAAAGTACTAGCACTTAATACAGAAAATTTGGTTAATGACACAATTGATTTAGAAGCAATAAGAGTTTTAAACTCAAACAAAATTACTAAATATATTGGTTTTGAAAAATTTAATGTTTATGAAACAAAAGAAGAACTAACCAAAACCAAATATATGATTGATAAAGGCACATATAATCAAGAATATTCTGATGTATTTGCTTTCAACAAAAATAGTTCTACCGAAACAACAGCTTATGACTTTATGTTTTATGGTATGGAAATAGCTACATTAATTATAAGTATTTTTGCTATATTCCTATCAGCAAGTTTGATTGCTTCAGAATATGATAGTGGCACAATCAAATTGCTTGCTATGAGACCATTTAACCGTTGGAAGATAATAACTGGTAAGTTGGTTGCAACAATGATATTTGCCCTATTATTCGTGTTATTTAGCTTTATAATCTGCTTTGTTGCAGGTATATGTATGTATCCACTAGTTAACACTCCAATACTTATGGTATTTAATGCAACTAGCGCTGTAGCAATTAGTCCATTTGTATTGATGCTACTAGACTTATTATGCATACTAGCAGAAATATTCTTCTATACAGTAATTGCCTTATCTATATCAACAATATTCCGTTCATATACTTCAGCAATTTCAATTTCTTGCATAATGTTTATACTTGCTACAAGCTTTAACTTATTATTTGGCGGATATTTCTGGTATTCATTTATACCATTTATTAATGCAGATTTCTTTAAATTCTTTGGTGGTAGTTTCTTAACTACTCAATCTGGAGCATTTAATACATTGTTTACTTCTACCCTATTATCTAATGCTAATTTCTTTATGTCATTAGGTATATGGGCTGGTACAATAACAATATTCTTACTTATTACTTACATTACATTCAAATTAAGAGATTTCTAATCATAATATAAAAATGATTAAAAACAAAAAATCACTCAAATTGAGTGATTTTTTTTATTAATTAATTTAATTCTTAATCGGTTGCATAATTGTCAAAATAACCAGTAACTAGGACTATAGGAGTACCTTTATCACCACTGCCACTAGTTAAATCACATAAAGAGCCAACTAAGTCTGTTATCCTTCTAGGTGTTGTTCCTAAAGACTCTGCTTTATTAACTAAGTTAGATTCTTTTTCATTAATAAGTTTTTTCATTGCTTCAACTGCTTTTTCACCAGTTAAATTAGCAATTTTGTTATCAGCTAAGTATTTAAGTTTGATTTCATTTGGAGTACCCAATAAGCCATCAGTATATGCAGGACTTACAACTGGATCTGCCAATTCCCATATTCCACCTACTGGATCTTTAAATGCGCCATCGCCATACACCATACATTCAAGCTTAACACCCAATCTTGAAAGAAGTTCTTTTTGAAGGTTGTTGACAAAAGTTTTTGTATCACGAGGGAACAATTTAACCTTTTCATCTGTTGATAGGTTGCTACCAAGAACACCATAATCTTCATGGTATCCACTACCATCTACACTTTTATTAAGTATTTCGTGTAGAGAAATAACTTTTTCAGCACCATTACTTTCTAACAATTTTTTAGTTCTAAATCTAGAATGTATATCTGCATTAATAACTTTCTTTGTATATTTTAAAATTTCGGTTGGATCATTGGATAAAATAATTTCGCAATCACACTCTGATATTTGCTTATACATTTCAATGTAATTAACACCGGTAAATGGATGTGTAACATCTTTAACCAAATCAGTAAATTCTTTAGCTGTATAAGATTTACCAAATTGGAATATACCCAAATCATATAGTTTATCTATAGATACTAATGGATTGCCAACTTCATCAAATGGATATGATAATTGGATAACAATCTTATCAGCACCTCTTGAAATACCTCTCAAGATACTTGAAAATCTATTTCTTGAAAGTATTGGGAACACAACTCCTATTGTTCCACCACCAAGTTTGGTTCTAACATCTTTTGCGATATTGTCAATAGTAGCAAAATTGCCTTGTGACTTAGCAACTATAGCTTCAGTAACTGCAACAATATCTTTTTCTTTTAACTTTATATTCTCATTTTTCACTGTAGCTTCTATGCAATCGGCTACTATTTTTACCAAGTTATCTCCTGGTCTTATTATTGGAGCTCTAACTCCTCTTGCAACTGTACCTACTGTTCTCATAATAATCTCCTTAATTATTTTGTTAACACACTCATTATACAATATATGTAAAAAAATTAAAAATTAATATTAAAAAAAAAAGATATAAATTTTATATCTTTTTATTTGTTATTATTCATTTCTATTTGTTTTCTTGCAAGAGCATCACATCTATTGTTATACACATTATCTGCGTGACCTTTTACTTTTACCCACTTAACATTATGTTGTGATAACAATTGTAATAATTCTTGCCACAAATCTATATTAAGCACTGGCTTTTTATTGGCTGTACGCCAATTATTGGCTTGCCAATTTTCTATCCAACCTTGCAAAAAGGCATTAACAGTATAAGCTGAATCCGAATATATTGTTACATTACAAGGTTCTTTAATTAATTTTAAGCCTTCAATTACAGCTGTTATTTCCATTCGGTTATTAGTGGTATTATCACAATAACCTGAATGTTCTTTTTCTTTATCTTTATATTTTAAAACAATTCCATATCCACCCGGACCTGGATTATAAGAGCAAGCTCCATCAGTATACAACTCTACATCTTTCATATTTAGTTCCTCTTCATATTATAATATCATATTATAATTTTATAAACAAAACTATTTTATGGTTTTTATTGACATTTAATAAATAATTATTTATACTATCAATGTGGTAAAAATTACTACACTATTTAGGGGAGTAGTTCAATGGTAGAATCGCGGTCTCCAAAACCGTTGGTTGAGGGTTCGAGTCCTTTCTCCCCTGCCAATCTGACGCACTTTAGTGCGTTATTTTTTATTTAAGATAAAAAATTAATATGTTTATTATAAATAATAAAACAAAAAAAGAGTTGTATTGCTACAACTCTTTTTTAATTACTTAGCGTATTCTACACTTCGTGTTTCTCTTATTACATTAACTTTAATAGTACCTGGATATTCCATTTCTTTTTCAATCTTTTGAGCAATATCCTTAGCCATAAATAATGCGTCATCATCACTAATTTCTGTAGGTTTAACAATGATTCTAACTTCTCTACCTGCTTGAATAGCATAAGATTTTTCAACACCTTTAAAGCTATTAGCGATTTCTTCAAGTTTTTGTAAACGCTTAATATAGTTTTCCAAGCTTTCTCTTCTAGCACCTGGTCTAGAACTTGAAATGGCATCTGCTGCTTGAACTAAAATAGCTTCGATACTTTCAAATTCGACATCACCATGGTGAGCTGCAATACAATGAATAACTTCTTTAGTTTCTTTGTATTTTTTAGCTAAATCAACACCAATAGTAACATGTGTACCTTCTACTTCATGGTCAACAGCTTTACCAATATCGTGCAACAAACCACCACGCTTTGCTACATTGACATTAGCACCTAACTCTGCAGCCATAAGTCCAGCTAAGTATGACACTTCCAAACTATGTTTTAATACATTTTGTCCATAACTTGTACGATATTTTAATCTACCAAGTATTTTAATAAGTTCTGGATGTAAACCATTAATACCAGCATCAAAAGCAGCAGCTTCTCCTGCTTCTTTAATAGTAACTTCCATATCTCTAGTAACTTTTTCTACCATTTCTTCTATTCTTGTTGGATGAATACGACCATCAAGAATTAGTTTTTCCAATGATATACGAGCAATTTCTCTTCTAACTGGATCAAATGAAGATAGTACTACTGCTTCTGGTGTATCATCAATAATTAGGTCAACACCTGTAGCATTTTCAAGTGCTCTAATATTTCTACCTTCACGACCAATGATTCTACCCTTCATTTCTTCACTAGGAAGTATAACTGATGAAACTGTAACCTCACTAGTATGATCTGCAGCACATCTTTGAATTGCCAATGTAACAATATCTTTTGCTTTTTTGTCAGCTTCATCTTTAGCTGCTTGTTCAATATTTCTAACAAGGATTGCAGCATCTCTTTTAGCATCTTCTTCAAACATTGATACTAATTGATTTTTAGCTTCTTCCTTAGATAATCCAGCAACTTTTTCTAATTCGCCAACAATTTGTTCTTTGATTTTGTTTTGTTCATTGATAGCATTTTCAATTTCTTGTTCTTTATTTTCCAAAGCAGTTTTCATATTATCAATAGCTTCGATTTTATTATCCAACATAACTTCTCTTTTAGTAATAAAATCTTCTCTTTGAACAACACGATTTTCTGCTTTTTGCATTTCAGCTCGTCTTTCTTTCAATTCTGCATCGCATTCATTTTTAAGTCTTAACACTTCATCTTTAGCTTCCAAAATTGCTTCTTTTTTCACAGTTTTTGCTTCATTAAGGGCTTCTTGAATGATGTTGGCAGCAGTTGCTTTACTCTTTTCAGTCTTTTTCTTTGATAGAAAAGTACTTAAAAACATACCCAATGGTAATGCTAATCCAACACAAATTATACCCACAATAACACTAACAACTGGAGTAGACAATGCTAATAAACTAAACATTGCACTTTGTGTCATTTTAATTCTCCTTTTATTAAATTTTAATTGTACAATAATTTTAATTCTTTAAAACAATAAAGAAATATTTTTGTTATATAAATAAATTTTTTGATATATCAAAAAATACTATTTACCACATAATAATTGTAAATAATTAAATAAAATTTGTCAAACAATATGATTATAAAAAAAGTCGAATAATATCCATAAATATTATCCGACTTACATATTAAATATCTCTTGTGTTTATTATTTCTTCTTGACTAATTGCGTCATTAATCAATTCTTCAATATCCAATCTTATTTCTTCTTTTTTTACTTTATCAATTTTAGGTTTAATAATTGGATGTTCTGGTAAAAATACTGTACAACAATCTTCATAAGGAAGTATTGAAGTTTCATAAGTATTTATTTTTCTACTAATAGCTATTATATCTTCCTTATCCATAGCAATACAAGGTCTTAGCACTGGCAAATCTTCAATAACAGCATTTGTAACAGTCATACTTTCTATTGTTTGAGATGCTACTTGTGCTAAGCTTTCACCAGTTACGATAGCTTTTAAGCCATTAGCTTTTGCTATTCTTTCGCTTATACGCATCATAATTCTACGCATCAAAGTTATCATATATTCTGGTTTACAACGCTTATGTATTTCTTCTTGGATTTTGGTAAATGGAATAACATGTAAAGTTATATTACCAGTGTATTCACTAATAATTTTTGCCAAAGAAATAACTTTGTTTTTTGCCAATTCGCTTGTGTATGGAAAACTATGAAAATGTATTGCGTGCAATGGCATACCTCTTTTGCTTATTAGATAACCAGCAACTGGGCTATCTATACCACCTGATAATAGCAACAATCCACCACCACTACTACCAACTGGCATACCACCAACACATTTAATAATTTCACTATAAATATATGTATTTAAATCTTCCCTAATTTCTATAGAAACTGTCATCTCAGGATTAGCTAAATCCACTTTAAGTTCTGGATTTTTATTTAATATATATTCTCCCATCAAAGCTGAAAAATCAATTGATTTAATTGGAAACAACTTATCAGCTCTTTTTACATTTACTTTAAATGTTTTACAATTATAATCAATACTATCCAAACATTCTTCAATATTGGTTTGGTTAGTTTTTACAACATAACAAGGACTTAAAGAATATACACCAAATACATGAGATATCTTTTCAATTATTTCTTGTTCATATATTTCATCATAGTCTTTAACTATATATCTTCCCGAAATTTTATGTAGTTTTAAAGTAAACTTATTTAACGCTTCCAAAATATTATGTATAAGCATATTTTCAAATACATATTTATTTTTTCCTTTTAAAAATAGTTCACCAAATCTAATTAATATTGCTCTTTCCATATATAACCTACTTTAGTATTTTTAAATATCTTGTACAAGTTGTTTTTATAACTTTAGCTGCTTGTACAACTTCTTCTTCTGTATTAAATTCGCCAAAACTTACTCTTACTGAACCTTTTATAATATCACTTGGAACACCCATAGCTTCTAGTATACGATTACCACTTTTTTTACTAGAACAAGCAGAACCATTACTTATAAGCACACCTTCACTTTCAGCCATATGTAAAGTTGTTTCTGCTTTTACATTAGGTATAGCAAATGAAAGTATATATGGCGAACATTGGTCTGTAGAAATAATCTTGTAATTATAAAAATCTGAAGTTAACTCGTTAATAAACAAATTCTTTAAATGCAAAACATGATTATAGTTATCATTCAATCTTTTTACTGCAATTTCCATAGCAACTTTAAATGCAGATATACCACAACTATTTTCTGTGCCACTTCTTAAACCAAATTCTTGTCCACCACCAAATACTAATGGTTTTAAGTTGATTCTATCTTTTACATATAAAGCACCAACACCTTTTGGTCCGTGTATTTTATGGGCACTCATTGTATACATATCTACACCCAAATCACTTATATTAACAGGTATTTTACCTAAAGCTTGTACCCCATCACTATGGAATATAATGTTTTTATTTTCTCTTTTTGCAATTCTTACCAATTTTTTAATATCATTTATAGCACCTGTTTCATTGCAAACATGCATAATTGATACAAATGATGCACCAACGATTTTAGATTTAAAATCTTCTTCATCTACTACACCATCTTTAGTAAGTTTAACAAATTCAACATCATAACCTTTTGATTGTAGTTCTTTAGCCACATTAAACACAGATGGATGTTCGGCATAAGAAAATAATAGTTTACCCATATTTTTTCTTAATACACCATTAATTGCCATATTGTTAGCTTCGGTAGCACCGGAAGTAAAATATATTTTATCAAAAGAACTTGCACCAAGCATTTTCAACATCTCTGCTCTAGTTTTATTGATATCCATTGCTATATCCGAACCTGCTCCATACAAAGAAGATGGATTGTAATAACAATCCTTACTATACTTATTGTATTCTTCTAATGCTTCATCATAAATTCTAGTTGTACTTGCGTTATCTAAAAAAATCATTGCCTTATCCTTTTTACTAGATAATTCTATCACAGTATTAAGAATTTAACAATGAATTTTTTTTAATATGGAACAAAGTTTAACAATGTGTCTAATGTGTCCGAATAAAGATATACTTCTGGGACTTGTCCAACAATAATACTTTCAGATATTAATACTTGTCTTGAAGTATTATATTTGGTACTCAACAATGGTAATACTATACCAACATTGGCAGAAATGTTAAGATAAATTTTGTGGTTTGTTTGGTTGATACCTGCAGTTTCAAATTGAGATAAAAACGAACAATTAACTGCACCTATAGGATTAACCTTTAATTTTACTTTTGGACCTCTACCAACAAAAAATGGAATACCAGTAAACGAACCTAAAGGTATACTTATTCCAGCTCGTCCATATTCTTCAATTTTATTTTCTGTTGTTTGAGCCAAATCTTTACTTAAATTATTTATTTCCAACGAATTGGCTTGTATCATACTAATATTGCCCAATTCATCAGTAATAATATTAACCAAATCTTCATAAACTATCGAATTGATTACTACATCAGCTATAGCACTATTCATAGCTTTTGTGGCAAGAGCTTTTGACTTTAATTCGACAGTATCGGAAATAATTGTATTTATACTATTTTTAAAAATTAGTAGTCCGGACACAATAATTGTAACAATTATTAATAAAGCAATAATCTTCTTTTTATGCTTTTTTATTTTTATGCACAAAGATTTTATCATATAAAAATATATGATTTTACATTAATTTTTATAACATAATACTAATATTTTTTGGTTCTACTATTAAATATAAGAGCGAAAATAAACGCAGAAACAACTGCACAAGTTATACCAGCCGCCGTAGCAGTAAGCCCACCTGCAAATGCTCCTAAAAAGCCCATTTCTTTAACGCCTCTAATTGCACCTTTAGCAAGTGACCTACCAAATCCAGTTATAGGAACAGTTGCTCCTGCTTTAGCAAAGTTGGCGATAGGCTCATAAAGCCCTACAGCTTCCAATACAGCTCCAATACAAACAAACAATACAAGTATTCTAGAACTGGTTATTTTGGTCTTTATAATCAATATTTGACCAAGCATACATATAAGCCCACCTATTGCAAACACTTTTAAATAAGTTAAAAACATTTCCATACAATTAATTACCTATCTTTCATTATTTTCTTTTTCAATAACTACAGCATGACAAACTCCTGGGATACTATCACCTTGTTGACTACTCAAAGTACTTAGTAACGCTCCAGTAGCTGCAAACAAGACATTTTTGTATACACCTTCGTCTAATTTTTTTATGATATAAGAATTTAGAACAGATGCACTACAACCACAGCCACTACCACCTTGAAAAGATTTTTGACTATTGCTAAATATCATCTGCCCACAATCATTATAATTTTTACCGAGTTTATAACCATTATGTTCCATTAAATCCATCAAAATCTCAGAGCCTAGTTTACCCAGATCACCCGTAACAATAAGGTCATAATCATCAGGATAAGTCTTTGTATCTTGAAAATGGCTAATAAGCGTACTCATAGCCGAAGGTGCCATTGCAGCACCCATATTATTGACATCTTTTATTCCATAATCTGTGACTTTACCTAAAGTAGCTTTAGTTATAGAATGTCCTGATTTTCCAAGACTTAATACTGTACTTCCAGCACCAGTTACAGTCCATTGGCTAGTTGGTGGTCTTTGGTTGCCCAATTCCAACGGAAATCTATATTGTCTTTCAGCAGTAGAAAAATGCGTACCTGTAGCACACACAACATTGTTTCTATATCCACCATCTACAAATGTTGCACCTATAGCCAAACTCTCAGCCATAGTACTACACGCCCCATAAACACCTAAAAATGGTCTATCAAAATGCCTTGCAGTAAAAGATGTGCTTATTATTTGATTAAGCAAATCCCCACCAACAATCAAATCAATATCGTTTAAATCTAATTTTGCTACTTTAATTGAATTATCAATGACAAATTCGAGCATTTTTCTTTCTGCGTGCTCAAATGATTTTTCGCCAAACAAATCAACTTTCATTATGTGATGATAATAGTCTTTAAATGGTCCATTACCCTCTTTTTCTCCAACTATAGAATAGTGTCCTATAATTTTTGGCTTATTATTAAAAATTATAGTTTGATCTCCAACTTTATTTTTCATATACACCTTTTAAAAAAACAAATATATTATTCCAGTAATAAAACTTATCACTAAACCACAAACAATAACAGGACCAGCAACAGTAAACATTTTTACACACAAGCCAAATATGATTCCTTCTTTCTTAAATTCCATAGCTGGACTTGTAATGGAGTTTGAAAACCCTGTTATTGGAACTATTGAACCAGCACCAGCAAAAACTCCAATACGGTCATATACCCCCAATCCTGTTAAAAAACTTGCTAAAAATATTAGTATAATTAGCATCCATGTAGAAGCCTCTTCTTGCCCCATTGTAGGGAAAATTGCCATTAAAGAATCACTTATTCCTTGTCCAATACAGCATATTATTCCACCCACAATAAAAGCATATATTAGTGTTGGAAAATCTTTTGTTTTAGGTATTTTTGATTCAACATATACATTGTATTGTTCATCTCTAGTTAAATGCTTTTCTTTCTTCATATTACTCACCTTAATAAAATTGTTTACCATAAAATTTATTTTTAAACTAAAAATTGTGTTTGAATAAATATTTTCAATAAAATTAAACAAACTAATACTAATTATGGAGGAATTATGAAAAAGTCTAGCATTTTATTAACAACTGCTTTGTGTGGAAGTTTTTTATTTTTAGGTTGTACCAATACAACACCAACAGCTAACATATCTAAGAGTTTGGAACACAATTTAACTGTTCTAACAAATACTATTAATAGATTGGATACGATAGATAATTCCTATTTATCCAATCCTGATATTTATCCAATAACAACTACTGTCAATGCTCCAGCCCCTGATTCTAATCATCATTTATTAGCAAAAATAGATTTTGATGATATGTATAAATCTAATCACAAAAATAAAATTTGTATTTCTAACTTAAATTTAAATAATAACATTGATAGTTATAAAACTAAAAATATAAAAAATGAAAACAGAAACACTATCAACAACTATACCCTTGAACCAGTAAAATACAGTCCAAGATATAATAAGTATCAATCAGAAAATGAAAATTATCTTGATAGTTATATTGGTAAAGTTAGAAATTTATATGCAATAACTAATGATGCAATGGAAGCAAATACCACTTTTAATAACTGTAAAACTAATGTTTTAAGTTATTGTGAAGAAATAAAACAACTCAACTATGCCATAGAAGATGGTTATTTTGTCCCAAGCAATCAACAAATAGCTGCGTTAAATAACTATATTGACGACATAAAAATCACTATAAAACGAATAAAAAAATGTAATGGTGATTTAACAGATGAAGTTAATACTATTAATAAAGGCGATTCTAATGGAATTACCACTGGAATTGATGTAATAAACAGTAATTATATTAGTGTTCTTAATCACCTAGATACTCGTATAACATATTTAAAAAATGCTCTAGTTACACTAGAACAAATCAAAGATATTTTGATTGAAACTCAAAAATTATCAGTAGACAATAACACCAATATTGATACGATTGTTGATGACGAAAACAATAACTCAAATAATGATGTAAACACATCAGATGATAACAACTCACAACTTATCAATAATTCCGAAAATGTTGATAATCAAGGCGAAAACCAATTAAATGATCTAGATAATATAGATACAAATAATAGTGATAATAACGCTAATAATAACGACTTATTAACTGATGAAATAGAAAATAAAGTTGATGTTAACGAAAACAATATTACAGACAAACAAGAAGTTGTAAATGACACCAATTTAAACAATAGCAATATAAATGATAATAACAATGTAAATGGTGAAAATTTAGACGATGAAACATCAAATATCGAAACAACTAAAAATACTTACACAGAAACGGAAACTAAAGAAAAGAAAGGAACAAATATTGACACTTACCTAAATACAAACAATAACTTAGACACATACAAAAATAACAATAATATAGAAAACAATTGTGATGATTGTAACAATTTAAACAACCAAGCAAACTGTGAAAATAATAATCAAAATGACAACATTAATTTAAATAATAACAATTTGGGAAATTGTGAAAACAATAATATCCCTTACAATAACAACTTTAATGGAACAAATAATAATATACCAAACAATTCAAACATTAATGGCAATTTAAACACTATACCACTACCAAACGATGTAGACAGAATCAATGCTCCCAATGGTACATTTCAAAATGGTATAATAACTCAAAATAATTTAAATAATGGCGTTAATAATGGCGTAAATGGTAATCATACTGGTATGGGAAGTAGCAATAACTACCCTTATGTAAATGGTGATTTAAATCGAACAAATAAAAATATTGATACCTATGGATATAATACTATGATAGATATGCTTAATCGTGGAACTGTAAATAATGGTATCAATACATTAGAATTAAAAGAAAGTGTTAATACAAAGCCAGCTATGGTTAACAATGAAAGCGAACTTACAACTGAACAAATAGAACTTACCAACGCTGACAAACAAGAAGAAAAAATAGCAGAATCAGATTATAATTTAAATGAAAAATTGAATAATAATGAAGATTATTCTGTAGAATTATTATAGTACTATTCAAAATATAAAAAAGTACGCATTTGCGTACTTTTTTGTTAGTTTGCATAATACCTAATTTACACCAGACATTTTACCCTTTATCTCATTTAAAATTTTATTCTCTAATCTACTAACTTGAACTTGGCTTACACCCAATATATCAGCAATTTCTCTTTGTGTTTTATCACGAAAATATCTTAAAATTATTATCTTTTTATCTCTAGGTTCTAGTTTTTTAAGAATATCAAAAAGTAAAAAATAATCCATTTGTTTGTCTATAGGTTTATCATCAGGAATTTTTTCAATTAACATTTGTGTTTTATCTTCACCTTCACCACCTACTTGTGTATATAATGATAGTGGTTGAACACTGCTTTCCATAGCAAAAACTGTTTCTTGTGCTGTTATGTTAAAATGCTCTGCTATTACGCTTATTTCTGGTGATTTATAGTTAGTTGACATATAATCTTCAATAAACTTATTTATTTGAATACTGAGCTGTTTAACACTTCTAGACACTTTTATAAATCCATTATCTCTAAGATATCGTTTTATTTCGCCAGCTATCATAGGTACAGCATAAGTTGAAAATTTTACATTAAAATCCTTATTAAAATTTTGTATTGCTTTTAAAAAACCCATACTTCCTATCTGATAAAGATCTTCATATTCGACACCTTTATTTTTATATCTCTTAACAATACTTTTTATTAATGGAGAGTTTTCATTAATTAGTTTTTCTTTTGCAGTTTTATCATCGTTTTGTGCTTTTTCTATAAGTTCTAGTGTTTCTGCAAAATCAAGCATATCAACCCCCTATTGCAATATTTTGTTCCTCCAATTTTTTGATTAAAACAACCTCAGTACCTTTATTTACTTCAGAATTGATGACTACATCATCCATAAAGCTTTCCATAACCGTAAACCCCATACCACTACGCTCACTATCAGGTTTTGAAGTATAAAAAGGTTCTTTAGCTTTTTTAATATCAGCTATTCCAATTCCGTTATCTTTAATAGATATGTATATTTCTTTATCAGTCAATCTAACATTAATTGTTATTGTTCCAACTTTATTAGGATAAGCGTGGACAACACAATTAGTTACAGCTTCACTAACGGCTGTTTTTATATCAGTAATTGTTTCTATTGACGGATTAATCGGTAGACAAAAAGAAGCAACACAACTTCTTGCAAAACCTTCATTTTCGCTTAAACTTAAAAATTCTATTTTTAATTCATTACAATATGCCATAATACCCTCCTTAACTAATTTTTGGCATAATTTCATATAGACCTGTCATTTTAAATATTTTTTCTATATGATTATTAGGATTACAAATATAGATTGGTATATTGCTACTTTTCATTCGCTTATATCTACCAATTAACACACCGATACCAGTACTATCCATAAATTCTAGTTCGGACAAATCAATTATTACTTGATTAAAGTTGGACATATCAAATAAATGATCTAAAGTATTACGAGTATATGTAGCAGAATACTCGTCTAATTCACCAATTAACATAATATATATTGTATTGTTATAAACACGACTTTTAATATTCATTAGTTATCTCCTTTCATAAGATATTTAATTGTAACAAATTAGACATTAAATATTTCAAGAATGTTTGTAGAATTAAGTCTTAATTTTTACTTTTTTACACATAATATTTCTTAATAACAGATTAAATAAATTTAAAAAATAATATTAAAAAAATATAATAAAAAATTAATAAAAATTTTGATAATTTTTATTGACAAATGCCTGTAGTTAGTGTAAACTTTTACTGTCAGCAATTGAGATAATGACATTTATCGGGGTGTGGCTCAGTTTGGCTAGAGCACTTGATTTGGGATCAAGGGGTCGGGAGTTCGAATCTCTTCACCCCGACCATTATTATTGAAATTGTTGCAGATTGGGCCTTTAGCTCAGTTGGTTAGAGCGACCGGCTCATAACCGGTTGGTCCGGGGTTCGAGTCCCTGAAGGCCCACCAATTATTTTTCTTTAAATTATATTTTATATGGCCCGGTAGTTCAGTTGGTTAGAACGCTAGCCTGTCACGCTAGAGGTCGAGAGTTCGAATCTCTTCCGGGTCGCCATTATTATAGGTTAAAGAAAAGTATATTACTTCCCTAACCTGTAATATAATTATTATGTGCCTCGGTAGCTCAGTCGGTAGAGCAGAGGACTGAAAATCCTCGTGTCGGTGGTTCGATTCCGCCCCGAGGCACCATAATATTCTATATAACTTCCCTTAATTACGCTGGTGTAGCTCAACTGGCAGAGCAGCTGATTTGTAATCAGCAGGTTGTAGGTTCGATTCCTATCACCAGCTCCATTTTTAGTTATGGGCAAGTTCCAGAGTGGCCAAATGGAGCAGACTGTAAATCTGTTGTCTCTGACTTCGGTGGTTCGAATCCATCCTTGCCCACCACTAAAACAAATGATACTTGATATTAATCAAGTATTTTTTTTATTAAATTTCACTATACTTCCCTTTATTATTTATAACTAATATAAATAATATATTTTAATACTACAACCAACAGATTAAATTTATATTAATTATATTTTAAGTTTATATCTAAATCTAAAAAAAGAAGCAATTATTGGATTGCTTCTTTTTTATTTTAACAATATGCTTTTAATTCTGGGAATTTATTAAAGACATTAGAATTATAAACCAAATTCATATTAAATTGCTTATTATAGAATATGGTTGCATTTTCTCTAAATTTATTTATTTCTTCATCAGTCAAATTTTTGTCAGAATATATCTTAATAACATTATCAGAATATATATCACTTGCAAATATTCCACCAATTTGAGATACAAAAACAGTATCTTTAAAGTTATCATTAAATACAGAATATCCCATATACAAATTATTATTATATGTTATTCCAGTTAAATCAAGCAATGTTGGAGCTAAGTTGTATGGACAACTAAATTGTGTCACATTCCCCTTACCTAATTTGTTAGAATAAATAACTGCAGGAACTCTATATAATTCAATATTTCTAAAATCTTCTTTTTTCGTATCTCTCATTTTATAAGATAGATCATGATAATAAGCATTATGATCACCATACACAACTAATGTGGTATTGTCATATAAATTGTTTTCTTTTAAATAATCAACCAATATACCAATACCTTTGTCCAAATCCATTGTAGTAGCTAAATAATTGCGTAAATATGTTTTATATTTTTTATCTGTTGGAAAAGTATAATTTGTGTTTGATTCAAGCCAATTCTTGTATTCGTCCAACTTACCATTATCCAATAATGTATAATTGTCTGTAAGCTTATGACTTTCGTTATATGGTCCATGAGAAGTGATAGTTGTTATAAAACTAAAATAACTTTTATCTTTAGGTGCTATTATTTCTTTACAACTTTCAAACATATCAGAATCTCTTGTATAAGAGGAATTATGACCTATTAAGCCTTCTGCTTTACTTTCAATATCCATATCTTCAAGTGTAACTATATCATCAAACCCAAAAGTAGTATGGGTCTTATTTCTAGCATAAAAATCTCCTGTATTATCGTGGAAATATTTTATACTCTCATAACCTGCATTTTTAAATTTATTAGGTAAAGTAAATGTCAACTCATTACCCAGCAAACTTGATGTTGAACCATGCCAACTATTTGTAAATGCATTATCAGTAGGAACACTACCCAATATAACATCCATCTCAGAATAGTTTGTTTTACTCTTGCTATAGTAATTGTCAAAACTATATCCGTTGGTAAAGATATTATATAGATTTGGAGTTAACACAGGGTTAATTGCATACCACTCTAAACTTTCACACATAACAATAATTACATTGTCATTTTGCAATAAACCAGTATTTGAATTTGTTTGATAAACTTTATTTTTGACATAATCTTTTATTTTGTCATACTGTTTATAATCATCCACTCCAAACATCATATTTGTTAAATTTTTTATATAATATGGGTATGTACCAAATTTTCTTAGCGATTCTGATTTTATAAATTGTTTATCATACATAGTTTTATCGTTCTCAAAATATGTTTGATATAAAGTATCATTATTTTGCTTAAATAATGCCTTTTGCATAAAATAACCACCATAAGACAAACCTTGTATAACAACAAATACAGATAATACAATTAAAGCTGTTTTAGATTTAAATTGATATGATATTTTGTGTTTTAAATTTATAGCCATATATGTAATTGATATAGCAAATACAAACACCAAAAATAAAATAAATTTCCATTTTATAAATGATGAATCAAATACAGAAAATGCTTCAGCACCTAAAACTATCAAATCAAAACTAAACAAATCGCCATATATTGAATATAGAGTAATATTAACATAACTTAATATTGATTGAAGCAACAAAAACACGATAGCTAAAACAAATTGAGCTATCTTATTTGAAGTAACAAATATTAATGATGCCAATATCAATAATACAAACAATTCTAATAAAAAATATTGTGGCAATATATTAAAATCTAATGTAATAAAAGTACCCATTTCTATAATAATTGAAGTTATTATAAACACTAATGGATACATAAGCATATTAAGTATAGTATTTTTATTATCAGTCATTTAGTCACCTTATATCAGTCCCTTAATGTATTTAGTATATGTAATATACCATACACCAATAACAATTGGAATTAACAATTTTTGTAATTATATTAAAAAGACTCGAATTGATTTATATTCAAATGAGTCTTTTTTATTTTAATTATTTTCATTAGTAGACTTAACCAATCTATTGTATTTTCTCTTAAGTTTTTTAAGCTTTTTATCTTGTTTTTCTTTTAAATAGTTTTTTCTTAAATCTAGGATATTTTTCTTTATAATATTACTTGCTTCATCAAGCAATTCTTTATCTATTTTTTTATCCTTAAATTGCTCCATATTATAAAGTTCTAGAGGTTTACCAATAATTAATTTATTAGGAACAAATGCCATAGTTTTCTTTACAAAAAATGCAGGAATAACTGGTGTTTGAGTTCTTAATGAAAACATTGCAACGCCGTGTTTTAACTCATTGGCTTCACTTGTAACAAGTCTAGAACCTTCTGGGAATATACAAACTGCTTTATCATCTTTCAATAGTTTCATTGTAGTTTTTACAGCTTGAATATCACTAGAACAACAATGCACTGGATAAGCACCCAATTTCTTTAAAAATGCACCCTTTATTTTGTTGTCGAACAATGGAGATTTTGCCATATAATGGAATCTACGACGACCAGCTAATTTATAACCAACCAATATTGGGTCATTAAGTGTTTGGTGGTTTGCACTAAAAATTATACGACCTTTTTTAGGTACATTTTTCTTTCCCACAACCCTACAAGGGAAAACAATATTTAATGGGATAAAAAACAAAATTAGTAATATGTAAAATAACATAATAACTCCTTATACTCTTTCGTCAATCTTGCTATACAAAATAGCTACGACCTCATCAATATTATATTCGTCAGTATTGACATATATTGCATCTTTCGCAAGTTCTAACTTACCATATTGACGATGAGTATCTCTATAATCTCTTTCGTTGATATCTTCTAACACTTTTTCAAAAGTAACATTTTCACCCTTTGCAATTAAGTCTTTCAATCTTCTTTTTGCCCTTACTTCAGGAGAAGCTGTAAGATAAAATTTGTATTTAGCATTAGGTAAAATTTCGGTTGTGATATCTCTACCTTCCATAATAACATTATTATTTCTAGCAAAATCTTGTTGGATATTTCTTACTTTATCTCTAACAATTTTTAATGCAGAACTTCTAGAAGAATAATCAGAAATAATAGAAGTTCTAATTTTTGAATTAACACATTCGCCATTAAGATATGTGTATTGTTCGTTATTAACAAAATCAATAACTATATCCATCTTGTCCAATACTTTAGCTACTTCTTCTTCACTATACGGGTCAACATTATTCTCGTAACAATATAATCCAATAGCTCTATATATAGCACCTGTATCTAAGTGATACACATTTAACAACTTTGCAAGTCTTTGAGCTACTGCTCCTTTTCCAGATGCACTTGGTCCATCAATAGCAATATTAATCATAATTATTTCCCCCGTTTAAGCAATAAATTAATTTCTTCTTTGTTCAATTTTCTATACTTTCCTATTGGCAAATTTCCCAATGGTAACATACCAATTTTTATTCGTTTAAGATACAAGACTTTAAGTCCAACAGCATCAACCATTTTTCTTACTTGTCTGTTTTTACCTTCATGAATGGTTATATCAAACTGATATGTTCCATTGTCCAATTTTTTCTTATTATCAATTTTGCTTGGACTTGTAACAAAATCATCTTCTATTTTTACACCATTTTCTAGAGCATTAAATTGTTCTATTGAAGGTTGAGTATTAACTTTAACCTGATAAACTTTATCTATTTGATGACTTGGATGAATCAATTGATTGGCAAAATCGCCATCATTGGTAATAATAAGCATACCTTCTGTGTCATAATCCAATCTACCAACTGGAAAAATATGTTCTGGAGTACTTTCTATAAGGTCCAAAACAGTATGCCTACCCCTATCATCACTAACAGAAGTTATATAACCACTAGGTTTATTAAGTAGATAGTACAATTTAACATTGCTTGGCTTAACAATATCACCATCAAATTTTACAATATCAGTAGGCAAAACTTGTGTAGCCAATAAAGTAACTATTTTGTCATTAATAGTCACACGACCAGCCAAAATATATTCTTCAACTTTTCGTCTACTCCCAATATTACATTGTGCTAAATATTTATTAATTCTCATACATAATAATTTTAATACAATCTAGACTTTTTATCAAATAAAAAACATAACACTTTAGTGTTATGTTCAATTTTTTATATATTGTTATATTTTATATGATAATATTTAGGTCAAAAATCAGGTTAAAATTGAGTTTATTTTAAATAAACCAACTTTTAATAATGGTATCCAATTTGTACTTAATATTAATATTTTTTATTTCACTAGTCGAATATAAGCCATCTTCATAAATAATCTCATCATTGTAAGTTACTTTTACAGTCCCCATTTTTGTATTAGCATTGATAGGAGCTTCTGCCGTTTCTAAAATATCATAATCGACTTTATACATATCTTCTTCAGATTTCTTAATTATTTTACTATACCCTTTAATAGTAACAACAAACGCTTCGTTTTTATCTCCATCAATTACAGATACATTACCAACAAAATTATAAGGTTCAACAAAAGTTTTTACCATATATTCGTTGTAAGCTTGTTCTGTTAGCTTGTCACATTCTTCAAACATTGGTCCACAATTAAATACTACAGAAACAACTCTAAAACCATTGCGTTCACAAGCATTAACTAGACATCTCCCTGCATTGTCTGTAAAGCCAGTTTTAACACCTACACATCCGTCTTGACTAAATAACAATTTGTTTTTATTACGCAAATATCTAACATTAGGTTCGCCTTCATTAAGAATTTTTGTTTTTGTACTAACAATTTCTTTAAAAACTGGATTGTCTAAAGCATAATTAGTAATTACAGCTAAATCATAAGTTGATGTATAATGTCCTTTTGCATCAAGTCCATGAGGATTGGCAAAATGTGTATTTTTAAGGTCTAAATCCAAAGCAAATTTGTTCATCATCTCGACAAAATTTTCTTCAGTACCACCTATAGCACAAGCAAGAGCCATTGCAGCATCATTGCCAGACGCAAGTATCAATCCATATAATAGGTTTCTTATACTCATTTGCTCTTTTTTTCTAAGATAAATACTTGTACCTTCAATACCAACACTCTTATCATCTACAGTGATAATTTCGTCCAAATCATCACAATTTTCAATAGTTACAATAGCAGTAACAATTTTGGTTGTGCTTGCCATTGCAAGTTGTTGGTCTTTGTTGTATTGATTAAGTACTTGCCCGTCTTCACTAATTACACACATAGACCTGTATGGTGCTAAAGCCTGTAAATCTAGAACTTTGCTAGACTTAATATTATATAAAACATTAACAAAACCTAGCACACTCATAATCATAAGTACACAACATAATATTCTGGTTTTAAAACTCATTTTGTGCGTAATAACGCCATTTTTCTTATCTTTTGACATCTTTATACCTTTATCCTTTTACTTTAAAAATCATAAATTATTTAAGTAATTATTGTTTATCTTTTAGATTGCTAAGCAGAATTTTTAATGTTCTGTTGGCCATTTCTATTAGTTTGTCACTAGATTTGTTAAGCTCAGTATTGATAAATGTAGTTTCACCATTTTTAATAACTAAAAAACCTATAGGATTAACAGTAAATCCAGCACCTGTACCACCTGCAAACGGATAATTGTATGCAAGCTTATTGTTATTATCCAGTTCGCCACCACCAGCAATTATTCCGACATAAATCTTTGATACAGGAATAATTGTTGTGCCATCTTCACTAATAATTGGCGTTCCAACAACAGTATTTATATCAACAAGAGTCTTCAAATTTTTCATAGCGTCATCAAGAATTTCGCTTAATTCGCCTGTGTTGTTGTAACTTATTTTTTTCTTCATATTTTCTCCTAATTTTTGATTTGTACGCTCTTAAAAATGCCCATAGTATATCGTATAAACTAAAAGCAAATGCCAAATCAAACTTTACTTTCATTTCGTTTTGTCTAAATCCTGTAGAAATATAATGTTTCAAATCAGCGTCACTATGGACTATCGACATTTTTGAATAAACAACACCAATCAACGCATTAATCAGTGCTCCAAGTGTGCTAGAAACAATAGGATTTTCGCTACAAATTAAAGCATAAATACCTAGTCGCATTAGATATATTTTTTTCTTAATACTCAAGCCAAAATCATTAAAAAATTTAACTTTTTCGTCATTTAAATCAAGTTTGATTGTTATAACTTTATTTCGTTTGTTGCTAAGATTAAGGTATTCGCCTGCTATAGTAAAATTGAGCAAAAATATAGGAATACCAAACAAATTTAGTTTTATCTTTCCTTCATTGTTGATAATGTCATAATTTAATAAGACACTAATCGGCAATGATATCGTAAGCAAAACTATAATAACTGTAGTTATAATCAACAAAACTTTCATACATTTATTATTAGCAATAATAACAAAAAAATGTATCCAAACTTTGGATACATTTTAATTATTGTTGATATTTTAATGTGATTTTTATAAATACTATTCAAAATCGTTAAAAATGACTTTATTGTGGCATATTATGCACCAACATCTTCCCCATCATCAGGCTCGTTAAGAGCATTAAGCAAGTCTTCAACAACATCGTTCTTTTCTTCCATTTCTTCTTCAACAAACTCTTCAGCAATTTCTTCTTTTTCCAACTTTTTATCTTCTTTTTGTTGTTTTTCAAGTTCGGCTTGTTTTTCAGCTTCTTCTGCTTCAAGTTTGTCATTGTCTTCAGGCATATGTGAATAATCAAATAGCCCTGCATTTTGTGGAGTATGTATAACTTGTATGCGTTCCAACAATTCGTCATAGTCAGGCAAATCTTCCAAGCTATTAAGTCCAAAACGCTTTAAAAATTCGTCTGTTGTGCCAAATAATAATGGCTTACCAATGGCGTCTTTACGACCAACAACTTCTATAAGTTTGTTTTCAATCAAGTTGTTCATAGCATAGTCAGAGTTAACACCCCTAACTTGTTCTATCTCCAATCTAGTAATTGGTTGTTTGTAAGCAATAATAGCTGCAGTTTCTAACACAGCTTTAGTCAAAGCTTTTTCTTTTATTGGATTTAAAACTTCTGCGACTTGCTCAGCATACGCAGAGTTGGAACATAATTGTGCTTTCTTATTGAAAGTCAAAACTTGTATACCACTACCACATTTTTCGTGGTCTTCTTTAAGTTTGTTTAGAGCTTTTTCAACTTCATCAACAGATACGCCAAGTTTTTCGGCAATATCAAAAAACTCTACGCCATCTCCAGCAACAAACAATATACTTTCAATTATCTTATCTAGATTGTCCATCACTCACCTCTTTAATGTCTGTAGCAGTGTCTACAGGTTCAGTTTCCTTTTTAGTAATTTCTATATCGCAAAATGCACCAGCTTGTGCACATTTGATTTCTTGCAATTTAAGCAATTCCAACAAAGCCATAAATGTTGTTATTATCTCTTCTCTGGATATGCTTTGTTCAAACAATTCGCTAAACATAATTTTTGGTTTTATCAATAGTTCATCTTTTATAAATGCTATTTTTTGAGTAACTGTAAATTTTTCTTTAGCGATTTGTTTAGGTTCATTTTCTTTTTCAGTCTTAGTAGCACGAGTAAGAAGACTTGTAAACGCATTAAGCAATAAATCTAAGCTCATATCTTTTAATACAATACGGAACTTATTGGCATCTTCTTCAGGCTCTTTATAAAACTTATTGACATCTTCAATAACTTTAAGTTTTTCGCTTGTTTCCTTAAATAATTCGTATTCTTTAAGTCTTTGAGTAAGCAACCAAGTTGGGTCTTCTTCGTCTTCTTCGTTTTCACTTTCCAATAGTCGTGGCAAAATAATCTTACTTTTAAGCTCTATAAGATATGCTGCCATTTCGATAAAGTCACTTGCTTTTTCAAGGTCAAGTTCTTCTATATTGGACATAAGTTCAAGATATTGCTCAGTTATTTTGCTTATCTCTATCTCTTCAATCTCCATCTTGTTTTTCTTAATAAGATGGATAAGCAAATCCAATGGTCCTTCAAAGTTTTCCAATTTAAAACTTAACTTATCATCGCCATCATCTAAGTCATCAATATTTTCGTCAATATTAAGTTGTTGTTTGTCATCAACATTTTCTTCTAGTTGATTGTCTTTTTCGTTGTCTATCATATTCCAAATACCAAACCCCAAAATAATTCCATAGGTACGCCTACCCAGCTAACCAAAGTAAACAACAAAGTATCTCCAATGGTAACTACAAGTAACAAGATAATGTATCCGTATTTACGCATAAATCTGACATAGCCATTTTCGTATTTAGCATAAGCTGTTATACAATTAAAACCATCTAGTGGATATATTGGCAACAAGTTAAATACAAACAATGACAAGTTGATATAATACAAAAACATAGAAAAATAATACAAAAAGTGGCAGAACCAGTTGGCATATATCCCAACTCTGTATGTCAAATGCAACAACATACAACCTATAAATGAAAGTATAAGGTTGGCTGTAACACCAGCTATTGATACTTTAAATATACCACTTTTATAATTTCTAAATTTCAATGCATTGATTTCGACTGGTTTTGCCCAACCAAAGCCAAACAATGCACAACAAAGAAAACCTATAGGGTCAATGTGCGCTAAAGGATTGAGAGTAACTCTGCCTTGATATTTAGGAGTCATATCGCCTTGTTTGTATGCAACATAAGCGTGTCCAAATTCGTGCAAAGATAGTGAAATAATAAGTACGAGCAACATAGCAATACCTGCATATATAAACTCATAGCCTTCTAAAACATCTAAAAAATTAAGCATAACTTTCCTTTTTAATATACTACCTAATAAGTATATAATAAATAATATAATTAAGCAAATATTTACATATCATTTTAGTTTTTTATATATCCAAATAATGTAAATTTGATACATAATTGTTAATAAATAGACAAAAAAAGAAGACCTAATATTGGTCTTCTTTATCTCAACTATGCAATATACAATATAGGGCTATATAAAGCCAAATTATACTTGTTGACATAGTATATGAATACTAGCCACAAATACTCCAGTTGTCTATCATTTTGTTAAGGACATCTTTGTAGGTTTGACGCTCAATATCGTCCTTTAATACTACATCTACTTCGCCTATTATTTTACCATCTTTTAATATAGTAGCAGTACCCACTTTTTGACCTGCTTTTTGTGGCGCTTTTATAGTACTAATATTGCTTATATCTATACCATAACTACTACTATCTCCTTTACGACATACAACGCTATAATCATTGGCATATCTTAAGCCTACAAAATCTTCTTTACCACCACTAACTTTAATGCTAGAGTCTATAGGACTATTGACATCAATAATCTTTTTATTTTCAAAATTGGCAAATCCATAATTGTACAAGTCTACACTTTCCTTAAATCTATCTTGTGCTTTATCACACTTTAGCACTACAGCTATAAGGTTGAGATTGGAGTTAGATGCAGTACTTGCAAGACAATAACCTGCTTCATCAGTAAAACCGGTTTTACCTGTTTTGCATTTGTCATAATACTTTATAAGTCTGTTGGTATTGACAAGTTGGGTTTCTCTGCCACTTGGGTGTACTAAAGTATCCATCCATATATGTGAATCTTTTACATAAGTGTCATACTTAGCTACCTTTTTAAGTAGTATACTTGTATCCATTGCTGTAGAATATTGGTTGGAAGCTGGCAAACCAGTTGCATTGGCATAACAAGTATTGTTCATACCAAGTTCTTTTGCACGATTATTCATCATAGACACAAAGGCACTTTCGCTACCACCTATAGCTTCTGCAAGTACAACTGCACTATCATTGGCAGATGCTACAACTACACTTTTCAATAATTCAGCCACACTATACTCACTACCAGCATCTAAAAAGGCTTGACTACCTTCCATACTACAAGCGTGCTCAGACGCAGTCAACATATCGTCAAGTTTTAATGCTCCACTATCTAATCTTTCTAAAGTAAGTAGACTAGTCATAAGTTTGCATATACTAGCAACTTCCATTTTTTCATCAGCATTGTTGCTTACAAGTACAGTGCCACTATCACTATCCAATAGCACATAACTTTTACTTGTAAAATTGTTAAATTGCTCTTCATAATATGCTTTTACTATCATTGCCTTATTGCTTATCATTAATGTTGTAACCAATAATACTAAGCACACAACACTAATGTACAACTTATACATCTTTTTCATAACATTCCTCTTTAAACTATTTTTTAGTTATTATAAGTAAAAGTTAAAAAAATATGTATTGACATTTTTTATATTTTTAGTGATTGCAATGTATAATTACACTACTATGCAAAACACCCTATTTTGCCTTTATATACTGATTTATTAATGTTTACATAGTATATCATAATAACCAATAAAAAAATGTATGGCTAAATATTAGTCATACATTTTTTATAAATTAAATATTGTATATAAATTGTATTATTGATTTTGATTTAATAATTATTTGTTGTAATATCCAGTAAATGTTACTTTAAACATAGCATTGCTTGGATTTGTAAATACCAATTTGATGTAGTTTGAACCATCTGATGAATTTTTAGATGTTTGATTGTTAGCAAACAAATCATTATTAGTATCTTTTTCTGTGCTACCATTGTAAGAACCGATTGTGCTATAGCTGTGTAAATCAAATTCTACAGTTTCACCACTTGCAGACAATCTAACTTTCTTTTGATTACTACTTGCATTAGAACCATTTACACTGCAACCAATTGTAAGTTCTACATTGTTGCCTGTACCTTCAATCTTAACTACAAGTTTTGTAGCTGGAGTGCTTGTTCTTGGAGCCAATACAATAGAATCAAAGTTTGATGTTGAAGTTGTAAATACATTGCTACTATAGTCTGTAGCATATCTATTCATTGATGGATAAATAGATTGTGTTGTGCCTTCAAAAGTATTATTTAATGCTTGTTCTACAATAGCTGGAACTATAATGTTATAACCTTTATATAAACGAGGTGAATTTTCATTTTCTAAATCACTATAATTAGAATTACCAGGATATGGTGCATTTACCATAAAATTACTATTAATTACATAATTATTTTGTTTAAAGTAATTGCTATCATAAATTTTATTATCTTTTTCAATTAGACTATTACCTATAACATTGTTATTAATAAAATTAACGATGTTATTTTTATAGCTTGAATTTATTCCTAATTGATTAATATTTTTTAATAAATCATTATATTTGCTTGCATTGTATATGCCATCTAAATTGGAATTTGTTAAAATTTGAGCAACAGCCATCTTAAAATTATTTTTATTAATATTTACAAAATTTAATGTATTTTCACTATTATTTGCCCATTTCCACGAATTACTTGAATTTGCAATAAGTTGAACAACATTTAAACTTGTATTATCTCCTGTTATTGCTCCATATAAATTCATATAATTTTTATTATAAATATAATTTGTACTTGATTCATAATTGTTTAAGAAACTTTGTATACAATCATCACAATTTAAATTAAGTTCATTTGAATGTGAATGATTAATATTTTTTACAATTACTTTATTATCATTTACCTTTGCAATAGCACCATTCAAATTAAATACATTATTATTTGTATTATAAAGAAGTTGTTCTCCCAATTCAGTTTTCAATCTGTTAGTGCCATTTGTTCCATAAATATAATTTAATCTATAAAGTATATCTTGGGCAAATACATCTAATTGACGATCTAATACTTCATCAAAAGATTTTGTTACATTGTCAGCATCTTTTACACTTGCTCTAGTTGATGTAGTCTTCATACCACTAAAATATGTTGACATAGATTGTGGTTCACCTGGTTTAAGACTTTCATTAACATATCCACATACTTCACAAGTATATCCACCATTGTATTTATGGTCTTCACGCTCTTCTGCAGTACAACCTGAACTTGTACATTTTCTCCAGTGTTGTGTAGCATTGTGCTCCCAATTGCCATAAGTGTGTTGAGTATGTTCGATACTAGAACCACCACCACCATTGCCACCACCGCCAGTACAGCCTGCTAAGCCAAACACTGAAGTAGCCATAACTGATGTTAGAGCTAAAACTAAAATTTTGCTTTTCTTCATTTTTTTATTCCCCTTTTTTATCAATAATACTAATATTTTTGTTATATACTATTGTTTTTGTAGTATACACTACCTTATGTACATACCTATTATACCACAAACAATAACATAGTTGCAATACCCAAAATTAAAAAAAATATGTAAATTATTAAATATATATGTTATAAGAAAACAGCTTGTATAAAATTATTTTATTTATTATATTAACTTAACTATTGTTACTTGTCATTTCTAAAGCGAAATCGAACACAAAGAACAATAATGTAATATGTTTGTTTGCTCCCCTGTCTAGATTACGACTGCATTTCATTTGTTGCTTGTCCGTTTCACTCCCAAGTTCGACTATCGCTCATAATGACAGACAGGTAATATACCCACCTAGATTCCATGTCGCATTGCTCCATTGCCTTTCACTATCGTTCAAGGTTCGGCTACGCTCAGAATGACAGGTGGAATTGTATTATCATTGTTGAAACATTAAACTAGTAAATATAAAATAGTGCTATTATTTACAAATAGTTTATTCTATATAGAAATTTGGGCTTATACTTGTCATTCTGAGCGAAACGAAGTGAAGTCGAACCCCAACGGGCAACGGCTTGCCGTTGGAATCTAAAAACAAGTAGTCTGTTTTATTGTCATTCTGAGCGTAGCGTTAGCGAAGTCGAAATTTGACTTTGTCAAATCGAAAGAGTGCCAAGCACCTTTCGGAATCTAATATCACCCATATACTAAACCAATAAAAAAAGTAAACCAAGTATAAGAACTTGATTTACTTATTTTTTTAGAATGTAAATGGCATTAAGCTAATATCAAATACAACATCATTTTTGTATTCGCTAGCGTCTACAAGTTGAGTACTATTGTCACCAGAATATTTTTTTACACTCTTAATATTAAATGTAAATTGAATATAGTTGTCGCCAGCATCCAAATATACTGAACTATCATCAGACTTATAACCATTATTGAACAATGTCATTGAACTAGAATCGCTAGGTCCATTGTATGTACCCATTTTTGGTGTATCATCAGTATATTTATCATATATTGAAAATACATAGTTAAATGGCAAAATCTCTCCATTGGTATCATAAGGTTTTCTAAAACTCTCAGAATATGGGTCTTTTGCATTAGGATTGTTAGGGTCAAATGTAACTTTAGTTGGGTCAAAATTAGGGTCGCTAGTATCAATATATGTTGGTACATAACCTTTACTATCTATAGTTAGTACTCCACTATCTTCACCATCTGGCACATAAGTAGGCATATTAAGTACATAAGATTGTTTTTCCCCATTAGTATAGTAACTAGCTTTATATGTTATGTTTACTTCCAACTCCACTACAATATCGTGAGCATAACAACCTAAATCGTTGATATCATCACTTTGCTCTCCATTGTTCAATTTACGAGCTGTAGCAATTTGTAATTGTAGTGCAACTGGTTGGCTATTAGCTTTAGGTTTAAGTATAATCTTATCTAAAGTTATAGGTCCAGTTGTTGTCATTTCTTCAACAACTTCTCCACTAGAATTAATTATCTTTCTAGTTTCAAAATCTCCATTTTTACTACTACTTCTAGCATAATATGGATATAATGATATTTTTGTGTTTTCAAATTTATTATCTACAATTTTTGTGAAAGAATTGCTAAGTGCTTGATTTACTATTGCTGGAATAATTATATTATATCCTTTATATAGTCGTGGCGAATTTTGATTTTCATTTTCAGAATAATTAGAATTACCAGGATATGGAGCACTCATCATAAATGAATCTGTAATTGTATACATACAATCAACAGAATTTAAATATTCACTATTTTCAAATATTTTTTTATCTCTTAAAATCAAACTATTATTTCCAGTCCTATTACCATCAATAATAGTATCATATACAAAACTAATTATTTCATCTGCAAAATTTACTTTTTCACCTTTTGCATTATTAATTTTTTCAACATATCCTAAATAATCTATGTTATTTAATAATTTTTTATAGCTATTTTCATCATATTTCCCATCAGGTGTAATTCCACTAACAATTTGACAAATAGCCATTTTAAAATCATTTCTATAAGTTTCAACAAATTTAAATGTATTATTCTCAGTTACTGACCAATTCCATGACTTTGTATTATCAGGAATTAACTGTATTAGATTTAAATTCATATTATTTCCAATAATTGCACCACTAAAATTCATAAAGTTAGTATTATATAAATAATTTAACTTTGTTGAATCATATAAATTTAAATATGCTTGATAGCATTCAATACACTTTAAGTTAAAATTACCATATTGATGTGAATGATTTTTATCTATTAATGTTGCAATAACTTCATCATTCACAACAGCCACATTATTACCATATTTATAAACATTATTAGTGATAACATCATTTAAATTTTTATAACCTATTCTATCTTCACTTGAAGCCATCAATCTATCAGTACCATTTGTACCATAAATATAATTTAATCTATAAAGTACATCTTGAGCTAATACATCAAATTGACGGTCAAGTAAAGTATTAAATTTTACTTTACTACCAGTAGCTTCGTCTTGAACTTCAAAATCGTCATTTCCCTTTATCATACCCATATAGCCATAGAAATAATCAGAGAAATCTGCAACTTGTCCATTGCCACCAATATTACCATCGTCATCAATATCTATATCAGAGTCATCACCTGAAGATGGTGGTTGTTTGCCTGAGTCTGGTTTTGGTGGATTGTCGCTATCGTATCCACTACTACTTCCACTACCACCACTTCCACCACCAGTACAAGCAGTCAAAAAGAATGTTGAGCATAGCAACAAGCAAAAGCAACATATTATCTTAAAAAATCTTCTTTTTTTCATATTGCAACCTCAATTTTTTATTTTGATTACAAAGTAAGTGCACTTTAACACACTATATATGTTACTAGTATTATACAATAATAACTATCTTATGTAAATAGAAAAGTCCAAAAAATGCCATATTTACCGATAATTTTATGCCAATATGTGCATATATTAAGTGAAGAATAAATATAAAAGTTTGATTATTTTTGACTACAATAAGCTATATAGTTATGTACATCCTAATATACAACTTAATTTTAAACATTAACTATCCCCCCACCTGTCATTCTGAGCGAAGCCGAACCTTGAACGATAGTGAAAGGCAATGGAGCATTACGACATTGGAATCTAGGTGGAACAAAAGCAAATAAAATAAATAATAAAAAAGATATATTTATCGTTTTAAGATTCCAACAACTTGCGTTGTTGCCCTACGGGTTCGACTCCAATTCGTTTCGCTCAGAATGACAAGTATTAGCCTATTTGAGTGAATGAGTAGGTTCAATATATCCCCTGTCTGTCATTATGAGCTTGCCGAACTTGGGAGTGAAACGGACAAGCGACAAATGAAATGCAGTCGTAATCTAGACAGGGGTAAAACAAATTGAATATAGAATAAAAAATATACTTATCGTTTTGAGATTCCAACGGCAAGCCGTTGCCCTACGGGTTCGACTTCGCTTACGCTTCGCTCAGAATGACGAATAATACAGACTACTTGTTTTGAGATTAAAAGTTATGCGTGCCAACCAGCCTGCGATTGGGACAATCGCAGAGTTTTTTGTGCGCAGGCACAAAAAAACCATATAGACCGAGTTGGTCTATATGGGCTGGTTGGCACTATACGACTATAATTATCACTTTAACCAATGGTAAAAGTAAACATTTTAACAGAATAATCACTACCCCAATTATAACTAATGCCCAATACACTTTTTTATAATTAAAATTGCTACAGCAACTATTACAGCCATACTTTTTTATAATGTTATTCCGTTTAATAGCAATAGCTGATAAAAAGATAAGTATAAGACATACCATAAGGTCAAATGGCAGTATAAAGATAAAGACATTAAGCACACCAGATATGCCATATTGAACAATAAATATAGTAATATCAAAGCCAATAAGATATCCTTTTATAATCAAAATAAGAAAAGTAAAAATCTTACAAAATGGCTTAAAATTGACAAAAATTATAATCCCTGAAAAGAAAAGGAATCCAAACATACACGGAAAAAACAATCCCATAGTACCTCTATCCCCTTTCAGAAATTCGACAAAATTGCTATCAGAAAGATTGGAAAGTGTAAGGTCGCCAGAATACTTGATAGATTTAAATATCCCTAAACTTAAACCAAACACTAAAAAAACAAAACACAACAAAAGAAGTGCTTTGTATGTGCTCCAAAATTGAGCAAAGCTATTTTTATATTTATATTGATTTTTATAACTATTAGACTTCACAATAATATATATGAAAAAAGTCTAAAATTTAATACTCCTATCAAGTTGAGAATAGCTAATAATAACTTGGTCAAGTAAATATGCTAAAAATGCCCTATTGCTTACAGTACTACCAGCAAAGATAGTATTGAGTACACCATCTTGACAATGTTTTTGTGCTAAAGTTATCGAATTGCGAATATTCCTTTCTATATTGATAGGATTGGTATTATTACGCAAAGCAACTTTTGGGTATACTTCTGTACTCAAAGGCCCTAGTACACCATTATTGATAAGTGCTTCTTCAATACATTGTTTGATATAGTTAAATCCCATATGCTTAGGCAAAAATCCCATACGAATAAGGTATTCGGTTAAAAATTGACTAACAATCCTATAATCAAATCTAAAGGTGTTGTTCTTTTCAATATTAAACAAAATCCTTTCTCTAAGTGGTGCCATACTCTTATAGAACTCATTGTAAGACATACAAAATCTACTTACACCATCAATATTGATTTGTTGTGTGTCATTAACACCAAGATAAACAATATTGTCCGGTATACCAAATTTAGCATCTTTTTGGACATTAACAAATTCGTCAGTTATATCAATAGACTCTCCGTCTACTATAAGCAAATTAACTTGTTGTTGGTTGACTGTATAGATAAGGTCAGAAAAGAACTTAACTATACTTAAATTAAACTTTTTAGAATTATGGAAAATTTCATTCATCTCCATCATTCGTTTTAAATTATCTCTACAATAAAATACTGTATACAGATTCTCCGTTGCCATTTTATAAATCCCTTCTTTTTAAAAACTTAATGGCAATAGTATAGCAAAGATAATCTAAAAAATCTACAAAAATAAGTATATTTTTACAAAAATATTTTTAAATAAAAAAATTGTAAAAAACTTTGTCGAATTGTGTCGAAATATGGGTTATATTTTGCCTAAAAATAGGCATTATTTTGTACAAATATATTTTTTACAAAAAATATAACCACATTTAAACAATTCAATAATTTATTCGTTGAGCATAAAGTCAAGATATAGTCCAAAACCTTTTGTAGAATCGTTGACAAAAACATGTGTTACAGCCCCAATAAGATGTCCGTCTTGTATTATTGGACTACCACTCATTCCTTGTACAATTCCACCTGTTTTTTCTATAAGTTTTTGGTCTGTAATTTTGATAACCATATTTTTACTTTTACTACCAGTTTGATAGTTAGTTTTGATAAGTTCGATACTATATTCTTCTATTGTTTCGCCGTCTACACAACACAAAATACTAGCTTTGCCTGGGTGTGCTGTGAGTTTACCACCAATTTTTATATTGGTCTTCCCTAAAGTAAGTTGACTATTTTCATTAAAATTGCCAAAGACACCATAGTTACAGTTTTTGTCTACTGTTCCCTGTTCGTCCCTACCTTTCATAAAAAAGCCAAGTATTTCGCCCGGAACTCCACGCTTTCCTTTTTTTATCCCTACTACATTGCATTTGTATACTTCACCATTGTTGACTTCAAAAATTTCGTTGGTATCAGCGTCTGTTATTGCGTGTCCTAAAGAACCAAATCTCAATGTTTCTGGTTGGATATATGTAAGAGTTCCTACACCCATAGCGTCATCTCTTATCCATATCCCAAGTTTGTAAGATTGGGTTTGGATATCCAATTCTGGCTGGATATGTGTCGAAAATTGTTTACCATCTCTTTTTGCCAACACTTCAATAGGTTGACCTTCACACTCATCTAGCACTTTTTGTATATCTTCCAAACAATTAACATCAGTATTGTTTAGTTTAAGTATAACATCTCCATTATTAAGTCCAGATTCGGCAATCGGACTTATATTTCCGTTTTTAGTAATTATGTAGTTGCTACCAACAATAATTACTCCTTTGCTTTTTAGGTTTAGACCAATACAATCGCCACCTAGCATTACTTCATCAGTCTTAACCACATTTACTTTTAAGTTTTTTATATTAAACAAATTAAATAATTTAAATTTGACAACATATTCGTTGAGTTCTTCGTCAGTACCTGCAAATACTGATTTTGCCCTAACCAAGCCAGTTTTGCTTATTAAGTTGTTGTATTCTTCTTCTGTAAGAATGTCATTGTTGTTGATAAGCATAAGTTCGTTGTAAGGGACAATACTACACACCAAAACAAACATAATTGACAACATAGCAAAAAGTAAGTATTTACATTTTTGTTTCATAAAAAAAACTACTCCTAACTAAAAGTAGTTTTTTTAATTATTGATTTTTTATACTGGAAATATATTCTAATTATAATTTTATATTTTATTACAAAATATTTATTACAAATTAGCTTTATATGTATTGGCATTATCAATAAGTTCGCTTGCACTATTGATTGCGCTAGCACTTGAATTTAGTCCCAACATACGAGCTATTTCTTTGACTTTATCGGCGTCATTAAGCAACTTAATAGAAGAAGTTGTATAATTGTTGTCTGTAGTCTTTTCTATTAGATAATTATTGTCGGCAAATGCTGCAATTTGAGCCAAGTGAGTAATACAAATAACTTGATTATATCGAGATATCGAAACAATCTTTTTGCCAACTTCAACACCTATTAAACCACCAATACCAGTGTCAATTTCGTCAAATACAAGTGTTTTTATACCACTCTTATCTTGTATAACACACTTAAACGCAAGCATAAATCTACTCATTTCGCCACCGGAGATTATTTTTGCCAATGGTCTAACTTCAATACCTGCGTTGGCACTAAACATAAATTCAAGGTTGTCAGCACCATTATATGTTGCCTTCTTTTCAATATTTTCCAACGAATAATCATTGTTAAACACAACTTCAAATTGACCGTTTTTAATGCCTAAACATTTTAATTCTTGCAAAAGATTGGTTTTTATATTATCCCCAACCTTTTTACGCATACTAGTCAATTGAGTACACAAGTCATAGACTTCTTTTAATACTTTAGATTTTTGCTTATTAAGTTTAAGCAAAGCTTGTTCCGAGTTAAGCAAATTGTCCAATTTGGTTTTAGCTTTATCCAAATAATCAAATATATCCTTAACCGAATTGCCGTATTTACGCTTTAAATCTTTTATAAGGTCAAGCCTTTCTTCAAGTTCGTTGACTTCTTCTTCATCATAATCTGTTTGAGCAATCAAGTCGTTGATACTGTCGGTTATATCGTTGAGTTCGTACATAGCAGAATTAAGTCTATCACGCAATTCCGATATTTTTGGAGAAATATCACTAACCATACCTAAGCTAAATGAAGCACTTTTTAATTGGTTGACCATACCACCATAATCACCCATAACACACGCATACGCATCTGTAAGGTTTTTAGCCAATTTTTCCGAATTTGCATAGTATTTTCGCTTTTCTAAAAGCTGGTCTTCTTCTCCGTCTTTTAGTTCTGCCAATTCAATCTCATTGATTTCGTGTTCTAAAAGTTGGATATTTCTAACTTTATCTTCCCCTTCTCCACCCAAATCCGAGATTTGATTATTGATATCTTTTACTTCGTCCAATTTAAGTTTTAATTGAGATTTGATATCTTCAATACTAGGTTCTAGCGAATCGATAATTTTTATATGGTTTTTAACATCAAGCAATGCTTGGTGGTCATGCTGTCCGTGCACATCTATAAGATTGATAGTCAATTTTTTTAGCATACCCAAAGTAACAGCTTCACCATTAACTCTAACTTCGTTTTTGCCATTAGTATTGTAATATCTAGAGATGATTATTGTGGTTTCTGGTTCGGCATTAATACTATTAAAGAAGTCGACAATGGCGTCATTTAAGCAAGGCAACTCAAACACAACTTCAACTCTAGCAAAGTCTTTGCCTGTTTTTATAAGAGTTTTGTCAGCTTTGCTTCCCAATACAAAATTAAGTGAGTCTATAATAATACTTTTACCAGCACCTGTTTCGCCAGTTAAAGCATTAAACCCATCGCCAAGTTTAATAATACTTTCTTCTATTAACGCTATGTTATTTATCTTCAAACTAGATATCATATTTTATCTCCAAATATCAATTAAGATTTTAGCAAATTTTGATAAAAATAACAATTATAATATTACTAAATTATTGTTATACAAAAAAATAAAACACACTAAAGTGTGTTTTTTTTATTAATCAACTATACTCATACCACAAAAGTGATATTAATAAGCCATTATATTTTCATTATACCAATTAGTCGTTCATTAGGACTTCATTGATTTTTTCTTGAACCATATAAGCGTCTTCAACATCTGCAGTGATAACCATAACAGTATCATCACCATAAGTACAACCTAGCACGCTATTAAGTGATAATTGGTCAATACAATTACTAACCATACTTGCTGTACCTTTTAATGTCTTAAGAACAACCAAATTCATAGCATTTTTGACAGAGATAACACATTCCTTAAAAATACCAATAAACTTATTAGATACTGCTTGATTGGTAGAACCAACGATAGCATATTTGTATTTTTTAGAATCAGACAATATTTTGATAAGTCCAAGTTCTTTAATATCTCTACTGATAGTAGCTTGTGTTACATCAAAATTAGCAGCTCTAAGTTCGGCTACAAGTTCTTCTTGTGTTTCTATTTCTTTTAAAGATATTAATTCTAGTATTTTTGATTGACGAGTATTTCTTGCCATTAATTTATCCTTCTAGTTATTTTTATGCACTCAAAAATTTTTCAAGCATCATAATTATACAACACGATAATTTTTTATGCAAGTATATTTTGCATATTTATACATTTTATTTTTTATTTTTATTCACAGCGATTTATAATTATAAAATTGACTTTGCATAAATATTCTGTATAATTATACAATGGCTTTATTAAGCCATTTTTAGTTTATGCATAAAAATAAGAATAGTTATATTTTTATTACAACTATTCTTAAAAAATCGATATTTTTATTAAAATTATTTTTAGTTATTATATACAAAGTCCCCTACCCTGCATATAAATACAAGTTAAAAATTAATATTGAAGTCCCCACAAAACTAAGTGTTTTGCTTTCTTGCCACAGACAACACATTTGTCATCAATAGCTTTTTCGTTTTCCAAAATACAACGAGATTTTGTACCACGAATTTCTTTCATCTTCAATTCACAAGCTTCGTCACCACACCACATTGCTTTTACAAATCCTGGCTGAGTATTCATTATCTTTTCAACTTCTTCAATATTGTGAGCTTCAAAAGTCAATGAGTCACGACGCTCCAACGCTTTGTTGTATAAGTTGTTTTGGATATCCTCAAGTAGTTTTTCAACTTCTTTTACAATGTCACAATTTACATCAACAGTTATTCTTTCACGAGTATCTCTTCTAGCTAGAGTCACTACCCCACTCTCTAGGTCACGCTTACCAAGTTCGATTCTAACTGGTATACCATTAACTTCGTGTTCAGCAAATTTGAAACCTGGAGATTTTTCAGTTAAGTCAACAAATGAAACAATATTGTTTGCATTAAGTTTTTCATTGATTGATTTTGCTAGAGTTACTACTTCTTCATCAGTACCAATAGGTACAATAGCAACTTGACGAGGTGCAATACGAGGTGGTAATACCAAACCATTTTCATCGCTATGAACCATAATCAATGCACCAATCATACGAGTTGTTGTACCCCAAGATGTTTGGTATACATATTCCCATTGATTGTTTCTATTTAAAAAATTAATATTATATGCTTTAGAAAATTTTTGACCAAAATAATGACTTGTACCACATTGTAATGCAACACCATTATACATCAAAGCTTCATTGGTATAAGTATATTCAGCACCAGCAAATTTTTCTTTTTCTGTTTTTCTACCAATAATTGATGGTATAGCTAAATAATCGTGGAAGAACTTTTTGTATACTTCCAACATTCTGATTGTTTCTTCTTCAGCTTCTTTTTGTGTTTCGTGGATAGTATGTCCTTCTTGCCACAAAAATTCTCTAGTACGCAAGAATGGACGAGTTTCTTTTTCCCATCTTACTACACTACACCATTGGTTGTACAATTTTGGCAAATCTCTATAAGAATTTATCTTTGAACTATAGTAGTCACTAAACAAAGTTTCGCTAGTAGGTCTTACAGCCATACGCTCGTCAAGACAACCTGTACCACCTTGTGTTACCCACGCACATTCTGGAGCAAAACCTTCAATAAGTTCTCCTTCTTTTTTCAACAAACTTTCTGGTATAAACATAGGCATATATACATTTTGATGACCTGTTTCTTTAAACATTCTATCCAAAACACTTTGCATCTTTTCCCAGATTGCATAACCATTAGGTTCAAATACTATACAGCCTTTTACATTAGAATATTCTGCCAATTTTGCAGCCTTTACAACATCTGTATACCATTTTGCAAAGTCTACATTTCTATCTGTTATCGCTTTATTTTTCATATTAGTTATTCATTCCTTCTTCTCTAAATTTATCTAAGTCTTGTTTTAAAATTGTAACTTTACCTTTTGCATTATTTAATTCTGTGTAAAGTTCTTTTGCAATTTGATTACCTTCTTCAAACAATTTTAAACTTTCTTCAAATGTAACTTCATTTTTATCAAGTTTGTCAGCAATCTCTTGCAACTTCTTTATTTTCTCATCTATGTTCATACTACTCTCCTCTCACTATAGCTGTACCATCTTTAAATACAAGTTTGTATTCATGGTCTTTAACAATATTTTTGTGAGTATTAATTACAACATTGTTTTCTTCAACCTTAACATACCCTTTATTAAGAGCAGTCATTGGATTAAGATATTCTAGTTTGTTGTTAAGCAAATTAATATTAGATTCCAAATTTAACAACTTAGAATCAACACTATGTTTTATTTTTGTTGTCAATTCATTTATTTTGTTTTCATTTTTAACAATAATATTTGATGACACATAACAAATTTTGTTAATTGAATTGTCACATAAATTTTGTAAATTTTCAATTCTATCAATAACATTATTATAAAATGTATCAGTATAACTATCTATAAGATTATAATCATCAACAATATCATTAACAACACATTCTGCAGCAGCAGATGGTGTCGGTGCACGCAAATCAGAAACAAAATCTATTATTGTAAAGTCTGTTTCATGACCTACCGCAGAAACGATAGGTTTTTTACAATTATATGTTGCATTGGCTACTATTTCAGTGTTAAACGGTTGTAGATCTTCAGCACTACCACCACCCCTTGCAACAATAACAACATCTACTTTATCATAGTCACTAAAGAAATTAATGCCTTTAGCAATATCATCTTCTGCACCAACTCCTTGCACCTTAACTGGATACAAAACTATATCAACTGTAGGATTTCGTCTTGTTGTTACATTAATAATATCTTGTATAACAGCTCCTGTCGAGCTAGATACAACACCAATTCTTTTTACCCTTTCGGGAAGTGGTTTTTTATGACTTAAATCAAAATATCCCTTTTGCTCCAACTCAGCTTTTAGTTTTAAAAACTTTTCATATAGCAAACCTTTACCATACGGAGCAATATGATTAGCATTAAATGAAAGTTTACCACCCTTAGCATAGTAAGAAACACTACCTACTGCTAATATCATATCTCCTATATTAGGAACATCAAATCTTAAAGCATTGAAAAGAACACAGGATATCAATCCTGTATCATCAGTCAAATTGAAGTAAGCAATATTATTTGAAATCTTATAACTACTTACTTCACCAAAAATACAAATATTTTGAAGCATTACCTCTGCTTCAAAAATATTTTTGATATAATTATTAACTTGTCCAACACTTAAATATTGTTCACTCATAGCAAAAATTATATATCTTTAGCAATACTAGCAATAACAGCATTAATAAAAGAATAACTTTTTTCAGTGCTATATTTTTTAGCTAGTTCCACAGCTTCATTAGCAACTATCTGTAAACTACTCTGTTTATAATATTTTAGTTCATAAGTAGACATTATCAAAATTGCCAAATCAACTTTAAACAATCTATCAACTGTATAGCCTTTTATATGCTTTCCAACAATTTCCTTTAATTCATCATAATGTTCAACAATACCTTCGTACATTTCTTTTACGAAAGTCATATTTTCTTCATCTAACTTATTGTCACTATCATTTAACAAGTCTTCATAAAAAGAACTGTCTTCGGGTTTATGAAAACACAATTCAAAAGTTAATTTAAATACTGTTTCTCTTGCTAAAATTCTACTCATAAATTCTCATCCTTAATAATTTTACTTTATTAGTATATCATATATGAAAATATTTTTACATTAAAAATAGTTAATAAATAAAAAAATTAACCTAAAGTTAGGTTAATTTTTATCTTCTTCTTTTATAAAATCAACACCCAATACATGAACATTAACTTTATCTATTTCCACATCAATCATACTAGCAAGGCTGTTTTTAATATTCTCCTGAACTTTGTATGCTATTTCAGATACATTATATCCATAAAAAACATTAACATAAACATCTACACTAAGTTTACCATTATTATTAGTAAGTTTTACTCCTTCATAATAATTGTTACCAAACCAGCGTTTTAATGCAGAGCCAAAATTAGCAACTAGTGAACTAACACCAGAAATCTCTTTTGTAGCTAGATTAACTACTGACAAAATAATGTTTTTATTAAATGTAACATTACCTTTTGTTCCTCTATTGGTTGTGTCATTATTACTATATAACATATTTAACCTCAATTTTAGACTACATATAATAATAACACTATTTAATTAATTTGACAATTAATCTACTGGGAATATTTTAATATTATCTAGTCCATATTCTGTTTGGCTTTGAATAATATCAACAATTTGAGCAACTTCTGCTTCTTTTAATTCAGCACTTTTAACAATAACATTAATATTTGATGTTGAAGTTGAAACAACTACATCTTCAAAACCTTTAGCTTTAATCAATCCTTCTAAAGCCAATTCAGTTTCCATCATACTAATCAATTCGGCTTTCTTAGCTTCAGCAGCAGCTTTGCTTTCTGCACTTGCACTAGCACTTGCAATAATAGCATCTAGATACAAAACTTCCTCATTTCTAGTACCAGTTCTATCTGTACGATATGTACTAAAGAAATTTCCTGTTGTTACTGCAGTCCCAGCATTAGCTTCTTTAACGATTTTGTTGTTAAGTACAATATTTAAAACCCCTGTTAATACCAACAAAAAGCAAAATCCAGCAACAATAAATATTTTTTTCTTTTTAGACAACATTTTATACCCCTCCAATTAATAATATATTTGAATGTTGTTATTTGAAACATTAAGTAAGGCTTTAACAGCTTCCAACAAATTAAGCCTTACTTTTATATCTTTTGCACCACTTGCAACAACTACAATTCCAGTTACTTTTGGACTTAATTCACTTAACACCAATGGTGTACTATTACTAGAAGTTTTTACAATTATCGGTTCTGTTGATTTAGTCACATTAGTAGTAGAATTGCTACCATTTGTTGTCGTATTTGTTCTTTCATCAGTATTGCTTGCAAGTTTAAGTTCGGGACCATTTTCTACAGTCACCATAACTTTAACATCACCAGCCCCACTAATTTTACTCAACACCCCCACAAGTTTATTTTCCAGTTTTTCACAATACTCCAAGCTACTCATATATCCATTTGAATTACCAGAACTAGCAGTTGATGTAAGACTTGTACCGAAAGAACTGTTTAATATAATTAATGCAATAACACCAAAAATTAGAACAACAATAACAGCTTTAAATTGTTTATTTTTTAGTATTTTAAAAAAGTTAGTATTTGTTTTTTCTTTATTATCTGTTTTCTTACATTTTTCATCATTTTCACTCAATTCTTGCATAGTATTTTTTTGCTTTACTGCATTCAAATTTTCATTCTTATTACTTAAAAAACTTTTAAAAATATTCTTAATAGAAAAATTTTTATGAGTCTTTGTCTTATTTTCAATATTCCTTTTATTGAGATTAACGACATTAATTTTTGAATCCATAAACAACTATATCCTTTTCATCAACATTAGTTATTTTTACAATCAAGTCAATTATTGACTTATATTTTGTGTCGTCTATATCAGAGTTTGACACATCTAAATATATAGATTCCACACAAAATGACTCGCTAAAAATATTAGCATTAACAATAACCGATGTATTATTAACATCTATTTTTTCCAATTTATTTTTAATATCCACTTCCAAACTATTTATTTTTTCTAAGTTAATTTGGTATATATATTGATTATCTATTTCTACTGTATTATTTATGTATGAAAGTCCATTATTTACTATTTTGGTAATCGGAGCTACAATAACAAATAGCATAAAGATATTAAATATGTGTTTTATGAAGGTGTTACTTTTTCCATCAGGAAGTATTATTTCTATGATTACACCTATAAACACAATACCAACTATATTAAGAATCCAACTTTTCATATTTCACCTACAATATGTTGGCAGTAGTCATTATTAGCGCAATGCTTAATAGATACATAAATGATACAGCCAAAATCAAGACTAAAGGATAAATCAATATTTTTGAACACCCCATACAAAAATCAGAAATTTTCCCATCAGATATAGGTTCCAATATTGCAGAAGTTAACTGCAATACAAGTCTTAAAAGAAGAATTTGTACTATAGGTTGAATTATTAATCCAACAATAATCAGTAGTCCAATAACACCTATCGCATTTTTAATAATAACTGAAGAACACATAATCAAATCAAATCCATCTGATATAAATCCACCAATAAGTGGAATATAACTTTTAACTGCAAACTTGGTAGCTTTTATACTAATACCATCATATTTACCAGCACTAATGCCCTGTATTGTTAGAAAAGCAGTAAACAATGTCACTGAAAATCCAATAACAGTTTTAAACAAATTAGAAATAAATGTATTAGATTTAGTAAGTTTAACATTCTTACTTAAATTGCTTATTATCAAAAATATAAAAGATAAAATAAATAACGGAAATAAAAATTTAGAATATATTGTACCAATACCACTAGTAAGTATAGCGATAATCGGTCTATATATTCCAACACTCGCAACACCACCAACTGCAGTTAGCAATGTAAGCATTATTGGGAAAATTATAGATATATGAGAGTTCATTATATTTAATACAGAACCTGTATTTTTTATAACCCCTGTTATTGATGACGATAACAATAAAACTACACTTGCATAACAGACAAAATGAATCAGGTCATTAACACCAGCTCCACTTTTACTTGATTTTAATGTGTTGAGTATACTCCCCACCACTGCAATACCAACAATTAAAAACATTAATGGTAATAGTTTTTTTACACCATTAAACACAAGATTAATTAACGAATCAAATATACTTGAATAAGAAGAAAAATAATTTCCGGAAGATATTTGTTTTATTACATCTTTAATTGATGTTGTATTGTCTAAATTATAAAATTGAGTTAAATCATTTAAACAATCTTCCAAATTACTTAAATCCAAATTATCTAATTGATCTGATATTGATTGATTAATTTTTATTTCAACATTTTCACCACTATCAGCTTTTACATAAATTGCTGGCTGAATATTAAACATACCAATAATACAGATTGATAAAAAAAATATAAATTTTTTCATTATAACAATTCCACAATAATATCTAATAGATTTGTTATTATTGGCATTGATACAGTCAAAATAATCAATTTACCACCTAGCACTATCTTATCAGCAATAGCTGGATTTCCTGAATCGGCACATATATTAGCAGCAAATTCTATAAGATACCCTATACCAACAATTTTTAAAATAATGGAAAATAATTCGGCATTAATTCCAGTTTTTGATATTATTTTGTCAAAAACTCCTAGTATATTGGTAAAATAATTAAACAAATAACAAAGCATTATTATCGAACCAGCAATCAAAACCAAAACAGCAAACTCTGGTTTTATCTGTTTAACAATAATAATAACAACACATATTAAAATGCCTAAAGCTATAATTTTAAATATTTCCATTTAACACCTAATATAGTGAAAACAATTGTTTTACTGTACCAAACAATTCGTTAATCATATTAACAACCATAAATAGCACAATAATCACACCAGCCAATGTAGTCAATGTAGCAATCTCATCTTTACCAGAATATTTTAAGACTTGATTAGTGACAGCAGTCAATATTCCAATTGCTGCTATTTTAAAAATAATATCAATTCCCATACTTACCTATACGAAAACAATAAAAAATATTAGTCCAAACAAAACGCCAAGTTTTGTTCCTAACATTCCTTTTGGTTTGTTTTCTTTTAAATCTCTATATATTTTTTCAAACGCTTTTTTATTGTTACTTAAATTATTTAATTCACATCCAACATCCATTTTACCTAAAGAAAGCAAAAAATCTTTTACTATTTTTTCTTCAGATACACTTAAATAATCAGAATGATAATCAAAATTTTTGTTTAAATAATAGTTATCAACAATATCTAAAAATTGCTTTGAAAATGAATCTTTATATTTATCAATAATCTTAGTTATTGATAATTTGTTGATAGTTATTCCTAAATTACATATTTCACAAAATTTAACTAAATCATTAAAGATAATGACTTTTTTCTTATATGATTTGGTAAAAAGATAACCCAAATACATTATAAGCAACGACATTGATATTAATAAAATATATTTAATCATACACAAATACAATCCAAATTTTGATTATATATTCCCTCTAAACTTCCCACCCCACAATTATTGCTTAGTACAACATATCTTTCAAATAGTTGATTATTAATAATTTCTTTAAATGACTTTTTCATTTTAAGTTCATTAATATCCTTCGCATGTATAGTAGCAATAATCTTACAGCCTGATGTTAAAGCATTTTCAATAACATCTAAATCATTATTAAGGCTTATTTCGTCTGTAACAATTACATCCGGTTTAAGACTTCTTATGCCATTGGTCATTCCATATTCTTTTGAACAATTAAGCAATACATCGACATTGTTACCTAAATTAAATTTACCACCACCGCTTATTTCTCCCCTTTCATCTAAAATTAATATAGATTTATCAATAAGTCTTTTTGATATTTGTTGTACCAAATCTCTAATATATGTTGTTTTACCAGCACCCGGTGATGATACAACTAAAGTAGATTTTATTTGATTATTGCTAACCAAACTTGAATATGTATTTAAGCTACAATTTTTTATCTGATGAGGTATTCTAATATTGAGTGAAGATATATTTTTTATTGTTTTAACAATATTATTTTGAGTTACAACTTCCCCTGCAACCCCAATTCTGATCCCTCCAGTATAACTGATATATCCATTAATAATTTCATCATTGATTGTATAAAACGAATTATCTGATACTTTATTAATAATATAATTAATATCCGAATTTTCACATATAACTGCTTCATTCCAATTATTTGTTAACCCATTAGATGTTAAATAATAACTTCTAGTATTTAGATTAACTATAATAGGTTTGTTAACTCTTAGTCTAATTTCGTTGAGCATATCTATATTTATTTCTGCCAAACAATAATTAATTTTACTAGGTAAAATATCAGATAATCCCATATTACACCTCCTATTTTTATTATGTTATTATTGAAAAATATCAACAATGAATAATGTAGACAAAAAAAATACCAAAACATTAAGTTTCGGCATTTTTTCTTTAAAAAATTGTTTTATTATACATTTTCATATATGTTTTTTAATATTAGTGCGTCGTGCGCCATTACTTCACTAGATTCACTAATAATAACAGGTTCCATTTTATATTCTTTTATTAACTTTGCAAGTGGCTCAAATTCTGGTCCATATTTTTGGTCTTCTAAAGTAAGATGTCTAATTTCTCCTTTAGCACCATATTCTATTTTGCTAAAGTGAATATGAACTTTCCTTGCTTTTTCTTCACCCAATGTATCAAACAGATAATCTATAATTTTTCTATAATCATCTTCTGTTTTTAGACAACCTTGTCCTAAAGCATTTATATGTCCAAAATCCAATGTTGGAATAAAGTTTGGACTGATAGTACACATATCAATAACTTCTTGATATGTACCTATTTGTGCTGGTTTTCCCATTGTTTCCAAACAAATTAGAAAATTATCTAATCCCAATTCTTGCAATTTATCTTTTAATATATGCAATCTTTTATGTACTAATTCTATAGCATCTTTTCTATCAAGTTTTCCACAAGATGCAGGATGAACAACCAATCTATGGCCACCTATCAATTTTAACTTTTGCAAAGAATTGATAACATACATATAACTTTTTTCCACCATTTCATCATCTGGATTAGCAAAATTGATATAATATGGTGCGTGAATACTAACTTCAATATCATATTTTTTAGCTTCTTCACCTAGAGTTATAGCAGTATCATCATTTAAAGTAATTCCTCTACCAAAGCTATATTCGTAAGCGGATAACCCAATTGACTTTAACCATTTTGGTGCTTCAATAGATTTTTTATACCCTGCTTCATAAAAAGTTTTACAATTACCAGCTGGCCCAAATCTTACCATATTATATACCCTCCTCATCATAAAGATAAGTTTTTAATTTAAGTTTACCATTGATAGCATCAGCTATTCCAAGTATAGAAGTTTTATATCTAATAAAAATATTTTTATCATCCACACTGCTATCTATTGTTAATCCATTTTTTAATTTGAAAAAATCTGTTTCATTAACATCAATAATTTTATAATTTGAAAATACTTTTTCGATAGGAACAATATAATCATTTATATTAGATTTCAACAAATCATCTAAATTAACACTATTATTTATATCAAAGACGCCAGTTTTAGCTCTTTGCAAAAAAGTTACAGTTGCAAGCGAATTTAGATTATATGCCAAATCTCTAATTAAACTTCTAACATATGTTCCACTAGAACATTCAATTAAAAATTTGAATTTATTTTCACCCAAATCTTCTAAACATTCAAATCTAAATATTTCAACATCAACTGGTTTAAGTTGTACATTTTGCCCTTTTCTAGCCAAATTATAGGCTTTTTCACCATTAATGTTTTTAGCACTATAAATTGGTGGCAATTGTTTTATAATACCTAAGAACTTTGATGTAGTATCACAAATTTCTTTATATGATGGGATAATAGTAGTATTTTTTTCTACTTCCGTACCCAAATCCAAACTAGGAGTTTCATAACCAAATTCCGCTTCAACTATATATGTTTTTTGCTTATTTAAAAAATAATCAAATAACCTAGTTGCTTTACCCACAGCAATAGGCAAAACACCACAAGCAAGTGGATCTAAAGTACCCATATGCCCTATTTTATCCAATTTAAAGTTATGTTTTATACGACCAACCACACCAGCGCTTGATATACCTTGTGGTTTGTTTACATTTATAAAACCTATCATACTCACCTATTTTAAATACTTTTCACAGACTGTAATAAGTTTATTTTTTACTGTATTAAGACAGCCAAAAATATTGCATCCAGACGCTTTAGCATGTCCACCACCGCCAAATTCTTTAGCAATTAGTGAAACATCAATATCATTTTTACTTCTTAAACTGCATCTAAATAGTCCACGCTGTTCTTCATAAATAATGGCACCAATTTCACAACAATTTACATTGGTAATTTGATTAACAAGTCCTGTAGTATCACTTATATCTGCCTTTGTTTCAATAAGGTCTTTTTTTGTTAACTTCAAAAGTCCAATTTTGCCATCAGCAAAAAATTCTGCACCAGCAAGTGCTCTTTTATTTAATTCAAATTTTGCTAATGTTGTATACTTAAAAAGCATTTGATTAGCATTGTCAAGATCAAATCCATAATCAATCAATTCGGCAGCAACTTTATGTTCCAAACTTGTTGTATTTGAATGGATAAAACATCCTGTATCAGATGAAATACCAGCATATAAAGCTTCAGCGATTTCTTTATTAATTGGGCATAATTGTTGTACATAATAATACAATATTAGACAAGCACTAGACATACTAGATTCAACATGACATAGTTTTGCAAATTGTTCTGATGTTTTGTGATGATCAATCATAATAGTGTTTTCTATCTTATTAAAATATTTATCATATTTTGCCAATCTCTTTAAATCAGAACAGTCTAAGGCTACATGTAAATCAAAGCCTTCAACATTTTCATCATATCTTATATCTTTTATATACTTTATAAAATTATAATTTTCTGATACTACTGAATCTGAAAAAATATCAACACTTTTATTTAACAAGACAAGTGCTTGTTTTAAAGCACTTGCTGCACCCAAACAATCCCCATCGGGATTGGTATGAATAAATATTGCTACTCTATTAGCTTGTTTTAGAGTATTAACAATATCATTATTTGTTTTCATCATTTGTTCCTTTTCTAGATTTTTCTATCTCTTCCAATTTATCATCAATAGTTTCACCATAAGTATAACTATCATCAAGATAGAATGTTAAAAATGGTACTTTTCTTAATTGAACTTTTTTACATAGTTCTTTTCTTATAAATCCAGCTGAATGTTTAATTTGGTTAAACACATCTTCTTTATCTCCGTTAGGTGTAAAGATACTAACATAAACTTTGCAGTATTCTAAGTCATTAGTTGTATCTACTTTTGTAACAGAAATTATACCAGTAATTGCAGGATTTTTTAAATCATAAGTAATAATTTCACTTATTGCTTTTTCAATTTCTGAGTTGATTTTTAAAATTCTCATACACACTCCTACATTATTTGAACTTCTTCAAAGACTTCGATAATATCTCCTTCTTTGATATCATTAAAGCCTTTTAATCTAATACCACATTCAAAGCCAGCTTTAACTTGTTTAGCATCATCTTTACCCATTTGTAAAGACTCAATAGATGTAGCAACAACTTCTTCATTGTTTCTAAGCAATCTAACTTTAGCATTTCTATTAACAACACCATCTAGTACATAACTACCAGCAATATTGCCCAATGAACTTACTTTAAATATTTTTCTAATTTCAACATGTCCTACAACATTTTCTTGATATTTAGGAGCTTGCATACCATTAATAATGTTAGTGATTTCATCTACTGCTTCATAAATTATCTTGTACAATTTAACTTCAACATTATTTCTATCAGCTAAGACTTTTGCTTTAGCTTCAGGCTTAATATTAAATCCAATAATTAAAGCATTACTTGCTTTAGCTAGTACAACATCACTTTCAGTTATGCTACCAACACCACTATGGATACATTGAACTTTAACTTCATCATTTCTAATTTTTTCTAGAGTTTGTTTAACTGCTTCAGCACTACCTTGAACATCTGCTTTAACAATAATCTTTAATACTTTCATTTCGCTATCAGCAGATTGTTGTAGGAAGTCTTCCAAAGACATACCATTGTTTTGTTTTGCCTTTTCTTGTTGAACTTTTGTAAGTCTTTCATACAAAATATCTTTAGCTAATTTTTCATCAACAACATAAGCAGATTCGCCTGCATCAGGAACTTGGTTAAGACCAACAACTGACACAGCCATACTTGGTTCGGCTTTAACAACATTTTTACCAGTATAATCCATCATTGCTCTAACTCTACCACTACTTAAGCCACAAATAACATAGTCGCCTATTTTTAATGTACCTTCTTTAATAATGATAGTAGCAACAATACCTCTACCACGGTCAACCTTACTTTCAAGTACTGTACCAACAGCAGGAGCATCATAGTTAGCTTTCAAATCTTCTACATCAGCAACCAACAAAATCATTTCTAACAATTTATCTATATTGATACCTTGTTTTGCAGAAATAGGAACACAGATAGTATCTCCACCCCATTCTTCAGGTAGAACATCATGTTCGGTTAATTGTTGTTTAATGCGTTCAATATTAGCTTCTGGAACATCTATTTTGTTAATTGCGACAACCATAGGAACTTTAGCTGCTTTAATGTGATTAATTGCTTCTATTGTTTGAGGCATAATACCATCATTAGCTGCAACAACCAAAACTGCAATATCAGTAACTTGAGCACCTCTAGCACGCATAGCTGTAAATGCTTCATGTCCTGGAGTATCAATAAATGTAATTTTTCTATCTTTAACATTTACTGAATATGCTCCTATATGTTGAGTGATACCACCAGCTTCTGTTTGAATAACATTAGTTTTCTTAATTGCGTCAAGCAAAGAAGTTTTACCATGGTCTACATGTCCCATTACTGTAACAATTGGTGGACGAGGTTTTAAGTTGGTATTTTCTTGTGCATTAACACTTTCCAACAATGTTTGTTCTGCTGTCTTACCAACATTTTTCTCCAATGTAATACCAAATTCACCAGCAACCAATTCTGCAGTAGTAAAGTCAATAGGACTATTGATATTAAGCATCATACCAAGCAACATACATTTTTTGACAATTTCTGCTACTGGTTTGCCAATTTTTTCTGACAATATTTTGATTGTTAGATTATCAGTAGTTATAACAGCATTAGTAATTTCGGTTTTTTCAACAACAACTGGTTTTTGTTGTTTTTTATTCTTTACTCTTACTCTACCGATTCTTTCTTCATTTTCATCATCATTAAAATCAACAACACCCATTCTGATTTTTGCTTTAATATTTAAGCCTTTCTTTTCGTTATCAAAATTGCGTTTAGATTTATCTTTCTCTCTCTTATTATCTGGCTTTGGAACAAAACTTACTACTTCACCACGAGGGACAAAAGTACTCTTTGGTCCAAGTTGTTTTGGTTGATTGTTTTGAGAAGTTTGAGGTTTCTTAAAATCTTTGTTGAAAGGTTTTTTATCCCCATTATTAAATCTTTTATCCTGTTGTGGACGGTCGCCATTTTTATCAAAATTACGATTAAATGGTTTTTTATCCATATTAGGTTTACCATTACCACTGTTATTATTTACAAAAGGTTTCTTCTCTGCAGTTGGTCTTTGAACTTGCTCTGTTTTAACTTCTTTTTGAACGACAACTTTTTGTTGTTCAACAGGTTGTTTTTGAACAGGCTTTTCTTGTGCAACAGAATTTTTCTTCTTAGCATAAACTTCTTTTAAGTTTTTGCAATAAGTATCCAATGTTTGTTTTGCTTTTTTAAGACCGCTTGCAAAATTATTAATTTCATTTCCAGAAATTAATTGATTTAAAGATTTTAAATTAGTAAAAGTCAACGCTGGTTTGTTGGTTGATTGTTGTTTATTTTTTTCCAATTATTATTACCCCTTTTAATTTAATTCGGTAAACATATCATCAAAAGATAATATTGCTTTAGCCAAATTACTATTTTTTATTGCGACAACTTTTACATTGTCTCTTTTAACAAGGTCACTAAGTAATATATTCTTCAATTGTATTACTTTGTTTCCTTTATTTTGCACAGTCCTAATTGTTTTTTCATTAGCAGAACTACATAATACAATCAGTTCTACTGGTTTTCTTGATTTTACTATATTATCTATTCCAAACAAAATAGCATTACTTTTTATACTAAAACCAAAATATGTTGATAATTTATTGATTGATTCCTGCAAGGAAATCCTCCTTTAGTTTTTCATAAACCTCTGGTTGTATATTTGTGGAAAATGCTCTATTAAGTGCTTTAGACTTTATACACTTTTCAACACATTTGATATCATTACAAATGTATGCACCTCTACCATTTTGTTTGCCTGTCCAATCAATAACTGCTCCGTTATCAGTTTTTACTATTCTTAACAGATTTTTTTTATCGTTTGGTTGTCTACAAGCAATACAAGTTCTTGTTGGTTGTTTAATATTTTTCATAATTTACACCCAAATTAATTTAAATCTCCAAAAGCATCTTCATCATCAAATAAATGATTAAATTCTTTTTGTGATTCATCAGTTTCTTCAGTATCTAAGTTTAATGATGGTACAGCAGATTTAGCTTTAACATCAATCTTCCAACCTGTCAACTTAGCTGCCAATCTAACATTTTGTCCATTTTTACCAATTGCCAATGATAGTTTGTCATCTGGAACAACAGCCAAACTTGTTTTTTCTAATAAATTGGTACTTACATGCAATACAGTTGCTGGACTTAATGCAGAAGCAATAAATTCGGCTGGATTTTCGCTCCAAGGAACAATATCAATTTTTTCACCATTAAGTTCGTTAACTATAGCATTAACTCTCATACCTTTATTACCAACACAAGAACCAACTGGATCTAATGATGGATTAGAAGTAGAAACAGCCATTTTAGTTCTGTATCCTGCTTCTCTTACAATATTTTTAATTTCTACTTCGCCAGTTTGAATTTCTGGAACTTCGATTTCAAATAATTTCTTAACAAATCCTGCATTTGTACGAGATAATTGAACATAAGGCATATTGAAAGATTCTTTAACTTGTTTTACATATACTTTAACTCTTTGGTTAAGCATATATTTTTCGCCTGGGATACGATCCTTAGGTCCAAGAACACCTTCAACTTGAGTAATACCTAAATCAAGATATACATTCTCACCTTCAATTCTTCTAACTACAGCTGTCAACAATTCGTCTTGTTTTGTGCTTACTTCGCCCATAATTTTTTCTCTTTCAGCTTCTCTTAGTCGTTGCATAACAACTTGTTTAGCTGTTTGAGCAGCAATTCTACCAAAATTCTTAGGAGTTTCTTCTTGTTTGATTATGTCTCCAACTTTATAAGATTTTTTAATTGTTTTTGCTTCTGCTAAAGAAATTTCTTTATCAGAATCCATAACTTCATCAACAACAGTTTTAAATGAATATACTTTTATACTACATTTTTCAGGATCTAATTTTACAGCAGCACTTTTAGCTTCTCCAAAATTTTTCTTATAAGCACTAGTAAGTGCTGATTCCAATGCACTTATAAAGAAGTCCTTATCTATTCCTTTTTGTGTTTCAAGATCGTTTAATGCTTGAAAAAAGTCTTTATTAATCATTTTTATTTTTCTCCTTAAAATTTTATAACTGGCACAATTTGTGCTATTGATTTTCTTAATATTTTAACTTCATCATCTTCAATTTTAACAACGACATTTTCGTCATCCCAAGATGTTAAAATTGCGACTATTTGTTTTTTGTTGTATGGCATAAGTGGTTTATAGAATTTAAGTTCAACTTCTTGCCCTTTATACTTATTAAATTGGTATTCGGTTGTAAGTGGTCTATCTAATCCAAGAGATGATACATTAAGTGAATATGGAACATCATTTGTTGGATTAAGTTGGTCTAAAGGTTCATCAAGAGCTTTAGAAACTTTTTCACAATCATTTATATTGATACCATTAGGTGAATCAATAAAAAACTCTAAGACCATACCATCAAATTGTTTTTTGTATTCAACATCTACTAAGACATATCCTAACTCCGAAACAATTTTTGAAGCAACAGGCATAACAGTTGTAATTACTTTTTTACCGTTCATATTGTCTCCTAAATAATAGGAGTGGGATTTGATATCCCACTCCTAGCATAATCATATTAGCATTGTAAGTATAACACAATAAATTTTTAAATACAAGTATTTATATATATTATATTAATAATTATATTATTTAGTTTTATATATATTATATTAATAATTATATTATTTAGTTTTATATATATTATATTAATAATTATATTATTTAGTTTTAT
>CAKVFE010000003.1 GCA_934746645.1 uncultured Clostridia bacterium
CCTTTAACGCCAAGAATACTAGTTTGGTAACGAACTGGGAATATAGGTAGCTGCCAGCTTTCCATTTTGAAGAACCGTAAGGTTCTTCTTTTTTTTCTATTCCTTCTGTTTTTATCTTTTTATCTTCCCATACGCTTCTTTTTTTTATCTCTTAACCTCTTCATAACCCTTTCTCTTTCTTTTCTTTTTCTATTTATTTGCGATTGATTAAAAAAAGATAGGCTTTTGCATTAAACTCTATCTTTTTTGGCTATCTTTATATATTTATTATATTTTTTCTTATTTCTTATTTTGTTTATATTTCTTTTATTTATATGTTTATATATAAGTTATTATTTTAATTTGTTTTGTATAATCAATGTTATTTATTTTGCCTTATTTATTATTTACTATTTTAATGTTGGAGTATTGATATTAGACCATATTTGGTGTATACTAAAAATATATATAGCCAATTTAAATTTATTGAATGTTTTACCCATACAAAAATAGTAAAATATAAGTAAATTTATTGATATTTTCAATTTTGTTGGATATTGACAATTGCTGTATATATGGTATAATTAATATATAAAATATATAATTTGTGCTAATATAATTATCCTAATTTTAAAGGGAGATAAAGTATGAAGAAATTTTTAGTTTATTTAGTCGTAATACTTGTGGCTGTAAGCGTTGGATTTACAGTTTTTTATCTTGTAAAAGACAATGAAACTATTTCTATTTCTGCTTCAAGTATTTATATGCGTGAAGGAGATGTCATTGATGATCTTGGTATTGTCTATAACAATAAAAAGTCATTCTCTGACTATGAAGTATTCTCAAGTAACGACAATATTGCAAAATATGATAAGGATAGAAAAACCCTTACTGCAGTATCTGGTGGTATAGCTACTATTACTTTCCGTACAACAAACGAAAAGTTTAGAAACTTGTCATGCCAAGTATATGTTGGTAATGGTACAATAACAAGTCCATATTATATTCAAAATGCTAGCGAGTTAAGAGAAATTGGTATGATTTCTGGTAGCAGTGAAAATCCAACTATTAAGTATGGTTTAAATAAATGTTACAAACTTGTTAATAACATTAACTTAGCTGATGGATATAGTGAAACAGGTTATTGGATTCCTATCGCTACTGGTGATGGAAATGGATTTACTGGTAACTTTGATGGTAATGGTTATACAATTTCTAACATTAATATCAACAAACAAAAATTTGTTGAAGAAATCAATAAGATAGATGGTTATGTTGATGTTATTCCAAATTCTAGAAACTATTACAATGCAGGTTTGTTTAGTAAGATTGGTGCTAATGGTAGAGTTGTTAATTTAAAGATTGACAATATCAATATTGCTGGCAATTATGCTACAGGTGAATCTGCAGGCAATGCAGGTGCAGTATCTGGTGAAAACTATGGTACAATAGAGCGTGTTGAAGTTAATAATGCTTATATTGATGTTACTGGTTGTAATAATATTGGTGGCATTACAGGAAAGAGTAGTAGTATGGAAGCTAGTATCTCAGTTCCTGTAGAAGGTACTGATACCCCAAGTCCAGAATATGTAAGATATGGTGCTAGAATTGATAGATGTATTGCCAATGTTAATATTGGTGTAAATAAAGAATCTGTTGATGGTGAAATTGCTGGTGCATCTGGTTCAGTTGGTGGTGTTACTGGTTACAACAATGGTGGTATTGTAATTTACTCTTATTCAAAAGGTGTTACTTATTTAAATAATCAAGTAACAGCTTATGGTGGAGTTGTTGGTTCTAATACATATATAACATATACTACAGAAGATACTAACTATAAAAATCAATATAGTGGTGGACATATAAAAGATTGCTATTCTGTTATGGAAATGAGAAGATTGACTGATTTAGGTGATTCTTCAATTGGTGGTGTAGTTGGTTATAACTACGACAAATCAGAAATTGATGGTGATTCAAATATTTCTGAAGGAACAGATGCTGGTAGATATAACAAGGTTGTTGGTAACTATTACTTAACTTCTGCACTTAATACAACTGTTGCTGGATTAGAAGATACAACATATACAGGTATTGGTAAGTATAAATACAATGAAAAATATATGGCGTTTGCTGATACTGATTATATTGTTTCTGGAAAATCTGATGTAGAAATGAAATTAGAAAAGACATATTTGTCTTATGCTAAAACAGAAAGAACTTTGAATGTAGATACTGATGAATATGAAACAGTTACACAAATAATTCCTTGGGATTTCCAAGATAAGGGGTTATGGTATTTTGGTGATGGTGTCAATGATGGCTATCCAACATTGAGTATGGCTAACTTAGATATTACTGATAATTTACCAGATAATGTTGTTGAAACATTAATCAAGACTGTTTCTGATTTACAAAATATAGCTATTGATGGCAACTATGTAATTGCAAGTGATATAGTTTTTGGTGACAATGATACTTGGACTCCAATCGGAACTGAAAATAATCCATTTGTCGGTTCTTTAAAAGCAGCTGCTTATATTAAGAATGGTGTTAAAGAATATTATAAGATATATAATCTAAAGACATCTGAATCTAGAGATTTAACAGCAACTAAATATAATAGAGAATTTTCTGGCTTGTTTGGTGTAACAAGTGGTGAAAAAGGTGGATATGTTAAAGATATTACTTTAGTAAATCCATTTATTGCTGATGGTAAAGTTACTGGTGGAATCGTTGCTGAAAACGGATTTAACAATGTAAAAGGTATGACTATTGAAAACTGTCATATTTTAGGTGGAACATTAAGAGGTGAAGATACTGTTGGTGGTATTGCTGGTCTAAACCAAGGTACAGTTCAAAATTGCTCAGTTTCTCACTATGTTGATGATTCTAACAATTCAAAGAATTTGTCAATAATTCTATTTAGTTATTATGAATCAAAAGTTGGTGGTATTGTAGGTTACAACACATCTACAGTATCTAATAGTTATATAGATGGCAAAGTAACTGTCGTTGCAGAATCTGGTGAAAATACTGTATTTAATGCTATAGTCGGTGGTATCGCTGGTCAAAATGATGGTTCAATTATTTCTTGTCGTGTATCCAACGAATATGGTATGTATATCAATAACTTAAAAGGTTATATCGGTGGCGTAGCCGGTATCAACCAAGGTACAATTAATTATGTGTTAGTTAATGATACATCGATCAATGCTCCTATAACCAACCAAACAGTATTTGCTGGTGGTATTGTTGGTGAAGCAATTTCTAAATCAAAGATTACCAATGTTTTGGTACAAGCAAGTTCAGTAAGAGGCTACAATGCTGGTGGCCTTGCAGGTATGATTAACTATTCTACTCCAACAGGTGAAAAATATAATTTGTCTGTTGATAAAAACTACAATTATAAATTACAAGAAAATACACCTGATACATTTGCACTTTGTGCTGTAAGTGATAGTGTTGCTATTGAAGGTAAAAATGCTGGTGGTTTTGCAGCTATACTTAATAATGGTATTATTAGAAACTGCTACACTCGTGCAACATTAAGAGGTGTTGATAGTGGTAGTATCAAAGCAGGATTTGTTGTTGATTTAAACTTAACTCCATCAACAAAAGAAGTTGGTATTATTATTAATTGTTATAATACTTGTGTTTATGACAAATCTAATGGTAAAAACTATTCTGTATCTCCAAAAGAGATTTTACAAGACCCACTATTTGATTTGGGTATGGAACAATTAAAGCGTAATGCTGGTTATTGCTTTGATTCTGCTTATGCAAAAAGAGATGGAGTTACCAATCCAACCAATAGAGATTGGTTGCACAACATCTTTAATGGAGATCCTTCAGCTGTATCAGAATCAAGTCTATATGGAACATCTCCAAAGACTTTAACTGATAGAAACTTTGACCAAAATTATTGGAAATTTAATTCAGAAGCTCTACCAACTTTAAAGAGTTTGGATAGTCTATCTTCTTCATTAGATAATAATTTTGCTAGACAATATGTGGTTAATTTTTCATCAGAAAATGTTACAGTTTTATGCAATGGTGTAAAAATTACAAGTGGCTCAAAAGTTACTAAAGGAGATATATTAATTATATCTTATATAGAAACTGAAAAATATGAATGTTCAAAATTTACTGTTAATGGTGTGACTATTGAAAATGGTGCTAAATATGAAGTAGCTGACCAAGATGTAAGAATTGCTTATGAACAAATATTAGTATATAGAGATGTTAATATTAAAAGTTCAGAAAATGGTATGACATATCCAAGTAAAGAGTACGCTAAAGAAGGCGAAACAGTATTCTTAACTTTTGCACCTACAACTAATTATGCTGTTGATACTGTCACAGTAAAAACTGTAAGTGGTAAAAATGTTGCAGTTGTAAACAATAATTATTTTGTTATGCCTAATGAAGCAGTTGAAGTTACAGTTACATTTAAAATTACTTATGCTATTAATGCTGACGATAAGGTAAGTTTAAGTAAAGCTGGAACAGACCTTAGAACATATAGAGTATTTGCTGGAGATATCATTACAATTAGTGTTACTCCTGATGCTGGATATGTAGTAGATACTATTACTGTTAAAGATGTTGACGGTGTACAAATTACAGTTACTGACAATAAATTTACAATGCCTGCAAAAGATGTAACAATTGATGTTACATATAAAAGATATGGAACAGTTAATATTCAACAACCAACTACAACAACAATTAGTGTTAATGGAACAATAGTTAATGCTAATGAAAAAGTATTGGAAGGTGATGTTGTAACAATCAATGTTACTCCAGAAACAGGTTATGTAGTAGATACAATTACTGTAAAAACTACAGACAACCAAACAATAGTTGTTACTGCATCAACATTTGTTATGCCTAACAAAGATGTTGTTATCGAAGTTACATTTATGAAAGAATAAGTTTAATTGATAAAAAAGAAAGTAATATTTATTACTTTCTTTTTTTTGTTTAATGATAGATATATTAAAATTATGTAAAAATAGGTTATAGATTTATAGAATATATATTTTATATACAAAAAAAGTGATTTAAATATTTTAAATCACTTTTATCGCTTAAAATACTTTGTGTATAACAAAATTGATTAGTTATATACGCAGAAGATGTATTTTATATTAATATTTTAATTTGATGTTTTTTTAAGTTTGTACTAAATTATTTTGCAGATTCTTTAGCTTTTTCAAATTCTGCAAGAACTGCTTTGTTTAGTTCTTCACGGGTTGGTGTATTTAGTGGGTGAGCAACATCTTTATATTGTCCGTCAGGAGTCTTACGACTTGGCATAGCAACAAAATAACCTTGGCTACCTTCTAATACTTTAATATCATGGATTACGAAGCAATCGTCAATAACAATAGAAGCAACTGCTTTAAGTTTACTGTCTTCTTTTTCAATTAAGCGAATACGAATGTCATTGATTTTCAATTTAGTGTACCATCCTTATTATAAATTCTACTCTTATTTTAGCAAGTATTAATAAAATATACAACTTTTTTTATTATATTTTCATATATTATTTTATGAAGAAAAATATGATAAATACAGCAAAAAGGGTGTTTTTTATAGGTGTTGGAGGCATAAGTATGAGTGCTTTAGCCATGCTTTCTAGACACAATAATTGTATAGTCGCTGGTAGTGATTCTTGTGTTTCAACACTTACAAAAAAACTTGAAAAATACATATCTGTATATTATGGACATAAAAAGAATAATATTATACGCTTTAAACCAGATTTAGTTGTTTATACTGGTGCAATAAAATCGGATAATCCAGAGTTAAAATTTGCACAAGACAATGGTATTGAGTGTATGGAACGCTCAAAATATTTGGGCGAGTTATGTAAAAATTATGAGCGAGTAATAGCTATAAGTGGAACGCATGGTAAAACTACTACTACAGCTATGATTGGCGAAATATTTATAAAAGCTGGTTATAATCCAACAATACATATAGGTGGCGAAGTTGTTAATTTAAAAGGAAATTTGTATATTGGAGATACAAAATATTTTATAACTGAAGCCTGTGAATATAAAAAAAGTTTTGAGTGCATACATAGCGATATGGGTATAATCAATAATATAGAATGTGACCATATGGATTGTTATAAAGATTATGATGATTTGGTTAACTCTTTTAAGTTGTTTTTATCACAATCTAATATGGGGCTTATACGATGTGACAATGTTTTAAACAATGTTAAGACAACTAAAGTTTTATACACATTTGGAGATAATAATAGCAATTATTATGTGGATAATATTGTTCCTAAAGATAAAGGATACACCTTTGATGTCTATAAAGATGGTGTATTGCTTAGCAATTTTAAAATCAATGTTATGGGTAGATATAATATAGAAAATGCTTTGGTTGCTATAGCTGTTGCCAATATATATGGGATACATAATGATGTCGTATACACAGCATTAGAAAATTTTAATGGTGTATTAAGAAGAAATGAATTGTTGGGTAAAATAAATAATATACCTGTATATGCTGATTATTGTCATCACCCGACCGAAATAAAAGATTCAATACAAAACTATAAAGAACATTACAAAAAAATATTGTGTATATTTCAACCACATACTTATTCACGAACTGTAAAGTTGTTAAATGAGTTTGTTAAATGTTTTGATGGAGTTAATAAGTTGGTTATATATTCAACTTATCCAGCTAGAGAGGAATATAACTATGACGGAAGTGAAACTTGCCTTTATAAACATTTAAAACACAAAAATAAAGAACTTATACTTGATAAGACAAAACTTATTAATTATGTGCAAGATATATCTGGTTATGATGTAGTTTTAATTTTGGGCGCTGGAGATATATATAACATTGTTAAAGATAACCTATTTAATTAATTGCTAGATAGAAAAAATTACTTTATATAGATAAAATTTTACAATTTGTGTTGACACAAAAGGTATTTATATATATAATAGTAGAGCAATTAAAAATAGAGGTAAAAAGTCATGAAAGAAAACACACATCCAAATTATCATGAAGTAGAAGTTGTATGTGCTTGTGGTGAAAAATTTAAAACTAAATCTACTTGCAATGGTGATGTTGTTAAAGTTGATATTTGCAGCAAATGCCATCCATTTTATACAGGAAAATCTAAAGTAGTTGACACCGCTGGTCGTGTAGATAAATTTAAGAAGAAATACAACTTAGATTAATTCATAAGGAGAAAAATATAGGCTTTTGTCTATATTTTTTTATTATTAATGAAATTACTTGAAGTCAAACAAGAGTTTAATAAAATACTAAAATCAGCGAATATTGACGATATTAATCATAACATTAATGTTATATTAGAATATGTTACTGGACTTAATTATAGCCAAATATTGCTTTTAGAAGATATATCTGAAGATGTTTATAAAAAAGCTTATGATTTAACATCAAAGCGTGCAACAGGATATCCTTTACAGTATATTGTTGGTAAGGTTGAGTTTTTGGGAAATACGATAGAAGTCAATCCATCAGTGTTGATACCTAGAAACGAAACAGAACAATTATGTGAAATTATTTCCAAAAAGGCAGACAATAAAAGTGTGCTTGATTTGTGTACTGGTAGTGGTTGTATAGGACTTGGTATTAAAGCCAATTCAAAGGCAATAGTTGATTTAAGCGATGTATCTAGCGATGCACTTAAAGTTGCTCAACATAATGCCGAAATCAATCATTTAGATGTCAATATAATCAAAAGTAATTTGTTTGATAACATAACTAAAAAGTATGATATTATTGTTTCCAATCCACCATATTTAACTTCTTTGGATATGACAAAACTTCAAAAGGAAGTTACTTACGAACCTAAACTTGCATTATATGGTAGTGAAGACGGACTATATTTTTATAGAAAAATAATAGAAGATTGTGTGCAACATCTTAATCCCAATGGCGAGATTTATTTTGAATATGGTATGGGACAAGCGCAAGATATAGCAAAACTATTGAAAAAAGACTTTGAGTGTATTACAATAATAAAAGATTATTATAATATAGAAAGATTTATATATGCTAAATTAAAGGAAAATATATGTTAGACAAATTGAGAGCATATAAAGTAAGATTTGACGAACTTCAACAAGAAATTGTTAAGCCAGAAGTAATCGCAGACAACAAACTTTATAAAAAATATACACAAGAATATACCAATATCACTCCTATAGTAGAACTATATGAGAAATACAACAAAATCACCAACGATATTGCTTTAGACGAAGAACTTATTAAGTCTGAAAGTGATAACGAGATGATTAGACTTTTGCATGAAGAAATTTATGATAACAAAGATAAATTAAATGCTCTTGATGAAGAAGCAAAAATTTTGTTGTTGCCAGTAGATGAAAACGATAATAAGAATGTTATTATCGAAATTAGAGCTGGTGCTGGTGGCGAAGAAGCTAGTTTGTTTGGTATGGTATTATACAGAATGTATACTAGATATGCTGAGCGTCATCATTGGCGTGTTGAAGTAATTGATATTAACGAAACTGAATTGGGTGGAATAAAAGAAGCAAGTTTCCTTATAAAAGGTAATGGTGCTTATAAGAGATTGAAGTTTGAAAGTGGTGTACACCGTGTTCAAAGAGTTCCAGAAACAGAGAGCCAAGGCAGAATACATACTTCAACTGCTACTGTTGCAGTGTTGCCAGAACAAGAAGATGTTGATATTGAGATTGATGAAAAAGATATCAAAATTGATACATATAGAAGTAGTGGCGCTGGTGGACAACATGTCAACAAAACTGATAGTGCTATCCGTATAACTCACTTTCCTACAGGTATAGTAGTTAGTTGCCAAGACGAAAGAAGCCAAATAAAAAATCGTGAAAAGGCAATGAATGTTTTAAAGAACAAACTTTACGATTATTATCGTACACAAGCTGACGAAGAGTATGCTCAAAATAGAAGAACTCAAGTTGGTACTGGCGACCGTAGTGAAAGAATAAGAACTTACAATTATCCACAAGGAAGACTTACTGATCACCGTATTAATTATACTGTTTATAATCTTGAAGCCTTTTTGGATGGAGATATAGATGACTTAATAGACAATCTTATCATCGCAGACCAAAAAGCAAAGTTAGAACAAGAAAGTAAGTAATTAATAAACCATATTTAGTTTTGTTACTAGATATGGTTTTTTTTAATATAACTTGCTAATTAAATATATTTATTATACAATAATTGATGTAAGGAAATTGTTATGGACATAAAAGAAAATTTAGCCAATTTAATAGAACACAATAAGACAAAGTTAAGATTTGTTTCTTTTTCTGACCCAATAATTACAAAAGCACATCAGTTGCTTAATGATAAGTGTGATGATGCCAATGTATTTATAACAGAAGGGATGTGGTCTGTACCAAAAATTATATACAACCATTGTGAAGTCGAAGCATTTATCTTTTGTCCAGAATCTATAAAAAGTCAAGAAGGACTAGACGCTATAAAAACATTTTTAGGTAAAACCAATGTTTTTGTAATTAGTGAGAAAGTGCTTAACAAACTTACAAAGCGTAATGATGATAATGGTATATATTGTATAGTCAAACTTCCAAAATACGATATTAAAGCTATACTTAATAAGCCTAAGAGTCTTGTATGTATACTTGATGGTATAGAAAAATCGGGCAATATTGGTACTATTTTGCGTACTGCTGATGCTACTAATACTGACTTGGTTATGATAGTTAATCGTAGAGCAAAAGTTACTAATACCCAATGCGTTAAAGGAAGTATGGGTGGAATATTTAATGTTCCTATAGTGACATATAATAATATAAAAGATTGTTGGCGTGACTTACAAGACAATGGATATACTGTATATCTTGCTGATACTAGAGCCGAAATAGATTATTTTAATTTTAAATATGCAGATAAAGTAGCTTTAGTTATGGGTAGCGAGAGATATGGTATTAGTAGGGATTGGTATAGTCAACCTAACAAATTATTAAAACTAAAGATGCTTGGACAATGTGACAGCCTTAATGTTGGTGTTGCTACAAGCGTATTATTATATGATATAAAAATGAAACAAATAGGAGATTAAAATTAAAATGAGTAAAATTATATTAACAGGCGATAGACCTACTGGTAGATTGCATATTGGCCATTATGTCGGAAGCCTTAGAAATAGAGTTGCTATCCAAAATCAAGGCGATTATGATAAAATGTATGTTATGATTGCAGATGCACAAGCATTGGGAGATAATCATGACAACATTCAAAAAATAAGAGATAATATTGTTGAAGTTGCTATTGACTACTTATCTTGTGGTATAGACCCAAACAAAACAACAATTTTTATACAAAGTGAAGTCCCTGAACTTACCGAACTTACATTCTATTATACCAATTTGGTAACTTTAAGTAGATTAATGCGCAATCCAACTGTTAAAGAAGAAATTAAACTTCGCAATTTTGAAGCTAGTGTTCCAGTTGGATTTGTCAATTATCCAATAAGTCAGACTGCAGATATTACAGCATTTAAAGCTAATATTGTTCCTGTTGGTGAAGACCAATTGCCAATGATAGAACAAGCTAGAGAGATAGTAAGATCTTTCAATTCTACTTATGGCGAAACTTTGGTTGAACCAGAAGCTGTTTTGCCAAAACAAGAAGTATGCAGAAGATTGCCGGGTATTGATGGTAATGCAAAAATGGGTAAGAGTCTTGGCAATGGCATATATCTAGCAGATGACGAAGCTACAGTAACACAAAAAGTAATGAGTATGTATACAGACCCTAACCATATTAAAGTTAGTGACCCAGGTCAAGTAGAAGGCAATGTAGTATTTACATATCTTGATGCTTTTGCTACTGACGAACAAATAAGAAAGTATGCTCCAGAATATAACAATCTTGACGAAATTAAAGAACATTATAAGCGTGGTGGCTTAGGCGATGTAAAAGTAAAAAGATTGCTTAATAGTGTGCTTAATGAAGTTTTGACACCTATTAGAGAAAAGAGAGCTTATTACGAACAACATAAAGATGAAGTATATGATATGTTGTTTAAAGGTAGTGATGAAGCAAGACTAGAAGCACAAAAAACATTGGCAGAAGTTAAGCGTGCTATGGGTATTAACTATAGAGAAATACTAAAGAAATAATTTTGGATAGATAAATATTTAAGTAAAAAACAAGCTATATAATTAGCTTGTTTTTTTATAAATTAATCTTTTGATATTGATAACAAATGATAGAAAATATTTATTATCTTAGTTAAGACCATTGCATCTACTACAGCCACAACCACCATTGTAACCGAAGTTGTTAAACGAATTATTGGATAGTGCAAGCAATAGGAGTAATAAGAAATTGGTGTTGTTGTTTAAGTCTGTGTTGGTTGCACTTGTAAATATAGATAGCAATAATATCAAAAGTACATTGTTAGAAAAATTCATTTTAACCCTCCATTTTACAAAATTTGATATTATTAACTAATATGTTGCAAGCATTTTTTTTGTTAATTATTTAAAAACATTTTATACTTATACTATCATTTAATATTTGATATATTTTATTTAAGGTGACCAGTATGAAAGAAATTATAGTATTACCAATTAATCAACAAGATACTTTAAAAGAGTATATGCCCAATGATAACACATTGAAAAAATTGGCTAATTTTTTTAGTATGTTCTCAGACTCAACAAGAGTAAAGATTATTACTGCATTATGTCTTAGTCCTATGTGTGTTAATGATTTGTCTGTTATGCTCAACATCAACCAAACCACAGTAAGTCATCAACTAAAGTTTTTAAAAACATTTGGTGCTGTTTCTAGTGAAAGAGATGGGAAAATAATATATTATTCAATTAAGAATAATACAATCAATGATGTTATGCTAAATGGCGTTAATTATTTGTTGCAAGCTTAGTTTAAATTGTTGTAGTCAGTGTTGTAAGTATTTGAAATAAAGTTTTAATATGTGATATAATAACAATGTGAACAAATATATTGATAGTATAAAAGATAGGGTTAAAGACCTTCCACTGTTACCGGGCGTATATATTATGCGTGACGAAAGTGGAACAATAATATATATTGGTAAGGCTAAAAAATTAAAAAATCGTGTTAGCCAGTATTTTTTTGATACTGTAAAAATACCAAAAGTTCAGATGATGGCAGATAGTGTAAAAACATTTGATTACATTATTGTCAACTCCGAACTAGAAGCTTTAAACCTAGAAGCTAACTTAATAAAAAAACATCAACCGTTTTATAACATATTGCTAAAAGATGGTAAAGCACATCCTTTTTTGCGTATCAATTTAAAACAAGATTTTCCAACAATTGAGATAACTAGAAAATTAAAAAGAGATGGTGCTAAATACTTTGGACCATATTTTGGTAGTGTCAACGCACGAGAGTTGCTTCAACTTATTAATACTACTTTTGCATTAAAGACTTGCAAACTCAACCTAAATAATGGACATAGAGCAAAACGAGAGTGCCTAAATTATCATTTAGGTTTGTGTCATGCTCCTTGTGTAGGTAAAATAAGTAAGGAAGATTATAGAAAAGAGATAGATAGGGTTATAGCATTTCTTAACGGAGATGTTTCTTATGCTAAAGAACTTCTTAATAAAAAGATGTTGGCTTGTGCCGAAACAGAAAATTTTGAAGGTGCTATAGTATATCGCAACAACCTAAACCTAATTAATCAATTAAATCAAAAACTTATTACCGAACTTACAAGTTATAACGACATAGATATTTTTGGATATAACACCAATGGCCTTAATTCGGTTGTGTCTGTTTTGGTAGTTAGAGCAGGCAAGATAATGGGACTTAACAATTTTAATGTTATAGACCTGACCAATGATGTAAAGGAAGTTTTGACCAATTTTATCCCACAATATTATCCATCTTCTTCCGTAGTCCCAAGCGAAGTAGTATTCCCAGAAGATTTGGGTGAAGTGGTTGAAAATTATATTAACCAGTATTCAAAAACAAAAGTAAAAATAACTGTACCAAAAATAGGTATTAGAAAAAAATTGCTTACAATGGCAGAAGTTAATGCTAAAGAATATCTAGAAAAAACAGTAGAAAAACAACATTCGGTTGTTGAACGAACAACTGGTGCTGTAAAACTTTTACAAGATAGACTTAATCTTCCAGAGCTTCCAATCAGAATTGAAGGATATGATATATCTAACATTAGTGGTACTAATATGGTCGCAAGTATGGTTGTATTTACTAATGGTAGTCCTAACTACAAACATTATCGTAAATTTAAAATAAAATCAGTAGTAGGTCAAAACAACGACTTTGAATGTATGAGAGAAGTTTTGACTAGAAGAATAAACGATTTGAATAGTGATGATGTAAGCTTTGGTACAAGACCTAACCTTATACTTATAGATGGTGGTAAAGGACAATTAAGTTTTGCATACTCAGTACTTACTAGTCACAATGTTAATATACCTATGATATCATTAGCTAAAAAAGAAGAAGAAATATTTAGACCTAATGAGAGTGAAAGTGTAAGACTAAGTAAAGATGATTATGCTCTAAAATTGTTGCAAAGAGTAAGAGATGAAAGCCATAGATATGCAATTACTTTCCATAGAAGTTTGCGTAATAAAAATGCTATTGTATCTGAGTTAAGCAAAATCCCACTAATAGGTAAAAAGAAAGAAATTGCTTTGTTGGAATATTTTAGAGATATCAACAAAATAAAAAATGCAAGCGTAGAAGAACTTATGGAAGTTGAAGGAATAAGCAAAGTGTTGGCAAACAATATTTATGATTATTTCCATAATTCAAAACAAGACTAATTTAACATATTTATAACTCCTAGAATAAATATATCTAGGAGTTTTTTATGTATAAAAAGTTAAAGAAAATATTGGTTAAAGGTGACATAAAAGTAAACGAACCTTTAAGCCAACATACAAGTTTTAGAGTTGGTGGTAATGCTAAATATTATATTCAACCAGCTTCTCCTATGGAACTTATTGAAGTAATCAATTGTCTAAACAAATATAAATCAAAATATTATATTTTGGGTATGGGTACTAATGTACTAGCTTTAGATGAAGGTTATGATGGTGCAATAATATCAACTAACAATATAAAAGGTATAAGAGATTACAACGATTTTGTACAAGTTTTTGCAGGTACTCCTTTATCACTACTATGTACATTTTATAAGGATAACAATTATAAAGGACTGGAAGATGCAACTATGATACCAGGTAGTGTTGGTGGGGCAGTTGTTGGCAATGCTGGTGCTTATAACTTTACTATGTCTAATATGGTTATTGGTGTATTGGTTGTAAAAGATGGTAAATGCGACTATTTGGAAAATACAGATTGTGGCTTTGAATATAGAGATAGTGGACTAAGACAATGTATAGTTGTAAGTGTTGATGTAAAGAAAGAAATAGGCTGTGATAGAAATCGAATTGATTATATAATCAAGCAACGCATTAACCAACCCAAAGGATATAGTGCTGGAAGTGTATTTAAAAGATGTAATGGTATTATTGTTAGTAAAATGTTGGACGAAATGGGGTATAAAGGTAAAAGAATTGGTGGTGCTAAAGTAAGCGAACAACACTCTGGTTTTATCATTAATGATGGCGGAGCAAGTAGTAAAGATATAGTCCAACTTATTAATATTATAAAAAAAGATGTAAAAATAAAGAAAGGTATTGACTTAGAAGAAGAAATAAAAATTATCGAATAAACTACATTGGATATAGATTTTTTGAAAGAAAGTTTAAAACAATTTTAAATAATTGGATTATATGCTATAATTGTCTAGACTAGATTTGTGTGCAAAACTGTACAACAATAATCTAAGTCTATTAAAAGGACAAGTTATCAATGAATTTATGGGGAGATTATCATACACACACATATTATTCTGATGGTAAGTCATCTTTGGAAGACAATGTGAAAAGTGCAATCAATAAAGGATTAAAACAATTGGCTATTACTGACCATTCGTTTTCGCATATGGCACACGGAATAACTAGAGAAAAGTATGATGAACAAACAATTAAAATAAACGAACTTAAAGATAAGTATAAAGATATAGAAATACTTCACGGTGTTGAAACCAATCTTATGAGTTTGGACGGACATATTGATGTCAAAAAAGAAGAAAGAAACAAATTTGATATTTTAGTTATGGGATATCACTATAGCTACAAACCTATGGGAATTAAAAATTTCTTTAATTTTTGGTTGCCGGGTGTTTTGCATATAAAGACAAAAAGACGCAAGCGTTTAAATACTATGGCATATATTAATGCGATAAAAAACAATGATATTGATATTGTCGCACATCTTAATTATGGTATAGAAGTAGACCCAGTTGAGATAGCAAAAGTTGCTAAAGAACACGGCGTATATATAGAACTTAATGCAAAACATTTAGGTTTTACTGATGAAGTAATGAAAGAAATGGTAAAGACAGGTGTTAAGTTTATTATTGATTCTGATGCACATTTGTGTGACAATATTGGTCGCAATAATACTGCATACGCTATGATTACTAGACTTAACATTCCACTAGAACAAATTGTTAATATTAACAATATTCCAAGATTTAAAAATTATAATTTAGATAAAAATTACTAGAGGTGAATTATGTCATTTGCACTTGATGCTAAACATGAAGTGTTAAAAACTGAAATAAAAAATGATTGTTGTGCAATTGCATATTTAAGTGCTGTTATTAAAGGAGCAGGACAACTTTCTTTATCAGCTGGCAAACATACAATCTCAATACATACAGATACTCCAGAGTTGTTTGATGTTATCAACAAGATTGTCAAACAATATTATGGAGAAGAGTGTACACTATGTTTGGCTGAAGAAAATATTGGATTTAAAATAATCAAATACAAAATAACAATTCCTAGTAGCGTAAGCGAAAGAATAATGTTTGATTGTGGAATACTAGAACTTGATGAAAACAATAATGTCACATTTAAAAATGGTATTAGTCCAATGATAATACAAGAAGATTGTTGTAAACTTGCTTATATAAAAGGTACATTTGTAAGCTGTGCTACTAGCAATATTGTTATAAAAAATTATGACAATGGTAAAAGCAATAGTGGATATCATTTGGAGTTTGTATTCAATTTTGAACAAACAGCTTCCGACTTTTGTAAACTTTTAGAAAGCTTTGATATTCACGCAAAAACAACAGTTAGAAAAAATAACCCCCTAGTTTATGTCAAAGAGTACCAAGTTATTTGCGATATCTTAGCATTAGTTGGTGCAAACAAGGCTGTATTGGAACTTCAAAATGAAGCTGCAATAAGAGATTTAAGAAACAATGTTAATCGTCAAACCAACTGTTTAAACGCTAATTTAAACAAAATGGTACAAGCTAGTGTTAAGCAACTTAACGCTATCAATTATATAAAAGACAATTATGGATTAGAAGTTTTAGATGACAACTTGCAAGAGTTATGTCTTATAAGACTTGCCAATCCTGACGAGCCACTTGACAAATTGAGATTGTTGTATAGCGAACCAATAAGTAAAAGTGGTATCAATCATAGATTTAGTAAGATATTAAAAATTGCTGAAGAACTTAAAGAAGAAGAGCAAACACAAGAAAAAACAGAAGAAAATAAAAAGTAGTATTAACTACCAATCATATTAATTAATTTATAGGAGAAACAAATGGGTAACTTTGTACATTTACATGTTCATACTGAATTTAGTCTACTTGATGGTGCGTGTCGTATAAAAAAATTAGCTAAAGTGTGTAAAGAATATGGTATGCCTGCAGTAGCAATTACTGACCACGGCAATATGTATGGTGCAGTTACCTTTTTTGATGCTTGCGAAGAAAATGGTATAAAAGCCATATTTGGTTGTGAATTTTATTGCTGTGAAGATTTGCACAACAAACAAGGCAAAACAAAACTTAATCACTTAGTTTTGCTTGCTAAAAATGAAGTTGGTTATCACAATTTAAGCAAACTTAATACCATAGCATTTGAACAAGGATATTATTATAAACCTCGTATAGATTTAAAAACATTGGCTGAGCATAGTGAAGGACTTATATGTTTAAGTGCTTGTCTTGCTGGTGAAGTTCCACAACTTATTATGCAACGCAGATTTGACGAAGCAGAAAAATTGGTTTTGTGGTTTAAGGAATTATTTAAAGATGATTATTATCTAGAACTTCAAAATCACGGACTTGAAGAACAAATTTTGGTTAATGAAAAATTAAGAGAATTTGCAAAGAAGTATAATATAAAAACTGTTGCAACTAATGATGCACATTATATATATAGAGAAGACGCAGAAGTGCAAGATGTATTGCTATGTGTTCAAATGCAAAAAACTCTTGATGACCCAGACCGTATGAAATTCCCTAATGACCAATTTTACTTTAAGACTTATGAAGAAATGCAACAAGCATTCCCTAATGATCCTGAAGCATTAGAAACAACATTAGAGATTGCCGATAAGTGTAATTTTAAATTGACTTATGGTCACTATATGTATCCAAAATATAAACCTGTTACTGGACAAGAACCTTTTGAGTATTTTAAAGATTTGATTGCAGCTGGTCTAAAGAAAAAATATAAAGTTGTTACTCAAGAAATTTTGGATCGTATTGATTATGAAGTCGCAACAATTTCTAGATTGGGATATGTTGAATATTATCTTATAGTTTGGGATTATATCAATGCTGCAAGAGAGCGTGGTATATCTGTAGGTCCAGGTAGAGGTAGTGGTGTTGGTAGTATTGTCGCATACCTAATTGGTATTACCGATGTTGACCCTATTAAATATGGACTATTCTTTGAGAGATTCTTAAACCCAGAAAGAGTTAGTGCACCGGACTTTGATATTGACTTTGAAGACTCTCGTCGTGGCGAAGTATTTGAATATGTTAAAGAAAAATACGGCGAAGATAGAGTATGTAAGATTATCACATTTGGTACAATGGCAGCTAAAAACGCTATCAAAGATGTCGCAAGAGTATTGCGTGTGCCTTATGCAGAAGTAGATAAAGTTACTAAAGCTATCCCTAATAGTATTAAGCGTCCTAACATTATTGCAAAATGTTTTGGTATGTATCACGCTAAAGAAGGCGATAAGGACTATGGAGTAGATTATTCTATACCTGAACTTATTGAAATGTACAATACCAATCCAGATATAAAGAAAGTAGTTGATATTGCTAATAAGCTGGAAGATAGTCCTCGTCAAACAGGTATTCACGCTTGTGGTGTTATTATTGGTGGAGATATATTGGACAAACATATCCCACTTGCAAAAAACGGAGATATAATCACTAGTCAATATGTCGGTGGCGAACTAGAACATTTGGGACTACTAAAGATGGACTTCTTAGGACTAAGAAACTTATCCGATATTAAGCAAGCCATTGAACTTATTAAAAATAATCACAATAGAGAAGTCAACTTTGATGAGTTGGGTACAGATGATCCAGAAGTATATAAACTTATTTCAACTGGTAACACCAAAGCTATATTCCAGATTGAAAGTGGTGGATTCCAGAAGTTTATGAAAGAACTTCAACCAACCTGCCTCGAAGATATTATAGCGGGAGTGTCATTGTACCGTCCGGGTCCTATGGACAGTATCCCAACATTTATAAAAAACAAACATAATCCGGACCAAATAAAATATATTAGTCCAGTTATGGAACCTATACTAAGCGTTACTTATGGTTGTATAGTATATCAAGAGCAAGTTATGAAAATCGTTCAAGAGCTTGCAGGATATACACTAGCACGAGCTGATAGTGTTAGAAAGATGATGGGTAAGAAAAAACTTAAAGATCTACAAAAAGAAAGAGTAGTATTCCTAAATGGTTGTCCTAGTGAAAATGGCAAACCTGCCGTTGATGGTGTATTGAAGCGTGGTATTGATGCTGATGTTGCCAACAAACTTTGGGACGAAATGGAAAAGTTTGGTTCGTACGCCTTTAACAAATCACACGCTGCAGCTTATGCACATGTTACTTATCAAACTGCGTGGTTAAAAACATATTATGAACCAGAATTTTTGACTGCTGTTTTAAACAACCGTATTACAAATATTGATGAAATTAAAAATTATATTACTTATGCAAAAGAAGAAAAAATAGATATTTTACCACCAGATATCAACAAATCTTATACAATGTTTACTTGCAATAAAGAAGGTGCTATAAGATTTGGACTTGCTGCATTAAAAGGTGTTGGTATCAATGTTATAGACACCATCATTGCAGAAAGAGAAGCTAATGGCGAATTTAAGAATATTGTTGATTTTGTTAACAGATTTGACAATACAATTCTTAATAAGCGTTGTATGGAAAGCTTGATATTGAGTGGAGCATTTGATTGCTTTAAAGTAAAGCGTTCTCAACTTATGCAGGTATATACAACTTTGTTGGAAAGATCAAGTTCGGATAGAAAGACAAGAGCAAGTGGACAATTTAGTTTGTTTGATGATATATTAAAAACAGATGTTGTCAACGATATCTCTTATCCTAATATTCCAGAGTTTGACGAACAAACAAAGTTAAAACTTGAAAAAGAAGTTGTTGGTGTCTATGTTTCTGGACACCCACTAAGCAACTATACAAAAAGATTTAACGAATACAATCTAACTTCTGATATGATAAGTGTTGAAGAAACTGATGGTGAAATGCCTGATATGGAAGATGAAGACAATGACACTATGTATGACAACCTAACAGATGGTATGGAAGTTACTTGTGGTGGATTGGTTGTAGAAATTAAAAAGTTGCTTTCAAAAAGAGATAAAAAAGAAATGGCTTTTGCCAAGGTTGAAGACTTGTATGGTGTTATAGAATTAATGTTCTTTCCACAAGCTTATACCAAATTTAAAAATATTTTACTTCCAGATGCTTTAGTTACTATTCACGGTAAATTGAGTATTAGAACGGGAGAAAAACCAGTTGTGTTGGTCGACAATGTTACTGAGTGGAAGTTGGATACCAATGTTGAAGAGAAAAAGATACCTACATTATACTTAAAGTATGATGTAAGCAACATTGCTATTCACGATGATATATATAAGACTTTATCAAATTATCCGGGAGAAAGTCCAGTTACAGTAGTTGACTTAAACAACAAACCATTTAGACTAAACTTGCGTGTTAATCCGTCAAGTTTCTTAATCAACGAACTTCACGCCTTTTTGGCTGATGAATTTATCAAATTAAAATAATATAGGAGTGTGACTATGTTAAAAATTGCTGTTTTATGTAGTGGTGGAGATAGCCAAGGTATGAATACTTGTATCCAAACAATAGTTAATATGGCTTATGTCCATGGTATTACTGTTATGGGTGTAAGAAGAGGCTATCAAGGACTTATAGAAAATGACCTTGTTGAGTTAGATAGAGAAATGGTTGCCAATATAGGTTGTCTAGGTGGTTGCTATTTAAAAGTTGCTCGTTGCCAAGAGTTTAGAACTCCAGAAGGCGTACAAAAAGGTTATGAAGTACTTAAAAATAATCGCATAGATTATTTGATAGTTATTGGTGGAGATGGCTCATATAGGGGAGCTATCGAACTAAGCCGACTTGGTGCAAAAGTAATCACTATGCCGGGAACTATTGATAATGATTTGTTCTATACTGACCGTACATTGGGATTTGATACTGCAGTTAATAATGCTGTTAGTGCTATAGACAATATTAGACAAACAATGGAAGCTAATGATAGAGGACTTATAGTAGAAGTTATGGGCAGAGCTTGTGGACATATTGCACTTAATGTAGGTGTCGCTGTTGGAGCACATTCGGTAGCTGTAAGAGAAATGAATACTACTATTGACAACATTGTAAGTGATGTAAAACAATGCCTTAAAAATGGTATAACAAGCCCAGTGGTAGTTGTTAGTGAAGCTGTTGATTATAGTATTGAAGATGTAAGAAAAGCTATCGAACAAGAATGTCATATAGAGTGTCGTTCTAGTGTAATAGGATATCTACAAAGAGGTGGCAAACCTAGTGTATTTGATAGACTTTATGCTACACAACTAGGTATTAATGCTATAGAACTTATCAATAAAGATGTGTACAATGTTGCGTTGGGTATTAGAAATAGTAATATTTTCTATATGAAATTAGAAGATGTTTATGCTTTAAAAGACGAATTTAATACAATGTTATTTAGACAATTACGCAATTTGCATAACTTAAAATAAAAAAATAAAAGACGGAAATATCCGTCTTTTTTTAATTGTGATAATCGTTATTATAGTTATCGTTTCTAGGATTGCGATGATTGTACTCTCTATAATCTCTAGGCATATTATTATTGTATGGTGGATTGTTAAATCCATTAAAACTATTTTGTGAGTTGGTATTATAATTGTCGTTGTTATAGTCGTTATGGCTATAATTATTATCATTAAAGTTATTTGGAGTATGGTTATCATTATAGTTTTGATTGGACATATTAGGATTATAACTTTCACTGGTTTCGTTGTAAGCAGTTGCTTTTTTCTTAGATAAAAGTTGTTTGTCAGTAGATTTTTTACCATCAATTTTTAATTTGCCTTTTCCCTTAATAACTGCAAACACTAACCATATTGAACTTAGTCCAATAAGAGCATAAATAATACGAGAAAATACATTGGCTTGCGACCCAAATAATCCTGCGACAAAATCATATTGTAGTACGCCTATACAAAACCAATTAATCGAACCTGCTAATGTAAGTAAAAAACAAATTAAAGATATCATATTATATATTCCTTTTTTTGTTTTAGTATTTGAAATTAAACTCAAATTATACAAAAAAAGAAAGCATATAATATACTTTCTTAACCTACATTTTCTAAAACTAATTTTTCAAAATTGACACTTTCGACAAAATCTTCTTTTAAAAATCTTGTACTTTTATATACTGTAAAATCAATAATATGTTTGTCCAACACAATAGGTGTTGGTATGTCTAAAGCATAAGCTATTTCTCTAACATATTCTTCAAAGATGTGAAAATCATAGTTAACTACAGTTATTTCACAACTTTTTACAACTTTACCTTCATTTAAAATTTTAGCCCAAATTCTCATATTTATCCTCGCTATACCAAATACTATACAATAAAAATTTTTTTAAAGCAAGTGATTGACAAATGTCTTCAAATTATATATAATTATGCATAAAATTAAAGGTTGGAGCTACGAAAGTAGGTTTAACCTTTTTAATTTGTACTTTTTTGATGGTTTTTGCATATAAATAACCATTGTGTAATAAATTATTTAAAATTGTTGACTATCAAATTTATTTAAGATATAATTCGGTCTTAATATTGATAGTTGTACAGGAGGAATTATGGCAAACGAAGTATTTTTAACTAAAGAAGGATATAAAGAACTAGAAGAAAGATTGGAATATTTGAAGACAACTGCAAGAGTAGATGTTGCTAATAAAATTGAAGTTGCCCGTAGTTTTGGTGATATTAGTGAAAACTCTGAATATGATGCTGCTAGAGAAGAAGAAGCACTAGTAGAACAAGAAATTCAACAAATTCAGAATACACTTCGTAATGCCAAAATCATTAACAAGGCTAAAGTTGATACAAGCCAAGTTAGTGTAGGTAGTACAGTAGTTGTTGAAGATTTAGAATTTGGTGATGACCTTACATTTAAGATTATGGGTAGTTTTGAATCTGACCCTACAAAAGGTCTTATTTCTAACGAAAGTCCTATTGGTAAAGCTTTGCTAGGTGCTAAGAAGGGCGATGTTGTAGAAGTAGCTACACCACATTCTGTTGCAAAATACAAAGTTCTTGAAATCAAAGCGTAATTAGTTAATAAAAAAACACATTAATTATTTTAATGTGTTTTTTCTTTTTTCGTTATTTAACTTCATCTTTTGTATTATCAAGATTTTCTTCTTTGACTTCTATTTGGTCTTGATTAACTTTTGTTTCGTTTTGGACACTTTCGTTATTGGTGTCTGTGTTATTGGATTCTTTGTTTTCGTCCAATACTTTCTTTTTAGGAGTTGTTACAAATGAGAATACTATTAATGCAATAAGCATAAATACTGCTGCATAAGGGAAGTATGCTCTGTATCCTAAGAAGTCCATTACAAAACCGATAATAATAGGGGTTATACTTTGAGCCACTTGGCTAGCTGTATAATAATAACCAGTAAATTTACCTAAGTTTTTATTACTACTCAATTCTACAAACATAGGGTATGAGTTAACATTGATAATTGCCCAGCCTATACCAGCTATAGCAAATAAGATTATCATAAGTACACTAAACTTTTTAAGGAAGAAACAAGCAAATAAGCTTAGTATCATAAGTCCTAGACCTAGCATAATGCTGTGTTTTCTACCTATTTTGTTGGACAACCAACCAGAAGGAATAAATGTGATAAGACTTGATATAGCTAATACGCTTGTTGCAAGTCCCCAACTATTGGTGTGTAAAACATTTTTTGCATATAGACTACCAAATGTTTCTACTGCATTAAATGCAAAATACCATAAGAATACACTAAATATTAATAACCATAGGTTGCGTTTGTCTACTTTACCTAGTGGTTTATCATCAGTTATGGCTTCTTCAGTTTCACTAAGTTTTTCGCCTTCAGCCATTTGGTCTGCCATTTCTTCAATAATTTTGTTCTCTTTTACTTTTAATACTAATACAATAAGAGCAACAAGCATAAAGAAACTTACTATTAAAAATGGCCAAATTGTTACTTCTCTAACAAGACTTACACCATCTGCTTGTTTTTTAGTAAATATCATTGTAAGTACTGAGCCAATAATTGCACCAATGTATCCAACAAAGTTGATTATTGCATTAGCGTTGGATCTAAGTGGCTTAGGTGTTACATCTGGCATAAGTGCAACACTTGGACTTCTATATATGTTCATAGCTATAAGTATTAGTGCCATAAGAAGTACAACACCTATAAAACTATTTTTGATATATAAAAATGAAATAAAAGGGAATGCAACTAGTGATACAAGTGTACCTGCTATAATGTATGGCATACGCTTTCCTAGTTTGCTTTTTGTTTTGTCGGATAAAGCTCCAAACAATGGTAACATAAACAATGCCAAGATATTGTCAAGTGCCATTATTATACCGATAAGGTAATTGTAGTCGCCTTGTCCAAAAGTTGAGTTAAGCAATTCTTCCAAAAACATTGGACAATAGTAGTTGTATACTTGCCACAACATCAAAATTGTGAAGAATGAAAACCCAATATAAAATGTGCGTTTTTTATTAAGTTTTAACATATAACCCCCAAAATCTTTTGTTAGTAATCTTATTGTAACAAATTAAATAAATTTGACAAAATGAATAATAAATAAAAAAGTATTTAGTATTAAATTTAAAAGTATTTTGGTCTAAAATAGCTTATTATTTGGTGATTAAATATATTTGTGCTAAAATACTACTGATGGATTTTTGTAATTTATATACCAAGAGTATAGTTAAAGAAATTATTAATACAGATATGAAAGAAAACATGGTTAATCATGCTTATCTTTTGTGTGGTCAAGACCAAATATATCTTGAGTATCTTGCTAAAGAGATAGCTAAAGATATTATAACTCAAGGTTCTAGAGAAGAAGTTGTAGTTAATAAGATAGATAAAGACATACATAGTGATGTGTTGATATATCCTAAAGACACAAAGAAAGGACTAGTTGTTGAAGATGTCAATGAGATAGTAGATAAAGCTTATATCTATCCATTGGAAGCTAATAAAAAAATATTTATTATTAATAGCATTGATGTATCTACCAACCAAGCTCAAAACAAATTGTTGAAGACATTGGAAGAACCACCAGCAACTAGTATGTTTATTTTGACTTCAACCAATCCTGCAGGGATACTTAATACTATTAAGAGTAGAGCAAAGACAGTCAATGTTCCATTGTTGGACAATGCTAGTGTAGAAGCATTTATTTTGAAAAATAGTAGCATTAGAGCAAAGTCTATGGATACTTATGTTATGTCTAGTCAAGGCAATTTGACTAAAGCGTTAAAGATTGTTAATGATGAAGATTTTGCAAAAATAAAACAACTATGTTTTGATACTATAATTAACTTGAAAGATAGTGGCGAAATTTTGCGTTATAGTAGCAAGATACTAGAATATAAAGATAGACTTGTAGAAGTTTTGGACGAACTTAGTCTTGTGCTTTTAGATGTCTTATATGTAAAGAGTGGATTGGAAGATAGAGTCCACGATAAAGCAAGAATAGTAGATTATAAAAATTCCAATTTTAGTGTTAAAGCTTTAAAACTTACTTATGCAAAAGTATTGGACGCTTTAACCAAACTTGATAGTAATTGCAATGCAAATATTGTTATTGACGGATTGTTGATAACAATGTTGGAGGTTAAACATAAATGGAAGTAGTAGGAATAAGATTTAAAAATAATTGTAAATTATATTATTTTTCACCTAATGGTTTACAACTTAATGTTGGTGATAAAGCAGTAGTCGAAACTCCTAATGGCAATACAATAGCAACAGTTGTTAGTCCTGTGACAGATATTGATGAAGCACAATTAGTTGCACCACTTACCAATGTGGTTAGACTAGCTACAGACAATGATATAAAAACAATGGCAAAACTAGAGTCCAAACGCAATGATGTTATGAAAGTAACTAAAGAACTTGTAGACAAGTATTCACTTGATATGAAATTGGTCGATTGTGAGTTTACTTTAGATGGACAAAAAATTGTTATATCTTATGTATGTGAAGATAGAGTAGATTTTAGAGAATTGGTTAAAGACCTTGCTAGCAAATTGAAGAGTCGTATCGAACTTAAACAAATTGGTATAAGAGATCAAGCAAAAACTATAGGTGGTATAGGCTGTTGTGGTCAAGTATGTTGTTGTTCAAGATATCTTAACAATTTTGATAAAGTATCTATCAAAATGGCAAAGACACAAGACTTAAGTCTTAACCCAACTAAAATTAGTGGTGTATGTGGAAGATTGATGTGTTGTCTAAGTTATGAAAACGAAGTATATGCTGAAAGTCAAAAAGTTATGCCTAAGGTTAATAGTAAAGTAAAGACACCTGATGGTATGGGTACAGTAGTATATAACAATCTACTTAAACTTATTTGTGATGTTAAGTTGGATAGTGATGACGCAATAATTAAAAAATATCCACTAAAAGATTTAAGTTTTGATGGATATTCTTATGTGTCAGAAAAAGAAGATACAACCAACTATGTTATGGAAAGTGATGAGAAGACACATAGCCCATATAGCTATATGCCAAGAAAGAATGATTCAATAGATACAGAAGTTGTAGAAACTGTTAAAGAAAATAATGAGAATCAAACAAACAAAGTAGAAGAAAACAAAAATACACAAAGAAAAGATAAGAAAAGGAAATTTAAAAAGTTTTTCAAAAAAGATGCTTCAAGAAAATGAGAGATTAGATGATTTACAATTTAATAATCTTTACATAATCCAAAATCCAGATTTGTATTGTTTTACATCTGACGCTATCGAATTGTGCAATTTTATTAGAGCAGGAAGTAAAGATAGAATAGTGGATTTGTGTAGTGGTAGTGGAGTTATTGGTATACTTGCACAAGCAAAGACCAATGCAAAAGAAGTAATACTTGTTGAGTTACAATCTAAGTTAGCTTCTATGAGTCAGCGTAGTATAGAGTACAATCATTTGGAAAATATAAAAGTTGTCAATGCACCACTTCAAGATATCCACAAACAAATTGGTGGCGGATATGAAGTAGTAGTTTGCAATCCACCATATAAGATAAGTAATGGTGGAGAAGTATCTAAGAAAAAAGAAATAGCTATTTGCAAGCACGAAATAACAGTAACACTAGAAGAGATTGTAAAAGAAGCAAGCAAACTTTTAAAATCTGGTGGTAGATTTTATACAGTCAATAAAGAAGAAAGATTGGTTGATTTGTTGTGCTATATGAGAAAGTATAATATCGAACCAAAAACAATAAAAATTAGACATAGCATAAAAGGTGCTAATGTGATATTGGTAGAAGGTAAAAAAGACGGAAGGAGTGGAGTAAGTATCCAAGTTTAGTATGTTATATTTAGTTGGTACACCTATAGGTAATTTAAAAGAAATAACTCAATATGCTATAGAGATATTAAACAATGCAGATTATATCTTGTGTGAAGATACTCGTACTAGTTCGGTGTTGCTTAACCACTATGATATAAAAAAGCCATTGAAAAGTTATCACAAATTTAATGAAAGAGAAAGTGTTGATGCAATCATTAAAGACTTACAAAATGGTAAAAATATTGCACTTATTTCTGATGCTGGTATGCCGGGTATTTCTGACCCAGGTAATGTGATAGTTAGGGAGTGTATAAAGTACAACCTTGAATATACTGTAGTGTCAGGACCATCGGCATTGATTAATGCTTTTATACTTAGTGGATTTGATACTCCATTTACATTTGTAGGTTTTTTACCAGACAAATTAAACGAACGCAACAATATGCTAATGCAATATAAAGAATATTATGGTAGTTTGATATTTTATATGTCTTGCCACGATATTGATAAGTATTTTGACTCATTGTATAAGGTTTTTGGCAATAAACCCGTATGTGTTGTACGAGAACTTACAAAAATGTATGAAGAAAAGATTTTTACAACATTAGCTGAAGGATATCACGGAGATACTAGAGGCGAGTTTGTGTTGATAGTAGACAATAAAAAAGATGATAACAAACTTAATGATTTAAGCATTAAAGAACATCTTTTACATTACATCAATTTGGGTGCAAGCAAACAAGACGCAATAAAATATGTATGTGCCGATAGAAATATAAAGAAACAAATTGTGTATAAAGAAGCTATAGATTTATAAGTCTAAAATGACATAAATTAATAATAAAAAAAGACTATTTTTAAGATAGTCTTTTTTATTTGTTTAATTCGTTATCATTATTATTGTTTTGTTTTTCTCTATTTTTTAATTCTTCTTTTGCTTTTTCTATTGCTTCTTTACTTATCTTATATGTTGATTTTTCAATGGCTTGATTAGTAGATTCTGGTATCATAAAATGCTTTGCCAAATAATGCTTAGAATAAATAATTTCATCATAATAGTTTTTCTTAGCTTTTTCAAATTTATCAATGAAAGATTGTTTTCTTTGTTGAAGTTTTGTATTTGTAAAAGGTGCGTGACGAGTTAAGTTGTATTCCAACATATCCACAAACAAGTCTATGTTTTTCCAACTATTTGCTTTATACAATAGACCGTCTTGAGAGTTTTTGTTTTTAGGATTAAAATTGATTGCTACAATACCTTTGTGATTGACATTCTTACAATTTTGTTTGTTGTCATCTACAAGTACAGATATACCAAATTCTTCACAAAACAAATGTTTGTTTTTACAACCCATTACAAGTGTGTCAAATGGAACATCAAAATAATCTAGAAGTTCAACTGTTGCTTTTTTCATAAAAGATATTTTGCTTGGACGGTTGGTAAGTAAAGTAACTTCGTGTCCCAATCTTTGCCACTTATCAAGTGTTGTCATAGCGTCATCAAATGCTTCATATTTTTTAGGATTGAACATAGGAAATACAAACTTAAAAAAGCTACTGTTGGTTTTTGAATCTGGACCGACAGTTTTGTATGTAAGATTTTTGGCACTAGGCTTGCCAACTTTTTGAGATTTATTAAGAACTCTATATACTACAGAATGACAAGTAAATAGAGTATTGTCTATATCAACTGCTATTTTCATATTATATATGATAGCACATTATTACGACTTTTGGAAGACCCCTTTTGAAAAAATATTGATAAAATTATATTTTTATTATGGGTTTAATTTATTAATAATAATTTAAGCTCAGTGCAATATTACAATACTTTACATATTAGGCAAGCGACTATGACACCTATAAGATTACTAATAATAGCAACTGGGATACCATAAGAAAATTTTTTGACTTTTGTTTGGGAAAAATAAACTGCTGTTATATAAAATATTGCTTCGCTACTTCCAGCAATAGCACAACCAGCTCTAGCAATATAACTATCGACACCATAAGTTGTAAAAATATTTTCTAATGCAGCAAGACTACCACAACCAGTAAGTGGTTTTAAAATTATTAATTGTGTAAGTTCGGTAGGGATACCAAGTAATTTAAAAATAGGAGATAGTATTGTTACAAAAATATTGTTAAGACCACTAACCGAAAATAGTTCGACAGCAATAAATATAGCTACTAAGTATGGAAAACTTGTTAGTACTAAATCAAAACTTGTTTTTGCTCCGTATACAAAACTTGAATATGTATTATTGCGTTTGATAATAGAATATATGATTAATAATATTATCAGCACTGGTATAACATAATTACTTATTTGCATATACATTACCCATATTGTCTATACTAGAAGACCTTTTCTTTTTATTTAATTTTAGTTTTATTTTTTCACAAAGTTTACATAATAATATCCCAGAAAATGTACTAGCAAAAGTTGCGATAAGGGTAGGTATTATTATGTCATTAGGATTTAAACTTCCGTGTGTTACTCTTAGTCCTATAACTGTAGTTGGCAAAAGTTGAAGACTAGATGTGTTGAGTATCATAAGCATTATCATTGCACTAGTAGCGATATTGCTACCTTTATCAAGACCTTTTAATGCTTTTATCCCACTTGGAGTACAAGCATTTCCCATTCCAAGTAAGTTGGAAGTAATATTGATTGCAATTTGATTTTTTGTTTCGGTATCTGTCTTCCCAAACAATTTGTTGATTATTGGGTCTAAAAGTCTGCTTATTTTGTGATTAAGTCCAGTGTCTTCAACTATCTTTAATACACCCAGCCATACTGCATATATTGCCCATAACTTTAAAGTAAGTGCAATTGCTTTTTCTGAACCACTCAACATAGTTGCAAAAGCCACATCAACATTTTTAAATAATAATATCCCCAATCCTATTATTACAAAGCTTGTCCATACTATATTCATATCTGCTCCTTTATTACATATTTTTATGATGAGAAGACCAATATTATGCTTTAAGTAGGACTAAATTAAATTTACAATTATGTTTAATTTGTGTTACAATAAACCTAGCATTATAAAAGGAAATTGATATATGAAAGATTATTATATTACAACAGCTATTGCGTATACATCTGGTAAGCCTCATATAGGCAATATTTACGAAATAATTTTGACAGATAGTATTGCAAGATTTAAGCGTTTTCAAGGATACAATGTGTTTTTCCAAACAGGAACTGATGAACACGGACAAAAGATAGAAGAAAAAGCTTTGGCTAAAGGTGTTACACCAAAACAATTTGTAGATGATGTAGCAGGAAATATAAAAGACCTTTGGGATAAAGCTAATATTTCTTATTCTAGATTTATTCGTACTACTGATGAAGACCACGAAAAACAAGTACAAAAAATATTTAAAAAATTGTATGACCAAGGAGATATATACAAGGGTAGTTATGAAGGTATGTATTGTACTCCTTGTGAGTCTTTCTGGACAGAATCTCAACTTGTAGATGGTAAGTGCCCTGATTGTGGTAGAGAAGTTAAAAAAGCAAAAGAAGAAGCATATTTCTTTAGAATGAGCAAATATGCTGATAGATTGGTAGAATATTACAATTCTCATCCAGATTTTGTACAACCTGTTTCTAGAAAAAATGAAATGGTAAACAACTTTATCAATAAAGGTTTGCAAGATTTGTGTGTATCTCGTACAAGTTTTAAATGGGGTATTCCAGTAACATTTGACCCAAAACATGTTATATATGTTTGGCTAGATGCTCTAACCAACTATATTACTGGTATTGGTTATGATGTTGACGGCAATCATAAAGACAACTTTAAAAAATTCTGGCCTGCAGATTTACATGTAATCGGTAAGGATATTGTAAGATTCCATATTATTTATTGGCCAATATTCCTAATGGCTCTTGGTCTTCCATTACCTAAGAAAGTATATGGACACGGTTGGTTGTTGCAAGACGGCGAAAAGATGAGCAAATCTAAAGGTAATGTAATGTACTTTGATGATTTGGCTGAAGTATTTGGAGCTGATGCAGTAAGATACTATGTCTTAAACGAAATGAGTTTTGACAATGATGGTACTGTTGGTTGGGAGATGTTGACCGATAAGATAAATTCTGACTTGGCTAATGTATATGGTAATTTGGTAAGTCGTACTATTGCAATGACCAATAAGTATTTTGGTGGCAAAGTTGTTAAAGCTGAAAGCAATGAAGATGTTGACAATTCATTGAAAGAAGTAGTTAAAAATGCTTATGCTAAAGTTGAAGAAAAAATAGACAATTTAAGAATATCTGATTCTATAAGTGAAGTTATGAGTATCTTTAGAAGAGCAAACAAATACATTGACGAAACTTGTCCTTGGGTGCTAGCTAAAGAAGGTAACACTGAAAGACTTAATGCTGTGCTATATAATCTATGCGAAGCTATTATGGTTGGTACTACATTACTTAAACCATATATGCCTACAACTGCTGATAAAGTAGCTACAATGATGGGCGCACCACTTAGAACTTTGGACAATATTTCTACATTTGGATATCAACCAGAATATCGTGTTACAGACGCTCCAGAAGTTTTGTTCCCAAGATTAGATATAAAAGAAGTTTTGAAAAAAGCAGAAGTTATTAAAGAAAAACAATTAAAGGAATATCAATTGGAAAATCAAAAAGTAGAAAACAAAGAAGAAGTTGTGGACAATAAAAAACCAATTATTGATTTTGACGCTTTTGAAAAAGTAGAATTAAAAGTTGGTACTATCCTTAATAGTGAAAAAGTAGAAGGTAGTGAAAAACTACTTAAAAATACCGTTAAATTGGGCGATGAAACTCGTACAATAGTTAGTGGTATAGCTAAGACATACAAACCTGAAGATATTATTGGTAGACAAGTAGTAGTTGTTACTAACTTAGCACCAAGAAAGTTAAAAGGTATTGTAAGTGAAGGTATGATACTTTGTGCTTTTGATGAAAAAACTAATGATTTGAGTTTAATAAGCCCAATATCACAATTTAAAGATGGATGTGAAGTAAGCTAATGAAATTGACAGATACACATTGTCATCTTAATGATGATTACTTTTATGACAATGCATCAACTTATATTAATAATTTTGAAAATGATAACCTACTACGAGTTTTTGTTGTAGGTTATGATTTTATTTCAAGTAAAAGAGCAGTAGAACTTGCCAACAAATATGACACAGTTTATGCAATTATTGGTATGCACCCTGAAGATTGTGCAAGTTATAACGAAGAATTTAAACAATATATTATAGACAATGCAGACAACCCAAAAGTGATTGGCATAGGAGAGATTGGGTTAGATTATCATTATGGTATAGACAACAAACAACTTCAAAAAGAAGTATTGATTGACCAGATTAAACTGGCAGACCAACTTAAATTGCCTATAATAATACATGTAAGAGATGCTATTGGTGATTTGATTGAATTGTTGAAAGCCAACCAACAATACCTTAACAATGGTGGAATAATACATTGTTTTAATGAAAGTATTGAAAGTTATAAAATCTTAAAAGGTTTGGGATTTAAATTTTCATTTGGTGGAGCTATAACATTTAAAAATTCTAAAAATGCTCCAAAACTATTGGAAACTGTTGATATTAATGATATATTGCTAGAAACAGATAGTCCATATTTAACTCCAGAACCTTTGCGTGGAAAAGAACGCAATCAACCAAAATATGTTAAATATGTGGCAGAAAAAATTGCTGAATACAAAAATATGTCTACTGAAGACATAATCAACGCTAATGAGAAAAATATTTTAGATTTGTTTAAAAAAGTAAAAGGATAATATGGAACAAAAACAAAATATAAAATTTAATAAAAATTTTGGTCAAAACTTTATTTTTGATACTAACTTGTTAAAAGCAATAGTTAATGATGCAGGTATCAATGAGTATACTGAAGTTTTGGAGATTGGTACTGGTGCAGGCACTCTTACTAAAGAAATTGCTATGAGTAGTAAAAAAGTAGTAAGTTTTGAAATTGATACCAATTTAATGCCAGTTATATCTGAAAACCTTTCAATGGTAAACAATGCTCAAGTTATATTTAGAGATATAATGAAAGAAAGTATGGAAAACATTGAAAGTAATTTTGAAGACGATTATGTTATGATTGCCAATCTTCCATATTACATTACAACGCCTATTATATTTAAGTTTTTAGAGAATGCCACTCGACTTAAAAGTATGGTTATTATGGTACAAAAAGAAGTTGCTGATAGATTATGTGCCAATGCCAATACAGCCCAATATGGGGCTATTACAGCCGTTATTAATGCTGTTGCCAATACTAAGGTTACTCGCATAGTTAAACGAAATATGTTTATACCTGCACCCAATGTAGATAGTGCAGTTGTAAGGATTGATTTTGACAAAAACAAATACAACATAAAGAGTTATGACAACTTTAGCAAACTTGTTAAATGTGCATTTCATATGAGAAGAAAGACTTTAGTTAATAACCTAAAAAGTTCGTTTGGTTTTGATAAAGAAACAATTGAAAACGCTTTTGCTACTCTTAATATCCCTATTGGAGTCCGTGGCGAAACACTTACTCCACAACAATTTGTAGAATTGAGCAATTTATTGTTTTAATTAAATACAATTTAGTTAACTATATTAAATACTTATTAATAAAGAAATAAAGATGTAAAAAATAAAGATGTAAAAAAAATAATATGCAAAACTGCATATTATTTTTTTATCTTATTAATTTTTATTATTTAATCCAAGGTTCTGTTTCGGTAGTTGTATCATCAGATTCTGGTTTTTCAGGAGTGTGACCTTCAGCAAATACACCAACAAATTCTGATTTAACATCACTAGCTTGTAAGTCTGTACGATTTAGATAGTAGTTAGCATCACTTGCACCTTCTGGAGTATAAGCAGAGTAGAAATATACATTTCTTCCGTCATAGTCAAAGAAAGTATCTGATGTTTTGATTGTCTTGCTATCTGTTTCTACTGTCTTTGCTTCTGGGTTGACAGCAGTAACATCAATGTACATTATTGCACCGTTTTCTGTAAAGAATAGGGTAGAACCATATAATCCAATAGGAGATACAGTTGCAGAACCAGTATAAATGGTTTTAATTTCTTGTTTTTTATTGATAACTGTAACTAAATTAATGTTGTTAGAACTATCAATAGTAACTATTTCGTTACCGATATATTGTGTTGTGTCTTGGTTAAGAATTAATGTTGAAGAATAACTTCCTCTAGATATTTCAGTTTCTTTGCTAGCAACAAAAGTTTTTTCACTGCTTAATTCGTATTTGCAAAGTACAGATATATCTGAGTTTGTAGAAGTTGTACGAGTATAATACAAACTATTATTTTTAGCATCAGTAATTGTATATGTGTTACCGTTAGAAGCTACTATTTCTTCTTTTGTATCACCAAGTTTAACTCTAGCTAAGATGTTGCCACCTAAGTTGCCAAGATTGTCATCTTCAGTGATAGCACGAGTATAATATACATAATTGTTGATACCATCTAATGTTTTGTTAGCAATCTTGTCTGCAGGAATGTATTTGTCTGTTTTGATAAGTCCTGCTGATGTAGCAGAAGATGTCATAACTATAGTTGTAGGTTTTTTAGCATTGGCATTGATTGATACAACTTTGTTGCCGTCAAGCATAACTACATATACAGTATCATCAAGTTCGTACATAGTCCAGTTGGTAGAAGTTAATGTTTGGTCAGTAGTGTATAATACTTTGTTGCCTGTGCCATTGATATTAACTCTACAAATATTGCTTCTAGCATTTAGTAGATTGCCGTATTCGTCTTTTTGCATATTAGGTGTAGCATAATAAATATAATCACCAAATATATAGAAACAAGCATTTTCTGTACCTACGATTTGTGGAACGACAACTTCTGATTTTTCTAGAAAACCTTCATCAGTATGAGCAATAACATTGTTGGTCATTTTAACTCTGTATATAGCACCAAATAATTGTTTGCCCCATACATTGTCTTTGTCTTTTTCTAGATTTTGGTATGTCTTAAATCCATTGACATAGTACAAATAATCGCCTTTTACAACAGCCATACCACCATTAGATGTAACAGGGTCGTCTGTATTAGGATTGTCTTTTAGTCCTTTTTTATCACAACCTGTAAGCAAAACTGTTGTGGATAAAAATAATGTTAATACTAATAATAAAAACTTTTTCATTTCTTCTCCGAAATTAATATATTTTAACTACAATAGATATTATCAAAATAAATATATATAGTCAATTAATATGCTAAAACTAAGCCATTCTATTTTAGCAGTAAATCAAAAAAAAATCATTTATTTTGTAACAATTATTTACTTTAATTTATATATATAAACCATTTAAAACTCCATTTTATTAATATTAATCAATATTTGATAATTATTTTTTTTAAGATTATTAAAAATCTGTATCAAAAATATTACATTTAATAAAAAATTGCTAGATTGTACTCAATCATAGCAATTAATGATGTTTAATATTTAAATAAAATATAACAACTAAATAGCGTCTACTTCTATACTTTCGCCAGTCATTGCATCTTGGTACATAACCCAATAACCTTCTTCTGTAGGATTGTTGATGTCAGTAGGAAGCCATTGACTATAAGTATCTAGACCATTAGGAGCTATTTCGCTGTATTGCCCCGGTACACCATAACAAATATATTTAAGAGTAATATCTTCATATATCAATCCTAAAACATAATAGTTACCATTGTTTTCATAGTCTATTTTTACCCATTTGCTGTTAGGAATAAGAGATTCTAAGTTGGTTTCAGCAGGGTATTTGTTAAACAAATCTTCCACTTGTTCGCTTATAGCTTCATAAAAAGTACTATTGTCAGGTAGTATTGTGTTTTCCATTTCTTGGTCAATAATATTTTTTGAAGTTAGTACTTTTGATATTCCTTCGCCTTTTTGTGGATAGGCAGGGGTAGGCTCTGAGTATGGTTCAAAAATATCGTCAGTGATATTTTCATTGATTGTGTCTTCTAGTTCTTCATCAGAAGTTTCAAACAAATCTTCATTGATGTCTTCGTTGGCACTAGAATTAAACGAATTAATTTTGTCGTCAAACATTGGACTTAAATCAATACTTTTTTCATATTTTTCGTTTATAGTTGTTTTGTTGTCTTGTTTTAAAATATTAAGATTGTCGACAATTTCGTTTTTCAATTCGTTCTTGCTATCGCTACCCCAAATAAGTGGAATTACCTTTGTAGGTTCATCTTCAACCAATACACAACTAATATTTTCGTTTAGGTCAATATTATTTAATTTAAAATTGTATGTGTTATTGTTGATTAAATTTATATTTTGTTTAAATACTTGTTTGTTGTTTTGTGCAAGTCCTAATACTAGATTGGGTTTGCTTGTGATGTTAAAGGTCTTTAATGTTCCATAAGTACTATTGCCGTCTTTCGCCAAAGTCAATATTGCACTTCCATTAAAATTATTGTTTTGGGAGTTGTTGAGTACTATGGTCTTTTTAAATGTTGTCATTGTTCCTCCAATATGTAAAAATTGATACATATATTTTATATTAATAATTCGTGTAAAAGTTTAATATACAATGGGTGATTATAACTTTATTTGTAAATTTAGGTCGATTGTATATGTAAAATAATTAATAACATCGGAAGTTGTCAGCAGTTGGTCTAACTTAATATTAGTAAGCAATTAATGCGATTAATGTATTGTATTATGGTTTAAGGGTGTATTAATACTAAAGTTATAAAACTATGTTGGATACAAAATATTAATAAAACCTATGATATTAAAAAATAAGTATAATTTTTACAATGTGGTATTTAAAACTATATAAAAATGGCTTTATTATTAAATTTTCTTATAGTTATTAAAAATCCATTTTTTTTGTATATAAACCTATTTTTTCTTATAAAAGATTGCGATTTAAATTAAATATTAAATATTTTCGACAATTTATATGTAAATACATTTTTTATCACTGTTATGTTTCAAAATATTTGCAACTATTTATATGGAGATACAGTTTGGCAATGCTATAATTTTTATTGTTCACTGAGGCGAAAAAGTGGAACAATAAATATTTATGGAGATAATAATGGGAAATTTTGAACAAACAAAGATTGTGCTTGTAGACAACAACGAACAAATGCGTACAAGTATCAAACAACAAATGGGGGAAGAAGTAAAAATAGTCGCTGATTTTTCAGACGCAATATCAGCACTTAATTATATAAAGGATAATGAAGTTGATGTTATCATCACAGATATAGTTTTACCTAATATTGATGGATACGAATTTATGGAAGCTATCAACAAGCAAGGTCTGGCCAACAAACCAAAAATTTTGGTGTTGTCTGCACTAAGCAATGACAACTTTATTAATAAAGCATTACAATATGGTGCTGATTATTATATGATAAAACCTTGTGATGTTAATTTGTTAAAACAAAGAGTAAACGAACTTAAAAATACACCAATTATGGTAGAAAAACAAAATAATGATATAAAAAGTGTTAAACCTAGGAATAGACAATTGGAAGAAAAGATAACCAATATATTTATAACTGTTGGTATACCAGCACATATTAAAGGTTATCAATTCTTGCGTGAAGCAATAAAAATGGCTATTGACAATCCAGAAATTATCAATAGCATTACAAAAAAGTTGTATCCAAGCATCGCTGAAAGATTTGAAACAACAGCATCAAAAGTTGAAAGAGCAATTAGACACGCTATTGAAGTTGCTTGGAACAGAGGAAAGATTGAAAATATTAATGCTTTATTTGGTATTAGAGTATATTCTAACAATGAAAAACCAACAAATGGCGAATTTATAGCACTAGTTGCAGATAAAATGTTGATTGAAGGAGCATAATATTTTTGTAAGATTAGTCCAAATTTATGATTAAAAATTGTTTACAAGACCATAATATCTAATTATAATATATTAGCGTTAATGAGATGTGCTTGCATATACTTATTAAACACTAATATTTATTAGGAGAACATGGAATTATGGTTAAAAAACAAACCTATATAAAATGTCCAAGATGTGAACTTAATTATATTTTGAAAAAAGACAAATATTGTGATGTTTGCAAACAGGAAATGAAAGCTGGCGCTATTGATGATGACGATTTGGAAATATATGATGACGAACTAGAACTATGTCCTGTTTGTCATGTTAATTATATTAATGAAGGCGAAACAATGTGTGCATCTTGCTTAGAAGAAAGTTTGGCTATCAATAAAGAAGATGAAGAACCAGACTGGCGTGAATATGTTGATAAAGATGATGAAGATGATGATCTTGACTTGTTGCCAACTAATGACGATGAAGAAGAAATCGATGAAGAACTTGATTCAACATTTGCAAAAGACTTAGATGCTGACTTTAAAGACGACTTTGATGATGTAGAAGATCTTGACGAAGAACTTGATGATGATCTTGATGACATTGATTTGGATATGGACGATTCAGATTATGATGAAGACGAAGAAGATGAAGACGACTACAAAGACGAAGATGACGATAAAGAAGACGAAGACGACGAAGAATAATATCTTAAACACTTAACCTTATGGTTGAGTGTTTTTTTGTTATATTGATGTCAATGTAATATTTTTTTATTTTTGGGCAATAATAGTATTAATACAAAATTGAAGGTGGAATAATATTGATATCAAGTGCAGAAAAATTACAAAATGTAAAAGAAGAAATAATGAACCTTAAAGGTAAAGATATAAGACTTACTGTTAATAAGGGAAGAAAGAAGATAGTTAAATTTTGTGGGATAATAGAAAATGTTTATCCTAGTATGTTTATAATTAAGCCTATGGAAAATGTTGACTTAGAGCGTACAAGCTTTTCATATAATGATGTATTGTGTGGAGATATAAGTTACAAAACAATTCAATAATAAGACAAAACAAAAAAATAAAATGTGATAACTTTTAAAAAGTTGTCATATTTTTTTTATTAGTTAAGTAGAATGTTAATGTTAAAACAAAAATCGGGGGATTATTTATGGCGATAGAACCAAAGTTTGAAAGGGTAGTTAGTTCCGAACGAATTAAACTTGGTGTGACCCAAGCAGTTATTGAATGTAGACTACCTGCAAATGATGAAAGCGAAATTAGAAAAGTTTTGTGTGCCAATGCCAAAAGTTTTATTACATATAGTGAAGCAGTTGATAAAGATATCAATTTTAGTGGCAATGTAAATTTTCAAGTTATATATGAAAATGCACAGGGCGAAAGCAATGGACTAGATTATACTGCAGATTTTAAAGAAAAATATTATAGTGATGCTATGTGCTCAGGTTCAACACCTATTGTTACTAGTAGTGTAGTAGATGTCAATACTACTATTAATGGCAATGATATAAAAGTTGTAGCTATTGTCGAAATTACTGTAGAAATTATTAAAAGTGTCGAACTTAATGCGCTTACTTATGTAAATGGAGATAATGTATATACCAATACTACTAATCTAAAAACATATAATTATATAGGTGCATTAAACAACAAATTTGAAAATAATTATGATATAGAAATCAAAGACAATGTGCTAAGAGTGTTGGAAGTTTCTTGTTCTCCATATATTGAAAGTGTTACTGCTATGGAAAAATATGCAGTGGTAGCAGGTGGTGCTAATATTGATATTTGCTATGTAACAAGTGGCGAACAAAATGTTTTAAGAACTCAACAAGTAAAAGTAGATTTTAGTCAAGAAGTTGCTTTAGAACAATTATTAGAAACAAGTTGTATCCAAAGTATGCTTGATATCAATAATTCTGATATAAAGATAACAACTAACATTGATACTGATTTTGCTGTAGTCAATCTTAATATTCCTTATGAATATACAGGTTATGCTTTCAATCCTAACGAACTTGAAGTTGTTGATGATGCGTTCTCAACTGACAATTATTTAAAAGTTTGCACTGAGTCATTTAATACTTTAGTATGTGGTGGACATTTAAATTTTGAAAGTAAAGTGTCTGGAAGTGTTGAAAGTGAAGATAATGCTATAGATGAAGTATTGGGTACTTGTTGCAATACTGTTACAGTAGCTTCAACATTTGTTGATGATGGTATGCTTACACTAGAAGGTGTCGCAAGTACTACTGTATTGTATCTTAATAAAGAAACCAATAATACATATTCAATGTTAGTTGAAATGCCATTCTCGCTAAAAGAAAATGTAGAAGGCGATTATGATTATACTCCTATTGTTAATGTTTCGTTGGGCGAAATAACAGCAAAAGCTAAGCGTGGTAAGGATATAGAAGTAAGTGCAACATTGTTTGTATATGCTGACTTATATACTGTTAGTCCAGAAGCTGTAATCACTGATATTACCGAAACCGAAGAAAAACAAGATAATATGAGTGTGTTGACAATATATATTGTTAAACCTAATGAAACAATTTGGGAAATTTCAAAATTGCTAAATATTAATCCTGATAGTCTATTAGAACAAAATCCTAATGTAGAACTTCCATTGGTTGGAGGAGAAAAGTTGGTTGTTTATAGACAAAAAGAAGTTTTATTTTAATTAGTTATCGCCATTAATCTACCAAAAAGGCTAAAGCATAAGCTTTAGTCCTTTTTTATTTTTTATCTATTATTTTTTTTAGAAAAAGATATATGTATAAAAGATAACAAGGGTATCTAAATAATTAGAAGTGATTGTAAATATGTAATATTGGTTATTATGATATCTATAACTTAAAATTATCAATTAAAACACTTTTTTCTACAATTATTGTTGCTTATATGCTATTTGATTTGAGAAGACTTAAATAATAAATTATTGGAGTGAGGAAAGTGAAGAAAATAATAATGCTATTAGTAATGATTTTGTCTGCAACTATGCTATGTGCATGCAATAATCAATCATCTAGTCAAGAACAATACCTTCGTATACATATAAGAGCAAATAGTAATCTAACAACTGATCAGAATATAAAGTACAAAATAAAAGATGAATTGGTAAAATATTTAACTCCATTGGTGGTAGAATGTGAAAGTTTTGATAGCGTTGTTGATATGGTAGAAACTCATAAAAAAGATATGGAAAATATCTGTGATGATATATTAAGTGACAATGGTTTTAGTTATACATCTAAAGTCAGTCTTAATGAAGAATATTTTCCAACTAGAGCGTATGGAGAATATGTGTTAGAATCCAACTTTTATGATGCTATCATTGTTGAATTGGGAGAAGCTATAGGGGATAACTGGTGGTGTGTTGTATATCCTCCATTGTGCTTTGTTGAAGCTAAACAATTGGATACCAACAACATTGTGTATAAAAGCAAATTGTTGGAGATAATACGCAAATTCTTTGATTAATTGTCAAAAAGTGGTCAACAATTAACAAAAAAGGAGTGTTTATGGTAAAAAGATTGTTAATTCCAATTATGATGATTTGTATTTCTGTATTAAGTATAATTGGATTTTGTATATATAATACATTTTTTAAAAGTTCTGTTATGGAAGTAAGTGCTTATGCTCCAGATATGTATGAAGTTCAAAGAAGATTGAAAGATTGGGGCTATTATGATGGTGCTATCAATGGCACTAATGATTATGCGACTCAACAAGCTGTACGATACTTTCAAAGGGTACACGGTATAGCCGAAACTGGTGAAGTTGATTATGCTACAGCACAGGCAATAGGCGTTAGTCTTAACTCTCAAAACTCTAATGATTTGTACTTATTGGCTAAGTGTATTCACGCTGAAGCTAGAGGAGAGATATATGTAGGTAAAGTGGCAGTTGGAGCTGTAATACTTAATAGAGTTGCTAGTCCTGATTTTCCTAATACAATCTATGGTGTAATATATCAGCCGTGGGCGTTTACTGCTGTGCATGATGGACAAATTAATCTAGAACCAGATGCCGAAGCTTATCAAGCTGCACAAGATGCACTTAGTGGTTGGGACCCAAGTTATGGAAGTTTGTATTACTTCAATCCCAACACAGCTACTTCTAGTTGGATATGGTCCCGTACTCAAACAGTAACTATTGGTGGACATATTTTTTGCATATAGGGAGAGAGTATGAATAATAAAGGTATAATAATAACATTGTCAGTAACATTGGGTGTTACATTGTTGGGTGTGATGATAGCACTAATAGTTTTTATTGTGACAACCAACACTTATGCTACGCAACTTGAGAATATGTACAAACGCAACTATTATGAACTAAGTAGTAACATAAATGATATTGAAGTTGATATGAGTAAGTTGATTGCGACTAATTCGACTCCAACAAAAAGAGAAGTCTTAACCAATATTTATTCCAACTGTACAATGGCTAACAACAATTTGTCTATGTTGCCTATTAGCAATAACAAAATAAAAGATGTTAATGATTACATCAACAAACTTGGTGGTTATGTATATAGTTTGCTTACTAAAGTAAACAACAATGAAGACTTTAGTGATTATGATTATGAAAAAATAAAAGAATTGCATACTGAAAGTCAAAAATTGAAAGTTGCATACAACAATCATATTGCCAGTTTAAAATTTGATTATAAGATACTAAGTGATGTTGATTTTGACAATGGAGATAAATCTTCATTTGATGCAGGACTTATCTCTAGTGACAATTCTAAAGTTCCAACACTTATTTATGACGGACCATTTGCTGATTCTATAATTAATAAAGAAATTAAAGGACTTGGCGATAATACAGTAAGTATGGAAGACGCTTATGATATTGTGGCACAACAACTTAAATTGTTAGATGTAGAAACAATAGAATATGTGGGAGAAAGTAATGGGGATTTTTACACATACAATTTTAATGTAAAAGCAGACAATCGTACTTTATATGTCCAAGTAAGCAAAACTGGTGGTAAAATAGTTGATATTACAGGGTATAGCAATGGTAAGACTGAAAAATATGATATCAATCAATGTATAAATATGGCAGAAGTTTTTGCTACAGAATTGGGATACGAAAGTATGCATCAAGTTTGGTATGCAGAAAATGGTAATATTGTATATATCAACTTGGCTCCAATAATTAATAAGGTAATATATTATCCAGATTTGGTAAAAGTTAAAGTAGATAAAAGTGCAGGAGTTATAGCATTAGAAGGAAAGAATTATTGGTATAATCATATAGAAAGAAGTGTGGGTAATTATCAAATAACTTTTGATGATGCGCAAAATAATTTAAGCCCAGCACTAACAGTGATAGAACGAAACTTTGCATTGATACCTAATAAGTTTTCTGGTGAAACTTTAACATACGAATTTATATGTAAATGGCAAGATTACACATATTATGTTTATGTTGATGTTGCAACAGGAGAAGAAGTTAATATAATGAGAGTTATAAAAACAAATGCCGGAGATTTGATAATTTAAAATTATTATTTTTCGTTGCCAAGCAATGGTTATTTGGTTATAATGGGTGGATAGGAGAAATGTATGAATAATTACGAATGGGACGAAACAACTTTAGGTTCGCTTAGAATACACGAACTAAGAGATTTGGCTAGAAAGATTGGCGTTAAATGTCCAACTGCAAAAAAGAAGGAAGATTTGATTAGTCAATCAATGCAAATATTAAAAGGCGAAGCACAACCTTATGTTGCACCTTCAAAAAAAGGTAGACCTAATAAGAGTACTTCACAAGTTAAATCTTTAGTCGAATTTTTTATGCCAGAAGACCTAGAAACCGAATCCGATATTGAATACAAACCTTATGATAGCATAGACTTGTTTGCTGGTATGCCTGCAGCTGAATATGGCTGTAATGAGATAGAACAAGTTAGTGGTCTTGTAGAAATCAATAATAATGGTTTTGGAATAATTAGAGTTAACAATTTTGAAACAAGTGATAAAGATGTATTTATTCACGAAATGTTTGTTGGAAAATACAATCTAAAATCTGGCGATTATGTAGTGGCTAATGCAAAAGAAGTTATGGCTGACAGACCTCGTTCGGTAACTAATATTATTAGTGTTAATGACAATATGCCTAATACAGCATCAGAACAACATATTGTTGTAGGCAATAAACAATTTGAAAAGGGTAACAATGTTTTGTATTTAGATGCAGAACATAATGCTTTAAAAGAATTTGAATCTTTAAATAATGGTGTCAATATTTATGTTTCGGCTTATGATAAAAATGTTCATACAAGCACTGATACAAAGATATACGCAACAACATCACCATTTAAATTATATAAAGATATATATTGCTGTTATAATATGGCTTTTAACAGAGCAAAAGTACTTGCTAAGACAAATACAGTAACTATATCAATTAACTCGTTAGGAGCTTATTATAGAGCCTTAGAAGGCGTATTGTGTGAGAAGATTGATACTCAAGTTAAATTGGATAAAGTTGTGCAAGAAGAAATTTTAAAGACTTTAGAATCTTTAAAAAATAATGGTATTACTTTAGTTATTTATGACACTTTGGATTGTGAACCACAAATTAAAAATTTCTTAAATTATGAATTGAAATTTATAGTAGATTATTGTGAAACAAAGTAATCCAACAAAATAATATAAATATAAAGTTTAAATAATATAATATGTATATATATTAATATAATAATTATTAATAATATATAACATAAATATATGTGTTAATATTGATATGTCAAAATTGACAATAATTAAACTTATTTTAGTAATAAAAAAAAGTTCTCTATGTAAGAGAACTTTTTTATTTTTTTATCTAAACTTTAAGTGTCTTCTAATAACAATAAATACTACAATCAAAGCAACAACTACTACTGAAGATACAACAATAATAATAATAGAAGTTGTATTAAGTGGTTCGTTTTTAGTTACTTTGTAAGAGTTAATCAATTTGTTGTCAGCACTAAATATTTGAATCCAGTACTCTCTATTTTGAGTAAGTGTTAATGTAGTAATTTCGTTAGGGCTATCAGCATTGATGCTGATTGAAGGTATACCAGTAATTGCTATATATCCAACACCGATTTGGTCATAGATTATTTTTGGGTTATATGTGATTGTGATTTGTTTTGTAGTACCTGTTCCAAATGGGATAGAACTATATACATAAGGTATTTCGTTGTTTACCCATACTTGGAAGCTAAACTCTACATCTTTACCTAAAGCTTCATTGTATTGAGATAGGGTAATAGTGTAATTGCCAGTACCCAAACTTTCTGGGCTTATCCACAACTCGTTAAAGTTTTCAAGAGTGTGAGTAATATCAGAATTTTGTTTTAATACTTGAATAATTGTAAAGTTGGAATTTTGTGGAACACTGAAACAAGGTAATGCGATATTAGGATTGATTATTGTGAAGCAATACTTAGTTGTTACAGATTCGTTTTGAGTTATCTTTGTAGAAATAGTAATTTCATAATAACCGTGATTTGAGAACTTGTATTCATAATAACTTGTTCCTACTCTATCAGGTGTAAATGCAACACCATTCATTGTAGCAGTTATTGTTGGATCAGTGTAGTACAAATATCTATTAGTAATTTGTAATGTTACATTGCCATTAAATATACGATTTGCAACTGGTTCTTCGTCATTAATTGTAAATAATACATTGTTGACTAAGTTGATTGTCATTTCGTTGGTACCACCAAATATTTGATAGTTGCCAGCTAAGTCGTACAATTTAAGTTTATGTATACCGGCAGTTGTTAATGTTAAACTATTTGTTTCGCTAGAATCATCATAAATTGTTTTTATGAAGTTGCCATTGAAATAATAGTCAGCATAAATCAAGTTGCCTCTAAGTTCGCTATAATTGTTTTTAGTTGTGTTGTATGCTTTCCAACTTAATTCCAATTTGTTTACATTGGTTTTTACATCACTACTTAATGGAAGTGATGTCATTGTGCCTGTATCATCAGAAGGATATAGGGCAGTGATGTTGGTAAATGTCAATCCGTCTGTATCAGCGACTTTGTCTACGAATACTATTTGAATATATCTTTCGTAGCCATAGTTACTTTTACCTACAATCTTATATATCTTTTTCTTTAAAGCTATTTCTTCATTGTCAATAGTAGAATATATTAATTCGTACTCAATACCTTTATTTTTGTTTGCTCTTATTTCTATATATTTATCAGAACCTGTAGGATTGTTGTAATCATCTAAGGCAAAATAACTATATAACAATTTAATTGAGCCTGTTTCTGGGTCAGTGTATGTAGTAGTTTTTGGAGAAGGTCTTAGAACTGTTTCTATACCATCATTGATTTGAACTACATCATATACAACTATTTCACCAGATACTAATTTAAAGTATATGTTAAGTGAGTTGTCATAATATCCTAAACTATTGCGTATTGATGCAGAATATGTACCAGGTAGGTTAACTTCATAACCATTGATAATATTGTTAATATTTTCAACTTGTTGTTTGCCTGCTGTATCAGTATATGTTCTGATTAATGATACTTTTGCATCAAATTTGTAATTGCTATCCCAAGAAATATAGAAGTTTTCTGTATGGATAGTTGGATTAATTTCGTCACCAGAACTTATTAACTTACCACCTGATTGGTTGCGAAGTTCTATTTCTGGTAATGTTTTGTTAATAGCAAATGTGTAAGTGTATAAAGTGTTTGTTTTTTCTACAACAAGTTCAACTTTAAATGTTCTTATTGTATTTTTATAATTGTTTTGGAACAACAATGTTCTTACGCCATTAATTAAGCTTTGTTCAATAATGCCATTATCAGCATAATTGGTTTCATTAATTAATGTAAAGTTTTCACCATTTTCATCTCCAACATAGATACTTAATAAGTATAAGTTGGTTTGATAATTAAGAGTTACATTATTGGCTGTATTGACAATGTTGTTGTCTGTGATTGATGTACCATAATTAATTGTTCTTACATCATTTACACCCATACCTTTATAATATGGAGGATATACTTCTTGGTCAAGTCCACGGTCAAATATATCAATTAATTGGAACTTAAATTCGCCCAAACCAAATGTATATGTTCTACCTTGTAGACTAGCACCAGTTGAGTAAGATTTGATAATTGTGTTACCTAATGAGTCTTGAGATTGTTCTACCCAAGTACCATTAGTAAATTTCCATACATGGAACTCTTTAATATATGTGCTATCGTTGTCATTAGGAATTGTTATTGTAAATTGACTTGAAGTTACATCTCTAAATATAGGTTCTAGTCTATCACCAGGAACTCTATAAGTAATAGTGTAGTTTTCAGATAATCTATTTACAAAAGTAATAATAACTTTATGTCCTGCTTTTGTAACTGTATTAGTAAATGCTAGAGCGTCATTGACTTGTTTAATAAAGTCGCTCCAACTATTAGAATCGTTACGGTCATTAGGATTGTTGGTTATAGTTGTTGTAGTTGTACCTGATTGAATAACGCATTTGTAGAAATAATCATTAAATGCATCTGTTGAAGCTGTAATAGAAGTAAATTGTAAGTTGTTACCCAACAATTCGATACTATTAACATTTTCGCCAGTAGTTGTGTCAGGCAATGTACCTGCATCTGTACGGTCTGTTTGAAGTTTTGGATTATATGAGTAGTTAACGATATTAGGTGTGCTATCTGGATTATAGAAAATACCATAAACGGTGTAGTTGCCAGCTTCGTCACGCTCAATAACTTCGTAGTATCCTGCACCATAAGCCCCAAACAAATCTCTAGCTGATAGGGTAGGGTCAACTGTTGAATCTGAACTAATTGAATATCCCATATCACTTATAAATGTGCTATCACTGTCAGAGAATCTTATGTGGTTGGAATTACCATCTTCATAATAATTGTCATCATCTGGAGTAAATGTCTTGTAATAATCTGGATATTCACAATCGGCAGATTTGCCTGCAAGTTTTCTAATATATATCTTAGAAGAATCTAATACCCCACCAGATGTTATGTTTTGTTTAAATTCAAAGTTGTCATTAATTGCAAAGAAATAATTGTCCATCTTTGAATCTGTTAATGTGTTTTTAGCATTGTACTTTTGATTATCAAGATTTACAAGTGCTTGATAGTTGTATTGTGGTTTAATACGGTCAAGTGTTATATAGAAAATGCTCTTATAGAAGTTTTTGGTTGTTGAACCATCATTAACTATATAGTCACTTTCTGTTCCAACATATTGTAATGTAACAATGTATTGGATATTGTATTGTTTTGCTAGCAAATAATCTCTGTTGTTACCAGAACCACCAATATATGTTTTACCATTATGTTGATATTCGTATTCGTCAAATATAGTAATAACATAATATCCTGTAGAAGCACCTACTGTATCAGGTACAAATTGTAAAACTTCTGAATCAGTAGAACTTCCATTAAATATTGTAGTTGTACTATTGCCGATACGCTTTTCAATTCTGATATTGCTTGGGTCAATTTCTGCTTTGTATTTGTCGTCATTCTTTCTAAATCTAAATCTTAATGAATCGTTGTTAGTACTATAGAAAGTTTGAGTGTTTGTTGTACCAGAAGTATCTACATTTTCAGCTTCTAGTATCATATCTGTACGGTCAGTATCATTGTATTTGCTATAGAATTCGCCAGAAGGGCTTTCGTGTGTAATAGTAAATACAAATTTATATTTATTGTTGTATTGTCTTGATATATCTTCAGCACTATCAGTAAGTTGGCTAGAACGACTATCAGATGTATCATACAATTGAATTGTATATGTGCCTTCTTTAATTATTCTAAAGTTTTTAACACCATTAGCTTCAGACATTGTTATGTAAGTGCTGTTGTATACAACATTGCCATCGGTGTTGTCAAATATCAATCTTTCTTCATCGCCTTTAATAGTGGTTATAGTGTATCTTAAACCAAAACCTGTACGGTTACTATTGTAAGTAGATGTAATATATGATGATACATTAGAACTATTTTTAGATTTAGCTAATGTGTATCTAGAATTGTATTTGTCGTTAGGAATATTTAAATTGATTGGCAATTTGTTGGTATTAACAATAACAGCGTCAGAAGATTGTGCGTAGTTTAGATATTGTTGAATTTGTAGAGCAGTGTAGTATGTTTCGTACAATCCAGAAGTGTTGGTGTTGGAGAAGTTAAGTAGGATACCAGAACCAGTTTCATACAACATCTCAGGTTGAGAACCAGAATATTGATAAATATTGGTATCTTCAATAGATGTGTCTATTTCAATAATTCCTGTACGGTCAACTATGTATGTATAATATCTAATTATGCTATCGTATGTATAATCTCCACCATCAAGTTGTTCGTATTCACGCTTAATAACATACATACCAGGTTTTGTTTTTTGTGTGCCAGATTCACTAATAGGATTAATGATTCCTGTCCACATACAATCTTGAGTGCCTCTTTTACCAGAAGAAGCTGTAAGTGCTTTGTCAGTAATAGATGCTATCTTATTAAATGGATAAGTTGGATAAGGTACACCATTTTCAGTCATTGTGGTATATCTATCAAGATACAATTCTTCGTTACGGCTATCAATTATTGTATTTACTTCCATATATTCTGATGGAGCAAAATCATAGAATGTATATGTAACATTTTTAACATGATAAGCCGAACCTTCTTCACCAGGAAGATATGTAAACTTTAATTGTTGAGCACTACTTGTGCCAGATAAAATGTCTTCAAATCCATCAGTTGCTTCAGGACTTATTTGAGAAGGGTCTTTAAAGTATGCATAAGCAATACCTTGTGCATTATCAAGGAACATACGGACAAATCCTTTTGTTACACTTGAATTGCTAATATTGGTTAAACTTTGAATATTGGAAGCATCTGAAATTTGATAAGTATATGTTTTATCATCTCCAGAGAAGAATCTTTCAATTTCGCTTCCGGTCTTTGTCATAGGGTAGATAGTAACATCAGTTCTATTAGTTAAAGAAATTGAGTTAGAACCTTGTTTAAAATCTACTTTTGTAATAGGAATATTTAAGTAATAAGTGTTGTTGATTAAGTCAAATGCTGATTCATTTGAAATAATGTCTTGTAATCTCTTATTAGATATGTTACCTTGAGTAACATCTGCTTTTACTTTAATAGCTTTATAATTACCCCAAGTTATCTTAGCTTCTTTTGTTACTATACCATAAGGATTGTCTATTGGGTCAATCTCAGGTGTGTTGGCGTTGGAGTCTACAATAACATAAGGTTTTGTTAGGTCATATATAACATATTTAGATGCTGTGTTGCCAGCTTCGTCATACATTTCAAATATATAAATATTAGATATGTTGTCAACAAACGCATTTTCACTTGATACAATACCATTGGTTAGAGTCGTGTAATCAAAGTTGAAAGGACTCCCGCCATCAATATTGTTGGCATCAATCAAATAATTTGTTTCAATCAACATATTTGAACCATTGTTAAGTACATTGCCTACATTAGGGTTTGCACTAAATGGTATTTTGTAATAAATAGTTGTTATAGCTGCACCACTTGCTTTCTTACTATAAGTAAGTGTAAATGGTTGGTTGATAATATTTGAATTACCAAAATTTACTTCGCTCCTATCATTAGATAGGGCATAACCAATAATTGAATTGGTTGTGTTGTTCTTTCTTGCATAAATAGGACTGATTGATATGTTGGATATAGGGTCTTTATCTATTGTAAATCCATATCCTACATATATAGAATCATCATATTGAGATGAACCTGTGTTTTTGTTTAAATGAATCTTAACTTCATATTTACCATTTCCGCCATCACCAATTAAAGTGTTTTTTGTGATAGGTTGGTTGTTTACTAATAAATTGTTATTAAAATCATATTTAGTATATGTTGCACTAAGTGGAGCTTCAAAGTATGTAGCATCAACCCAGTTTGCTTTAACACCTGTATTAACAAATGAGTTATTTCTTACTGGAGTATCGTCATCTATTGTTGTAAGTTCGATACTAGGTGTAGAATTGTGAATTTGGAATACAAATGCTTGTTTGTGTTTAATTAACTTTCCATCAGCTTGAGATTTGTCTGAAGTGCTATAGAAATCATAAGTATATGTAATAATAACTTCATAATATCCACTCGCATCTAAACTTGTATCTTTAGTTATGTATCCTTGACCTTTTTCAGTTTTAAATGAACTATCGCTATATATACGATAAGTTGATTCTGGTTGATAACCGTCATATACAAAACTTCCATAATAATCAAATGTAATAGGTGGAACATTTGTCTTTGGATATTCATAACCAGCTAAAGCAGAATTTCCCATAAATTTAGTTGTGATTTTGTCATAGCTCTTGTTTGTTTCATCATACAATTTGCTAGTAACATCTGCTTTTATATTTTCATATTTAAGTTCGGTTTGACCGTTTTTGCTAAAGTAAGCTTTGATACCAAATAAGTGAAGTTTTAATTTACCTTTTTGCAATGTGCCATTTTCATATTTGTTGTTGCCGTCATCATCTAAATCTTTTAAGTCGTAGGCACTAATGTTGTCAACGATATTGTATTGAGTATTGATACCATCTGATACTTCAACTAAGTATTTAATATCAAATGTGTAAGTTCCTAATTCGTCAAATTCTAGTGTAACATTGTATGCACCATCAACTTCTTCAATATTTGATATTGTATCTGTTGTTGTTTTGCCATTGATTGTAGAATTTAAAGTTAATGTACCAAGTTGAGATGTTGCATTAACAGCAAATGATGTTGTAACAGTTTCAACATCTTTATTTTTCTCTTTTGTATAACTAATGTTATATTTAGAAGCGTCAAAGGTTAGTGTAGGTAAACTATCTTTTGTATAGTTATAATAATATTGTGGTATTTTTGTACTATCATTTTGACCTTGTTCAGCTACTGCAAATTTAGGATATATGTCATATTTGTTTTGGTCTAATAGGTAGAATGAATATGTGTATGTATAACCGGTATAAATTCTGCCGTCTTTACCATAGGAGTAATCAAACTGGAATTCGTACAAACCTTCGCCAGATATTTCTTCGCCAGAAGTAGAAGTTTCTGCTTTTCCGTCAAAATATCCATACCAGTATCTAGCTGTTGTTATGTTTTCTGGAAGTTTGTCAGTTTCGTAGTTGAATGTATTGTTGATTCTGGTATTAACACCATTAATCTTCAAACTTACATTAAGAGAAGATAATATAATACCGTCATTCTCCGAACCAAAACTGATATATATGTTTTTGATTCCAGCTATGTTGGACATACCAGGTTGTAACAACTGTTCGCTATGATAGTTAGGAAGCATTACATAATTTCCGTTGCTAACATATTCTATGTCACCAGTATAAACGCCTTCTTCTGTGGTATATACATATTGGTCATTACGCATAGAACTTGCGTTTCGTTCCATAACACCGACTTTAAAAGGTACACCACTAACAAGTTCGTCAGCTTTTACACCTGAATCTTTTGGCTTATAGAAACACGATAAATACAAGACGCAACCCAAAACGAGTACGCCAATTACAGCCATTGATATGTTTAAAAATTTACTCCAACTAAATTTTTTCATATGTTCACTCCTAAATTTTGCCTATATGAAAGTATTTAAAAATAGACAATATTTCACATTTTGACAATTACTATTTAAATTTTAGCATATCAATTTTTTTTTGCCAAATAATATATATTATAATTTAATATATTTTAAGTATTTTTCTATATTATTAATTTAAGTAATAATCAATTAAAATATGTGTCAAAATTGCAATTGAATTAGACTTTATAGAAGTACAACAATGTTGATATCTCCAATATTGGATATTTGTATCAATTGACACTAATATGTCGGAGTGTGAATATGTATTTATTTTGGCGATATGATTTTTCAATTTAAAAATTATGCATATATGTGTCATATCCAATATGTTTTATGTACTTTTCAGATTTTCCCAATATTAAAATTTGAAACAATAAAAAATATTGGCTTTATCTTTATAGCGATTGGTAAGATTGAATTTAATGTGATTAAATAAATTGTTGGACAAAAAAGAACAGCCGATTTGGCTGTCCTTTTTTATTATTAAATATCAAAATCTCCAAAATCTGTATTACCACCAAATTGTCCACCTTGACTTTGAACATTAAGAATCTTTTTGTTACGCTCTTTAATGTCATAGTAGATAGCTTTTTCATCTAGTGATTTAGGAATTATAAATTCGTCTGGAGCAGGCTTCATATCATATATTTTTTGAGCTTCTGGTTTCCAGCTTGGAGTTGTTTTTGCTTTAATAGGATTTTGTTTTAAGATAGAAACAATTAATTCGTCTTTCAAACTTCCCAATTCGTTAGGGTAGATAAGTGGACGAGAATCAATACTTACACTTGTTGTAGATGTACTTTGTTCGTCTTTTTTACCCTTAGAAGTTGTTGTGCTTTCTGTTTCTACTGTTATAGTACCACAACGGTCACTAAATTTCTTTTGAGTGTCTGGGTCGTTACTACCGATGTAGACATGGATGTTACAGTTGTCTTGAATTGTTGAAGCAACTTTTTCATCATATTTGATAGCAAGTTGGGCATAAGATTGAAGCATTAGTAAGAAGAATATCTTTCTACTACGAGCAACTGTAATCATTGTTTCAAAGTTTTGAATAGCAGGCATATTAGCAAATTCGTCTAGTATATAGTATACGGTACGCTTTAATTGACCACCATTTTGGTTGGCTGAATTAACCAATATCTTATATAGCTGACTAATAAACATACTTGCAATAGCGTGTCTTGTAACTTTTTCATCTGGTATTTTTATAAATAGTGCAGTAGGTTGGTCTGTAAATGTCTTTAAATCCATTTCGTTGGTATGTGTACAATAACAAACACCTAAGTCACTAAATAAGTTAAGTCTATCACTAACAATACCCATATAAGACTTTTTAGTATTATCAGCGTTGGTGATAACTTGGTTGGCAAGCTGTGTTGCTTGGCTCAATGGATCACGACCAGCAAAATAATCTGTAAGTGATTTCATAGGATTGAATGGGTCATTGTCTTTTAAGTTGGCTATTTTTGCGACATTGTAGAAATTAAACTTTTCTTTTGTCATACCTAAAGCAGGATTTTCACTATCTTCAAGCATAGCAAGCATAACAGCAAGGATAAAATCTTTAGCACCACTTTCCCATATTGGGTCGGATTTACTTAATACAGGGCACAATGTCATAGCAATATCTTTTAGATCTTCTACTGCGTCAGCCTTTAATTGTTGTCTTAAACCATTAATTTGTGCTTTAACAGTGTTCATATCTGCAAATGCTATACCATTAAATTCGTACCATTCTTGAAAATATTGGTTGCTTGCAAGTCTTAGGTTAGGGTATTTACGAGGATCATCTCCACGGTGTACCAAAATTTCTTTTTCTAGGTTCCTTGCTCTTTCATTAAGTTCGTATGGACGAGCCATAGGGTTCCAGCAAGTGCTATTAAATGGTTCTTTTAAGTCAAATACAAGTACTCTGTAACCTTGTTTTTTAAGTTTGTTGCTATGGAAAGAGTACAATTCGCCTTTAGGGTCGGTAATAACCATACAAGGTTTTGCTTTAGATTCACTAAATACTTGAATTGTTGGATTAACGAACTGTGTTGTTTTACCAGTACCAGTTGTACCAATAACAAGTGTGTGGATAGAGTTGTACATATTGACAAGCATTCTGCCACCAACTACTTCAGCTCTTATAAGAATACCAATATCACTAGTATTTTTTAGATTGTCATAATAGCAAAATTTAAAAGCAGGGTTTGTTCTTAATTCTTTTTCAGTTACCCAATGAGAATCATAGTATTTTTTCATTCCACCTTTAGTTTTTACTTTCGCACCATTTGATGAGTCTGATGGTGTTTTCATCATTTTTGACAATAGATACAATAGTGCAAGTAATCCACCAAGGATCGCTACAGTCATAAATGTTCCACTTGTAAGTACATCTAAGTCAAACACTAATGCTTTATACTTAACTACAGATGCAGCAATATAAGCTACGACTACTACACCAATTATTATTGCAAAAAATTTAAACATCGCTCCTGCCAATTTCTCGGCAAAAGTCTTCTCTTTCTTTTCGTTTTCCATGTTTCACCTTTTTAGTTAATAATTAGTAAACATAAGTTGTCCTAAATTTAGTGATTAATAAAATTTAATAACAACTTTTGTTAATATACATTAGTAGTATATATTTATATTTAATTTTTTCCAAACATTTTAAATCTTTTACTTAAATTTGTCTTAAATTTTCTTGAAGTGCTGATTATTGCTTTAGTAGTATTTGTGGATAATTAACTAGGTGCTATAGGTGACAATTGATTATAAATTTAACTGATATTAGAAACTTGTGACAAAAAATAAACTTCCTTGAGTGTAAAAATAGGTATAAATGGGAAAAGATGGCAAATAACTATAAATGTAAAAATTTTATTTTTAAGCTTATGTTAGTTGCTAATAATTAAAAAAGTGGTTATAATGATAATAGTTAAAGCCAAATTTTTTATATTTTTTATAAAAGTGGCGTAAAATATTTGAAATAAGTCAAATATTGTGATAATATTGTCGTAAGATAAGACTAAATGTGGAGGAAAAACTTATGCAAATGTTTTTAATGAATTTAGCTCAATCAATTATGGGTTTTACAACTAGAGCTGGTGTATTTGGTGATGTAGTAGATAATCCAGATGCAAATGTTACTGGTGAGTCTGGTGTAAGCACAATTTATGATAAGGTTTTTGCACCTATTATTAAGATATTGGATGCTATGCTATGGCCAGTACTTATTTTGGTAGGTACAGCTGGTAGTATTTATGCTATTATTCTTGGTGTAAACTTTAGTAAAGCTGAAAGTGCTGATAAGCGTGAAGAAGCTAAAAAGCGTATGATTAATGCTATTATTGGTTTAGTTGTAACAATGATTTTATTGATTCTATTGAAACTATTTACAGCTAATGCTCAAACTATTGCTAACTGGATCAATGGCTACGGCAAAACAAACAAGTAAAGCTTAATAACCACATTTTAATAATAAATTAAAAAGTACTCACATAGTGGGTACTTTTTGCTTTTTTATTGATAGGTAAGATAAAGATATATTTAATATAAAACATATTAGTAAATAAACATATTATTGATAATTGATATATAAATAAAAAACTCCTTAATAAAGGGATTTGTTAAACATTTTATTTAAAAAATCAAACATAAGATATCCTACTATTTTATGGCGGTTTTGATAAATATATTATTGACTAAATAATTAATTGAAATGGAGATATTTTTTGTAAATGATAGCGTGTTTATAAATGATTATCTGTGATATTTTTTTGAAAAATTTTATAAAATATATATGTGTTTAAAGTTAAAAAAATAGTTATCATATAATAACTAAGATGTTTAAAATTTTAGATTTTTTTAGAATAAAAAATTAGTGGAAATGTTTAATGATTTTGGATATAAATAGCATCTCTTTATTTCTTTTGATTAATACAAAAAATCTAAACAATATAACTAATAATTTTTAATTGTTATGTCAATCCTAACTAGAGATATAATTAAATTTATTAATATATTTAATATAAAACATTAAAAATATAACAATTTGCCCATTAATTTATAACATTTTATTGATTTTTAGAGATTTATGTAGTAAAATTAGTGTAACTAAAAGAGTATGGTGTACTAAGTGTACATTCATATTGGATTGTTCCTTGTTGTGTTTTACAACAAAACAATTAATATAAATTTTGGAGGAAGGATTTATGCAATTTGCATCTATGTCATTAGGAATTTTCGATTTCTTAATAGAATGGCTTACACAATTCTTAATTTGGATTGTTCAATTTGCAATTGGATTGGTTCAATCTTTAATTAACTTAATCCTTTATGGGGTATGTGTAGACTTCTTGGAAATTGTTAATTTTATTCAAAAAGTATTCTACAAATTGTGCGGACTAGATACTTATTGGTATGGTGGCACTGAAATGAAAGGTGCTGACCCATTGTTATCTATTATTACAGATAAGTCAATGTTGCAAGTTTTGTTGGCACTTACATTAGTTGCTGTTGCAATGGTAATTGTGGCTACAATTATCCAAGTATTGCGTACAGAATTTTCAACTGAAGGTAGCAAAAACACAAAAGGACAAGTATTTGGTCAAGCTATAAAATCTATTGTTATGTTTGCATTAGTCCCTGTATGTAGTGCTGGTGGTATTCTTATTACCAATGCATTACTTAAAGCAGTTAATGCGGCTACAAGCTTAGGTGCTGAATCTAGTGTGGGTGGAGCAGTATATGTAGCTTCTACTTATGGTTCAAACAAAGTAAGAAATGGTGGAACTTTAACTATAGATGGTAATACTATCACTATTAAAGGCAAGGAAAGAAATTTCTTTGGTAATATGGATGACAAAACAAGAACTGTTGTAATAGATGATACTGCAAAGCAAAATATGGTAAAATTGGGAATTGCTACAACTACTGATCAAACAAATCGTGATGAAGTCGCACAAGCAATTGATAATGCTTTTAGGAGTGGCTATTTTAATTTTGCTAATACTGACTTAGCTCAATGTTTCTATGATGTCGCAAGTATTAACTATATCATATTCCTTGGTGGTGGAATACTTGCTGCTTATACTATGTTAATGGCTTCATTTGGTATGATTATGCGTATGTACAAAGGTGCTGTATTGTTTGTAATATCTCCAGCAATGAGCGGTTTGATGCCATTGGATAATGGTAAAGCATTTGCTCGTTGGCGTGAGTCATTTATCAAACAAATTTTATCAGCTTATGGTACAATCGTTGCTATGAACTTATTATTTATATTGTTACCTATTGTAAGCAACATTAATTTATTTGGTTCAACTGATTTTAATGGGACTATATTATCAAATGATGTTGGTAGTTTAAATGCTTTTGTACAAATGTTATTTACATTAACAGGATTATTTATGCTAAAAGATATGTCTAGTACAATTGCTGGTATGATTGGTGCTGATGACGCTGGAGCTGCTGGTGCTGGTATGGCTGGTAAAGTGTTAGGTAGTGCAGCAAAAATTGGTACTGTTGCTGTAGGTGGTGTTGCAGGTGCAGCCGCAAAAGGATTAGGAGCAGCTGCAGCTGGAGCTGGAAAACTTGCTGGTACTAAACATGAAGGGGCAGCTAGAGCATTTAATGCTATAGGTACTTCATTTGGTGGTTTAGGAAATAAAATGACTCAAAGAGCTAAAGGTACAGCAGGTTCTGCTTTAAATAAGATTTCTAATGTCGCTACTGGTGGTGAATTTAAAGGTCCATTTGGTGAAGAAAAAGATTACGATAAAGCTCAAAAAACAAAAGCAGAAAAAATCAAGGCAAAACAAGAAAGCGGAAGAGAAGGTATTGGTGATTTATTAGGTGCAGGAGTTAAAAAGGTAGGCTCAGATATAAATACTGGTATTAATAATCGTATAAATGAAGGTATTTATAATAGAAAGGAAAGAAAATATATTAAAGAAAGAAAAGACAATATTGATAAATTGGTAAGTGAAGGTAAAATATCACAAGATGCTGCTGATAATATGAAACAAACTGTTGATAGACAAGGGGCAAAGCGTTTTGAACAAGAGTATGGTGATAAGAATATTGTAGATGTTGGCGCAGCAATGAAAAGCGTTGCTACTGGTGGAACTTCTACTATAGAACATACTCGTAATGTAATTCAAGAATCAAATGCTATGAGACAAGGTGCTGCAACCGGAATGGGTAAGGTGGCTGAAGATAAAGAGAAATTAGCATCTGTATTAGATAGTTTTGCTTCAAAAATTGCTAGTGCTAAGAATACAGGTAGTATTGAGGGCTTTAAAGAAGCAATTGCTGGATTGAATGATCAAGCTGGTGATGTTAAAGATATTGAATCTTTACTAAGAAGTTTAAATGCAAAAATGTCTGTTATGGATGGTTTAGGTAGTATGTCTGAAAAACAAGCGTACTTACAAACTTTAAATGTTAAAGATTTGATTGGTAATTCAACTGATGTCGCTAGAGAACAAAGATCAGCAGCAGCTGCAATTACGAATTCTATTACAAACAATATTACTTCGCCTACAGGTGGTAAAGTTGATTTGTCTGGAGATGCTATTGATAAAGTTTATGAAAAGACTATTGAAGCTATTCAGCACAAAGGTGTTACTCTTACTCAAACTGAAATTAATTCATTAAAGAAAACATTTGGTGAAGAAACTAAGAAAGCTATTGAAGAAGCTCAAAAGAAAAAGAGTGGTAAGTAAAATTTAACACAAATAAAAGAAGCGAGTTTATCGCTTCTTTTTTTGTGCTATTTATTTAACAAATAATTAGTTGGTGATTTTATAATGATTTCATTAATCTTTATTATCTTTTATTATATTATATATTTTATATAACTTATTTATAATACAATAGATATGATTTATTTTGTTTAATGTGCTAAATGTTGTATACTTGTTATATTAGAATCTAATTGGAGATAAATTATGAAAATCAAATATAGAATAATAATGTCAATAAGTATTATGCTATCAATTATAGCGATATTAGTTTGTGCATTTATGTTATCAATCTACTTTTTTATTTTTAAAACAAATATAAAATTTGATGTTAATATGGTGAGTGCAGAAAGTGCATCTCCAGATATAAAAATCAAATGGGATAGTGATGAGTATTTAAGTAAAATTAAAGTTGATATAAAATATCATGGTAAATTGATATCTTCGTATACAACAACAGACCCTATTGTTTTAAAATCTGAAGAATATATTGTAAAGGCTTGTTATGGGAAAGTAGATGTAACTGTTACGGGATATAGAGGTTGGTACAATTATACACAAAGATTTAAGACTGATGTATATGCTAATACATACAATATTGCTCCATTAATTGCAACAATGCCAGTAACATTGTTTACTCTTAAACTTGACGAGATAACAGTCAATAATACTATACCGACATTTGTTTGGTTTGATAGGGGTAATGTGTGGAACTATAACTATGCTCCATCTTGCGTATTTACAATGCCAGGAATTACAGCTTCACAACTAAATTGGAATGGCAGAACTACAATGTATGAAGAAACTGGTAAGTATATCAGTGAATTATATTCTATAAATCCAAATTCATTTTTCAATTATTATATCAATGATATTTGGTCTTATGGATATTATAAAAATATTATAGCCAATAACATACCTATGTCTAATCATACATTAACAATGATTACTGATGGTACAGCAACATCTGAACTTTATAATCAATACTTTAACAATGAAGATGATACTTTAAATGATAAAAATTATAATGATATCAAAGAAAAAATTGAACAAATAAAGTCTGATTTTGTTAATTATAATGGTAAAGATTATTTGGAAACAAGAGATAATGGTAAATTGTCTTGCTATGATTTTGCAGAGATTGGAAGTTATTTCTTTGTATTGGCTAATGAACAAGAAAACGCTAAATTGTGGATTAATAATGCAGCTGCTTATGCACCAAATAGTGCAAAATATAAAAATTTGATAAGAAATAATCCAAATGTTGAGATATATAATTTTAATACATTGTTAAATGAATATACAGATCAAGAAAAATTACAACTAAAAAATTTGTTAGGATTTGCCGATGATTGTTTTAGTGAAGCGCAAAAAAATAACAAAGAAGTTATGATTGTGTTGGGTACAGCCAATGACGATGAAGGTAATATGGATAAGTATGTTAAAACACTAAAAGCATACTATGGTGATAAGTACTTATATTATTATAAAGGTCATCCGGGATATCCAACATATAGATATGATGGTAAATCTCAAAATCTAAAAGATATGGGGCTTATAGAAATAGATGCTACAGTTCCAGCAGAATTTTATTTGTTCTTTAACCCTAAAGCAATATCAAGTGGTTATTCTAGTACGACTTTTGATACTGTTGTAGAAGGTTGTGGTGGTGGATTGTTTGAATCTAGATTAAAAGATACAGATTTAAATAGATATGAAGGTAAAATCGAATTTACAATGACTTATGTTGACAAAACTGATAGCGAACACGACAATGAGTTTGATAATCTTTGTCAAAGTGATAGTTATGTGATATTAGAATTTTTGGATACTACAGATAAAGACATATCAATATTTGATTTGAATACTTCAACATTTACATCATATCGTAAAAATGCTGATGATACTTATACTAGAATTTAAAAATTAATATCAACATTAAAAAGACTTAGAATATGACTATACTAAGTCTTTTTTTTATTGATGTTGTACTAATTATTTTTTGTAAATTTTTTATTTTAGATTTAATTTTATTTTGTAATAATTTATATTTATTATATACTTATAGTGTATGATTATATCTTTAATTTAGCTTATTGTATATTAATATATTTTATAATAATGCTAATAACTAAATATAAGGAAGGGTATTGATATGAAGTTTATTCCAAGAAAGAATAAAGTCAAAACTGAAGTCTGGCGTGGTATTACTATACTAGATGTTATTATAGCAATAGTTGGTGTAATAGTTGCTATACTTATCTGTACAAGTAACTTGCCATACAAATGGTATATAGCACTTAGTGTTGTATCTTTTTGGGCTATGCTATTTGTGCCGGTTTCTGACGGTATCAAACTATATTATTCTGTAGTTTTGATGTTTAAATTTATGGCTTATAAAAAGCAATATTTTAAAAATCCTAAAAACAAAAATGATGATATTAAGCGTGTTGTACCATTCTATGGACTAAGCACAGATAAATTTATCAATTTTGGCGAATATTATGGTATGGTGCTTAATGTTCACCCAACCGAATTTGGTATTATGGAAGAAGAAAAACAAGAAATGGTTTTGTCTTGTTTCTCCCAATGCTTTGAGCGTCTTCAACCTAATCAAAGATTAAGTATTATTAAGACTAAAAAACCATTGGTTTTGGACGACTTAGTAAGCTTTGAAGATGAAAAATACAATACATTGCTTGATATGGGTGAAAGAGGTTTCTACGACCCACGAGAAATAGATTCTCGAAGCCCAGTATTTGAAGAAAGATTGCGTGCACTTAACTTACTTAACAACCAAAACAAAGTTATTATGAACTTCTACTATATTGTAGTATATGATACTGATAGAGAAACATTGGAAAGTACTATCAATGGTATGGTATCTAGTATGTTGAGTTCACAAACCCCAATTTATACTGATATTTTAACTGGTGACGAACTTTTGGTATTCCTAAAGAGTACATTTACTGATGATTTTAATGAGCGTGAACTTGCAGTATTGAATACCGAAGATAAAGTAAGATGGGCTTGTCCAGACAATATTAAATTTAAAATCAATAACACAATTATTGATGGAAAAACATATCGTACATTCTCAATTACTGACTATCCACTAGAAGTTGCCAATGCTTGGTTGTATCCTATATTCCAATTGGATAACTGCCGTGTAACAGTTAATATTGCACCAGTAGATAGATATAAAGCTGAAAAAATGCTAGATAAATCTCTTATGGAAATGGAAGTAAGAGCAGCAAAAGCATTTAGAGCCAGTGAACAAATTGAAAACCAAACACATATTGAATCTTTAAGAGAATTGTTGACATCACTTAAAAATAGTGGTGAAAATATTTATGATACTACAATTCATATTACTGCTGAAGAAGGTATGAAAAAAGAAGTTAGAGCAGTATTAAAACAATATGGATTTAAGTATGCTGAAAACTTTGGCCGTCAAATCAACGCATTTGTTAGTGCCAATGTATCAAGATTGGACAGCTTATCCGAATACAAGCGTGGTATACACACAACCAGTTTGTGTGCGATGTTCCCATTCATTTCTAACGAACTTAGAGATAAAAACGGATTCTATTTGGGTTATAACCAATATCCAGTATTTATCAACTTCTTCGTCCGTAACAATGAGCGTGTTAACTCTAACATGGTTATTATAGGTAAATCTGGTGGTGGTAAATCATTCGCTACAAAAACACTACTTACCAACTTTGCAGCTGATAATATCCGTGTATTCATACTAGACCCGGAAAACGAATACGAAATACTATGTCGTAACTTGGGTGGTAAAATGATTGACGTTGCGTCAAGTCAAAGTGGTATATTTAATCCGTTCCATATTTATCCATCTTTGGAAGCAGAAGAAGGTGGCGTAGACGATAGCTTTAATGCACACTTGCAGTTCCTAGAAAACTTCTTTAAAGTTATTTTGGTTGGTATTAATACCGATGCATTTGAAGCACTAAACTCTATGATTGTTGACTTGTATGATAGTAAGGGTATAGGACCTCATACATCTATTGCTAGCTTAAACCCAGAGGATTTTCCAATATTTGATGACCTTATTGGTATGGTTAATGATAGACTTTCTAGAGAAACCGAACCTTTCGTTGTTCGTAACTTACAAACAATTAAAACATATATTGAAAAATTCTCAACTGGTGGTCGTAACAGTAACTTGTGGAATGGTCCAACAAGTATTTCTACAAAAGAAAACTTTATCTGTTTTAACTTCCGTACTTTGATATCCAACAACAACGATGTCATTGCTAACGCACAAATGTTATTGGTATTTAAATATCTTAACAACGAAATTATTAAAAATCGTGACTTCAACTTGAAGTATTTCAATGATCCTACATTAAAAGAAGAAGAGCATAGAAGAGTTATTGTATGCGTCGACGAAGCGCACGTATTCATTAATAAAAAATATCCTATAGCACTAGACTTCATGGTACAGATGGCAAAGCGTATTCGTAAATATTATGGTATGCAAATAATCATTACACAAAATATTAAAGACTTCGTTGGTACTCCAGAAATTGCACAACAATCTACAGCGATTATCAATGCGAGCCAATACTCATTAATATTTGCATTGTCACCTAATGATATGACCGACCTTATCGAATTGTATCGTAACGCAGGTGGTATCAACGATGAAGAAAAAGACCGTATAGTTACAGCTGGTCGTGGTAACGCATTTATAATCACAAGTGCTATGAGAAGAACCAGTGTTCAGATAGAAGCATTACCAGTTGTTAAACAATTGTTTGAACAAAGACTTGTATAATAATTGTTTAAAAGTTTTAACTTACAATTTTTAAAATGAAAAAAATATAAAAAATAAATTTTCTTAATGAAAATAAAAATTAATATAAACACTAAATTAAAAATTGTTATTTAAATTAGTTGATATATAAAAACATAAGAGATAATCAAAATTTTGATTATCTCTTTTTTTTTGACGAATTATTATATGTACATTTAAACATATGTGGTTATTTTGACATCAAAATGGTGTTTTTTGACAAAAAGTAAGATAAAGACTAAAATTTTTAGATATTTTAATAATGCAAAATAATTAACAATTTTTAATGATTTTTGATCGATTGTTATAAAATCGATTTTTTCAATGTTAAAATTTTGATTTTTACATAGAAAAATAAGCATATATTAATAATAAATATATAATTATTTTTTTTAAGTTTTATATTGAAATATCCCTACATTTGTGGTAAAATAAAGTAACTTTTAAAAAGGTGGAATTTTATAATGGCAAGTATATTATCTAGGATTTCAGAATTTTTTAATAATAGAAAGATATTAAAGGAAAGCAAGAAGTACAATATTCCTGCTGTCATTTATGACGCAACAAAGAAAGCAGAATATGAAGCTCAAGTTGAAGCTATGAAAGAAGACAATCCAATAACACTAGATACAGTTAGAAGATTGACTACTGCTATACGAGAGAAAAATATTCAAGCAAATTTGGATGCTGTTTCTCCAATAGAAGCTACTGCTAGTATGAGAGAGGCTGTTAAGAGTCTTGCAGTAGAAAAGGCAAGATCCGAGTATGCTTATGCTCCAACTTCTGTTACTGATCCTATGTATGAGAGATACAAAGAAGACCCAGTAATTGTTAGACTATTTGAAGATGTTGTTGTTAATGGTCAAGTTGCTCATAGATTAAGAGTAAAAGATTTTGAAGAGTTGTCTATTGAAGAAGCTGTTCAAGTTTCTCGTAACACAAAAAGCAATATTAGAAATTTCTTTAATGAAATGAAGGAATTTGCTGACAATCAAAAACTTGACCCAACAAAAGAAAATAATGCTTGGGTATTTAGTGAATTTATTTCTGATTACACAGATGATTATCAAATTGCAGAAAATTTTGCTGAAAAAGGATCTGAGCTTGAAAGATATTCTAGATATGCAGATGTTCCGGTTCCTGTAATTGCATTACATTCAATATTGTCAAATGGTTCTATTAAACTAAATAAAGATGGTACAGTAAACAAAGTATCATTCAAAAATTTGGTTAACAATCTTGGTAATGACAAGATGGTTGAATTTGCATCAGAACTATGTGGTTTGCAAATAGATGAAAATGGTAAAGTTGTAGAACGCACTCCTGATCAATACGAATTTCCTGAGCGTGCCGATTTCTTTAAATCATTGTTGCCAGTTGCTTCAGAATTCTTTGATGAATATTCTGAAAATTACAAATTGTTTGCAATGATGACTAAAGAAGAACTTAAAGCAAAAATGGACGAGATACACCAAACTTGCGCTGGTTATACTAATCAAGCACTTGAAAATGATGATATATCCGAACAAGTATATGTAGATGCTGAGCGTGCTTCTCAATATGTTTCAGATGATACTATAAGTGTTGTTGAAGCAAAGCGTATTGCCTTAGCTGTTAACGAAATTGGTAATGATTTAAATAGTGGTATTGTTGCAGATGTTGCTCGTCAAGATAGAGTTGATTATCAATTATTGCACAAACAATTGGAAGAAACATTTAAAGGTAGTGCATTATTATCTGATGATGTGTATAAAAAGATTATTGACAATTCAATGCCTAAGTTTAGAGATCTTAAACCAGTAGATGTCAATACCGAATATGCTGATTTATTGGCTATGATTGTTGATAACAATATGACTATATCTGCTATTCAACAAGTTATTGCTGATCAAAACAATGGTGTTATGCCAGAACTTACTTCCGAACAATTAGAAACTACAGGACTTAAAGGTTTGGTAGACTTCTCTCAAAACATTATTGAGTTAATTAAAATGAAAGAGCGTGCTAGAGGATTGGCACACACTGTTGGTCAAATCAAATATGAAGGTCTAGTTGTTTCTGATGCGATAGTTAGACAACAAAAGAAAGAAATTGTTGCAAAGCGTGAAGCTGAATTAAAAGTTTTAAGAAAAGAATTATCTGCTATTAACAGAACAATTAACACTGAAAAGTTAGAGACAGAAAGAACTACAAATACTAAGTCCATTGAAGTTAATGAATATTATGGTCTAAGATTTGAAGAATCAATTAGATATTATATTGATGTACAATTTGGTAATAGAGCACAAGAAAATGAAAAATTCTATGCAACTTTACAAAAACAAATTAAATTAGCAAGACAAAAAATTGATAGAACTAATGGTGAAGCTGCAGAAGCTCAAGAAGAATTCCAAAGACAATTTGTTATGATTGCCAAAGGCATTGGTAGATTTAAATACAATGATATGGCTAAGAAAGGCAGAATTGTTATGGATGATGCCTTGAAGATCATTGAAGACTCTCTAATAAAAGAAGATCGTGGTGCTTCTATGGGATTGGTTCTAACCACTCTAGATACTATCAATGGTGAACTTAATGGCGAAATAGAGCCAACCACAAAAGCAGCAAAAGACAAGTTACAAAGTATTAATACATTAGGCGAGAAATCAAATACTGCTTCAACTAATTTAACAGAAGCCGAACAAAGAAAGAAAGAACTTGATGGTGCTATTGATAGTTTTGATGATGAAACACAAAAGATTATTGATGCAAGAGTGGAAGAAATTAATGAACTTAATGGTAGAGCAGTTCAAGGTGCTATATCATTAGAATATCAACAAACACAAAGTAGAATTGAAGAAGCTGAAAAGGCTTTGAGTGAGTTAGAAAAATTACAAGTAGTTCCTCCACAAGCAGGTGAAAAACGCGCAAAAGCTTATAGTGAAACTTATGAAGATACTAAAGCAACTTATAAGTCAATTATTGAAGAAAGCAATAAAAAATTGGATAGCATTAAAGCACAAGCTACTAAATTGGGATTGGTACAATCAGTTGATCAAGAAAATGGCAATGTAATGTTTGTTCCTAAGACTCCTGAAAATGAAGCTGTAGAAGAAACAAAAGAAACAGAAGCTCAAACATCACAAGAGGAAGAAACACAAGCAGAACAAACAAATGGACAAACTCAAGTAATTTCTAAAGAATTGCAAGATGAGGCAGAAAGATTTGTAACAGCTTATGTTACTGCTTCAACACTTAATGCTGTATACAATGATCCTAGAAGTGAAGAAGCTCAAAAAGTAATGTCTAAGATCGATTATGCTAAACTATATCCTAATAGGGAAAATGGTTATGAAGCTGGTAGAGAAAGTGCAACAAAGGTTATAGAAGATTGCAATGACATTATGGAAAATATTGCAAGAAAGAAACAACCTGTAGGACCAGAAGACGATAAAGCATTTATTGATGCTGTAGCTACCGAATATGTAGAACAACAAAAACAAGGCTTCAAACAAAATGAAAATGCAGATTCAAGTAATATGTTAACTTTTGAAGAAGCAAAGAAACAATTTGGCGCAGAACTTGCAAGATTGCAAGGAAGAAAAGTTGAAGCAACAGATACTCAAAACTTAGATGCTAATACCAATAATGTTGCTACTGAAAATCCAGATGCACAAGCAACTGAAACTAAAGATGGAGCAACAAAAGCACCAAAGAGTAAAAAACCAGTTAAGATAGAATATACTGTTAAGGGTTGTGAATTAGCATTGAAGTCTATCAATAAGATGTTGGCTAAGTTGGAAGAACAAATTAAGAAAGATAAAGCACTTGCTGCAGAAGCAAAAGCAAGAGCAGCTGCTTTAGAAAAACAAGCTTCTCAATCACAAGCTACACAAACTCAACAAACAGATGCTACTTTAGATGCTAAATCAAGACCTGTAGATAAAGAACAAACAGAAACAGCTGCAGATTTAGGTGATAGTAGTTTAGAAGCTGGAGATGATATTTCTGACTTGTTTAATAAAGAAACTCCAGAAGACAATCAAACTAAAAATAATGCAACTGAAGTTGAAGTAACTCCAAATACACCTGCAAAAGCTGCTGCTAAACAAGTGTACTTGACAATGGTTTATGAAGAAATGACAAAGACATTAAAAGGTATGGACAATATTAGTGCGGCCGAATTAATGAAATCACTTGATATAAGCATTGATGGTATGGATTTTGCTAACTCTACTCCAGAACAAATTGTTGAAGCATTGGAACAAAGAGGTATTTCATTAGATACTCAAAATAGAGCATTCTCATTGCAATTAAGCACAATTAAAAACGCACAAGTTAAAGAAGGACATTTGGTTAATGCTAAAGGTCAAGATGTTGAAACTAAATTGTATGAGCGTTTTGATGATGCTGAAGAAGCAATATCTACTGGTATTAGTAGTGGTAAAAAAGGACAAACAACTGTTAGAAATTTAATTCTATACGCTATTGGTAAAGATTTGATAGATAGACAAAAAGTTGAAGAAGAATCCAACGAAATAGTTAAAGAATTAGAAGAAAAAGGTATTGAAGCTACTCCAGAACAAATTAGAAAAGTTTTAAGTGGAGAACTAAAATTGGCTGATGGTACTCCAGTAGTAGATGTTGATAAAGTAAGAGCTAAAATAAATAAAAAATTAGAAAGCAAAGTGCCAAGAAAAGACATGGGTACTAAATAACGGTATTTAGAAATTAAAGGAGAATAATATATATGGCAAATAATGTTAATATGTATAAATTTGAAGTAATCGAAGGAATTATTAAAGCTATAGACTTCAAAACAAAAGAAGAAGTTGTTAATTTGGCTAAAAAGATGATGGATGCTGCACAAGTTAATCCTAAATATTCTGATGCCGTTAAAAAAGCTTTTGTTGAAGCATACGAAGAATTGAGTGCTGAAGATTTAACTTTAGAAAATCTTAACGAAATTAAAAATATGCTAGACTAATATTTGGTAAAAGAGATTTACTAGATGTAAGGGTATAATATAAAATAAAAAAGTGTCTATATTTAGGCACTTTTTTATTTTTTTTTGTTATATTAAAATTTTTATCAGTTTTACTATAATTATTCTGCTTTATTGGCACTATTAAATACATTGGTCATCTTAAACTCAACAACTTGAGTAACATATTTTTTGCCTTGTTTTAAGTAATCTCTTAAATCTACGGTTTCTGGTTTTGTAGTTAATATTTCTCTTACACCTGCAGTAAATGCAATTCTTAAATCGCTATCAACATTAACTTTTACAACATTGTGTTCGGTTGTTGCTTTATACAACATATCTTCAGGTATACCATTAGCACCTTTAAGTACAGCACCATATTGTTCTGCCAATTTAACCATATCTTGTGGTATAGAACTTGCACCGTGTAATACAAGTGGGAAGTCTGGCAACAACTCTTCAATCTTTGACAAAATATCAAATCTAAGCATTGCTTTACCACTAAATTTGTGAGTACCATGACTTGTACCTATAGCTACAGCTAGACTATCTATGCCTGTGCGTTCTACAAATTCTTTAGCTTGTTCTGGGTTGGTGTATCTTGCATCATCAGAAGATGCACTTATTTCATCTTCAACTCCTGCCAATACTCCAAGTTCTGCTTCAACTGTTACATTGTGTGCGTGAGCATATTCAACAACTTGACGGGTTAGTGCAATATTCTCTTCAAAAGGTAGAGAACTTGCGTCTATCATAACATTGGTAAATCCAGCGTCAACTGCATTTTTGCAATCTTCAAATGTTTTACCGTGGTCTAAGTTAAGTACTACTGGTAAGTCACCAACTCTTGATTTTACCATAGCAACTACTGATTTTAATCCAGCATATTTAATTGCTCCAGTACTGCATTGTACAACTACTGGACTTTTTAATTCGTTGGCAGCATCTAGTATTGCAGAAAGTGTTTCTAAATTAACAAAGTTAAATGCTCCCAAAGCGTAATGATTTTTTATTGCATCTAAAAAGATTTCTTTTGAATTTTGTAATCCCATAATGACTCCTTTTATTTCTCTAAAATTATTGTAGAATATAACCATTTTATTGGCAAATATTTTTAATAAATTGGCAAAATTTTATTGAAAAAACACTTATTGTTTGCTAAAAGCAAAAAAATTATATATACTATATGTAATAATGAATACTTTATATAGGAAGGTATGTTATGAAAATAGGTTTTATTATACCACTATTGGACGAATATGATTTAGAAAAAAATGTTACTACAATTACAAAATCTTGTAATGAAAGTAATGTTGATTTTGATATTATTTTTGCACTTAATTCAAAACTTAGTGCTACATTTACTAAAATTAGAAATTTGTATGTAGAAAATACTGCAATAAAAGCATTTATGGTAGACCGTCCTGTTGATGAACATAAACTTATCACATTGGCTATGGAAAAGTGTGAAGATTATGATGCTACTATTATTTATTCTGGTAAAGAAGAAGTTAATGCTGATGTAATAAAAGCATTTATAACTTCATATTCTGCTGGCAATAAAATTGTGTATTTGAAAAAAGTATATAGAGGATTTAAGAAAGTTTGGGCTGGAATAAAAGCTATGTTCTATGCTTTAGGTACAAAACTTTTGGGTGTATTTAAAGACATTAACGCTGAAACTGATATTCAATTATTGGACAATGATGTTGTAAAAACAATCAATCAGTTACCTGGTAAAAATCGTCAACTTCGTACTCTAGATGCATTGTTGTATTACACAACAGATATTATTCATCTAGAAGTTGATTCTAAAGAAGTCATCAATCCTAACTATGCACAAAAAGATAAATCTTATGTTAAAAATGCTACAGTTGCATATACTAGTCTTGGTGTAGGTTTTGTTAGTGTATTATTAAGTATTATTTCTTTATCTGTTGGTTGGAAATGGTTCTATTTAATACACATTGCACTATGGGTATTATTCTTAGTAGGATTGTCATTATTCGTAGTCTTCAATACTCGTAAGACATTGACATATAGAGCAGGTGGATATATCGAACCTAGCGAATTTGTTGCATTGAAAGACAAAATTGAATATTACAATATGTAAAAATAAAATGCATCACTTTATTCAATTTAAGTGGTGCATTATTGTTTAAAAGGATAATCAATGGAATTTTTTGATAAACAAAAAGATAATTCAAAGCAAAATGAAATGTTGCTTGATGCAATAATGGAAAAGCAAAAACAACGAGAGAAAAAATATAATGTTGATAAAGGTTTTTTGTTAAGAAAAAATGAGAAGGTAAACAATCCTTATGTTAGACCTTTAAACAACAATCAAGACAATACCAATGCAGACAATAGAGAGCCTATGTTTGTAGTTGGTCCTAATAAAAAACATAAAACTAAAAAATCAGGTAAAAAACTTGGATTTTTACAGATATTTATGATTGTTATTTTTTGCTTAATCGGCATAACAGGAATATTCTGTTCGGCGTTCTTTTTGACTAGACATAATATTGAAATTGTTTGTGGTAATATGGACGGTATTATTATTACAGATAAAAAAGGTAAAAAGATAACAAAATTATCACCTAGACTTAACGAAACCGTTGAATTTAAAATTGAACTTACTCCAGAATATTCGGATTCTGATATTCAAGTTGTGTATGGCGAAACCGAATTGATAAGTGATGTATATAAAATTTATACTTTCAAATACACAGGTAAAGATGATACTATCCGTATAATGGGGGTGGTTAAAAATAAGTATAATATTGAGTTTGCTAATGATAATTATTTTTCATTTAAAGTGCAAGATAATAATGGCGAATGGAATACAACTATCAATGGAAAAACTATAAATAATTTTTATGATGAAACATTAAAGTTTAAAATATATTCAGAGTCAAAACAAGAATTTGTAACTGAGCCTTATGTTAGTGTATATGTAGATAAAAATTGGTATCAAGCCAACGAAGATGGCGAATATGAAGTTAATTTTTTAAGTAATCAACAAGTAACAATAGTTAATGGAAGTCCAATGGAATATTTTAAATATACCGAAATATTAAAATCCAATGGGACATTAGATTATTATAGAGTTACTGGATTAACCGAAATAGGTAATACACAAAAAACACTTGTTTTTCCAGCAAGTTTTTATGGCGTACAAATCCATTACAATTTTAGTTATTCAGAGTTTTATAACAATGTTACAGAAATTATTCTTCCAGAAAACATTTATATTAATGATACTAGCAACTATGTATCTTTCTGTGACCAATTTGACCAATTCCAAAATCTTGAATATATTAATGTTGATTATGAAAATAATATAATGAGTACTGGTATATTAAGTATTAATGGTATTCTTTATTATCATATGGCTAGGATATCAGCTAATAAAGGTAATACTTATCATTTGTTAAAATGTCCTACTAGTTATGGTAAATCTTTACCAGAAGGTCAAAGAGTGCTAAATATAAATCCTGATACTATATCTACAAGAGCATTTAATCGTATTGATTATATAAGAACAATTAGAATAGGTAATAAACTTTCAAAAATATATACTTATGCGTTTAAGTATACCAATGCTGGTAATTATGACATTGTATTTAACAACAATACCAATTTTAAAATTATAGACAATGTTATATATACTTATGATGGAACCACAATTGTAGCAGCACCTTTTGCTAGTGGAGTTTTCCATGTCGCTGATGGTATGAAAGTATTGAATAATGCTTTTTCTAATAGTAACATTACTTCATTGATTTTTGATGGAACAGCAACATTATATAATTCTAGTATTGCAGATATGGTCAATGTTAAAAATATTGTATTTCCATCAAACTTTGAAGAAATATTGCTTGAAACATTTGGCTTATATTCTCAAGTAGAAGTCTTAGATTTTAGAAATGTTTCTCGTGGTGTTATAATAAGTGATGATATTTTATCATATATGGGTTGGGACAGTGTAAAGAGCATAGTTGTTCCAGATGACCTTTATGAAGACTACAAGACAACATATAATGGTAAAGCATTTGCAGATAAATTTATATCTGTTACAGATTATGACGAACAATAATATTCAATAAATAAAATTAAATAATACAAAAGACTTAAATAAAATAATTAAACCATTGTGATTTAAATTATAAAATTTAAGTCTTTTTTATTTCTTTATAGTTTATAAGTTAACATATTGCAAAAAATAATATATATTAAAGTTAATAATATAGGAGTGTGTGTATGGACAATAGACAAAAACTTGCAGAAAGAATTGTAAATTATTCAATTAAAGCAAAACCTAATGAAAAAGTTTTGGTGCAATATAGTGATTGTGATGATGATTTTTTAGTTGCTTTACAAAAAGAAATTTTAAAGGTAAAAGCATATCCATTTTTTAAATGTGTCAATCGTCAGTTGATGAAGACAGAACTTACTTGTGGCAATAAAGAATTGTTTGAATTAAAAACAAAATATGATGAAGTGCTATATAAAGATATGGATTGCATTATCATTATAGGTGGGGCTAATAACATATATGATTATGCACATATTGATACCAATATAAAGGAAATGTATGACAAAATATATACTCAAAGAGTTCATTTTGATATTAGAGTCAAAAAGCGTTGGGTATTGCTAAGGTATCCTACTCCAAGTTTTGCACAACTTGCAGAAACGGGTACTAAAGAATTTGAACAATACTTTTTTGATGTATGCAGTATGGATTATGAAAAAATGGATAAAGCGTGTGTAGCATTAAAGAACCTTATGGAAAGGAGTGATAAGGTAAAGATAGTTGCACCTAACACTAATTTGGAATTTAGTATTAAAGGTTTGCCAGCTATTATTTGTAGTGGACAATGCAATCTTCCAGATGGGGAAGTGTATACAGCTCCAGTTAAAGAAAGTATTAATGGAGAAATAACATTCAATATACCTGCAATGCAAGGTGGAATAAAATTTGAAAATATACATCTAGTTTTTGAAAAAGGTAAAGTAGTTAAGTTTGACTGCAACAATAATAAAGAATTTGAAAAAATACTAGATTTAGACAATGGTAGTAGGTATGTTGGCGAATTTTCATTTGGTATTAACCCATATGTGACAAAAAGCATAAATGATATATTGTTTGATGAGAAAATGTGTGGAAGTTTGCATATGGCATTAGGGTGTTCGTATGACAACTGCAACAATACTAATAAAAGTGTATTGCATTGGGATTTAATCCTTAATCAAACTAAAGAATATGGTGGTGGCGAAATATGGCTTGATGGAGTAAAGGTAAGAGAAAATGGTAAGTTTATATTACCAGAATTAGTTGCCTTAAATCCTGAAAACTTGCTATAATTATATTGGTTAGTAAACCATATTATTAATAATTATTTGGAGGAATAAATAATGAACAACGAAATTAGAATTGGTATTAATGGTTTTGGTCGTATTGGTAGAATTATACTTAGACTTACTAAGAGATTTCCTAATATCAAAGTAGTAGGTATTAATGACCCATTTACTAATATTGACTACGCAAAATATATGCTAGAATATGATACCGTACACGGTAGATATGATGGCAAAGTAGAAGTTGATGGCGACAAATTAATTGTTGATGGCAACCCTATAAAATTCTTTGCAGAAATGGATCCAACCAATATTGATTGGAAAGGTTGTGGTGCAGAATATATTTGTGAAGCAACTGGTAAATTTACAAAAGCTGATGATGCTAGAAAGCATATTCAAGCTGGTGCAAAAAAAGTTATTATCACAGCACCTGGTAAAGAATGTCCTATGTTTGTTGTAGGTTGCAACGAAGATAAGTATACTAAAGATATGGATGTTGTTTCTAATGCAAGTTGTACAACCAACTGCTTAGCTCCAATAGCAAAAATCCTTAACGATACTTATGGTATTGAAGAAGGTCTTATGACTACTGTTCACTCAACTACTGCTACTCAACTTACAGTTGATGGTTCTAGTAAAAAAGATTGGCGTGGTGGTAGAGCTGCAAGCGCTAACATTATTCCATCTTCTACTGGTGCTGCAAAAGCTGTTGGTGTTGTTATGCCAGAACTTAATGGCAAACTTACAGGTATGAGCTTTAGAGTTCCTACTGTAGATGTATCTGTAGTAGATTTGACTGTAAGACTAAAGAAAGAAACAACTTATGAAGACATTAAAGCAACAGTTAAAAAGTATGCTGAAACATCTCTAAAGGGTGTTGTTGGTTATACTGAAGATGCTGTTGTATCTAGTGACTTTATTGGTGATACTCATGCAAGTATATTTGATGCTAATGCAGGTATTATGCTTAGCCCAACATTTGTAAAAGTAGTTTCTTGGTACGACAACGAACTTGGCTATTCTACACAAGTATTGCGTTTGATTAGCCATATGGCAGAAGTTGACCATAAATAATTATTGAGTAATATGTGTTAAAAAGCAGACAATATTGGTCTGCTTTTTAGTTTTTAGATATATTTTATTGAAAAAATAATAACTTTTGTATATACTTAATTGTAATTTGATAAAGGTGAGTGAAAAGTATGAGATGTCCTGTTTGTGGCTCAAAAATGATAGATGGTAAAATATGCAAGTATTGCAATGTTACTAGCGAACAAGTTTTGACTGCTAGCAATAAAGAAGCAAAAAAAGCATTTAAAGAAAAAAGATATAGTGATGTATGCTATACAACCGATATCCCTGAAGATGTAAATAAACGCAAATTGATTTTGTTTACAGTCTTTTTAGGTTGGTTTGGTGTAGGATACTTTTATATAGGCAGATTGTTTAAAGGATTATTTTGTGCTATATCGTCAGGACTATCTATACTATTTGCACTTTTACAATACTGTATCAACAATTATGGTATGGGTGGTGCAGACTTTGTAAAAGTTGGTATGAGTGTAGCTTCATTTTTGATGATGATAGATTTACTATTTTGGATTTTTGATATTTTTGGATTTGTATTCAAAACATATAAAGTTCCAGTGGTGTTGCCAAAAGAAGTTAACAATGTAAAACACCGTAGTTTAAAATAACAATATAAAAAGGATAAATAATGAAAACTGTAGTTGTAGGAATGAGTGGTGGTGTAGATAGTTCGGTTGCAGCAGCTTTGTTGAAGGAACAAGGTTACAATGTTATTGGACTATTTATGCATAACTGGGAAGAAGATGATGAAGATGGTTGTTGTACAGCAGCACAAGACTGGGAAGATGTAAAAAGAGTGTGCAACAAACTTAATATTCCATATTATTCGGTTAATTTTGCTAAAGAATATATGGATAGAGTTTTTTCATACTTTTTAAAAGAATATGGTGCTGGTCGTACACCTAATCCAGATGTTTTGTGCAATAGAGAAATTAAGTTTGGACCATTTTTGGATTATGCACTTAAACTTGGTGCAGACTATATAGCTACAGGACACTATTGTGATATAGAGCATAAAGACGGTGTTCATAGATTGTTAAAAGCTAAAGACCAAAACAAAGACCAAACATATTTCTTAAATCAACTTAACCAAAAACAACTTGAAAAAGTTTTGTTTCCATTGGGTCAAATGGAAAAACCTGATGTTAGAAAAATAGCAGAAAAATATGGCTTTGTTACTGCTGAGAAAAAAGATAGTACAGGTATATGCTTTATTGGCGAACGCAAATTTAGACAATTTTTAAAAACATATATTCCAGCAAAAGCAGGGGATATTGTTGATATGAATGGCAATGTTGTAGGAAGACACGAAGGTGTTATGTATTACACATTGGGACAGCGTAGAGGACTTAATGTTGGTGGTGTAAAAGGTACAGAAGGTGGAAGATGGTTTGTGGTAGATAAAGATGTAAAAAACAATCGTCTTATCGTAAGTCACGGAGATGAAAGTCCATTGATGTCAAAAGCATTGGTAACATACAATGTTAATTGGATACCTTCTCAACCTAAAGAAAAAGAATTTGAGTGTTATGCTAAATTTAGATATCGCCAAACAGACCAAAAAGTAAAAGTAACTATCGAACCTAATCGTATTTATGTTCAATTTAAAGAACCACAAAGAGCAGTTACTCCGGGACAATTTGTAGTGTTCTATACAGAAACAGCTTGTTTGGGTGGCGGAATTATTGAAGAAGTAATTAAGTAAAGTTTGTTTAAAACTTGACAATAGATAAATAATTATATACAATTTGAGTACCATAAAGAGTGTGCGAGGGACAGCCCCGTTGACCACACAGCAACCTAGCAGATATGCCAAGGTGCTAAAGGCTGACCGATGGAAAACTGGTTGATATTATGCCCATCGGTAGCGATGGGTTTTTTCTTTGTAAAAATACTCTTTATGCAAATACATTATGCTTTATAAAGGAGAGTAATATGAAAATAATTACAAGTGAGAGTGTTAACATAGGTCACCCAGACAAAACCTGTGATGTTATAGCAGATAGTTTTTTGGATAGTGCATTGTCACAAGATCCAAGATCTCAAATGGCTGTTGAGTGTGCTATAAAAAACAATAAATTATTTATATATGGAGAAGCTACCACAAAAGCCAAAATTGATTATGATGGTATAGCAAGAAAAATACTTGATTATGTGGGATATAATAGCAAAGATTTTGATATAGTTAAAGAGATATCAATCCAATCTCCAGATATCAACAATGCAGTAGACAAGCAAGAAGTTACTGCCAACGACCAAGGCATAATATATGGTTATGCTTGTAGCGATACTCCACAATTAATGCCATTGCCAATTATGATTGCATCACGACTTATGCAAGTTTATGAAGATGTAAGACTAAAAAATTCACTTTTAAAGGCTGATGCTAAAAGTCAGGTTAGTGTAGAATATGATGACAACAATAACCCAGTCCGTATTAATACAATATTATTGTCAGTATCACACGATAAAGATTTTAAATTAGAAGATTTAAGGAATTACATTATTAAAGAAGTTGTTAATCCTGTGCTTGGCGAATATAGTCAATATGTTAAAGGTCAACCACAAATACTTGTTAATGCAGGTGGACAATTTACAGTATGGGGTAGTTATGGCGATAGTGGTTGTGTTGGAAGAAAGATTGTTGTAGATACTTATGGTGGAGTAGGACATGTAGGTGGTGGTTGTTTTAGTTCAAAAAATTCTACTAAAGTAGATAGAAGTGCAGCATATTATTTAAGATATGTAGCTAAAAACATAGTCGCCAACAACCTTGCTAAAGAAGTTGAAATTCAAATCAGTTATGGCTTTGGACTAAAAGACCCAATTAGTCTTAGTATCAATACATTTGGAACTGAAAAAGTAAAACTTGATACTATATACGATATTGTTAATCGTAATTTTGATTTTCATCCACAAAAGATGATTGATGAGTTGGAACTTAACAAACCTATTTATTCTAAGACTGCGTGCTACGGACATTTTGGCAGAGATTTTCCGTGGGAAAAAATTGTTAAATTGGATATGTAAGATAAGAAAAACAATAGAAAGAGTCAATCTTTTTATTGCTTTTCTTTTTTTATATTTTTTATATTTATGATATACTAACTATGTATGAAAACTATTAAGTATGATAAAGAAAATTTAATAGAAATAAAAAAATCTAAGTTTATAGGTTATACATTTTTTTGTGAGTCTGTTGATGATGCAAATAAGTATTTAAAACAAGTTAGAGAGCTACATAAAAAAGCAACTCATGTATGTTTTGCTTATGTCGTTAATTCTAATGAAAAAGCATCTGATGATGGCGAACCTCAAGGTACAGCAGGAATACCAATATTAGATGTTATTAAAAAACAAAAATTAACTAATGTGATATGTATAGTTGTTAGATATTTTGGTGGTATCAAATTGGGTGCTGGTGGACTAGTAAGAGCATATAGCGAAACGGCTTCTTCTACTATAGCTTTAAGCGAAACAGCAGATTTGGAAAAGGCAAAACAATATTGTTTAGTCGTTAATTATGGACAAGAAAATGTTATAAATAATTTAAAAAATAATGATAAGGTTATTGATATAAAAATTGATTATAATGATAAGATAGTTATTAATGTTTTGACAATCAACGATTATGTGGTTGATAATGCAAAACTAATTGAAGAAAAAATAGTTAGGGTATAATATGTCAAAGATTACAAAGATAGAGCCACAAGTTAAAAATAAAGACAGAGTTAATATATATTTGGACGGCGAATTTAAGTTGGGCTGTTCGTTGGAACTTGCTATGTTAAATCATTTAAAAAATGATGTTGAGATAAGTGACGAGCAGTTGGAACAACTTGTTTTTGAAAATGAAAAAACACAAGCACTTAATAAGGCTGTTACTTTGCTTGGTAAAAATTTAAAAACTAGAAGACAAATGCATACTTATTTAAATGACAAAGGGTATAGTAAGACAATTGTTGATTATGTTTTGGAAAAACTTAGCGAATATAATTATATAAATGATATTAATTATGCTAAAATCTATATAAGAAGTGTCAAAAATAAATATGGCAAAGTAAAAATAATTGCCAATTTAAGACAAAAGGGTGTTAGTGATAAAGACATAGATGAAGTAATGCAAGAATTTGAAAGCGATACAGATTCTATAATGGCGTTGGCTCAAAAATATATGAAAAATAAAGAAGTCAATCAAGATAATATAGCTAAGCTTTATAGACACTTATTGTCTAAAGGTTTTGGCTATGATGAAGTTAATAGTGTAGTTAGAGAAATAAAGGAGAAATTATGTTAGCAGTTGGTATAGATTCTTTAGATATAGTAAGAATGCAAAAGTTTGTAGATAATGAAAGATTTTTAACTAAATTTTTTACTGAGTACGAAACCAAATATTGCAATTTAACAGTCAACAAAACTATGCGTCTTGCTGGATTGTATTGTGCAAAAGAAGCTTTTTTAAAAGCATTGGGTATTGGTATTGGTGGCGGTATACCTCTAAACGAAATAGAAGTTAATCACGACAAAAATGGCAAACCATATTTAAGACTTAGCGATGGTGCTAAAAAAATAGTTAATATTATGGGTTATAAAGAGTGGCAAATTAATATCACTCATACTCATACTTGTAGTACTGCTGTATGTATCTTAAATTAAAAGGAACAACTTATGGACGGAATAAAAAGTGATTTAAATGTGCATGTGGACGGATATGCCAACAACAAAGAAGCACTTATAAAAATACTAACTTTGGCAGAAGAAAATGGTGTTAAGGCTATAAGTCTTTTAGAACAAGATGCACTTAACTTGTATAAAGAAAAAAGTGTATTTTGTGATATGGTAAAATCTGGGGAAGTAGAAAACTATTATACTGGCAAACTTATCGCTGGTTGTGAACTTACTTGTACTGTCAATAATACTGACCCTACTAAATATGCTTTTAATTTTAATGGACATAATGTTCATATAACATTACTTAATTTTGATGTTAAATTTGTTGAAGGACTTAAATGGTTTGACCCCAAATTTAAAGCAAAATGTATACAAAAAGATATCAAACCTTTCTGCAAACTTCTTAAACAATATGGCATAGAAATTCCTAAGAAAAACTATTTTAATTATCACAAAGGTTTGGCTTATCAATTGTGGGATTATATGCACGAAGATGACAAAAGACTTAAAAAATTTGAGAGTATTGTGGGACATTATCCCAATGTGTTTAGTTTTGTAAAAAATCTATTTGAAGACCCAACATCAAAGCTATACTTTAAGCCATCATATATACCTTATCTAACAGATGTATTAAGTTTTGCTAGAAAGGCAAAAGGTCGTATTTATATTTCTCACCCAAACTATATGAATCAAAAGTTTAATACAATAAGTTATTTGGAAGCACTTATTAATGTAAAGACCGAGTATGGTTTCCCATTTGATGGTATAGAAGTCTATGATGGACAAAATTCTGTAATAGAAACAAAAGTCCTTAGTGACTATGCTAGAACTAGAAATCTAGAAGTGTCTGGTAATGGCGAATTTAGATATTTGTATAGTGAATCCAATCCAGAAGGAAAGGCTATGATTATGTATGATAATGCAAAACATTATTATGTTCCAAAGCCGGGATTTTTAGTAAAGAACTTTATGGAAACAAGACAAGGCGACTTGACACTTAACGAAAGATTTATAGATAGATTTGAAGACATAAGAGAAACTCCAAGATTTGAATAATAAAAAAGTTTGAATATTAAAAAAGATAAGGCAGATAATGTCTTATTTTTTTTAATATTGATAAAAACAATTTGAGTTTTTTAATAATATATTTTATTTATGCACACACTAAAATTAAATTAGTAGGGTATAAAAATGAATAAAGAATATTGTTATAAACTTAATTATTTGGTTAATAATCATAATGGTAATGATACTATTAACAAAATTGAAAACTTAAAACATAGTATTAATAAAGAGGACTATATATCTAATGCTAAACAATTGTATAGAGAAAATGCTCAATTGTTTAAGTCTATAGCAGAAGAAAATATAGTTACTATTACCGATTATAATGATTATATTAACTGGATAGGCAATGATTGACGAAATAAAAAGAGGCGAATTGTATTATGCTGATTTAAGTCCTGTTGTTGGTAGCGAACAGGGTGGTGTTAGACCTGTACTTGTAGTCCAAAATGATATTGGCAATAAGTATAGTCCAACCATTATTGCAGCAGCAGTTACAAGTCAAATTAATAAGGCTAGGATACCGACACATATCGAACTTAGCGCTAGTGAGTTTGGGCTAAAGAAAGACTCAGTCGTTTTGCTTGAGCAGTTGCGTACTTTAGACAAAAGAAGATTGAAAGAAAAAATTGGTACACTCAATTTTAACAAAATGAAAATGGTGGATTCGGCACTGCTTATAAGTTTAGGGTTTGTTGATTAAATGGCATTTTGCCATTTTTTTATTTAGTATTTTTATAATGTTTTTATAGTATATATGTAGTGTATTTAATATGTAGAAATTAACATTAAAAATATGCGAAAAAATTAAAAAATGGGTATTGCAATTTGATGTAAATAATGGTACAATGTGTAAGCAAAATAAAAAGGTGGTATTTTATGAAAAATTTTTCTAAAGAAGAATTTGTTACACTTGATGAATTTACTAAAAATGAATATAAAACTATGTCAGAATATTTAACTACTCTTACAAAGGCTTTTGCTGATGCTGGCATTAAGAATTTGTTTACTGAAAAAGAATTGAAGAAAGTAGCTTATGTTGCTGACTGTGATAAGATTCATAGAGATGCATACATGGTTATGCAACCTACATTTGAATCATTAAAAGATTTTTGTGATAAATACATATTGGTTGAAAGCCCAATGAAAAACTTTATTTTGGCTCAACTTGTAAAAGGTAAAGCTATCTATCGTGGTGGAGATATTAGAAGATTTGAAAATAAAGGTTATATCGAAATTCTTAAACGCAATATTAAGGAATATCTAGAAAATCCTACAAGACTTCCTAAAGCAATTATTAAGAAAAAAGAACCTGTTAAACCTAATACCAACCAATCTAGATTAAAACAACCTAGAGTATTTACTCTAAAAGATAAAGAAGAATTGGTTAAACCTAATGAAGAAACAATGCAAGCTTTAAGAGAATTGGAAATTGAATATCAAAGACTTGTAAAAGCTGATATTGAGCAAGTTGTTGACAATCAAAATCCAACTCGCAATCACAACGACCGTTATCATGTTTCTTTAACTGAAGAAATGGAATCTTATGCTAGTGCTAAAGTATTGAGAAATAAAAAAGATCAAAAAATTAGAACTAGAGCTAAAGAACTTACTAAAGAATTTAGAGAATATCGTGAACAACAAGATTCTGTATTGCCATCTTTGGCTAGACATAAAAAGAATATGAGACAATTTGCAGCATTCAAAGGCAACACAATGAAGAAAGCAATTAGAGAACAAGACCAAATCATCGAGCAAGTAGGTGGAGAAGATAATATGAAAGATAGACTTGTAGAGTCTACACCTATTGTTGTTGAAAAAACAAAAGATAGATAAAACCTAAAAATAGTGCCTAAATGATGTAAATTTGCCTAAATTTGCATATTGACGAGGCACTTATTTTTTGATATAATAGTATAAGAAATATTAGAGATGATATTTCTTAAATATAACAATATACAAAATACTTTATGTAATACACAACATAAAGGAGGATATATTATGGTTACATTAACACAAGAACAATTAGAAAGTATGAGAAAAGCTATCAGAACGATTAGCAATAGAACTCATATTACTATATCTGAACTTAATACTTATCTTATTGCAGGCAAGATGCCAGATAATGTGTACAATGCATTAATCCAAGCTTTTGGCGTTAAAGATATTAAAGATGTATCTACTTCAAGAGTTGCAATGACAGTAAACAAAGTTTCTTCTATTTATGAAGCTATTATTACTGCTAAAGAAGCTGAACAAAAGCCTCAAATGCACACTTTGACAGAAGACCAAAAGAAGGGTGTTGAAACTAGTATCGAAAATCTAAACCATTATCTTACTGAACTTCAACTATTGCGTGCTGAAGTTGAGAGAAAGTCTAAATCTGCTACTGGTGTTGACAAGCAAAATTATGCAGAACAAAAATCTTCTTTAACTAGAAGCATTAAAGCTACAGTAAAAGCAAAAGCTATTTTGCAACATGTTAGCCTAAATGGTGAAGCTGCCGAAGATATATACAACTGGTTGTTTGTAGCTAGTGCTAGAAAAGGTGCTAAATTAGAACAATTAGATGATGCGTTTAATCAATTTGTAGAAGCTGGTGACAAAACAGCACTTCCTACAGGTAATGCTGCTCATAAACTTGTTAAAGAATTTAACAGAATGGCAGAGAAAGGTTTGATTAGTGCTTCTCCTAAAAAACCAGCACCTCAACCAACTCCAAAGCCAGCACCTCAACAACAACCTACTCCTAATGATGGTGTAAAACCTCAACCACAAAAACCTACAACAGGTGATGATGGTGACAATGGTGCATCAGCTAGACCAGTTGAGACTGGTACTCCTAGTGCACAAGAACAAAAACCTCAAGAAACTAAACCTGTTCAACCTAATACACCTTCTGGTAATGATGCAGAAACAAAGAAACCTCAATCAAAAGAAGACCTTTTAGATATGTTTAATAGTGGAGCACAAAAATCTGGTGGATATGATCAAGTAGATGTTGATGATACCCAAACCAAACCTTCAGCTCCAGATAATAACCATACACATGAACATTCAGATACTAACAATGTAATAAGATATAGAACCTTGAAAGTTAGTAGATGGACAAGATTCCGTAACTGGCTAGGTAAACACTGGTTGTTATTGGGTACACTAGTTGCTGCTGGTGCATTAGTAACTACAGCATTATTGGGGCCTGGTCTAGCAACTGCAGTTGTAGTTGGTAGAGCAGCTCTATACAACATCTTAACATTAGGTACAGTTGTTGTTGCTGCTAACACATTTAAATATTTCTTCTTCCGTAGACATCGTCAAGTTGGTATTGACCAAGGACATTTCTTAAGAAGAGAAGCTAAAGTTGATAAAAAATTATTAAGCATTGACAGAACAAGATCAAAAATTAGTGATTTGGAATCAAAATTAACAAGTTGTTTAACAAATCCAACTCGTAATGCTGGAAAAATTAAAGATATATGCAAACAAATAGCTAAATACAACAAACAATTAAAGAAAGAAACAACATTTGTTTGTCGTGAACTTGAAGGAACTGCTAATCAACGCGGATTCCTAAAAAATGTTGGTAAAGTTTTGCGTATCGTTGTTGGTAAAGCTCCATTGGTATATTATCAAGAAAGACATAATAAACATATGGATATCTTGCAAGAAAAATCTAGCAACAAAAAATATTCTGAATTAAGACTTGATGGTAATATTGCTGATGAAATGTTCCAATGGCATTTAATTAGAAGAAAAATTATTGAAGATGCTAAAGTAACTACAGCAAAAGCAAATAATGATATTGCCAATATTAACAGACAAATCAACAATCTTGGATCTGATGCTAAGAAAGGATCTACAGTTAGTGTCCTTGAGAGTGTTAGAAAAATATTAGAAAATAATAGAGATAATACTCAAAGTGTAAGTGATTCAGTTAGACTTGTTGATCCTTGTTCAGCAGAATATGGTCCAGCAGCTAAAGATATAGTTAAGAATAATGAAAGTATTCCACAATATCAATCAAGAAGAAACCAACCTACCGAAGTAGTTATTGATGTAGCTGCAAATCAAAAAACTGGCGACTATCACGGTGGTACAACAGTTATCACTAAAACTTACCATTCTAATAAAAAGAGTGCAAACCCTGTAAATATTAGTGGTTTAGGTTCTAAAGAAAATCAACAAAAATTAATTGCTCAAGAAACTCAAGACCAAGGTATGAGTAAATAATAAAATTATTAAAAGATGAAAGCAATATACTTTCATCTTTTTTTGTGTAGGATTAAACATGTGCAAGATTAAATATAAATATTAATTATAAAAAATATATAAATATAACAATATATTAATAAGTCTTAAAAATAAAATTGATAAAGTTGACAATTAATTGTGATTGGTGTATCATAAGTGCAGTTTAATATAAAAAGGCGTTTTAAAAAAGGACACGCTTAGTTATCTATATGCTTTACAGAGAGTTGGTTGTATGCTGAGAAACCAATAGTTAGGATAAATAAGTATCACCTTTATAGTTTGATGACTGAACATAATAGTAAGTTGTTGCGTAGGCTCTGCGTTAGTGAGCAGTGTGTGATTGCACATGATTGTTATAGATGGTAATAATGCTCGGGGCATTGTTTTTGTAACAATGATACCGACTTTTTTTATTTTTGCGTTGTTTTTAAATTAAACTACAATATTTATAAGGAGATTGACATGTACAATAAAGTTGATGCAAACTTAAACTTTCCTAAAGAAGAAAAAGACATTTTGGATTTTTGGAAAGAAAATAATGTAAAAAAACAATGTATGTCTAGAAATGCTGGACACAAAAGATTTAATTTTTATGAAGGACCACCAACAGCTAATGGTGTTCCACACTCAGGACATGTTTTGACTAGAGTACTAAAAGATGTATTTACTCGTTACAAATCTATGCAAGGATATTTTGTTCCTCGTAAGGGTGGTTGGGATACTCACGGACTACCAGTCGAATTGTCTGTTGAAAAAGAACTTGGTATTTCTGGTAAACAACAAATTGAAGAATTTGGCGTTGAAAAATTTATTAAACGCTGTAAAGAAAATGTTTGGAAATATGTTGATATATGGAAAGAGTTCTCTGACCGTGTAGGATATTTTGTAAATATGGAAGATGACTACTATGTAACATATTATGATAGTTATATAGAGAGTGTATGGTGGGCTTTAAAAGAATTGGACAAAAAAGGTCTACTATACAAAGGATACAAGATACTTCCAAGTTGTCCTAGATGTGGTACAGCATTAAGTTCACACGAACTTGCTCAAGGTTATGAAGATAGAAAAGATACTACTGTTGTTGCAAAGTTTAGAACAGTAGACGATAGCAATACATATTTTCTTGCGTGGACAACAACACCTTGGACATTGCCATCTAACATTGCACTTTGCGTAAATGCTGATGAAGATTATGTAAAAGTAAAAGCTAATAATGGTGAATATTATATTTTAGCTAAAGCTCTTTTAGGTGCACACTTTAAAGACGGCGAATATGAAATAGTTGATACCTTTAAAGGTAAAACTCTAGAATATAAAAAATATGTACCATTATTTGATTTTGTAGATAAAAAACAAGCAGAAAAAGGTTATTATGTAACTTGTGACTCTTATGTAACATTGACAGATGGTACAGGTATTGTACATATAGCTCCAGCATTTGGTGAAGATGACTCAAAAGTTGGTCATAAATACAATTTGCCATTTATACAATTAGTAGACAAATTTGGTAAATTTACAGCTGAATGTGGCAAATATGCTAAAGCAGATGTATTTAGCAAAAATGACGAAATTGTTGAAAATTTAAGAGCAGAAGGAAAAGTATTTAAGTCACAAAAACATGTACATAGTTATCCACATTGTTGGCGTTGTCATAGCCCACTTATTTACTTTGCAAGAAGTAGTTGGTTTGTAAAAACAACTGAGTTAAGACAAGCAATGGTTAAAAACAACAATACAGTTAATTGGCTTCCAGAAAATGTTAAAAATGGTCGTATGGGTAACTTCCTTGAAAACAACATTGATTGGTGTTTAAGCCGTGATCGTTATTGGGGCACACCACTTCCAGTATGGATGTGTGAATGTGGACATTATCATGTTATGGGTAGCAAACAAGAACTTAAAGATTTGTGTCATGTAGACGGAGATATCGAACTTCACAAACCTTATGTTGATGCATTGACAATGACTTGTCCAAAATGTGGCAAACCTATGCATCGTGAACCAGAAGTTATTGACTGCTGGTTTGACTCTGGTTCTATGCCATTTGCTCAACATCATTATCCTTTTGAAAATCAAGAATTGTTTAAGGAGAGTTTCCCAGCACAATTTATTAGTGAAGGTATAGACCAAACTCGTGGTTGGTTCTATGCATTGCAAGCTATTTCTACAGCTTTATTTGATAAGAGCCCTTATGAAACTTGTATTGCCAATGGTATGGTTGTTGATGACCAAGGTAGAAAGTTGAGTAAGAGTTTGGGTAATTATATCCCACCTATGGAGATGTTAAGTAAGATGGGGGCTGACCCTGTAAGATGGACTTTCTATACAGGTAGTCAACCTTGGAACAACTTAATTCTAACTGAAAATACAGTTACTGAAAGTCAAAAGAAGTATTTTGGTACATTGTGGAATACTTATGCATTCTATGTTCTTTATGCAGATATAGACAAATTTGACCCTACAAAATATTCCTTAAAAGATTGCAAACTATCTGTTATGGATAGATGGATATTGTCCGAACTTAACAAACTTATCGAATATGTTTGTTCCGAACTAGACAAATTCCATGTTACTGAAAGCAGTAGAGCAATGGAAGAGTTTGTAGATAAATTGTCCAACTGGTATATAAGACTTGGTCGTAAAAGATATTGGGGAGAAGAATTTACAGAAGATAAAAAGTCTGCGTATGTAACACTTTATACAGTACTTTCTACTTATGCAAAATTGTCTGCACCATTTACTCCATTTATGAGTGAAACAATATATCAAAATATTGTAAGAAATTTTGACAATAATCAACCTGTTAGTGTACATTTGTGTGACTATCCAGTTGTAGATAAAGCTATGATTGATGAAACATTGAGTAACCAAATGAATCTTGTTAGAGAATATACCGAACTTGGTAGAAGTGCTCGTAACTTGTCTGGAATCAAAAATCGTCAACCATTAAACGAATTATACTTAACTGATGCCAACAATAAGACTAACTTAAAAGATGAATTGATACAAATACTTAAAGACGAACTTAATGTTAAAGATGTAAAACAACATTCTGATTTATCTAAATTTGTTAATTACACACTTAAACCACAATTAAAGACTATTGGTCCAAAATATGGTAAAAAACTTAACGCTATTAGAGAATTTTTGAGTACTTGTGATGCAATGAGTGTAGTCGCAACAGTTGAAAAAGGCGAAGTATTTAAGACTATGATTGATGGCGATGAAGTAGAATTTAGCAAAGATGATTTGTTGATTTCTGTAAGTCAAAAAGAAGGTTATGCTTCAGCTACTGACGGCAATATTGCTGTTATACTTGATACACATCTTACTCAAGAACTTATTGAAGAAGGTATATACAGAGAGTTTGTATCTAAAGTACAAAACTTGCGTAAATCTTCCAACTATGTAGTTACTGACCGTATACATATTGAAATTAGTGGAGATAAGGAAGTAGAAAATATTATTCTTAAATTTGCTAATCAAGTTAAACAAGATGTACTTGCTTTAAGTGTAGAAGTTGGTACTAATGGTGAATATTCTGAAGAATTTAATCTTAACGATAAAATACTTAGAGTATCTATTAGAAGATAATAATTTATAAATAAAAAATCACTATGATAGTTCGTAGTGATTTTTTTGTTTTTTAACTCTTAATGTTAAAAATACGATTATTATTTATTTAATTTATATATGTTTATATAGACATATTTGCACATTGGTATATCTTTACATTTTGATATGTGCATTTATTAATATATACAAATCATAAATATTTGACATAATCTTAATATTAGTTTATGCTTGTCATAGGAGAATAGATATGATAGATGTTGTATATGAAGATAACCATATTATAGTTGTTATCAAACCACAAAATGTACCAAGCCAAGAAGATAGTTCAAAAGACAAAGATATGTTGACTATGGTAAAAGAATATATTAAAGAAAAATATAACAAGCCGGGCAATGTGTATGTTGGACTAGTACATAGACTTGATAGACCTACTGGTGGTGTTATGGTATTTGCTAAGACATCAAAAGCTGCAAGTAGACTAAGTGAAGGTATCAAGAACAACGAAGTAAGTAAAAAATACCTTGCTATTGTTGACGGCGAAGTAAAGCTAAAAAGACAAAGATTGGTAGACTATCTTAAGAAAAATGAAAGTACTAATACAGTTAGTGTAGTAGGTAGAGCAGTTACTGACGCAAAATATGCTGAGCTTAGTTATGAAGTAGTCAATAGTGTCAACAATACTACTTTAGTTAAAGTAGATTTGGTTACTGGTAGAAGTCATCAAATAAGAGCACAACTTAGTCATAATGGCAATCCTATATACAACGATTTTAAATATGGTTCAAAGACAAAAGGCAATTTGATGTTGTGGGCTTTCGAACTTGATTTGGTGCACCCAACCACTAAGCAAAAAATGGTATTTAAAGTATTGCCAGACATGAAAGGTATGTGGCGTTATTATGAAAATGATATCAATAAATTGGCTTAATTTAGAGTTTTTTCAAGATATTATAAAAAATGTATTATTAGTTTAATTAGTGTAAAAAAATAAAAACACCTACAGAGTTTTTGTAGGTGTTTTTTTATCTTGTATATATAATTTTTTATTGTTTTATATAAGTTTATTTTTAATATATCCCGTGGTCGTTGGCAAGTTGATTGGGATTGGGAGTGTCTTCAATATCAGTTACCAAACAAGTTGTAGTAAGCATGATTGAAGCTACACTTCCAGCATTAAGTAAGGCTGTCTTTGTTACTTTTGTTGGGTCAATAATTCCGGATTTCATCATATCAACATATTGATTGTTTAGAGCGTCATATCCATAATTATTGTCACTGCTATTAAGTATTTTTTCTACAACAACTCCACCATTAATACCTGCATTTTCTGATATCTGATTTATAGGTGCAAGTATTGCTTTTTTAACAATTTCTGCACCAGTTTTTTCATCTCCGTTAAGTGTATTAATAAGTTTGGTAACTTGTGGTATACATTTTATTAATGCTACACCACCACCGGGTACTATTCCTTCAAGAGTAGCACTTTTAGTTGCAGATATAGCATCTTCAATGCGAAGTTTTTTCTCTTGCATTTCTGGTTCGGTGGTAGAACCTACATAAATTACGGCTATTCCACCAGTCAATTTTGCCAATCTTTCACTAAGTTTTTCTTTATCAAAATCGCTTTCTGCTATATTGATTTGAGCTTTGATTTTTGATACTTGTTGTTCTATTTTTTCTTTATCTCCATAGCCACCAGAGATAAGACAACTATCTTTTGTTACTTTTACGCTTTTAGCTTTTCCCAACATATCAAATGTTAAATTGTTGAGAGTTATGCCAACTTCATCACTAACAACTGTTGCACCAGTTAATACAGCAATGTCTTGCATAAATCCTTTTCGTTTATCGCCATAGGCAGGAGATTTGACGGCGACACAATTAAGATTGCCACGCAATTTGTTGAGAATAAGTGTTGCCAAAACTTCATTTTCTATTTCATCAGCAATAATAAGTAGTGGGATATTTTTATTGCTTGCTTGTTCCAAAATAGGCAATAGTTGATTGATATTGGTTATTTTTGATTCACTAAGTAGTATGTAAGCGTTGTCAAGATTAGCTTCTAAAGTTTCGGGATTAGTTACCATATATGGAGATAAAAATCCTCTATCAAACTGCATACCTTCAACAATTTTTAATTCAGTTTTAAAAGTTTTTCCGTCTTCAACAGTTATGACGCCATTTGTTCCGACTTTATTAAATGCGTTAGCTATTAGTTGTCCTATTTCTTCATCTCCAGCACTTATAGATGCTATTTGATATATCTCTTTATTATCTTTTATTGGTGTACTTATTTCGTCCAGATGTTTTGCGATAACATCACACGCTTTAAGTATTCCTTTTTTTAATATAATTGGATTAGCTCCAGCTGTATAGTTTTTTATGCCTTCGCAAACCATACTTTCGGCAAGAACGCAAGCAGTGGTTGTTCCGTCACCAGCTATATCATTGGTCTTTATGCTTACTTCTTTAAGTAAGGTTGCACCCATATTTTCAAATTTGTCTTTTAAAGTTATTTCTTTGGCGATAGTTACACCATCATTGGTTATTAGGGGAGTGGCGTATTTTCTATCCAAAACTACATTTCTGCCTTTTGGACCTAGTGTTACTTTTACTGCTTTTGCCAATTTTTTTACACCAGTTTCCAACTTTTTTATCGCATCAAAACCATCAATAATATCTTTTGCCATTTTAATCCTCCATTATAGCAAGTATATCTGCTTGCTTAATTAGTAAATATGTTGTTTTATCTATCTTAAATTCGCTGGTTGCGTATTTGTTAAACAATACTTTATCTCCAACTTTTACTTTTATTTCTACTTCATTTCCGTCTATAATGCCACCATTGCCAACAGCAATTACTTTGGCTATATTTGGCTTGTCCTTTGCTATATCTGGCAAAACAATACCAGTATTAGTTTCTTCTTGTTCTTCTATAAGAAGTATTTTGTCAAACAAGGGTTTAATTTTCATAATTCCTCCACACATTAGTTATATTTTACTATAAGTATTCCAAAATTGATTAGTTGGTAGATATGCGAAAAATAACTAAAAAAAATTGTTTATAACAACTTTTGTTGAATAATCAATTTTGAAAAATATATGTAATATACATTATTAGTAAAACACTCAAATTAAAGGATTTCAATTTTATATGTCAAAAAATTTTAGTGATTATCAAGAAACTAAACCTATAAAGTCAAGAGTTAAAAAGGGTAAAGGATTTTTATCTATATTGTTTTGTATGTTACTTTTTGGAAGTGTAATATTTTTAGCATCAACATTGAGTGGCGTTTTGACTGTTGGCAATTTTAATATTGGATTTAATAGTACAATGATTAAAGTAAAAGAGCATAGTTATTATGCTGTTACTATGGGAGAGTATGATACTTTGGCTGATGCTGAAACAGTTGCTAGTGGGACAAGTGTAATGGGCGCAGGTAGTTATATATGGGACAATAATAAAAAATATATTATTATTGGTAGCGTGTATGACAATATTGATGATGCAAAAAAAGTAAAAGATAATATAACTAATACTAACTACACAATAGATATTAAAGAAATAAAATTTAACAAATTGAAATGCGACTTAAAAGATTTGACTAAAGAACAACGAAAATGTGTAAAAAATAGTTTAGATTATATCAATGATGTTTATAAACAATGTTATACATATTCGATTAAATATGATAAAGGTGAAGTTGTAGGTACTGTTGTTTCTAGCGAACTTAATACTTTAAATGGCAATATTAAAGTGGAGAGTAGTAGACTAGATAGTATTAATAGTGTAAGTGCAACAACTTTTACACTTAACTTAAAAAATGCTTATGTTGCTATGTCTAATCAGATAGATAGTGCAGTATTAAAAGTTATTGAAGGCTCTAGTGCTAATAAAGATTTGAAGTATTTGGCGACAAGTATTGCTATAATCAAATATAACTTGTACACCCAACTTTCAAGCATATAAATGTGTTAAAATTGTATTATCTACAAAATATTTGTTAAATGAGTTAAAAAATAGTTTAAAAAAGAACCAAAATATAGTAATATTTAGATATGAAAAAATATCGTTTAAGTTTAATAATAAAAATTAGTGCAATAGTACTTATGGTGGCTATAGATATGCTTACCAAATACTATTTTCAAAATTATTTTAATAATGGTGGAGAAGACTTTACAGTAATAAAGCATTTGTTTGGTATAACATATACCATAAATACTGGTGCTGCATTTGGTATTTTTGGTGACAATACTGTTATGTTGTCTATTTTTACTGTGTTGTTTTTAGCTGTATTTTCATTTGTGGACTTTTATTATGGAAGCAACAATGGTTGGTATGTTACTGGATTTTCATTAATTATTGGTGGAGCATTGGGTAATTTTATAGACCGTATTGCATTGAAAGGTGTTAGGGATTTTATTGAGTTAAAATTTATTGATTTCCCTATATTTAACTGTGCCGATTTGTTTTTAACAATTGGAGTTGCTTGCTATATAGTTTATTTATTATTCTACGAATTGAAAAAACCAAAACAAATAGATATAACTGAAGATAAGGAATAATCGATTGGAATATAAAGTTGGTGAAAAAGATGTCAAAACTAGATTGGATAGTTTTTTATACGAACTAGACAATAGTTTTACTCGTTCACATTATAAAAACTTAATAGAAGAAGGACATGTTCTTGTTAATAGTAAAAAGGTAAAAGCTGGTTATGCACTTAAACTTAATGATGTAGTAAGTGTAGAAATGATACCTGCTAGACCTATAGAAACATTGCCACAAAACATACCTTTAGATATCGTATATGAAGATGAAGATTTAGCAGTAATCAACAAACCTAAGGGAATGGTTGTTCATCCAGCCAATGGCAACTGGGACGGAACTTTGGTTAATGCGTTGTTGTACAACATCAAAGATTTAAGTGGTATTAATGGAGAAATAAGACCGGGTATTGTACATAGACTTGATAAAGATACCAGTGGATTATTGGTTGTGGCAAAAAATGATTTTGCACATGTTGCTTTGTCAAAACAAATTGCTGATAAAACTTGCAAGCGTATATATCTTGCTTTAGTTATAGGCAATATGCCTAATGATAGTGGAGTAGTAGCCAATTATCTTGGTAGGGACCCTAAAAATAGACTTCGTTATGCTGTGGTGGACAATGGTGGAAAGTATGCCGAAACACATTATAAAGTATTGACTAGATACAAAGATTATAGTTTAGTAGAGTTTGAATTAAAAACAGGAAGAACTCATCAAATAAGAGTACATTGTAAGTATCTTAATCATCCTATTGTGGGTGATGACCTTTATGGTGGTAAATCAAAATTTAAAACAGACGGACAGATGTTGCATGCTTACAAATTGAGTTTTTATCATCCTAGAACCAACAAATATATGGAGTTTGAAGCCCAATTACCTGAATATTTTCAAAAAATACTATCAAATTTACAAATTATTTAATTGTTACATATTTACTAAAATAGATAATTTTGATAAAATATATATGTAAATTATTTTGGAGATGATATTATGTCAAATTTAAGTTATAGATCATTTGCTAGCGTTTTAGCGTATATTTCAGTTGTTTTAGTAGGTGCTTCTTTACTAATTAGTGCATTGTTAGGCACCAATCAACTTGCATCTATGTTTAAGATGGCTGCAGATATTTTGGCTTATATTATGCTTGTAATAGCAAGTTTTTCTTATGCTAGAAGTAGAAGAAATGTTATTTTTGTAATTATATGGATAGTTGCAGTTGTACTTATTGTAGTATCATATATTATTTAATTAACAACAAAGATATAAAATGGCAATTTACATTGGTTGCCATTTTTTTTGTTTTTTGATAACATATTGAAAAGGATTATTGATTATGGATTTTAAAAAATTATTTAAAAATATATACTTTATTATTGGTTTGTGTTTGGCTGTCCTTGTGGTTATTACAGCATCATTGACACAAGTTAATAAAGCATTTTTCCTTATTTCTTGTTTGCTTGGTGGTGCATTGTGTGTAGATGTTGGTGCTTGGGCAGTAAACAAAATTGTTGTTATGGACTCTAGTGATGAGTCAGAGTTGTTGCCACTTACAGAGCAAGAAAAACAATATTTAAAAAGAAGTAAGCGTATGAAAAAAGTCAACAATATAATGCTTGCTGTATTATTCTTCTGTTCAGCAATTATATTTGTTGTTATGGGCTTTAGAACTATGTAATTAAATAGTTTTATATTTTAAGCAATACAGGTTTTGTATTGCTTATTTTTTTACAAAAAGGTTAGTATTTAATAGCATATTAAATTGCCAAAAATATGTAAAAGTGTTAAAATTGTTCGTAGTTAAAATTTTAAGGAGAAAGTATGGATTACAAAATTAATAAAGAAGAAAAGAATTTAGTGAAGATTGACATTACTCTATCTAAAGAAGAATGGGAAACTGAAATAGAGCAAGCTTATACTCGCACTAGAAATAAATATAATGTAGAAGGTTTTAGAAAGGGCAAAGCGCCTAGAAAAGTTATCGAAAGTGTATATGGTGCTAATGTATTCTATGAAGAAGCTTTAAGTGAAGGTTTCTATAAAGCATATATGAATATCCTATCTAAAGAACCTACTCTTGAACCTGTTGACGCTCCAAATCTTAATGTTAAAAAAGTTGACGCTGAAGGCGTAGAACTTGAAGCAACTGTTGTTGTTAAACCAGATGTTAAAGTTGCAAAATATACTGGATTTGACATTGTCTTGAAGAAGAACAAAGTTACTAAAGAACAACTTGAAGCTGAAATGGACAGAGTTAAAGAACAAAATGTTAGACTTGTAGAAGTTGAAAGAGAAATAAAAGATGGCGATGTTGCTAACATCAATTTCTCAGGCTCTGTTGACGGTGTTAAGTTTGACGGTGGCACAAGCGAAGACTATGATTTAGGTATCGGTAGCCACAGCTTTATTGAAGGCTTTGAAGAACAACTTATTGGTTTAAAAGCTGGCGAAGATAAAGATGTTAATGTTACATTCCCAACCGAATATCATGTTAAAGAACTTGCTGGCAAACCAGCTGTATTTGCTTGCCATGTAAATTCTGTAAAAGAAAAACAATATCCAGAACTTAATGACGAATTTGCTTCTAATGTTTCTGAATACGAAACAATGGCTGAATTTAAAGCTCATATGGAAGAACATTTGCAAGAACATTTAGACGAACACGCTAAAGTTGATGCAGAAAACGAAATCATTGATAAGATTGTTGAAAATACAGAAGTTGAAGTTCCTACTCAAATGGTTGACAATGAACTTGACAATATGATGAAAGATATGGAATATAGACTAATGTATCAAGGTCTAAATCTTGAAGCTTATGCTAACTATATGGGTACAACTGTTGATAAGATTAAAGAAGACAGACGCCCAGATGCTTTAAAATCAGTAAAAGTTAGATTGGCTCTATCTTATATTTTAGATAAAGAAAAAATCACTGTTACAGATAAAGAATTTGACGAAAAGGTTGAAGAAATGGCAAATTCTTCTAAAAAATCTGTAAAAGAAGTAAAAGATTCTTTAACTGAAGATAGAATAAACTATATGAAAAATGATATACTTATGAATAAACTAATTGACTTCTTAATGGAAAAGAATATTAAGAAATCAAAATAGTCTACATCTGTAGTTGAAAAAGGAGAATTGTATGTTAATACCTTATGTCATTGACCAGACAAGTAATGGCGAGCGTAGTTATGATATATATTCTAGACTTTTAGAAGACCGTATCATATTTATTACTGGCGAAATAGATGACAATGTTGCCAACACAGTAGTTGCACAACTTATCTATCTTGAAGGTAAAAATGCTGATAAAGATATTTCATTGTATATTAATAGCCCAGGTGGAAGTATCTCTGCTGGTATGGCTATATATGACACTATGAAATATATCAAATGTGATGTATCTACTATTTGTGTAGGACTTGCTGCAAGTATGGGAGCTTTCTTATTGGCTGCTGGTACAAAAGGCAAAAGAATGTGCTTACCTAATAGTGAAGTTATGATACATCAACCTTTGAGTGGAGTACAAGGACAAGTAACCGATATACAGATTACTGCTAATCATGTTACTCGTATTAAAGAGCGTATGAACAAGATGTTGTCCGAAAATTGTAATCAACCATTGGAAAAAATCCAAAAAGATGTTGAGCGTGATAATTGGATGAATGCTGAAGAAGCAAAAGAGTATGGACTTGTAGATAAAGTTATAGAAAAAAGATAACTAACAACAAAATGATAAAAGAAGTACGGATAAGCATAATGTTGATTACAACTTTAGCCAAGGTGTGTACTTCTTTTAATTTTTTAGGAGATATATGAAAAAAGATATTAGTAATATGTATTGTTCGTTTTGTGGAAAAAGTCAGCTTGAAGCAAAAAGACTTATAAGTAGTCCTGATGGATTGAGTTATATTTGTGAAGATTGTATTTCAGCTTGTAAAGATATACTAACAGAAGAAGATAGACTTACTGGTACTGACAAAATTGATTTGCCAACTCCAGAAGTTATTAAACAAATATTAGATGATTATGTTATTGGTCAAGATGACGCTAAAAGAGTGTTGTCTGTTGCTGTTTACAACCATTATAAGAGAATCAATTATAATATTGATGCTAAGTTTAAAAAAGATGGCGTTGATATGATTGACCTTGACAAAAGCAATGTTCTTTTGATTGGACCTACTGGTAGTGGTAAAACTTTGTTGGCAAAAACTTTAGCAAGAATATTAAAAGTTCCATTTGCACAAGCAGATGCAACAACTCTTACTGAAGCAGGATATGTTGGTGAAGATGTTGAAAATATCTTATTAAAACTTATTCAAAATGCCAATTATGATATTAAAAAAGCTGAGCGTGGTATCATATATATTGATGAAATAGATAAGATAACAAAGAAAAGCGAAAATAGAAGTATAACAAGAGATGTATCTGGAGAAGGTGTACAACAGGCACTACTAAAGATAATAGAAAGTACTGTAGCATCTGTTCCACCACAAGGTGGTCGTAAACATCCACAGCAAGAACTTATCCAAATAGATACTTCCAATATTCTATTTATTTGTGGTGGAGCTTTTGTAGGATTGAAAAATATTATTGAAAAGCGTACCAATATATCTTCATTGGGATTTAATGCTAGTCTTAATAGTAAAAATGAAGAAGAAAGTACAGGTGAAGTATTAAAGAAAATTCAACCTCAAGATTTAATTAAATATGGTCTTATACCCGAATTTGTTGGTAGATTGCCAATAGTTGTTGGTTTAGACGACCTTAACGAAGATGCTTTAGTTGATATTATGCAAAAACCTAAAAATGCTATTGTTAAACAATATAAAGAAATGTTTAAGATAGATGGCGTTGATTTAGAGTTTAAACCAGAAGCTATAAGAGCTGTTGCTAAAAAGGCAATCAAACTTAAAACAGGAGCTAGGGGACTTAGAACAATACTTGAAAATTGTATGCTTGACCTTATGTTCTTGACTCCTTCTGATAAGAGTATAAACAAAATTGTTATCACAGAAGACACTGTCAATAATGGTGCAAAACCAGAAATAGTAAGGGTTGATGAAAAACAAGAAAAAACTAAGTTAGAAACAGCTTAAATGGATAATAATAAAAGTGCTATTAATTAGCACTTTTTTGTTTGTTTGGATAAGTATATTTGATATAATAACAATAAGTAGGTATTTTATGACAAAAATATTGGTTGTAAGTGACACTCACGGTAGTAAATCAGAACTTAAAAAACTTATTTTAGATAATCCTTGTGATTATACTTTTTTCTTAGGTGATACAACTAATGATATAGATGAAGTTAAAAAAGAGATAGAAATACCTAATTTATATATAGTAAAAGGCAACTGGGATATAGGTTTTAAGTATAAGACAAGAGAGTACTTAAAAATAGATGACATAAAAATAATGTTGGTGCATGGTCATGGACTAGATGTAAAAAATAATCTCAATACTTTAATTGCCTTAGCAAAAAAAGAAAAAGTTGATTTAGTTTGTTATGGACATACTCATATTCAAAGAGAAAATATAGTAGACGGAATTGTATTTGTCAATCCAGGTGCGTACTCCAATTTTAAAGGTGGACAGTATACTTTTGCTGTTATCCAAATTGATAATAAAAAAATTTCTGTAAATATGTTAAAAAAATAAAAATAATTTGTTGACACGGACTATCTTTAATGGTATTATATTATTGCTTTTGTAGAAAGCGGGCAGGGAATTAGATGCGGATGTAGCTCAATGGTAGAGCTCTAGCCTTCCAAGCTAGTAACGTGGGTTCGATTCCCATCATCCGCTCCATTATTAGTAGGGTATAAATTGTTAATTTCCAGATATATGCGCCAGTAGCTCAGCTGGATAGAGCATCGCCCTTCTAAGGCGAGGGTCGGGGGTTCGAATCCCTTCTGGCGTACCATTTACTATGGTGGATATAGTTCAGTTGGCTAGAACGCTAGATTGTGGCTCTAGAGGTCGTGGGTTCAAGTCCCACTATTCACCCCATTATTTTAAAACTTTATATACCGTTGGGGTGTAGCCAAGCGGTAAGGCACGAGACTTTGACTCTCGCATGCGTAGGTTCAAATCCTGCCACCCCAGCCATTATTTTATGGCCCATTAGCTCAGTAGGTAGAGCACATGACTTTTAATCATGGTGTCCCGAGTTCGACTCTCGGATGGGTCACCAATATGCGGACGTGGCGGAACTGGCAGACGCGCTAGACTTAGGCTCTAGTTGGAAACAGTGGGGGTTCAAGTCCCTTCGTCCGCACCAAAGAATAGACCATAATTATTATGGTTTATTTTTTTATCCTTAATAAAGAGTGTCAATATTAACATTGACACTTTTTTATGCATATTAACTTAAATGTTTCAATAAATATATTTAATATTTATATTATTTTATAAACTTAAGTTTGTAATAACAAAAATAAAAAATCTTTTTTGGTTTTTGGGTTGATTGTTTCAACTTTTAGTGTTATAATCCATTACTATTGAGATAAAAAGGGGAAAGTCATGACTTGGTTTGTTGATTTGTTAAGCAAAACCGAACCAGTTACGCAGGTAATAGTGTCTTTGGCTGTTATGTTGACATTTGGATTTTTGTTGACACGACTTACCAAACTCGTTAAGTTGCCTAATGTCACTGGATACATATTAGCAGGTATTATTATTGGACCATATTGTCTTAATCTTGTACCATCTAATATTATTGGAAATTTGGATTTTATATCCGATATAGCACTTGCATTTATAGCATTTAGTGTTGGAGAATTTTTTAAACTTGATACTTTAAAAAAGAGTGGTTGGAAAATAATTGTTCTTACTATTTTTGAAGCACTTATGGCATCTATAGTTGTATTTATAGTAATGTATGCTATTCTACATTTAAGTTTATCATTCTCTATTGTATTGGCTGCACTAGCTTCTGCTACAGCTCCAGCTTCTACTATTATGACTATTCGTCAGACTAAATCTAAAGGTGACTTTGTAGATACCTTATTGCAAGTTGTCGCATTAGATGATGTGGTAAGTTTGGTTGCATATAGCGTAGCTATTTCTGTTGCTTTAGCTTCTATGGGTGGCAATGGATTTAGTTTTGATGTTATTGTCTTGCCAATACTTAAAAATTTGGCTTGCTTAGTTATTGGTGCTGGATTTGGTTTCTTATTAGCATTGCTTATGAGAGTAAAACATAGTTCGGACAATAGATTGATTATTGTTATTTGTGTATTATTTTTATTCTGTGCTATAGGTTCAATGCTTAATGTGTCGCCATTGCTTGGTTGTATGATAATTGGTACAGTATATATCAATGTTACTAAAGATGAAAAATTGTTCTTACAAGTCAACTATTTTAGTCCACCAATATTATTATTGTTCTTTGTAAGTTCTGGATTGAAATTTAACTTTTCATCATTGTTTGCAGGTTCAAGTGTAATATCTACAATTCCACTATGGTCTATTGGTTTAATATATTTCTTTGTGAGAATTGTAGGTAAATATCTTGGTGCTTATTTAGGATGTTTGACTATAAAGAAAAAGAAAGAAGTACGCAATTATCTAGGACTTGCACTTATACCACAAGCAGGTGTTGCTATTGGTCTAGCTGCTTTGGGTGCAAGAACTTTGGGTGGAGATGTTGGTGACGCATTGCAGACTATAATTTTGGCATCAAGCGTGCTATATGAAATGGTGGGGCCAGCTTGTGCTAAACTTTCTTTGTACTTGTCAAAATCATATTCTAACAAATTGGAAGATGTGACAGAAGTTGAAGAAGTTAAACCTGATGGTCAAGAAAAAACTGAAGCCGAATTATTGATAGAGCGTATACAAGCTATTGAAAAGGCTAACAAACAAACTATTCCACAAGAAACAAAAGAAGAAGAGGCATTTACAGAAGCAGGACAAGAAACTGAGCTGGAAATGTACTACAACGATTTTAGAAATCGTAACGCAAGAAGAAGATTTTAAAGGAGTTTAATATGAATATTATTGATCCACTATCAAAAGTTATGGGGCAATGGTCAGCTACAATAACTATTGGTTCTATATTTTTAAGATTATTTTTAACAATTTTGCTTTCAGCTATTTTAGGTTGTGAAAGAGCAAGCAAGCGTCATTCTGCTGGTTTAAGAACATTTATGGTTGTTTCACTAGCATCTACTATTGCAGGTATGATTGATATGTTTTTAATAGAAACTTATGGTATCAAATTTGCATTTATATCCGTAGCAGTTATTGTTGCATTGGCATCACTAAGCAACAACTCTGTTATATTCTCAGCAAAAAGCCAAATTAAAGGTTTAACAACAGCAGTAAGTCTTTGGGCTTGTGGTATTATTGGATTAAGCATTGGTGTTGGTTTTTATACAATAGCACTTATTAGTTTTGCTATTTTACTATGCAGTTTGTCATTATTACCAGCAGCAGAAAGATACTTGAAAAATCGTTCTAACCATTTTGAAATTCATCTAGAACTTGACAATAAGAGCAATTTGCCTCGTTTTATGAATACAATTAGAGAATTGGGACTTAGAATTGACGAAATAGAACTTAACTCAGCATATTTAAATTCTGGTTTAAGCGTATATAGTATTTGCTTAACAATTATTAGTCCAGAACTTAAAAAATATAAAACACATACCGAAATTATTTCTGCAATTCAATCACTAGAATATGTTAATCATATTGAAGAAATGAAATAATAATTAAAGCCTTAACATTATTGTTAAGGTTTTTTGTCTATAGTGCAAAAATTAAATGCAAAAGTGTTTAATTTATGGTATATTGGTAAAGAACATAATTAAAAGGAAACTAATATGGTTGAAGAAGAAGGATATATACTAAAACAAATTAAAGCAGTTGCAAAAGCTATTGCAAAAATATTGTTTAATAGAGATAGTTACGATTATGTGTTACCAAAAGACGGTAAATATAATCAATACGACAATTTGTATCTTACAATAATGGGACTTGCTGATAACAACAAATTTAATGAAGCAGAAGATTTGTTGTTTGAAAATATTGATGGTCGCAATGCTGTTTATATGCAAATTGCATTTGCTTTTTATGAAAAACTTGCAGGTTTAAGTGACGATGTCCTTAAAGCCAACAACTTTAGTAAAGAAGAAGTTGAACAAGGTTTTATTGATGTTTTGAAGATGTACAACATAAGAGTAGACAAACAAAAGAGTGAATAATATGGATTATAACAAACTAGCGAAAAAAGTAGCAAAAATCGTAAAAAGTGCAAGTAAAATATATTACAAACAAGACTTTTTTGAGATGGAAGAGCGTCATAAATACGAAAAAGATGACGTAACCAACAACGATGTTGCAACTCAAAATTATCTACAATACAAATTGTCACAACTTATCCCTAGCAGTGGTTTTATTGGCGAAGAAGGCTGTAGTAGTAATGTGAGTGACAATGGATATGTATGGATAATTGACCCTATTGATGGTACTCAAAACTATAAAAAGGGTATACCTTTGTATGGTACACAACTAGCTTTGCAATATAATGGCGAAACAGTGATAAGTGTTATATATTTTCCAGTTCAAAAGCAAATGTATATTGCTACTCCTACTAAAGCTACACTTAATGGTAAACCTATACATGTATCAGACGAAAAAGATTTAAAATGGTCTGGTGCTTGTGTTTGTAACTATAGAGGATATATTGAAATAGAAGATAAATTTAAAATCCAACATACACTTGTATCTACATTAAAAACAGTTCGTATTTTGGGTTGTTCGGCACTTAATTATGCATTATGTGCTTGTGGCAAAATGGAACTTGTTGTTGTCTTTGGTGACACTGTATGGGATTTGTATCCGGGTAAGTTTTTAATAGAACAAGCAGGTGGCAAAGTCTATACTAATGACCAACTACAGTTACATATTGCTGGTAGTGTAGAAATGGTTAATAAAATTATAAAATTGTTAGGTGTTTAAACTCCTAACTTTTTTTATTTGTGATTATTATATTTTACCTTTTTTATGTGTGTATTTGGGTAAAATAACAGCAAAAGATAAAAATATACTTTAAGATATTTGCAACAAATTGGTAATTAATATATACTTTATATGTATATATTAAATATATTATATGGAGATAGAGTGTATGGATAAAAAAACTATTAAAGACTTAGATGTCTACAATAAAAAAGTATTGTTAAGAGTAGACTTCAATGTTCCTATGAAAGATGGCGTTATAACTGATGATAACCGTATTAAAGAAGAATTGCCAACCATTAAGTATCTATTGGATAATGGTGCAGCAGTTATTGTTATGAGTCACTTAGGAAGACCTGAAGGACAAGTTAATTTGAAATATAGTTTGCGTCCTACTGCAGATAGATTGGCAGAATATTTGGGTAAAGAAGTACAATTTGCAGAAGATTGTATAGGTAGAGAAACCACAAAGAAAGCAAAAGAATTGAAGAGTGGCGAAGTACTAGTATTGGAAAACTTGCGTTTCCACGCTGAAGAAGAAGAAAATGACAAAGCATTCTGTGAAAAATTGGCAAAATTGGCAGATATATATGTTAATGATGCTTTTGGTACAGCACATAGAAAACACGCTTCTACTTATGGCGTAGCTAAATTGTTGCCTAATGCTGTTGGCTTCTTGATTGAAAAAGAATTGAGTATGATAGTTGACACTATCAACAATCCAAAAAGACCATTTGTTGGTATCTTGGGTGGAGCTAAAGTTAGTGACAAAATAACTATTGTTGAAAGTTTGCTTAATAAGGTAGATACATTGATTGTTGGGGGAGCAATGGCGTATACATTCCTTATGGCAGAAAACTACAATACTGGCGATAGTAAAGTTGAAAAAGAAATGGTTGACGAAGCTAAACGCTTAGTAGAACTAGCAAAAGAAAAAAATGTTCAATTATTGTTGCCTGTAGACCATATTATTGCCAACAATTTTGACAATCCAACTGTTATTAAAAATACTGTTGATGCCAATATCCCTAACGGATTTATGGGTATGGATATAGGTAAAAAGACTATTAAAAATTACAAACACGCTATAAAAGAAGCTAAGACCGTTGTTTGGAACGGACCAATGGGTGTATTTGAAAATAAAAACTTTGAAAATGGTACAAAGGCTGTAGCTAAAGCAATGGCAAAATCAAAAGCTACTACTATAGTAGGTGGTGGAGATAGTGCTGCTGCAGTTATTAAATTTAAATATGCTAAAAAGATGACACATATTTCTACTGGTGGCGGAGCAAGCTTAAAACTATTTGAAGGAAAAGTTTTGCCAGCTGTTGATGTTATTGAAAATAAATAAGTAGAAAACAAATAAGCATAGGGGTGTAGTATGAAATATCTAATTGGTAATCACAAAATGAATCTTAGTAAGGCTGAACTTATTAAGTATTTTAAAGATTTAAAGAAAGTTGCAAAACAAAGTGATAATTTTGTAGGTGTATGTTTACCTAGCGTATATCTTGATTTGGCACAAAAAATGTGTAAACGCACAAAAATCCATTATGGTGCAGAGAATATGTTCTATAAGGAAAGTGGAGCTTATACAGGCGAAATAAGTGCCAATATGCTTAAAGATTTTGATACCGAAATGGTTATTTTGGGACATAGCGAAAGACGCAGTATTTTTGGCGAAACTGACGATGTAGTTAATGAAAAAGTTTTGGTTGCTTTAGAAAAAGGACTTACACCAATATTATGTATTGGCGAAACTAAAGACCAAAGAGAAAATAAAGAAACTAATAAAATACTTAAAAAACAACTTACAAAAGGCTTAAAAGGTGTAACTAAAGAAGACCTTTCAAAAGTTATCTTTGCATACGAACCTGTTTGGGCTATAGGTACAGGTGTAAGTGCTACTAAAGAAGATGCAGAAAAAACAATCAAACATATAAAAGAAACTATAGCAAAACTATATGATTTACCAACACTAGATGGTATAGTAGTTTTGTATGGTGGTAGTCTTAATGGCAAAAATGTCAATGACATATTAAGCCAACCACATATAGATGGTGGTTTGATTGGTGGTGCTAGTCTTAAAGTATCCGAATTTGAAAAATTGATTGCTTATAAAGGCTAGTTGTATAAATAATTATTGACTTTATATCTCATATAATGTACAATTATAATAGAAATATGGCTAAAACATTAGGAAAATCTTTTGTAAAAGGGTGATTGATTATGGCAGGAACAATGTTAAATATGTTTAGTGCAATGTGGAACAAATTTTATAGTTCATTGCGCAGTTTACCAGGTTATGCTAAAGGTATAATTATATTCTTTATAGTTATGTCTGCATTGGTATGTTTTATATTTGCTGTTAAAGGAAGCAAAAAAGACAAGTTTGTTAAAAATTGGTTCTTGTTTTTCCTATGCATCTTACTTACAATTGTTGGTGTAGCATTTTGTATTATAATGTAACTAATTAATGTAAAATTTATTAAAAAACACGCAGTAATTGCGTGTTTTTTGTTTAATCAAGTAGACTAAATATAACTACTATGATATACTTAATAAGTCAAAATGTGATAATTTTAAAAATTTTATATATTAATTTGGAGGCTTCATGACAAACCTATTTAATTTGCTATTAGACGATGTCGCAAAACCTGTTCCTGATTGGATTAGTAAGTCATTCCCAATTATACAGACAATATTGATTATTTTGATAGCATTATCAGCTGTAGTAATTATAGTTGCTGTACTTATGACTACATCTAACCCAGAAGGTGGCAACAATGCAATTACAGGTACCAACGACAGTTATTATATGCAACATAAGGGTGGTAGTAGAGAAGGTAGATTGAAAAAGACTATAGTAATTAGTGCCATTGTTATTTTTGTATTGACCTTACTATACTTCATATCATTTGCTGTATATACTGGTTTTACCGCATAAAAGTTTAATGAGGCTCTTAATTATTGATTAGGAGCTTTTTTAAATGTAAAAAATCTGTTGGATTAGTACTTATCTGTGCTAATCTAAATTTAACTAAAATAAATATATGTAGGATAAATTAATGGATAAAAACAAGATTTTAAATCAAATTCAAGTAAACAAACTTGGTGACCTAGATTACGAATTTATTATTGCTCAACTATGCGTACTTAACAATCGCACTTTTGAAGAAATGAAAAATGCTTTAGACGAACTTATCGTTGACGGCTCTTTTAAACTTAAATCTAGTGAAGAGGACAAAGCTCCAGCTTTCCCTTATGGACACAACAAACCTAGTCAAGACCTTATTGACGAAGCTAATGATATGATAAGTAGAAAAGATAAAAAACACAATACTCGTATGAAAAGCTTTAAACTTCAAGGTAGACTTCAAGGCACAAAGAGTGATTTTGCATTCCTAATACCTTTTGACCATACTTACGAAGATGTGTTTATTGCTGGTAAAGACCTTAATGGTGCTATCAATAATGATACAGTAGTTGTAGAAGTAAAAGGTGCTAAAGAAGGTAAACGCTTAGAAGGTAGAGTTATCCAAATATTGGAGCGTGGCAACGAGCGTATTGTAGGTAAAATATTCTTGTCAAAAGGCAATGCTATGGTTATGCCTGATGATGTAAAATTTGGAAAAGATATATTGGTACCTATTGCTAAAGTTATGGGTGCACACAACGGAGATAAAGTTGTTGTAAAAATAACCAACTATGCCAATAAAAAGAATCCTACTGGCGAAGTTATTGAAGTTTTGGGTGCTCCTAATAAGATAGAAACAGAAGTTAAAGCTATTATTAGAAGTTATAACTTATATGAAGAATTTCCTAAAAAAGTTATCGAATATGCCGAAACTTTACCTGACGAATTAGACAAATCTAAATATCCTAATCGTAGAGATTTGACCGACCTTAATTGCTTTACAATAGACGGAGAAGATAGTAGAGATTTGGACGATGCTGTTTCTATATCAAAAAATAGTGATGGCACATACAAATTGGGTGTACATATTGCAGATGTAGGCGAGTATGTTAAATACAACAATCCACTAGATAAAGAAGCATTTAAGCGTGGGACAAGTGTGTATTTCCCTAATTTGGTATTACCTATGCTTCCTAGAAAACTAAGCAATGGCATTTGTAGCTTAAACGAAATGGTAGATAGACTTGCATTGTCTGTATTTATGGATATAGACAAAAATGGCGAAGTTAAAAAATATGATATTTGTGAAAGTATTATAAAGAGTAAGAAGAGATTTACTTATACAACAGTTAGCGCTATTCTTGACGGAGATGAATATGAGTGTCAACAAAATAGACATTTTGTAAAAGATTTGCTTCTTATGAACGAACTTAACCACATACTTATCAAAATGCGTGAAAAGCGTGGAGCTATTGATTTTGATATTCCTGAAGTTAAAATTACTCTTAACGAATTGGGAGATGTACTAGATGTACAACAAGCACCTAGAGATGATAGTCATAGACTTATAGAGAGCTTTATGGTCGCAGCCAACGAAACTGTTGCTACACATTATAACAATAAAAAAGAGCCATTTGTATATCGTATCCACGAAACACCAGATAGTGAAAAAATGGCAAACTTTATAAGACTTGCTACAAGTATGGGTGTTAAGACTACAGCTAATCCAGATAAGGTAGCACCTTTGGATTTGCAAAAAATATTGACACAAGTCAATGAGTTGGATTCAAAATATATGCTTAACCGTATATGTTTAAGAAGTATGAAAAAAGCAAAATATAGTCCAGATTGTATAGGACACTTTGGTCTAGCTAGTGTAAAATATTGTCACTTTACTTCACCTATTAGAAGATATCCAGACTTGACAATACATCGTATTATCAAAGCAGATTTGCGTGGCGAACTTACAGGGAAATTGCTTACCGAACAACGCCAATTTGTAGTAGCAAGTTCTATGCATTCTTCAGATAGAGAACAATCTGCTGAAAAGGTAGAAAGAGATGTTGATGACCTATATAGAGTATTCTATATGACACATCACATTGGCGAAGAATTTGAGGGTAAGATAAGTGGCGTTACCAACTTTGGTGTATTTGTAGAACTTGACAATACTGTTGAAGGTATGGTTCGTATTTCGGATTTACCAAGAGATAGTTATGAGTATGACGAACATGATTTTGTACTAAAAGGTGCAAAAGAAAAATTTGTTATTGGCAACACTGTAAAGGTTAAATGTGTTAGAGCAGATATCCTTGCTAGAGAGATAGATTTTGTTTTAGTTTAAAAAACATCAATTTTTTAATGTTTTTTAATGATTTTCGTAGAAAAAATATTAAAATTGGGTATTGTAATATTTTTTGTTTGTGATATAATAAGTGTGTTGAATTCCCTTATTATATATATCGGTTTCTATTTTTTATGTAAATTTTTAATTAAATACACTAAAAAATAGACAATTACTAATATCGGAAGTTAATTGAAAACAATGTGAGTTTTTTGACAAAACATTGTTTTCTAATAACTAAAGATATTGAAATAATATATTTTAGGAGAAAAAATGAAAATTGTTTCAACCAATAGAAAAGCTTACCATGACTATTTTGTTGAAGACACTGTTGAAGCAGGCATAGTCTTAGAAGGGAGTGAAGTAAAGAGCATAAGAGCTGGCAATTGCAATTTGAAAGATAGTTTTATTTTTATTGATAAAAATGAAGAACTTATCTTAAAAAATATGTATGTTAAGCCTTATGAAAAATCTACTGCTTATACACCTGACGAAAGACGAGATCACAAACTTTTGATGCATAAACAAGAAATAAAAAGACTTTTGAGTAAAGTTAGGGTTAAAGGTTATACTTTAATACCATTACAACTTTATTTTAAAAATTCTTTGGTTAAAGTCGAAGTTGGATTGTGCCGTGGTAAACAGAACTTTGATAAAAAAGACGCTCTAAAAGAAAAAGATATCAAGCGTGATATGGAAAGAGCAATTAAAAACTTTAAAAACTAAGTTATTAATTACCCATCTTTTTATGGGGGCGTAATGGTTTCGACGGGATTGTAAAGGTTAGGCTAAGCATATCACAGGCTCGTCTGTGTAAAAACGGAAACTTAAAATTTAAATGCAGAAAACAATACTGTATTAGCCGCTGCTTAATTTAGTCATGTGGCTTGTCCTTTTAGATAGTCCTACGGATCTATATAGGGCATTAGTTAGTAGGGTACGGACTTTGACTTTCGCCTAGAAGTTTAAGTCTGAAACTATAGGCTGGTTCAACTTATATTTGTTAATTTTTTTAGGTTGAATAAGATATTCAAATTAACTAAATATGTAGAAAGGTTTAAAATTTCTTTTTCGGACGCGGGTTCGACTCCCGCCGCTTCCACCAATTATTGGTGGGTAAAAATTTGGAGGACAAAATGTTAGAAGTATTAAATGTTATTCTAGATGTATTGGGAATATTAGCAATTATATGCTTAGGTGCATTTGTTGTTGTATTAATTGGGGACCTAATATTATCAACCTTTGATGGACACGAAGGTGTTTTCTTTCACAAATCAAAGAAACAAAAATATGACAATCAACCAACTGTTGAGTCTACCCCACAACCAGAACAACCAAGTGTAGTACCTTACTACCAAACTATTGAAGAAGAACCTGCTCCAGAACCTGTTGTTGAAGAAGAACAAGTTAGTGCAGTAGACTTCCAAAAAGCAGCAGACGAACAAAAAATGCTTCAAAGCAAGGGTATTATTAAAGAACCAGCTAAAGTTGACGAACCTATGTTTACTGACATAGAAGATGAAGAAGACAACGAACTTGCAGATGCTATTAAAGAAACAAGTCAAATTGCTCTAGAACAAATTGCTCAAGAAGCAGAAGATGAAAAGAGAAAAGAAGAAGAGCGTAAGCAAGAAGAGCTAAGACAACAACAAGAAGAATTGAAAAGACAACAAGAAGAGTTGGAAAGAAAGGCTCAAGAAGTTAGAAACGAAAAAGAAGTTGTTTATATTCAAGCTCCTGTTGAGGAAGAAGATCCAAGCGTTAAAGAGTTAAAGAAACTTAGAGAAGATATTTTCGCACTTCGTCGTAGTGCATTTAAAGATTTGCAAGAAGCAAAAGAAAGCAACGAACAAAACGAAATTATTCAAACTAAGAGAGAATACAATCGTCAAATTAAAGAAAAACTTAAAGAACTTGACGAACTTAAACTTGATAAAGACAAACTTGACGCTGAAAAAGAAGAGTTGTTAAAATACAAGAAAGTTGCTCTTGATAGAGAAAACGAACTTGAACAAATGTCTCAAGAAAGAGAACAACTTGAAAGAGAACTAGAAGAATTAAGACAAAGAGGCGAAAACCAAAAACCTTATTATTCTAGAGAACATTACGAACAAAAACTTGCAGAATTGGAAGCAGAACTTAAAGAAACAGAAAAAGATTTGCGTAGCAATAAGCGTGAGTTTGTTCCACTACAACGCATAAAGAAATCTTATGATCGTGACCAAGAAAAATTGCGTAGAAAAGAAGCTATTGTTGCTAAACAAAAAGTTGCTATTTATGGTAGCAAAAATTCAGCTAATATAGACCCTAAACGCAAAGAAAAACTTGAAGAAGATGTTAAGGTTCTTAAAGAACTTAAAGAAAGTGTATTCCACTGTGAACAAGTTCTTAACCAAAACAAAGATCGTTATCCAGTACTAGAAAAAGCTAACAAACTTTTGACAAAGACATACAATAGATTGTTGTCTGACATCGAAAGTGTTAAAGCTGCTATAGCTTGGTATGACGAAAACGAAGGAAAATAATTAATAAAAAGGCATTACTTAACTAAAGTAATGTCTTTTTTTGCTTTATAATCACATATTAACATATATTTGTACAAAATTATTGTTATATAAAAAATATAATATAAAATTTGTACAAATGATTAAAAATAATTGCCAAAATTTACCAATTTTGATAGGATATTAGTATTAAGGAGTAGATATATGAAATGTCCAAAATGTGGTACAAAAATGATTGATGGAATTATTCCAACTGATACATATAGAATTGTATTTAGAGGTAACAAAAAAGATTCTAGGACTAAATTACCACCATTTGAGTCTGCTTTAATGGGACCTAAAATACCATTGAGTGGACCGGGTTTTTTATTTCAAAATTGTACTGCATATTACTGCAATGTATGTGATATTGTTATTATTCCGGGGCCAACACATAGTGATTTAAATGATTCAAAAATTTTGGTGTAAATAAAGGGGAAAATTATATGAAATGTCCATATTGTTACCATGAAATGGTACAAGGTAGTGTGCCTGATAGCATACAATTAGTTTTTAAACCTAAGTTTGGTAAAGAAATAGCAGATTATCAACACACAGTTCATCTTTTTGGTGGATATGTACCATTGTCAAAATACACTTTATTGGTTGCACATCCAAAGGCTTGGCTGTGCAAAAGATGTCACTTTGTTATGATGCCAGTGCATAAAGCTAATTCAATTATAGGAGATAATGAAAGTGATAAGAAAAAATAATGTATAACGAAAAGAATTAATATCTATGTATATTAAACTTTTTGATTATATATATTTAATATCTCAGTCATATTAATGGTAAATATTTTGGAAACAAATTTAAATGATATAGTAAAAACTATATCATTTTTTACTTTTATTAATGCTTTATTTTTGCTAAACTATAGGTATATTTAAGGAGATAATAATGGGATTGTTAAGTAAGAAACCAAAGCGTGTTGCTCTTGTATTGGGTGGTGGTGCTACTAGAGGATTGGCACACATTGGTGTTATTAAGGCATTAGAAGAAAATAATATAAGTTTTGACTATGTTGCAGGTACATCTGTAGGTTCGCTTGTTGGTGCATTTTATGCTGCTGGACTTACAAGTGATGAGATGATAAAAATTGCTAAGGGATTGAAAGTAAAAGATATAAGAAGTAGTATTATACCATTGGTTCCTTCTAAGACAGACGGTATAAAAAATTTGATTATCAACAATCTTGGTGATATTGATATTTCTCAATTAAAAAGACATTTTTGTGCTGTTGCTGTAGATATCCGTAGTGGCAACGAAATTGACTTTACAAGTGGAAATTTGGCTAATATTGTGGCTGGAAGCTGTTCTGTCCCAGGAGTGTTCCAACCAGTTAAATATGGTGACTATTTACTTCATGATGGTGGTCTTGCCAACAATATACCTAGCAATGTCCCAAAGATAGTATTTGATTGTGATAAGGTAGTTGCTATAGATGTCAATAGTACTCGTGGACAAGGTACAGAAAGTGATAAGTTTTTTGATACATTGCTTGCAAGTATGCGTATTATGATGAAAAGCAATAGTTTAAAAGGTTATCTTAATGGGGATATCGTTATCCAACCTGATTTAAAAAGGTTTAAATCAACCAAACTTGATTTTGTTGATGAAATGATTATGGAAGGGTACAACGCTGCTATTTTTGAAATGGATAGTATTAAAAACCTTATTAATGGTAAAGTTATAAAAGAAAAGATTAGAAAATTTAAAGTAAACAAACATATGGTGTAATATATTGAAAAGAAAAACTGTAGATAAACTTATTATATATGGGTGTTTAACTATATTTTTATTGCTAACATTGATTATTGGTGGATATTTAGAAATATGGCTTAAATTAAAACCCGATATGTCAAAAATTAATAAATCTGCGTTTGAAGTACATTTTGTAGATGTTGGAGAAGGTGATGCGACCCTAATTAGGTTTAGTTCTGGCAAAACAATGTTGATTGACTCTGGAGATAATGTCAAAGTTAAACAACTCACAACATACATTGATAAAGTGTTCTTTAATAGTCATAAGAAAGTATTTGATTATGTTGTTTTGACTCACTCTGATAGTGACCACTCTGGCAATATGGATACTATATTGGATAAGTACAAAGTCAACAATTTTATTAGACCTAACATATTGATTGATGGACTAGAAAATTATCTTGCTGATGGTAGAGCAAAGTATGACAATAATAACGACTATGTTTCTACTATTACAAGATTATATTCTTTAGAAAAGGAAAATAAAATTAAAGTTAGTTTTGCCGAACCTGATACTTATATAGATATGGGCAATAATGCGAAAGTACATATATTGTCGCCACTTAAACCATATTATACTACAACCAATGATTATTCTATAGTTATGATTGTAGAAGACAACAACGAAAAATTTATGTTGACCGGTGATGCTAGTACTGATGTAGAAAATGATATAATTAATAGTTATAATGAAGATGTGCTTGATGTTGATGTCTTAAAACTTGGTCATCACGGCAGTGATACTTCTACATCACTTGATTGGCTAGACATTACTCAACCAGACTATGCTGTTATTTCGGTTGGAGAAGACAATAGTTATCAACACCCAAGTAGTGCAGTGTTGGATAACATAGAGATATACAATGAAGAACATACCGATAAAATTAAAATAGCTCAAACATCAATTTTGGGTAATATTGTGTTTTATAGCAATAGTGCCAATCAGTTGGGTATGTTTAATATTGATAAGATAGGAGATTATTTATTCTTATCTTGGTGGGTTGTAGTTATTGTATTGATAGTTGTTATAGGTGTGTCTATGTTTATTAATGACTTTATCAATCTATTCAACCGTAACAAAGCAACCAATGTAAGGTCATTTAAATAATTGATTGTGTTCAATAACTAAAATAATATAAAAATGTTTTTATTGTTTTGGACTATTGTCAATTTAATTATTTGGTTATTTATTTAAAATACTATATAATATTATTAGATTAATAATAATCATTCTTAAAAGGGGTTAAGGCATGATAACTAACATCTGCATTGTTGGATTACTGAAGAAATACACAAAAAGTATATCCAAACGTGTTGCCGACACGCTTGATATGTTTTATGCAGATGTTACAGAACTTCTTGAGTACGAATATATCAATATGGCTAATGCTGAAAAGATAGTTGGCAAAGAATATATGGAAAAACAAGAAGTAAAAAAGATAAAGGCTTTGTCCACTTTTGAAAATACGCTTTTTACTGTGGATACTTTTTATCTAAACAATGAAAAGAATCTTCATCATATAAAGAATGGTGCATTAGTCATCTATCTTCAACTTAGTCAAAAAATGTTTGATAAACATATAAAACAAGAAAAACTGGCTAAGCAAGAAGAATCAATAGTTAGAAATATGGCATTTGAGCGTGACTTATTGTTGAAGGATTATGCTGATATTGTGGTTGATATTACCACTGATAAAAATATCGAAAAACTAATTTTAACTAAAATCGAGGAATATTATGAAAAGTGATAATTTATGTGTAAACTCTCTTAGACTACTTTCAATGGACGAGATTAACACTGCAAAAAGTGGACACCCAGGTATTGCATTAGGTTGTGCACCTATACTTTATTCTTTATATGCAAAAGTGTTAAAATGTACACCACAAGCAGAAAAACATCTTCTTCGTGATAGATTTGTTATGTCTGCAGGTCATGGTTCTTCTTTGTTGTATGCTACATTACATAGTTGTGGTTTTAGCTTTACTATGGACGATTTGAAGGGCTTTAGAACAATCAATTCTCGTTGCCCAGGACACCCAGAAGTAAGTGCTGATAATGCAATAGACGCAAGTACAGGACCATTGGGACAAGGACTTGCCAATGCTGTTGGTATGGCTATGGCAGAAAAACATATGGCTTCTATTTTTAACAAACCAGAATTTAAACTATTTGACAACTATACATACTGCTTGGTAGGTGATGGTTGCTTGATGGAAGGTATTTCTCACGAAGCATTAAGTCTTGCTGGTACTTTAAAACTTAACAAACTTATTGTTATTTATGACCGTAACCATGTTTGCCTAGATGGTAGTACAGATATGGCATTTACACAAAATACAGCTCAAGTAGTTAAAGGTTATGGCTTTAATGTTATTGAAGTTAAAGATGGCAATAGCGTAGACAAAATTACTTCTGCACTTAATAAAGCAAAGAAAAGTCAAAAACCAACAATGGTTATTGTTGATACAGTTATTGGTTATGGTTCAAGTCTAGCAGGCGACCATAAAGTACACGGTAGCCCATTAGGTGAAGACGAAACACTAAAACTTAGAGCAAAACTTGGCGTTGTAGGCGAACCTTTTGAATTAAATCAAAAAGCAAAAGAAGCTTTTGATGGCTTAAAAGACCACTATGATGCTATATACAAAGAATTTGAAGAGCGTATGCAAACATACAAACGCAACTATCCATCAGACTATCGTATACTTAATATGTATTTAAAAAATGATTATTCTGATGTAGACAGCTTTATTGGTAATTTAGAAAATAAGAAAGTAAGCACTAGAGTTGCTAGTGGGGAGATACTTAACACAATCGCTGACAACTATTCTAATATACTAGGTGGTTGTGCTGATGTTATGAGTAGTACAAAAGCACAAGTTTATAGCGCTAACTACAACGAAAATCCAGTAGGCCGTAATATTATGTTTGGTGTAAGAGAACTTGGTATGGCTGGTATTGCTAATGGTATGGCTCTATATAGTGGACTAACACCATTTGTATCTACATTTATGGTATTTGGAGATTATCTAAAACCAGCATTAAGAATGAGTGCATTGTCCAATTTAAGAGTTTTGTATATACTTACACACGATTCGTTGTATGTTGGTAAAGATGGTCCTACACATCAACCTGTAGAGCAAATGGCTATGTTTAGATCAATACCTAATACATATACATTTAGACCTGCAGATTTGGTAGAAACAGCAGCTTGTTATTCTGTTGCACTTAACACCAATAGGCCTTCTGTATTTGCATTAACAAGACAAGATTTAGATCCAGTAGAATCTAGTTTTGAAAAAGCAAAATTGGGTGCATACATTATTAAAGATACCGAAAATACTCCTAACGCTATCCTTATAGCTACTGGTAGTGAAGTTAATACAGCACTTGAAGTAGCTAAAGAGTTGGAAGAATTGGGTCAAAGCATAAGAGTAGTAAGTATGCCTTGTATGGAACTATTTGATGCTCAACCAGATAGTTATAAAGAAAAAGTTCTTGATCGTACAATACCTACATTTGCTATCGAATTAAGTTCTGATTTAAGTTTCTATAAATATATCAGCACAGGTGCTGTTATTGGCACAACAACATTTGGAATGAGTGGCACTCCAACAGATGTTATTAAAGAACTTAAACTTGATACTAAGTCAATAGTTAATCAAATTAAAAAACAACTAAAAATAAAAGAAAAGAAAGATTAATTCTTTCTTTTTTTTAAATAAATAATCTTTGATAGTTGTTGATTAATGTAGTATAATAGAATACAATTTTTGTTTGAAAAATAGTTGTATTTAAGATATACTTAAATGTAAGATTTCAACGCTAAAGATTATATTTTAGATTTGATTTTTTATACAATAGATTTAAATTTATTTTAGATATACTAATTTTAAAAGGTAGTAATATGAATAAAGATAATTTTTATTTTGGATATACCAATTTTATTAATTCAATAGAGAAAAAACAAGAACATTTAAAGGTAGTTGCTTCATATAAGTATTTGCTTCCATTTCCTTATATCCCTTATGCAGATATAGCAAAAAAGGATAGAGAAAAAGAGATTATCAATTCTATAGCAAAATCTGGCGAAATGTTTTTTATGGCTATTCCTACTTTTATAGACGAATATGCTGATACAAAAGAAAAATACCATAAAGTGGGCTTAGTATGTAGATTTGAACGCACAGGTCAAAATGATGCCAATGGTATGACATATTTTTGCAACCCAATTTATTTTGCTAATGTCGTTAATGTTGTAGAAGAAAATGGTTTTGAATATGCGACAACTCAACCTCAAGAGATGAAAAGTGATAGTTCATTGATGGATTCTTTGGTAGATAAAACTAGAAATTGGTACTTTAATTATATTGATTATGCCAATAAAAAGATTAATCCAGAGTTGGTAGAATATATCAAAGAAGTTGAAGACCCATTTGTTATGGCTTGCCTAATGATGTCAACTATTGATGCTGACCAACACGAACAATATCAATTTATGGAAGAAGAAAATCTTGTTGCTAGACTAGAACAGTTGTGTGTTTTGCTTAATAGATTATTCTCTTACGAAACACTTAATAAAAACATAGATGCAAAAATCAAACAAGACAACGAACAACATCAAAAAGAAGCTTATATTAAAGAGCGTATTAAATATCTTAATAAAGAAATTGGCGAAGACGATGAATTTGGTGCAATGGAAAAGAAAGTTAAAGATTGCAAAATGCCAAAGTCAACAGAAGATTATGTCTTAGACCAAATCAGAAAACTTTCAAAAATTCCTCCAATGGCAGCTGATTATAATGTTATTAAAAACTATATCGAAACAGTAGTTGAACTTCCTTGGTCAAAATACACTACAGACAATATTGATATTGCTCACGCAAGAAAAGTATTAGATGACGAGCATTATGGACTAGAAAAAGTAAAGACTAGAATACTAGAGTATCTTGCTGTACTTAAACTTAATGATAAAGTTAGTGGCCAAATACTATGTTTGGTCGGTGCACCGGGAGTAGGTAAGACAAGTATAGCAAAATCAGTAGCCAATGCTTTAGGTCGTAAATTTGTCAAACTTACATTGGGTGGTGTACACGATGAAAGCGAGATAAGAGGACATAGAAAGACTTATGTTGGTGCTATGGTTGGTAAGATTATATACAATATAAAACTTGCAGGCACCAACAATCCAGTATTCCTATTGGACGAAATAGACAAACTTACTTCTGATATTCACGGTGATCCAGCTAGTGCATTGTTGGAAGTATTGGATCCACAACAAAATGCTACATTTAGAGATAACTTCTTGGAAGTTCCTTATGATCTAAGTAAAGTTATATTTATTGCAACAGCCAACTATGTTGACCGTATACCAGCACCACTTAGAGATCGTATGGAAATTATTAATGTTGATAGTTATACAGCTAATGAAAAAGTCGAGATAGCAAAACAACATTTGATACCAAAACAATTAAAAGAAAATGGTATTAAAGAAGGAAGTCTAGTAATAAGTGATGATGTTTTGTATCATATTATAGACGAATATACTTATGAAGCAGGTGTTAGAAATCTTGAAAGATTAATAGCTAAAATATGTAGACAGTTGGCAGTTAAACTTGTTGATAATCCAGATGAAAAATTGCCTTGGGTTATTACTCAAAAAATGTTGCCAATAGTTCTTAACGAACCACCAGTAACCAATCACGGTGTAAGAAAACAACCTGAAGTTGGTGTTGGATATGGTTTAGGTTGGAGTCCTTATGGTGGAAGTGTACTTACTTTAGAAGGTGTTTCATTAAAGGGTAAAGGCAACCTTGTTGTAACTGGTAACTTAAAAAATGTTATGCAAGAAAGTTGTAAGATAGCTTATACTGTAGCTAAGAGATGTGTTAATTCTAGTGTTGATTACAACAAACTTGATATACATATCAATGCTTGCGAAGGTGGAGTACAAAAAGATGGACCAAGTGCTGGTGTAGTACTTGCGTTGGTTATTTATAGTGTACTAACCAATAAAAAGATATCCAATCAATATGCAATGACAGGAGAGATAAGCTTAACTGGACAAGTATATGCAATAGGTGGACTAAGAGAAAAACTTTATGCTTGTGTACAAAACGGTATTGAAAATGTAATTGTTCCTTTGGAAAATAAAAAAGATATTAAGTTTGTACCTAGTGAAATAACAGACAAATTAAATATACATTATGTAAGTACATTTGATGAAGTATTAAAACTAGCTATAGTAGGTGATAAAAATGAAAATAACAAAAAGCGTGTTTAAGACAAGTGTTGCTAGTCCATCAAAAATTTTGATAGACGAAAAAGATCAAATAGCATTTGTAGGTAGAAGTAATGTTGGTAAAAGTAGTCTTATCAATATGTTGGTAAACAACTCAAAATTGTGTAAGACTTCATCTACACCGGGTCGTACTAGACTAATCAATTATTTTACTATAAATGATGATTTCTATTTTGTAGATTTACCGGGTTATGGTTATGCACAAGCTAGTCATAAAGATGTTGCAAGTTGGCAACAACTTATCGAACCATATCTTATCAATAATCCAAAATTGAAGTGTGTTGTAGCACTAGTTGATGTAAGACATGACCCTACTGCACAAGATGCACAAATGATCAATTATCTACATTATTACCAAATACCATTCGTGATTGTGGCAACAAAGTGTGACAAATTGCCAAAAAGTAAGGTTAAGCCTGCACTTACAAAAATGGCAAACATACTAAAAGTTGGTGCTCAAAATGTTTATGGGGTTAGTAGCGAAACACAATATGGTAAACAAGAACTACTTAACAAACTTGACCAATTTAGATTGGTAGACAATCAAATAGATGAAGTAGAAGAATAATTTTTAATCTTTAAAATTAATAATAATTAATATTTATAATTAAAGTATATGACTAATAATCATATACTTTTTTTAATATTTTTTATAATTCATTTTATTTTTATTGGTAACTTTTTTTTAGCTAATTCATATAGTGTAATATACAGGCTTATTAAATAGGAGGTAAACATATATGTCATTTTATTCAGGAAGTAGAAATGCTTTTTGCCCGGGACCTATTACTGGCAATCCTTTGAATGGCTTGTGTGAAAAAGCATGTATTCATGCAAAGAAAGTTTTTGACGCTTGTCTTCGTCAAATGCAAGAAACAGATGTTCAAGTAACAGTTACCGATTACATACCTGCCAATCCTACTCAACCATTAACTTTTGTAAGTGTTAATGCTTTGCCAACTCAAACTACTATTAACAATCTTGTTGTAGATAGATTTGAAGACAAACCATGTTTTGCAAGAGTAAGTGGTGAAGTGGAAGTACCTATAGAAGTTCATTATACTGATGCCAATGGTGTAGCTGGTGTTGGAAGAAGTACAGTCACAGTTAATAGTGATGTTGTACTTTATGTTCCACAACCAAGTGTTGTACCATTTACGGTAGAAGCATATTGCAACTGTCTAAGTCCAGATGGCGAGTATGTGGGCAATAATGTATTTAGCTTAGACTTCTGTCTAGCATTAATACTAAGAGTGGTAGTAGAGGCAGAGATACTTGTACCAAGTTATGGATATTGTCCTATACCACCTTGTCAAGAATTTACTCAAGATGCATGCTCAGGATTCTTTGAATTACCATTGTATCCAGCACAGCAACCTGTAGCCAATGCTAACTAGTTAGTGTGGTATTAAGATGTGTATTAAAAGTACACATCTTTTTTATTGATAAATTTAACATTAAAATGATTTAAGTGTTCAAGTGAAAATATAAAATGATTAAAAAATATAACTTGTGTTTAGTTTTTATATCCCAGTATTAAATAAAAATTATGATAGTATCAGTTTTGGATATTAAGTTTAAAATTTTTTGATATCCAAAATAACTATTGAAAAAATATCTTTAATGTAGTAAACTATTAGTAGATAAAAATTTTGGAGGGAATATGCTAAATACAAGTTTGATAACCTCAGAAATGAATGATGAGTTGTGTGAATTAGAGCGTGTCAATTATATGCTTATGGTTACCAATAAACAATATAGAGCTTGCCAAAATGAAGGAGTATCAGAAAGAGCTAGAAAGTACTTTGATGAAAAACTTCAATTTCTATCCGAATATTACGATACACTTGTTAATGAGATAAAAAAAGAATATAGTAATAGAAGATTTGAAGATACTCAGTTAATTAATGAAAAAACTGAAAAATTTAGAAATTTGTTTTTGCAAGAATATCCAGAATGTGGTGGCAAGTTTGAAGACAAATTTGATAAATATGGCAATAGTACATATCTTCCTTTCCAAGAAGATTTTTATAAATTTTGTTCTGGTGAACCAACATTAAGAGATGATATGTTGTTTTATGCGTATACAAATTTTGTTTCTTCAAAATTGATTGAAGCACAATATGACAATTTCTTTGAACTGCTTAATGGTATTGTTGAACAAATCAATGAATATGGTGTAAGACCTATATGGGGACAACAATTAAGTGAAAATCTAAAAGAAGTACCAGCTTGGGCAGTTGCTAATATCAATGATATAGCCAATGGTAAAAGATTGGAAACAAAAAATGATTTAAGAAAAGTCGCTATGCAAAATCTTAATCTTAAAAAGATGGTTAAAAAGAATGGTAGTGACCCAGTAAGTATTGCTAAATATAAAGAATTGGTACATAAAGTAAACAAACTAGAAAGCGAAATTGTTTTAAACGATAAAATAATTGCAAGCAGTAACAATCCTGCTTGTAGAGCAGATTGTTTAACTTATGGTTGGAGATTTAGAGATACTGGATTATTGTCAATAATTGACAACATAACTAAATTTGTAAACAATGTTCCTAGAGATATATTAAACATTGATGAAGAGCGTACAAAAATGATTGTTACTAATAGAGAAATAAATGACATAGTTGAGTATGCAAAAAATCAACTAGAAACATTAGAACCAACTTTAGTTTTGGCAAAAGTAAGCAATCAACCTATATCTTTTAAATTAAAAGATTATGAGTATTCAAAAAATGCAATAATGTTTATTGATACAATGCACAAATATAATTCTGCTAGAACTATGGAACTTAATGAACAATTAAAAAATAGAAAACTAAAACCAAAGCAAGTTAAAGAAATTAATTCCGAATTAGACAAAATTAATGATTGTATTTCTAGTTATGATATTGCAAAATTTACTACACCTTATGGCGTAGTTAAATATGTCAATGGACAATTAATCAACACTCTAAATAATACTCCTATAAGCATATCTAAATTGGATACATATAGATGTGTAGAAGGTAAGACAATGGAAAGATTGGATAGAGATGGTGTAATTGTTGAAAGTACATCAGTAAAAAATATGGAAAAACTATTAGTTAATGTCTATGATAGATACAAAAATGCAGGAAGAGGAATGTAATTAAAATACCGAGCAATCGGTATTTTTTTGTAAATTATATATATTCTTGATATATATTTAATTGTTAAAACAATATAGATTTGATAAAATAATATACGGAGATATTTATGAAAGTATATGCAATTTCAGATTTACATTTAAGTATCAATAGCAATAAACCAATGAACATATTTGGACCTGTTTGGGACGGATACTTAGAAAAAATTGAAGAAAGTTGGAAAGAAAAAGGTGTCACAGATGATGACATTGTTTTGATTGCAGGCGATTTAAGTTGGGCTATGAAACTTAATGACGCTATAGCAGATTTGGAATATATATCCAAAATGGGTAAAGGTAAAAAAGTTGTTATAAGAGGCAACCACGATTATTGGTGGAGTAGTATTTCTGCATTGCGTGGAGTTTTGCCTTATGGTATGTACGCCTTGCAAAATGACGCTGTAAAGATTGGAGATTATATTATTTGTGGTACTAGAGGGTGGACTGTACCTGAAGTAGCACACAAAACTCCTGAAGATGAGAAAATATATAAAAGGGAAGTCATTAGACTTGAACTTAGTTTGCAAGATGCAAAAAGACTACAAACCAACAACGAAACTATAATTTGTATGATGCACTATCCACCATTTAATAGTAAACTTGAAGATAGTGACTATACTCAATTATTTGAAAAATATGGTATATCAACTGTAGTTTATGGACATTTGCACTCTTATGATAAAAAACAAAAACTAGTTGTTACCAAAAATGGTGTTACATATTATCTTACAAGTTGTGACTTAGTAGGCAACAAACTTATAGATATTATGTAGTATAAGTTTATAAAAAAATTAGGCATATATTGTGCCTAATATGCTGATGTGGCTCAGTTGGTAGAGCAATGCATTCGTAATGCGTAGGCCGTGGGTTCGAGTCCCACCATCAGCTCCAATAATATTTATTAACATATATCCTTACTGGGGAATTTTTCCTAGTGAGGTGTTTTTTATTTAAAATAAATGCAATATTGATAGCGCTTATGGTATAATCGGAGAAAGGAGTTAATTATGGCTTCAAGTGTAGAGTATAGAGATTTTATTTTGGATCAACTATCAGATTTAAATCCGACATACAAATCTATGATGGGTGAATATTTGATATATGTTAATGGTATTTATTTTGGTGGTATATTTGATGATAGGTTCTTATTGAAAATCACTGAAACAAATAACAACTATAGACTAAGCAAAGTTTTGCCTTATGAAAATGCAAAACAAATGTACTTAGTCGAAAATGTAGACGATAGAAAATATCTTACATTGTTGGTATTAGATACTATTAAGGGTTTAAAAAAGTAATAGGAGTGGAGTATGAAAGCAATATTTTTAACTAGTTATATTGGTGGTTGCAAGACTATAATAAATGGCAACAATATATATAAAGAAATAGTAAAATGTGATAATTCTAATGGTTTTATTGATAAATTGAAAGAAGTTTGTTCAAAGATAAACAAGATGACATTTGTTGCAAGCAATCCTGATAGCTCTTTAAAAACAGATGAACACGCTAATATCACAAAAGATGCACTTAATTTAGACGGCTTTGAAATAAAAGAATTGACAATAATAGACCATAGTTTTGTTGGCGATATAGAAAAAACTATATTGTCTTCGGATATGGTATTTTTAGCTGGTGGCAATGTGCCTATGCAAAACAAGTATTTTAAAGAAATACATCTAAAACAAATACTTCAAAAATATACTGGAGTTTTGATAGGTCAAAGTGCTGGCAGTATGAATTGTAGTGATGTCGTTTATACTCAACCTGAAGAAGTAGAAGAATTTGATGATGTTAATTACAAAAGAATTATTAGTGGATTAGGAGTGGTTGATTTTGCTATAATGCCACATATTAATAGTGCTAATGAGATAGATGAATATGGACATCCAAGTGTTATGCAGATGTGTTTGAAAGATTCCTATCAAATACCACATTATGGGATTTGTGATTATGGTTTTATAGAAATAATCAATCATAATGCAGTAGCTTATGGCAAAACATATCTTATTGACAATGGTGTATGTAAACAAATTTGTGATGACGGACAAAGTGTTGCTATATCAAAATTGTCTATGCACTAGTTGGTAACAAGTGGTATCATAGTTAGTAAATGGTATTTGGCTATCTGTCGTAGTTGCCGAATGTTTGGCATTGATAGTTAGTATAGTTTGCCTAATCGCAAAAAAGAAAAAATATCAATATTAGATTTATGTGTTAAGAATATATAAAACAAAAAACTGAAAGAATTTTCTTTCAGTTTTTTTAATCAACAATTAATTTTCAAATTAAATGTTGATGTGGTATAATTGTTGTAATGTATAAGGGGTAAATATGAAAAAACAAATTGTTAATCCAGTATTAAGACAACCTATGCTTAATGGTATTATGCCTGTGTGGGATAGTAACAGCCAAATATTGATGTTGGGTTCAATAACTGCTACAGATGGTATGAAAAAAGGTTTTTATTATGCGAGTCAACGCAACCAGTTTTGGCAGTTATTGGATTGTGTTTTGGGTACAACTTGTTTTTCAGATTTAAAAGACCAATTAAAAAACAACTATGATAATTATAAGAATGGTTTGATTGATTTTGATATTTTTGAAGATAACAAAAACAAAATTAAAGAAACAATGGCTTTTGAATTAACAAAAAGAAAAATTGCTATTTGTGATGTATTTTTGCAATGTTATTTTAACAACAATAGTTCGCTTGATAATGATATTATTCTTAATGACCCATTGTATCCAGCGATGTCTAATAAAGAAACAATAAAAAATATTATTGATAATTCTAATATAAAATATGTCGTTGTTAATAGCCGATTTGTGCAAAAACAATTTGAAAAAATGCACATAACTGGTGACTTTGAAGTTAAATATGTTGTTAGTCCATCTCCAAGAAAAGGGAGTATTGATAGTAAATTATCTAGTTGGCAATCAGTATTTAACGAATTGAATAAGGATTGATAATATTAATTACGTAAAAAAAATAATATGTGATATACTTATAAAAAATAGATTATAAAATTATGTTTAAATAAGGAAGTAGTATGTTAAAATTCTCAGCTGGGTATGTAGGGACTAATCCTAATTTTGTAATACAAAATATTGATGTGAAAAGTAAAAACAATAATCCAGTATTTTCTATATTTAATAATATATTGTTAAGAGGGTGTCCAACTATACCATCTAAATTTTTACAAAAAAATTTGCGGGGGGGGGTATAACTACTCGTTTTAATTATGTATATGATTTTGAAAATGTTTGTTGGAATAATATAATTAAAGGTGGAGTAGAAACAAATCCTGCAATTGTTTTTTATAATGAAATACTACCTAAAGTATTAGGGAAATATGCTAAAACTTTTATTGCTGAGTGTCCATTGTCTGACATAATTTATAAATATGGAAATGTAGATTTTGAAAGTGTAGATTTTTATTCTCCATTATTTAATGCTGTTATAGAAATTGATGGAAATCAACATATAAACAATGATGAGCAAAACATAAAAGACCATAATAGAAATAAAGTATTAGAATTAAATGGTGTTGATATTATTAGAATAAAAACATCTGAGATAAATAACATTAATATAGTGAAACAAAAATTAAATAAATTAAAATATAATCTGGATTATAAAAATTCAGTTGTTTTTTCTAATAAATTAAGTGAATGTGATTTATATTATATGTCTATTATGAGAATAGAAATTTTATTGTTGTCTTTATATCAATATAATTATTTAAAATTGACAGATAATCAAATTGCATTAAATATATATAGTAAGGAAAATATAAAAAAAGAAATTTTTGAAACTGCATATTTTGATTTTATGTCGTGGCTAAAAAATTTGTCAGTTTTGCAAAATCAAAAATTTGTAATTCCTAACTTACATATAAATATAGTTAATAGTGAAAAAGAATTATCTATATTAAAAAATGGTATTAATATTGCTATTTTTTTGAAAGATGTATATTCACAAACTAATTATAGTAATATTATTTACATAAAAAATGATTATTTCTTATATGAAGAGAATCTAATTCCAACAATAGAAAATAATTCTACAAAAAGTTCATATAGATATAAAAAAAATTATTTTAAAGTATCTAATTGTAATATCACTTATAAGATAACAAAAGAAGGACATAGTGAAGCTTTAATTTATATACTTAAAAATGTTTCTAATATTTATAATGATTTTAGAGCAAATCAATTAGACATTATAATAGAATGTCTAAATAAAACAAGTGTTATAGGAATTTTGCCGACTGGAGCTGGCAAGTCATTGTGCTATCAACTCGTAGCATTATTAATTCCGTCCATAACATTAGTTGTATCTCCATTACAATTATTAATGATTGATCAATATAATAGTATTAAGGCAAAACTTGGAATAACTAATATAATATATATTAGTGCTGATACGAAAGAAAATATAAGTGTATTGGAGAATAACCAAGCTTTAATTTGTATAATTTCACCAGAAAGATTTTTTAGTGAAAAATTTACAAGTTTGTTGTCTAGTAAAAGAATTTCTGTAGGGTTTGTGGTAATCGATGAAGCTCATTGTTTATCTGAATGGGGACACGATTTTAGAACATCTTATTTATGTTTAAGCCATAATCTTAATAGATTTTTGCCAAATAATACATACTTAATGGCATTAACAGCCACAGCATCTAATAGAGTATTCGAGGATATAGATTGTGAGTTTCAGAACTTTAAACATAAAAAGACAAGATCAATATATGCTGATTGTATGAAAAGAGATAATTTAACCATAATTGTACTCGAAACAAAAGATAAATATAAAGAACTAATTGATAATATTTATCCTACATTAGTTGGTGTTAATAAAGATAAGACTTTGATATTTACTAAAACAAAATATTCATATTATGCCCCACATGCTTCTGCATGTATTACATTGACTGAAGCAATAAAAAGTGAATATGATAAAAAAATTGATTGTAACTTAATAGACTACTATGCTGGTGGCGATGATGATAATAATCAAGATAAAATTAAAAAATTGAATCAATTTAAAAATGGAAATAAATTAGTATTTTTTGCAACAAAGGCTTTTGGTATGGGAGTTGATATCCCTGATATAAGAAAAACAATTCATTATGGATTACCATCTTCATTGGAAGGTTTATATCAACAAGTTGGTAGAGCTGGAAGAGACGGAAAACCTTCAAAATGTTATGTCTATTTTACTAAAGAAAGAGAAGAAACTTTAAATTTGTATTTTAAGATTCCACCAATACCTGTAAGTGTTATGGAAAATCATTTAAATATGCTTAATGAATTACGAACTAATTTTTATTTTATAGAAAATTCTAATTTGGATATTGATATTGAAAAAGAAGTATGCATTAGATTGTTAGAGGGGATCAAAAGGATAAACAAAAAAGGTAAAACTGACATATCTTGTTCTATTATTAAAGATAGTATTCTAAGAAGTGTTAATGATACACATTTAAATAAAATATTTGAAAAATATGGTAGTGTAAAAAATATTATAGAAAAAGGGCTGTATAGATTATTTTTATTAGGCGAAATAAATATGTGGGGAGTGGTTTATGCTCAAAATTTAAATGATCCGATTTTTAATCATTTACAAGTTACAAGTTTATCTGAAGAAGAAAAACTTGCAAAATTAAAATATCATATTGAAAAGTATGAATCTAAATTTAAATTTGAAGATGGAAATTCTTTTGATAATAGATTAAAATTTTTAATTAGATGGACGTATGATAATTTTTTACAAGAAAGAATACAATCTATGAAAACTTTGTATGAAGAATGTGTGCATTTTACTACATCTGAAAGATTTATAAATTTTATTGATGAATATTTTTCAAATGACCCTATATATACTCAATTGATATCTAAGGGAGTAGAACTGAAAAAATGGATAAGGGCACTTGAAGAATATCCCGAAAAGACGAAGGATAGAATAGCAAGATTACTAGAATCTTATGATAAAATTACACCATTAAATTATGTATCTGGAATTACTAGATTGAGAGTTAACGATTTTGAACATAGTGATGGTAGAAGAAGATTGTGTATGGCGTTGGAAGAAATAAAAGAATATAGTGATGAAGATAGAATGTACTTGTTTTTTAATACATATAAATATTTAACGAAAGATAAACAAAATACATTTGTGGAATGTTGGCTAAATTATTGCAAAGAAGATGCACAAAAAATATATGAAAGTACACAAAATGAATGTTGTGAACAATTTTTAATTATAAATTTTGTAAATGATTTGTTGAAAATAGGAGAAAAAATAGATGATAGATTATAAAGAAATGGACAATGTAGTTAAACAACTAAATTTATACATTGATAAGATTGAAAAGTTTACTCAAACGCAAGAGAAATTAAATATATCTATTAGTGAAATTGATAAAATAAAAAATGAAATTTTAGTGACTAAAGAAGATATAAAGAAATTTGAAGAATTAGTTGGTGATTATACTCAATCAATTAAAGATTTGGAAAATCAACACAATATCATAAAATCGCAATTTGATACAGTTCTACGAGATTATAAAAATTTACATTCATCTTATGAATTATTGGAAATCGAATTAAAAAAAGTTGATTCAAAAATTGACGATTGTAATAAAGATATTAAAGAATTGAGTGAAAAAATTGATTCAAAAATTGAAGATTGTAATAAAAATATTTTGGTTTTAGATGAAAATATGAAAAATAGTTTTGAATTAATAAAGTCAGAACATAAAATGTTATCTGAAAATTTGAATGATATTTCTAACACTCAGAAAATTCAAAACGTTTGGATAGGATTGTTAAGTGGAATTTTAGGCATTGTTTTAATATTGAATATTATTTTATTTTTTAAATTTATCTAGATTTGTTTTTAATAACTATAATTATTGTTACACTATATTTTAATATGTGTTATAATGTGTTATTATTGAGTGTGGGTAAAAATATGAAAAAATTTGTTATTGCTATTATGATGTTGATTTTGCCTTGTTTGGCATTGACTGGTTGTAATTCAAAACCTAGTCCTGTGGCTATTAGAGCTGTGTGGTGGTGGAGTAGTGATTTGGAAGAAGAAGTTGTTGATGAGTATCTTAATTTTGCTTATGACAATGGAATCAACGCCATATATTATTGTTCAAGTGAGTTTGGAGAAAAGACAAACGGATTTATAGAAAAAGCTAAAAAGAAGAATATGAAAGTTTATTGGTTGGACGGCTATTACAAATGGCTTACATCTGATACATATCAAGCTAAATTGTTTGATAAAATAGATAAGTATTTGGATTATAACACCAATTATCCTGACAATGCTTTTTCTGGTGTGCATTTGGATATCGAACCACATCAATCTCCAGACTTTAAAACAAATAGAGCAAATTTGATACTTAAACTTATAACTTTAGCTGACAAGTTGAAACAAACATACAAAACCACTAATTTTACCTACGATATACCATTTTGGTTGCACGATGAGATAGAATACAATGGTGTCACCAAACCTGCTTATGCACATATGATAGACATTGCAGATAATATTACTGTTATGAGCTATAGAGATAATGCAGACAAAATATATTCGGTTGCTAGTCAGGAATTGGCTTATGCTTCAAGCGTCAACAAAACAATTATTTTAAGTGTTGAATGTGGCAAAGAAGAAGATGTAGTAACATTTTATGAAGAAGGCAAAACAGTACTAAATACCGAACTTAATAGATTGTATCCAATGTTGCCACAATATACTGGTATGGCAATACACAATATCAAATCTTGGTATAATCTAGCAGACTAATTAAAAGGGTATGTTTAACATATCCTTTTTTTTTATAACAATTAAACAACTTGCAGTTTATTATTGAATTTGAAAAGATTGTATGATATAATCACTCATAAATTTTGTTATGAGGTGTATGATGGATTTAAATCAAGTACAAAAGAGAATTGTTGAAAATAAGATAAAACACGGTTTTAATACAACCAATATGTATATGGAATTTTGTCTTTTAAATGGAGAAGTTGCAGAAGCATTTGACGCTTACAATAAAGGAAAAGATGATTTGGGAAGTGAACTTGCTGATGTCGCTATATATCTTATGGGTATATCAGAGTTGTTGGGCTTTTCTTTAGAAGATGAGATAAATAAAAAATTGGACATCAACGAACGCAGAGTGTATAAAAAAGTTAATGGCGTTTATGTTAAGGAATTGTTGGATAAAAAAGAAGATTAATAATATCGTAATAAAAGCTTATAGTTAAAAACTATAAGTTTTTTTATTTAATTGAGTATATAAATATTTGCAATTTTTGTATATCTATAATACAATATTATGTAAGAAAGGTAAGAAAAGTAAGACGATGAAGAAATAAAAGTCTTACATTTACTATAAATTACTAAGGTAAATAAATTACATTTATAAAGGAGATATTATGACTCAAAACAATGACAATGGTAAATATATCTGGACAACAAAAGTGAGCAATAAAGGTCAGATAGTTATACCTAAAGAAGCAAGAGATGTGTTTGATATAAAAGAAGGTGACACACTTATTATGTTTGGAGATATTGAAAAAGGTATTGCATTAGCAAAATACGATGATTATTTAAAGTTTGCTGAAGCAATTTTCAATGCTAAAAATGGAGATAAAAAGTAATGATAGAAATCAAAAATTTATCAAAATATTATGGTAAGTTGTGTGCAGTTGACAATGTCAATATGACTATTGATGACAACAAATGTTTTGCATTATTGGGACTTAATGGTGCAGGCAAAACAACATTGATTAGTGTACTAACCACTCAATTAAAACCTAGCTCTGGTACAGCAATTATCAATGGTAAAGATTTGTTGACAGAGTCTAATGATATAAAAAAGATAATCAATATTTCGCCACAAGAAAGTGCAGTCGCTAAAAATCTTACTGTTAGGGAAAATCTACAGTTAATATCAGATTTGTATGATATTAAAGATAGTCAATCAAAAATTGATAAAGTAATTGAAGAATTTGGTCTTAAAGAAAAAACCGATACTATATGTAAAAAACTTAGTGGTGGACAAATAAGAAGATTGAGTATTGCACTTGCTATTATAACCGAACCACAAATTTTGTTTTTAGACGAACCTACTTTAGGACTAGATGTAAAGGCAAGAAAAACATTGTGGGAAATAATTGAAAAATTAAAAAATAGTATGACTATAGTTTTGACTACACATTATCTTGATGAAGTTGAACATTTAGCTGATGAAGTAGCCATTATTAGTCGTGGCAAAATAATGATTAAAGGGACAATAGACTTTATAAAAGAAAAGACAAATACTGACTCTTTGGAAAATGCATTTTTAAAGTTGAGTGAGGAGGAAGAATAATGAAAAAGTTGATTTCTTTAACCAAACGCAATATGAAAGAAATGTTGCGTGACCCACTTAGTCTTGTATTTTGTTTGGCTTTTCCAGTAGTTATGCTTGTATTGATGCAGTCTATATTTTTAAGTTTTGAAAATATCCCTGACAACTTTTTAATAGAAAATTATGCAAGTGGTATTTGTGTTTTTGGATATACATTTATAGGTATGTTTGTCGCTCTTCAAATAGCTTCAGATAAAAATACATCATTTATTAAAAGACTTAATATTGCACCTATTAATAAGTTGGTGTATTATTTAAGCTTTGTATTTTCTGCATTGCCATTGGCAATATTACAATCAATAATATTTTTTGCCATAGCTTTAATATTTGGTTTTCCATTCAATATTAATCTATTGTTGTCAATTATATATTTGATACCATCTGCTTTATTGTATATAAGTCTTGGTATTATGATTGGTGTTATATGTAACAACGAAAAACAAACAGGACCTATATCATCAATATTTATCTCTTTGACTGGTATAATGGGTGGTGTATTTATGCCATTGTCTGCATTGAAAGGTGGGATAAAAGTGGTTGTTAATATTTTGCCTTTTTCACATTCGACACTTATAGCAAGTCAACTTCATACTTTGGGAGCAAAAGCTATATATCCACATATTTTGTACTTATTATTGTATATAGTGTTATTTTTAACTATTGCAGTTGTAGTTGAACACATAAAAAGTAAAAAGAAATAAGTGGTTTATGTAGATTAATTAGTGTGAAATGATTTTATAATTAAAAAAAAGATGTTCTTAACAACATCTTTTTTTACTAATTTTATATCTAATATTGTTATAGGTTATTATGTATGTAATTATAAAAATATAATAATCACTTACTAGTATTTTTAACTTAATAAAATATATTTTTTGTGTAAATTTTTATCAATTATTCTGTTAAATATTTAAATGAATGTAGTGTTTAAAATATTGATATATAAACATCTGCACAAGCAAAATATTTGACAAGTTTCGTGTATTTAGATAATATTACTCTGTTGGCAAAATTGTATATTTGATTGATTTAAAGAGAATAATCTTTTTATTGATTAAATCTAATTTACCAATGTTAATGTAATTAGAAACTTTGCTTTTGTGCAAATGACTATAAAAGGAGAACAATATGAAAGATTTTGAATCATGGCAAGGGTTTAGTGGTGATATGTGGAAAAGGGAAATCAATGTAAGAGATTTTATCCAAAACAACTACACACCATACAATGGTGACTCTCAATTTTTGGCTGGACCAACTGACGCAACCAAAAAACTTTGGGACAAACTAACAGTTTTGCAAAAGAAAGAAAGAGCTAATGGTGGTGTATTGGAATGTGAAACTGAAGTTGTTTCTGGTTTAACTGCTTATGGCGCTGGATATATTGATGAACAACTAAAAGATTTGGAAAAGGTAGTAGGTTTGCAAACAGACAAACCACTAAAAAGAGCATTTATGCCTTATGGTGGTATTCGTATGGCAGAAGAAGCTTGTACAACTTATGGTTTTACACCTAATCCAAAATTTCATAAGATATTTAACGAATATTGCAAAACCCACAACCAAGGTGTTTTTGATGCATACACTGCAGAAATGAAGAAAGCAAGACACTCACACATTATTACTGGACTTCCAGATACTTATGGTAGAGGTCGTATAGTAGGTGACTATAGAAGAATTGCTTTATATGGTATTGATGCTTTGATTGAAGACAAACAAAACGATTTTGTTAATTGTGGCGATGGTATAATGACAGATGATGTTATTAGACTTAGAGAAGAAATAACAATGCAGATAAGAGCATTGAAGGGTATAAAAGAAATGGCTTCTATCTACGGATATGATATCTCTATGCCAGCTAAAAATGCAAAAGAAGCAGTTCAATGGCTATACTTTGGATATTTGGCAGCAATTAAGACACAAAATGGTGCAGCAATGAGTGTCGGCAGAATATCAACTTTCTTAGATATTTATATCAATAGAGATTTAAATAATGGTTCTATTACAGAAAGTGAAGCACAAGAACTTATTGACCACCTAGTTATGAAATTTAGAATGGTTAAGTTTGCTCGTATTCCTTCATACAATCAGTTGTTTAGTGGTGACCCAGTTTGGGCTACACTAGAAGTCGCTGGTACAGGTATTGATGGTAGATCTATGGTTACCAAAACAGATTATAGATTCTTGCATACACTTGAAAATATGGGACCTTCACCAGAACCAAATTTGACTGTATTGTATTCTTCAAAATTGCCTGAAAACTTTAAGAAATATGCAGCAAAAATATCTATTGATACAAGTTCAATACAATATGAAAATGATGATATTATGAAACCTTTCTGGGGCGATGATTATTCAATTTGTTGTTGTGTGTCTGCTACCCAAACTGGTAAAGAAATGCAATTCTTTGGTGCAAGAGCCAACTTAGCAAAATGTTTGTTGTACGCTATCAATGGTGGTGTAGATGAAAAATCTAAAGAACAAGTAGGCCCAAAATACACTCCAATCACAAGTGAATACTTAGACTATGACGAAGTTATGGCCAAATATGACGCAATGCTTGAATGGCTTGCTGGATTGTATGTTAATACACTTAATGTTATCCATTATATGCACGATAAATATTTTTACGAAGCAGCAGAAATGGCACTTATTGATACCAATGTAAGAAGAACATTTGCTACAGGTATTGCAGGATTTTCACATGTAGTAGATAGTTTAAGTGCTATAAAATATGCGAAAGTAAAAGTTGTAAGAGATAATGATGGATTGGCTACAGATTATGTTGTTGAAGGAGATTTCCCTAGATACGGCAACGATGATGACAGAGCCGATGATATTGCTTGCGAATTACTAAAAACATTTATGGGCAAAATTAAACATTATCACACATATCGTAATAGTGAACCTACAACTTCTATACTAACAATTACTTCAAATGTTGTTTATGGTAAAGCGACAGGAAGTATGCCAGATGGAAGAAAAGATGGAACTCCATTGTCACCGGGTGCTAACCCAAGTTATGGTGCAGAACAAAATGGTTTGATTGCTTCTTTAAATTCAGTAGCAAAAATCCCTTACGAATGGGCACTAGATGGTATATCTAATACACAAACCATCAACCCACAAGCTTTGGGACACAATGAAGATGAAAGAGTCAACAATTTGGTTCAAGTTATGGACGGATATTTTGACCAAGGTGCACATCACTTAAATGTCAATGTATTTGGGGTTGAAAAATTGATTGATTGTATGAATCACCCAGAAAAAGAAGAATATGCTAACTTTACAATAAGAGTTTCTGGATATGCTGTTAAATTTGTTGATTTAACTAGAGAACAACAAGAAGATGTTATTGCAAGGACTTGCCATGACAGATTGTAAAGCGATTGTCAATAAAATAGAAACTTTTGGACTTGTAGATGGACCGGGTGTAAGAGTAGTAATATTCTTGCAAGGGTGCAATATGAGATGTAAATATTGTCACAATCCCGAAACATGGGCGTTAAAGAGTAAAGAGTGTAAGGAATATACACCGAAAGGGTTAGTTGACTTTTGCTATCGATATCACACATATTGGGGTAAAAATATGTCCAATGGTGGTGTTACTTTTAGTGGTGGCGAACCCTTGTTGCAGTTAGATTTTTTAATCGAATTTGCAAAATTGGCAAAACAAAAAAATATAAATATAGCAATAGATACTTGTGGACAACCATTTACTAACGAAAAAGAATATTTGGAAAAATTTGATATTTTAGCATCATTAGTAGATTTGTTTATTGTAGATATAAAATGTTTTGATAATGATTTGCATAAAGAAATAACTGGACATACCAATACTAATATATTTGATATGTTAAAACATTTAGATTTACTTAAAAAAGATGTTTGGATAAGACATGTGCTTGTCCCTAATCTTACAGATAGTAAAGAAGATTTGTTAAATACAAAACAATTTTTAAATACTCTAAACAATGTTAGAAAAGTCGAAGTTTTGCCATATCACGATTTTGCTATATTTAAGTATAAAAATCTAGGCATTAAGTATCCTTTAGAAGGATATAGAGTACCAACAGCTGAAGAAGTAAAAACTGCTGAGAATATACTAGAAGTAGAAAAATATAAGTAAAATAAAAAAGATTTAAGTATTAAGCTTAAATCTTTTTTTTGTTGTATTAATTAAATATATAATTTTATATATTATCCTAAATATTTTTCAAGACAAACAAGTCCTATGTTTTTTATTCCGTTGAAGTCGCAAGGAACAATACCTACTTCTTTATATCCCAATTTTTTATAAAGAGCTCTAGCTATAGTATTGTTTTTGTTGGTGTCCATACGAAGACAAGGGCAGTTGTGTTGTAAAGAATATTGCTCATAAAATTTTACAAATTCTTTCCCATAACCCTTACCGGATTTGTCTGGGTCAACGACTAGAGTATGTAGTACCATAACTTTATCATCTCCATCATTATGTTCCCAATTAGCATTTTTATATTCTGGTACTTGCACTTGATTTATTTTTGCAGAAGCTACAACTTGATTGTTGTCTTCCAATACAAACAATTCGTTGTTGTTTAATGCGTCAATTGCAACTTGTCTAGTAGGGTAAACATCTCTTATCCAACCAATAGTTACAAGACCTTTTTCTTCATTTGTGTGTATTTTATTATATATATTTTCAATTGCGTCTATATCATCAATAGTTGCTTTTCTAATCATAATACATCTCCATTTAACTTAAATCGTGGAGATATTATCACATTTGATTTATATTAGTCAATAATATTAAGTATCTATAACTTATTAATTTATAATAAAATATATAATATAGTATTTGATATTTTTATCATATTGAGTATACTAATTATGTTAATTATGCAGGTATAGTTTAGTGGTAGAACAAGTGCTTCCCAAGCATTTAGTGTGGGTTCGATTCCCATTACTTGCTCCATAAATCGTTAGGCTTGAAGTTTGATAGTTTTTCAGACGCAAAATTTGGCTAACCCATTAGGATAAAAAATTCCTAATGGGCTATTTTTTTGCAAAAAATAAATACAAAAATGAAAAATTTATGATAAAATAAAAACGAGTCAATTAGAAGGGTAATAGAACTATATGGATATATCAAACGATAAAATAGAAAAATACTTAAAACTTGCTAAAAAGAAACCACAATATTATGCCAAATTAGGCGATTTATATTCCGATGACGGCGATTTCAAAACCGCAACGATTTACTATCAAAAAGCCGTCGACAACGGCGTTTTGGCATATACTGTTCTTGGCGACACTTGGGGCTACCGCTCTCAATACAAAAAAGCGTTCGACGTTTATACGGAGGGTGCAAACAAAGGCGAAGCGGAGTGTTTTGCCCGTCTCGGATTTTGCTATGAAACTGGTTATGTAAAAATCGATATTCAAAAAGCAATCGAGTGTTACGCCAAAGCCTCAAATTTGGGTGTGGCGGCAGCGGCAAGATCTCTCGGTGAATTGTATTATTTCAATACTCCGATTGAAGATTCCGAGATCGGAAACGTTAAAAATGCGTTGAAATATTACGAGCGTGCTTTTTACCTCGGAGATATAGAGGTTGTAAAAAAGATAGGCTTCATATACTTAAACAACGAGGGACTGAAAGACGTTCCTAAAGCCATAGAGTGGTATGAAAAAGGATTGAGTCTTGGCGAAAGTGCTTTGAACTTTGATATGGCATATCTATATTTGAATGACAGATTTGTTCCTCATGATTATGAAAAAGGATTATTTTACTTAGCCAATGGTGTAAAAGCCAATGACCCGCATTGTTTGTATTTGCAAGCTCGTATTTATGAAATGGGTTTGTATGGTGTGTCCTCTGACAACGCTAAATATATTCATTTTCTCAAAAGAGCCGCAAAATTGGGACAAGATGATGCTTTGCTTGATTTGGGCTATTATTATTTTGAAAAAAATGATTATGATAAAGCTTTGGATTGCTTTGCAGAGTGTGAAATAGATGATGCTAGACTTTATTGGAGCATTGCAATAATTTGTGAAACTAAAAAGCAATATTATAAAAATGCTTTAAGATATTATCAACTTTCAATGGAAATGGGTTATCCTGACGCAGTTGAAAGAATGGCAGAAGCATATCTCGGCGATGAACTCGGTTTGGAAAAAGATGAGCAAATGGCATTAAAATTATTCAAAAAGGCAGCGAAACTTGGAGATTCTTCTGCGCAATATAATCTTGGAATGGGTTATGCTTGTGGATATTATGGTCTAACAGCAAATCGTGAAAATGCAATTTATTGGCTTAAAAAAAGTGCAAAGCGTCAAAATCCTATGGCTTGTTTGCAAATGGGCTTGTATTATTTCTATACTGTTAAGACAGAATCAGCATATAAAAAGGCATTAAAACTATTTACCAACGCATATAATCTTGGCGAAGAAGAAGCCATTATCAATATTGGACTTTGTTATTTGCAAGGCAAAGGTGCAAAAGAAAATAAAAAGGAAGCTGTAAAATGTTTCAAAACTGCTGTCAAAAATTGTAATTCTGGTGTCGCTTATCATAACCTTGGAATATGCTATGAAAATGGTTTTGGAGTAAAACAAGATTATAAAAAAGCAATAGAAATGTATGGAAAAGCGGCAGAAAACGGAGAAAGTGCAGGTCTTGAGGCAATTAAAAGAGTCTATACACTTATGAACAAAAAAGATAAATAGTAGTTGCTTTATGAGTTTTGATTTCGCAAAATCAAAAAATGCTGTCGCAAAATCAAACAGCAAGAAATCAAAAGAAATCAAAAAGTGTTAAATAATCAAAATCAGTCGCAAAATCAAAGAAAAATAATCAAAAAAAGACTTTTGGTTGTGCACACACATTAGTAGGTGATTATGAAAAAGATATACAAAATAGAAACTTATGTACCTAAAGAAGCATTGGATAATATCAAAAATGGATTGTATGTAAATGGCTTTGGCAAGATAGGTAATTATGATTGTTGTCTAAATTGGTATGAAGTAAATTCTTCTTGGCGACCAGTAGAAGGTGCTAATCCATATTTAGGTGAAGTTGGCAAAATAGAATATGCTACCGAATATAAACTTGAATTTAGATGTGATAAAAAAGATTTAAAATTGGCAATAAAAACAATTAAAGACAATCATCCTTATGAAGAAGTTTGTATTAACATAATCCCAATCAAATTAAATTTAAGATAAAAAGTAAGCATTAAAGTGTAAGTATTTTAATGCTTATTTTTTTATGAAAAACAAAAAATATATGATATAATTTAATATGATTTTTATAGGGGATAAAATGGAAATAAAAATATTAACTAAAGAGTATTTAAAAGACATAATCAATCTTTATGATAATATCAGAAATACAACATATACATTATGGGATAATGGTTATCCAGATAAAGAACTTATCGAATGGGATATTGAGCGTAAAAGTTTGTATGGAGTTTTTGATAATGAAAAACTTATTGCAATAGCTTTTGCTGGACAACGAAACGAAGATAATGAAGATAATTATACTTGGCAAGACACATTTGAAAAACGAGGGACTTTTGCTAGAATTGGTGTGGCTTATGAGTATCAAAATAAGGGCATAGGAAGTATGCTTGTTAAGTATATTTTGGATACTTTAAAACAACAAGGTTTTGACGGAGTTAGAATACTTGTTGGTACACAAAATGTAAATGCAATCAAGTTGTATAAAAAGTTTGGATTTAATAATTGTGGCGAAACTGAAAAATATAATCACAGATATTATTTGTTTGAATTAAGATTGAAAGCTAAGTCTGATAACAATAAAACATTGGATTATGAAGAAGTACACAAACATTCGGCTAATAACAAAATGGAAATTGAAAACAGCAAAACTTGTGGTTGCTTCTATTGTAAATCAATCTTTAAACCATCAGAAATTACAATGTGGATAAAAGACAAAATACCAACAGCAGTTTGCCCAAATTGTACCGTTGATTCGGTTATTGGAGATGCTAGTGGATATCCAATAACTAAAGAGTTGTTGGACGATATGAATAAAAAATGGTTTTGATAGTTTTTGTTTTTAATAGTGATGATAATTAGATTTTTAGACATTAACTAGATAATAATTTTAATTTATCAACTAATAATTGGCAATAAAACATAAGATATTGTCAAAATGTAATACTTAAGGAAGAATTTGTACTAATGAAAGAAAATAATAAAAAATTGAAAATATGTGTATTTAGTGATATTCACGGCAATATTGACGAACTACTTAAACTAACTCAAAGTGATGATTTTAAAAATGCAGATATGCGTATTTGCTTAGGCGATGTTGTGGGACTTGGACCATATCAAAAAGAATGTATGGACGAACTTAGTCGATATGATTGTGTTATGTTACTCGGTAATCACGAAGCTCGTATGATAAACAATATTAATGATGTAGACCCAATAAAAGAGCCTGTAACTTATAAACATTTTGAAGTGTATAAAAAACAACTTTCACAATATATGGATTATTTTAAATCTTTACCTATCAATTATGATATTGTGCTTGGCAATAAAAAAGTTAGATTTACTCATTATGGTTGGTACGATGGTAATATGTCCAACAAAAATTTCAATATAAAAAATAAAAGTCTTGATGTTCAATTTGGATTATCACACAACCAATTTGATTATGTCTTTTATGGACATATACATACCCCTAGCACACAATGTGTTAATGGTATACAGTTTGTAGATGTTGGTTCATTGGGACTTAAATGCCCAGGCAATTATTTGATGATTAATGTTGATGGTGACCAATTTACATTTGAAAGAAAAATTATACCTTATGATAAAAATATGTTTTTAGATGAATGTAAAAAACTAAATTTCCCTAGATGGGAGTTATTGTTGGATTATAGTTTTGACAACACTTTAGAAAAAATTGAAGGCAATGTTTTGGTGACAGGTGGTGCAGGATATATTGGTTGCAATGTTGTCAATAGATTGGTTGGTCGTGGATATAGAGTTGTGATAGCTGATGATTTTTCTAATAGTTATCCTAAACACATCAATGACATAAAAAGTAGATATCCTGATTTGGTAACATTATACAATGTTGATTTGTTGGACTATGACCAACTAAATAAAATATTGGTTGATGAAAGAATATATTCGGTTATTCATCTAGCAGGTAAAAAATATGTTGCCGAAAGTTTTCTAAAACAAGATGAGTATTATAAAGACAATGTTGTTATGACCAAACAATTGTTGGAACTTATGACAAAAAATAAAATAAAGAAATTGGTATTCTCATCTTCAATAACAGTATATGGAAAAACATCATCAACTTATATTGACGAAAACGAAAAATATAATCCACTTTCTCCGTATGCTCAACAAAAAGTTGAATGTGAAAAGTTGGTAAGTGATTGGGCTAGCATTGCAGGCAATGAAGCAACTATATTAAGATTGTCCAATCCAGTAGGTGCTTGTATTGTCAATATGTCTAGTAGCTATGGACTAGGTGATGATGCGAAAAACAAAAATTATATTGGAGTTCTACCATATATTGTTGATAGTGTTCAATCTAAAAAGGCTTTAAAATTTAATGGTGGCGACCACCCAACAAAAGATGGTACAACTGTTAGGGACTATATACATGTAGAAGATGTTGCTCACGCATTTGTTAATGCTTTAGAGAAAAATGGCAATGGTCTATCTATTTATAATATAGGCTCTGGAGCAAATGGATACTCAGTACTAGACATACTTAAAAATGTTGAAAAATGTTTAAACATAAAAGTTGAATATTCGTTTGGACCAAAAAGAGATGGCGATACTAGCATTATTGTTACCAATAATACTAAAGCAAAAGATAATATAGATTTTTGTGTTACAAAAAATCTTTATGATATGGTCAATAGCCAGATAGAATTTGAAACAAAGTATAAAAATTAAATCTAAATTTAAGTAAGTTTAGATGATACTTTAATATTATTTAATTCGTTTTAGTTATTTTGACTAATTTTTATAAAAATTTGGTCGTTAATATTGTTTTAACGACCACTCATAACCACTGCGAAAAATGTATATTTATGCCCAATATATCTTATATTGGGTATATTTTTTGGTTGTTTTGCATAAAAAGATGCATAAAAATTTAATTTATTTATATAAAGGTGGTCAAAAGTGGTTGAAAGTGGTTATAAAAAAGTGTATAATCAAATTGTCAAACTAGAAAAGGAGAAAGTGTATGTTCTTTGGAGAATATTCACATGCCCTAGACGAAAAGGGTAGAATAAGAATTCCATCTAAGCTAAAGACTGGCTTAGGAGAATATGTTGCTACTAAAGGTGTAAACAATTGCATCTATATTTTTAGCAAATCATATTTTGAAAACGAATTTTTAGAGAGTATCAACAATGTATCTGCATATTCGCTTAATGGACAAAATGCAGTAAGAGCTATACTAAGTTCTACTTTTGAGATAGAAGAAGACAATCAAGGTCGTTTTACTATTCCTGCTAGTTTGAAAGAGTTTGCCGGAATAACCAAAAATGTTGTTTCTATAGGTGTGGGAAAACGAATTGAAATATGGGATGAGCAAGCTTGGAAAGATTATAACAACAAAACAAGTTTTGTTGACGCTATAAAAGAACTTAACCAAAACAAATAATGAATGAAGTAAGTTTTGAACACACACCAGTAATGCTTAATGAATGTATAGAAGGTCTTAATATCAAACCTAATGGAATATATGTAGATGGTACATTGGGTGGAGCTGGTCACAGCAGTCATATAGTAGAAAAATTGACAACTGGAAGACTAATAGCTATTGATAAAGACGATACAGCATTGGCAGTTTCAAAAGAAAGACTTAGTAAATACAATAATGTTACATTTGTTAAGTCAGATTTTAAACAATTTAAAAATATAATCAACGAACTTGGGCTTACTGGAGTAGATGGTATACTACTAGACCTTGGAGTATCAAGTTATCAGATAGACACTCCACAAAGAGGATTTTCTTATAGATTTGATGGCACTTTAGATATGCGTATGGATTATAGTCAAGGAATAACAGCCTACGATGTAGTCAATACTTATAGTGAAAGTGACCTTGCCAGAATAATATATACTTATGGTGAAGAAAGTTTTTCTAGAGCAATCGCTAGAAAAATTGTTGAAACAAGAAAATCAAAACCAATAAGTACCACTATGGAATTGAAAGATATTATTGAACAAGCAATACCAAAAAAGTTTCATAGTCAAGGTAGTCCTTGTAAAAAGACATTTCAAGCTATTCGTATCGAAGTCAATGGTGAGTTGGATGGATTGGATTTAGCTTTAAAAGATATGGTTGAAGGCTTAAATAAAGGTGGAAGACTTGCAGTCATAACATTCCATAGCTTAGAAGACAGAATAGTAAAAAATGTATTTAAAGAATTAAGCACAGATTGTATTTGTGATAAATCAATACCTATATGTGTATGTCATCACAAAGCAAGCGTAAAATTGGTTAATAGAAAACCTATAATTGCATCTAATCTAGAACTTAAAAATAATAAAAGAAGTTCTAGTGCCAAACTTAGAATTGTAGAAAAAATATAGAAAAATAAGGAGGTATCTAATATGGCAAGTTATAAAAGAATTGTACTAACCGAACACGATAGTGCACCTACAGCCACAATCAATAGTGATGTAAAAAAACAACTTAACAGATTTGATACCACTTATACATCTAAAAAATTAAACGAATTGTACAACGAATTTGATGCTATGGCTGTAAACAACGAAACAGTTAATAGCACAATAGTAAAAACAAATGCTGTTGATACAGTTGATGTTTATGCAAAAGCAAAAGTAATAATATATTTAACAACAACAATTATTGTTACTGCATTGCTTGCTTTCTTAGCAATATACAATATTTTTGTAATAAATGGACTTAATAGCAACATAAACTTATTACAAGAAGATGTAGAAACAGCTCAGCAACAATATGATAATTTGAGAAAAAATTTTGGAGATTTGAGCGAAGCAGAGTTAAGAGCATTAATCAACGAAGCTTTCAATGGCGAGTATGGAGATATAGAATCCAATGGCTCTAACTCAGTAGGTATGTTAGATACCAACAATGGTAGTGCCGAACAAGTTTCTACTAATTGGTTTGACCAATTATGCACCTTCTTAAGTAACTTATTTGGGGGCTAAACTTGTACAACAATTCAATAATGAGTTTACAAAAGAGATTATTAGCAGTGTTTTTGCTTATAATCTCTATTTTTTTTGCATTAATAATAAGATTGTTTGTTATCCAAATAGTAAAAAGTGATTGGCTAACAGCAAAAGCTTCTAGTCAATGGTTAAGAGATTTGCCTATCAATGCAAAGCGTGGGGATATAGTAGATGTCAATGGTTCAACATTGGCCGAAAGTTTTTCTAGTTATGATGTTTATGTAAGAGCAAGTATGGTTACCGAACCAGTTAAAGTATCCAATTTGTTGTCTAGTGTTATTGGGTTGGATTATGAAGAAACTTTTAAAAAGGTAACCAATACAACTGTAAGTGAATCACTTATCAAACTTCAACTAGATGATAAGTCAGCTAAGAAAATTATTGACGCCAACTATAAAGGTGTTTTGCTAAGTGAAAACAATAAAAGATATTATCCTTATGGTGACTTACTTACACAAGTTTTGGGATTTACTACTATAGACAATAGTGGACAGGCAGGCATTGAGTTGTATGCAGATAAGTATTTGCAAGGCACAAAAGGTTATGCACTAGAAGAAAGTGATGTCAATGGAAGAAAAATTGACAATACACTTAGTAAATACATACCAAGTATTGCAGGTTGTAATGTCCAACTTACTATTGATGTCAATATCCAACAAATAGTAGAACAAGCACTTTTAACATTGTGTGAAGAACAAAAACCAAAGACAGCTACAGCTATTGTTATGAATCCTAATACAGGTGAAATAGTGGCTATGAGTAGCAAACCTAGTTTTGATTTAAACAATCCACCTAGAGATAATGTAAGCGAACTTCTTAACAATGTAAAAAATTTAAGTATTGTAGATGTATACGAACCGGGTTCGACATTTAAAGTCTTGACTACTGCAACTGCTTTGGAAGAAAAAGTGACCAATGCTAATGAAGGATTTTATGACCCCGGATACCGAATTGTTGATGGTGAAAAAATCAAATGTTGGAAACTTATTGGTCACGGACAACAAACTATGACAGATGGATTGTGTAATAGTTGTAATAGTGTATTTGTAGATTTGGCGTTAAGACTTGGCACAGAAAAAATGTATTCATATTTTAAAAAATATGGTTTTGGAGATACTTTGGGTGTGGACTTTTTAGGCGAAGCACAAGGTATACTTATGAACAAAGAAAAAGTAAAAACTGTAGACCTTGCTCGTATGGGATTTGGGCAAGCAGTAGCAGTAAGTCCTATCCAACTTATTACTGCAATATGTAGTGTAGTCAATGGTGGTAAATTATATAAACCATATTTTATAAATCAAATTACAGATGTCAATGGTAAGCTTGTTGCTCAAAACACTCCAACAGTCTTAAACCGAACAGTTAGTGAAAGCACTAGTGCAACAATCAGAAGTATGCTTGAAAGAGTAGTAACAAAATCTAATGCTATAGAAGCATTTATTCCGGGTCACAGAGTAAGTGGAAAAACAGGAACAAGTCAAAAGTATGAGGGTGGTAGGATAGTGCAAAAATATGTATCATCATTTGTAGGTGCGTATCCTGCAGACAATCCTGATTATGTAGTTTTGGTAATTGCAGACGAACCAAGTATGGGCAATTATTTTGGTAGTGTAGTTGCTACACCTTATGCAAAACTTATCTTTAAAGGAATAATTGATTACAAACAATATAAACCTACTGAAGATGTAAATGCAGATGAAAAACTACTTGAAAAGAATATAAAAATGCCTAATTTGGTTGGGCTTAGTTTGACAGACGCAGTAAGCAAAATTGTAAGCCTTGGACTACAATATGAGATAGCAGGAGAAGGCGATGTTATTGTAAGTCAAACCCCACCACCAGATACATTTGTGTATAAAAATAGTGTGGTGATAATCAATACATAAGTCGTTTATTTATGAGTTATATTTTTAGGATATTTTAAAGTAAAACTAAATAAAAAATATAAATAGAATTTAAAGTCAATATAAAAAATAAAATGTAAAATTGTGTAAGTTTTACATTTTATTTTTTGTCTTATTTTGTAACCCAAATACATAACTATATATAAAGATATTATAATACTAAAAAATATAAAAGAGGATAGTATGAAATTATCTCAGTTGTTAAAAAATTGTAACATAAAATATGATGGTAAAGATGTCGAAATTGAAGGTATATCATTTGATTCTAGAAAAGTAAAAAATGGAGAATTGTATGTATCTTTAAAAGGTAAATACAATGGTAATGATTATATTAATGACGCTATTAATAATGGTGCTGTAGCGATAGTCTGTGAAGATAATATAAAAAGTACAGTGCCATTGATCGTGGTTGAAAATACCAGAATTGCACTTAGTCAAATATCTAAAGTGTTTTATAACAATGCTTGCGATGATATGACTATAATAATGGTTACGGGCACAAATGGTAAAACTTCAATAACTTATATGCTAAATAGCATATTAAAAGAGAATCATACAAAATGTGCCATAATTGGCACAAATGGTATATTTGTTGACAAAAAACAATTATATTATGGTTTAACAACACCAGATCCTGTCGATTTACATTACTATTTTCAAGTATTAAAAAATATGGGTGTAACACATATTGTTATGGAAGCGAGTGCACATTCTATATATTTGCATAAGTTGTATGGCATAACACCTAAGGCTATTATTTTTACCAATTTGACCAACGAACACTTAGATTATTTTGGTAGTATGGAAAAATATGCTGAAACAAAAATAGGATATATCAATAGCCTAAACGCTATTAAGATTGCCAATATTGATGATGAGTATTCAAAGCAAATTGTTGGTGATGAAGTATTGTATTATGGACTAAAAAATCCAAGTGACGCTTTTGCTATTAATATAAAAGATTGTATTAATGGACTAGAGTTTTGTGCCAATGTTATGGACAATATTTTCAATATAAAAAGTGGGTTAAGTGGAGTATATAATGTCTACAATTTATTGGCGTCTATTACCTGTGCACATTGTCTAGGAATTGACAATAAAATTATTGAAAATGGTATTAAAAATTTAAAGAATATCCCAGGTAGATTTAACAAATTTTTCTTAGATTTAAATAGACTTATTATTGTAGATTTTGCTCATACTCCAGACGGATTTGAAAAAGTGCTATCAGAAATAAAAGTATTTAGGTCTAACCGAATTATTACTATTTTTGGTTGTGTTGGATATAGTGATAAATATAAGAGAAAACTTATGGGAGAAGTTGCTTCTAAATATAGTGATAAGATAATTTTGACTACTGACAATATTGGCTATGAAGATATACGAAATGTTAATAAAGATATAGCTAGTGGGATATCTGTGCCTTATACAGAAATTGATGATAGAAGTAAAGCTATACAATACGCCTTTCAAGATTTTTTGCCTAATGACACAATAGTTATATTGGGTAAGGGGTGTGAAACTAGCAATTTGATTAATGGAGTTAAAGTACCATATTCTGATATTAAACAAGTAGAAAAAACTATAGAAGAATATTTTAATGTGAAAAAAGGAGAAAATATTGAAGATAGCATTGTTTAGTTTTTTAGTTGGGTTTGGGATAAGTGTTGTTATTGCACCACTAATTATAAAACTCATACAAAAACTTAAAGGTGGACAACCTATACTTAATTATGTAGAAGCACACATCAATAAAAGTGGAACACCTACAATAGGTGGACTTATATTTTTGATAGGTAGTATTTGTGTGTTCTTGTGTTTTTGTATGTCCAACAATACACTTGCATTAGTTAGTTTAGCTTGTCTTTTGGGATATGGAATACTTGGCTTTTTAGATGATTTTATTAAAGTAAAATTTAAACATAATCTAGGCTTAAAAGCATATCAAAAAGTGATTGGACAAGTTGGTATTGCTGTATTGATGGGAGTGTTTGTTTATCTTAATCAATATTGTGGTGGACAAATCATTGTGCCTTTTACTGATATTCAATTTGATATAAAATACTTTATTATTCCATTTGTTGTATTTGTGTTTTTAGCTACAACCAATGCAGTCAATCTTACTGACGGACTAGATGGCTTGGCTGGTGGTGTAAGTTTTATATTCTTTATTGGTTTTGCAATTATACTTAATCATTATGTGACCAATTTGGATTATATAGGGGACAATCCGACACTTATAGCCGAACTTAAAAATGTATTAACTCTTACTTGTGGTGTTGCAGGTTGCCTGCTTGCATTTTTATGTTTTAACTCGCACCCAGCAAAAATATTTATGGGTGATACAGGTTCGTTGGCACTTGGTGGATTTATTGCGTCAATATGTTCGGTAACAAAGATGTATTTGTTTATTCCTATTTTGGGACTAATGTTTGTATTATCAACTGTAAGTGTTATTATTCAAGTTCTGTATTATAAGGCTACAAAGAAAAGAGTTTTCCTTATGGCTCCATTACATCATCATTTTGAGAAAAAAGGTTGTTATGAAACTAAGATTGTCGCCATATATATAATTATAACCATTATTGTTAGTGTTTTATCGATTGCACTAACTTTATAAGGAGAAAGTTATGTTTAAATATAAAAATGTACTTATCTATGGATATTCTAAATCTGGAAAAGCTGTAGAGCGTATTTTGATAAATATGGAAGTTAATTATAAAATTTATGATGATAATATGCGTCTTGATGGTGGAAAGTATTTATCAAAACTTCCTAAAAAAGAAATAGTAAAGTTTGACTTAATAGTTATTTCGCCAGCTGTTTCTATATACAACAAACTTATTAAATATGCCGAAAGTGAAGGTATTAGAGTTATATCCGAACTAGAATTTGGCTATCTAGTATGTCCATATCCTATCATTGCAGTAACAGGAACTAATGGAAAGACTACTGTGGTTAAACTTTTGGAACATTGTTTTGATAGTGCAGGATATAAAGTAAAAGCATTGGGTAATGTTGGAGAACCACTTAGCGAAATAGTAAAATATGAAAAACTTGATTTTGCTATTGTTGAAGTAAGTTCATTTCAGCTTGAAGCTACTTATAAATTTAAGCCTTATATTGGTGTATTGTTAAATATTGATGAAGACCATTTGGACAGGCATAAAACATTTGCAAATTATCTTAATTTAAAATTGGGATTATTTAAAAATTGTAATAATGAAAATTATGCTGTTTTAGGTAATCAAAAAGAGATACTTAACAATTTTGACAATGAAACTGTTAATACTGTTGTTTTAAACAAAGATTGTAAGATTGACAATGGTGTAGTGTGCTATAATGACGAACAACTATTTGAAGTATCCCAACTCAATGATTTTACTTTTATGGACAATATTTTGGCAGTAATTAGTGTATTAAAAATAGTAGGGTTAGAAAATGAAAAGATACTTATGGGTATCAATACTTTTGTTGGCTTAGAGCATAGGCTCGAATATGTTGATACTGTAGGAGATAATATATTCTATAACGATAGTAAAGCTACCAATCCACATTCTACTATTAATGCTGTGATGAAACTAAAACAATATGACAATATAACATTGTTGTTGGGTGGACAAGATAAAGATTTTGATTTTAATCGCTTGATAGAAAAATTGCCAAGCAATGTCCATAATATTGTTTGTTTTGGCAAGTGTAGAAAGAAAATCTTTAAATGTATAAAAGATAAAACAAAAGCATATTTACAGACAGATTTAAAAAGTGCAGTAGTATTGGCTAACCAAATAACAAAAAATGGTGTGATATTATTGTCACCAGCGTGTGCAAGTTTTGATGAATTTAAAGGTTATGCAGAGCGTGGTAAATATTTTAAAAACATTGTTTCAGCCTTAAAACAATCAACCAATTTAAAGGAAATAGTATGTTAAAAACTTTAAAGAAAAATTGGGTATTAATAAGTTTAGTGTTTTTGCTTATAGCACTAGGAATGTTGTTTATTTATAGTGCTTCATCATATAGTTCGGGCATAAAATATGATGATAGTTTTTATTTTGTAAAAAAACAACTTTTAGGTTTTGGTATGGGACTAGTTGTAATGTTGTTTTTTACAATGTTTGACTATCACAAATTTGTAAAACTTAGATGGGTGGTTGTTGGTATATACATATCGCTTTTGCTACTAGTTTTTATACCAGGTATTGGTAGAAGTAATTATGGTGCTAATAGATGGATAACAATAGGTGGTATAAGTTTACAAAGTAGTGAAGTCGCTAAATTTGGATTTGTAATTTTTTCAGCTTGTTATCTTTCTAAAAATTATAAAAAGATGAAAACCTTTTGGGGTACAATCCCACTTATTGCTGTGGGTGGTATATCTTGTTTGCTTATCTTATTAGAACCTAATTTAAGTGTAACATTGTGTCTTGGCACAGTAATGCTTATTATGCTATTGATTGGTGGTATGCAATTTAAACACTTTTTGTTTATATTAGTGCCAGCATTATGTTTGGTACCAATACTAATAATTATCGAACCGTATCGTCTTCAAAGATTGGTTGCGTTTATAGACCCATGGGCAAGTCCTAAAGAAGAAGGATTTCAACTTATTCAGAGCCTTTATGCTTTAGGTAGTGGTGGATTATTTGGAGTGGGATTGTTTAATTCTAGACAAAAATATTTGTTTTTACCATTTAGCGAATCAGATTTTATCTTTAGTATCATTGGAGAAGAATTGGGATTTGTTGGTTGCATAATGATAATTGTTATTTATGCCATCGTTATTTGGAAAGGTGTTAAGATAGCATATAGTGCTAGTGATAGACTTGGGTGTTATATGGCAGGTGGAATAACAAGTGTTATTGGCGTACAGTTATTAATCAATATTGCAGTTGTAACAGGAAGTATCCCACCTACAGGTATACCACTACCATTTATGAGTGCAGGTGGTACAAGTCTTATGGTGTTTATGGGTGCTGTGGGTATTTTGCTTAATATATCCAGAAAAGAAAACCAAACAGTACATAGTGTATTTAATAAAAAACATAGCAGTTTAGTTAAAGGTAGAGCGTAAGTAACTCAATTTTTATATTTTCCATAAAATGTAATATCTACATATTGTGGGGAGAAACTATGAGTACATTTTATATTAAAGGTGGAACTACTTTAAATGGTAGTGTATCTATACCTTCGGCAAAAAATGCTATTTTGCCAATTTTGGCGTGTTCGATTATGTGTGGCGATGTAGTTACTATTAAATCTATTAGTAGATTTAGTGATGTTGACTATATGGTCAAAATTCTTTCAGAGTTGGGCTGTATAACAGAGTTCCAAGACGACAATCTAATTATTGACCCTAGACCTAGTGATAAATATTGTATACCAGAAGAATACACTAAAAAAATCAGGTCATCAATATTTATGCTAGGACCACTAGTGGCTAGATTTGGTAAGGCTAAAGTGGCATATCCGGGTGGTTGTAATATAGGAAGTAGACCTATAGATTTACATATAAAAGGACTACAAAGTCTTAATGTAAAAATAGAAGAACGACACGGCTTTATATATTGCGAAGCTAAAAATATTGTTGGTGGGGAAGTACACTTGGATTTTCCGTCAGTAGGTGCTACTGAAAATATTATGATGGCAAGTGTATTTGGTAAGGGTACTACAAGAATATATAATGCTGCCAAAGAACCTGAGATTGAAGACTTGCAAAATTTTATTAATGCTATGGGTGGCAAAGTTAAAGGTGCAGGGACTTCTACTATAGAAGTAGTGGGAGTTAATAAACTTGGTGGCGGAGAGTATATACCTATTAGTGACCGTATAATAGCAGGTACATATATGATTGCTTGTGCTAGTGCTGGTGGGAAAATAGAACTTAATAACACGAATTATGCACATAATACAGCATTAATTTCTAAACTTAAACAAAGCGGTTGCAATATTAAATTAAAAAATGATACAATATATGTTGAAGTAGGACATAGATTGAAAAGTATCTCTTTATTGGAAACTTTGCCATATCCGGGATTTCCTACTGATTTACAAAGTCAAATGTTGACATTGCAAACCATATCTAAAGGTTCAAGTATGATTATCGAAAATCTGTTTGAAACAAGATTTAAGATATTTACCGAACTTAAAAAAATGGGTGCAGATATTATAGTAAAAGACCGTATGGCTTTTGTTAATGGTGTCAAAACTTTGTATGGAGCTAGTGTTACAGCACCGGATCTTAGAAGTGGTGCAGGACTAGTTATTGCAGGAATTTGTGCTGATGGCTATACAACTATCAATGATATTTATCATATAGATAGAGGATATTTGAGTATAGAAAAAGATCTCAATAGTCTTGGTGCAGATATTACTAGAACATAAGGATAATATGAAAAACGCAAGGTTATTTATAATTTTAGGAGTGTTTGTTTTCCTAACAACTTTAATAATTCTTTGTAGTACAGTGTTTACTCTCAACACTATAGATTTGGGTTGGTTGTCAACCACAAAAGTATTGAGTGATAAGACTGACAAAGATATTATAGACAGCGGCGAATTTAATTTCGGCGAAAGTGTTTTTTTGTTAAAAAAAGACAAGTACAAACATAACCTTGAAAAAAATAATCCATATTTAAAAGTAATTGGATTGGAATTAAAATTTCCTAATCAATTAAAAGTTACTGTTTCTGAAAGAGAAGAATTGTATGTTATAAAAGTTGCTAATGAAAATAGCAATAGTGGATATAGCTATGTGTATTTGGATTATGACTTAAAAGTATTAAAAATCACTGATACACAAGTTGTTGCCAACCAACAAAACCCAGCTATTGTTACATTAGATGGTCTAAACTATAGTGTTAATGATTTTGAATTGGGCGAATTTATCAATACTCCAGTCAACACAACATTAAAGTCTATTGGATATATGTTGACAAGTACTGGATATACCAATACTTTATATAAAGCACTTATAAAATCTATTGATGTTGACTACAACATTAATACAACAATTAATATTGCTACAACTTATGGTCTTAACCTAAAATTGCTTAAAGCTGAGCAAAATACATCTCAAAAAATGTTAAAAGCTTTAAGTGTGTACGAATATTATCATAATTCACACCCAGAAATTAATGCTGGAGATATAACAGTGTTTGAAAAAAATGGTAATATAGTGGCTACTGGACCTAAAGTAGATTAGTTATTAAAACCTAAACCTTTCGTTGGTTTAGGTTTTTTATTATCTTTATTTGCAAAGCATAATGACATATTATATAATGTGTTTAGGGAGTATGTTATGGCGCAAACAATCAAAAGTTTAAAACAACAAATGGATAAAGTTGATATAAAAGGCTTTACTGTAAAAGATTATGGCAAAGGGGATTATGGCTATAATATTATTTATGGAACATTAGATAATAATATAGATGTTTCTTTTAGAATGCCATACCAAAATGAAAATACAGATGTTACTAATAAGATAACCAAAATATTGGAAGACAATATAAACTTTGTTAAGTATATTAGTGCACAGCTATTACCAAAAGATTGTACTCTAGTAAAATATTATGATGGACAATATATCAATTTGTTCCATATTGGAATTGCTGTTGATGGTAGAACTATCGAATTTCCTATGTATTGGGTTTACTGGACTAAAAATCGTATTGAGCCTATTCAATATTCATTAGAACAGATAGTTGAAAATATTAAAAAATCAATAAACAATTATTATACTAATTTTAAAATTTTACTTAATACAAAAGATTTTACATATAAAAGTCATTCGGTTGTTGATGGACTAAATAACTCTAACGAACTTGCTCTTAATTTAAAAATAATTGGCAGTGCGTTTGGGGTAGAAGATAGTTTTGTAATTAATGATTTTGAAAATTCAAATATAAAAAAGGTACTAAAACAACAGTTAAAAATATATAAGAAAAAATCACATAATAAAAAGACTAAACCTAATAATGACCAACTTATTGATTTAAGAAATTATTCCGAACTTATTGATGCGTTAAATAAGGAAGAAAAATTAAATAGTCAATATTATAAAAATCAAACTTTGCAAAAACAGACTGTAAGAGATGAGTTTTGTAAAACGACATTAATACCAGTAGCTAAGAAAGTTTTTAGTGAAATTAATGCTAGATTTATAGAGTGGAGAATAGGCGAAGAAGTCCCTTGGCAAGAAATATTTAATGATGAATTTTTTGGTGACTGTGATTACAATGATATTAGAATGTTGACTTTGATGTGTAAAAGTGGTTCTACAGGTAAGTATGTTTGGGCTAACAATGTTATTACAACATCTGGAACATATATAAAAGACGAAAGAGAAAAATTATTGAAATTGGGTCAAGATGTTGACCACAATATTGATAATACTTATACGATAATTAGAGATGATGATTTAACTCTAGATGAAAATAATAATATTGTTTATAATCAAACTCCTAATAGAAACGAATTGTCAAAGAAACTTACTATAAAATATATTAAAGACAATGTAAAAAGATTGACTCATAATATAAAACTATTTAAAACCAATCAAAATAAATATATAGTTTATTCAATGCTTGCAATTTATTATAGTTTTTTATCCGATGTAGAAAAATCTAGATATTACAAAAAATTGGTAGATAAAATAAAAAGGACTAATATTAAGTTGGATAAAAAGATTGAAAGATTGTTGTTGGGTGTAAATTAACAAAAAACTCGTGTATTATCACGAGTTTTTTTATTTTTAATACAATTACATAATTAAACATATTTTCTATCATATATTTGATGTTATTTTTTTAAATTGTTTAGTCTATCAGTATTTATAATCTATATGTATGATATCAATAATCAATTAACTATCAAATTTTTAATATTCTTTAATAATATATTTTGTTAAGGTTGAGTCATTGATTACTTCTTGATATGTGTTGTCTACTTGATTTTTTTCGCCTTCTATGGCTACAACTTTAAATTGTGGTTTTATATAATCATCAATTTCAAATTTAACATTATTAAGTTTATAAACATATCTAATTCTATAATTGTCAGCAGATTGTTCAAAATTTAGCACATTAATCATTGATTTTATTATATCTTCAGTTTTGTCATCTAGTTCAAGTTCTTTGGATTCTTTAGCAATTTTTAATCCATCAATTTCTGGACTAGAGTTTTTACAATCAAATATTGTAACTACTTTGCCGTCTGTTTCGGTTTTTGTAATGCGTGCCAAAATATGTCTATTGTCCCTATGTTCATATACGGCACGATTTTGTTTATTTTCAGAAATTTTTGTGTAACCTTTGTTTTTACAGTATTCTATAAATGGTTGTATATCACTTACTCGAATAGAATATTCGTATTCTTCCATAAATTCCTCCAATATTATTAAAATAAGTATAAGATGCTATTACTAAAATCTAAAAACATATTATATATTATTTTTTATTGATATTATATTAAATATAGGCAAATGTAAAGTAAAAGAATTTTAAAATAATTTAAATATCCTATATAAATATTTTGTTGAATAATGTAAATTGATAATTTTTGGCAGTAATTTTTTGTTTAATAATTTCACTTGTGTTTGACTATTGTAAGTTTAAATTATATACTCTTAATATATATTGTCAAAAGTATGACTTTAATGTAAGTAAGGATTGATATGAAAGAATATTTTAATTTTTTAGGATTTAAAATTAATACAAAGAAATTTATGATTACTATGGGTATTCTTGCTTTAGTTATTATAGCTTTGGTATTAGTTGATAACTTAATGTTTAAAGTTAGCTGGTATGGTTTTTTAATAGGTTGTGGGTTTTTACTTGCAATAGTCATTGCTTCTGAGTTGATGCCAGAAAGAGAACTTAGAAAAGATTTGCCTTATGACTTGATATGGTGGATTTTCCCATTGTCAATTATTGGTGCTCGTATTGCTTTTGTCGCTAATAATATCGAACTTTATGATAGTTTTTGGGAAATGTGTCAAGTATGGAATGGTGGACTATCAATATATGGTGGTGTAATGGGTGGAACAATAGGACTAGTTATTTGTTGTCTTATTAAAAAAGTTAATCCAATATCTGCTATGGATTGTGTTGCACCAGCATTGATACTTTCACAAGCTATCGGTAGATGGGGCAATTTTGCTAATGCCGAAGTTTATGGTTGGCAAATTACCAATCCAGCATTGCAATGGTTCCCATTTGGTGTTAAAATTAATGGAGTTTGGCATTTGGCAAACTTCTTCTATGAAAGCGTTTTAGATTTATTGGGGTTTTTACTTTTACTACTTATTCTTAGAAAAACCAAACAAAAGGGAGTAGTAGTTAGTAGTTATCTTACATATTATGGATTTATCAGATTCTTCTTAGAAGGATTGAGAGATGAAAGTTTTATTATGCGTATTCCGGGTACCAATATTGCGTGGAGTAGATTGGTAAGTGGTATTGTGTTTGGTATTGGAGTATGTGGTTTGATTGCTATATTAATTATAAATATGGTAAAAAAGAAAAAACTTGAAAGTAAGGAATAATTATATTAATGAAAAAATTGACATTATATAATATTGTAAACTTAATATTTTTAGCAGGATTTATAACTTTGTTGTGCGTACAACGATATCTTCCATTTACAGATTTAGAAATGAAAGATTTTTGGTTTCCAGTGCTTTGTATGACTATAGGAATATCTCTTATTATTAAAGCAATAATATTTAAAAGTGATAGTTCTACTTGGTTTGGAAGTATATTGGTGTTTAATGGGGCAGTGCTATTTGCGTCATATTATACTCCATACAATTATTTTACATTGTGGCCAACATTGTTTTCATCTGTAGCATTTGCATCATTGATGGTTGGTATATTTTTTAGAGATTGGATGCACTACAAAATTGCTTCATTTTTAGTAATAATTAGTGTATCATTCTATTTGTATGCGTTTAAAATTATTAATTTTTGGTGGTTTTTAGGTGCGTTCTTCCTAACACTTATTGTTGCAGTATTTGTGGGTGGATTAGTTCCAGAGCGTATTTATATGAACAAAAAGGAGAAATAATGGCTAATTTTAATATTGATAAAAAAGGATATAATCAAGAAGAAGTTGATGATTACATCAACAAATTGTATTTAAAATATGAAGAAAAGTTGCGTCAACAAAAGGACAGAGTTTCTGCATTGCGTAACGAAGTTGAAACATTAAATGCAAGACTAGCCAATTATGTTGATAAAGACGAACAAATTAGTAAGGCACTTTTGTATGCTGTAGAAAAAGCTGACCAAATCGAAAATAATGCTAAAAATGTCTACAATATGGAGATTAAGCGTATCAATGCATTGTATTCTCGTTGGGAAGACTTATTGCTAGAAGTTGAAAAGACTTGCCCAGGTGTTAATCAAAATAGATACATCAATAGTCTTATGGAAGACTTTAAAGCAAGTATAACTGAAGTTAGTAAGACTGGTCTTACTCTTAATACAAAATCTATTAAGGAAGATTTGAAAAATAATTCTGACCAATTTATACGCAATATTCTTAACCGTATGGATTATGTTGTCAACAGTGCTCCACAAAATGTGGTTGTTCAAAAAAGAACAAAATCCACAGCACCGAGAGTAACTGTTACACCAAAAATGCCAGAATCAAAACCAACTCCAGTAAAGACTACAACTAGAACAAAAACAACTACAGTAAAATCAGAAAATAAACAATCTAACGAACAACCAAAAAGTTATAGTTCAATTTCTTCAATAAATGAAAGATTGAAAAGACTTAATTTGATATCTAAGACAAGCCCTGTTCCTAGTGTAAAAAAGAATGAAAGTTTGGCTGATAAATTCTTAAATTCTGATGAGGATATCAAACTTAATGCTTATTCTAAAAACTTTACAAAGAAAAAATTGGAAAAGAATAATCCTTTTATGTTTGTAGAATATCCTGAACCAAACGAAAGTGGATTTGATTTAAAAGATGCACTTAACCCAAAAGAAGATTTGGACGAAATTATGAAATCATTTGATTTCTTTGACGGCGACGAAAAACCAAAAAAGAAAAAATAAGATTAAAGAGAACTTGAAAAGCCAATCTTTTTAAAGTTAGTAGAATACAAAAAAGAACAATGTAAATCAAATGCATTGTTCTTTTTATATTGTTTTAAAAGTTAGTGACTACGCCTACTGATTTTTTGTTTTAATTAATTGTAAAGATATTTATTGTTTAAAGCGTTATAATTATGTTATAATATCTACGCATTAAATTTTGCAAAGGACAAATATGAACAAAAATTTAAAGTATTTAATCAAAGTTGTCAAAAAAGCATCAAGGCTTATAACAAATAATCTCATTGTTGATTCAAAAGATGAGAATAACGATTTAATAACAAATTTTGATTTAAAAATTGAAAGTTTTATATCTAAAAAACTATTAAAAAAATATCCAGATTTTAAAATTATTGGTGAAGAATTTAGTTCAAATCAAAATAAAACTGCCAATTATTTCACAATTGACCCAATTGATGGAACAATTAATTTTGCAAATGGATTGCCATTTTTTGGTATTCAAATTGCAATGGTTAAAGATTTTAAAACATGCTTTGCAGTTCTTTATTTCCCGAAATTAAACTTAATGTATTATGCTGATAAAACTGGAGCATATTGTAATGGGAAACTTCTTGATCTTTCTAAAACTAAATTTGTGTCAAAACCACTGATTGATCAAATTTATTTAAAAAATGAAAGCAATTTTTATAACGAATTAACAAAAGAAATTCCATCAAATTTGCGTTCAAGAACAATAAGAAAAATATATTGTGCTTCACTTAGTTTTTGCTGGGTTGCAAGTGGTGCAATGGGGGCATTTATATTTGCAAAGGATCTTCCTTGGGATTATATGCCGGGAATGTTTCTAACTGAAAAAGCAAATGGTGCAACATCACAGTTTAAATATAATAACCAGTTATATTTTGTTGCTGCGGTAAATAAAGAAACATTAAATAATGTTATTAATGCAATTAAAAAAACACAATAAAAAATGAAATTTACTTAAAAAGCTAGCAATTAAAGCTAGTTTTTTTATTGACTATTATTTATAATTTCTGAGTTGTCAGAATGATTGCTTAATTTCATACATTGGTTCATTGTGCTATTTCCAAGATTATACGAAGAGAAGATTATGCAAAGATATATAATATATTAATAATATATATAAAGAAATAATATAACTATAAATAAAAATGGGTTGCTAATTAGAAAGGATTGTGATTATGACTTTTAATTTTACAATCATAGGAGATATTTTAATTTGACCTGTGGGTAACTTATAATTTTTTTATTTAAATTTAGTCAAAGTTATTATGTTGTGAGAAATAAAATTACAGTAGCAAATATAAAAATTACAAAAATTAATCAATGTTTAATCATAAAAATATTAAAATTTTGTGAAAAACAAAAATAATTTTTATTAGAATTTGGATAATGAAATTAATTTTTCAAGTTTAAAATGTTAAAAATTTGTAATTAAAAAGTGAAAATAGTGGCAAAAATCATAAAACACGGGGGAGTGTGTAAGAGATAGAAATAAAAAAAGATGAAAAAAGATAAAAAAAGTTTAAAAAAA
>CAKVFE010000004.1 GCA_934746645.1 uncultured Clostridia bacterium
AAATCTCAAATTAGGAACATTGACGCCTTTTTGTTGTTTATCAGCATCATTAGGGATTGTGTTTTGGTCGGTTTTTTGATTGTTAGTTTCCATACTAATCCTCCTTTAAAATGCCTAATTCTTTAAGATAAACCTCAATTTGTTTGTCAAGTTCAGCTCGTTCGCCCTCAAGTTTTTTGATGTCTGACATTACTGCTTGAATATCAATTTCTTTTTCCTCTTCAAAAGTATCAACATATCTTGGTATGTTTAAGTTGAAGTCATTTTCTTCAAGTTCTTCAATGGTAGCAAGGTGAGCATATTTTTCAATTTCTGATTTGTTTGTATATGCATCAATAATTTTATCGATATCTTCGTTTCTTAATAAGTTTTGATTTTTGCCTTTTTCAAAATTCTTGCTTGCATCAATGAAATATACATTTCTATCTTTTTTATCTTTTTTGAAAACGCAAATACAAGCTGGGATGCTAGTGCCATAGAAGAGGTTGGCAGGTAAGCCAATAATTGTATCAAGGTAATTTCTTGTTTCTACAAGATATCTTCTAATTGTTGCTTCAGCACCACCTCTAAATAAAGGACCATGTGGGAGAACAACAGCCATTCTACCAGTTGCACTTAAGCTATTAATCATATGTTGAACAAAAGCATAATCCGCATACGATTTTGGTGCCAATTTACCAGCACCAGAAAATCTATCGTCCTTTTCCATATTTGAGTTTGGATCCCAATTAGCACTGAATGGAGGGTTAGCAACAACTACATCCATTTTGCCATACTCTCTTTGTTCATCACTTGGGGCTTTCAATGTATCACCTTGATGAATAGAGAATTTGTTAAAGTTAACATTATGGACAAGCATATTCATTCTTGCAAGGTTGCAAGTGGTTGTATTCAATTCTTGACCATAAATGTGAATATATTTACCATTTTTCTCTTTTAATCTATCTGCAACTTGGATAAGCAAAGAACCTGAACCACAGGCAGGGTCGCTGATATATTTAACATCAGTTAAATCATTTGTTACAAGCATACTAAGTAATTTAGAAACTTGTTGAGGAGTGTAAAATTCGCCAGCTTTTTTGCCTGCAGAGGCAGCGAATTGTCCGATAAGATATTCATAAGCATCTCCAAGTAAATCTATCTTACTATCCATAAAATTAAAGTTAATTTCATTAATAGAAGAAATAAGTTTGCCGATCAATTCACCCTTTTCTTTATAAGTTTTACCTAATTTATCAGATGTTAAATTTACATCATTAAAAAGTCCTTCAAGTTGATCTTGGCTTATTTGTCCTTTTGTAGAATCAGCATAGTTCTTAAATGCCTCAGAAAGCATTTCAAGTTCAAAATTACCTAAAGTAATTTCTGTTACTAAATTTTTAAATAAATGCTTTGGCTCAATAAAATAACCTAATCCAAGATTAGAAATTGCCAATTCCTTACATTTGTCTGGTGCTTGTGCATAAGCATCTTCAATTGTAACATGTAATTTATCTCTAAATTCACTTTCTTCATGTTCACAAACATATCTAAAAAATATAAGTCCTAAAATATAATCTTTAAATTCGTTTGCATCCATATTTCCACGAAGTGAGTTAGCCATTTTCCAAAGTTTTGTGTGAAGCTCCTTCTTTTGTTGTTGTTCTAATTCTATATTATTCATATTTTTTATCTCCCTTATTATATTTCATTAAATTATAATTTCTTACTAGTTTTGTCTTCTCAAATAATTGTTGAGATATTCTATCTCGCAATCTACCCAATTCATATATTTTACCAATTAATCGTTGTTTATCAATGTTAGGTAATTCTAATTCAATGTCCTTTAAATTATTAATAGACAAAATTATTACATTTGCACTACCTTGTGTTTTTTGGTCAATATATTTATGAAATTGTAAATCATCATTTAAAAGCCAACAAAAATAATAGGGATCTAAAACATTTAAATCATTTATTCTGACTAATGCAAAATTTGATAGTACAAGACAGTTCGAACGATGTTCTTCTACAACAAAAGCTTTCTTAGAACTTAACCCAACAACGATATCTTTTTGTCGAGTTAATACACAAGAATCTTTTTTGTTTTTCAAAATTTTGATCTTTCCATGATTATCTGAAACATTAGATATGCCAACAATATAACTTAACTCTTGCATGCTAATTGAATCCAACTCAACCGTTTCGTCAAACTGTGAATTAGGTTTAATTCTTGTTAAGATATTTCCTTGAACAACTTCTGCAATCTCTGATAGTTTAAATTTCTTCATTTTTATCGCCCTCCATTGAAATTTACATAAATATCATACAATACAATTTTAGAATTGTCAATAGTTTTTTGATATTTATTTAAATTTCTTTTAATAAAGCGTAATTTCATCAAATTTATCAAAGAATTTTTTAATATCAATAGGTAATGCTTCAATTATTTTTAATCTTTCTTTGAATGGGATATCATCAAGAGCTCCCATCAATGAAGTAACATCACGATTTAGTTCTATCGAATCTTGATAAAAAGCATAGTTCTCAATTAAATGTCTTAATTTTTCCATATCTATATGATACATTTTACTTATTAAATTAATATCTTTATCTTTTTCATCATTTATATATTTTTCATATTCTTGTACTGGATCTTTATCATATAAACCATCAATATCGTCATTCATAAACGAGTTAACAAATTTTTCTAATAATTCTCGTTTTGATTTGTCTGCAATTTCAAGTAACAATCTACTAATTTTTCTTTTAACTTTAGTTTTGTTTTCAGCTTTTTCATTTTGATATTTTAATAACAATTCCACTAAATAGTCAAAATTTACTTTTACTCTTCCTAGAAGAGCAATTTCAAAATCAACATCATTTAAAACAGACTCTTTAACAGGATGGGGTGCAATTTGATTATAAATATATTTATATAATCCTTGCAATTCATTGTATGTTTTCATATCCATTTCAGTTTTATTTATATCAAAATCTATATAATTAGTAATCTTATTATATATGTGCATTAATTCTCTAAAAGCATTAACAAATTCAAGTTGGTCATTTTCGGATTTTGAATGAGCCAATTTACTAACTTCTTTGCACGCAATAAAAGCTTTATTAAGCTTAACAACCAAATTGTCCAATGGCTCAAGTGTCACATCATTATAAACATCTTTATCATTATTAAAATGAGCTAAAGCTTCATCCATTGTCATTTTAGATGTTTGATAGCAAATAATATTCCCACAAATTTTATTTTCTTCGTAAGTTCTAATAGTCCTTGAAATTGCTTGAATAAGCCCATGCATTTTCATTGATTTATCAAGATATAAGGCACTACATCTTCTAAAGTCCATACCCGTCAAACATTTATCAACAACAAATAAAATATCTATATTCTTATTTCTAAAATTATTTATTACATCTCTTTCATAAGAAGCATAGTTAGTCAAACTAAAATTAGAATTGTTTTCAGGTCTCTTGTTATATTCGTCGATTATTCTCGCTAATTTATCTTTAGCAACTTCTTTAACATCACCCTCTTTACAATCTTCATTCGCTTCATAAGAATAAATTGCCGCTATTTTTATATTTTCTTTATTATTAAGCATATAATCATAGTATTTATTTAACAATGCAATAGATTCGCAAGCAAAAATAGCATTATATTGTCTACCAAAAGTTTTTTGATCGAAATGATCAAATACATCTTTAGAAACCTTTTCAATTCTTCTATTATCAATCATAACTTCTGCATAATTGATACCTTGAACAGTCTTATCTAAAAATGTTTCTTCATTTTTAATTTTTATAGTTTTTACATAATCAATACAAAGTGGCAAAACATTGTGATCTCCAATTGCTTCTTTAAGTGTATATGTATGAACTGGCTTACCGAAATAAAATGATGTCAACTTTGCATTTTCAGTTATTTCATCTTCCACTGTAAAAATAGGAGTACCCGTAAAGCCATAATATAATGCATTAGTGAAATAATTATTTATAAGTTTTCTCATTTCTCCAGCTTGACTTCTATGGCATTCGTCAAACATAAAAATCATCTTTTTATTTTTATATTCTTTTAATTCATTAATATGTCTACCTTTGATAGCATTAGACATCTTGTTAATAGTTGAAATGATTAATTTTTTGTTGCTCTTAATATCTCTAATTAAACTATCCGTTTTACCAATATTAGTAAATTCATCAACAGATGATGACATGTAAGAATTAAAATCTTCAACAGTTTTATCATCAAGATCTTTTCTATCTACTAAAAAGAATACTTTTTCAATATTAGGATTCAAGCTCATTTCATAAGCGAACTTAAAAGAAGTTAATGTTTTCCCTGAACCAGTAGAATGGAAACAGTATCCATTATCATTTTTTTTACACCTTTCTATCAATGCTTCAAAAGCATATATTTGATAAGGACGCATTACATATAGTTTTCTTTCTGCAACACTATCTATCATATATTTAAAAACAACTCTATAAAGGAAGGGACAGAATAAAAACTTTTCTTCAAATTCATAAAGAAGATTAATAGGTTCGTTCTTTGTGTTTGACCAAACAAAACAATTACTTTTCAAAATATTAATATCATTATTAGCAAAATATCTTGTGTTTTGTTCGTTAGAAATAACAAATAGTTGAATAAATTTGAATAATCCTTTATAATTACCATCTCTTCTATATCTAAGGATTTGATTAAATGCTTGATTAATTTCTACACCAGGTTTCTTTAATTCAATTTGGACGAACGGAATACCATTTATCAATAATGTAACATCAAACCTGCCAATATACTTCCCTGTGGTATTTATTTGATGTGCTACTTCAAAATAATTTTTTTCAATATCTTTATTTATCAATTTTAAATAAACAGGAAAGCCGTCCCTTTTTACAACATCAATTTTACCAGAACGCAAAATTTGAGAAGATTCAAAGATAGATTTTCCGTCTAAATATATAAGAATTTCTTTAAACTCTGAATCTGTAAGAGGCTTATCTTTTAAAACTTCTTTATTGATTATATTTAGTTTATTTCTAAAATTTTCTATCAACTCTTCATATGATGAAAGTTTGTTATATTTGTACCAATTAGTCGTTATAACTTTAATAAATTGATTTTCAACATCATATTCAGTTGTGTAAAGTTCATTATGCATACAAACTCCTCAATAATCCCTTATTAATTAAATTAAGGATATAATCTAATTGATTATAACATAAAAAATCTAATATTGTTATAATTTTTGCAAAAAATATATTTCTTTATATATAGTACTAAATATATTAAAACAAATCAGTTAATAGATTTTAAGATTTGACAATAAATTTCACTACAAATATTCACAGAGTTCCAAGCAGTTTTAAAGCGTTTGGGAAAGAATAAGATTAGATGAAAATATGGAGAGGTGGTACATTTAGGTACACAAATTAAAGAAATGTATTAACATAAATTTTAAAACTATCAAAAAAGTCCCCATATTGTTTACTATTATTGAAATAGACAGAAATATGGGAATGTTATTTAATTTAAAAATCAAGATATTAAATTAACCACACATAAAAATCTTTATTTTCGTAATTTAGTCTATAATCATTTTTTTTAGTTTAATATAGATTAAAATTTGTATTCAAAGTGTAAAAACAATTCAATTACTAACCACATTAGATATTTTAAGCTTAAATATTGTTTGATGATGAGTGGGGTTAATGTTATAATATGGAAAAACATAATATGATTAAATGAGGTTGGAAGTATGGCACAAACTGAAATTACTGTTCAAGTATTTGAAAAGTTGGAAGACATTGAAGCAAAACTAGTAAATTTAGGTTTTGTAAAGACAGAAGAATTTAATGGAAGAGATGATTATTTTGTCAATATGGATAAAAGTAAAATCAACAATGCCAGTTATTCAAATTTGTTAAACAACAGTCTAATTATTCGTTCCTATACAACACTAAAAGATAAATCACCTACATCAATGTTACTTAGAAAAATAAAAACATTAGATGAAAATCAAAATGTAATTGGAGAAGAAAAAATTTCTACAAAAATTGATAATGTTGACAACGCTCGCAGATTGTTGACTGGCATTAATTTAATTAATTGGGTGTCACTAAAACAAAAGAATGCATTCTACAAAAATGGTGAAAAAACTATAATCGTAGGCAATGTAGAAGGCTTAGGAAATTTCATAGAAATTGAAGAATACAAATCAATATCTACACTTCCAGAAAAAGAAAAATTTGAAATATTAAAACAATATGTTAATAGTTTTAATTTTAAAATCGGATCAGATTATTCTTGCAAAAAAGTATTTATGTTACATAATCAAAATTTATTAAATCAAAATAATCAAATTAAAAAATAGCATTAGTTTTCTAATGCTATTTTTCTTTATTCTAATTAAATTGTTATATTAATTAAAACTATAAATTATAAAAACTTATTATGAATATAATTTAAAAGTGTTCTTTAAATTACATAACAGACTATTCTTTTATTTATTAATATTTGACAAATAATTGATAGTTATTGACAAAAAGTGTAATGTTGGTGTTGATATGTGCTATGATATTGATAATAAGCAATATTTATTTAAGTCGTTTTGTATTGCCGAAGCGACATCTATAACTTAATAATTCTTTATGAGTTGTGCATAAAAGTCTATCCATATCCAAAGCAATATTTTCAAATTTGCAATTCATAAAATGTGTCAATAAATAACTTACATTATTTAGTTTGTTTGCGTTATCAATACAGAATTGTCTTATTGGCGCACACACTCCAAACACCCAAACTGGCGAACAAATTGTCACTTCTTCATACTTAAAAAAATCAATCTCGTTTGGCTCTAGTGGCATACCCCACTTATGCATACCATATCGTCCACACCACCAGAATCCAAGATTGCCATCAACCTTTTCTGTAGTTTTTATCTCTACAATATCAGCACCTTTTTCATTAGCTATTTCATACGCAAGTTTCTTTGTGTATCCCATACGAGAAAAATAAACCACAACTTTTGATTTGTCATTGCCAATATTTTTATATTGATTTTCATCAAATTTAAATTGACTTTGTTGATATCCTACAAAGCACACATATCCAGTAACTAATTGTAGAAAACCAAAAATGAAAAATGCTGTAGACATAAAATTGAATGGGAATATAACGAATTGGATTATTATCCAAAGCATAAGTGTAAATCCAAATATTGTCCCTAGTATTATTCCAGATTTTTTATTGAAAAACAATAGTATAGACGCTAGTATATTTGTCAATCCATTTACTATCAACAGCATTACACCTGAAAAAATCAGATTTTGAAATAACACATTAGCAAATGGCAAAACTTGAAAAAATGGCAACATACCATCCATACCCATCATTTTACCAGTGGGGTCAATAAACATACATAAGCTTCCACCTATTGCACCCAACCCAATAAACAATGTCCAAAAAATCAAAATTCTTTTTGCTATATTATATCTTTTACTCATATATCCCCTAACCATTAAATACAAAAAAGTATTAATTTTTTTTACATTATAGCATAGTTAAAGTTAATAATTAACTAAAAATCATTGTAAAAAAACTCTTAGCATAAAACTAAGAGTCTTTTTATTTTTTATATTTGATTCAATAGTAAAATTGATTTTATTAGTATTTTTAATAGGTTTTATTATAAAAACACTAAATTACTATTATTTTTCTATACCTTTGTCTTTTTTAGCTTTTGCTTGAGCTTCAGCTATCTTTTTATTAACCAAGTTTTGTTTTTCAATAGCTTTTGCCTTGTCTTGACATTGTTTAACTACATCAATGATATCTTGTTCTATACGGCATTTGCTAACATCAACTTTAACATAATCTGGATTGATAACAAATAATTGGTTAACACTTTTTGCAACATAACTATTTTTTATCATTTGGACAGAATCATTTAATATTTGATTTTCTGCTTTTGCAATATCACTTACTCTTTCTTTTTCTTGTATTCTTAAGAAATATTTATATCTGCTATTTAAATGATCTATCTTCCCTGTAATTTGAGATAATTTGCGATCTTTGTGAATTACAAATTTTTTATTAACAAGATTGTTCTTTTCCAAATTTAGTTCTACTAATTTAGAAGGATATTCTTGCATAAAAGTTTTATAAGCTTTATATTTTGTTTCGTCATAGCCCATTTCTACATATGATATCTCATCATCTCTATCATATTCAACATAAACTTCTGATTGAAATGCAGTTTCTTTTGTAGGGTCATATATTTTTTCATTATTTCTTTTAATTTTGTAATTTAAAAGTTCAACCACTTCATTTTGTGTCATATAAGCTTCTGCATCTGCTGACAATTGTTTCAATTCTAATTCAAACATTAATTTTAAACCTTTACCCATAACACACCCCTCAATATTTGTTATTATATTTTATAATACATTTGATTAAAAGTCAATATTGAATATTTTTCGCCAAGCCTACAAAACAATATAATAACAATCCAATTACACACAATAAAATTTTGATTTTAGCCACTTTATTAAAACTTATAAAAATGATAGTAAATCATTTAAAATAGTGCTAAAATATCAAGTATGGAAACAAAATTATTAAAACCTAATAAAGAAAGTATTGAATTAGCTTGCAAATTATTACAAGATGGAGAAGTTGTTGGAGTTCCTACCGAAACAGTGTATGGACTAGCTGGCGACTCTAGAAATGGTGAAGCAATAAAAAAGATTTTTAAGGCAAAAGGTAGACCAGCTGATAACCCATTGATAGTACATATATCAAATTTGGATATGCTTAAAGGTGTGGTAAGATATGTATCTGATGACGCAAAAAAACTTATGGACGCTTTTTGGCCCGGACCTTTAACAATAATTATGCCTAAAGGCAATGAGATATGTAACGAAACTTGTGCTGGACTTGACAGTGTCGGAGTCAGAATGCCTTCCAATCCGATTGCTCACGAGATTATAGAAAAGTCAAAAGTTCCATTTTCTGCTCCATCAGCCAATATTAGTGGTAAGCCTAGTCCTACCAATGCAACAGATGTATTTGTAGATATGAATGGTCGTATACCACTTATTATTGATGGTGGCGAATGTGATGCTGGCGTAGAATCTACAGTTATATCTACTCTTACCGATACACCTATTATCCTTAGACCCGGTGTAATAACTAAAGAAATGATAGAAAAGGTCTTAGATAAAAAAGTAGAAATAGCAAAAGCAGTAACTGAAGGTGTAAAGAAAGACGAAAAAGTATTGTCACCTGGTATGAAATATAAACATTATGCTCCTAATGCAGATGTTATCATACTAAAAGGCTCTCTAGAAAAATATGCCAAATATGTCAATAAACATAAAGTAGACGGAACATTTGCACTATGCTTTGATGATGAACAACAATATTTAGATGTTCCAGCTATATCTTATGGACATATTACAAGTCCTAAAGAACAAGCACACGAATTGTTTACAGCTTTAAGAGAATTGGATAAACAAAATGCAAAAATAGTTTATGCTCGTTGTCCTGAGATGACTGGAGTATCACTTGCAGTATACAATAGACTCATTAGGTCTGCTGGATTTAAAATAATTGATTTAGATTAAAAAATATCCTGATGTGTAGTACATCAGGATATTTTTCTTTTTTTATATAGATATTTTATTTTAACATTAAATTATTTTAATAATTATTGTGCATTAATATAGCCTTCAAATTTGATAACTTTTGCGTGTTTACCTACAACATACAAAGTATCATTAGGTTGTATTTCGGCTTCCCCATCTGGAAGTATAGCTTTTTCTCCACGAATAATCAAAGCAACCAATGCTTCAAATTTGTTGATTGATCTAATATCTTTTATTTTTACTGGTTGAAAATTTTCATTAACTTTAAATTTAACATGGACAAAACCATCATCAAGTTCAAAGTAGTCTTCAATAGAACTTGCTTTCAAACTTATACGCTTAGCAACATCAATACCAAAATCTCTTTCTGGGAACATAACTTCTGTTGCACCAAGTTTTTGCATAACTTTTACATATTCTTCAGAGTCTACTCTTACGCTTATTTTTTCAACTCCAAGTTCTTTTAAATTGATAACTGTCAATATAGATGCTTGTATATTTTTACCTATACATACTACAGCGTGATTGATATTAGGAATACCTATTTCTTCTAGATTTTCTTTTTTAGTACTGTCACATATAACAACATGTTGTACATATTTGCCTGCTTCAGCAACACAATCTTTATTGTTGTCAATACCTATTATTTCACATTTAGATTCTGTTAATGTCTTCAGTATAGACATACCAAATCTTCCTAAACCGATAACGGCTATACTCTTTTTCATATTAACCTACCTTTATATCTTCTTCAATGTATTTAATATCTTTTGTGTCTTCGTGCATCCAATCGTTATTGTTAATATTCATTATTGTCAATGGTCCAAGACGACCAAGGAACATAGTTACTATAATAATAAGTTTGCTTGCTATACTCAATGTTGGAGTAACGCTCATACTAAATCCGACTGTAGCAAATGCCGAAACAACTTCCATAAGTACTGCCCTTAATGGTAAATCGTGTTCGATCATAGCTACTGCCAATGAAGCTAGAGCCAAGTACGCTATACTTATTACAAATAACGAAAATGCTTTTTTAATTGTTTTTTCACTTATTGTACGCTTAAATACTACAGGCTGTTTGCCTACAGCAAAATTAAATGTACCTACCAATAATACCATAAATGTTGTTACTTTTATACCACCAGCAACAGAGCAAGGTGCTCCACCAATATACATAAGTATCAAAATAACAATAACTGATGCTGTCGAAATAGTTGATAAATCAACTGTTGTAAATCCTGCTGTTCTTGATGCAACACTAGTAAATAATGCTTGTAACCAAGTTATGTTGTTGTAATCTGCTATTTTTATAAGTAACATACCCACAACAATTAATGTTGGTACAACAATCAAAACAATCTTAGATGTAATAGTTATTTTTTTCCAAGAATGATTTTTGAAAATATCAAATATTGTTACAAATCCCAAACCTCCAATTATGATTAGTAACATAGTTGATATATTAAGTGCGACATTACCACTGTATTCAATCAAACTATTGGAGTTGCCCAATATGTCAAATCCAACATTGTTAAATGCTGAAACAGATTGGAACATTGCAACCCAGAAACTATTGTTTGGAACAATCTCTCTTATAATAAAATAATTGATTATTGTACCCAATAGCTGTACACCTACAGAGAATAAAACAATATTTCGTATATGTTTGACTATACCTTTTGTCGAATCTGCATTCCAAGCTTCTTTCATAAGGAACCTATCCGTAACACCAAACTTAGCTCCCAATATCATAAGAAAGAAAGTTGATAGAGTCAAAATACCAAGTCCACCAATAAACATAAGTAGCATAATAACAACTTGTCCAAAGATTGTAAAATCAGTGGCAATATTGCTTACGACATTAAGTCCAGTTACACAAACAGAACTGGTGGACATAAATAACGCATCAATATAATTTATATGTTTTGCAGTAGTACTTATTGGTAGTACTAACAATATACTTCCTATCAATATTACTGCTACAAAAGTTAGTATTATTGTAAAATACGGTGATATCTTAAATTTTTTCATAACATAAATATTATACCATATTGCCAATCTGTTTGTAAAATATATACGCAAATCTGGATTTTGGGGCATTTTCTGGTCAAAATAACCCAAAAAACGCCATTTTTACAGTGTGACAAACAGCCAAAAAATAAAAAATTTAAAAATTGTAACCACCGATTGTCTTATAAATCGTGAAAAAATGTGTATTGACTATAATCCCAATTAGTGGTAAAATATTATTACTTTTTAAGGAGTAAATTATGGCACAACCAAGAATACCAAAAGTTTATATTGATGTAGAAAAATACAAACAACAATACCAACAACCTATACTTGAAGACAATCAAAAATTTAAAAAATTATTTAATGTAAACGACAATTTTTATGGTTTAGGTTTAAAATACAATCCTAGTCTTAAATATGAGTTTGAAAGAATTTCTAAAGAAATCGAATCTAATAAAGATAGAATAATCAGACTAGACCAAATTGCTACTATGAAGAAATCTACTATCAAGTCTTTCCATAGCAATATTACTATATCTAAAACATATATTGATAGAAAATACAACAATGACGAATATCCTTTATTTAATTACACTATCAATGTTGATGACTCTAATATATTTTCTGTTCAAAAAGATTCTAGAAAAATGCTTAATGATATGGAAGTTATTGAAGCATACAAAGACCGTCTAAACGACCTTAAATATGATAATGATGTTAGAGAATATATAGCTAGTGATAAAAAATATATCAACGATGAAAGTTCTGCTTTAAAAGAATACCAAAGATTAACTTCTAAAGAAAAAGATATTGAAGCTTACTATGATGACCTTAAATACAAAATTATTTTGGGCAAATCTTATGGTGGTTTAATTGGAGATATTGAAAGAATGAAATATGAAGACAATCACAACTTACATTCTTTACAATCAAAACTAGAACAAGCTTCTTATGATATATTTGCATTGGCAACATTAAATATATACAAACGCCATTATAATATATTGTCTACTTCTAATAACTCTATAGTAACATTTAGAAGTTTGATAAATAGTAAAGATATCAATATTAGCAAATATACTGATAGTTTAATCAACAATTTTGATACTTATATGACTATGTACAATCTTGCAAGCAACTTATTTGAACAAAACAAAGAAAATAGTTATAATGCAAGTACAAAATCATTTAATCCTCATTGGGTACTTACAAGAGAAGTTGAAGATATTAAAGCAATGGAAACATTGCCAAGCAATATCAAAGTTGATGAAGACAACGAATATCTAGTTGATATCAACAATACAAAATTTGAAAACTTACCATTGGATATCCAAATTGGCAATTTTGCATTAGCAAAAGCTGTTATGGCTATCAACAGAACTAATGGTTTAGAAGAAAGTGTTAAAAAGATTGTTAATCAATCAGCGTGGTTGCAAGAAGATTGTGGACATATTGCTGGTTGTACAGTAGATATGTCTATAAAAGATTTATGCGACAAAACAAAAGTTATGGATTTAATCAATGATGCTGGTACAATAACCACACATCAAAAATTGAGATAATTAATATATTATCCAATAACAATTATCATTATATATAAAAAAGAAAGCGTAATAATTTGCTTTCTTTTTTTGTTTTGAGTTATCATAAAATATGACTAAAAAATTAAACAGAGATTTTATAAAAATTTTAATAGTTGTCCTTGTGTTTGTAGACCATATTGGATATGCACTAAGTAGTGTCTTGCCCCAATGGTTGTATATTTCTTTTAGATGTATAGGTCGAATATTCCCTATGGTATGTTATTTGATAGCAGATAGCTTTTACTATACCCATAACACAAAAAAGTTTATAATTACACTTCTTATCTTTGGTGTTATATCAATAGTTCCAAGTTATTTGTTACAAGGTAGATTTGTATTTAATGTATTATTTACTTACGCTTTATCTTGTTATTTAATGCTAATGTACAACAAATTGTATAGAGAAAACACTACTCAAAATAAAACAAAATTTATTGTAGGTATATGTATAATAAGCTTTGTTGTGCTAGTAATGGATTCGTTGGGTATTGGACCAGAATATGGACTTTATGGTGTATTGTTACCTTTTGTGTTTTATGTGCTAAGGAACAACAAACAAAGTCAATGTCTTGCATTTTTAATACTATTTATACTTAACTTCTTATATTCGTGGATATCTTATAGCGTAATAACTCAATGGTCATTGATTCAAATCTTCTCTTTACTTAACATTGTACTTATTATTAATTACAATGGTAAAAAAGGTAAAATTAATGCTAAATACTTATTCTACTGGGCATATCCATTGAGTATGCTTATACCATATCTTATAAAGTTAATAGTATTATAATCAGATAATACACATATTTATAATTATCACATATATAACAAAAGTATCTTAATATAAACTATGTGATGTTGATTTACTCACTATGTTCGTAAATCAAGTTGCTAATCGCAATTCCACGATAAATCGTGGCATCACAGTTTGAATAAACATCAGTTATACGAAAATATTGCTTTGCACTGCTTTCGTCTAACTTCCGATAATATAAAATAAAAGACAACCACAAATATGGTTGTCTTTTGTTTTATCTATTTAAACTGCTTTATTCTTTTGGTCGTCTAGCATATCTATATTGTTTTGTATTCTATCAAGTATAGATTCGGTACTGACCTTTTTGATACATTCTTTAATTAAATCATTATTAGGGACATATCCCTTTTTCATCATTTTAAACATAAAATCAACTTTATCTTCTCTATCTTTCACTGCATTTATAGCAAGTTTAAAGAAGACATCGTTGTCTTGTAATTGTTCGTGAGTGTAACTTTCTTTTATACTCACATCATAATATTTATAATAAAATTCTTTATTAAATATCATTTTTGAACTAGTGTCATAAACAAACCCATTATGTTCTACCCACGCATGACCAAACTCTGAGTAATAATAATCGTGGTCTGTATTAAGTCTATTGAGTATACCCAACTTTAATTCGCTATTTTCTAACGCTTTACATAAAAGTGTCGCATAAAAATAACAATAACCTGATGTATAATCATCTTTTAGCATTTCGCCATAAGTCTTACCTAAGCAATCCATAGATAGTTTGTCATACATACTTTGCCCAAACGGAAAAGCTTTATGTTTTTTTAAAGCTTTATTGACTACATAGTGAAATACACCATCTTCTTGATATGATTTAATTAGTTTTCTCATACATTGATTATATCATTATTTTAGACATTTTTCAATGCAAATATCTAAATATATTTTAGCATAGTAGTTGGGACATCTTTGTTTTGCTGGAATATAATATCCAGTTGGTCTTTCCCTATAGGGTGATTTAAGTTAGGATTGCCAACTTCTATTGTATATGCTGGCACATCTAAATTTAAACTTACCCAATCCGACAATCCACCAACACTACCTTCTGTTTTTATAATTGGATAACCATTAACATTGGACAACTCTTGAGCTATCCTATAATCTCGTGCTAATGACTCTGGACTTAAAACATAAAATCCATAATATATAACTTCTCCTTTAGTATGCCACGATATACTACCTTGAGGACTTATATTCTCAAGAAAATCAACCAACACTCTTACTTCGCTTTCGCTCTCTGGATAAAAACCAACAAAATTGCCGGAGCTGGGACAAAATACATTTTGAGTCCCTTTTCCCCACTCAGCATTAAAATTGACATTTAAGTCCACTCCAACGCCATTGGCTTTCCATAAAGAAAAATCTGTGGAGTTGTTGTTGATAAGAGTCAAAACATTTTTCCAATTATCACAACCCACACTATCTAATCCATCAAGGACTAGTGCTACACCATCTGGATTAGCAAGTGGAACAATATAAAATCCGCCATCAAAATTATTATTTTTATACTCTATAGCTAAATACTTTATTTCTTCTATTAAAAACAATGTTGATATATATTCTCTAGCGTGTATTCCACCTTCCATAAATATTTGGTTACCATCATAGTTACCAATATGCACAACATATATAGGTCTACCAAAAGTACTAAAACCAATAACTTCAATATTGACTCCATCTATGTTTTTTAAGTCTTCAATATTGTTAAGTAAATCATCTATATTCATTATTACTCTCCATAAATAATTACAACTTATATATGAAAATATTATTGATTTGTTGTATATATGGTTAAGAAATATTTTATTATTAATACTTACACATTAGTTTAACTACACTAATAAGTATTTTCTATCAATACATTTATAGTACTTTAGTTATAAAAAAAGGACATTACTATATTTAATGTCCTTTATATTCTTTATTTTTATAATACCAACATTTAACGCACTAATAAGATATTAGTATTGTTGTATTATACTACCTTCTTCATTATTTTCTTTAGTAACTACGACTTTATTAATAATGTATTCTTCCATTTTTTCTACATGGGTTATAAATCCGACTGTAAAGTCAAGTTTGATAAGACTATCAAAACACTCTAATACATCATTAATGTAATCATCACTTAAATTGCCAAAGCCTTCATCAATAAAGAAGAAATTGAATGATTTGTTATTGTTGACAGCAATACTTTGAGATACACCCAATGCCAAACTCAAACTAAATATAAATCTTTCGCCACCACTTAGTGTCTTTATACTTCTTGTCATACCACCATTGAAGTTGTCAATAGCTAAAAACTCGCCTGAGTTCTCATTGGAATACTTCAACATATATTTACCCCTAGATATGCTATATACAAATTTGTTTGCATATTGAGTAATTAAATATAAGTATTCTTCAGATACATAATCTACCAAAGCATTTCTTGCAATGTAAGAAGCCAATTTTTGTGTTAGTTTTAAATCATTATGAACTTGATGTAATTCGGTTTCAACTTCATTTTGTTTAACCAACATTTTTATATTGTTTTCTTTTGTGCTCTTGTTGATACCCAATCTTACTTTTGCTTCGTTTAGATTGTCAACATAGGTATCCAACTCTTTATGTTTGTTTATTATCTCTTCACTGTTTATATCAACATCTTTCAATTCTTCGCTTAAACTATTAACCAAAGTTTCGGTATAAGTCTTTTTCTTTAAATATTCATCAACTTCAGTTTTCTTTTCTTCATAGTTTTCATCATTGATTTCGCTAATATAATCCAATGGATTAAAACCATCTGGAACAAGTGCTTTCAATTCGTCAATACTATCACTAAGATATTTTATTTCTATCTCAGTAGCTTTTATATCTGATAGATTGTTATTGATACTATTGTTAATATCAAACTTAGCGTCTTCCAACTCTTGCATTTTTTCTTCTAAAGAATCTATAAGTTGAGAAGTATCTTCTATACCATCAAGTTCGGCAAGTTGTTGTTGGTATGCTTTTTTATTGTTATTCTTTTCTAATATATCATTTTTTAATTGACTTATATCAGATTGAATTTTTGCACTATCGTTATTGTAACCTGTCAATATAGAATACAAATCTGCATACTTTTTATTAAGCATATTCAAATCGTTGAGCAAAGTATTTTGTCTTTTCAACATTTTTCTATTGAGAGTATCTATAGTTTCTTCTGTTACTTCTAGGCTCTCTAAAAGATGTTTACGCTTTCTCAATTTTGCATTGCCAGACAATACCAAACTATTGATATTGCCAAGCAAGTTGTCAACTTGTTTGTATATAGGATAATACTTAACTTCATCTAGACTAGTTAAATCAACATTGCGTTTAAGTTCTTTAAGTTTGGTTACATATTCTTGACTTTCGCCCAACACTCTTATTTCTACCAACTGTTTCATAACAGCGTCAATGCTTCTTAACTCATTTTTAACATTTTCTAAATCTGCTAATGTACGGTCGATATTTTTAGAAACTTTGTTTTCTCTTTCTGTGATATTAAGCAATTCGTCTAACTTTTGTGAATGTCTATCTTTTAAAGTCTTAACACTTGCATCAATATTATCAAGTTCTTTTATAATAAATTTTTTCTTTTCAATATTAACCTTAAACACATTAAGATTAATCATTTGAAGTTCTTTATCACTTTTAGTTTTCAAATAATCTTTTTCAAACATTGAAAACTTTTTCTTGTTTAAATCTAGTTCAATTTTTAAAGATTTTAGTTTCTCTTGAAAACTATCCAATTCGACAATTTTGTTTTTCAATGCTTCTGCATTGTCCAAATTTGTCTTATTTTTTTCAAACACTTCTAATGAAGATTGAAGTTTATTATAATAGTCTTCTTGTGACTTTATGTCAGAAAGTGTGTTTTTAGCGTCAATAAAGTTGTTTAATTTAACATTAAGTTCGTCTAATTGTTTCACTTCTTCACTAAGTCTTTCAATGATACGAGTAAGTTTTGCGACTTCTCTTTCATCGGTCAAAATGTCTTTATCCAATTGTCTTTGGTTTTCTTCAGTTATCTCACCAAACATCTCAAGTTGTTTTTCAAGTTGAGCATTTTTGGTATTAAGAATATCCAACCTAGACTTTACTTTTCTATTAAGACTATCGCCAAAGTTTTCTATATTAAATAGTCTTGCTATACTTTTCTTTCTTTCACTTGGAGTGTCTAATAAGAACTTATCAAATTCGTTTTGAGGTAAAGCAACGCATTTTAAAAATTCTCTTTTGCTAATGCCAAGCATTTCTTCAATCTTGCCATTAACCATATCAGTAGAATCTCCTAAGACTTCATTAGTAGTCTTATTGATTAAATATGCTGTACTATTAAGTCCACTAGGTCTAAGCTTATAATTACGAGTTACTTCATAAGTATTAACTTCGTTGTTTCTATCCAATTCAAATTCAAATTTGATATACGCTTCTTTTAAATTAAGATTGATGATATTGGATAAGTTGTCCCTATCACTATTGCCATACAAAGCAATAATAATGCTATCTAGTATAGTACTTTTACCACTACCAGTAGCACCAAATATACCAAACAAATTACCTTCTGACAATTTTTTAAAATCAACGGTTTGTTCGGTAACATAACTATTAATACCATAGATGGTTAATTTACTAGGCCTCATACACTATCTCCCCCATCAGTTGTAAAAATAATTGAGTCAATTCTTCTTCTGGTTTTTCTCCAGTTTTTGCTTCAACAAAATTTTCAAAAATTTCTTTAGTAGACAAATCTTTTTTAGTCAAAACGACTTGTTCGGATATTCGTTTTGGTTCAACGCTAATTGTAATAACATTTTTATAATTAGACTTTATCATCTTTATATCTTGTGGATCGACAAAGTCCATATCTCTAAATATTACTCTAACCAATTTGTCTTTGCTAACATTTAAAAAGTTGATTGCTTCTTCCATAGAACTAACAGCTTGTGATACAAGTTGTTTTGGGTGTATCTCAACTTGAGTCACAGATTTAACACCGTGTTTGGTATCCAAATCCACAATATTGACACTATTCTTTACACTTATATCATCAAAATATTTGTTGACTATAGCACCAGAATAATATATATGGTTTTCTTTATCAACAGCAATTGGTTGATGTATATGTCCTAGTGCTGTATAGTGTGCTTTACTTAATAAACTTTCTCTATTGACAAAAGAGATTGCTCCACCCAACACTTCAAAATTGGCAAACTCATCTCTAGTGCAGTTGACTGGATATGTAAGCAAGTGACTTACAGCAATATTGATTGTGTCATCTCTAAATCCACTTAATGCAGGCTTAAACCATTCTTTAACACTATCGTTTAGTTGTTCGTTTTCTTTTTTAATTTGTTTGTATCTATAATAAGAAGGATATGGCATAGTAGCCACAACTACTCTTTCTGACTTATATTTAAACTCAATATAACCAACACCACTAGCTACAGGCACTACACTTTTGCCTTTTAAATCACAATAGCTTATAGTATCCATTTCGCCTATCAAATATATGTTGTGCATATTGGCAAACACATTGGCATTACTCAATCTTTTTGGGTCATCGTGATTACCAGCAATAGCAACTACTGGACGATTGCCGTTGTTGCTAAGTCTTAGTAAAGAATCAAATACGACTTTTTCAGCTTCTGCGCTTGGCAAAAAAGTATCATAAATGTCGCCAGCAATTATGACCATATCAACTTTATATTGATTAGCAATATCTTCTATTTCTTTTAATGTTTGTTTTTGTTCGTCTAGCCTTAATAGTCCATCAGTACGACAGCCTATATGCCAGTCTGCAGTATGTAATATTCTCATTAGCATATTCCTTTTACATTGTAGAGTATAACATATTTTTTTTATTAATCAAAAACAAACAACATTAAAATTGTAATTTACAAAATTTACTATTTGCATAATTGGATTTTTTATATTACAATTAAGTACATCTTAGCATTAATATTTAAGGCAATAGTAAAATAAAAATATTATTTATTTTAATAATACATTTACTCTAAAGTTGTCTTATGTGTTATACTACTTTGTATTTGAAACACTTTAAGGAGAAAATTGATGGCATTTTGCAAACTATCTAGTGAGTTTAATAACAATAGTTTTACTCAAATAGAAAATAATTTTATTAAAGAGTTTTTACCCAATATTAATCCACTTGCATTAAAGGTATATTTGTATGGACTTTACCTTTGTCAAAATGGTATTGACCACACTATAGAAGACTTTGAAGAAACTTTTAATTTAAGTGAAGACGATATAGTAAGTTTGTTTAAATGTCTAGAAGAACTTAATCTTGTAGACTGCCTAGAACTAAACCCTATAGAAATAAGATATTTACCAGTTAAAAATTCTTCTATGTATCTTAAAAAATATGATGTAAACAAATTTAAGACTTTTAACGCAAAATCTCAAAATCTTCTTAAACGCCAAATTGATATCAACGAGTACAATCAATATTATTATCAAATAGAAAAAAATCATCTTGACGAAGATATGGTTGTAAAATGTATAGAATACTGTGTTGCTAAAAAAGGCGATAGCGTATCTGCCAACTATATACTTACTGTTTTGCGTAACTGGGCTATGGAAGGTATAAAAACCGAAGAAGAAGCTGACGCAAGAATAGTTATGGAAGAAAGATATAGTGATGATATCAAACTTATCCTAACTACTTTAGGTATTAAAAGAGCTTGCACATTGGAAGAAAAAACTATGTTTTTAGATTGGACTACCAACCTAGAATTTGGTTTAGACGCTCTTATACATCTTGCAAAAATAACTAAAAGTAAAAAAGGCAATATGGTAAAACTAAATGCCCTAGTCAACAGATGTTATGAACTTGGCAAATTTAGTGCAAAAGAGATTGATGATTACTTTAGTATGGAAGAAGAATACTACAACATTGCAAAGACTGTATGTCGCAATCTTGGACTTCACTATGACAACTTGAGTATAGTCGTAGAAACATTTATATCAAAATGGTGCAACCTAGGATATGACCTTGACGCATTAAGCAAACTAAGTTTGTATTGTTTAAAATCTGATATTAGGTCTTTACAAGGGCTTGATAATACAGTCAACAAAATGTTTAAGCTTGGTGTAATAACTGCTGAAGCAATAGATATATATTTAAAAGAACAAAATTGTTTTGATGATAAGATTGAAGAAATAATCAAATCTTTTGGACTTAATAGAAATGTTAATAGATATGATAGATCATACTATAACACTTGGATTAATGATTGGAACACACCAACAGATGTCCTTAACTATGCTATAGATTTAAGTAAAGACAAACTTCAACCAATGCAATTTTTAAATAGAGTACTTTCTATATATCACATTAAAAATATTACTACAGTCGAACAAGCTAAAAAAGAAAAATTGGATTTTGAAAATACATACAAACAAAAATCAAACAATCCAAAACAAATTGAAAAACACGATTATACAAAAGAACAATTGTCAAGTTTGTTTGATACCATAACTGAGGTTGAACTATGATAAACAAAAACGAAATAGCAATCCAACTAAACAATATTTTTAAACTTAGAAGACAAACTGCAAAACAAGTAGCCGAAAACAATCTTAACACTGCCCTACAAAATAAAGATGTACACGATAGTTTTTATGCTATCCGTAGTATGCAAATAGATTTAAGCAGAGCGACTGACGAAAAGACAATTAAAGAATATGAGTCTAAGATTGAAGCAGAACGCAAAAAATTGAGAGAAGCACTAGCAAAGACTCCTTTCAAAAAAGAAGACTTTATCCCACATTACTTATGTCCAAAATGCAAAGACACTGGATATATTGGTGATGAAAAATGTAGTTGTTTTAAACTAGAACAAAGCAAATTGTATTTACAAAACTCTGGTATTAACACTGCTGACCTACCTAGTTTTGATAATATAAAATATGATATTTTTGAAAAACCAGAAGAAACAAAAAAATTGTATTCTCTTGCTAAAGAATATGTAGAAAAACAAAATTCGGCAAAATGTAATTTTATAATTTGTGGTAAGACTGGAGTTGGAAAAACATATCTATCTCAATGTATGCTTAATGATGCAATCAACAACGGAACTTATACAATTTTTGCTCCAGCATATAGACTTAACGAAACAATGCTTAATTATCATTTAGCATCACTTAACAGTAAAAAATACATACTAGAGCCTTACCTAACCTGCGATATGCTTATCATTGATGACTTAGGAAGTGAAAATATACTTACCAATGTCACAAGAGAATATTTGTATTTGATACTAGACTCAAGAGCTAGAGATAATCTAAAAACTATCATTACCACCAATTTAACACCCGAACAAATACAAGAAATATATGATAGTCGTGTATTTAGTCGTATGTTTAACAAACAAATTGGCATTATAGTCAATATGACTGGTGACGACCTAAGATTGAAGATAAAGTAATAAAAAATTAATATATTTACAATAAAAAAATAGACTTATACAAATCAAACATTTAATATTGTTTAGATTAAGTAAGTCTATTTTTTTATTATCTATATTAAGTTAATAGTTGTTTGTATCCAAAATAATTTTATGCTATACTCTAGTATTGCAAATAGATATGGGAGTAATATATGAAATTTGTAGTTCAAAGAGTCAAACACACAACTCTTACTGTAGACAATAAATTGATATCAGAGATACCACACGGACTAGTATGTTTTGTGGGATTTACTCAAAATGATGAAAATGTAGATATGGATTGGTATGTCAATAAAATATCTGGATTAAGAATATTTGAAGATGAAAATCAAAAAATGAATCTTAATCTTCAACAAGTTGATGGTGAGATATTGATTGTGCCCAACTTTACACTATATGCAGACTGCTCTCATGGGTTTAGACCAAGTTTTATAGAAGCAATGCGACCTGAACAAGCAACTCTTTTGTTTGACAAAATAGTAAACAAATTTAGACAATGTTTAGGCGATAAAGTCAAAACTGGTATTTTTGGTGCTGATATGCAAATAGACCAACACAATGACGGACCTATAACAATAGTAATTGATAGTAAAGATATAAAAAAGTAAAAGGACCAATTATGAGTTTAAAAATGGAACTTACTCGAAAAGTTCTTCGAGTTAAAAAAGCTGCAGATGCTAAAAAAGCAAATGTAGTTTCCAATTCAATATATGATGTATTAGAAATCAACAATAAATCAAGAGAAGTACCAAACACTTTAAAAAAGATAGCAATGCGTGAACTTAATGTCACTCATACCTACATAGCCAATGTACACTGTCTTGAATTTAAACCAAGACTAAAATTGAAATTCTATAAAAACACGCCAAAAGAAAGTGATTTGTTGTATTTTTATATTCATGGTGGTGGTTTTGTTGGTGGATTCCCTGAGCAAGGCACATATCTTATAAAAGCCCTTGCACAAAGATTTGGTTTAACTACTATAGCAGTAGATTATACATTATCTCCAGAAGCTATATTCCCATATTCGCTTAATCAGATAGTTAATGTATATAAAGAAATAATCAAAACTCACAACCCTAAAAAGATAATTTTGGGTGGCGAATCTGCAGGTGGAAATTTTTGCATAGCATTACTACTAAAACTTAAAGAAGAAAAAATTCCTATGCCAAAAATGTGCTTTTTAGCATCTCCTTTCCTTGACCTTACACAATCTGGTGAAAGTTATACAACTTGTGCTGAAAGCGATGTTTCGCTATCTAAAAAACAACTAGAGTATATGGCTTATGGTTATGTATTTGGTAACGATATAACAAAAATTAACCCAGAATTATTATACAATCCATTGGTATCAACAACTTATGCTGATTTAAAAGGTTTACCACCTACATTTATAAGTGTGTGTGAAGATGAAGTCCTTTATAGTGACTCAGTTAAATGTTATCAACAACTAAAAGAAGCTAAAGTTAGAACCAAACTTGTTACTGATAAAAATTGTTTTCACGCATATATGATACTTGGAGATTTTTTTGAAGAAAGTAGCAAAGCAACTGACCAGTTGGAACAATTTATAAAATCAGTATTTAAAATCAAAAATTATGATATCTAATATATACACAATAAAATATTGTTAAGATTATTAATATATATAACTAACAATAAGACATTTCATATTAGAAAATAAATATAAAAAAGAATGCTATTATTTAGCATTCTTTTTTGTTTTTTCTTCATTAGCTTGTTTTAGTTCTGCATTTTCTTTTAACAAATCTCTAATTTGTAAAAGTAATTCTTCAGTAGATGGATGAGCAAGTTTTTCTTCTGCGTCTTTTTTCTCTTTTTCTTCTTTAGCAAGTTTAGCTTTTTCGTCAGCGATTTTCTTATCTTCAGCTTGGATTTCTGCCAAAACAGTGAAGTAATTTCTCTTTTCTTCTTTAGATATTTTTCTAGCTCTCTTGCGTTGGTTCTTTTTATCTTTATTGCTTACTTCATCAACAGCATCTTTAAATATGCTATTAGCTTTCATAACAGCCTTTAGGATTAAGAACAACACGAACGCAATGATAAAGAAATTGATAATTGCTGTAATAAATGCACCCCAGTCAATATATATACTCTTTGTCAAATCCAATTCGCCATTGACATCATATACTTTCTTTAAGAATGTATATGCTTTCTCAAGACCATTTTCTCCACCTATAGACAATAACAAGTTGATTAATGGCATAATAATTTTGTTGGTAAGTGCAGTAACTATAGCACTAAATGCACTACCTATAATAACGCCGACAGCCATATCAACTATGTTGCCACGACTAATAAAAGCCTTAAAATCTGCAAAAAACTTTTTCATTAATTTTCTCCTTTGTGTTTTTTGAAACAACTATAGCACATTGCTTCATAAGTTTCGTCGCCACCCATAACAATTTCTTCGCCATCAGTAACAACTTTTCCGTTTATTATTCTAGCATTAATTATAGCCTTATGTCCACATTTACAGATAGATTTTAATTCGGTTATACTATCACTTAGTTCTAATAACCTTTTACTTCCCTCAAAAAGTTCGGTTTTGAAGTTAGTTTTTAGTCCATAACAAATAACAGGTATTATTTCGGCTATATCTCTCAACTCTTCAATTTGATGTTTTGTCGCAAACTGACATTCGTCAACAATGACTACATCACAATCTTTGTGTTTTTCATATAACACCATAATGCTTTCATCTGGTGCAAAAGTTAGACATTCTGCTTTAAGTCCGATACGAGATTTGATATATGTGACATTGTTTTCATTATCTCTTGTTTCTAGACTAGGTTTGATAAGCAAAACTTTATAACCCTTTTGAATATAATTAAATCTACACATTAATGCTTGTGCACTTTTACTACATCCCATCGGTCCGTATTTATAATACAATTTTGCCATAGTTTTCTCCTTATTGGTTTTATAAAAATATTTAATTTTCAAATTTCTGATATATATCTTAAACCTAAAATTAACAAACGCCAAATTATTTTTAACTTAAAAATTTAATTTTATTATGATTGGTTATATTAACCAAATTTGAATTTGTTTTCATAAACTATTAAAACAATAAAAGAGAGCAAAAAATATGACACTTAGCCTATGTATGATAGTAAAAAATGAAGAACAAACACTAGATAGATGCTTAAATAGTTGTCACGAAGTCTTTGACGAAATAATAATAGTTGACACTGGAAGCACGGACAACACTGTAGCTATCACTAAAAAATATACAGACAAAATTTATCATTTTAAATGGGTTGATGATTTTTCATTAGCACGCAATTATTCGTTTAGTTTAGCTACATCTCAATATGTTATGTGGTTAGATGCTGACGACATAATCAACAAAACAGAACTCGACAAATTGAAAAATTTAAAACTTAAACTAGATGGCAATATTAATACTATAATGTTAAAGTATGCTATTGCATTTGATGAAAACAACACTCCAACATTTAGCTATTATAGAGAACGAATATTTAAGACTTGTGACAACCCAAAGTGGGAAGACCCAGTCCACGAAGCAATAGTTCCTTATGGCAATATATTGTACGAAGATATAACTATTGAACACAGAAAAATCAATCAAAGTACTAACCCAAAACGAAATTTAAAAATTTATGAAGCACTTGTAAAAAACAAAGTTGATTTAAAACCACGCCAATTATTTTACTATGCCCGAGAATTATACTTTAATAGCTATTATAAAAAAGCAATTAAAGTATTTAAACAATTTCTATTAACAACCAACGGATATAAAGAAAACTATATAGAAGCTTGTCTAAACATATCAAAATGTTATCAACTAATTAAAGACAACAAAAATGCTCTTGAATGGCTATTTAAAAGTTTTTACTTTGACTTACCTAGAGCTGAAATATTGTGCGAAATTGGAGATATTTATATTAGAGAGTCAAATTATCAATCAGCAATATACTATTATAAATTAGCATTGCAATGTCAACGCAATCTAAAAAATGGTGGATTTGTACTCAATGATTGTTACGATTTTGTACCATACTTACAACTATGTGTATGCTACTATTATCTAGGAGATTTTGAACTATCAAAACAATACCATATACTTGCAAAACAATTAAAGCCCAACAACCCAATAGTCATTGCCAACGACAAAATATTTAATAAATAAAAAACAATTATTACAAAACATTAAACTATTCTTTTATACTAAACTTTACATTTGATATCAAAATACAAACAAAACATTATATAAAATTTATCAATTATTTAATCAAAATAAAATATTTAATATGTTTAATCAATAGAGTTATAAATAAAAAAAACTGTAAGACTTACTTACAGTTTTTATTTTATATTTTTAATAAATTTTTTGTATTACTTAAAGATTATCTTTCCATTTGTTCTTTAACAACATTAGCCATAAATAATTGTGACATCTTAGGGAAAGCAAAATCTTTTTTGTAGTTACGGTCGGTAATTAAAGTTTGGTCTTGCATAAATCCAGCACCATAAGTTTTACCTTCAGCAATAGCCTTTTTATCAAGTCCTTGCAAAATACCTCTTTCATAAACGCTATCACAATAAAGTTGTTTACCACCAAGGTCTAACTCTACCATAGCGTGGTCACCAAGACCAATAACTTGTGCTTCAAGTCCAATTTTTTCAAACATATATGCCAAAACACAACTATCAGCAAGACAAGTTCCAGAACGATTGTAAAGTTCGTAATAAACTTCTTTTAAAATCTCTTTGTTGATATTTTCGTGATAAATTTTGTCATTAGCTATTCTCATAAATTGTGTCAAAATAGGGTCATACTCAACATTTTTAACAACATAATCGTATACCTTTTTTGCATAACTCATTTTTGTAGCAACATCTTCATTGCCTGCAACCTTTACATCACATTCAGCAAATAATTGAGATACACCCTTATCTATACCACTAACAAGTTGTTGTGCATTTTTATTTCCAACAGAACTTTCCATTAAATCATAATATTTCTTCAAAGAAGAATGTTTTATCATTTCAATAGCTTTCTCTTCTATTGTCATTTCTCTTTTTTGAGATTGTTCATTAGTTGGTTTTACTTCAGGCTTTGGAGCTTCTGGTTGTTTTTCTATAGGCTTAGCGTCTTCATTCTTAGCTGGTTCAACATTGGTAGCAAATTCGTCATCACTTATTTCACCTACAACAGCTTTAGATTTTTTTCTTCTCTTAAAAAATTCAAACATATTATTCACCCACATATTTTTCTTTATAATATTATAAATCAAAAATGTCCAATTTGTCAATATGGTGTATTGCAACAAATTGTGGTTTTGTATTGTAACCAATGTTGGTTTGTAAGATAAAAATACAACAATATTCAGTAATAAAATTATTGTTTAATCATAATGAATAAAATTAAAAAAAAATGTAAGTATCACAAAATATACTTTATCATTATTTGTTGTATAGCAAATAATACTCACTACTCTATTAGACAAATCATTAAAACATTTTTAGACAAAGTGGGAAGCACTTTATGTGCTGACGGACTTTGCAACCCGTAGGGTTCAAATCCCGATAAAAAAACTGCAAGTATTATATATATACTTACAGTCCATATCAATGGCGCTGCAGGAGGGATTTGAACCCTCGGTACGTTGCCGTACACACGCTTTCCAAGCGTGCACATTCGACCACTCTGACACCGCAGCAAATATTTATTTCTATAAAATAGCTTTAAGTGAGAGTGGTCGAATGTGCTAAAGTTGAAAACTTTTTGCACAATAATTGGGGTCCACAAAACTTTAGTTTTGGGGTTAAGGTCACTCTGACACCGCAGCAAATTATGGAAATAGTTTAAATATCTAAATTAATTATACTTGTATTTTAAATCAATAACAATATCAATATATTACTGCCAAAATTTAACAATTAAATATAAAAAATTTAGCACCAAAATAAATATACTATAAAAAGGAAAAATTATCAAGTTATTTTAATTTTTTACATACATAATATCAAAAATTTTGCAGACAATATAGTATACCAATAAAAAGGAGATATTAATATGGAACAAATTATTAAAACAGGCGAAAAACCAGGTAGTGGCACATATTGTTGCACAAACTGCGGACAAGAAATAAGCGTTGGCGAATATGACAAAATGCCACCTTGCCCAAGATGTTCTAATAATGAATTTACATGCAAATAATTAGTTTAGACAACTAGATAAGCTAGCACATAAGTGCTAGTTTTTTTATTCATACTTTCCTTTTTATCTTCTTACCATTATTTTACTTTATATTTAAATTAATTTTTATTAAAATAGTCATGTAATAAAAATATTTTAAGGATATATTATGGTTTACAAATGGAATTACAAAACACCAGCACAATATGATGATTTATGTATGACTAGTGACGGAGAATATCTTACTGGGTTGTGGTTTAAACAATCTTCAGATGAGAAAAAACACAACTATAAAAATGCAGAAGAAAAAGATTTGCCAATATTTAAACAAACCACTAAATGGCTAGACAATTATTTTGCTGGAGTCGAAAATATAGATACTCCAAAATATTTGATATCCAATATTACTCCATTTAGAAAAAGAGTTATTGATATAATGCTAAAGATACCTTATGGCAAAACTATAAGTTATGGCGATATAGCCAACGAAATAGCAAAAGATATGGGATTAAGAAAAATGTCTTCTCAAGCAGTTGGTGGAGCTGTCGGTTGGAATCCAATTTGTATTATTATACCCTGCCACAGAGTGATTGGATCTGATGGGAAACTTGTAGGATATGGTGGTGGACTAAACAACAAGATAAGTTTGTTAAAGCACGAAAAAGCAATTTAATACTAACAAAAAACAACTAATCAATGACTAGTTGTTTTTTAAATTATATGCCGATGATAGTTAGGTTATAGTCTTACCATTATCTTTTTTAAATTATTACAATGGTACAATATTTATCTAGATAATTAGAAAAAAAAGAAACCCAAGACTTGGGTTTAATGTTGTGATGGTAGCGGCGGTGGGATTCGAACCTACGACCTTGCGGGTATGAACCGCACGCTATAACCAACTAAGCTACGCCGCCAAATAATGGTAGTCCCAAGGGGAATCGAACCCCTGACTCCACCGTGAAAGGGTGATGTCTTAACCTCTTGACCATGGGACCATAATGGTAGCGGGGGCAGGATTTGAACCTACGACCTTTGGGTTATGAGCCCAACGAGCTTCCGAGCTGCTCCACCCCGCGACGACTACTTTATCACAAAAGCAATATAATAATACCTAATTATAGTCTAATTGTCAATAACTTTTATAAAATATTTTTTTATTTTATTTTTTACACATTGTATTATTTTTATTGGTCTTTTAATAATACAATTAAAATATTTTTCATATCAACATATATTTATAAATACTCTTGCGTTAATCCCATAGCATTTACTCAACATTATAAGTACTATTGTTACAACTAATGCCACATAGTATACTATGAAATATATTTAACAATAATGACTACATAATAAAAAAATAAAAGACTAATGTATATAAAACAATAGTCTTTTATTGGTATTAACAATATTCTATTTTGTTACAAACAAACAGTAGATTTCTTTTTCAACAACGACATCTTCTGGTACGAAAACAGTTTGAATACTTTCGCTTACTGCTCTTGCACTAGCTTTTGCACAATACATCATTTCGTTAGAACCCAATCTACTTTCACTAGTTAGTTTTTCATCAAAAGGTTCAAAACTTACTTTAACACAATCTTTCAATTCTTTACCACTTGCACTTGCAATAAATTTAGCTTGCATTTCTGCATCTTTATATGCAAGTTTTAAAAGTTCTTCTTCAGCACTCTTTTCATCTTTAATAGCAAAGTCAATACGATAAGCAGGAGCATCATCGAAAGCACTTGTCTTTTCCATAAGTTGTGACAACTTTTCCATATCATAATCAAACTTGATTCTTGCAGATTGATTAAATACAAAACCTTTAGAAACATATATACGCTTCATATTGTCGTATTCCCTATTTTCGCTTACTCTAAAAGAGCGAGTTTTAAAATCTTCTTTTTTAAATCCCAAGCTTAACAATAGGCTTAAATATTTTTCAACTCCAGCTGTACCTTGTTGCAATACTTGTTCATAAGTTTTTTCTTTAGCATTAAAATCAAAATTAATTACTATTTGGTCTGGTTTAAAATTTAATTTTCCTTTACCCATTACTACAATATCCATAATAATTCTCCTTTTATTTTTAATTAAAATATTGTGCTACATTAAATTCATCATTACAAAATACAATACAAATAATACGCTAACAATATAAGTAAATACATTTATTTTTTTATAATTACCTGTAAACAAATTGATTAATGTATAACTTACTATACCCAACGCAATACCTAAAGTAATATTGCTTGTAAGTGGCATAACAATAATTGTAAGTACTGCAGGTATTGACTGAGTCAAATCTTTAAGTTCAAAATCAGCAACTGAATCAAACATTAATATACCTACCAATATAAGCGCAGGTGCTGTAGCAGAAGTTGGTATCAACATAACCAATGGACTTAAAAACATAGCTAGTAAAAACAATACACTAGTAACAATATTGCTAAAGCCTGTTCTGGCTCCACTAGCAATACCAGCCGAACTTTCTACATAACTTGTTGCATTAGGTATACCCATACAAGCACTATATATTGCACTACAACCATCTACCATCATTGCCTTATTCATATTGATTACTTGTCCGTTTTTGTCAAAAAGGTTACCTTTCTTGGCAGTAGCATACAATGTACCAACAGTATCAAACATATCTATCAAAGTAACTGCAAATACTATAAGCAATACACTTAATATAGAAGTAACTATATTACCACTAAACAAACCAGCAAAATCAAACTTAAATAATGTCTTATCAGCAAGTTCTTTAAATGGTGGCAACCAACTATTGTTGGCTAGTACAGCAAATGGATTATGTCCCATACACAACTCTATAATAATGTTAAGAACAGTACCACTTACAATACCAATAAATATAGAACCTTTAACATTTTTGATATACAACACAACCATTACAAAGAAACTTACCAATGCAACTATTGGTGCAAACGATGTTGCATTGCCATTAAGCAAATCCAATATTCCACTATTGCTACCCATACCAATACCAAGTATAAACAATCCAACACCTACTGGCATTGCTACCTTTACACAATTTGGTATTGCGTCTACCATCTTTCGTCTTAATCCTGTAACAGTTATTACTAAGAATGCAACTCCTGCCATAAAACTTATTGCCATACCTTGAGCAAAAGTATATTGTCCAGAAATTACTAATTGTGCTACATAACTACATAGTCCAATACCCGGTGCAAGAATGATAGGTAGATTGACAAAGAACGCCATAGATAATGTTGCAATAACTATAGTAAATATTGTTGCTAAAAACAATGCTTTCCATAGTGTTCCACCATCAACATTGTTAAACAATCCCGGTATAACAACTAGTATGTATGATATAACTAAGAAGTTGATTATTCCACCAAACGACTCTCTTCCAAAAGTACTTCCTCTTTCTGAGATTTTGAAAAAGTTGTCTACCTTGCCCCAAAACTTTTTACTTTTATTTTTGTTGTTTGTATTATTTGACGGCATATTGTCAACACTTGTTACATTAGTATCATTGTTTATGTTATCAGTCTGATTTTCTGATACATCTAAAACAATGTCTTGGTTGTCCGTAATATTATTGTTTTCTGCATTTTCACTCATCAGCCATTTTCTCCATATTATTTTTTTGTAGTATATCACACAACGAAAAACATAACAAATAAACTTGCAAATATACACGATATATAAGTATAATTAAGTACAAACTTTTTAAAAAGGAATAACATATATGTCAGTAACTCTTAATCCAGATGAAAAAATTGTCGCTCAAATACGAGAAGGTCTTAAACGCACTGGTGGATATTGCCCTTGCAAACTAGAACATATTGAAGACAACAAATGTATGTGTAAAGAATTTAGAGAACAAATCAAAGACCCAAAATTTGAAGGTTTTTGTCATTGTATGCTTTACTACAAAAGTTTAGACAATAAAAATACAAAATAAATATATCATCAATATTTTCATACAGACAAAATTAAAAACAAAAAGTATGTGCTAGCATACTTTTTTATTTTTGTCTAAACCTTAATTGTGTTACTATATAATTAGTAATGTTATTAATTAATAATTAATCAAAGGATAATTGTTGTTTTATGGAAAAGCCAACTAAGTTATATAAATATTATCGCAATAAAAATTATGTTTTCAACACCATAACCAATGGACAACTATATTTTTCTACAGCTGATAAATTTAATGATCCATACGATTGTTATATAGGTATCAACAAAAGGGAGTTTTATAAAAAATACTTTTTATCTCTTTTAAAAGAAAACAATTTAGATAAATTTTATAAAGATTTTTTAGAAAACTACTATGACAATACTGTAAGAAAAGAACTTCAATTTAATGCTGTTGAAGACTTTGTTATGATTAATACTCGCAATAATAAAAATCCAGTACTAAATCAATTATTAAACAAAGTAGAAAAAAGATATATAAGCTATGCCAAACAAATACACAAACTTAAACGCAGTTTATATATATGTTGTTTTTCTAACACTGACATAGAATCTTCTATACAGATGTGGGCTTACTATGCTAATAATTACAATGGTTATTGTTGTACTTATCAATTAGATACTAATACAAAATCTAAAAAACATAACACACTTGCAAAAATGTTTTATGACCACTTATACCCTATCAACTATACAGAAAAACTGATAAATGTTGATATTGACCAATTACTCACACTTGAACCAAAGCACTTAAATGAAAGCACATATATAAAAGAACTTGTATTTTTAGCTAGTCAAAGTAAATATAAAAAATGGGAAAACGAGTCAGAATATCGCTTGATATTCGACCAAGAAGACTTTATCAACAATGGTGGCAACATCAATACAGGACTTATCAATTTTCCATTTTTGTCACAATTAACATTAGGTAGAGATATACCAAAAGAAAAACAACGCCAATTTTTGGAAAAGTTGAAAGATGTAGAAATCAACCGAATAAGTTATTCTTATCACGAATACAAACTTGGACAAGACTGGGACAATGAGTCGATTTTGCACAACCTTAAAGTAAAACTAAGAATTGATGAAGATTAATAAAATTTTACAAAAAATATTCTACTTAGATTCGACAAATTAAATTTGAAATTAAAATAACTTTTAGATACAATAGAAGTCCAATAAGGAGAAAATATGAAAAATATTGAATTTGGTAATTATATATATAAGTTAAGGACTAATGCCAATTTGTCACAGTCAGAACTTGGCAAAATGGTCAATGTATCTAACAAAGCCATCTCAAAATGGGAAAATGGCAATGCATACCCTACTAGCAAAACATTGTCAAAACTTGCAAAGATTTTTGGTGTAAGCATAGACGAAATGTTTAAAGCTATCGAATCTAAATCTGAAAGACAAATAACTAAAATAGCTATAACCGGTGGTCCTTGTGCTGGTAAATCTACAGCACTTAGTTGGATAAATGAAGAATTTACTAAAAAAGGATATAAAGTATTATTTATCCCAGAAACAGCTACCGAACTAATTACTGGTGGTGTTGCACCTTGGACTTGTGAAACAGATATTGATTTTCAAACTGCAATCTTAAAACTTCAACTTGCAAAAGAAAAAATATTTGAAGAAGTTGCTCAACATCTTTACGATGCACAAAAAGTATTGATAGTTTGTGATAGAGGTACACTAGATGGCAAAGCATACATTGAAAAGCATAATTTTGATAAGATATTAAACAATCTTCATCTTACCGAAACACAACTTAAAGATAGCTATGATGCAGTATTTCATCTAGTAACAGCAGCTAAAGGAGCAAGTGAGTTTTATACTTTAGCTAACAACAGTGCTAGAACCGAAACTATAGAAGAAGCCATAGCTAATGATAACAAAATAATATCAGCTTGGACAGGACACTCACATTTTAGAGTAATAGACAACTCAACCGATTTTAAAAAGAAGATGCAAAGATTTGTAACCGAAATATCCAATTTTTTAGGCGAACCTACTCCTTACGAAATAGAAAGAAAATTTTTGATAGAATACCCTGATATTGCAAAACTTGAAGCCGACAAAAATTGTGGCAAAGTAGAAATAATACAAACATATTTAAAATCTAATGATGATAAAGAAATTAGAGTAAGACAGCGTGGCAACAATGGCTCTTATAGTTATACAAAAACCATAAAACAAACCATTAATGGTTTAAAACGATTGGAAACAGAAAAAAGATTGACTCAAGCCGAATACATCAATCTACTTATGGACGCAGATACTACAAAACATCAAATAAGAAAAACTAGATATTGTCTAGTATACAACAACCAATATTTTGAAATAGATATATATCCTTTCTGGAATGATGTTGCTATAATGGAGATTGAACTTAACAACGAATCTCAAACAATAGAATTTCCACCACAAATAAAAATAATTAAAGAAGTTACAGATGATATAGAATATAAAAATAGTAACTTAGCCAATATAAAACAATAAACAAGAAAATAAAAAATAAAAATACTACTTTTACGGTAGTATTTTTTTATTAACAATTATCTATTTTTTATTGTTTCTTTTTAAAAAAGTACGATTTAAAAACAAACCACAATACAATAAGAATTTCAAATGGAAGTCCAATTATTAATAACCAATATGTATTGTACTTAATGGTAGATAGACATATTGATAAAAGTATTCCCCATACAATAATTGATGTGTATATAATGTTGTATATACTCTTTCCCCACATACAATTAAAGATTAAAAACACAATACCAGTTGTAGGTATAGCATATATAAAACATAACCATTTATGTGAAAGTTGTGGAGCAAAAGTAATTAAAAAAGCAAAAACTATTGTTGCTATAAACCACACCAACAATCCAGACAAAGCAGCTATGAAAAAATGTCTATGTTGTCTAAATTTTGATATCTTTTTTTGCTTTGGTTGTATATAGCAAAGTTCGTTGACAGTAACACCAAAAATCTCAGACATACGCATTAAGACATCTATATCTGGTAGCCCATCACCACGCTCCCATTTAGATACAGCCTTGTCACTATAATTAAGTTTTTCAGCAAGTTCCAACTGAGTCAATCCACTTTCTTTTCTATATTTAACAATATTGGAACTTATAACTTCATTAAGATTTTCCATATATCCATTATATCAAAAAAGTCCATTTTGTCCAACAAAAATACAACTCTACTGGTAGTAGAGTGACAAAATTTGACTATATTTTTTGTGTTATACCTTGTAGAAAAATATTTTCTAATAGTAGGTATTAAAATTATACTAATTTTAGTAAAATGTGTATGTAATTTAAAAAAGACGCATAAAGGAATTTTTATGGAAAAAATAATAATCACTACAGAAGAAACTTGCAACTTAAATAAAGAGTTGTTGGACAAATATAATATAAAAAAATGCGATGTCAACTTTTGGGTTAATGGTATAGAACACAACTCAAAAACCACTGATATGACACCAAAGGAATTTTATGAAGGTATGCGTCAAGGCAATGATGTAAAAACTTCACAAGTCAACTTGCAAGAAGCTTTAGACTTTTTAGAGCCATACTATAAAGACGGATACAAAATATTGCATATTGGATTTTCAAGTGGATTAAGTGGAACATACAATAATTTTAAATTAGCAATGGAAAATTTAAATAAAAAATACAATGCTCATAATGTCGCTATAGATTCGCTTTGTGCATCAATCGGTCAAGGATTGCTTGTTGTTGAAGTTGCTAAAAAACTTGAACAAGGTGTGACTTATGACGAACTTGTACAATATGCAGAAAATTTAAAATGGGATATTAACCACATATTTACTTTAGATGACTTGAAGTATCTAGTAAAAGGTGGTAGAATCTCTAAGACTAGTGCAACTATTGCTAATGTTCTTAATATTAAACCTGTACTTCACACAGACAACAATGGCAAACTTGTTAATATTGGGAAAGTATTTGGTAGACAATTAGCACTTAAAAATTTAGTTGAAAAAATGGCTATAAACTACAAACCAGAATTTAAAGATGTATTTATATGTGAAGCTGATTGCCATGATGACGCAATAAGACTTGCTAATATGGTTGAAAAGAAATTTAATGTAAAGCCTGTCATACTACCCCTAACCTATTTTATAGGTTGTCATAGTGGACCTGGTACAATATCTTTATTTTATGTAGGCAATAAAAGGGTTTAATAATATTAAAAGGATATATAATGGAAAAAATACTTATTACAACAGAAGAAACTGCTAATTTAAGCGAAGAATTATTAAACAAATACAACATAAAAAAATGTGATGTTCACTATTATGTAAATGGAGTAGAATATTATTCTAAAGACAACAATCTTTCTCCAGAACAATTTTATACATCTCTAAAAAATGGTTCAGATGTAAAAACTTCACAAATCAATATGCAAGAAGCTATAGACTTTTTAGAACCATATTATAAAGAAGGATATCGTATTTTACATATTAGTTTTTCTAGCAAATTAAGTGGTATATACAACAACTTTAAACTTGCTATGGAAGAACTTAATGAAAAATACAACATCGAAAGTAAAGTTGTTGATTCACTAATTGGTTCTATGGGGCAAGGTATAGTTACTATAGAAACAGCAAAACAATTACAAAATGGTTTAAGTTATGACGAATTATACGATTTTGCCAACAATTTAAAAGATAAAGTTAATGGTATATATACTTTTGAAGATTTAAGATATGCCCTTAATGGTGGTCGTATTGCTAAACTTAAAGCATTGATTGCTAATGTTTTAAATATTAAAGCAATATTGTGCAGTGATAAAAATGGCGAATTTGCTTCTATAGGAAAAGCATTTGGAAGACAACTTGCTGTAAAACAACTCGCAGAAAAAATTGTTAAAAATTATGATCCTAAATATAAAGAAATATATATCTGTGAAGGCAATTCTATTGAAGACGCCAACAAGTTGTCAAATATGATAGAAACAAAACTTGGTATAAAGCCAACAATATTACCACTTACATTCTTTATAGGTTGTCATGGTGGTCCCGGAACACTTGCCCTATTTTATGTTGGCAATGAAAGATATTAATAAAAAAGATGTGATAATTTCACATCTTTTTTTTCACTCTTAAATTTTGCGTATTTAACAATCACATTACAATCTATATAAAATAAATAAAAAAGAAAGCACTAATTGCTTTCTCTATTTATCTTAATTATAGCAGAGCGCAGAGTATATTCTATACCAGTATGTACAGCACCCATTACAATAATACAATCATACAAATAATACAAATCGTCCAACAAGTCTTCTGCTGATTTTGGTGCAATCTCATAGGAGTTAAGCACAACGACACCAGTAAGCATTTTGCCTATGCTATTTAAGTCGTTACGATATTTAGTCGACAAATAACTAATTACTTGTGTAGCATAATCATAATTAAAATCATTAACAGCATCTTCTATTATCAACAAATCTTGTAGATAACCTTTAGCACTTCTTAAATGTCTTATTTTATTAAGATAATCTTCAACTACCTTACTCATAATATCCCTCAAATAGTAGATTTTATCAGCCAAAATGAAATGTACAATTTAATTACACATAAAGTATAACATATTATTTGCAAAAGTACAAAACAATATTTTGTACTCAAGGAAGTTTATACTTGTATATAATAATACGGTTATACTTGTTATTTTTTTTTACAAAGTAAAATAAAACCAACCCTATTATAACAACAATACTATTAAGATTTAAAATATAAGTATATATTGCCTAATGCACTACCACCTAGATTACGACAAACGATGTTTGTCGCTTGTCCGTTACACTTCCAAGTTCGACTATCGCTCATAATGACAGGTGGACAATAATAGTCGCAATAACAACTTAATTTATGATTGCTATATAAAAAAAGAATATTAAATAAAGAATATTAAATATCGTGTACACAACCTAATTAACATTTGAGTTATCAAATTAATACTATATTATAGGGGTACAAAAGGAGTCAATTATGTGTTGTTGTAACGGAGCTTTTGATTGTAGTTGTGTATGTGCCAACCCATTTAGATCCAATAACGATAATAGAATATGCTGGCAAAACAGTTTTTGCTGTAGGTATAGGCGTAACAACTATTGGTGGTGGTTTTAACTTAAATTATTGATACCAGACTTAATTGTCTGGTATTTTTTATACTAAAATATTAATAGTAATTTTAAAAATTTATGGTATTGCAATCAGTATTAAACTATGATATAATACAAAAGATTTTAAAATAAACTAACAAGGAGTTTTACTATGTTTAACTTAAACGAAGCAGTAAAACATGATTTTAAAGACTTAAGTAAAGAAGACCAAGATTATATTTTAAAGACCTTTTTAAGATATATTGTTAGAAGTGAAGTTGCCGACAACAACAAAATTTTGAGTTCTATGTTTAGTAATGGCCGTCCAGATGCTAGAGTAATAGCTGGTCACTTCCAAAGCATAAATAGTGCTTTTGTTAACTGCAACTTAATTAGCCAAATAAGTTATGACGAAGCAACTACTACACTTCTTAGAGATAAATCCAATGAAAGTTTTAACTACAGACTAGCACATACAAGTGATTTAAGAGAAGGTGCTGCAGTTATACTATTTTCACAACGCCCTAATGAAAATATTCCTAACCGTATTGATGATGAAGTTCTTGTAGCATATTCTGATATGCAAACTCGCATTATTAGAAATATTAGATTGGGCAAATTCCGTGGTACAATTGACGCTATAATTGATGCTGCAAAACAAACAAGATATGAATACAGCAAAAAATATGGTAAAAGAATAGAAGACAACCATGTACTAAGTGAATGTCAAGTATTTAGTCGTCCTGGTAAAAAGACTGCAATAGTATGGACAAAAATGTTGGATTACTACAAAGAACAAATGCAAGCTTTAGACCCAGTAGAAGCTATTAAAGAAATTCAAGATACATTTGTACCAACTATCGCTATGAAAAAGAAACTTGACGCTCAATTGGATTATGTAGAAGCAAAAACTCGTGAAGAAGTAAAATCTAGACAAAAATTTGTTGAAGATAAATTTAAAGTTAAAAATGGTCAAAATCTAAGTATATTTGATGATTATGCAGATATTGCTGATTATGACGAAGCATATTCTCCACAATACGAACTTCAATTATACAGAGAAAACTTGGAAAATGTAATTACTCAACCATTTGACCAATATAAAGAACATCTTGCCCAATACACTGTTTCAAAGACAAGTTCTAATTTAGTTGATGCTATGAGTAAACAAAGACAAAAGTAATAATAAAAAAGGCACTATGATTAGTGTCTTTTTTTGTAATTAAATTTAATCTAATATATGATTAATAAATTAACTAATATCTAATTAAATTAATGGTTTATCTAATACAAACCACGCTGTACCATTGCTACGAGGGACTGTAAAAGGTGTCAATTTTTCAACATCTTCAAGCCATATTAAAGTACAATATTTTTTAGTTAAAGTTGTCTTCCAATCTTCAAAATAATCTGTACCAATATTTTTGCCATATTTTACTCTTATATCTTCTACAATACTTGGTGTAAGTTGATAATATTTTACATCTTTCACTTTAGCTTTAGCCACTACTTGTCCACCACTCTCTTTAAGATATATTGTATCTTTGACATTGACTTTATTGTAAGGAGCAATTTTGTTAAAACTAAATCGACTTTCCATTGTTTTTGTTCCTGCCAAAATCATATTTAAAAATTGATTTTTTAAAATAGCAAGATGATACATAACTATTTATCCTTCTTTTTAGTATTGATACTATTGCGATAAACAACAAATCTACAGAATAAAAACTCTGTTGTCATATTAAGTACCATAGTTAAAAACAATATCAAATATTCGTTCCAGCCGATATTGGCAAGTGCATTACCACCAATGGTTGATAATGGTGTAAATACAACATAATACAATCCAACTTCTATCATAGCAAGTGCGACATTGTTGGCACTTTTAAATGTATATTGTCTATTAAGTGTAAAGTTCCAAAGCACAGATAAAATCAATGATATCAAATAACTTGGCCAATAACTCCATTTAATAAGTTCGTTTAGAAGTGTAAATGATAAAATTTGGATTACACCAGCAGATATAGAAAATCCTACAAACTTGATTGCTTGAATAATATTATCTTTTTTAGACAATTTAACTTTTGTATTTGAATTGTCTACTGCACTATTTTTATTATTGTCTGTTTTATCATCAACTATAGTGTCATTGTTTTCTTTATTGTCTACACTATTTAATTTATTATTAACTTCAGTATCTTTTATATTGTCATTTTTATTTTCTTTATTCATAATTCACCTTGTTTGTATTATATCAAAGAAGAAATTAAATAAAAAGTAATTATATATAGTTGGCATAAAAATAAATATGATATATCATTATTGTATGATTACTAAAAATATGGATTTAGAAGTTACAATAGTAGACCTTGGTATCAATGGCGAAGGTATTGCAAAGCACGAAGGTGCTGTTATTTTTGTACCATTTGCATTGGTAGGTGAAATTGTAAAAATACACATTATATACGCAAAATCAAAATTTTTTGTTGGGAAAATAACCGAAATTGTTCAAAGTTCGCCATATAGAGTTAAACCTTTATGTCCTAATTTTACTCGTTGTGGTGGTTGTGATTTACAACATTTGTCCAATGAAAAAATACTTGATTTTAAGACTCACTTAGTAGCCAATGCTTTAAGCAACATTGGGCATATTGATGTGACTGACAAAGTAAAGCCTTGTATTGGACTTAACGAATATCATTATCGCAACAAGTTTTCTTTCCCTATAGGGTACAAAAACAATACTGGATTTGTAGGTATGTACAAAGAAAATTCTCACGACATAATACCTATAACAGATTGTTATATACAAGCTCCTTGGGCTAAACCAATTATTGAATCGTTTAATGATTTTTTATCTAAAGGTTACAACACAATATACAACGAAACCAATCACACTGGACTTATAAAACACCTAGTATGTCGTATGGAAGATTACCAGTTGTTGGTTTGTGTGGTTATTAATGGTGACAAACTTAACCATTATCAAGAACTTATTGATAGTATTAGTAAACATTTTAAACACTTTGGATTAATGGTTAATATCAACAAATTAGCAAACAATGTCATTTTAACCGACAAATACAACTATCTATATGGTTTAAAAACAATAAAACTTAATACCAATGATATTAAATTTGAAATCAGTCTAAATAGTTTTATGCAAGTAAATACCCCAATAGCCAATGCAATATATACTCAAGCACAAAACTTAATCAGTGGAAAAATGATTGTTAATGCTTTTAGTGGCGCTGGATTATTGAGTGCATATTTAGCAAAAACAGCAAAAAAAGTATATGGTATAGAAATTGTTGAAAGTTCTCATATCAATGCTGAAAATTTAAGAATAAACAACCATATTGACAATCTAACCAACATTCTAGGAGATGTTTCTATCGAACTTCCTAAAATATCTGATTTTGATAGTATCGTGCTAGACCCACCAAGAAAAGGTTGTGCTAGACCTGTATTGGATACTATATTGCAAGTAGCTCCCAACAATATTGTTTATATTTCTTGCGACCCAGCTACCCTATCTAGAGATATTGGTATCTTAAAAGAAAAATATGATTTAGTATTTGCTCAACCTTATGATATGTTTCCAAAAACAAGACATGTGGAAACATTGGCATACTTAACAAAAAAGGAATAACAATTATGTGTTTTATCAAAAAAATTATTGATAGAATCAAATTTAAAAAATCTATCAAAGCATTTTTAAACAACAAACCTGATAAAAGTCTACCTATAGAAGACCAAAAATGGAACAAACTTTGGGATTTGTGGTATGAAGCAGAAAAAGATAATACTGCAAACGACAATTATATCTATACACTTATGACATATTCTAGCGAAATCAATAATGGTGGACATCAACAATTCTTTTTCAATACTGAAAATACCAATGGAGATTTTGAAAAAATAAATAGCAATCTTAAAAAAGCTTTAACTCCAGTTCTATTTGACAACTACATAAAAGCATACAATTTATATAAATCTCTAAATTTAAAAGCAGAATGTATTGAAGATTATGTCGATATAGAAATGGAAGAACATTTTGACGAATTTGACAAATGCTTTTATGCCAATGAAAAAGATATAAACCAAGCTATACAAGATTATGCTAATACTATAGAACTATAAATAAAAATTTAAGTTATCTAAAAATATTTAAGTAATAAGACATTTTTAAATATTTTAATCACAAAAAAACACAACATTATCTGTTGTGTTTTTATTTTTATTATTACTAATAATTAGCCTCTACCGTAATATTTACCATCATAAGTAGTAACAATAATCTTGTCACCTTCGTTGATAAACATAGGTACTCTTACAGAAAGACCTGTTTCTGTCTTAGCAACTTTAGTAGCAGCTGTAGCTGTACTATCTTTAAGCCCTGGTTCACATTCAACAATAGTATATTGTACTTTTTCAGGAAGTGTGATACCCAATAATTCTGTACCATAGAATGTAAGTTCAACACTCATATTTTCCAACAAATAATCTTTGTTGTCGCCAATTTGGGTAGCGTTAAGTTCGTATTGTTCGTAAGTGTTCATATCCATAAAGTAGAAAGTATCTCCTGCTTCATATAGATATTGAACTGTCTTTCTATCAATTCTTGCTTCATCAAACTTAACATTGGTATTGAATGTACGCTCTAATGTAGCACCAGTTCTTAAATTTTTCATTTTAGTCTTCATAAATGCTGCACCTTTACCAGGTTTAACATGTAGGAATTCTACTACTTGATATATATTACCTTCAATTAATAAGGTCATACCATTTTTAATATTGTTTACGTCTACCATATAAAATTCACCTTTATAAAAATAATCTATAATAATTTTATTTATTTTTTGTTATTCTGTCAAGTACTTTAAATACAGCCTAATATATTTTAATAATAATAGTATATATATTTATATTTTTATTTATTATCTTTTAAATTATAGATATTTATTTTAATTATCCAATTTAACTTTTATATCAAAAGCTATTTAGTTTGGTCTGATTGATTATCACTAAGTTTTGGTTGTGATACATTATTGACTGCGTTTACTGCTGGCTTTCCATAAATTGATGTATTAGAATGTGCTTTGATATATTTTGTCCATTTGATATATCCATAAGTTGTATTGGTAAAATATCCTGCTTTTAGTACCAACAATACCCATTGTCCAGATAATATATTAATTACTGTTTCTAGTCCAGCACAAATATACCACGCAAGCCATTGTTCTCTATATCTAAACAATATAAACAATCCATTGGCAATACCAACTGCACTAGCACAAGCATCTATATAACAAACTATAACTTCAATAAGTTCGCTAGAATAAAAATCTGTATCTGGTGCATAAGCCGCCATCAAATATCCTACACCCATTGTCCAAACAATAATACCTACAACAACCAATATTGTTTGCCACCACTTTAAGGTACGAACAACAGTTAGGTCTTCGTCTTTATCATCTGTATGTCTATTCCAGTTGATAAAAGATATAATGTCAATAGGTATCCAGAAAAATAATGTTACTGCCATTGTAGCAAATCTAGCAGCCAATATTATTAGAGTAGCTATTTCGGTAAGTTCTACTACTAAGGATACTATAAAGTTCCATTTACTTTGTTTTGAAATAAGAAGTTCACATAGAACATTGGAAAAAATATCTATTAGGTAAAGTACCATTATTATAGAGCCATTAACACCATTAACTTCTTCTTCAGGGAATAAGAAAGCAAATAGTATTGATAAAGCTACTATTGAGAAAAACCATATTTTTTCGTAAGTTGAAAAGTAGTTCCATACTCTTACAAAAAAGTTTTTCTTTCCATTTTTATTATTATTTATTGTTTTGTTATTATCATTGTTGCTAGTGTCTACACTAACTTCACTAGTATTGAGTTCGCTAGCAACTATAGGGTCTTGCCCTTTATCTTTAGTTTTCATTTTATTTGTTCCTTTTATTTAATTTAGTATTTAGTCTAATATGTTTACATATTAACGACAGCAAAAAAATCACATAAATTTTATGTGAAATATATTAATATTTGTTGTCTATTGGAGGTGGAAATATTGCGTATCCAACTCGACATATTACTCTACCCAAATTAACTCCTAAAGGATACTAACGACTAAGTATATGCCAAAGATGTTGATAAGTCAATTGTTTGTATTTAAGCTAATTGTACAAGTTATATATGCATTGTTTACACTAAAAAATAGCGACACATTAGTTTAGTTGCCATAAAAATATGTATATGCTATAATTCGACTTAGGAGAAAATTAAAATGTATTACGGATATGATATTGATGAAAAAATAGTACAACTTGCAGAGAGTTGTGAACAAGAATTAAAAGATGTATTTGCTTTATACGAAAAGCAATGCCAAGCCAATAGTGCAAAAATATTGAAAGCTTTTCAAACACATAGATTGTCTTCATCTGACTTTGTTGAAATCAATGGTTATGGATTTTATGATGGTGGAAGAGATAAACTAGAAGCTGTATATGCAGATATATTTGGAGCTGAAGATGCTCTTGTTAGACCTCAAATTATGTGTGGCACACACGCTATAGCATTAACATTCTTTGGGTTACTTAAATATGGCAACACTATGATATCTATTTCTGGTGAACCTTATGATTCACTAAAAAGTATAGTTGGTATATGTGGCAACAGCCAAAGTTCACTTATAGCACACGGTATCAAGTACGAACAAATCGAATTGAAAAATGACGATTTTGATATTGAAACAATAACAAAAAGATTGAAACAAAGCAAAGTTAAACTTGTAGAGATACAAAGAAGTAGAGGCTATAGTTATAGAAAAAGTTTAACTATTGACAAAATAGAAAGAGTTTGCAAAGCTATAAGAGAAGTTGATAAAGATGTTATTATTATGGTAGACAACTGTTATGGTGACCTTGTCGAAGATAGAGAACCTACTCAAGTTGGAGCTGACATTATTGTTGGTTCACTTATGAAAAACTTAGGTGGTGGTATTGCAAAAACTGGTGGATATATTGTGGGTAAAAAAGACCTAGTATATCTTGTAGCAGAAAGATTTTCTGCACCTTGCACAGCTAAAGATATTGGCGCTAACTTCAACGAAAATTTGTCATACTTTAAAGGTTTGTATATGGCACCTAATGCAGTATGCTCTAGTCTAAAAACTATGACATTAGCATCATTAATGCTTGAAAAACTTGGTTATGATGTATCCCCTACAGCAAAAGAAAAGCGTACAGACATAATTCAAGTTATCAAACTTGGCAACGAAGCCAACCTAGTTAAATTTGCAAAAGGATTGCAAAGTGGTTGTCCAGTAGATAGTTTCGCTATCCCTGAGCCATCAGATATGCCGGGATATCCACACAAAGAAGTTTCAGCTAGTGGTAGTTTTACTGAAGGTAGTACTATCGAACTAAGTTGTGACGCCCCTGTGTGCGAACCTTATGGTATGTTTATGCAAGGTGGTTTAACTTACGAATATGGTAAGTTGGGCATTATGGTTGCACTTAATGAAATGTTAAAAAAATAAATATATAAAAAAAGTTAAGATATTTTAGTCTTAACTTTTTTCTTTTTACTTTTTCTAATTATGTTAGAAATAACATTAAATCGTAACAACAAAAATATTATTTCTTTTACAATATAAAAATATAATATCTTATTATTAATATTGAAGTTTAAAATGTTAATAATTAACAACAAAAAAAGCATTATCTATAAGACAATGCTTTTTATTATTACTTATTCATATTATTTTCTTTAAAAAGTTCTGGGAAGAAAATATTTAATTCTCTATAAGCAGACTCTTTGCTATCTGAAGCGTGAATAACATTACGAGTAACATCACCAATACCAAAATCGTGACGGATTGTGCCAGGTGCTGGATTTTTTGTACTACCAACAATAGTTCTGATATCTTGAACAAGGTTTTCACCTTCACGCTCAACACACATAGCTAGTACTTTACCACTTTTCATATAGTCAACAAGTTCATTGAAAAAACCTTTACCAATATGTTCTGCATAATGACGGTTAAGAATTTCATCATTCAATTTCATAACTTTTTTATGTGTAACTTTTGCCCCTATGCCTTCAATTCTTTTTTCTATCTGTTCTTCATATTGTAGAAAACCAGGTTTTATCATTACATAACTTTTTTCCATAAATACTCCTAAATTAAATCTGCAATAATTGTAACACAAAAGTTAATCTAATTCAATACATAATCTGTAATTAAATTTTATTTTTTTATTAAATTACCAACAGAAAATCACAAAAAATACGAAAACTAAAAAATCATTTTTCAAAACAGAAATAATAATATATAATAGAAATACACTTCTCTTTACCATATACTATTATATTGTATTACTAGAGATGAAAAAGGAGTACTTATGAAGACAAATATTATTATTGATACAGACCCTGGAATTGACGATGCAGTAGCGATTGTTACTTCTTTTTTTGCACCATCTATTGATATTAAACTTATATGTAGTACAGCTGGTAATTTAGGTATAGATATTACCACTCGCAATGTGTTACATTTGTGTGAATTATATGGACAAAATATCCCAGTTGCAAAAGGCTTACCTGGTCCATTAAATAGACCATTGGAAGTTGCATTTGGCGTACACGGACCTATGGGTTTTGGCTCTTACACATACAATGGAGTAAAAACAAAAGAAATTGATATGCCTGCTTATGAAGCAATGCATTATGCAGTAAGACTTAACCCTGGTATATCAATACTTGTTATTGGACCATTAACCAATGTAGCAAAATTTTTACAAACATATCCAGAAGATATCAAGTATATTAAACAATTGGTATTTATGGGTGGAACTAAAGACAATGTACTAGAACAAGACGAACCATATCCAGAGTTTAATATTAGTAGAGATCCAGAAGCTTGTGATATCGTACTAAAAAGTGGTGTTAATATCGTAATTATACCTATGGATTTTGGACATTATGCTTATATAAATAAAGAAGAAATAAGAAAACTAAAATCAGTTAATAAAACTGGAAGATTGTTCTATGAGATGTACAAGGAATATAAAGATGGTCATGTTAGTGCAGAAAATGCAGCAACACACGATAGTTGTGCAGTATCTTATCTAATAGAACCTTCACTATTCAAAACCGAATATGTACAACCAGAAATTAAATATTATAATGGCAAAGGCGTATTGGTATCCAATATTGTCAATCACCCAACCAACTTTAAGCTTGCTGTAGATATGGATGAAGACTCATTTAAAAATCTATATCACGGATTAATAAGTGTAGCTAAACAAGTAAACGAATAAAAAAATAAAAGATGTGTAAATCTAATAACCTTACACATCTTTTTTTATTTTTATTAAATGATATTTGTAGTTGATATACATAATTTCACCTTACAATTTATTATAGAGTACCATCGTTGGCAAGAATTGTATATTTTGCATTATACAAATTAAATAAATTACGGATAATTTTTGATTCTTTTTTATGTTTAGAAAATACATCTAATACTTTATATTTTCCACTAGAATGTGTTTCGTAACTTATGTAACTAATGTCATATTCTTTCAAATTGTCAATTAGAGCGTCATAATTTTCAGCAGGTACAGTAACAGTAATTTTCCACAATTGGTCTTTTCTCATCTTTTCTGTAAGCCATAAAGCAAAATATACACCTACTAAATTACAGATAATAGCAACTGTTACAGCTATCCACATATCTACATTGGCAATAACTTTTATAACAATAGTATTAAAACCATAAGCAACTGCATTACTGATAGCAGCAAGTCCTTTTCCACCTTTTATAGTAATAACACTTTTTAATGTTGATAAAATAACATTAATCAACTGGCATACACAAAATGCCAAAACAATTTTCCACATATTTATCTCTCCTTTTTTTGTATTTTTCGTTTAAAAAAAGACAGTACTATTGCTAGCACTCTTTTTGCACTCGAGTATGTAGTCTACCATAAACAAATGCAAATATCAATATAAATATGCAAAAATCTTCAATTTTGTTACCTTAATAAGACTTATAAATAAAAAAGTAAATAAAAAATATATGTAAATAAAAGGTTTATTCAAAAAATCAGATAAAGAAGGAAGCAAAAAGCATAATACGACTGAATAATATATGAATATATGACAGAAGTATTATGCTCTAAGTATATACAAAAGAAATATTTTCACATAGATTTGAGATGAAGGTATAAAAAAAAGAGAGATATTTACGACTGAATTGTATATAGACATACATGACAGGAGTAAATATCTCTCTTTTTGAAATAG
>CAKVFE010000005.1 GCA_934746645.1 uncultured Clostridia bacterium
TTTTTAAACTTTTTTTTAAAACTTTTTCTTTATCTCTCTTTTATCTCCATCGTCCCCTCCGTGTGTTTCTACTTTTTAACATTTCCACTTAACTTTTGTGCATTTTAACCATATATTTTAAAATGAAAAATATACCATTTTGGAGTATTAAGAGTAAAAATATATTTTATTGTATTGTTATATTAACTATATTTAGTAATGGATTTTAATACTTATATTTATATATATAGGTATAATACATATTAAAATTATTTAAAATAAAACTTAAAATAAACAAAAAAAATAAAAAGTGGAACGCTCCACTTTTTAAAAACTCTTTTTAATCTGGTCAATAGCTGTTTTTTCCAGTCTACTAACTTGAGCCTGACTTATACCGACTTCTTGACTAACTTCCATTTGGGTTTTGCCAATATAGTATCTTAGCATCAAAATTTCTTTTTCTCTTGGGTTAAGTTTTTTCAATGCTTCTTTCAAATTAATATTTTCCAGCCAAATTTCTTCACTATTTTTGCTGTCTGATACTTGATCCATAAGATAAATGGTGTCATCTCCGTCATTGTAGACAGGGTCGCCTAAACTAATTGGTGTAGAAATTGCATCTAAAGCAATCGCCACATCTTTTACTTTTACATCAATTAACTCTGCAATTTCTTCAATAGTAGGCTCTTCCACCCTATCTTTTGAAAGCTCTTCTCTTGCTTTTAATGCTCTATAAGCAATATCCCTAAGACTTCTTGACACTCTAACCGAATTGTTATCTCTCAAAAATCGTTTTATCTCTCCTACAATCATAGGCACTGCGTAAGTAGAAAATTTAACATTCAGTCCTACATCAAAATTATCTATTGCTTTCATAAGTCCAATACACCCAACTTGGAATATATCGTCCATATTTTCTTTTGGAGCATTAAATCTTTGAACCACGCTTAGCACCAATCTCATATTAGCATAAGCAAATTCATCTCTAGCCAATTTATCACCATTTTTTATTCTTATCATAAGTTCTGACATTTGTTTCCCGTTGAGTTTTGGTAAAGTAGAAGTATTAACGCCAGTAATTTCAACTTTATTTCCCATATACACCTCAAACAATATTTTTAACTTATGTTTTCCAAATGTAAGTTAAATATACATATTGTTTTTTAGTGAAATATAACAAAAACAAGTTCAATCGCACTCCAATAGGACATTGCAAAATTTTAAAAAAACTTATGAAATTTTTAACATTTCTTTTTTAATACGCTTAACAATTTTCTTTTCCAATCTACTTATATAGCTCTGACTTATATTGAGTGACTCTGCCACTTCTTTTTGAGTTTGTTCGTCTTCGCCGTTCAAACCAAATCTTAAAATCATTATTTCTCTTTCTCTAGAATTAAGTTTATTAATGATTTGCCACAACAATTTTATTTCCGTGCTATTGCTAAGATTTCCTTCAGGTGTATTGTCTTCACTAGGAACAACATCGCAAAGCATAAGTTCGTTGCCGTCAGAATCACTTTTCAATGGTTCACTCAAACTTATTTCTTGTTTGATTTTTGAAAGTTTACGCAAATGCATTAATATCTCATTTTCAATGCACTTACTAGCATAAGTTGCTATTTTTATATTTTTATCAGACCTAAACGAATTGATTGCTTTAATAAGTCCAATACTCCCTATACTTATCAAATCTTCCAACTCTGTTTCGGAATTTTCAAATTTTTTAGCAATGTATACCACCAATCTAAGATTGTGTTCAATCAATTTTTGTTTTGCTAGTTCTGGATTGGTATCCAACATCATTATATATTCTTTTTCAGTTTCTTCGCTCAACGCTTGTGGCAAAGCACTATCATTACATAGATAAAACAATAAATTGTCAGCATTTTTAAAAAATATTTTGTTAATGAGTTTTATAAGTAGTTTAAACATATTATCTCCTTTGACCTATCAAACTAGGACTTAACAAACAATCAAATTTACCTGCAAAACTTGCTTTTGCCAATCCTACTTGTTGATTACATAATGTTATTACATTTTCTTTACTATCAATAATTTCTATTTTCTCCATAGTAAATGTCAACATTTTGCTTTTACCACTCGAATTGACTAAGTTGATAAAATGTGCATTTTTTAATCCAGAATTTTTCAAATCTCCCACAATAATATTTTTTATATTGATATTGGGATAGAGTTTTAACAATGTTTTAAAATTGATAACTATAATACCACCCTCATCTTCATTTAGTTGATTACCACTATCTAAAAATCCAGTTATTGTTGTTTTGTTATCAACAAATTTAACTTCGTAATAATAATCAGAGTATGTATTTTTATGTCTTAACACTTTTACCAATTTTGAGATTATTTTAAAGTACATAAATATCAACAAAATAATCAAACTTATTGGTATCTCATATCCATTGATTATTACACCACTAAATGTAGTATTGAATCCAAGTAGATATATTAGTCCAAAACATAACCCACCAAATACAAATGTTGTTGTTAAAAATAGCATAAAAGAAGTTATAAACTCTTTAAAATTTTTATACTTTTTAATTATTAATGTCATCACTATTCCTAATGAAATTTTTATAGCCAACATCAATATTTTATCTAAAACAACTATTCCTGTATTAATAGTTATTAGTGGCAAACAAACTGCGACTATTGTACCAACAATACTACTTAACCATTTTAATCTCTTTTTACATTTTAATTTAAGTACATAATCTGTAAAAGAAAGTATCAAATAATTGATTATTAAGTTGTCTATTATTACATACTCGATATAAATTTCCATTAATTCAAGTATAAAATAATATATATTTTTAGACTAATTTTTATAAAAAAGAATAAAACAAAAAAAACACTATTTTTATCAAATAGTGTTTTTAATAGTCACAAATCAATTAAAATCTTTTATTTTTAATTTTGCGTAGGAATGGCGGTATTTTTGTATCATCAATTTCTACACGGCTAGTCATTGCTTGTTGTTTTGGTTCTTCAACTTCTTCATCTTCATTGTCTTCAGAATCAAAAACTCTAGAATTGGTATCATTTCTTACAAATTCGCTAGCTCTTTCTGCATCAGTATTAACTGTGCGTCTAACTTCTTCTTTCATATCATCTGTAAGTGTTGCACCACTAAACCCAGTAGCAATAACAGTAATTTCGACTTCTTCGTCCATATTTTCATCAATACCAGAACCAAATATAATGTTACAACTTGGGTCTACAACTTCTTTTACCAATGCCGCTGACTCATAAACTTCTTCTAGTGTTAAGTCTAAGCCACCTTTAATATTGATAATAATACCAGTAGCACCTTCAATAGTTGTTTCTAGCAATGGACTAGATACAGCTTGTCTAACAGCTTCAATAGTACGGTTGTCACCTTTGCCACGACCAATACCCATATGAGCTAAGCCTTTGTTTTTCATGATAGTTTTTACATCAGCAAAGTCTAGGTTGATAAGACTTGGTGTAACAATAAGGTCAGATATACCTTGAATACCTTGACGCAATACATCATCAGCAGTTCTGAACGCTTCTATAATAGGTGTGCCCTTTGGTACAATCTTTAAAAGTTTGTCATTAGGGATAACTACCAATGTATCTACAACACCTTTAAGTTCTTTAATACCCTTTTCAGCATTATCCATACGGCGTTTGCCTTCAAAAACAAATGGTTTTGTAACAACAGCAATAGTTAAAGCACCAAGTTCTTTAGCAATACTTGCAATAACTGGAGCAGCACCTGTACCAGTACCACCACCCATACCAGCAGTAATAAATACCAAATCGGTATCTTTTAACAAATCACTTAATACTTCTCTACTTTCTTCAGCTGCTTTAAGACCAATCTCAGGGTCAGCACCAGCACCCAAACCACGAGTTAATTTTTCACCAATTTGAACACGGTGTTGAGCTTTACTCATTAGTAGTGCTTGCTTATCTGTATTAACAGCAATAAATTCTGCACTCTTTATATTTGCATTAACCATACGGTTAACAGCATTGTTACCACCACCGCCAACGCCAATAACTTTGATATTACAAATTTGACTTATATTATCGTCGTACATAGTTACCTCTTAATAGCATTTATATTTTTAATTTTTAACACAATTATTCTAACACAAATTTAATAAATATTAAACTTATTTAAAATACTTAACCAAATTTATTTTATTTTTCTTCAATATTAATAGCTGAGTCGACAAGACTAAGCGAACTTGACAAATCAGGTTTTGCAAACTGCAATGGTTTTGGAGTAACCACAACCACTTTGCGTTTTAGTTTAGTTTCAATATATGGAACAACACCTTTTAAGTATGCAAGTCCACCACCTGTCAAATAAACAATAGTATCATCATCAATTTTGTTTTTAAAACTATGAATACATTTTATTATGCCATCAACTATCATATCAATCCTAGCTAGACTAATATCATTGACCAATCTAGCAGAAAAACTTTTTATTTCGTGGTCAACCACAACTTCATAAGTATCATCTTTTGTAGGTTCGATTGACAACAAAACTTTTCGTTTAAGTTGTTCAGCACAATCAAATGGTATCTTTAAAACTTCCATAATATCACTTGTTATGTATCCACCACCAAGTGAAAAACTTCTTAAATCGGTTACACCTTCAAAATATATCGAATTTACACTAGTAGTAATATATCCACAATCTACAAGTATTGCACCATTTTGTCTTAACTCAGGTTCTATCAAATACAAACTTTCAGCAAGCGCCGAACTTATAAGTTCGATAGTATAAACACCTATTTCGCAAAAGATAGTATCTAAAAATCTATAAAAACTCTCTTCAATAGAAATATAGCTTGACAATACTGACAATGTCGAAGTAATACAACCTATTGGATTAAGAACATGGTTACCATCATCTAACACAAAATATATTGGAGTTTTGTTAATAATAATTCTATCTGGATAGCTTATATTAGAATTTTCAAATAGTTTGTTTATAGTCTTTTGTTTTACTCTAACTCTATTGTTTAAGTTCATACTAATATGTTCTAGTGTATTACAGCAAAATTCTGTAGGGACACCCACATAAAGTCTTTTTATTTTTTTACCATAAACATTTTCGGCTTGGTTTTTTGCATAAGAAATAGCAGAAGCCAAGTTGTCAGGTTCCAAAAATTCGCCATCTAAAAATCCAGCATATTCGCTACTTCCAGATGCTATAATTTTGAATGTATTATTGACACCTTTAACTCCTACCAAAATACTAATTCTGGAAGAACCAAAGTCTAATATTGCGACTTCATTCCTAGACATCAATTTCTCCTTTTAGCAATAAAAATTGCATATACATCTATTAAGAGTATATATTTAGACTATTATTTAGTCAAATAAAATAGAAATACAAACACAACTTAACATTGTTTGTAATCGTTATCACACTTATCAGTCATACCACAAATATATGACAACACTTTTTCACATTGATTATCACTTAAATCTTTTACAGCTTTTACAACTGCTTCTTTAGTTTCTGATAAAAATCCTAACTCTATTCTATGAAATTCGTTACCACATAAATAGTCCAAACTTACATGATAAAAATTGGCTATCTTAATTAAAGTATCTACATCAGGCATAGCTCTACCAAGTTCGTATGTATTATAATTTTTGTATGCTATTCCTAAACTACTAGCCAATTCCTTTTGACTCAATCCCTTTTGAAGACGAAGTTGTTTTAATTTTATCATAATTGTACTCCCTAACTACAATTCTTAATTTTTTTATATGATATAATCAAAACTAAGTTTCCCCAAACAATGTGATTTTTATTTAATTTTATCCAAAATTTAGTTATAAAATGATTTATAAGTCGAATTTTATTGTATAGAATAGTCAATTTTCTAATTATTTGTGAATTAAAATATTAATATTAACGACAAAAAAAACATAGCTATGATAAGCTATGTTTTACTTTTAAATACAATTTATTCTGACTTTTTATCGTCATTATTATTTTCTTCGTCTTTATGGTCTTTATGTTTTATAACATCTCTTAAAGACTTTGTCGCAGGAGTATCTGTTGTTGGTTCAACAATAAGTTTAACCTTTTCAATACTTCTATCTTCTACAGCTGTAATAATAAATCTCAACTTAACTGTTTTCTTAACCACATCTGCGTGATCATCAAGTTGTTCGTCAACAGTAACAACATCTAATTCTTGATTAATCTCAGGTAAATTTTCACACAAGCTATACAAATATCCACCTAAAGAAGTATATTCAGTTTCAGGCATATGTTCAATTTCTAAATAATCAAACAATTCTTCTAAGTCAATATCTGGATTAACATCATATTGGTTGTTGCCAGTCTTAACAATATAACTATCAACTACATCATCATCGTGCTCGTCATATATATCACCAAGCATTTCTTCAACAGCGTCTTCAAATGTAACAATACCACTTGTACCACCGTGCTCGTCAATAACGACTGCCATATGTTTTTTCTCTGATTGCATCAATCTAATTAGGTCGTTGGCTTTCATATTTTCAGCGACATAAATAGGTTCAGTCATAATGTCTTTTATACTAATTTTTTCTTTTGCAACAATCTTTTTAAAATAATCTTTTTGATGGACTATACCAATAATATGGTCTTTATCTTCTTTGTAAACTGGGATTCTTGAAAAACCACTTTCAATAAATGTTTTTTCTAACTCACTAATATCATCTTCGATATCAACTCCCACTACATCTACTCTAGGGGTCATAATATCATAAACACTTTGAGTATCTAAGTCCATAACTCCTTGGAATATATCAGCGTCTTCACTATCTAAGACACCTTCTTCTTCCATAGTATCAATAATGCTACCCAATTCGTCTTCAGTAACTGTTGGATTGTCTTCATTTTTCATCTTTTTAAGCATAGCTTTTTGCAATGCATAAAATGGATATGTAATTGGTGTCAACACTTTGATTAAAAAGAATAATATACCAGAAAATTTTAATGCCCATTTATCAGCATTGGATTTTGCCATATTCTTTGGTGTTATTTCACCACATATCAAAATAACAATAGTTACTATAATAGTATTAAGTACATTAGCAAGTGTAGGATTAAGAATAAATTTACCAAACAAAATAGTACATATAGTTGTATTAGCAATATTAACTAAGTTGTTACCTACCAATATTGTTGCCAAAGCTTTGTCATAATGTTCCATAATCCAAAGTGCTTTTCTAGCACCTTTAACTTTGTCATCAGCGTTATTTTTTATCCTTATAAGGTTGGCTGTTGAAAAAGCTGTTTCGCTCGCTGAAAAGAATGCTGAGCATATTATTAGAAATATAACTGCAACAATTAAAATTGCATCTACTGGACTAAATTGTACTTTTAAAAGTAAGTTCGGGAGAGGTATCACGATAATTAAAACTCCTATAATTAAATAAATTTTTTAAATTAAAAATGTGGCGTTGCCACATTATTAATTATATGTATTATATCATATATATGCGAATAAGTAAATATTTTAAGGCTTTAATATTTTAGTTATCTTAGACATACTAAATACATCTTTTTTATTGATTGGTCCAACAATTGAGATAAATATTTTATCAAAATTGAAGTTGTCAGCAATAACTCTATCAAGATTTTCTTTTGTAACTTGTTTCTTTAATTTTTTATAAACTCTAGGCTTAATAAACTCTTTTCTATCCATATAATCGTACATATAGTTAGCACAATAATCCATTGGATGTCCAACAAAACGGTCTTCGCTTTCATCTTGTTTTTCATTAAGTCTATCAACTTCTTTTTGAGCTATGCCCTGTTTAATTTCTGCGACAAAATCTCTAATTGCATAAAAACAATCATTAACTTTATCTGCACTAGTTTCAATATCAAATATAATAAGACCAGAATGTTTGTTGCACCAGCGTCTTAAAGATACTGAGTATACAAGTTGATTCTTTTCTCTAAAATGATTAAATAATGGTCCTTTTATACCTGACGCATAAGAAAATACTCTTGATAGTAAAAATGATTCTTTAACATCTTCAAATCCAATACTTGGTAATGCAACTTTCATAACTACTTTTTTTCTATCTAAAGTATCAACTATCATTTTAGAATCACCATTGATAGTAAGGTCTGCTGGGTCAAAAGTATTGGCGTTACCACACTCAAGTTTGTCTACAAAATATTTGTTGATATATCTTTTAATAACAAAAGCTGGTAAATTAGAACTAACACTAGCAATAAAGTTTTCTCTAATTACATTGTCTTTTCTGTATTTTAGCAATTGACTACGCTTTATAGCCATCATCTTGTTTACATCACCAAGTGTTTTTGATTTCATTTCGGGATAATTGTACACCATAGTGTTTAGGTTGAATGTAGCTATGCGTTGAATATCGTCATTGGCTCTAACTATTTCTTGTTTGACAACTTCTTTTTCTTTCTTTAGTTCTTCTTCAGGGAAAACGCTATCCAATAACATTTCCGAACTGATAGCTAAAGCAGATTTCAATTTTTTGTTACTTTCATAACTTCTTATAACCATATAATCACCAGCTGTTGATGCATTGATGTTACTAAAGTTATCTCTAATTAAAGTTGATAGTTCTTCGTTGTTGTATTTAGATGTACCCTTAAACAACATATGTTCAAACAAATGTGATATACCAGTATTTTTATCCAAATAACCACCACGAAGTATACCTACTCTGTATGCTGTAGCTTTTGATTGAGTGTTGTGATGATACAATAACACTGCACCATTACGCAATTTAATTATTTTTGCCATAATTTCTCCTATGCTAAAAAATTATCTTAAGTATAGTATATTTCAAAAAATAATGCAATATGAAAAATACATAAGAAAATTTAAAATAGATTAAAATTAAGATATTATTTAACAATTCTAAAAATAAACTTATAGTTTATAAATAAAATATATAAGACAAAAATAATAATGTAAGTAAGAAAAATAAAGGTAAAAATAATATATATAATTAGGAGATATAAATATATACAAAGGAAATATTTTCACACAGGTTTGAGATGAAGGTATAAAAAAAAGAGAAATATTTACGACAGAATTGTATATAGACATACATGACAGGAGTAAATATCTTTTTTAATCTGTAAATATAAAATATATGTAAATAAAAAGGTTTATTCAAAAAATCAGATGAAGAAGGAGGCAAAAAAGCATAATACAACTGAATAATATTTAAATATATGACAGGAGTATAATGCTTTTAAATATGTAGATATGTAGTGTATTTACAAATAGATTTTAAATGAAGTTATGAGAAAGAAAAAAGAATTGGCGACTGAATATAAAAGAAGTCAATATGTTTTAATATATACAAAGAAAGAATTTTCACACAGGTTTGAGATGAAGGTATAAAAAAAGAGAGATATTTACGACTGAATTGTATATAGACATACATGACAGGAGTAAATATCTCTCTTTTTGAAATAG